>NZ_JBMFZG010000002.1:0-599416 GCF_048890225.1 Maribacter luteocoastalis
AGGGCCGACACCTGCCACGTCCATCGTAACATCGACCTCATACGTGCCCTCAGGAACACACGCGTCTACCATCGACAAGGCTATGCCAGGGGTAGGGTCTACCGTAATGGTAACATCCAAAACAGGAGAAATACATAAATTCGCATCTTGGGCATAAATATCCCAATCCAAGCCAACAGAAGGGTCTAAGGTAAAAGTTGCTCCTTCTGGGAACGAACTTGGTACAGCTGCGCCATCTACAACATATGCATAGGTATATGGGCCTGTTCCCCCACTAGCTCTAACCGTAACCTCTGCATCATCATTACAATTAGCGGAATTTTGACTTATTAAGCTTAACGCTACCGGCGTAGGCTCAGTAATTCTAAACGTAGTGGTTGCCGTACATGATGGTGCGGATGCCTCCCTAACTAGTAAAACATAATCCCCAGGTGGGATTTGATTTACCGTTAAACTCTGAGGGCCTCCTGCCGGGCCTGGACCAATATTTCCTGAATACGTGCCTATGCCCGTAACACTTGTATTTGTTACTGCATTTAAAATTTCCCAATCGATATTGGTTACACCAGCATCATAATTATCCACAGTAAAGGACATTATACCATCATCAGAACCTGTACATGTAATATCTGTTGTACTATCGACCACTGCTGTGATAGTAGATAAAGGTGGTATAACCACTTCTTGATAACTTGTACAAAGATTAATGTTGTCCGTTGCCTCAATAATATAAGTTTGACCAGGGTTTAGTCCATTAAAAGTAGCTTCTTCAGTGGTTGGTCCTGTAGAAATCTCAGCATCTGGTAGCGTTCCCACATCATATATTCTAAAATCATAATCCCCAGAACCTCCAGTTGCGGTAATAATAGCTGTTCCACCAGTAGGGCAATCAGGTGGTGGTATATTTGCTGTTAAAGATAAATAAGGATTAGACCTCACCCTTACCGATCCCAGATCACTTTCACAACCATTGGCATCAACAATTCTTACATAATAATCGCCAAAATCAACCCCATCAAAAGAATGGGTTGTACTGGCAGAAATAGCGGGGTTAGGATCTCCACTATCAAGTACTACAATATTATTGGCACTATCATAAAGCGTATAAGTGAAATTAGCAAAGCCTCCTTGAGTAATAGTTACATCTATACCACCAAGAACATTACCTCCCCCTGGAACATTACTACAGGTAACATCTCTTGAGGTCATACTCGAAAGTATCTGTAACGGTTCATTTACAATGGCGCTTCCGTTAAATTCACAACCCTTACTATCTCTTACGATATAAGGGTAGGTGCCCGCAGACAAGCCAGAATAGGTTGTAGTTGACGTAAAAGCACTGCCATTAAAACTAATGGTATATGGTGCTAATCCGAAATTTGCATCTACATCTATAAATACAGAACCATCTGCTCCTCCAAAACAAGCAACATCGGTTACTACTGGAGTCGCTTGAGGGGTAACGGTAGGTTCAACAATTACTTCATTTGTCCCAATTGTACAGCCTCTAGCATCCGTTATCAAAAATTGGTATGTTCCCGGGGCACTTGCACCATTATAGGTAAATGCATTTCCTACAATTGGTGTTGTTGCTCCATAACCACCTCCATTAAATTGAACTTGATAGGTAGCATACGGCGTGTAACCATTTGCTATGGCCACATCCAAAATGGCATTCCCAGTACACAACAAATCTTGAGTCAACACGGCATTTGCCGTTAATGGTGGTTCAATTGTCTCTGTAATGGTATTGGATGTACAACCGAAAGCATCAGTAACTACAATATTATATGTGTTTGGAGTAAGGTTGGAAACCGTAAACTGATTTCCAATAATAATATTTTGTCCTCCTCCATTAATACTATACGAATATGGTGCCACACCATCTGTAACATCAACGGTCAACGAAGCTTGATCCGTACTATCATAACAATAATCCGAAGTTGCTAAAGTTAACGTTGGTGTAGCTGCCGGGTCTATAATAATCTGTTTTGAATCAATACACCCATTGGCATCCCTCACGTAGATGTTATATGTGCCGGCAGGCACATTGGTAAATTGATTATTGCTGTTGTAAGCATACACAATGGCAGAGCCAACAGTGTTTTCCAATTCGTATTCATAGTTGCCCCAACCGCCAATTGCGGTTACCGTTATGGTAGCATTTTCGATACATGTAACCGGCGTGTTTGTAAAAGTAAAATCTAATGCTACCGCAGGTTCTGCAATTAATGCCGCAGAGGACACATCACAATTTGTAGTATCATCAACAACATTTATTACATAAGTATCCGCAGCCAATCCGGGTACTGAAATAGGTGTTGTTGTATTAATATTATTTGCAGACTGGATAGGGTTTCCTAGACTATCCTCAACCGTATAACTATACGTACTAACAAAATCAGAAACTGTAAATGCAAATTCACCATCACTGTCCCCAACACAAGTCACATTACTAACCAATTGATATAGCACACTAACTTGAGGTATTGGGTTAATGGTATAATCTTCATCTACAGAACATCCCTTGGCATCGGTTACCCTAAAAGTGTATGTGCCTGGTGCTAAGCCAGTAAATATATTGTTATTTGCATTATTGGTTGCACTAATAGCTGGTGCAATAATTTCGTAGGTAAAAGGTCCGTTACCATTGGTGACAGTAACCGTTACATCACTTACTATTGCAGGGCAAGTTGGTGCAGTCTGGACAAATGAAAGATCGGTAGGTTCGTTTAATGGATCTATTACCTCAATACTTGTTGCCGTACAAAGGTTCGCGTCCCTTACAGTTATTGTATATGTTCCATCAGTTAAACCAGTAAAATCTGTAGTGCCAACAAAATTAACACCATCTATACTGTACTCGAATGGGCCAGTACCCCCATTTACATTTGTTACACTTATAGTGGCAGCACCTGTTGTACAATCATAATCTGTAGTGATGCCAGTCGTAAGTGTTAAAGCAGTAGGCTCATTAACTACAGCTGTACCGTTAGTTACACATCCTTTACTGTCGGTAATTGTATAGTTATAAGAACCAGCTGCTAAATCAGTGTATATTTCCTGTGTTGATGGTGCACTGCCGTCGAAGACAATGTTATAAGGCATAGAACCGCCAGATATGTTTAAGTCCACTACTCCATTAGCATCGCCATTACACCTAACATCGGTAATAATAGGAAGGCTTGCAGGTGGTAAAGCAGGTGTTACAATAACTTCATTTGTCTCAATTGTACAGCCTCTAGCGTCTGTTATCGAAAATTGGTATGTTCCTGCGGTACTTGCACCATTATAGGTAAATGTATTTCCTACAATTGGTGTTGTTGCTCCATAACCGCCTCCATCAACTTGTACTTGATAGGTAGCATAAGGTGTATACCCATTAGCAATGGTCACATCGATAATGGCATTTCCTGTACACAAAAGATCCTGGGTTAAAACGGCATTTGCCGTTAATTGTGGTTCTATGGTCTCTGTAATCACATTCGAAATACAACCATAAGCATCCGTCACCTGAATATTGTATGTGTTTGGAGTAAGGTTGGAAACCGTAAACTGATTTCCAACAACAGCGTTTTGACCTCCACCGTTAATGCTGTACGAATATGGTGCCACCCCATCTGTAATATCAATAATCATTGAAGCTTGGTCTATACTGTCATAACAAAAATCTGAAGTTGCCAAAGCTAATGTTGGCGCTACAGCAGGAGCAATGGCTATTGGTCTTGTAACGATGCACCCATTGGCATCCCTGACATAAATATTGTAAGTGCCTGATGGAACATTCGTAAATTCGTTATTATTATTATAAGCGTATACAATTGCGGGGCCAACGGTGTTTTCCAATTCGTATTCATAGTTGCCCCAACCACCCGTTGCCGTAACGGTTATTGTAGCATTTTCAATACATGTAACCGGTGAGTTGGTAAACGTGAAATCTAAAACTGCCGTAGGCTCAGAAATTACCGGGTTAATTGTTGTACTACAGTTTGTTGTATCATCTATAACATTAACCACATACGTATCTGCAGCCAATCCAGGTGCTGAAATAGGTGTTGTGGTATTAATATTAGTTGCAGACTGGATAGGGTTCCCCAAACTATCCTCAACGGTATAGCTATAGGTGCTTACAAAATCAGTTACCGTGAATGTAAATTCGCCGTCGTTGTCCCCTACACAGGTTACATTACTTACTATTTGAGAAACCGCCGTCACCTGATCAATAGGTGCTATCGTATAATCCTCCTCAATAAAACATCCTTTGTCATCCGTTACCCTAAAGGTATAAGTGCCTGGGGCCAGCCCTGTAAAAGTTGCATTATTTACATTATTAACGGCATCCCCTATAGGAGCAACAATTTCATATACAAAATTTAGATTACCATTGGTAACCGCAACCGTTACATCACTCGTTAAAGCCGGGCAAGTAACCGCAGTCTGTGTAAAGGATAGGTCGGTAGGTTCGTTTAATGGGTCTATTACCTGAGTACTTGTTGCCGTACAAAGGTTCGCGTCCCTTACGGTTATGGTATAAGAACCATCTAAAAGGCCTGTAAACGCTGTTGTGCCATCAAAGTTAACACCATCTATACTGTACTCGAATGGGCCAGTTCCACCGTTAACACTGATAACACTTATTGTTGCTGCTCCTGTCGTACAATCATAATCTGTTGTAATGGCAGTACCAAGTACCAAAGCATTTGCCTCATTAACTACAGCTGTGCCGGTAGTTACACATCCTTTACTATCTGTGATGGTATAGTTATATGAACCAGCCCCTAAGTCTGTGTATATTTCCTGTGTTGATGGTGCACTGCCATCAAAGACAATGCTATAAGGTGCCAAACCGCCAGATATGTTTAAATCTACAATTCCATTAGTATCTCCATTACATCTTACATCGGTAATTATTGGAGTACTGGTAGGGGGTAAAGCATCGGTTACAATAACTTCATTTGTTGTAATTGTACAAGATTCATTATCGGTTATAACAAACGTGTATGTACCTGAAGTCGTCGTCGTATACGTAAACGGTATACTTGGGACCGCTGCATTTGCTTGAAAAGAGGCTCCATTTAAAAATACTTCGTAGTTAAAGCTTGGGTTACCTCCTGCAATCGTAATTTCTATTTGGGCATCAGGTGATAAAGTACAATCTAAATCCTTTATTAAACTGGCTGAAGCACTCATGGTAGGAAAAACATCAATTGATGTTGTTGCCGTACAATTTCTACTATCAATTACCTCAATAGTGTAACTTCCTGGGCCTAGTCCTGTAAAATCTACATTGGTTTGGTATGGGCCTCCATTTAAACGATATTGAAAAGGTGCTACACCACCAGAAGTGACATTGGCCGTAAGTATTAATCCTGTTGTGCTGTCATAACACAAACTATTAGCAGTAACCTCCAAAACGGGTGCAACCGTTGGGTTTAAATTAAATGTCTGGGTTATTTCACAGCCTCCCGCGTCACGAACTGTAACCGTGTAATTCCCTGAGGTGTCTGTTAATCCTGTAAAAGAATTCGTGCTCTGTGGACCAGTTACTGACCCTGAAGGATCTTCTAATTCATATTCATATCCACCCCATCCGTCTGTAGCTGTAATTACTACAGAACCGGGTACAGTTCCGGTGGTAGAACAAGTTAAATCTGTTACGTCCAAATCTGAGATAAGAAGTGCCGCTGGTGGAGCCTCTACTGTTACAGAAGCAGTATCTGTGCAATTGGTTGTATTATCCGTTACTGTAATTACATATGTACCAGCACCAAGACCCGCTAATGGAATACTGGTACTAGTTTGCGCCGATGCAGAAAAATTTGCTGGCCCTGTAACGTTATAATCATAGGTGCCTGTAAAATCAGCTACAGTATATGTTATAGAACCATCGGATAAACCAAAGCAAGTAACATTATTATCTAAAGTACCCGTTACACTTATTCTATCAACTGGTGTAATCGTAAAATCTTCTTGAATTGAACAGCCTTTGTCATCTGTTGCCCTAAAAGTATAAGTTCCAGGGTCTAACGCTGCAAAAACATTGGAATTTCCATTATTAACAACATCCCCTGCCGGAGCAATTATTTCATACGTGAAATTAGGATTCCCACCTATCACAGAAACTGTTACATCTGAAGTAAGATCAGGACAATTTGGCGCCGTTGCCACAAAAGTTAAATCTGTGGGTTCATTTAAAGGCAATATTGTTATTGGATCTGTTGGATATGTACATCCAGCTGCATCTCTTACTGTTATGGTATATGTACCATCCGTTAGGTTCTCAAAAAGATTTGCATTTGGTGTCGTATCTGGAATAAAGTTTACCCCATCTATACTGTACTCATATGGTGCCGTTCCACCACTTACATTTTGTGCTTCAATACTACCTTCTTGTAAACACGTATAATCTTGAATTAAGGTTGATGATGCGTCCAAAGGATTAGATGGTGTGGATATGGTATGTTCCTCTTCATAATCACATGCGGCACTGCCTTTTCTTTGGTTGATTACAATTGTATAATCCCCGGCAGGAAGGTTCGGAAAATATCCAGACGCATTGGTGGCCAATTCCACATCGTTTTCATCATATAAGTAGAACGTTAATTGATAGCCATTGTCATCAATTAAGTTAAATTGTATTATACCGGTAGATTCGCCAAAACAAGCTACATCTATAACAGAGGTAGGGTCAAATTCGGCAGCAGGCCTAAACTCAATAGAAACCTCGTTTGAAAATGAGAAGCAATTATTTCTATCTACAACTACAAAGATGTAATCACCTGGGTCAAAAATGTCAAAAATCTGACTTGTCTGAAATTCGGAAGAAGGTATGTCTTGCGGTGTAGGATAGGAAGTTACTGTAACCCCATTGTCATCAACATATTGCCAAATAGCATAGGTATGTGGCGTTTGACCTCCTCCAGAATCCATTAGGATATTCCCTTCCCTACAGGTAATATGCTGTGATACCCTGGCATTTAACTCAAGGTCATTATTATTTACAATAGATACCTGTTCCGTATGTGAACAACCTTCGTCAGTACGAGCAATTACAATATAATTACCTGCCGTTAAACCTGTAAAAGTAAAATTGTTATCCGGTTGGGCAGTTTCAGTATCAATTAGAGTGCCTTGTCCACCATTAGTGCCATCATCTAATCGTAATTCATATTCATAATTTGGATCGGCATTGTTTATTTGTACGTTTATGGAGCCTAAACCATTACAGGTCGCATCCGTTGGCGTTACGGCATAAGTTACATTTCTATCTAAAATTCCAATCTCAGGAGTGCTGAAAACACAAGCACCGTCTATTGGGTTGCCTGATAAGTCCAATTGTGTAACCTCAACTATGTAAGCGCCATTTTCTCCAGTGTTAAAGTCAAAACTTGGGCCATTGTTGGAACTAAAAGGCACCAAGATAGTATTAGTAGCCGCATCTACCAATTGATACCCATACCCATTGCCTAAATTTGTAATTGTAATATTGCCTGGGTCACCACAAACAATATCCTCGTTATTGTATTGTATGTCTAAGGTGTTTTGGAAGACGTTATAATAAAAACGGCTGGTACACCCATTTTGATAGGTTACGGATAAGCGATACTGACCCTCGCTGTTAACGGTATAATTGTTTCCCGTACCCACTTGAGACCATGTACAAGTCAAAGCTTTATTGGCACAGTCATCACCAGAGGGACTACAACTACCTTCGTCTAACTGTTCCCAAACAATACTTTGTGCATCAACAATGTTTACCTGCAACAATTTTGTGTCATTGATACCACATAAAAATAGTTTAGGTAAAAGATCATTGTCAACACTACATTGTACTATTTCGCCTGCAATATCATTAGAAGGGTCTGCGTCAGAGTTAACATCGTTAAAATATTCTATTATGGGATTAGGAATAAGTCCAGAACCATATGGGGTAACCGTAATTATTTCCTTAAAGCCTTTACAGGGATCAGCAACTATCTTATCCACAATATAAGTGCCCACTTGGGTCACTACAATGGTGCTGGGGTCATTGTCCGGGTCTCCATCAGTAATTACAGTGTCGGTAGCATCAAAGGTGTTGTTTCCGTTATCATCCCTTACCCAAATATATTCATCAAAACCATCGCCAGCATTCAAAACTGCGAAACTTCCACATAATTCAACTGTCCTAGCAAAATTACAGTCAGATAGGTCGTCCAGCAAAAAGTTAGTGGCACCAGGTATAATAAAGCCACACGCATTAAAATCTGTAACACTTGGGTCATCGGTTACCATTGCAGAGTTTTCAACGCCTTGATAAGTAGAATAAGCCAAATTCTGAATCAGATCTGAACAAGCATTTATAAAATCGAAACAATTTTCTGCAACTTGAACCCGCATACGAATAGAATACCCTGGGTCATTTTCCTCTATTAGATCATTAGGAATTGTAAAAACCACTTCTCTAGTGGCTGGATTATAAACGTATGTAACCCCTGGAGGGAGTGTAAAGTCGGCTGCGATAAAATCACTACGTCCATCTGGTGGGGAAACATTTACAGGAAGTACGTCCCTTATTGTATAATTGTCTCCATCATCATTACCAATATTTTGATAGGTAAGTACATAATCCAGGGTCTGGCCAAGATTTACACCTTCCCCTGTAATATCAACTCCGCCAGGTGTGTTTACCCTTTTCTCCAAAACAATATTCGGGGCAATTATCTCAACATCAAAAGATGTGAAAAAGATGTCATATTTGTCTTGTGAGGAAGTGGCTCTTAATGTTGCGCTCGTGGCATCATTAGGAATTACATTGTTGAATTGATTATCTATCTCAAACAAATCCATGTCCCACCCTAAGGTGTTGGTACTGTTAGGTGTCCTATCGGTAACCAAGGCATCATCCCTAGTAATATTGGAGTTAAAAAAATTAGTCGCTGGATTAACAGCGTTTGATAATGGCATATAAACCCCAGCGCCAAAAGCGTCTATGGCAAGTCCATCGCCACCAATTCTATTGTCCCCTTCCAAAGCGGCAACACCCATTTTTGCGTTTACAGGAAATGGTGCTGGCAAAGTGGTAAAACCACTAACGGGAATATCTACACTTTCTCCAGATTTAATACCTGCATAACCATCAAAAGTGGTAATGTACCTGCTGCCAGGCAAATTAGGATTCTCATAGACCACGACTAAAGTCCAACCGCCAGATATACCACCAGATATATTACTTCCAGTACTTGCCCTTACATCGGCAACGGTATATTCTCCATTAGGGTCTGAAAGACTTGTTACCAAAGAAGTAACATCTTTATAAGCGGCATAGGGGCTATAATACCCAAAATCTGCATCACCATTTCCGTCAAAAAGAATCTCGTCTGCGGTGATATCTTGGTAAGCCCCACCAGGCATTCTAAATTTTATATCATCAATATTGCTTCTGTCAGAATTGACATAAACTGCAGACCAATACAGACCTGCGTAGCGCACCAATGAACAGGTGGCATCCGGTACCGTTAGTATTGCGCTACTAGAGCTGAACGTTGAGGCATCCCCATCAACATCAATATATTGCATATCAATATTGTCATTATATTCTGAGGAGTTCCCTGTTAAATCATAGGGGTCATTTGGGGTCTGTTCTGGGTAGCAAACCCTATTATTTCTTCTACCCGTACAATAAGGGTCTATCTGTGCGCTTACAATGTTGTTCGCCGCAAAGGTTAGTTCTCCCCTAATATCTGCAGAATAGCGTACATCAAAATCATTTTTGACTTGGGAAAAGGCAGAAAAACTACCCAATAATAACAAACAGGCAATAATTAGGCCTTTGAAGATATTTGATTTCATAGATTCGGTTAGTTTGGTGGTATCCGAAAATTTTAAAATGTTGTACATATGGTGTTCTTAGTTTGGGTTCCTCCGCCAATTCATTTTTTAAGATGTAAAGACGGATTTACTCAATAACAAATATTCACCATACTAAGCACGTGCAAAACTTAATGTTGTAGTATGTGGCTTAGATGTTGTGAAATACACATTAAGAATGGTATGTGTTTTTTCAAAAGACCAACATTTAGTAAGCGACCGAGCGGTCGCTTTTTATTGTAGGGGGTGAAAATTCTGATTTTAAACCAAAAATTTTAGCCCAAAAAATAATTTTTTGGGCTTTAAGCTCTTATTGAATTTCCTCAATTATAATAGGTTTGCTTTTATGCCAAACTGATGTTTTTTAGTCTCTTTTAGGCCATTTGATTTGGATTAACCCTCATAATCCACATTTTGTCATTGTAGGCATCATTTAGTTTGGAATAGTATGAGATAAGTGCATTGTTCCAAGAATTATGTTTCTTTAAATACACATATCTATATTTGTTTTCAGGATTGATAAAATAGCTTGCGCTTAAGCCATATGAGTTTAATAATTTTACAAACCTATTGGCATTGTTAGGATTGGCAAATACATTCGCTATAATGTAATAGCCTGACCCAATGCCATCAATTTCATAATTTTTGGTTTCCGATTGCGTAGCCGCCACTCTATCCTTCTCCATAACATTTTTACGTAAAACACTGGTGTCATATTTAGAGGATTTCTCCTTTAGCTTATTAACGTTTTCAACATAGGCCTCGTTGGTATAGCGATTGTCTACATTCATAATCCACATAGGGCCATTATAAGCGCCATTTAGATTGCTTTCATAGGCCGCAACAGCCTCTTGCCAAGTATCAAACTTGTCCAGATAAACATATTTTAGGCCATTATTGGTGTTATCTATAAAACTTGCGGCAATGCCTTTTGTTTCTAAATCGTTTATAAACTTGTGCATGTATTGGCCCCCTTTATACACATTGGCTACCACATAATAACCATCAGATACGTTTGGTAAGTCCTTAAACTTTCTACTCTTTATTTTATCCTGAACTACCGTATTGGTTCTTTTTTCTGTGGTTGGGGCCCTCTGTGTTGTTGCCGCCAAGGCATCCTTAGCTTTTACCGTATTTTGTATTCGATGCCCTACATCTGCCTTTTTACGTTTGGCCTCTGCCAATGCTTCTGGTTTTGTAGGTTTTTCAACTAGGTTGTTTTGTGACTTAATCGGTATTACAACATCTTTGGCAATTTCATTTTGTTCGGTATTTTGTGGATTGACTTCCCTATCATTTCCCCTATTTCTAGCTGTAAATGCTATATCTGATTGGTCTTCACCTTGAAAAATCGCTTCTGCCCTTTTTTCTAAATCTGGTCTTTCTCCTTGGGTTTCATTACGAACCATGCGCATTACCATCTCAAAACGGCGTTCTAAGTCTCGTTGTCTGTTAGACTCCAAAGAATCTTGCCTAAACATGAGTTCTTCAATAATGGCATCATTTTCTGCAAGTTTCCGTTTTAACTCTTCAATCTCTTCATTGGTTGCCAAGGTATCTGGTTCCAACTCATTTTGAACCAAATCATCTATGTCATCTTCCAACATTACCCTGTCCTCAGTTAAGTTAGGGGTAAAAGAATAGGCAAAGGAAATTTCATGGGTAAGTCCAAAATTATCAAAATTGTTGGACAGACCTTTTTCCATGGTATACCCTAATGAAATTCTTTGGTTCAAATTAAAACCAACACCGGCAGCGGCGCCATAATAACTATCATAGCCACCTTGTATCCATCCCAACTTAGGAAGGTCTAGAATTAAACTACCCCCTAATGTGACATTGTCTTCCTCACCATCAATGCGCACCCTTGCCAATGGCATTAATCTGGCTTGTTCAAATACCCCCGATTGATTTTTAAACTCATGGGTATATTGTAAATGTCCAGAATAGGTTTTGTTGCTAAAATCTGTTAAGGATTCACTGGTCTTTAAATTATAGTCGAATAGGTTTTCTGCGAACATACCCACATCAAACTTGCCATAGGAAAGGTTAAAACCAGGCTGAAAGGATAATAAGTTCTGATCTTGGAAGCCGGCTAAAAATGGGTCTTCCTCAACTGTTGTAGCCCTACCCTCATCAAAACCACTATTGTAGTACGAAAGGTTGGCACCAAAAGTAAAATTGCTTTTATCGCTCAATTTCACTCCATAGGCATAGTTGGCCAAAACACCGTAGTTGCTTAATGCCCCTAATCGTTGCGTATATAAACTCAAACCCAAACCTGTATGATCACTAATTCGCCCACTATAACTCAAAAAGTAATTCTGATTGTTATCGTCAAATTGTACCGATTGGTTTCTGTGTAAAAGGTTTATATAGGACTTATCTTCCCTAACTGTTGAAAAAGTCGGGTTGATCAAGAATCTATTATACTTCAACAAGTTCTGAGATGGCACTTCATACCCAAAATATGGATTATCATCTTGGGCATTGGTCTTTACCAATCCAAGAACAACTAGAAACAATAAGAATAATAAACGGTTAGGTTGCATGGTTTTTTTTAGCGTATTACTGTGATGGTGCCCTGTTTGAGCACTTCACTGGCATTCCGTATTTTATAATAGAATACCATGTTTTGTTTGGTAAATGCGGTCGACGATTGCGGCCAGTTATTCTTATAGTCAAATTCATTAACGATCTCTTCTCCTTGTTCATTGTAAATAATCACGTTAACGTCAGCTTTGTTGGAATATGAATTAGGAATTACCCATTGGTCATTAATTCCATCGCCATTAACGGTTATTACATTTGGAACCTTGAAAGTATCCAATATCGAAACCTCTACCTGTCTTACAATTTCGCAATTATCAATATTGGCAATCAAAGTATACGTCCCAGGTTCTGTAAAAGTCACATTGTCCGATGTGCTCATTTCGGTGTTGGAAGCATCCATCCATCTATATGCTGTTCCGCCTCTAGCGGTAACGGTTTTAGAGGTGCCCTCAGGAATCACAATATCACCAGCTGGATCTAGAGTAATTAGGTTTTGATCCAGGGGAGAAATGATTATCTCGTTAGAAATTAAATCACAGCCATCCTTATCCAAAACCAATTGGTATGTACCCGTATTGGTCACGTTTAAAACAGCCTCAGTAGAGCTCACAGTTGTGCCGTCCAATTGCCACTGGTAACTTTCATTGGTAAGATCAACCGAGGCACTAAGGGTGACTACGTCACTGGCATCGCAATACACGGTACTGGTACTACTAATTATAACTGTTTGATTGGTTAATAATTGTACGGATAAACTATTGGATATTTCATTATAGCTATCAATTGAAGCCTCAACATTATAATTGCCATTCTCTACATTGGACGCAAGGCTTATGCTTTTTCCATTTTGCCCTGTTACTATGGATCCGTCTTTTTTCCATTGATAGGCAAAAGCATTGATTAAATCTGCGGTTACATCCGAAGCAGAGCCATCAGTAGCAATTGCATTGATTATGGCAACCTCTAAAACAACATCGGTATTTGAACACGCGGTATAAGTCCCAGAATAGTCAAGTCCAATTTCAAAAGATACAGGTGAAACTGCAATCGTGGTATCAGAATTTTTACTTGTTATGGCACAACTACCCCCAGTTTGTGTAATCTCGGCATAGTAACTTCCATCTTGGTTAATATCCAACGTGTTGTTCGTTTGACCGGCAATTTCAATGCCATTTCTAAACCATTTATAGGTTGGTGTGTTTGCCGAAGTACTTACTGATAAGGTCTGTGTTTGTGATGGTAGTACCACAACATTATCAGGATTGTCTCTGGTTACTGTAAATGCATCTGCATTGGTCATGGTCACTGCGGCAGATTTTTCTGTACAGATACTGCTTCCAGAAATTTCAACGGCATAATCTCCTTCAAATCCACTATTAGAAGCGTTCACTGTATAAGAAGTTCCAATGGCTCCAAGGATTTCTACACCATCCTTGTACCACTGATAACTCCAACCTGTGTCAGTAACGCTTATGGTTAAGGTTTCCGTGTCTGTACTACAAAGTGATGTTTTAGTAGGTGCGTTTATGGCAATGCCGGTACCTGAGCCGCCAACAGTAACATCAACTATATTGGAGTCCGTATTACCAGAACCTGTACATTCAGGACCATAATCTATATATGCATTATACATACCACTTTGCGTAACTTCTAAGGTATGTCCTGTTTCGCCGGTTAATTGGGTTCCACTTTTAAACCAGATATACTGATATGTTTCTGGGTTTGCAATATTGTCGACACGTAATGTTACAGGACCTGTACTGCAGACACTGCCAGGAGGAACGCCATTACCAAGTTCACTTATGTTCAAGTTGGTCGTTACATCCATGTAATACATGCTGTAAGCTTGTGACACCGTGCCAATTTTTACAGGATCGGTACTACGTACACGCATTCTATAGCCTTGTCCCCGTGTAGTAGTAGGTATCGCAAAACTGGCCAGAAAATTTTGTTCCGAGTTCTTGTCCGTTATCGTTGCCAAGATTTCAGGTGAGGAAAAATCACCAGAGGCGTCTGATAATTCCAAAATAAACTCATTGGAAGCATTCGCTGTACCCGCCCAAGTAATATCAACAAAGTATTCGTTAAACCCGCCATTACCAGCACATACGGCACCCCATGCCGAAACTCCTGAAAGGTTGGGGTTGTCCGCAGGTTCAGGTGCGTTAATAACAATAGCTTGGCCACTAAGCTGTAAACAGCTCATTAGTAAGGCAATTAGCGTAAGTGTGTTAAAGTAAAGTGTTTTCATAGTAAGTGAGATTTGGGGCCCCATGTGTTCATGAATGTTGTAGGTCGTTTCATTTAAACCTTGTGTTCAACACAAATATGCTATATATAACGCGTGTAGTGAATTTAATGTTGTACAGCTGTTTAATTCTGTTGTGAAAAGCCATTTATCTTAGGTATATGTTTTTTAAACTGCAGTATTACGGCAATTTTGCTACTTTTGTAGCTTCTAAAAATTGCATATGGAAGAGACCACGAAGTCTTTAAATTTTATTGAACAAATTGTTGAGGAAGACCTTCAAAAAGGATATTCCAAAGATGAGTTGCGATTCCGTTTTCCACCAGAACCAAATGGATATTTACACATTGGGCATGCAAGTTCTATTTGCTTGAATTTTGGCCTTGGCCTTCGTTATGATGCCCCGGTAAATTTGCGTTTTGATGATACCAATCCAGCAAAAGAGGAACAAGCGTTTGTAGATGCCATTAAACGTGATGTTGAATGGCTTGGCTTTAAATGGGATACCGAACGGTACGCGTCGGATTATTTTCAACAACTTTATGATTGGGCGGTTGAATTGATTAAAAAAGGAAAGGCCTATGTAGACAACCAATCTTCTGAGGAAATGGCGCGTCAAAAAGGGACTCCAACAGAGCCGGGGACTGCAAGTCCAAACAGGGAAAGATCTGTAGAGGAAAACTTGGCGCTTTTTGAAGCAATGAAAAATGGGGAATTCGAAGAAGGGAGCCATGTGCTTCGCGCAAAAATTGATATGGGTTCCTCTAACATGTTAATGCGCGACCCTATTATGTATCGCATTTTACACAAAGCACACCACAGGACAAATACCGATTGGTGTATTTACCCTATGTATGATTGGACGCATGGTGAAAGTGATTATATAGAACAAGTATCCCATTCCTTTTGTACTCTGGAATTTGCGATGCACCGTGAGCTTTATGATTGGTTTTTGGATCAGGTATACGACGTAAACAAAACTAGGCCTAAACAGCGAGAATTTGCCAGAAGAAACTTAAGCCATACGGTAGTAAGTAAACGAAAATTGGCACAATTGGTTGAGCAAAATGTAGTTAATGGGTGGGACGACCCCCGCATGCCCACAATTTCCGGTCTACGAAGAAGGGGATACACTCCCGAATCTATTCGGAATTTTGCGGATACCATTGGAATTGCCAAACGAGAGAACTTAATCGATGTTTCCCTGTTGGAATTTCATGTACGTGAACACCTCAATAAAATTACACCACGGGTGATGGGTGTTTTAGACCCCTTGAAATTGGTAATCACCAATTATCCTGAAGGTGAAGAAGAATGGTTAGAGGCGGAAAACAGTCCCGAAGACGAAGCTCTAGGCTACCGAGAAATACCGTTTTCACGTGAATTGTATATTGAGAAAGATGATTTCAAGGAAGAAGCCAACAAAAAATTCTTTCGTTTAAAACTTGGTGGAGAAGTGCGCCTTAAAAACGGCTACATTATTAAAGCTGAGAGCTGTACAAAAGATACCGATGGGAATATTATAGAAGTGCAATGTACCTACGACCCGAAAAGTAGAAGTGGTAGCGGCACTCCTGAAAGTTTGCGTAGGGTAAAAGGAACCTTACATTGGGTTTCCATAAAGCATGCTATCCCAGCCAAAATACGTTTATATGACCGTTTGTTTTTAGATGAGAGTCCGGACACGCACAAAGACAAGGATTTTATGGAGTTCATTAACCCCAATTCCCTAGAAGTAATCACAGGATATGTTGAGCCTAGCTTAAAAGATGCCAAGGTAGAAGAACGTTTTCAGTTTCAAAGGATGGGATACTTCTGTGTAGACCCAGATACCACATCAGACACATTAGTTTTCAATAAAACAGTAGGTTTACGTGACTCTTGGGCAAAAATTCAGCAGAAAAACTAAATATTCCACATAAAAAATCCGCCTAGAGCAATTAAAAACTTGTTTTAGGCTGATTTTGTTTTACAATAGTACTTTGCTATTTCTTACTGTTTGTGTTTTTAGGATTTGTTTTCTTCATTTGCTCGCCAATCATGTTACTTGCAGTAAATGACGCCACCATATTATTCAACATATCACTACCTGCCTGTGGTGAATTTGGCAATAATATTAAATTGGTATTGGTTTCCTCGCCAATACTCTGTAAAGTATCATAGTGTTGCGTAACCACTATTAATGCGGAGGCTTCCTGAGAATTAATGCCCACTTTGTTCAACACCTCAACAGACTCCTCTAGACCACGGGCAATTTCCCTACGCTGATCCGCTATACCTTGCCCTTGTAAACGTTTACTTTCTGCTTCTGCCTTCGCTTTTTCCACAATTAAAATACGCGCTGCATCACCTTCAAATTGAGCGGCAATTTTTTCGCG
The DNA here is from genome assembly GCF_048890225.1 of Maribacter luteocoastalis. Taxonomy (NCBI): domain Bacteria; kingdom Pseudomonadati; phylum Bacteroidota; class Flavobacteriia; order Flavobacteriales; family Flavobacteriaceae; genus Maribacter; species Maribacter luteocoastalis. The sequence continues at coordinate 17,029 of NZ_JBMFZG010000002.1, forward strand.
CTCTGAAGCATTGATACGATTCATAGCAGCTTTTACCTGTGCATCAGGGTCTATATCCGTTACTAAGGTCTTTATAATATCAAAACCATAATCCAGCATGGCATCATTAAGTTCTGCCTTAACTGCCAGAGCAATATCATCTTTCTTAACAAAGACATCGTCGAGCTTCATTTTTGGTACTTCGGCACGTACCACGTCAAAAACATAGGAGGTAATCTGATCGTGCGGATAGTCCAATTTATAAAACGCATCATACACCTTATCCTTGATAACCTTGTACTGTACGGACACTTTTAGGCGGACAAACACATCATCTAAGGTCTTTGTTTCTATGATTACATCCAATTGCTGGATCTTAAGACTCAATTTACCGGCTATACGTTGTACAAACGGAATTTTAAACTGCAATCCTGATTGCCTAATGCTACTGAACCTGCCAAAAGTTTCAATTATAGCGGCAGTTTGTTGTTTTACTATGAAAACAAATGACAGCATAATAAAGAAAATAAAAATAAAAATCGGAATCCAAATAAAGGCACCCATGATGTTATGTTTTTAGTTATTGCTTCAATGTACAAAATCGTACGCTTACAATTGGTCTTGAGTCTCATCAATTTGTTACAGTATCCTTTTCTTTTAATACACAATAACCCTTATAGTTCAACTTTACTTATCTAGAACGGTACACTGACAAGTTAACGCCTGAAAAATAGGTCGTTATAAAATATCTTGATTGGTATTTTTGTTTAAATAGAGTGCAGCCCAACTCAAATTGTTTGCTGGTGTAACGCACCGTTATACTAAAAAAGACCTCTCAATTACAGAAACCAGAAAATATGGCATCCCCTGTTTCTTAATGGAAAAACCATTTTGCCATTTAAGGGTAGATAGAAAATTTTGGAGCCCAACATACTCTTAGTAGAAAACAAACATGAAGGGTATCCAAACTTAGAAGATACAGGCCGTATCTGAATGAAAATCTATAAGGCAAATCCAACTTCTAACCTCCCTTTTGAAAAAGCAACAGGCTCCTTTTTCCATGCTTAATATGTTACTAAAAAAGTCTGATTTGTAGGTGTTTACACATAAACCTATGTCGAAGACACATAAATTCTTCTATAAATACAGAAAAATTCCTACTTTTCTTTATCTCTCGTTATGATTGTGCGAAGACACCCCATGTATGGAAAATAAATCAAATTCATCACACCGTTCCAAATCACCATATAAGACTGTAGATATTTTAGTCATGGTGTGTATATTAGGAATATTATTGCTCACTATCACCTACGCTTGTTCATAGCAATTATCAAAAATTAAACATCAGATAGTTTATGGGCAAAGCCCATTTTGAACTTGTTTTCCATTAACCAAATACTGTAGTATACCAATTATGATTTTTTAGTTTTGTCCCTATAAAACTTACCCTAGCAACAAAATCTACTCTTATGCCCAAAATAGACTGAACACTTTCAATACTCATAGGATAGATGGTAAAACTCATTATGTTGTTAACAAAATACCATATGCCTCTTAAAAATAGTGGATATTCAATTGATGGCTCATGACTTCTTTTGGTTTGATGTTCAAAGCATAATTTTTTTATTTTTATAACGTATGCGAACTTTTAAACTAATATACAAACCATGAGCAGCCCAAATAGTAAAGTTGACGCCTATTTAACTAATGGGTGCGGACGGTGTTCGCTATATAAAACTCCAGCATGTAAAGTACATACTTGGCAAGAAACGTTGACACATTTAAGACGTTTGGTTTTGGAATGTGGGCTGACTGAAGAACTAAAATGGTCTCAACCCTGCTATACAAGCCAAAACATTAATATTTTATTGGTTACGGCTTTCAAAAATTTTGCGACGTTGGCTTTTTTTAAGGGAGCGCTTTTAAGTGACAATTACAACTTGCTTGTAGCGCCAGGAGAAAATTCACAAGCAATGCGTCAACTTCGTTTCACTGGACCAAAGCAGGTAATGGATCAAGAAAACATCATAAAACAATATATATTTGAAGCTATTGAAGTGGAAAAAGCAGGTTTGAAAATAGAGTTCAAGAAACAGCCGGAATCTATTCCCGAGGAGTTGGTACAACAATTTAAGAAACAACCCGACCTAAAAACCGCTTTTGAAAATTTGACCCCTGGCAGACAACGAGGTTATCTTTTGCATTTTTCACAGCCTAAGCAATCCAAAACACGTACTACTCGAATAGAAAAATATGCGCCCCTAATTCTTAACGGCCAAGGCATGCACGATGTTTATAAATCCAAAAAATGAAAGCGGCAATTAGGAGGAGTTATGGTGGTCCTGAGATGATTGTTGTAGAAAGTTGTGAGGTTCCAGTGCCCAAGGATAATGAAGTGCTTGTAAAGGTACACGCAACTACCGTAAACCGGACAGATTGTGCCAACCTTACGGCAAAACCCTTTATTATGACGTTTATTATTGGTTTGTTGAAACCAAAAAAGCCTGTTTTGGGAACCGATTTTGCCGGGGAAATCATTGCTGTTGGAAAAAATGTTATCACTTACAAACCCGAGGATAAGGTATTTGGTTTTACAGATACCAGTAGTCAATCCCAGGCCACACATTTGGTTACAACACAGGAACATGTGTTTCTTATACCAAAAAATTGTTCCTTTAAACAGGCTGCGGCAAGTTTAGAAGGGGCACACTACGCCTATACCTTTCTCCACAAGTCTACTATAAAAAACGGTCAAAGTATCCTAATCAATGGTGTTGCCGGAGCTATAGGATCAGCACTTTTGCAATTTGTAAGACAGTATGATGTTTCTATTACAGCGGTTTGTAACACAAAAAACATTGCTCTGGTAAAATCCCTTGGAGCTGACAAAATATATGATTTCACAAAAGAGGATTTCACAAAAGATAAGCGGTTGTATGATTTTATCTTTGATGCCGTTGGAAAAAGTAGGTTTAGTAAGTGCAAACCCCTGCTTAAACAAAATGGTGTTTATATTTCCTCGGAGCTTGGACCCTATGCAGAAAATATTTTTTACTCGCTTTTTACGCCTTTATTTAACTCTAAAAAAGTTATGTTCCCCATACCATATAGTACCAAAAAAACAATTCCATTTATTAGCAATGCTTTAGAAAATGGTATTTTTAGACCAGTAATTGATAGGGAGTATGGCCTAGAGGAAATTGCGGAAGCCTATACCTATGTTTTAGCTGGCAAAAAAACAGGAAATGTTATCATAAACATGCCCGATATTTAATTTCCAATATGGGTTACTAGCTGATTTTATGTGTTACGATATAAAAACAAGTTTGGAGGCCCAGTTAAAAAGGGCCAAAAGAAGAAATGACCTCAAGGCTATAGAGGAAATCATTGAAAAATTAGCTCCGTTAACGGATTTGCCCATATATCATTCCTCCGGTTTTAATCACCCTGAAGTTTTAATTTATACAGACAGGTCGCCAGATTTTCCAGAAGTGGCCACTTGGGGGCTTGTCCCATATTGGGTAAGGGACAATGAACAACGCAAAGAACTGTGGAACAACACACTCAATGCAAGAGGGGAAACCATTTTCGAAAAGCCTTCTTTTAGAACCGCTGCACGGAACAATAGATGTGTTATTTATGTTGACGGGTTCTATGAGCACTATTATAAAGAAGGGAAAACCTTTCCTTTTTTTATCTATCATAAAAATAAAGAGCCACTAGCTTTAGCCGGTCTATGGAGCGAATGGCACGACCCTGAAAGCCGTGGGCTTATAAATACGTTTACCATTGTTACCACCAAGGCGAACAAGTTGATGGAACGTATACACAATAATCCAAAAATAAAGGAATCACGAATGCCCTTAATTTTGCCTACTGAACTGGAAGAAAAATGGCTAAACCCCATTATGGATGATTTAGATATTGCTGCAGTTCAAGAATTGATTCAGAAGTATCCAGAGGGTGAACTAATTGCCCACCCAGTTGCCGGGCTAAGGGGGAAAACATATCAGGGTAATGTTGAGGGTATTTCCAAAATGGTTAATTACCATGAGCTAACTGAGCTACCATAACCAACTACCCAAATTTTTCGATAGCGGTTGTAATCCTCTCAATACTTTGATCCTTACCAATCATTCCCATGATATCAAAAATATGAGGACCTTTCATATCGCCCACTAAAATAAGTCGTAAAGGAGGCATCACCTTACCAAAAGATAATTCCTGTTCGGAAATCCAAGATTTTACAATCGTTTCTACATTAGACGATGAAAAATCGGATATATCCTCTAACACCGGTATTAGTTTCTGCATTATATCAGAAGTTTCATCCTTCCATTGTTTATTGGCTGCTTTTTCATTGTATGTGCTTGGTGCCACAAAGAAATAATCGCTCAATTCCCAAAAATCGGACACAAAAGTAGCCCGCTCTTTTATCATGGAAACTACCTTGATGATATATTCATTAGAAAATGTAATCGCATTCCCAATGGTCTTTTCTGAAACTTCCGTTTCAAATAAATTTGCCAGTTCATTGTTGGTTTTTAGCTGTAGATAATGATGGTTGTACCATTTCGTCTTATCGGGGTCAAACCTAGCGCCAGACTTGTTTACCCGCTCCAAAGAAAAGGTGTCCACAAGCTCTTGCAGGCTAAAGATTTCTTGCTCCGTGCCAGGGTTCCATCCCAATAAAGCCAAGAAATTTATCACGGCTTCAGGAAAGTAACCCGATTCCCTATACCCCACGGATTCGTTCCACGAGAGAGGAAAGACGGGGAAGCCGCCCTTTTCGCCATCCCTTTTACTTAATTTTCCTTTCCCAACGGGTTTCATAATTAATGGTAAGTGGGCAAATTCTGGTGCTTGCCAACCAAAAGCATTATATAATTGTTGGTGTAGGGCCAAGGAAGGCAACCATTCCTCACCACGGATAACATGGGAAATTTCCATAAGGTGGTCGTCAACAATATTGGCCAAATGATAGGTAGGCATGCCATCACTTTTAAACAATACCTTATCATCCAAAATATTGGTGTCAATCTCAATATCTCCACGTATGATGTCCTTTAAATGCAGTTTTTCATTGGGGGGGGTTAAAAACCGAATTACAAAATCCTCGCCAGAAGCCAAGCGTTTTTCAACTTCCTCAGGCATCATGGACAAAGAATTATCCAATTTTAATCGGTTGTGCCAATTGTATATGAAGGTTTTACCTTTAGCCTCATGGTCTTTTCGGTGAAAGTCAAGTTTTTCTGCAGTATCAAATGCGTAATAGGCTTTCCCTTTTGTAATTAAGTCATCGGCATACTCTTTATACAAATGCTTTCGCTCGCTCTGTCTATATGGACCAAAACCGCCATCCTTGCCTACTCCTTCATCAAAAGGGATTCCGCACCAGTTTAGGGAATCTATTATATATTGCTCTGCGCCTTCAACATATCTATTTTGATCAGTGTCCTCAATTCTAAGAACAAATTCACCACCATGCTTTTTAGCGAATAAATAATTAAAGAGTGCAGTGCGCACACCTCCAATGTGCAATGGACCTGTAGGGCTGGGCGCAAATCTTACGCGAACGTTTTTTGTCATGCAGCAAAGGTATAAAAAGCACGGTTGGCTAAAAAGCACCGTATGCGTATTCCTGATATTTTTAACAATGCCTTTAATGCCTAGATAATACGTGGGTTTAAAAAAGACCGTTTAACCGCTTTTAACAAATATTTCTATTCAAAAAAATACAATTACTCCTATCTTGGTATATAAAAAACGCATTTGCAGTCCTATAACAACATTTTAAGCAAACTAAACGACTTTGTACGTAAACATTATACCCAAAAACTAATTAAGGGAATACTACTTTTTTTTGCTTTTGGAGTATTGTTTTTTTTAGCGGTTATGGGCGTTGAGTATGCGCTTTGGCTAAGTTCGGCTGGCAGGTTGGTGTTATTACTTATGATTATAAGTGTTGAATTGTTTTTTTTGTTCAAATATATTTTAACCCCACTATTTTATTTGTTTAGAATAAAAAGAGGCATCACATCCAAGGATGCCGCGATAATGATTGGCAAACATTTTCCTGAAGTAGGGGATAAGCTCCTTAATTTATTAGACCTTGCCAATCACGAAAAAAAATCTGAACTTTTATTGGCAAGCATTAAACAACGTTCAGAACAATTGAATCCCATTCCGTTTAAGAACGCCATTACCTATAAAGATGCATACAGATATGCCAAATATGGAACAGTGCCACTACTCATTATCCTCACCTTATGGCTTTCTGGTAATTGGAGTTCATTTTTTGGCTCATACGAACGCGTAGTCAACTATGATTTAGCCTATGAACCCCCAGCCCCTTTTACTTTTGAGTTGCTTTCCCGCGATTTAAAAGTGATAGAAAGCAAGACCTTTACGTTTCAAGTCACCACAAAAGGAGCTGTAAAACCAGAACAGGTATATATTGTGCTTGATGGAAAAGCAATTCTATTAGAGGAAAAGAATAGCATATATCAATATACCTTATCCCCACCACTAACCAGTGTTACTTTTAATTTTAAGGGAAACGAGGTTGTTTCCAAACCCTATCAGCTAACTGCTCTAAAAGTGCCAACAATTGTAGATTTTAAGGTTTCATTAGACTATCCGTCTTACATCAAAAAACCAAACGAAATTCTAAAAAGCACCGGGAATGTGATAGTGCCAGAAGGCACAAAAGTAACATGGGAAATTATAAGCGAAGACACCGATCAAGTTCAACTAGTTTGCACAGATACTGTCATAAGTTTTCTAAAAACACTGAACAGCTTTGAACATAGTAAAAGAATATATTCCAACTTAAACTATGAGTTAACAACTTCAAACAAGAATATTGCAGATTTTGAACGGTTGGCATACAAATTAAAAGTTATCAAAGATGCTTTTCCCGCTATTAAAGTGGATCAGGTTTTAGACTCCTTAAATCCCAATGTTTCTTATTATACCGGCGAAGCTTCCGATGATTATGGCTTACAAAAAATAGACGTGGTGTATTATGAAACCAATAACGAAGAACAAGCGCAACGAATTTCACTTCTATCACCAGAAAATAATTTTAGTCAGTTCTACTATACCTTTCCATCTGGGATGGACATTGATGCTGGAAAAAACTATGAATTTTATTTTGTAGTAACTGATAATGACGCCCTACATGGTGGTAAAATCACTAAAAGTCAGGTCTTTAAACACACATTATTAGATAATAACCAACTGAAAAACAAAGAGTTACAAACACAAGAGTCCTTATTAAACGAGCTAGACAAATCTTTAGAAAGAGCAAAAGAACAAAAGGATGTCTTGGAACAAATAAACACGGAACAAAAAGAAAAATCCACTTTAAACTTTAACGATAAAAATCAGGTAAAGGATTTTCTTAAGAAACAAGAACTCCAAGAACAATTGATGCAAAAGTTTAGTAAAGAGCTAAAAGAAAATTTACAAAAAAGCAACAAAGACGATACGCTAAACCAGTTATTACAAGAACGATTGGAGCGACAAGAAATAGAGGCCAAAAAGAATGAGCAATTATTGGACGAGCTAAATAAGATAGCTGATAAAATAAACAAGGAAGAACTAAGCAAGCGACTTGAAGATTTGGGTAAGAAACAACAAAATTCTGAACGTAGTCTGGAACAGTTGGTTGAGCTTACCAAGCGTTATTATGTTACTGAAAAAGCTGCACAATTGGCAAAGGATTTAGAAAAACTAGCTGAAAAACAAGAAATATTGTCTGAGTTAAACTTAGAGTCCGACTTTTTAGAAAAAGAACAGGGGAAAATGAACTCCAACTTTGATGAAATAACGAAAGAATTAGACGAGCTGGAGAAAGACAACAATGATTTAAAAAAGCCAATAGAGTTAAAGATAGATCAATCTAAGATAAAAGGCGTCCAAAAAAATCAAGAAGAAGCCCTTGAGCAAATTAAAAAACATGTTGGAAAAGAGCAGTCTTTGGAATCAGAAGAAAGCGAAAAACAAGCTGCTTCAGCTAAAGGAAAACAAAAAAACGCCGCACAAAAGATGAAAGAAATGAGCGAAGAATTAAGTCAATCTTCTTCTGGCGGGGATGGAAGTTCTTCTACGGCAGAAGATGCTGAAATGTTGCGCCAGATTCTAGATAACTTGATTATTTTCTCATTTAAGCAAGAACATTTGTTTGATAAGCTTAGCGAACAACAAGAAGAAGACGTTTCTCAATATTCCAAAACTGTCCGAGATCAAAAGGAATTGCGGGGTTTATTTGAGCATGTAGATGATAGTCTTTTTTCGCTTTCTTTGCGTCAAGCAGAACTGTCAGAATTTGTTAATGAACAAATTACAGAAGTCTATTATAACATTGACAAGTCCTTGGAAAGTATGGCCGAAGGACAAATATATCAAGGAGTATCATATCAAAAATATGTATTGACAGCTTCAAACAGCTTAGCAGATTTTTTAGCTACTGTTCTAGAGAATATGCAAGAAAGTATGCAAATGGGCAAAGGCTCAGGTGAAAGCCAGGGTGGTTTTCAATTACCAGATATTATACAAGGGCAAGAATCTTTGGGAGAGAAAATGGGCAACTCAGGGAAGTCTGGCAAAGAAGGGAAGTCTGGAGGAAAAGGAGAAGGAAAAAAAGGACAATCTGGTTCAGAGGGTAAAGGTGAGGGTGAACAAAACAGCAATGGTGCTAAAGAAGGCAGAAATAGCCAGGGTGAAGATGGTACTAATGGAACAGGCAGAAATGGCGAGGGCCAAGATAGTGGGGGAGGTGGAAACGGTAACAATACTGGGCAAGGGGGTTTATCCGAAAATGACCTAAAGGAAATCTATGAGATTTATCAAGAACAACAGCGTTTGCGCCAAGCATTGGAGGAACAGCTAGAAAACATGCTTAATTCTGGAGATAGAAAATTAGGGGAAAAGCTTGTGAAACAAATGGAAGATTTTGAAAACGACCTCTTGGAAAATGGCATTACGCAGCGCACGATAACTAAGGCAAATAACATACAATACGAGTTGCTTAAATTAGAAAATGCCGCGTTAAAGCAGGGTAATAAATCTGAACGCGAAAGTAATAGCAATAAAAAGGACTTCAACAATCCAATTACCACTAAACCCTCATTATTAGATAATTATCGTAATGAGGTGGAAATTTTAAACAGACAAGCCTTACCTTTGCGCCAAAATTTTCAAAACAAAGTGAAAGAATATTTTAAAACCAATGATTAATTTTCATTACGAGACCAGATTTGAAATTAAAGATTCCAATAAACACGAAGTCTGGCTTAACAAGATTTGTGATTCGGAATCATTTGAATTAGGAGATTTGAATTATATTTTCTGTGATGACGAATATTTGTTAGACATCAATAAAAGATATCTACAACATGACACCTATACAGACATTATCACTTTTGATTATACTACAGGCAAAACACTATCTGGAGATATCTACATTTCAATAGAACGGGTAAAGGAAAATAGCCTACAGTTTAATGTGTCTTTTGAAAACGAATTATTAAGGGTGATGGCTCACGGTATTTTACACTTAATGGGCTATAAGGATAAAGACGAAAAACACGTTGCAGAAATGCGCGCTAAGGAAGAAGAAAAAATAAAACTGTTCCACGTGGAACAATAGAAAATTATGTTTGGAGAAATTTACGATGTTATAGTAGTAGGAGGTGGCCACGCAGGAGCTGAAGCGGCGGCGGCGGCAGCAAACATGGGCTCTAAAACACTATTGGTTACCATGAACTTACAAACCATTGGCCAGATGTCTTGTAACCCGGCTATGGGAGGAATTGCAAAAGGCCAAATTGTTCGTGAAATTGACGCGCTTGGAGGCTATAGCGGGATTATAACGGACAAGTCTGCCATACAATTTAAGATGCTGAACAAGTCCAAAGGTCCAGCGATGTGGAGTCCACGTGCCCAAAATGACCGAATGCGATTTGCAGAAGAGTGGAGGTTAGCTCTAGAGCGAACGCCAAATGTGGATTTTTATCAAGAAATGGTTTCGGGTTTAGTGATAGAGGGAAATACGGTAATTGGTGTAAAGACATCTTTAGGTATAGAAATAAAAGGAAGATCCGTTGTCCTAACCAATGGCACATTCTTAAATGGACTTATACATATTGGTGAAAAACAATTTGGCGGTGGAAGAGCAGGGGAAAAGGCAGCTACAGGAATAACCGAACAATTAACAGCATTAGGTTTCGAAAGTGGAAGAATGAAAACAGGTACTCCACCAAGGGTTGATGGCAGGTCCTTAGACTATACGAAAATGATAGTACAACCAGGTGACACTATTCCCGAAAAGTTCTCGTATACGAACACAAAAACATTAAGTTCACAACGCGATTGCTATATGACCCATACCAGCACCATAGTACATGATCTATTGCGCGAGGGTTTTGACAGGTCACCAATGTTTAATGGAAGAATTAAAAGTTTAGGACCAAGATATTGCCCGTCCATAGAGGACAAGATAAACCGATTCGCCGACAAGGACAGCCACCAAATGTTCATTGAGCCTGAAGGCTGGGATACTGTAGAGGTATATGTAAACGGTTTTTCAACTTCACTTCCAGAAGATGTTCAATTTAAAGCACTTCGTTCTGTAGTCGGTTTTGAAAAGGTAAAATTCTTTAGACCAGGATACGCAATAGAATATGACTATTTTCCGCCAACGCAATTAAAACACACCTTAGAAACAAAGCTAATCAACAACCTTTATTTTGCAGGTCAAATAAATGGAACTACCGGGTATGAAGAGGCTGCCTCTCAAGGGCTGATGGCTGGAATTAACGCACATTTAAAAATCAATGAAAAGGAATCATTTATCCTAAAAAGAGATGAGGCATATATCGGTGTTTTAATTGATGATTTGATTACAAAAGGAACAGAGGAGCCCTATCGTATGTTTACTTCTAGAGCAGAATACCGAACATTGCTGAGGCAAGACAATGCTGATTTACGCCTTACACCTAAATCATATGCACTAGGGCTAGCGAAAGAAGATCGACTTAAAAGAATGGAAGAAAAACTTTCTAAGTCTGATAATTTTGTAAAATTCTTTAAAGAAACAAGTGTATTGCCCGAAGAAATAAATCCGGTATTAGAGGAGATAAAATCGTCGTTAATTAAGCAATCGGATAAAATGTTTAAGCTATTCTCAAGACCAAATGTTACTATGGACCACATGAAAACGCTTGACACTGTTACTTCTTATATTGAACAAAATCAATTAGACAACGAGATTTTAGAGCAGGCAGAAGTTCAAGTTAAATATGCTGGATATATTGCAAAGGAAAAAGTAAATGCAGACAAACTACATAGATTAGAAGCTGTAAAGATTCCACACAACTTTGATTACTCCAAACTTAAATCATTGTCTTTTGAGGCGCGGGAGAAACTATCCAAGATACAACCCGCAACCATATCCCAAGCTTCAAGAATTAGTGGCGTTACACCCAGCGATATTAGCGTGCTTCTCGTTTTTATGGGAAGATAAACACAATTGTTCCACGTGGAACAATCTTATTAATAACTACAAATAGCTAGTTAAATCAGAGCAATAATATAATGAAGACGTACTTAAAAACAAAAGACTACTTCTTTACAAATGATGAGTTTGAGTTGTTGTATGACCAAGAACTTGATATGCTTGTAACCCACCCACAACCAAAAGACATATCTGAATACTACGACTCTACAAATTATATTTCACATTCGGATAACACTAAAAACTTAATAGACAAAATCTATCATATAATAAAAAACTATAGTTTAAACAAGAAAACAAGGCTTATCAACAATTATGCGTCAAAAAACAAAACCTTGTTAGATATAGGTGCGGGGACAGCTGATTTTTTAATTAAAGCAAAAAAAAGCAAATGGCTAGTAACTGGTGTTGAACCAAATCCTATAGCAAGAGAAAAAGCCAAACAAAAAGGAATGGAGTTACAACCAAACCTTAACCTACTATCCAAACAACAGTTTAACATAATAACTCTATGGCATGTATTAGAACATTTACCAAATCTAGAAAAGGATATACAAAAAATCATTGAATCTTTAGAAGATAATGGCACCCTGATAATAGCCGTGCCTAATTATAAGTCATATGATGCTAAAAAATATAATAAATACTGGGCAGCTTATGACGTTCCACGACATTTATGGCACTTTTCAAAAACATCTATTCACAAACTATTTAAGAAACACAACTTAGAAATTATTAAAATAAAACCAATGATATTTGATTCCTTTTATGTGGCACTACTATCAGAAAAATATCAACATCATTCTTTTGCTTATTTAAAAGCTTTCTATTATGGATTACTATCAAATTTAAAAGCATTGCATACTAAAGAACATTCTTCTCTTATTTATATAATAAAAAAGAAAAAAAACTCCTATAGTTAATTTTATGGTGTTTAAAATAATAAACGAATGAAAGCTATTAATTAAAGAGAAGCTGCCTTAAAACAAGCTTAAAACAAGCTTAAAGTATAATAAAAATAAATACAAAATAAAATAAGTATAAGATATTGTTATACAATAAAATCACAAACAACTTAAATCCAAAAATTAAAAGCCGTGTTAAAAAGCTTTGTTACTTTTGCCCAACTTAAAAAATGAAAAAATGAAAAAAATATTCTTTGCACTAACACTAATTATAGCAACATCCTGTCAACAAGAAAAAATAGGTTTTGTAGATAATGTCAAACTAATGAATGACTATCAAGAAAAAATTGATATTGAAGCTAAATTTAAAGTTAAGGCAGATGCCTTAACAAAAAAGAGAGATAGTATTTCGCAGGCTTTTCAAATTGAAGCGCAGGCCTTTCAAGTAAAGGCTCAAACTATGTCTCAACAAAAAGCCCAAGAAGAATATGGTCAATTTCAACAAAAAGGTCAATTAATAGGACAACAACTTCAACAAGAAGATCAACAATTACAAATGGCCGGACAAACAGAAATGGATAGTGTAATACGTAAAGTTAAAAAAGAAATAGAAACTTACGGAAAAGCAAATGGATATTCTTTTATACTTGGCGGTGGAGAAGGTGGAAGCGTACTATATGGTAAGGAAACAAATAATATTACCGATCAAATAGTTAAACTTCTAAACGAAAAATACAAGAAATAATTTATATCACTAATCAAAAAAAAAGACCGTCAATGACGGTCTTTTTTGTATTCATTATTTTGTAATATTCTCTATTTTCTCTATTCCCTTTTCAATGGTAAACTTATCCTTAGGTAAAAAACCTTTAATCATAAGAACTACACCACAAATAACCAGTAACACACCAACTACTTTTTTTACTAACTGAATACGTCCTCTGGTAAGTTTCTTCTTCAACTGCTTAGCTAATAAAATTTTAACAATGTCAGTTATAAAATATGCTAACAACATACTAGTAAAGAACACCCTAATCCTTACCGGCTCATTATCTAGGCTAGGGCCTACAATTATAATAATACCAAGCCAAAAAACGAGAACACCTATATTAATAAAATTAAGTAAAAAACCTTTTACAAAAAGACTTAAATATCCTCCCCTATTTAATTTAATATCTACTTTTTCAGCTCGTTTAGTATTGTGTTTAAAAAAAATTGTAATCCCATATACCAATAAAATAGCTCCTCCAAAAACATATAAACCGGGCTGATTGCTTAAATTTTCAAGTAATTGATAACTACTAAAATAAGCCGCTATTATAAATAAAACATCAGCTAAAACCACACCAATATCAAAAACCAGAGCAGCACGAAACCCTTTCAATACACTCGTCTCCAAGAGTACAAAAAACACAGGACCAATCATAAAACTTAGTAAAAAGCCTAAAGGAATAGCTGCCTGTACATCTTCAATCATTTAATACTACATTCTCTTAATACTACCACCAAATACAGTTTTTTCTTCCAACTTTAATGGATTGCCAAAAACAAGAACTTCACCCCCTGCCTTTACTGAAGCTTTTACGTAATCACTAGCATATATCTCAGCCCTAGAACCCGCGTTTACATTAATTGTTGAAAATTTAGTTTTGAAATTTTCACCTTCATAGACCCCACCTGTATTTATTTGAACATCTTGTAAATCTGCGGTACCTTTGGTTCTTATAACTCCCCCAGAAACCGATTTAATTAACATTTGTTCTACATCTGCAGAAACCACTATTTCACCACCTTCTTGTGCCTTTAATTCTAGAATATCTTGCTCTATAATTTCATTTGAAGTAATTCTTGCATCTTCATTAACATCGATTACAAGTAACCTATCTGTGTAATACAAATCAACAAAAGTTTTATAACCACTAAATATTTTTCCTATTTGCATTCTTATTTTTAGTATACCATCATTATTAACAATCGCAACCTTATCAGTATTTTCACCTGTAATTACAGCCTTGTTCTCAGAAGCCATTATCAAGTTTATAGATAAACCATCAAAACCCTTCAATTGGTTGAAATTATCAAGTTCTTGTACTACTTGGTTGTCTTGTGCAGTTATGCATACACAACCCATAAAAAACAGTAGTAATACTAAATGTTTCATTTCCTTGATTTAGAATTCTTTTATGGATAAAAATTATTAGTGCCGTATAAAACAAAATCCATTCCAAAAAATTATTCGTTCTTACCTAGTAATGAAAAATCTAAATGGCGTTTTACTAAATCTGTATTCTTTACCATTACAATTACTTCATCACCTAATTGATATGTTTTTTTAGTCCGTTCACCAATAATGGCATACTGCTTCTCATCAAAGATATAATAATCTCCTTTTATGTCTCGAATACGAACCATTCCCTCACACTTATTTTCAATAATCTCTACATATATACCCCATTCCGTAACTCCACTTATAACTCCTACAAATTCTCTATCTTGATGATCTTGCATAAATTTAATCTGCATATACTTTATAGAATCCCTTTCCGCACTTGAAGCTAATCCTTCCATATCTGAGGAATGTTTGCACTTTGTTTCATAGGCCTCAGCATTAGCAGATTTTCCACCATCTAGATAATGTTGTAATAAACGATGCACCATAACATCAGGGTACCGCCGAATTGGAGAAGTGAAATGCGTATAATAATCAAACGCAAGACCATAATGACCAATATTGTCTATGGTATAAATTGCCTTACTCATACTACGGATTGCCAAAGTATCAACTAAATTTTGTTCCTTTTGACCTTTTACATCTTCCAACAACTTATTTAAAGAAGCGCTTATTGACTTCTTATCCTTAAAATCCAATTTATGACCAAATCTAGAAACAATTCCATTAAGAGCTATTAACTTATCCTCGTCCGGATCATCATGAACACGATATACAAAGGTCTTATTCTTTTGTTTGCCAATAAATTCTGCTACTTTTCTATTCGCTAATAACATAAATTCCTCTATTAATTTATTAGCATCCTTAGCTTCCTTAAAATAAACACTTATTGGTTCATTCTTTTCATTTAGATTAAATCTTACCTCTACCTTATCAAAAGAAATAGCACCTTGATTCATTCTTTTAGAACGCATGGTTTTAGCTAATTTATCCATTGTTAAGGTTGCCTCTACAACATCTTTTGAAACCTTATAAGCTCCACTCCTAATAGATATATCCTCAGGTATTTCGTTTCCTCCAGTTTCAATTATATACTGCGCCTCTTCATAAGCAAATCGTTCATTGGAATTTATTACAGTTCTTCCAAACCATTGATTCTTTATAATTGCATTACTATCTAGCTCAAAAACAGCAGAAAAAGTATATTTTTCTTCATTTGGTCTTAAAGAACAAGCATTATTAGATAATACTTCCGGTAGCATTGGTACCACCCTATCTACAAGATATACCGAAGTTGCCCTTTCATAAGCCTCATCATCCAATATAGTATTTTCCAATACATAGTGCGATACATCGGCAATATGGATTCCAATCTCAAAGTTTCCATTATCAAGTTTTGTAAACGACAAGGCATCATCAAAATCTTTCGCATCTTTTGGATCAATGGTAAAAGTTAAGACCTCACGTAAATCCCTTCTTTTTGCTATTTCATCGTCCTTAATACCAGTATCTAATTGATCGGCAAAACGTTGGACTTCTGTAGGAAATTCATAGGGTAAACCATATTCTGCTAAAATAGCATGGATTTCAGTGTCATGTTCCCCAGGTTTTCCTAAAACTTCAGTTATCCTTCCAAAAGGGGAATCTACATCATTTGGCCATTCTAAAATTTCAACTATCACCTTATCCCCATCTTCTGCACCTTTTAACTTGTCCGATGAAACAAAAATATCAGTGTACATTCTAAAATCACTAGGTCTTACAAAAGCAAAAGTCTTTTGCATATCAACAATACCAACAAAAGTGGTTTTATATCGTTTACTAATTTTATGAACTTCACCCTCTAATTTTTTTCCTTTCTTGGATGGATAGATATATACTTCTACGGTATCTTTATGAAACGCCTTATTTAGTTTGTTCGCGGGTACAAAAACATCATCATCTAAACCCTCTACAACAATATATGCATGTCCTTTACTGGTTAAATCTACAACACCGGTATGATATGTTTTAACATCATCTAAAACCTGGTAACTCCCTCGTGACACTTCTCTAATACGTTTCTTTTCCTTTAATTGCGTAAGTCTTTGAATAAGTATATTTCTATCCTGGACATCTGTTATCCCAATTTTCGCAGCAATTTGTTTATAATTAAAGGTCTTAGAAGGTTCTTTTTCTAAAACAGTAAATATGCCCTTGGTAATTTCATTCTTTCTATGGTTCTTCGCCTTCTTATTTCTATTCGACATTAAAATTTCTATTTATTGGAAAATTACGAATTATAATCCACTACATCTCTCTGCTAAACTGAACATAATCTATTATCAACCTTCGTTATCAACATTATATATATATACTTATTTCTTTTTTAGAATTTAAAATAAAATATGATGATTATGATAGCTTGTTAATATATGTAATAACTTAATTGTAATATACTTGATTTTGTGGGATATGAATACTTATTGACAACTTATAAGTATTTAATACTATTGATAATCAGTTAATTTAAATAGTTATCAGAAATAGTTGATAACCCATTTAAACATGTTTTTTTTGATAAGTAATTATAATTTTAATGTTAACTAAGAACAACTTAATCTTTAAAAGCATTTAACTAGTTCTTATATTAATATTAGCGAGATAGAAATAAAAAGTTAATACCAAATCTCTTTTAGAATTCACAAATAATTCTTTAAATATTTCTTAACATTTTTTACAGAAGTTAACAAGGTATTTAATCTACTAATGAACAACTTTAAACCTTGATATTTTACAAAAAGTTGTCAGGCACCTAATTTTTGTGGTGAACTAGTGGATGTTGTACATTTGTTATGATTTAATAAGTGTTCCCCAACATCAATAATTAAATTTGAACAAAAAAGTAAACAGATGAAAATAGCTATAGGTAATGACCATGCTGGAACAGAGTATAAACTTGCTATAATTGGTTTATTAAAATCTAAGGATATAGAAGTAATTAACTACGGTACCGATGGTACGGATAGTGTTGATTACCCAGATTTTGTACATCCTGTTGCCCAAGACGTTTCAGAAGGCAATGTAGATTGTGGTATAATAGTCTGTGGAAGCGGAAATGGAGCATCCATGACGGCAAACAAGCATCAAAAAGTTAGAGCGGCACTGTGTTGGACCAAAGAAATAGTTGGTTTGGCAAGAGAACATAATGATGCTAATATTTTAAGCTTACCCGCTAGATATATTTCCTTACCACAAGCTTTAGAAATGGTCAGTACTTTTTTAAGTACAGAATTTGAAGGTGGTAGACACGAGAGAAGAATAGAAAAGATACCTTGTAAATAGCCTAATTATGGGGCACGGACATCATCACCATTCCACTGGACATCATCACCCTAAAGCAACCGGGAAGAATTTAATATTATCAATTTCATTAAATATACTCATTACTGTTTCCCAAGTAATAGGTGGCCTCATTTCTGGAAGTCTTGCGTTATTATCCGATGCTCTCCATAATTTCAGTGATGTCCTTTCTTTAATTGTGAGTTATATTGCAAATGTCCTTTCAAAAAAGAAAGCTTCTACCAACAAAACCTTTGGCTATAAAAGAGCTGAAATTATAGCTGCATTCGTAAATTCTGCTACCTTAATAGTCGTGGCTATAATACTTATCAAAGAAGCCATTGAACGCCTTATTACTCCAGAAGAAATAGAATCCTCAATAGTTATTTGGTTGTCCTTGGTTGGAATTGTCGCTAATGGTTTTAGTGTTTTATTACTTAAAAAAGATGCTCAAAGTAATATGAACATGAAATCTGCATATCTTCATTTATTAACGGACATGATGGCTTCCGTAGCAGTTTTTATTGGTGGCCTTTTAATGAAATTTTACCAGTTATATTGGGTTGATCCTTTGTTAACCTTAGCTATAGCCCTTTATTTAATTTATATGGGGTATGATCTTTTAAAAGATTCTACAAGTGTTTTAATGTTGTTTACCCCAAATACCATACAAGTACAACATATTGTGGATACTATTACCAAAATAAAACCTATAAAAAACGTACACCATGTACATATATGGCAATTAAATGAAGATCAAGTTCATTTAGAGGCACATATAGATTTTACAGAAGATATTAGGCTATCACAATTTGACGCGATATTAGAACAAATAGAAGAGGAAGTTTATCATAAACACGGTATTAACCATGTAAACATTCAACCAGAGTTTGGTAAATGTGACAGTAGTCATATAATAGCACAATATTAATGTTAGAAACAAGTATAAAAAAATTTAGTGAGTTAGAACTAGAGGAACTATATCATATTTTACAATTGAGAAGTGCCGTATTTGTAGTTGAACAGGATTGTGTATACCAGGATATGGATGGAAAAGATAAAAAAGCCATTCATATTCTAGGAAGGCATGACGGAAAATTAGTAGCGTATACTAGAATTTTTGATTCTGGCGATTATTTTAATGAGGCAAGTATTGGTAGGGTCGTGGTAGATTTTAACTACAGGAAATTTGGATATGGAAAAGTAATTATGGAAGCCTCCATAAAAGCAATAAACAATCTATTTAATCAAACTGACATAAAAATATCTGCCCAATTATATCTAAAGAAATTTTATAATGATTTAGGCTTCATTCAGTTTGGCGAGAGTTATCTGGAAGACGGTATTCCCCATATAGGAATGTTGTTAAATTAAAAGAGGCTGTCTAAAAAACCTTTTTTGTTGTCTGTTCGAGCGCAGTCGAGAACTATAAGCCTTTGATTTTCAATAAATCTCGACTGTGCTCGATATGACAGCAGTTCTAATTTTAGGTTTTTTAGACAGCCTCTTTTAATTTTATAAATATCTCTTAAGGTTAAATTTTAATGGGCTCTTTGTTAGTTAGGTTAATATCCTCTAACATCATATCCGTAAATTTATAATGGCCCCTAGTGGTAATAATTCTAAATCTGTTGGAATTCATACGGCTTAAAGTGTCTAAAAACAACCATTTGGTTTTTAATAATCTTGGTTTTTCTGATTTTAGACTGATATCAAAAAAGTATTTTCTTCCATTTTTTACAGCCACTATATCAGGAGTAATTTTTACTTCAGTACCTTTTCTTGTATATGATTTTGGGGTTTCATAACCTTCCATGTCGGCTTTAATATTTTCAAACCCCGTGGCTTCTAAATGATGAATTGATTTTTCTAAAAAGGCTGTGTTTTCTGACTTGTCTATTTTTATCATACCTAATAAAATAATATAAAATAGCACAAATCCAAATTTTTAGTGTTGATTAACAAGCTTTTAACGATAACCAGAGAGGTGCTATTTATCCTTTAGAATTGCCTTACTTTTAAACTTTTGGGCTTTAAGGTCGGGCTCGTTACTATTTCAAAATCAACTACGCCTATAACCAATTCTTCATTAGTAATTACTTCAACTTTCCACTCGCCTTTTTTCACATTGTTTTTATAGGTATAACCCCTATATCCATTGTCACGGCCACCCGTAATCTCATACCCAATATCTTCTATTATTTTCCATTCAGAAGTTTCCTCGTTAAACCATTTCCAACGGTGTACTATGGATTTTTCTAAATTGGTTGGCGCAAATATTGATGTAAACACATAAACATTTTCATTAGGCCCATACACATATTTAATTCTATGATTTCGCCAAAAAACATACCATTCATTTGTTTCGAAGCTAACCACATATTTGTTGTTTTCCAATGTAATATTGTGAGCTACAATACCTTGATCCATTGCTAAAGGCACTGGGGGTATTAAGCGAAAAAAGTAGAACGTATTAATAAGTGCATATATTAAAACGATAATACCAAATAGCTTCCAAATTTGGATTTCCTCTCTAGTGCTTCTGCTTTTCCAGTAAGTAAAACCAATCAACGATAGCGTGATCGCTAAACTAACAAAACCAGAAATTAGAAATATTTTGGTGCTCATTTCTTTTATAAAAACAGGAACCATAAACGTAAAGAAGGTAAAACTTAAAAAAAAGTACACTCCAAATTGTAGATACTTGTTAGAGATTCTTTTTTTTAGAAATTCATTGGCAAAAAGTAGGATTACAAGAATAACAAAAAAGGTTGCCGTTTTAGAAAGGGAAACGGTTCTTGAAAAATAGACAACATAAGCACTAGACAAACCCCCAAAGAAAAACTGTATGGCCAGAGGAAAATATTCTTCATAACGTTCTAAGAAAGTGTTTTTCCATTTATTATCATCCATTAAATTATATAAGTATAGTGTAACACTGAGAGAAGTCATGTGAAGACATAGCACTATAAGATCATAAGTACGGTCTATTCGCCCAAGGGTTAGGGTATCAAATATAAATCCACCAATAAAAAAGAAAATTGGCGCATATTTTTCATATTTACGAATAAATGCTCTAAAAGCACTATTTCTAAATTTTACTAAGGCTCGTTTCATTTATTAAACAATCGATATTTAACACTGTAAATTTTACCAGCAAAAGAGTATTAAAAGTAATTCGCATACTATTATGCAAGCCTTTTCGCGATATCATTTTCAATTAAAAAATCTAATTTCAACACTAAGTTTACCGGCTTTTCTGCTTTGTTTTTTCTTGATAGATAAAGGTAACCTTCGCTTCTTTGATTTAATTCTTTTATGGGGCATTTCCCATTCAATTCTTTGTTCCCATCAATATATTTATTGAGTGTTTTAGGCTGTATTTTGCGTTTAGAAAGAAAGTCCAGTAACTTTTCTCTATTTACCAATGTGATTTTACAAGAGGTAAAAACGGTAGGCTCATCTTCATATATTCCGGTAATTAAGGCATAAAACTGGGTTTGTTTATCCAAATCAAAAAGCCAACCTTTTTTAAGCCTCCCTTTTTTGTGGTAGTTTATTTCAAAGGCAAAGGTTGGAAGATCTTCATTAATATAATCTAATTGCGCCTTTTCATCAATATTAAATGACTCTCCGGTTGTTTTATGTACAAATATGACATCTATACCGGCCAATTGCAGTTTAATTTCAGAAACACGCTTAAAATAATAATGATTTAGGTTTTTATGATAATAGGTATCCAACAACAAGGTAAGACGTTGCTCTTTTTTTAGATCAGAATTAAAAGAGCTTTTTAGTGTCACGGGATTTAGGAATTGATAGTATCATAAAGTTTTTCAGCAATTTTTTGAACTACCCCAACCACAAGTGCATTACCCATGAAAAAGGCTCTTTTAGTATCCGTAATGCCTTCTAAATGGGTATGGTTGTCGGGAAACATATTTAGCCGTTCAAGCTCAATAGGTGTCAATCTTCGCAAACCTTTTTTGGATGGTACCACATGTTTAAATCGCGACGGGCTTTTACCACCTTCTCCAGTGATTATGGTTCTAGAGGCATTGTCAAGCGCATCTGGAAAGATCATGCCGCCCTCACTATAATTATAGGTAAATCCGTTTTTTGAAGTACGGATTTCTTTTTTTGCCCCTTTTAAGTATGTCCATTTTTCTATATCCTTATTAGGTATAAGAAAATCATCTGAAACTGTTTCACTTTGTAGGATATCACCCAAAACCGTTTTCTTGCCATCATAGACAGCACTTGTTTTGTGTGTATGCACCTTGCCTTCAATAAATAGACCGGTATTCATGAATGGGGATAGTTTTTCACCCTTATTAAAAGTGTTGGATATGGTTATTAGATCTTCTTCTATGGAAAAAGAACTGCCACTTTGTGAAGTGTTTGCTACGGGAAATGCTTTGGCAATTATGCCGTTATGATGCAACCAGATTGCTGCCTTTATTTTTTTAATTTCTTTATAAATTGGGGTGCTTTTGTGGTAGCCAATGAAAAATATACGCCTTCTTCTTTGTGGCATACCATATTCTGCAGCGTTGATTACCCGCCATTCTACGGCGTATCCCAATTCATCCAAGCTTTTTAGCATAATAGCAAAATCACGGCCACGTTGGTTAGAGGGTGATTTGAGTAAACGATCTACATTTTCAAGGAAAAGATATTTAGGCGGATTTTTCATTTCAGAAAGGATTTTATGAATGCTCCACCAAAGCACTCCTTTTTTGCCAATTAACCCTTTTGAGTTTTGTAAGGTTGTTGCCACAGAATAATCTTGACAAGGAAACCCACCAACCAAAAGATCTGCCTCTGGGATATTTTTGGTCTCAACCTCAGAAATATCGGAGTTACTGTGGTTTTCTGGCCCAAACCTGGCCTCATACACCATGGAAGCATGTTGGGTTTTGGTGCTCGGTTCCCATTGGTTGCTCCACACCACTTCATACCCACGAGCTTGTTCTAAGCCCAAACGAAATCCACCTACCCCAGCAAAAAGCTCTATGACCTTAAGTTTTTCCATGTATGCTAATTTAGCCAATTTTAACGGCTAGATCCAACTACAAATGGACACAAGTTGTCCCTATTTCTTATTTTTACCTAAAACCTAAAAAATGTACTTTAGAAAACTAACCATTGTTCTTGTGACGCTCTTATTTATAGGATGTAAGACCACAACTAATGATTTGAGCGAAGTTCAGGAAATTATTGACAGAGTACAATTGGAATATGCACCAGACAAACGGATTGCCTTATTTGCTATTGAAGCGTCAAAACAGCATAACAACTATACCCTTAAGGGCGAAAGCAACTTGCCTGAAGCCGTGGCAAAACTTAGAAAAGACCTTCTAGATGCCACCATTAAAATTATTGACAGTATACAGGTTCTACCAGCGGTTTCACTAGGTGATAGGACCAATGGATTGGTAACTATATCAGTTGCGAATCTGAGAAGTAATCCAAAACACTCTGCTGAATTGGCAACACAGGCCACCCTTGGCACACCCTTGAAAATTTGGAAAAAAGAAGGTGACTGGTACTATATTCAAACACCGGATAACTATTTGGCTTGGGTAGATGCGGGGGGAATTACACCAGTGGAAGATGACCGGTTGAAACAATGGAAACAAAATGACAAAATCATTTACACCAAAACGTATGGTCATGCTTTTCTAGACCTTGAGAGTAAGGAACGTGTATCTGATTTGGTTGCCGGCAGTGTGTTAGAAATTGTTAATTATGGGGATAATGCCTTTCAAGTAAAGTTTCCAGACGGCAGACAGGCTTTTGTATTAAAAGAGGATGCCGAAGTTTATGACACATGGTTAGAAAACCTAAAAACCAAAAAGGAGGATTTGGTCTCCACTTCCAAAACCTTTATGGGTGTGCCTTATTTATGGGGAGGTACTTCAACCAAAGGAATGGACTGCAGTGGGTTTACAAAAACAGTTTATTTTTTAAATGGGATGATTATCCCAAGGGATGCCTCCCAACAAGTACATACCGGAAAACCTATAGATTCCACTCGAAATTTTGACGCACTAGAGAAAGGAGATCTTCTCTTTTTTGGAAGAAAGGCAACTGATTCTACTGCGGAAAAAGTGGTGCATGTAGGAATGTGGATAGGTAATAATGAATATATTCACGCCTCTGAAATGGTACGCATAAGCAGTATGGATAAAAATGCCTCAAATTTTGATGAGTATAATTATAACCGTTACTTAAGGTCTAACAGAATGCTTAATGAAGAAGATGAAGCCTTAATTAACTTACAAAAAAGTTTCACTTTTAATAATGCTAATTAGCGTCTGTTCCATTAGTTTTTAACATCGAATAAATTTGCTAAATGTGCAGCGTCTGGCTGTCTGTTTTTGCTAAGTAAGCTAACAATAATATAGGTTAACATAGCAATAATAAATGCTGGTATAACTTCATGAATATCTTTAAGGGCATCATAATTAAAGCGAAAAACAAAGCGCCACACAATATTGGTCAACATGCCCATAATCATAGATGCCATAGCCCCAAGGTCTGTCCCCCATTTTAAATACAGACCCCCAAAAATAGCAGGAAAAAAACTAGCCGCAAAAACTGCACCGGCAAATGCGGTCAGCTCCACAATACCTGCCATAGGATACAATGTCATTAAGAAAACGATAACGCAATAGATACCCATAAACCATTTGGTTCTAGGAATAATTTTAGACTCTTCCATGGGTTTGGCAACATGCCAGATGTCTTTTACAAACGCAGTTCCAATAATAATAATTACCGATGCCAGAGAGGACATTCCCGCCGCAAACAATCCCGCTACACAAATACCGCTTACAAGCTTGTTATCAAACTTATCCAACATAAAACCAACTACTTCATCCGTATGGTTAATCAAGTAGTTTGCCTCATCAATAGACGCCATTCCATGAACCAAAGCTCCAAGCCCCATTACACAAACTAAGGAAATCCCTAAAAACACAGGTGTCCAAATCATGGCGAATCTCATGCTTTTTGCATTGTTGATAGAATAGAAACGTATTAAGTTTTTGGGCTCTGATATTTGTTTCATACCTACAGCTAGTCCAATTCCTATTATGTACAGGAAGGAAACAAGTTCACCAAAGGTTACCAGGCCGGATTTAATAGGTGTGCCAGATTTAGTTAAATGCTCAGTAGTTGATATGGCTTCAAAAAGCTGGTCTACCCCCCCAACATATACAAATGGTATGGCAAGCATTAAAATAGCAACACCGAACATTATAATTCCTTGAAGGGCATCGGTCCAAAGAACACTATACATCCCCCCCCAAATTGTATATGCGCAGGTAACGGCAATAATGGCAAATGACCCGTATTCATAGGGGATATCCAAAACAGCGGTTAACACATGCGCGCAACCCTTTGCAATACCAATCATGTACCAAAGGGTGGCAAAAAGGATAATAACAGCAGAAAGCACCCGTATGCTTTTTGCCAAGTTGCTCTTATATCTTAAATGAAAATAATCTGGTATGGTAAACGATTTTAATCGCGCTGTTTGGAATCGCATTTTGGGCCCAAGCAACTGCCATGAAATAATGCAGAAGAAGGTCCAAATTAAACCCATCCAAGCCCATGATAATCCGTATTCAAAAGATTTTCCGGCTTGGCCTATATAAGTATTGGTGCTTGCAGAGGTTGAGAAAAACGCCAAAGAAATCACCCATCCTGGTATTTCACGTTTAGCCACATAAAAACCTTCAACACCTTGAGAAGCCTTTTTTTTAAAAAACCAACCAATATATAGGCATCCACCCACATAGATTGTCGTTAAGATAAGCGTTACATAATGTTCGAAAAAATAATCCATTAGTGTTCTGGGTTATGGTCATTATTGTCAACGGTAATTTTTCTTTTGGCAACAAGTATGGCATTGGCAATTACCAATACTAAAATCCCAAGATACGGGAACCATGTGAGTAGATCCATTTTTCGTTGTTATTTGGTTTGGTTAAAATAGTTTTTTGACTTCGTTTTTAGTGACTTTTCCCAACACATTTCTAGGGAGTTCTTTGACCAACACATACTTTCTAGGAGTTTTATATGCCGGCATTTGGGTTTTAATCCATTTAGAAAGTGCTTTGGTATCCAATTCACTGGAAGGAGAAACAATACAGGCCGCTATAAGCTCGCCCCATTCCTCATCAGGCAAACCAACTACAGCACAGTCATTTATTTGCTCGTGTTTACGTAGTATGTCCTCTATTTCCAGAGCCGATATTTTATAACCACCAGATTTAATAATGTCAACACTGTCCCTGCCTAGAATTTTATAAAGTCCATTATTGAGCATACCAATATCTCCTGTAATGAACCATCCGTCCTCTGTAAATGCTTTTTGTGTTGCCTCGGGCTTTTGCCAGTATTCCTTAAACACACTTGGGCCTTTAATTTGGAACTCCCCCGGCTCGTTTTCCTTTACTTCATGATTATTGGAATCAACCAAGCGCATTTCAACACCTGGTAATGGTAAACCTACATGGCCTGGTCTACGCTCCCCACGGTAGGAGTTGGAAAGGCCCATTCCAATTTCGGTCATGCCGTAACGCTCTAAAAGGGTCTGGTTAGAAATGCTCCTCCATTTTTCAAGAACAGGAACAGGCAATGCCGCCGAACCAGAAACCATAAGGCGTAATTTAGAGGCAGCTTCCGACAGTTCTGCTTGTTCTTTTTCATTTGTGCTTTCCCAGAAAGAAATTAATTTATAATATATCGTCGGCACGGCCATAAATAAGGTAAGTCTGCCAGATTTAATAATATCCCAAACCTTTTCCGCATCGAACTTGGGCAAGAACTCACAACAGGCACCACTCCAAAGAGCACAACTCATAACATTTATAATGCCGTGAACATGGTGCAATGGTAATATATTTAAAATGTAATCATCTTTTTCCCATTCCCAAGCATTTACCAAGGTTGTTATTTGAGCCTCTATGTTGCCATGGGTTGTTACCACACCTTTAGGTTTGCTTGTAGTGCCACTGGTATATAATATCATTGCTCTACGGCTTGGCTCCAATTTTGGCATCGCTTTGGAGTTTTGCTTAAGGATACTTTCCAAAGTAACCAATGTTACACCAAGAACAGACTCTAATGGTTTTAAGAACCCAATAAAATCTTCGTGTGCAATAACAACCTCTGCTTGGGTATCTTCCAAAACGTATTGGATAGATGGTAATGGGTGCAACACGCATAAGGGAACAGCTATGCCGCCCGCTTTCCATATGCCCCATTCAACAGCAGTGTATTCAAATGAAGGTGGAACCAAAAAAGTAATTCGACCTTCGTTTAGGTCAACAGCGTCATTTAACAAATTGGCAGCAACAGCGTTTGAAGCTGTAATAAGGTCTGCATAAGTGTAATCTTGATTATTGGAGTGGATAGCTTTTCTATCCTTAAACCTATCTGCGCGTTCAAATATGGATAACATGCGTTAAATATAAGTCTTAATATAGGTTTTACAAATAGGAATTAATTTTCGTTAAGGTTCTAGGGCAAAAGCAATAATTGTATTACCCTTTTTTGTGCCTAGTTTTTCACCACCACATGCTATAGCTATAAATTGTTTGCCATTTACTTCATACATTGCAGGGGTTGCAAAAGCTGGAGCTGGCAATTCAAATTCCCATAAGATTGCTCCTGTTCCTTTGTCAAAGACCCTAAAAAAACCATCTCTAGTTGCAGCAATAAACAATAATCCGTTTTGTGTTACCACCGCACCCCCATAATTTTCGGTTCCAGTTCCAACGCCTTTTTCACCTAGCTCTGGTGTACTCCCAAAAGGCACAGACCATTTATATTCACCTGAGTTTAAGTCAATGGCATGCATTGTTCCCCAAGGAGGATTTATTCCCGGAAGCCCTTTGCTATCTAAAAACTTGGTATACCCAGTATGCTTATAAGGCACAGCCTCAACTTCTGGTTTTGATGTATTTTCGATTATAGTATGTTGTATCTCTTCATTATATAAAAATCGAAGTAAGGCATTTGTTTCAATGTCAGAAAGTTGTGGAAAGCCTGTCATCATCCCTTTTCCATTTTTAATAATATGGGTAACCTCTGATTTCTCTTTCTTCAATCCGATATCAATTAACGATGGGAACCCACTATCCTTATTTCCTTTTCGATCTGATTGATGACAACTAACACAATAATTACCGTACAGCGCCTCTCCTAAAGGCTTATCGTTATTGTCGACTGTATTCTCCTTCATTTGCAATACCCAAGCCATTTCATTTGAATTCACATAGATGATTCCATCATTTGGATCTGCTGATGCGCCGCCCCATTCAGCAGCCCCATCGTATCCCGGCAATAAGAGTGTTGGCGATGTACTTGGCGGCGCATACATGCGTTTTTCGGCATTTTGAAATAGTCCCAATAGTTCGTCCTTGTTTTCTGCAAATGGACTAATATCATTCTCGGTTAGATGTTCTGACACCCTGGCAAAAGGTTTGGGTTTTACCGGAATTGGTTGGGTTGGCCAGGCTGATTCCCCCTTTAGGTTAGAAGCGGGCACTGCAACTTCTTCAATATCAAACAATGGTTCTCCATTGAGCCTATTAAACACATAGACATAGCCTTGTTTCGTTACTTGGGCAACAGCGGGTACTTTTTCACCATTTCGTTCAACGTAAAGCAGATTAGGTGGTGCTGGGGGATCACGATCCCAAATATCATGATGGGTAAATTGAAAATGCCATATTCTTTCTCCTGTATTGGCATTAAGTGCCAATAGTGAATTTGAGTATAAGTTTTGGCCCTCACGTACACCTCCATAAAAATCTGGGGCGGCGGAGCCTGTTGGGACATAAATAATCTCGGCTTCTTTATCGACTGCCATACCTGCCCAATTGTTGGCGGCACCTATTATTGGACTTTTATATGCTGTAGTGTCTTTCCACGTTTCATACCCGGTCTCACCTGGATGGGGAATCGTGTGAAAAATCCATTCTAATTTGCCCGTTACTACATTAAAGGCCATAATGTCTCCTGGGGCTGCGCCAGAACCTTCTGAAATGCGCAAGGGCATTACAATCAAATCTTTAAATACGGTTCCCGGCGTATTTGAAATCACAAATTTATCCTTTGCACTTTCTGGCATACCAGAGCGCAAATCTATACTGCCATTATTTCCAAAGCTTGAAATTGGTTTACCGGTTAAGGCGTCCAAAGCAAATAAGTTTGCCCCTCTTGTACATAAAATACGTTTATCATTGCCCTTTTCCCAATAGGAAACACCTCTACTTGTAGAATGCCAGACTTTTACCGAATCGCCAAATTGCCAAAGTTCCTCACCTGTACTCGCATTTAAAGCGATTACACGTAGTGCTGCGGTAACGCCATACAGTATAGAATCTATTATAATGGGGTTCATTTGCATTTGCCCCCAGTCTTGTGCCTCATAAGCCCAAGCAACTTTAAGCTGGCTTACATTTTCTTGGGTGATTTCAGATAATGTTGAAAAATGACTTCGGCCTGGGTCGCCTAAATAGGAAGACCATGTAGTATATTCATTTTTAGAGGTGTCCATTTTTTTCGTGTCTGAACAACTAACGAATACTCCAAAAATAACTAGGCATAAAAAAAAACTACAGTGGTGTTTCAAAATCATTATTAAATGTAAATAAAATTTTTAAGCCTAAAAGAATTCTATGATGCTCTTACTTGGAATGTTTCACGTTGCTTACAATTGAACCGTTAAGTCTTCTCTGCCCATTATAAATCCATTTTCTAAACCCAAGTTGTAATGCTCGCTTTTTGGATTTATTAATGGGTTCGTATGGTTAAAGCGAATGAAAAGACATGGGTTTTTTAGTTAAACACTTAATAATGTGCTTTTTATAAGCCTCATTGGCAAGACATATTTCTATATTGGTGGCGGTAATACGCAAGGCTTTTTCACCAAACACCCACTTATGTGCCTTATAAGCCCCCAAATCAGACCCTTTGTAAGTAAGGATTTATAAGTATATTTAGATTTAAACAAATAGCACATGCCAAAGACTACCTCTAATTTATTCGCAATTTTATTATTTGCATTTGTATTTTCATGCGGATGGGCCCAACAAAACAAGCCGAATACAGAATGGACAGAAATGTTCAATGGAAAGGATTTGAGAGGATGGACAACCAAAATTCACCATTATGATGTTAACGATAATCATGGGGATACCTTTAGGGTAGAAGACGGCATCATAAAGGTTAGGTATGATCGATATGAAGGTGATTTCAACAATCGCTTCGGACACTTATATTACGATGTGCCCTATTCCTATTTTCATTTATCAATGGAATATCGATTTGTGGGAGAACTTCACCCAGGCGCACCTGATTATACTTTAAAAAATAGCGGGGTTATGTTTCACTCACAGGACCCCAGAACTATTCTAAAAGAACAAGATTGGCCTATATCGGTAGAAATGCAATTTTTAGCGGGTATAGAAGAAGGCACCGAACGCCCTACAGGAAACATGTGTTCCCCTGGGACCGATGTGCAATTTGAAGGCAAAATAGACCCAAGGCACTGTATCAATTCCAATTCAGATACCTATTTTGGCGACCAATGGGTAAAGGCAGAACTGATTGTCTTGGGAGATTCCGTAATTACCCACATCATTAATGGAAAGGAAGTGCTTACATATACTAAACCTCAAATGGGAGGGGGTGTTGTTAACGGATTTGACACGGCTATTTTTAAAGCCGGAACGCCATTAAAAGAAGGCTATATTGCTTTACAAAGTGAAGGTCAACCCATAGATTTTAGGGATGTGAAAATTAAAAACTTAAAGGGATGTATGAATCCCAATGCCAAAAACTATAAGTCTTATTTTGTGGCATCTGACCCTAAAAGTTGTATCTATAATTAACGATTACCCAAAAGGGCACCATACTTAGATTGGTTACCCAACAATTCTGTAGCGGCTAAAATAGCCTCGTCATTGCTTAAGTAATATTTGTATAATCCGTTGCGGTAGAAATATCGTTTAACAATTTCATCTTCCAGATTTTTCTGCACTTCATCTTGATATTTGTCCAAGGCGTTTATTTTGCCTTTTTCTATGTTGGCAAGTAAGATTTTGTAACTATCCCTGACTTCGCTGCCCAAGAAATCGTTTTCATCGCCAGACAATGCTTTTTTGATTTCTTTTTCTGCTTTAGTTTCAAACGAAAAATCACTTGCCCTAACAAAGGACTTAAAGCTATTAAAATCTGTATTGGAAAATTTAAATTCACCCACATCTTTAAGGTTGTTGGAGTAAAAATAATCTGTGGCATAATCAAAGATTACATTATTTTGAAGCAAGGCCATAGTAAGGTCATTTGTTTTTACGGTTGCAATTTCAATATCAGGCAATACACCACCACCATCTTGAACCTTTCTGCCGTTTCTTGTGGTAAAATCATTGAATTGGGTATTTCTAACGGCATTCCCGTTATCATCCCTGTTCCAGTAATCGAGTGCTTGAATACAACGACCAGAGGATGTATAGTATCTGGAAATGGTTACTTTTAATTGTGTACCATACGTAAGTTTCAAAGGTCTTTGAACCAAACCCTTGCCAAAACTTCTAGCCCCCATTATTACGGCCCTATCCAAATCTTGAAGACTTCCTGAAACAATTTCACTTGCCGATGCACTACTGCCATTAACCAAAATAACTAAAGGAATATCTGCGTCAACTGCCGTATTATTTGTTCTATATTCCCGGTTAAACTTTTTTACTTTGGATTTTGTGGTTACGATCAACTCGCCTTTTGGCACAAATAAGTTGGTAACATTAATGGCTTCGGATAATAAACCTCCTGGATTATCACGAAGATCGAGTACGATTTTTTCTGCACCCTTACCTTTTAGATCCAATAAAGCAGATTTGGTTTGGGAAGAGGCTTTTGCATTAAATTTAGAGAGAACAATATACCCAGTGTTGTCATCTATCATACTATAAAAAGGAACGGCATCTACCTCTATACCCTCTCTAGTGATGGTTGTGCTGCTAATTTTACCTTGCCTTTTGTAGATAATAGATACTGAAGTCCCATTTGCACCTTTTAAAAGTTCACTGGCGTTATCATCAAAATCAGCAACTTTAATATCGCCAATTTGTATGATTTGGTCGCCTGCTTTTAAGCCCGCCTTATCTGCCGGATAACCCTCATGGGGCTCTACAATTAGCAATCGGTCCTTATAGGTTCTTACAAGCGCCCCTATACCTGAATATTCACCTGCATTGTTTATACGGTAAGATTCTACATCCTGTTCATTTAAAAACTTGGTATAGGGATCAAGGTCCTCCAACATATTTTTAATGGCGGTATCCATTAATTCTGCCGGATTGGTCTCATCTACGTAATTCATGTTCAGCTCCTTGAATAACGTAGTGAAAATCTCTATTTGTTTCGCTATTTCAAAAAAGTCGCTTTTAAAACTGCTCCCAACAACAAGAAAGGTAATTGCCAGTAGCGGTATAAGAACTTTATTGCGTATTGTTTTTTTCATGGATCTGGGCATTAAATTTCCTTAAAAGAAGCGGCATTTTGGACGCTAGATTTTCAAAAGTGGGCATTTCTTTACCAAGGTATAAAAATAGAAACGTAAACTTTCCTTGTGTATTGTTAAAAACCAGGGCTTTGTTAAGCCTATATGTTTCACGGAGGAGCCTTTTTATCCTATTTCTTTTAACGGCACTTTTAAAATTCTTTTTAGCCACGGCAACGGCCGTTTTAATTTTAACCTCCTGGTCGTCATTTTTTAGGTATATCAATTTTAACGGATATACCGATATACTGTTCCCTTTTGCAAACAATTTACTTATCTGTGTTTGGCTTTTTAGCTTTTCCTTTTTCCCGAAAGAAGCACCGTCTTTAAGAGTTGAATCTCCCATGTTTGTTTTAAGGATGGCTATTGTTCCTGCCAAATATTGTTTTCCGCATTTACATCTGCCATAAGTTGTGATGGATCTATCAAAATAGCCTTAATACTAGAAACGGCTTTGTTTAAGGTAAATTCATAAGATGGATAGGCCCATGCCCAATCAGTTAAAACGGCACGATCAAGAGCAGGGTATGGATTTTCCTTTTCACCACGCATCATTTGCAATGGCACATAAAAAGTTTCTTGGCTACCATCATTATAAACAACCAAAATATCCAATGGCATGGGCATTAAGCCAATACGTTCTAAAGTAATCTTGGTTTGTCCTTCATTTTCCTCTACCGATTTTATGCCATAATCTATCGTATTGGTAGTCTGGGTCCAATCTGTCAAATACCAATCTAGTTCCATACCAGATACTTTTTCGGCAGTTCGTTTTATATCGTTTGGAACAGGATGTTTAAATTTAAAATCGGAATAATACCTTCTCAAGGTTTCCATTAGTTTATCTTGACCAATAATGTAGCCAAGCTGAGATAAGAATACAGAACCCTTGCTGTAGGCAGATATGCCATACGCAAAGTTTAGGCCGTAACGATCTGCATAGGTAGATTGCGGTTGTTCCTTTCCAGACAAGGCCAAATTGTAATATCCTTTATAAGAATTTTCAAAAGGGTTGTCTTTCTTTTGGTCCATGATTTCATTCATACATAAAGTAGAAATGAATGAAGTAAACCCTTCATCCATCCATTCATGTTTTGCTTCATTTGTTGCCAAGAGGTGTTGAAACCAAGAATGCGCCATTTCATGTGCCATTACTCCGACAAGACTTCCAAACTTTCTTTCCCCGGTTATTAAGGTAGACATGGCATACTCCATGCCGCCATCACCTCCTTGTATCACTGAGTATTGTTCATACGGATATGGCCCTATATTTTTATTAAAAAATTGCATGGCCTCAGCGGTTTTTGGCTGTAATTTTTTCCAGTTGTCTATTATATCTGGATTGTTTTTATAAAAAAAGTGCAACATTGGCCCATTCTCTACTTGCAAGGTGTCATGCAGATATTCAGGGTCTGCTGCCCACATAAAGTCATGAACCATAGGCGCCTTAAAGTGCCATGTTAAGGTTTTACCTTTTTGCTTTTTTACTTTCGTGCCAGGCGCCTCATAACCGTGGCCTATTTCTTGAGGGTTTTGAAGATAACCCGTACCACCTACAGTGTATTCCTTATCCAAGGTAAGTTTCACATCAAAATCTCCCCAAACACCATGAAATTCACGTGCTATATACGGGTCTGCATGCCAACCTTCAAAGTCATATTCTGCCAGTTTTGGATACCACTGGCTCATAGAAAGAGCCACACCTTCTGAGCTATTTCTGCCAGAACGTCTAATTTGTAAAGGCACTTGACCGTTAAAAGACATTTGAAAGACAGTTTTTTCACCAGGCAGAATCGGTTTTGCCAGAGTAACTACAAGTACAGTTCCCTCTTCATTAAAATCAACTTTTTGCCCATCTTGGGTTAAAGATGTTGTATGTAGAAACCCTGTTTCATTTTCTTTAAGAACAGCAATTCGGCTTTTTTCATCCTGAGTAATCATTCTCTTGTCCGGGTCTTGAATAGTCTGAAGGCGTATATCCATTTCACTCCCTGGTTGAAAGGCATTAAAGTATAGGTGGTAGTAAACCCTATGTAACACATCAGGTGAGTTGTTGGTATATACCAATTTTTGCGTGCCATCATATTGGAAATTAGTTACATCCATGGTTACATCCATAGTATAATTAACATGTTGTTGCCAGTAATTTGTTTGGTTTTGCGCTATGCCTTTAGCTACAAGACTAAAAACCAGGACCATTGATAGGTATAATCGTACTAAATTCATCTTTTTCTTTCTATTATAGTTGTAGTTGACCTTTACTTACTTTATTAGCCATAATTAATGCATTATAGGCATTTGCTATTTTACCGGATGTTGATATTTCGGACAAAGAGGCACTATTGGATGGGTCTCCGCCTAAAATCACTTTGGTCTTTATTGGCAACCCAGAAGCAAGGATTATTTTCTTTACTTGTGACGCTGTTAAATTAGGGTATTGTGAAAATAAAAGTGCAGCTAAACCCGCCACGGCAGGAGAGGCCATTGAGGTTCCCGGGGAATACTCATAAGTGTCGTTTGGATATGTAGAATAAATGTCTGTTCCAGGAGCAAAAATATCAACGTTTATTTTTCCGTAGTTAGAATATGACGCAACCAATTCAGACCCGTAGTTTGGATCTAATGCACCAACCGTAATAACATTATCGGAAAACTCTATTCCATTGTCTATTTGGTCATTGGGGTAATTAGGATTTGAGGGATCGTCCAAATTTGCGCCATCGTTACCCGCTGCATGAACAAAAAGCACATTATTTTCCGCGGCATATTTTATAGCATCATATACCCACTGTGCTTTTGGGGAATAAGCCTTGCCAAAACTACCATTAATGACCCTGGCGCCATTATCTACAGCGTAGCGAATTCCACGCGCAATATCTTTGTCATACTCATCGCCGTTTGGAACGGCCCTTATGCTCATAATAGCGACATTATTGGCTACGCCGTTGGCACCTATGCCATTGTTTCGCTCAGCCGCTATTATGCCGGCCACATGGGTGCCGTGACTTTCATCCTCTACCCTATTATTTGGGTTGCCATTGCCATAATTGATATCGCTTAAATCGTAAGGGTCATCGCCAACGATTTCTCTTCCATTAAAATCTTTGTTAAGATTATAGTTTACTTGATCTGTAAAATGTGCTATCCCCAACCCCAGTTCCTTTAAAATTTCTGGAATGCTATCTTTAATGGATAACATTTGCGTAAGAATGGCCACATTACGTTGCATAGTTTCTGTAGTAGCCTCGATACCCGCAAGATCTTGCTTTGTATATGTTTCTTTTCCCAAATGCTGTCTAACCTCTGCATCCGCACCTTTTACTGCCTGTAAAATTTGCTCATACTGCTGTTTGTTTTGCAAAGCTTCATTATACCCTTTTTCCAATTCTGTCTTTGCCTTGGTCAAGGTTGCTTGATCTCCAATATTTAAACGCAACATTCTAACATATTCTAGCTGCTCGTTGTAAGACTCACCCAAAAAGTTATAACCATGTATATCATCTATGAAGCCATTGCCGTCATCATCTTTGTTGTTACCTGGTTTTTCCCTCGTATTGGTCCATAGTACATCATCCAAATCCTCATGGCCTAAATCTATACCAGAATCTAAAACCGCAACAATAACCTTACTGCCCTTTTTATTTTTAATTATTTCAGAATAAGCTTTGTCAACACTCATTCCCGGTATGGTATCCGTTGCTAAATCTAAATGCCCCCAATTTTTCTTTTCCGTTTCTGTAAGCTCTGCCACTTTTAACGGCACAGTATCTATGTTTTCGACTGGAGTTAGGATTAAACCACCTGTGCTTCCACAACCGATTAAGGCTGTAAAGGAAATAGTTAATACTAATTTTGAAATATTACTTGTCATGTACGTCTTAAATTGTTTTTGTTATAATAATTTATATTGATTTTGCCGCTTGAAAAAATGACAGCTTAATTAAAAAGTTCATTAAATGTGAAAATTTGATTTAAGCGAATGCCTTTTTCTGTTTGTTTTAAAGTACAAATCTGATTGTGCGCATCGTGCTCAAAGAAAAGATAATAATCGTTTTCAACAGCATCATTTAAAAAAAATTCTTTTTCCACTAAAGTAAGGAGGGGCCTTGTGTCATATCCCATAATATACGGCAGGGGAATATGTCCCACGGTCGGTATTAAATCGGCCATAAAAACCAATGTCTTTCCTTTATATCTTATCTGGGGCAACATTTGTTTTTCAGTATGGCCATTTACAAATCGGATATCAAAACGAAATTCAGGACTAGCAATAATTGAATCGTTTTGAATTTGCCCTGAAGAGATAAATTTTAATTGACCACTTTCTTCCATGGGCAACAGATTTTCTTTTAAGAAAGAAGCTTTTTCCCTGGCGTTCGGTTTGGTTGCCCACTGCCAATGGTTTTTATTGGTCCAGTAAACAGCATTTTTATATGCTGTTTCATAACCAGTTCTATCCTTATTCCATTGGACACACCCTCCACAATGGTCAAAATGCAGATGGGTCATAAAAACATCGGTGATATCATCTTTATGAAAACCAAGTTGTGCAAGAGAATTATCTAAAGTAAAATTACCCCAACGATGATAATAACCAAAAAACTTGTCTGATTGCTTGGTTCCTAGCCCTGTATCTATTAAAATAAGTTTATTTCCATCTTCAATCAATAAGCTTCTTGCAGCGACATCTATTAGATTATTATGGTCTGCGGGATTTGTCCTTTGCCAGATAGTTTTAGGAACAACACCGAACATGGCACCGCCGTCCAATTTAAAATTTCCTGTCTCTATGGGGAATAGATTCATTTAAAATTATGAAATATATAATTCCGAAAATAGTTAAAAATGCATGGGAACAACTAGTATTTAAGAGTTTTTAACGCAAATCAGATAAAGGCCCTTGTTTTCAAAAACCGAAGATGTGATTTGGTTAGGCATTATTTATTAGCACATTAATAGAGTGATGGGCTAAAGGTTTGGTCAAATGATTCTCTACATCAACACAATTTTTAGCTCTTTCTATATCAAGTGGATCAATAGATGAACTTAGGATATATACTTTGCACCTGTTTTTAACCTCAAGGGGTAATTTAGAATACTCTTCCATAAATTGAAACCCATCCATAATAGGCATTCTAATATCTAAAAATATAAAATCAGGGAAGGAGTCGGGAATATCCACTAATTCTTTTAAAAATTCCAAGGCCTCTTTACCTGAGGACCTAACAAATATTTCAGAGATAAAATCAGATTTTGAAAGGACAGCTTTATTAATAAAATTATCTATTTCAGAATCATCTATCAATAGAATTTTCTTCTGGGCCATTTTTTTGTTTTAAAGATTTATTGGGTAATGTAATCACAAAGGAGGTTCCTTTTTTTAGGATTGAATCTACCTCTATGTTGCCATTTAACTTTTCTAATATTTCACTAACAATATACAATCCAATGCCAGAACCCATAACTTTAGAAGATATCCTATAAAACATATTAAAAATTTTGTCCAAATGTTCTTTTGCAATACCTAGTCCATTGTCACGTATTTCTATAGTTGCATTCTTTTTAGTGGTTTTTATATGTATCCAAATAGAAGGTTGTTTTTTAGCTAAATCATGATATTTTATTGCGTTTGAAATAAAATTGTTCAAAACCACAGCTATCCTCTTTTTATCAGATATAAAGGGTGTGTCGTTCTCAATATTACATACCAATTTTATTTTCTTGGTGTTTTCGAGGTACCAAAGACTATTGAATGCATCGTCAATTAAGGTACGAAAATTTATTTTTTCTAATTGAACTTCCAAATGTCTATTTTTTGAATACTCAATTATATCCTTTATGAAATCGTCCAATCTCATAATAGAACTTTCCATCATCCGCAGTTGAAGCAATCGCTCTGGTTCCTTTTCATCTAACACCATTATGTTTACCAAGCCAAGAACAGATGTTAACGGCGCCCTTAGTTCATGGGAGGCACTATAAACAAAGCTATCTAACACAGAATTGGTTTTTTTAAGCTCAAGATTCTGTGTTTCCAACCTTTCTTCTGCTTCTTTTGTGAGGGTGATGTCTACAGCGGTTCCTTGGTACCAAACAGGCTTATTGTTTTCGTCTTCAACAACTTCCATTTGAACAAGGACATGTTTACAAGACAGATTTTTGTGCGCTATTCTATAGGTGAATGGACTAATATCTTTTGAGGAAATTTTTTGTGCCAATATTTCATTATGCCTAACCCAATCGTCTGGGTGAACCAATTTTTCTGTAAAAGCAACAGTAATTGGTGTGCCTAAAGGAACATCATATATTTCATACATGCGATCAGACCATTCAATGTTTCCTGATTCCACATGCCAATTCCAATATCCAATCTTACCGATACGTATGGCTGCATTCATTTTATTCTGTAACGATACAATTTCTTTTTCCGCCTCTTTTCTTTCGGTAAGGTCAAATGCCACTGCACCTATTCCTATAGGCTCATGGGTGGTATTGTCATTAATTAAAAAGGCAGAAAATTCCATTGGCACCAGTTCATCTGATTGAATGTTTTTAAGGTAGGTCTCCCCGTGCCATGAACCTTTTTTAACAATCTGGGGTATATATTCTTCCTTTATGACTTCTTTATAATCCTCTTGGAAAATATTTAAAATTGAAAAATCATTAATATTCACATGAGAGGGTATACCTACTAACTTTCTGCCTGCTTCATTTAAATACAGGGGCTTACCATTTAAATTGGCCAACCCAATAAATCCTTGACTGTTCTCAATTATTGAAATCAACTTTTGGTTTTCTTGGTCTGCCAGTTTCTGTTTTGTAATATTTTTAAAATATATGGTTGTCCCTTCTTTTGAAGGATAAAGGTGATTAGCTATCCAAGAATCAAATTCATCATGATATTGTTCAAAGTAGGTGTATTTCTGATTTTCAAGGGCATCAACAAATATTGGATAGGCTTTACTATTTGCAAACTCAGGAAATTCAGCCCAAAGGTTTTTGCCAATTAACTCTTTTGGTTCTCTAGCAATTATCTTCGCCGCCATTGCGTTTATATATATAAATGTCCAATCTTTGTCAAAGGCAACAAAGGCGTCAGAAATCCGTTCTGTTAATTCCCTATATTTTTTTTCGCTTTTGGCAATTTGTTCCAATGCTTTTTCCTTTTCGGTGACATCTCGAAATATCCCTTGTAAAGTTTTATTGGGCAACATTTTTACATTGGCATTTACCACAACCTTAGTCTTGTCTTTTTTTACAAGTACCCTTCTTGTGCGAATTGTTTTGCCTGCATTTAATTCGGCAAATTTAAGCGGAACGGATTTTAAATTTTCTGGATCAATTACATCTGCAACATTCATGTTTAATAATTCTTTACTTGAATAACCAAGCATGTTGCAGATTTTTATGTTTACGTCTATAAAATTTGCGTTGGGATCCATTAGAATAATGCCGTCAGAGGCATTTTGTACAAGCAACCTATATTTTTCTTCGCTCTCAATTATTATTTTTTCTGCTTTTTTAGCCTCCGTTCGGTCTATAAAAGTGGATAGAATATATTTTTGGTTATTAAAATCATACGTTTCGGCAGATGTCAACAAATGTAATAGGTTACCACTTTTGGTTTTAAAAACAATATCCATGGTTTCTATTTTGCCATATAATTCTAGGGCTACAATTGCCTTGTCCCTTTTTTCGACGCCCGCTTCAGTTATTAAGTCCAACTCATTAATAGACTTGCCTTTTATTTCATCAAGCGACCAACCAATTAAATTTAAAAAATAGGTATTGGCATCTACAAACCTTTGTTGTAGGTCTAGAATCGCCATTCCTACTGTATTGTTATTAAAGGCCTTGCTAAATTTCTGAAGGTTGTTTTGAGCGAGTAACTCAAGTTTTTTTCGTTCTGTAGAATCCCGTACGATACCCTGTATGGTTTTGTTTGGAAGCATTTTGGCCTTAATCTCACCAAAAAATGCGGAACCATCTTTTCGGAACATTTTACTTTCATTTAATACGGTGTTGCCTTTTACAATTTCAGTAAATTTTATGGTGTTCTTTGCTAATTCGTAAGGCGTAGAAAGATCTGTTAAATTTTTTTGTAGCAACTCCTCTTTATCGTATCCAAACATATCTAAGCCAACGAGGTTAACATCTATGATATTACCCTTTAGATCTGTTATAAAAATACCATCAGATGCTTGCTCTATAAGGGTTTTATATTTTCTTCTACTTAGATTCAAGAGCGATGTCTTCTCATCAACTAGTTTTTTAAGTTTCAAGGGTTGTCTTAAAAGGAAAGTAACGTATGTTCCCGCAAGAATTGAGAGTGCAAAACCAACAATTCCGAATATAAATATGGTAGATAAGATTGAACTACTGTTTGAAATTACATATAGTTTCCACTCGCCTTTACGGGTGGTAATGGGAATGTTAAATGCTTTATCAATAGCAATATCTCCAGAAGAGAAAAATACTTCTTCGGAATAGTCAGGGTTTACTTTTGATAATTGGTATGAAAACCGACCTTTTCCTAAAGAGTCTTCTGGTATGGCACTTAATAATGTGGGAAGGTCAATAACAGCAGCAGTAAAGCCAATAAATTCATTTCTGTTAAATATAGGTGTTCTGCTTACAAATCCAGAGCCACCTTGCTTTAGCCTAATGGGACCAGTCATAAAATAGTTTTTACGCTCAATAGTTTCTAAAGCACCGTCTTTTCC
This sequence comes from Maribacter luteocoastalis, assembly GCF_048890225.1. NCBI lineage: Bacteria > Pseudomonadati > Bacteroidota > Flavobacteriia > Flavobacteriales > Flavobacteriaceae > Maribacter > Maribacter luteocoastalis. The sequence continues at coordinate 58,232 of NZ_JBMFZG010000002.1, forward strand.
AATAGAATCTTTTAGAATATTAAAACCGATTACTTCATTTCCCTCTAGTGGATACACGTGTGTGATGATGCCTTGTTTATTAACTAGTTCCAAGGCGTTAATCTTATTGTTGGTTTTTAATAGAAGGAGGGCAATGCTATCAAAATTTTTAGGAATGCCATAATTCTCAACAATAAACGCTAATGTTTGTGTTGTGTTAAAACCCTGGTTAAGAACGCTTTGCAGTTCTTTTTCTACCCCATAGGCATGCCGCCTAATTTCTTCTTGGCCAATACTTTTAAATAACAAATAGCGCTGGTAGGTAAAGAATTGGGTAATCAATAAAATGAGGAGAAATATAAAAAACCCTGTTAATACGGGTATTTTAAATAATACATTTTTAAAAAGTTTAATCATTTTTTATCATGTATTTGCACACGGCATTTAATTTGGGCTTATTAGGGAATATTTCTTTAGAGTAAAAAAGGCAGATTAAATATTAGTGTAGACGACTATTTAAAAATCAATTTTTGGGGCATAATTGACTTTTTTAAAAAAAAAGAAACTATGAAGAATCGCCAAGTCTAACTTATACCAAATCTGAATTCTATATAGAATAGTCATAAAAGTAAAAAAGTTTGCTTAGTTAAGATGGGTTTTTACTAAAAATTGTCAGTAAATGTTTACAATTTTTTCTTGTTAAGCACCATAAACTGATTTCCAAAACACAGAGAGCGTTCACAATAAAAACTATAACATTCAAACATCACAAGGTTCTACGGTTACATGTATAACTTTCAAGAAAAACCATCGATTCGATGGTAGAAAACTTTTCATTTTAGTCCAGTCCTTATAATTTAAATAAAACCTTTCCATAAACTTTGGATGAATGGGAAACCTATATCTGGACTATTCAATTTTGGGTCTAATAAAATTATCTGACAATACGATAGAATTTTTTTCCATGTCAAGCTAGTCTAACTCTTCTAGTTTGTTTTCTACAGGGATAACGAAATAAAACCTACTGAAAACCTTGGTTTATTAAGAATATATCATCATTTTGGTATGCTATTAAAAAGCCTATTTTTAGCGCTAACTTCAAATTGAATTGAAAAAATTAGAACGTAGCTTATCACTAACTTCAGTTGTCGCAATTAGTATCGGAGGAATGTTGGGCAGTGGAATATTTGTACTTCCCGGCATAGCCGCAGCAAAAACAGGATCTTCTGTTTGGCTAGCCTATCTGTTAGCTGCAATATGTATTTTGCCAGCTGCTTTATCAAAGTCAGAGTTAGCAACGGCAATGCCATCCTCTGGGGGAACCTATGTGTATATCGAGCGGGCCTTCGGCCCTCTTTTTGGTACTATTGCGGGTATAGGTCTTTGGTTATCATTGTTGCTTAAAAGTGCTTTTGCCCTAGTCGGTTTTGGTGCATACCTGACTATTCTAATTAATATAGAAGCAGGTCTTACTAAATACGTAGCCCTTATTTTCTTAGTGTTGATATTGTTTTTGAATATTTTAGGAGTAAAAAAAGTAGGAAAGGTTCAAATTGTAATTGTTTCGATAAGCCTGTTAAGTCTTGCCTTAATTTTGATTTTCGGACTCCCTAGAACGTCCTCTGAACTTTTAGATCCTTTTTTACTTAATGGTAATATGGGTTTGTTTACTACTGTAGCATTCGTATATATTTCTTATGCTGGTGTAACCAAGGTCGCAGCTATTGCCGGCGAAATCAAGAACCCAAGCGTAAACCTGCCCAGGGCTATGATTTTATCACTCTTTATAATGACCACAATTTACGTGGTTGTGGCTTTTGTGTTGGTAGGGAACCTACCGTTAGAAGAATTAAAAACAGACATTAAACCAATTTACACTATTGCCAATCTATTGGGCGGGAGTGTTATTGGTTATATAGCGGCAATCGTGGGGATAATCACATTAATTTCTATGGCTAATTCCGGCGTATTGGCAGCTTCTAGATTTCCTTTTGCTATGGCAAGGGATAAATTGTTGCCAGATTTTATGTCAAGAATACACTCAAAATATTTAACCCCAGTGGTAACCATTGCCATGACGTGTTTTGTTATGGCCCTGGTCATTTTGTTTTTAGATGTAGAAAAGATTGCAAAATTGGCCAGTGCCTTTATGGTAATGATGTTTATTTTGGTAAATGCTTGCGTTATTGTGTTGAGGGAGACTTCGGCACAATGGTACGCACCACCTTATAAATCGCCTTTATATCCTTTTGTTCAATTATTTGGAATTGGAAGCGGCATCACATTATTAATAGTATTGGGATTAGGACCTTTAACAGCCATAGTTGTAATTCTTGCAATAGGTTTTTTAATTTATTTTTATTTTGGGAAAAACGCTACCAGAACTGGTATTTTAAGAAAATATGGTCATAGACCAGCATTATACCTTTTTTATAAAAGAAAGGGAAAAGGCCAGATAACCTACAGAAATAATCAATCGGAGGTTTTACAGAATCTAGACGGTAAATTAGCTTCAGATGCGGGGGTGGTAGTGCCATTGCTTGGCAATGAGACCTCGCCCGAAATGCTGGTAGAAATAGCTGCAGCACTTAATAAAAGGGATAAGATACAGGCCGTAAATATTACCGAAGTACCAAATCAAACGTTTTTGGATGCTATGGTAGGGGAAAGTCCTACAATAGCTTCTTTAGAGCGGCGAATTTCCCAATTGGCAAAATCAAAAAACATTATCATAGATTTTGAAGCCGCAGTTACCCATGAAATATCCGACACCATTCATGAACTGAGTAACCAGACACATTGCGATTGGTTAGTAATGGGCTGGAATGGTAGAGCGCATAATGGTATTTTGGTAAGTAACCCAATAGGTTGGTTATTGACCAATATCAATTCTGACTTCGCGCTATTTAAAGATGTTGGGGTGCGGCATATAAGTAAAGTGCTTCTAGCGCTTAGGCCTGGCCGAAAGGATAAGAACTTTATTGCTGTAGCCGATAGAATTTGTACTTTTTATAATGCATCACTAACCTTACTTCATGTAGTTTCAGAAAATATGAACGAGGAAGATGAGTATGCCATGCGAGATAATTCATTGAAGTTACTGCAAAAAGTACATACTGATAGTTCGGTTATGATTAAAAGAGACAATGATTCAATAGGGGCAATTTCCAATATTTCTGCTGGCTATGATTTATTGATTTTAGGCACACCTCAAAAGGATAATTGGCTTAGTGTTTTATTTGGTACGGGTAAGGATAAATATACAGAGAAATCTGCCTGTTCCGTTTTAAGGCTTACGATGAAAGATCATTGATTTGATTTTAGGTCAAACGATATAAAGTTTGGTTAAATACTTATTTTTACCCAAAACATATAGGAATGTTAGAACTGGCAGGTATCATTATTTTGGGAATAATAGCACAATGGGTGGCTTGGCGCTTAAAGTTGCCTGCTATTTTACCCTTGATTCTTATTGGCTTGTTGGTTGGCCCATTTTCTACACTTTATACAGAGGATGGCTCAAAGCTGATAGAACCGATATGGAATGGGGAAAAAGGGTTGTTTCCCGGCGAAGGGCTTTATTATTTTGTTTCACTAGCCATTAGTATTATTCTGTTTGAAGGAGGGTTGACCTTAAAAAGAGCGGAAATCATAAATGTTGGACCAGTTATAACAAAACTTATCACCCTAGGAAGCGTGGTTACTTTTTTTGCTGGTGCGGTTGCGGCACATTTTATTTTTGAACTAACCTGGCAAGTATCCTTTTTGTTCTCAGCACTTATTATCGTTACAGGGCCAACGGTAATTACACCAATATTAAGGAACATTCCCCTTAAAAAGGATATCTCTGCCGTTTTAAAGTGGGAGGGAATACTAATAGATCCTATTGGTGCCCTTGCAGCGGTTTTGGTCTTTGAGTTTATCAGTGTTGGCGAAGGCCAAGCATATACGAAAACTGCATTAGTAGAATTTGGCAAGATTCTTTTGTTTGGATTTACATTTGGATTTACGTTTGCCCATGCCTTGGCCTTTGCCATAAAGAAAAATTTTATACCGCATTATTTACTTAATGTGGTTTCCTTGTCTGTCGTGTTACTTGTATTTGTGGAGTCTGATGTTTTTGCACACGAATCTGGGCTATTGGCCGTAGTGGTTATGGGCATGGTATTGGGTAACATGGACTTGCCAAACATTAAGGAACTTTTGTATTTCAAGGAATCTTTAAGTGTTTTATTGATATCTATCTTATTCATTCTACTTGCAGCCAATATAGATGTGCAAGACTTAGCCTTAATCTATAACTGGAAAACAGCAGGGCTATTTGCTTGTATAGTATTCGTCATAAGGCCTTTGGGTGTTTTTTTAAGTGCTATGGGCTCCAATTTAAAGTTTAATGAGAAACTATTTGTAAGTTGGGTTGGACCAAGGGGAATTGTGGCTGCGGGTATAGCATCTTTATTTGGGTCTAAATTAATTTTAAAGGGAGAGCCGGGCGCAGAGTATATTACGCCACTGGTATTTATGATAGTATTGGGAACGGTACTGTTGAACGCTACCACTGCAAGGTTATTTGCCAAGATGGTAGGCGTATTCCTTAAAAAGTCTGAAGGGATTTTAATTCTTGGAGCCTCTAAAGTCTCTAGGCTAATTGGGGAATATATGCACAAAAACAATAGGCATGTTGTTTTAATAGACAATAACCAGACCAATATTGACAAGGCTAAAAAATTAGGGTTGGAGGCTTTTTCTGCCAATATATATTCAGATTCACTGACGGATAATATAGAGCTAAATGATATTGGCTACTTAATGGCTTTGACAGGTAACTCAGAAATTAACAAATATGCCATTACCAAGTTTGAAAAGCAATTTGGCGAAAATGGCTCTTTTAGGTTGGTTGACGCCGAAGAAATGAACGATCCTGAGAACAACCCAAAAGAAGGGCTTTTTTCCCACACAGATGACTTTATCAAGTTAACTGAAGCTGCGAGAAAGAATCCATTTATCCATGAAATTGATTTAAAGGATACCGAACACTATGAAGGGTTGATTGAGATTACCAAGGCAGACGAGGATATCATCCCTTTATTTTTAAAAGCACCAGACAATAATATTACCATTATACCGGCATTTAGTAAGGAGTTCACAGATATCAAAGAAGGCTATAAACTAGCGTATCTAGGTAAAAAGTTCCCTGTTGACAATAACGGAAAAACGGAGTAAAAAATTAGTCGTTAAGTTTAAGTACGGCCATAAATGCCTGTTGTGGTATCTCAACATTACCTACTTGGCGCATACGCTTTTTACCTTTCTTCTGCTTTTCCAATAGCTTTCTTTTTCGTGAAATATCACCACCATAACATTTTGCCGTAACATCTTTTCTAAGGGCCTTAATGGTTTCCCTAGAAATAATTTTGGAACCTATGGCTGCCTGAATTGGAATATCAAATTGTTGTCTAGGGATAAGCTCTTTAAGTTTTTCGCACATCTTTTTGCCTATATTGGCGGCATTGTCAGCATGTATTAATGCAGAAAGCGCATCTACAGGTTGTGCATTCAACAAAATATCTACACGCACTAATTTTGAGGTTCGCATGCCTATTGGGGCATAATCAAAAGATGCATAGCCTTTAGACACTGTTTTTAGTCGGTCATAGAAATCAAAAACAATTTCTGCCAAAGGCATATCAAAATTAAGTTCTACACGTTCAGTGGTTAAATACGTCTGATTCGTAATTTGACCACGTTTTTCTATGCAGAGGGACATAACATTTCCTACATAATCAGATTTTGTAATAATCGTTGCCTTAATATACGGCTCTTCCACTCTATCAACAGTAGAAGGATCGGGAAGATCACTTGGGTTATTAACTATTAAAGGGGTATCAGGGTCCTTTCTGGTATAGGCATGGTAACTAACGTTGGGTACAGTGGTTATTACGGTCATATCAAATTCCCGTTCTAAACGCTCTTGGATAATTTCCATGTGTAACATTCCCAAAAATCCACATCTAAAACCAAAACCTAGGGCCGCACTACTTTCGGGAGCAAAAACCAAAGAGGCATCATTAAGCTGTAATTTTTCCATGGAAGAACGTAATTCTTCAAAATCTTCGGTATCAACAGGATAAATTCCAGCGAAAACCATAGGTTTTACATCTTCAAAACCTGCAATAGCGTTTTTGGTCGGGTTAGCAGAATCGGTAATAGTATCACCTACTTTAACCTCTCTAGCATCTTTTATGCCAGTTATCAAATACCCTACATCACCAGTTTCAATAATGTTTTTAGGATGCTGTACCAATTTTAACGTGCCAACTTCATCGGCAAAATAGCTTTTACCAGTGGCAACAAACTTTATTTTTTGCCCTTTTTTTATAGAACCGTTTACCACTCTAAAATAAGTTTCAACACCTCTAAATGGATTATAGACAGAATCAAAAACCAGTGCCTGTAAAGGTTCATCTGGGACACCTGTTGGTGCAGGAATACGCTCTATAATCGCACTTAAAATTTCCCCAATACCAATACCTGTTTTGGCACTTGCAGGTATTACTTCCTCTGGCGTACACCCCAATAGATCAACGATATCATCGGTTACCTCTTCAGGGTTTGCGCTTGGCAAGTCTACCTTGTTCAACACGGGTATAATCTCCAGGTCGTTTTCTAAGGCCAAATAAAGGTTGGATATCGTCTGTGCCTGAATACTTTGGGCAGCATCTACCACCAAAAGGGCACCTTCACAAGCGGCAATGGACCTTGAAACCTCATAGGAAAAATCCACATGTCCTGGCGTATCAATAAGATTAAGAATGTATTTCTCGCCTTTATAGGTATATTCCATTTGTATGGCGTGACTTTTTATGGTGATACCACGCTCTCGTTCCAAATCCATGCTATCTAGTAACTGCTCCTTTTTTTCGCGTTCGGTAACAGAACCTGTAAAGTCCAACAACCTATCGGCCAAAGTACTTTTACCGTGATCAATATGGGCAATTATGCAAAAATTTCTAATGTTTTTCATAGCAAACAGATAAATGGTAATGCCTTAAATTCCAATATATACCATGGCTTCAAAAGCAATTGCAAATATAATCTAATTTAAAAGGACAATTAATACTTGGTCGTTCAAAATTCAGGTGAATATTAATGGCTTCAATTTTACAAGGGATTACATTTATTGTAAAGAAAAACCGTAATATTTTGTTAAATTTGATTTTACAACCCAAATATTACGTGAAGGTCACACCACTATTTTTATTGGTTTTATTGTTATCCTGCCAAGTTGGTCTCGCACAAGAATTTGTACTCAGTGGCGAGGTAAGGGATGATAAAAATGAAGTTATACCTTTTGCATCCGTTTTTCTTTTAGATATTGTTGACTCTTCTTTGGTAATGGGTTCCTCGGCAGATGAGGAAGGAGCTTTTCTTATTCAGGATATTACCCCTGGCCTCTATTTCTTACAGGCAAGTTATATTGGTCAATCATCAAATCGTATGGCCTTGGATATTTTAAAGGACACAAAAATTGGGGCACTGATTATTTCCCAGAAGGTGGAAGAACTGGATGAGGTAGTAGTAACGGCAAATAGGCCACAGGTAGAGCGCAAGGTAGATCGTTTGATCTTTAATGTGGAAAACACGGTGTTATCACAAAGTAGTTCTTGGGACATTTTAAGACAGACACCGGGGGTTATAGCCATGCAGGATGAGCTTGCAATTAATGGCCACCCAGCGGTAGTATATATCAATGACCGTAAGGTTCAATTATCTTCTGCAGAGGTTAGGGATTTGTTAGAGAATTACCAGGGCCAAAACATTAAATCCGTTGAGGTAATAAGTAATCCACCCTCTAAGTATGATGCGGAGGGGGGCGCGGTCTTGAACATTATAACTAGCAAGAATTTATCGCTTGGGTACAAAGGAAATATCAATACAGATTACACACAAGGTGTTTTTCCAAAATATGTTTTTGGCACTTCCCACTTTTATAAAACCCAAAAATTGAATCTAAATCTAAATTATTCCTTTGCTCCAAGAAAAGAGTATCTAGACGTAAGCAACACGACGCGGTTCCTTAATAACAGTGGCGATATTTTCTCTGTCTGGGATACAGATTTTGACAAAACATATAGATTTCGGTCGCACAACATGGCCTTGGTGTTAGATTTTGAATTTGATGAAAGAAATGAACTTAATTTCACTTCAAATGTGCAAATATCCCCAGATAGGACCTATGATAATTTCCAACAAACCTATATGGAAAATGGACAGGGTGTTTTAGATTCTATTTCTACCACAGCAAACTTTTTAGATGAATCCAAAAACAATCTTTCGGGAGACCTTACCTTTAAACACCGATTTAAGGAAGATGGTTCTATAACTGTGAACACACACTATACTTCATTTGATTTAAATAGGACCCAAGACGCTAGATCTAATTATTTTGATCAGGGCGGCACATCTCTACGATCGTTTAATTTCTTTACAGGGGCTAACCAAGATATAAAGATTTTTACCGCGCAGATTGACTATTCAAAGCTCATAGGGACGGTTAGCTTAGAATCAGGGGTAAAAGCCTCAATCATAGATTCTCAAAGTAAGTTAGATTATTTTACACAAAACAATGGGATGATATTTGACCCAAATTTATCCGACAATTATTTATATGATGAGAAAGTGTATGCCGCGTATGCCAGTATTTCAAAAGATTGGGATAAATGGAGCTTAAAGACAGGTATACGAGCGGAACAGACCAATAGTACCGGTAATTCCGCAGTATTGTCAACGATTAACAACTTGGACTATCTAGAGGTGTTTCCAACCTTTTATCTATTACATAATGTAAATGAAAACCATAGCTTTTCCTTTGATTATTCTAGAAAATTAAATAGACCTAGATATCAGGACCTAAACCCTTTTAGGACCTATGATAGTGAGAATATATTTTATGATGGAAACCCAAATCTAGTACCTAATTTCACCAATAATTTTAATTTAAACTATACCTTAAAACAAGAATTTTTCTTTGACCTGTATTATAGGGATAATGGCAATTACATCTCTTCCATAGCCTTTCAAGATAATAACAACTTGGTATTAAGGGAAGTTTCCCAAAATGCATTAAGCAGCACTAGTTATGGGTTTGATTTTAATTATGGCAAGTCAATTTCAAATAACTGGTACCTCTATAGCTATTTCTCTATCTTTCATGAAGACGAGACATTTTTGGCCTTGGAAAGTAATAACGTAGCTAGCACAAATGCTTATGATGGTTTTTATATTGATGTGACCAATTATCTCACACTATCCAAGGACGGGAGTTTTAAAGGTGAGGTTGGATTTGTTTATCTATCGGGTTTTATACAAGGCTCCTATATTAGGTCTGAAACCACCAATGTAACCTGTGGCCTACGTAAATCGTTTTGGAATAAAAGGGCGGTCCTTAGTGTAACGGCAAATGATATGTTGGGTAAGGACAATCCAAGGTTTAGTACAAAATATTTGAATCAGGACAATAATTATTTGTCGGTACGTGAAACCCAGAATATTAAAATAGGGTTCACCTATAATTTCGGAAATTTTAGATTGGAAGATAACCAAAGACAAATTGAAAAGGCTGAAAGAGAAAGAATAAATGAAGAATAATCTATTAATACGTTTATATTTTGTAAACTTGTTACCTTCACAAACGTAAGATATTTCTCGGCATATTAACTAGAATACCCCTACTATCAATTCATGAAGAGTAATTTAAAATTACTAACTGCACTTTATTTATTATCATCAAACTTGTTTGCGCAAGATTTAAGTGTTTCCGGTAAAATTTTAGATGCCGACCAGAAACCGCTAGTATTTGCAAACATACTCCTTAAGAATATAGATTCTGTATTGATCAAAGGCACCTCAACCAATGAAAATGGGGAGTTCAGAATCAATTCTATCGAAAAAGGCAAGTATCTCCTTTTTGCCAGTTATATGGAAAACACATCCGAAACAATAACGATATCTGTATTAAAAGACCTTGATATTGGAATATTGCAACTTCATCAGAAAGAACTAGAACTAGATGAGGCAGTGATTAGTTACAAAAAGCCAAGTTTAGAACAAAAGGTAGATAGATTGGTGTTTAACATAGAGAACACGGCACTTTCTGATAGTGATATTTGGGATGTGCTTAAACGCACCCCAAGTGTGGTTATCATCAACAATCAACTTTCAATTAAAGGAAGTTCCAACGTAGGTGTTATGATCAATGATAAATTGGTGAATATCCCGCAGGAGGACATCATTAATCTATTGTCAGGTAGTTCGGCAAGCAATGTAGAAACCATAGAGGTTATTACCAGTCCTCCGGCAAAATATAGTGCAGAAGGAGGTCTTTTGATAAACATTAAAATGAAAAAGAACCTGATAGCAGGGTATAATGGATCAATGTACAACAAGTATACACAAGGGGTATATGCAAAGCATACCTTAGGGACAGAACATTTTTTTAAAGGGAAGAAATCTGATTTTTCTATCACCTACAGTTATAGGGACGACAAGTATTTGAGCAAGTACACAGATATAACAAATTTCTTTGAACCCGAGGAAAGGGATGAGATATGGACAGCCGAACAGCAATCGGAACTATGGAGGAAACAACACAATATAAGTGCATTTTATGATTATGAAATCAATGATAGAAACAAAATAAGTGTATCCACCATTAATTCATTATCGCCAACGATGCATAGAAATTATACTTCTGAGACGCTTATTATAGATGCCAATAATAATTTAGACTCAAGTTTTGGATCTGTGAACACTTCAGATAGCCATATAAATAATGTGTCCTACTATGTAGATTGGACACATACCTTTAAAAAGGAAGGGAGTCAAATTTCTTTAAGTAACCATTATACTTTTTACGATTATTACCAAGGACAGGATATTCGGACAGATTTTTTTGACAATAACGGCACTACTACAGGTGTAAATGATTTTTTAACCACAACGGGTCAAGAAACGGGGCTTTTAAGCCTTCAAGTAGATTATGAATCACCTTTTGGTGAGAAAGCCAAGCTTGAAACGGGTTTGCGTTATGCTGCTATAAATTCTGAAAATAGGATAACCCAAGAAGGGTTTGAAAGAAATTATCCCGGTGTAGACCCAACACCATCAGGTCTTTTTACGTATGATGAACAAATCTCTGCGGCCTATATTAGCCTAAATAATAATTGGGAAAATTGGAAGCTTAAAGCGGGACTTAGAGCTGAGTATGCGGAGACCATTGGAAAATTAGACTCGGATACCGACCGAAACAAAAATTCGTATTTGGAGTTTTTCCCATCGGTCTCATTAAGGCACTCCATTGGTGCCAACCATGATATTGGACTTCAATATTACCGGAGGATAGAAAGGCCTAGATATAACAGATTAAATCCGTTTCAATATTTCCAGACCAACAACTCTACTATTGAGGGCAATCCGGATTTACTTCCCACTACACGAAATTATATTTCAATAGGGTATACTTATGATAAAGGGTATACGGCAGAGTTGACATATTTTGAGGATAAAAATGATTATGCCTTACAGGTTTTTCAAGATAATGAAGCCAATTTGTTGCGTTTTATCAGTTCTAATATAGGCCTCAAAAAAAGCTATGGTTTAGACGTGACAATCAATAAAAGGCCGATGATTTTTTGGAACATATACCTGTTATTCGGTTATTATTATAGCGGTAATACTTTTAAAGATCTAAGCTCTGGGCAATTGGTTAAAAATGAAATTTGGACGGGACATATGAGAACCACAAACAGTTTTACCTTGTTAAGGGATGAATCGTTATTTGCAGATTTGTCTTTTAGGTATTTTTCGCCAACAGTAAGCGGAAATTCCAGAAGGGAATCTACCAGTGAGCTAAGCCTAAGTTTTCGGAAAAATCTATGGAATAAAAAAGCTAGCGTATCCCTTTCTTTTGAAGATATTTTCAATCAAAGCAAGACTTTTACGACCCGTAGATACCTAAACCAAAACAATAGTTCTTCCTTTCGAAGGGAAAATAGACTATTAGTTTTAGGGTTTCGGTATAAATTTGGAAACATAAGAATAAGCGACAATCAAAAAAGAAAGCAAATTGATGAACGCAATCGTATTTGATTATAATCCAACCATCATTGTGCCACAAACCCCTAGACTAATTAACAGATAAATACCTGCAAGGATCATAAAGATTTTACCGGCTTTTTTCTTTTGCTGTGACATTAAAATAATGCCAATAATAAAGAACAGAAGGGCAGGACCAAACATTATAAATAAAATAAAGGCAAAAAGCCCATCTAGGTTGCCTACCTCAAAAAACAGGTTGCGTATTTTCATTTTGAAGTTCTTTTAAACGTTTAGTTTTATCGTCCCTGTAAAAAAGGTTCATGGTTTCAAACGGGATAATCTTGTTGTCCTTGTTTACAATATGCACACATGATTTTTTAATGGCCCTAACATCAAAATTATACGCATCTATAAATTGCATAATTATGATGCGAAATAAGTTGTCATAACCAAGTTCTGGAGCATCGATCTCTGGTAAACAACACATGATACTTTTAAGATTTTCAGACGCTTTTTCCACCGAATTCCCAGTGCTAAAAAGCTCGATCATTTTACCATGTAGCTGCTCATCCTGTTCATAGATAATTGTGTTTTTGCCTTCGTTCAATAAATCATCGGGATTTATAAATCGTGTTAACGGGCTTATGTTCTCACCCAGTTTTAATGCATAAGCCATAACCAGTGCGTCTGGATTGCACGGAACGGGAATAAGGTCGTCTGGCTCAAAAATTGGGGACTGTTCCAAAATTTTTCGTCGCACTTCGGTTAGGGTAATCCTATTTTCATCAACTTCAAAATTCTCAAGTCTACCTGCTATTTGTGTGGGTTGAAAAGTTACTCCGCGAACGCATTTTTGCTTTAATGCAAAATCAATGGTGGCGCCCATTTCATGGTCGTTTAACCCTTTTTGAAGTGTCACCACCAGCGTTGTTGAAAGATTTAGTCTATTTAAATGCTTCAACGCCAGTAACCTTACTTCTTTTAAATCGGCACCACGTAGTGTTTGTAATACAGTGTTGTCCAAAGAGTCAAACTGCAGATAAATTTCAAAATCTGGCGCGTAGGTTGCCAGTCTTTTGGCAAAATCAAAATCCTTTGCAATTTTAATACCATTGGTATTCACCATTAAATGTCTAATGGGCAAGGTTTTGGCGTAATCTAAAATCTCAAAAAAATCGGGATGTATGGTAGGTTCACCACCACTCAACTGCACCACATCTGGTTCACCTTCATTTTTAACAATAACATCTAGCATGGTTTTTATTTCCGCTAAGGTCCTATGCCGCCCGTATGTTGGGGAAGAACCGGCATAGCAGGTAGGACAAGTAAGATTGCAACGATCGGTAACTTCTACAACAGTAAGACAAGAATGCTGTTCATGATCAGGACAAAGACCACAATCATATGGGCAGCCATAATGTGTTTTAGTGTTAAATGTTTTTGGGTATTCCGATGCCTTGTTGTAATTACGAATGTTTTTATAGTACTCAATATCGTCCGCAATAAGCACTTTTGACCGTCCATGTACTTTGCAGTTTTTAAGCATGTAGACCTTATCGTTTTCAAAAACGATCTTCGCATCAACACGCCTTAAACAATCTGGACAAAGACTTAGGGTAAAATCATAATAGGTATAGTTTTTCTCTGGCATAGGATAGTCCTTGAAGGAAAAATTTATAATAGTAAATTAAACAAATTATACATAATAGTTGGATGCTGCTCAAACCGAACAAATAGAAGGTATTTGGCTTTATAAACTCAATTAGGAATCTAAATCCAAAATAGCTGACCATAAAGATTTTAAAGTAGGTGCCACTTTTAAAACCATATTTTTTGTGCTGAAGATTTTTTATAATAAAGAACAATAGCACCAGGAAACCAATTTCATATAGGGCGATGGCATGTCTTGGCTGCCCGTCACCAAGGTTCATCCCTAAAAATGAACTGGTAACCTTACCATAAGTAAATTCTTTGATGCCGGATAAAAGACAACCTATTCGGCCAATACTAATGCCCAAAATAAGGGGTAAGGTAAATAAGTCGCCTGATGATTGTTTCTCAGCTATAATTTTTTTAGCAATTTCTACACCTAACAATCCACCAAAAAGCCCACCCATAATAGTCTTGTTATTCAGGTTTGACAACCAATCTTGTTCTAAATGTAGAATTGGGTTTTCTAAAAAAGCCATTAACCTAGATAAGAACAAAGCGCCAAACACGGCACCTATTAGTATAGACAACCTATTATTGGTGGATATGGCATCCAAACCATTTTTACGCAGATACAGGTAATAGCGAAAAGCTATAAAGAAAGCTAAATATTCCAAGATGAGGTGCATGTTTATGTTCACCCCAGAAAGAACCGGTTCAAACGGAATCATAGACTTTTTATATCTAGCTAAGATAGTACCCTTTCCCGTTTTATTGCCTACTGGATATATTGTAACTTTGCCCCATGCCAAAAATAGGAGATATACAATTACCGGATTTCCCCTTACTGCTTGCCCCTATGGAAGACGTTAGCGATCCGCCATTCCGCGCCCTATGTAAGGAACAAGGTGCAGATGTGGTTTTTACTGAGTTTATATCCTCAGAAGGCCTAATTCGTGATGCTGCTAAAAGTGTTATGAAGCTCGATATCTACGAAAAAGAAAGACCAGTAGGTATTCAAATTTTTGGGGCTAATCTTGATAGTATGTTACAATCGGTAGAGATTGTAGAAAAATCCAATCCGGATATTATTGATATCAATTTTGGTTGCCCTGTTAAGAAGGTGGTTTCCAAAGGCGCGGGTGCAGGAATCTTAAAAGATATCGATTTAATGGTTTCTTTGACAGATGCTATGGTAAAGCACACCAAGTTGCCGGTAACCGTAAAGACGAGATTAGGTTGGGATGAGGATTCCATTAAAATTGTGGAGGTTGCAGAACGTTTACAAGATGTGGGGTGTAAGGCCATAAGCATACATGGGAGAACCCGTGCACAAATGTATAAGGGCAATGCCAATTGGGCCCCTATTGCCGAAGTTAAGAATAACCAACGGATGCATATTCCTGTTTTTGGAAACGGGGATGTTGACACCCCAGAAGCTGCTAAAAAAATGAGGGATGCGTATGGCTTGGACGGCGCAATGATCGGCAGGGCCAGTATAGGGTATCCTTGGTTTTTTAAGGAGGTAAAGCATTTTTTTAAAACGGGTGAACATTTAGCACCGCCAACCATAACAGAAAGGATTGATGCCGCCCGAAGACATTTACAAATGGCAATAGATTGGAAGGGTGAAAAATTAGGCGTTTTTGAGACCAGAAGACATTATACCAATTATTTCAAGGGCATTCCCAATTTTAAGGAATACCGTATGAAAATGGTTACCAGCGACCATTCTCAAGAGGTGTTTGCTGCCTTTGATGAGGTTCTAGAAAAATTTGGCGACTACGAGTTTAGTGCGCCTTAAAAATGTAACAACTTCCTATTAATTCTACTACTGGCGATTTTTGAGGCAATAATGCCCAATACCAGAATCGTCGCCAAAACTACAAGTACATTCATGAATTTATACTCCACGGGGTAAGCAAGTGAAGGCGTAATGCGCAACCAACCAAATAGCTCTTGACTCCAAATTAAGATAGAACCTAGTATAATACCAAATAGACCGCCCAAGCCCGTGACCAAAATCCCTTGTATAAAATAGACACGGCGCAGTTTCTTGATCGTGGTGCCCAGGCTATATAGTGTTTTTGAGTTTTGCTGCTTGTCCAGTATCATCATAATAATGGCGCCAACCACATTAAAGAGGGCAATGATGAGTACCAAGGTGAAAATAAGGTAGGTGGCCATATTCTCTGTGTTCAACATTTTATACAGCGTACTATTAAGCTCCTGCCTATTTTTAAGTGTTACTTTACCCCCTAGAATGGTTGCTATTTCTGGTCGGATACTTTCAATATCAACGGTGGGTTTTGCCTTAAAATTAAGACCTGAAATTTGGGTTTCGTTTTTCTCTAATAAAGCTTGTGTCAAAGCTAGATCTGCAAAAACAAATTTGTTGTCCAAATCGGCCTCAACTGCGTAAACGCCTCCAATTACAACGGGTAGCTGATTGTATAAGGAACTAATACTTTGCTGTGAAATAGAACCTTTCCCGGGCTTAAAGGCATAAATTTGCATTGGGCTTCTAAACTGGTTTATGGTAACCCCTAAAATATTGGCAATACCAATACCAGATACCACCTGCTGTTCGTTTATGGTCCAATCACCAATATAGAGTGTACTATCTACCCCAGTAACATTAATATAATTGGAATCTATACCCTTTAAATAGGCAATATGGTTTTTCCCCTTATGTTCCAAGTAGACCTTCTCTTCAATTTCCTTAGCATAGAATGCTAGACCATCAATTGCTTTCAATTGTTGTTCTTGTTTAGGGGTAATTGAAAAGAATTTACCGGACACTGGAAGCGCCTTAAGTTCCGGATCAAATGAAGTGGTAAATGAGAGACTAAAGGTCTTTAAACCCGCAAAACCGGAAAGCACTATGAAAAGTGCCGCAGAACCTATTACAATTACTAAAAAGGTGATAAAGTTAATGATGTTTACAGCGTTCTGGCTGCTCTTTGAACGTATGTACCTTTTAGCAATGTAAAGCGGGAAGTTCAATAATCAAGATTTTTTTCTTTTCTCCAATAAATCCCTGTTCTCAATAGGGTTTTCCTCTCCCTTTAGGGATTTTTCAATTTTCTCGATATAGTCCAAGGAATCGTCCAAATAAAACAAAAGCTCTGGAACCCTTCGTAATTGGTTGCGGGTACGCTGTGCCAATTCATGTTTGATCAAGGGTTGGTTAGACTTAATGCCTTCCAATAATTCCTTCGCCTGCTCATTGGGAAAAATACTTACATATACCTTGGCAATTGAAAGATCTGTAGTTACGGTAACTTTTGATACAGAAATAAGCGTGCCCCTAAGACCACCTTCAATAGCGGCTTTTTGAAGTATAGCAACAATATCTTTCTGTATTACCCCGCCAATTTTACGTTGTCTTTGCGTTTCCATAGTACAAAAGTACGTAGAATTATGTGTACTTTAGACCTTAAAGTATGAAGTCTATTAGCAGATTGAAGAAAATAGAACACATAGGGATTGCCGTTAAAAATTTAGAAACCTCCAATTCACTTTTTGAAAAATTATTGGGGAGTGCTCCCTATAAAGAAGAAGAGGTACCTACAGAGGGTGTGAAAACGTCTTTTTTTAGGAACGGACCCAATAAAATTGAGCTGTTGGAGGCAACAAGCACAACTAGTCCCATACACCAGTTTTTAGAGAATAGGGGGGAGGGCCTGCATCATGTTGCCTTTGAGGTTGATGATATAGAAGAAGAAATGAAACGCTTAAAGGCGGAAGGTTTTGTTTTATTGAGCGAGAAACCTAAAAAAGGTGCTGATAATAAATGGGTTGCCTTCATACACCCAAAGAGTACTAACGGTATCTTGGTAGAGCTATGTCAAGAAATTAAGTAATAGCAGCATATGGTTATTCTAAGCCGTTATTTCGACTCCGCTCAATGACCAATGCGAATGCACAATGTATTTTAATGTCCATTAGCTAAATACATGGCCATAAAATGTTGCGGCATATAAAAATAAGTAGTAATATTGCATCCGCAATTCGCGGGTCCTATAGCTCAGCTGGTTAGAGCACCTGACTCATAATCAGGGGGTCCCTGGTTCGAGCCCAGGTGGGACCACAACAAGCAGAAAACCCATATCGTAAGGTATGGGTTTTTTATTTACTGTAATTAAAGGCAGTCTTGCCTAGGTTTTCTGATTGGAAAAAAACGAAGAAGGGGATTGCCCCTAGTGGTTTTTTATTTGCAAAAGTGGTTCCTCTCTTGTCCAAGAGCAGAGCAATTTCCAAATGAATGACCACCTCAATAAAAGATTATTTGTAAACTAACTAAGTAAAAAATATTTCATTATTTTTCTTATACAACTAATATTTGTATAAATAATATAAAAAATATTGTTTATTTAATTATATTTAAATCAAATAAAGAAATAATGATTGAAAAAATATCTAAATCACAGGTTTTAGAACGTATTCAGTTTGAAAATTACTGGTGGCGTAACAATGGCATTGAAGATGATTATAATGCCATGCAACGCCGATTATATTTTGATATTTTCAAGCCTATGGTATTTGACCAATCCATCAACAGGGCCGTCGTGCTTATGGGGCCAAGGAGGGTAGGGAAAACCGTGATGTTACATCATACCATTCAAGAATTAATTGACGAAGGGGTACCCGCGCAAAAAATTATTTTCATAACGGTAGAGAATCCGATTTACACGAATATTGCATTAGAGGAGCTTTTGAAATATGCTTTGGAAGCCATCGGCAATCAAAACCCTAAAGACTGTTTTGTATTCTTTGACGAAATCCAGTATTTGAAAGATTGGGAAATTCATCTAAAAACATTGGTGGACAGTTATCGCGGCACAAAATTTATAGTGTCCGGTAGTGCCGCCGCTGCCTTAAAGTTTAAGAGTAATGAGAGCGGCGCAGGGCGTTTTACGGATTTCTTATTGCCACCCCTTACCTTCTACGAATACATACATATAAAGAATCTGCAGCACTTAATGGTCGCGAGTAATTTACTATGGAAAGGGAAGGAAAAACCCTTTTATGATACGGTAAACACACAATTATTGAACGAACATTTTGTGAAGTATATCAACTTTGGAGGGTATCCTGAGATTATCTTCTCACCACAAATGCAAAAGAACCCGGGGCGCTATATAAAACAGGATATTGTGGACAAAGTACTGTTGCGCGACCTGCCTAGTTTGTATGGCATTAAAGACGTGCAAGAACTAAACAGGCTCTTTACCACTATTTGTTTTAATACTGCGCATGAGTTTGAGTATGAAGAGTTGAGTAGAACTTCAGGGGTAAAGAAACACCTTATTAAAACCTATATTGAATATTTAGAGTCCGCTTTTTTGGTCAAAAAAATAAGTCGGGTAGATCAGAGTGGTAAACGTTTCAAAAGAGAAGTAAAGTTTAAAATGTACCTCTCTAATCCTTCTTTATACGCCGCTCTATTCACGCCATTGGCAATTACCAATGAAAAACGCATGGGCGACTTGGTAGAGACTGCCATTTATTCGCAGTGGATGCACCGTGATTGGTTTAATCCGTATTATGCCCGTTGGGGAAAAGGGGAGGTGGATATGGTGGGAATCGATGAAGGCACTTTACAACCTATTTGGGCATTGGAAATAAAATGGAGCAATAGATATGAAGAAAAACCTAGAGAGTTAAAAAGCCTTATTGATTTCTGTAATTCGAACAAATTGACATCTGCATTGGTAACCACAATTGATATCAAAACCCAAAAAGAATATCAAGGTGTAACCTTGCAGTATGTCCCTTGTGCTACCTATGCTTATAATGTAGGGAAGAATACCTTGGACAAGAAGAAATAAAAGACTATTGAGGTTTTTAGGCAGAAACAACTAAAAAAACCTATCTGGTTTAAAACAAAATTCCTTAAATCGAACTCACGTTATTTCATATGTTTTTACAATTATCTGCAACAATATCTTCTCTGCTCGGATTGTATGCATTTCGTTGAATATCAATTAATTTGGCGAAATCTGTTCCCAATAGTTCTTTAAGGCCACAAAAATCTCTTAAGTTCCTATTATCGCTTAGGGTAAGCGTCATGGCAAGGTAGGCACCATAACCAACTTCAGGCTCGCTAACTTCAGTGCCTAATGATTCTAACAGCTGAAAGCTATCTAAATTAGTGATGCCTAAATCAATCAAGACTAGTCTCGCTCCTATTATTGTTATTTTATTAAAGACGTCGAGACTATTTATTTCTGGACATTCCGTAATAATCAAATTATATTTTACTCTTGTGACATTTGATAGGGCGGAAATATCGGAAAGCGATTCATTTCTAACAATTGAGATATCTTGTATAACATCTGGTAAATTTCTAAGTCCATTTAAATTAGTAAGCATTGGGTTATCCCCAATAAGTAAAAAATCAACTTTCGTAATGTTTTCAAGGCCATTAATATTTTCCAAGGCATCATTACCACTAATACTTATTCGTTTAGCAGTTGTTAATCTGGATAATCCGTTAAGATTTTTTAGTTTATCATTACTGTAAATTCTTAAATCTCCATTGAAATATCCTAGTCCATTTAAGGCATCAACATTTTCTAAATTTTCATTGTAAGAAATAATCAGGTTTTTTGGAATAAAATCATTTAGGAAATAGGTGTCAATTAACGCTAAGTATTCCAGACCATTCAAATTTGTCAATAGAGGATTTCCCTTATCATATGTCCCAATAGTAAAATCACCTCGTATTTGGTTCAAGTTACTTAAAGCAGACAGGTTGGTAATGTTACTGCCCCCATTCTTTCCAATAAATACATTCCCTATAATTGTTAAATATTCCTCTGCTCCAAAGCTGTCTACCTCTTCTTGGGATGATAAAACAACGTTGCCCCGATATATCTTAGCGGTAAAAAAATCGACCTCTCCACCGTAATTAGTGCCATTCTTATTGGTAGCATAAGCCCTTAAATAATAACGGGTGTTGGGTTCCAGACCCGTGACAGAGCTTACAAAAGGACCTTCTCCAGTTCCTTCCATTGTTGTCTCATTTTCAATGCTTGGGTTGGGCTGGGTACTCCAACAGACACCTCTTGCTATTATTGCGCTGCCACCGGTATTTACCACAGTTCCTCCAGCTTCAACACTAGTTCCTTGATCTGATGTGGCTACTGTTCTTGTGGTAACTTCGGGAAATCCAGCTTGTGTTAGCCCATCGGTATCTTCACCAACATCGTCGGAGATACAAGCGGTCAAGAGCAGTGCTGAAAAGCAAAACAGAAGTACTACACTATTATAGTTTTTTAGGTTGGCCATGGTGGTTTTTTTATTTTTCGAAATTAATTTTAAGTACGGTAACATCTTTAATCATTAGAATTTGTCTGATTTATTTGCTCATGAACCAGATGAATTCGAATATTATACCACTAATTGCCATCAATAAGAATCCAATACTTCCTAGACAACCAAATGCTTTTCCTGAATTTTTTGACCTGTTATAATGTTTGTAATCTTTAGATTCAACTACACCTCCGCTGGTCCTATTTTCAAATTCGTATTTGTCTTTCTTATAATTCATTCGACCTGCAATTAAGTATAGGACAAGTCCTTCTATAAAGGCAAATATTAAAATTGTTTTTACCTGAGTGTCAATTGAATTCATATAATTTCTGGTCTTTGGAATTGATTACTTTTGAAATTTGACCAACAACTGTATAGCGAGGAAAGTCCTCCGAAAGATTATATTCTTTGGCATCCTTTGCCCTAGGATTTGACAACGCCTTCAAGGATTTTTGTGAATTTTCAAAGCCCTGTTAAGGGGTTAATAATGATAAGCTTAAGTACACTTAAAATTACTTTGTCAAAAATCGATTTGTTTTAGGCCCACATTGTTGTTATAAGTTGTTATTAAAAATGAAGTTTCAACTATTGAAAATTCAATTATCGCTATCGTTTGAACTAAAAATTATCACAGTATTTCCATCCATTACTGGTCTTTGAAAATTTGAGTTTTTGCACCCAAAACTCCGTTGGGTCTTTTCTTGATAAAAGGGCGAACGGAGTTATGTTAACAGCTTTAAAATTGACCTTGACTTCGGCTGTATTTGTTGCAGGGGTTTCGTGCACTTCTAGAACCTCGCCCACTTCATAATGAAATGTTTTTGCCGTAGCGTTTCCGTTCTTTTCTGGAACTTCTTCCATGAACTCCAATGATTTTTCCGTAAGTTTTATGGAATACTCCTTACTGCCCTTTTGCCAACCTTTGGTTATTTCTTTGACCAGTTCCATTTCCAAATAGTCTTCATCGGCCAGTTTTAGATACTTCTGCAACAATTCTTGGTCATAGTCTTGCTTGGTAAAGGTTGCCCTGCCAATCCTAAAACTTGTAGTTCTTTGTTCCGGTTTGGCCACTAGGCAATCCGTGATAATATCCTCGGCCTTGGAGTTACTTAAACTGTCAGACCCACAGGATGCTAAAATTAATACTGTAAGTATTAGTAAAAAGAAATTTTTCATGGTTGTTTATTGTTTGATTTATGTGTTTGGTTTTTCTACAAATTGTATTTCACCTATTTTATCCTCAGGTTCTGGATAGCCGCTGCCCGACTTAAAAAATTCTATTTTTCGCAAGCCTATTTCAAAATTATAGGGTCTTTTTTCCACAGAAGGTATGCCCAGCAAATATGTGGTTTTAGTAATTAATTGAAAAGGTGGGTTTTTGGAATAATCATTTAAGGAGGCGTAATGCTCATAAATGGCCTTGGCCTTTTCCGCGCTCATGGGTATGTAATGTGTAACGGAACTCTGATATCTGCTAGCTAGAGATTTTACCTTGGCCGAAGAGCTACCTACTTTACTATTGTTACTGACATAATATCTGATTTCCAGCTCCTCTTTTTCAATATCGTAATTTTGAATGTTTGAAGTACAAAGGGTATAGGATTCCAAGTTATCCGTTTGGGCATTTTGTACCATTTGTTGAAACGTCTCAAAATTTTCAGATAGCAGATTTGATCGTATCTCCTGCAGCTTAAAAACATTGTTTTGGTAGGTTCTGATATCGGTATTTCCGTGATACAAACTATAATAATACTCAAACGGTGAAATGTAAGGGCTAGGAACAAAAGACGCACAACAGCTGGTGATATTGATCCGCTCCTTTCCGTTTTTGTGATTTCCCATTCTGGTCTCTCCTAAGGTTGCTTTATAATCATAGGACCAACACAATTTGGTGGCGGCCAAAAAGCGCTCGTGCTCTTCTAGATTATATCCGGAAGAGAGGTCATACATGGGGGTACCGTTCAAAAATTGTACATCCGTATCAAATTCGGCTTGTTCCGTTCCAGTAGCCTTATCGGTTATGGATTTTTCGTCTTGTTTTACAGGGCTTTCTTCATCCAACACAATATCTTCTTTGTTCATTAGCTTATCGTATTCCGAAGCGCCTGTGTTGCTTTTTTTACTGTCTTTGCAACAAATAAAACCCACAGCCAATATTAAGAGCATGGTTCTTCTAATGTGCAATAGTTGGTTGTAAAACATCTTGTTAATCGAATTTAACACTGTAAGGAAGAACCATTTTTTATTTCAGCTCATTTATAATTTCAAGACATGCATCATTTTTTGGATTTAGCAAATACGCTTGCTTTGCATTTTTAAGGCTTTCAACATATTCGCCATTGAAAAGTTGCATTTTAGCGAGATTGTAAAGTGCAAAAGACCTTGCTTTTTCATCACTGGTCGTTTGGGCAATCTCCTTAATTTTGGTAAAACCTCCATCAAAATCATCGATTTCCAAAAGGGTAATAGCCTTTTTCAAATCATCATTAAAACTTCTATGTGTTTGGAAATCGATTTCATATTCCTTTTGGTGCACAGTAAATAATTCTCTAAACTGTACGCCAATATTTTCCTTTGCTATTTGAAAAAATTCTACGGAACTTAAACTAGGTGGGTATTCGCAATTATATTTGGGACCCTCTTTACGCACATCAGTTTTAATATTATCGGAAAAGACGACCTCAGCCGTTTTCAAGTCAATTATTTTAAGGTTGACATTCAATTGATACCAGCCAACTCGCTTTTGTTCAGGGCAACCATTGCCACCAATAAGCGTTTTATTCTTTTTTATACTTTGAGAAAATTCATCTGCCTGAATCCTACCAAAAACGATTAACCCAGAACTATAAAACTTTCCTATTTTTCTTATTTGATTTTCATCGACATAACCGCTTCTTTGAAAATCCAATTCTTTTAGTAATGAACTTGTTTTGTCCCTGTCAATCAATTTCAGGCCTTCTATATTTGTTACTTGGTTCACGAATTCATCATAAATATCAATAGTATGATTATCTTCTCGTTCAACATTGTTTACTATTTCAGAAATAATAATGTTCTCCGCTTTTGAAACATCGAATATTGGTTGCTTATCTACCATGTATGTAATTTTGCTCCAGCTTTGATTTAGGATTCCCCCAATCGAATTATTTTGGGCAAAGACTGAATTAACTCCTAAAAAAAATAGGGTAAAACAAAGTGGTAATACCAAACTTGATTTGTTAAATGATTTAACAAGGCAAAGGGATTTTAAATATTTCATTTTCAATTAGGTTTTTGTCTCCAGAACAAACCTAAAACCCGTCTAGCATATTTCCTTACGGCTTTCCGTATCGGCATGAAATAAAACCGAAAATTGGGTGAAAGGCTAAAAAAAAGATGAAATACGCAAGAGGTAGTTACAGTAAGTAGTGTTGCTATTTAAAATGATGACGTCTATTTTGGCTTTTCTAATACCGAGAATACAAAATCAACTTTTAATAAATGTAATTTCATAATCGATTTGATCAGGGGTACGCCAAAAAATTATCATTTCTTCATTTGAAAATGATAGTACTTTCCAGGAAAACAAAGATTCATCATAACTTTCTAGCACCCTTTCTTCACCAAATCTTAAGGATTCTGATTTTCGATAAGTTTCGTTCAAAAAAATGGTTTCACCTTCAATTTCCCAAGCACCTGAATAGAATGAATCAGAGGGTTCGTTTTGATGAGTGATGGTCTCACAGTTGTTCGAGCGATTTATTTCTATGTTTGTTTCGTTGTAATTCTCGTTTCTATCATAAATCTTCGTCGCTTCAAACGTTATATTGAAAAGGGTCAAAATTCGACATTCTTCTACGATGTTACTTTGGGTATCGCTACATCCAAAAGTTTCTTTGACATCATATTCAAAACAGTTCTCTTCGCCGGTCGTGAGTCTTCCTTGCTGTTGATTGGTTGGATCTGTCACTAGAGCTGTTTGCCAAGTCCATGTGCCAAGTAAGGTTTCTTCTGAGAATGAATTCTCTTGGGTATCTGATTCGTTTTCCTTTGTGCATCCCGTTAAGAAAAGGATTGTCAATACTAACGTTATCGATAATTTCATGCTTAAAATTTTTGATATGAAATAGTTCACTCCGTAATCGAGATTTAAAACCTGACTGCTGTCAGGCAAGTTACTCCGACGCTTGCGTCGAAATCAATGTTGATTTATTTTTAATCCAAATAATTCCCCGACGGCCCAAGCTCTGGGATTGTAGTTTTCAATTAATTTTGAATGGCCTCGCAGGCTTGCACAGAAGTCATTTTCCAATTGACTAAGATGCATCTAGCTTATCAATTAATGGCGCTGTGATTAGTTTACGACCAAGTCTACAGCTCCGTTGGTCAAGAGATTTGCCTCCAAAATAAATTCACGTGTACTTATGCCGTCGTCAATGGACATAGAGGCGGTATTGGGCGAAATGCTTCCCTCATTGTGTGCGTATAAAAGTACATAGTTGTATCCTTCATATTCCAAAGTTGTGCTCACGGTAAATTTGTTTCCAGGACCGTCCAATTCTCGTTCCGCAATGACTATTTCATCGTTTACATAAATGGAAACGATATCTCCGTCTATGGTTCCATGGTCCCATACGGAGATTGTGACATCCCTAGAATTCAATTCTATGGTTCCAAGAATTTCGTTTTCACGATCTAGAAAAGTATCTGGAACTATGCTGATTTCATTACGGGTAGGACCGTCGTCATTACTACAACTCGTTATGAGTAAAAAAGAAAATACGATTACTGAACGAATGATTATTTTTTTCATTTTCAAGTTTGGTTTTTGGTTCTTGAACAAACCTAAACCCTATAAAACACTATTCCTTACGGCTTTCCGTATTGGCCCAGAATAAATTTGAAAATAAGCTGAAAGGTTATAAAAGAAAGATGAAATACATCATTAGACCCACCCAAGGTCTTTGCCCATCGCGACCAGTTGAATCACGTTTTTGGCATTAAGTTCCAATTTTAAAAGGTTAAGGCGCTTCTCGATTGAACTGATACCACTAGGTTGGATATTTTTTTTCTGGAATAGGGAGGCAATTTCCTTTTGGTTAAGACCGTTCGATAGTTGCTTCAAAAGCTCAATATCATAGTCTTCGATTTCAAAAACTTCTTTTCGGCTCATAAATCCTGAGAGGTCGGGTGAGGTGTAGGTTTCATCTTTTGAGATAGTATGTATGGCCTCGAGCAGATATTTGAAGCCTTTACGCCCTTTGACCACATACCCATCTATTTTGTGGTTGTTAAATAGTGATTTGACCTTTATGGAACGGTCCTCTACAGAATATACAACAGCTTTTAATCCTGGCTGTATTAATTTTAGTTTTTTGACCAATTCATCCCCAGAATTAATTTTACTTTCCCGATGATCGGCCTTAAAGGAAAGGTCGGTGATGAGCAAATCAAAGGGAGTATTGTCTCTTTGGGCCCTTAGGAATTTTATAACCGCATCATCACAATAAAGCGATTGTTGTACTTCTTTGATAGCGGTTTCTTGCTTTAGCATTTGGGCTATTCCAAATCCTATACTGTCCAAATCTTCAACAACCAATACTTTTTGAAACATATGTAATGCTTAAATCCGGAAAGTGCAGCTTATTTTGACTCCTTTACCTGGTTTGGAATCAAAACTAAATGTTCCATTACTATTATTTATACGGTTTTCCGTATTTGAAAGCCCTGCTCCTTTTTTAATAGGTAGTTGTACACCCCTGCCGTTATCTACATATTCAATTAATAAATGTTTCTTTGCTTGTTTAAAACTAATGGATGCCAAGTTTGCGCCACTATGCTTTTTCATGTTCACTAAAAGCTCGTTTAAGACCCGGTAGAGCATAATCTTTTTTTCATCGGTTATGCTATTCCATTTAATTTTACTAAGTCCTTTTGAAGCTATGGTTATTTGATTGTTTCTAAATTGAGACAATAACCTTTTTAATTCATCCTGGAAATTTTGGGTGTCTATGCTTCCTGTTTCATGTGAAATATCCCTTGTTCGTTTGTAGATGTCTTCTAGTACATCTAGTGTCTCTTCTTTTAGTAAATTTTCGGCGTGTTCTATGCGGGTCATGACACCATAAATATCATTTGCCAATTCATCATGCACTTTTTTTGAAATCCTTTTTTCTGTGGCGTAAACTTCTTGTAATTTTTCTTTTTTGTAGCGTTGTCGTAAACTATAAAATGTTGTAATACCACCTATGACCAATAGCCCACTCACTGCGAGCCAAATAATTTTTTGGGTTCTTTGTTCTGCCAGTTCTGCGTTTTTCCGTTCTTTTTCGGCCTCTAGCTTTAGAATGGAAAGTTGTTTTTGTTCATCGTCATATTTCATTTTTGCAAATTGGGTCTTTACTTTTAGACCCACTTCATATAGACTGTCTTGCAGGAAAATATAACGATTTCTAATATCAGTATTTTTTGGTTGTAAGTCCATCAAAAACTTTAAGGCATCTTGCTCCGCTTTGGGAATCTTTAATTGTTTCGAAATTTGTATTACGGTATCTAAGTATCGTTCCGCTTTTTTTGAGTTAGTTTTTAAAAAGTACTCGCCCAAATGGGTATAGCTTGCTATTTGGCCTCTTTTGTCATTTTTCTCTTTTCTTATTTGAAGAGGTTTTAGAAAGCTGTTATAAGATATTTTTTCATTTTTATGCCATTGTGCATAGGCCAAGTTGTCCAAAATTCGTGCGTATCTTGAAGAGTCCTTTTTGAGTACGGTATCACTTTTGATTTCTTGTAGTAGGTCAATAGCTTTGTTATATTTCCCATTATCAACGTAAGTTGCGGCCAAATTGTTTTTGAAAAAAGATTTGGTTTTTTCTTCTTCTGAAGTTTCTATTGCTTTTAGGTAATATAAAATTGCATCCTCGTAGTTTAGAAGTTTTCTGTGATTTGTGGCTAATTCATTGAATATAGACGCCTTAATTTTCGCTTCTTTTGTTTCTGACAAATAAGTTAGGGCATCTGTCAAGGTTTCTTTACTTCCAAAATAATCAGCGTAATCTTTTTTGATAATGCTGATAAGCAGTGAATTTTTGACGACAGCCAGGCTATCCTTAAGTCTTACAAAATATCTCCTCGATTGGTTAAAATGATAGTAGGCACTATCTGGCATAGATAAATCATCGAAATAATAGCCAATGTTTTTATGGGCATTTGCTAGATAATAGTCATTTGATATATATTTTGCCTTAACTTTCAATAAGTTGTCGTAATAAATCGCACTATCTCTTTGATTAAGATTGTAATGCAAATTACTTTTGGCAAGTAGGATTTCTAAAAAGAGGGAATCAGTAGAATTATATTTGGTTAGATTTATGGCACTATCCAAAAGGACTAATCGGGTATTCAGACTTTTGGTCTTGTCATTGCTTGCCTTTAAAAGAGATGAAACGACGGTCTGCATAGCAGTTTGTTTTGGACTATTGTCACCTTCACAAGCTGGAAAGATTGAGAAAAAAAGGAGAATAAGAGATAGTTTATAAAATCTGACCAAGTTGGTTTTGGTATAAAAATATGTAAAAAGAGGCCACACCAAATCGATATGGCCTCTTTTTTCTTGCTTGGAGAGCTTACTGCTTTCCCCTGCCTCCTTCCACTTCTCCGTCGTCACCTTCCGTTGCTTGAATGTCATAAAGCTGATTTTCTTCTGCCAAGCTAATTGGCGAACAAGAAACTAAATTCATCCCAAACAATACAATTGCTATAATACCTAATCTGAATTTCATAAATTTCAGTCTTAACTTTTGATAAATTTATTAAAATGGAAAGCCATATCTAAAAAATGAATAGGGCTTACCTCTTTAAAGGGTATTAACTAATTTTCTCTCTCTGGTTTGTCTGATTCATCATCGCCTTCGGTAGCTTGAATCTCATAAAGTTGATCTTCCTCGGCAATTGTTTCTGCCTTGCTGCATGAGGTCAATCCTTGTCCTACCAAAAATACGACTACCAACACTTTTACTAAATTTCTCATTTTTTTAGATTTAATGGTTATTAATTCTTTTAAAATGAGAGGCCTCTCTGTTGTAACTAATTGTTCTGTAACGTCTTACAAATCAATTACACCGCAATTTGAGGTTAATGGCAAAAAATAGCGTGTCATGACCGTCACGACCTTCATGACGAAAGTATTATGTGAAAATTCCGTTTGGTTTTTTGTTTATTTTTGAAGACATGGTTATTGTGAAGCTTACCGAAGAACTACTGCCCCATTTTATTTTTCTAGTCGACGGAATAGAAGACAGTAACAATGATTTGGTCGTCAGTACACTACTGCAAGAATGCAGGGAGAAGGGCATCGAAACAAGTTGGCATTCACTAAGTCGCGCACTTACCTTTAGAAAGATTCTTAAAGAAGGTTTGCAACCAAAACAAACTTATCATATCCCTAAAAAGAAAACCTTGGATGCTCTGACAAAGTATTATTATGGAGAAGCTTTTGTTTTCAGGGACCTGGTTAGAAATAGTAATGACATCGATGTGAACCCGTCCGAAGTCTCAACGCATTACAAGAAGTGCGTCCCTAGAGTTGAGACAGTTGTCACAATATTTGAAAAAAAGGAGGAGAAAATTGAGCATCTTAATGAACAATCGGATGCATGTATCCATTTTTTAAAGGAGCTGGAATCGTGTTCGCTGAAGCAATTCATAGAAGATGAGGTTAATCAGCGCTTTGACTTACTTAAAAATGAAATTAAGGATGAACTTGAAGTGAAATCTGAATTGATCGGGTTTTTGGAAAATAGGTTAGAAAAGTTGGAGCGGAAGAAGATTTTTTCACATTTTATTTATCGCTTTTTTGGAAGTTTTGGTCTGTTTTTCGTGAACATCGACTATGATGAAATTGGTAAAATCGAAATGCTGGAAGACTTTTTAGATACTTACGAAGGCCTAACAGACGATGATGCTATCGACGAGTTTTTATAAAATTTAATACTAATTCTCGAAGAATGAATTTAAAAACAGAACGCAAGGTAAAATTTTGGTTGGGTACGTTAGCCAAAGCTGCCCTAGTTGTTTTGATTATTTTCAAAATATATGATTTTGTGACCTCTCGAAAAAATGAAAATAAATCTGTGGAATCGACCAGTGACATTGTCGAGAAAGATACTTTAAATAGGGTTGGAGAAATAAGCAAAGAAATCCCTTCCGAAAATGTATCTCGTTTCATGAACGATCCAGATAACAATAAGCAAAAGGAGGAATTGGTTGCTACAATAAATCCGAATTCTATTAGCATTATTATTTATGGTGTTAATGGAATCGACCAGCAAATCATAAACCACTTAGAAAACACAATCTTTCAAAAATATGATCTTAGTGCAACTCCTTCAAAAGCACTGGATTATAAAAGCGCATTAGTACAGGGGAATTTCTCAGGATTTAGCAAAATAAAAACGAATTACATGGTTGCTGGGGAAGTACGTTATACTTTTAAAAAGAGTTCACTGTCCTCTAACACCGTGAGTTGCCAAATCAACTTGCAGTTTAATACCTACGATACCACGACCGACACCAAAATGAGAGATTTATCAAAAATAATACAGGTAAACGGAATTGGTTTTTCGCAAGAAGAGGCCAAGGCCAATGCCATTAAAAAGATATAGTCTAAGGTCGCTTATTTAATAGTATAAGTTTTCGATTTACAGGTTTCTACTTTTAGTTCGCCTTTTTCTTTTAAAAACTTAACTTTAGTATTGCTTCCAACCCAATCCTCAATTCCTTTAAATTTTTCTTCATCTTGAAAATTGGACCATGTAGATACAAAATAATCAAACGGGCGGTTGATTAATGAATAAATACATTTTGTTTCATTAGCATCTAAGATTATAGTCTTCTTACTACTTCTAAATTTATAATCAGCATCTCTATGATAATGAATTCTTATTATTATTTTTTCATTTAGGGTGTTAGCAAAACAAAAATCACCAGTACTTTTTTTGCTACATTCAGAATCAACCGTGTCAGGATTGTTTACTGTCTCATTAGAATTTAAAGGTGTATTAAACCCTTTATTAGTTGTATTTCCACCATTTACCGAAATACCTAAATAAGACGAAACATTTTCATTCAATGGCAGATTCGCCATGCTGGCTGCAAACTGCAAAGCCGTTTCGGTATCCAAAACTTTGGCACGTACCTTAACGTTGGTCGTCAAGACGGTAAAAGTACCTGTTATAATAGCGTCAACAGCAACAATTTTACCTAGTTCTTTGGCAGTAGCCTCATCTATATAGCCTTCAGAATTCAACTGATGTTCTTTTAGAAGCATGTCTAGATGGTTCCGGTCGATAATTTCAAAATTATCACCAAAATTAGTCACATATACTGAGAAATCTTCAGTGATATAGTTGCCTAATGCGGTACGTTCGCCGCTTTCTGTAACAAAGCCCCATACGGCAACTTTTTTCTTGCCTTTGCCATCTAGTTTTGTAGCGATGTTCTGGGCCAATTCTTCTAATTGTACATCAAAGTCTTGGGCCTGTACATTGAGTGTTAATAGAAAAAGGGATACCCTAAGGAGTAAAAACTGTTTCATTTCAATTGGTTTTCAAGGTTTGTTAGTAATGATCTAATCGATTGGTCGTACGCCAAGTTTTCATCAGAATTTAATCCTTTTCCGTTGGCATTTAAGTTTTTGATAAGTGTAAAATCATGGCTGGAATAGAGATTTGCAGCTAATCGAGCATTAATTTTGTAAAGGTTTTTTGCATTTATTGATTTTAATATGGTTACTTCTCCCAACAATACTTCGTCCAGACCTTCTTTTATCTTTTGTGGAATGTTTTTGTTGAAGCTATTGGAAACTATTGAACTGAACTCTTTGTATAAAAATTCGGTATCGGGTATTTTTTTTGATACTTGACACTTTTTGTTTCTTCTTAGATTGCTTGCCAAGGTATTTGATACTTCCGAAAAAACAGCATCATCTTTCAATATTAGAATCCCAAGGCTTTTTGTTTTGTCTTCATGAACATCAAAAAAAGGAGATAGCATCCTATTGATATCGTCGATTTGATATACATGGGCTGTTTTCAAATCCTCTTCTATGTGCAATAACATCCCCAGCAGTATTTTATCAGCTTTATGATTGACATATAAAGAAGCTCCACCCATTTCCTTTATAAACTGCTGGCTTGGGTCTTGAGGTATGACAGCAATACTATCTTGGTCTATAGAAGTAATATTGACATGAATAAGGTTTGAAGCCCCAAATTCATCACGATATTCCAAATATCCTGTTGAGACATTTTCTAGTACCTCGTTTAAAACCTCATTTCTTTGAATGGGTTTACAGGTTAGCCCGGTTGATTGTTCAAGTTTAATAATAACCAGGTCTGGTTCAAAACTTTCGATTAGCCGCCCATTCACTTGTAAGCGGTTTTTTGCAACTATTTCAATACCACCTAAATTTTCAAGTACAACATGGTTTGGAGTAACTATGTAACATTCTCCATTACGTTGCCTCGTAAATCCATTACCATTTTCAATTGCTTTAACGAATACGGTTTCCTGACAAAGAGCCTTTAAAGAAATAAGAAGTAAAGAGTATAACAATAACTTGAGTCTCATTTGTCGTAATGGATAGGCGGTGGTTAAAAATATTAAAACAGAATTAAAATCTTAAATTCTAAGATAATATGATTAAAAATTAAACTGTAAAATAAGTAATTATACCTAAATCGATTACGGTAAACCGTAATTTGAAACATTGCTGTTATTGTTCATAGTAGTATTTATGTTTAACTATATGAATGGCACATGGTCTTTTTTTTAAACCCTTAAAATGCCTTGACAAACGATTCCTAAAGATTCAGATGAATTCTTTTTACTTTTCGCAACCCTTATTGTCAAGTTATATTTCCATTTATCCTTTTGTTCACAGTGTAGGATGGTCATATTTAATTTAAAAACGAAAAGCCTTGGAATAGGGAAATAAGGTATTTACGACGCCTTTAAAAAATCCAATCTATTAAGTTAGGTTGGATTTTTTCATTTAAGTCCACATACCTCAGGATGTCTACAGAATAGCCTAGCCTACTCTACAATAACCTAGGTGGCAACTAGCTTCTGTAGGAGCGATTAAATAATTATTACGCTAGGAATTCCTTAATGCTCATGATTGGCATTCTGGTAATGTTCTTTTAGCAGGTCCCTGCCAAAATCGCCATCAAAATCGCGCCAAACCGAATGAATGTGGTTGGCATTGTTTTGACTGTTGTCAAATTCAATCATAAAGGTTTTACCCTGTATGCGGTAGTAATGTGCTTTTCCAAGTACTGTGGCACCCGCCCATGCAAACCGTAGTTCCTCTAGTTCCTCTTTACGGATGTTACTTATTCTCTCCATCGCCTGGTCGGCAGGGATCGTGGAAGCATATTCATAAATAATGTCCATGACCAATTTTTTCTGGGCGGGTGTCATATCACTGACCAATAAACCTTCAGGGGCAGGTTGCTCAGCTACTGCCGTGTTGGCGCTGACCACATCGTTGTATGCTTTTTCATTAATGATTGCAATTTTTTGCTGATCGCTGCTCAGCATGTTAATGAGTTGTAACCCCATGTCTTCCTCATTAACCAAAGGGCTAAATCCTTTTCGTTCACCTTCCATAATTCTTCCTGGATTGGATCCAAAAAACCTAGGTGTATAGGAAACATCGTCAGCCACGGTAGTAAAGTGTAGTGCAACATGATGCCCTGTAAAAGTCCACATCCATACATCTTCCTGTGCGGGATTGCCATAAATGGAAACATAATACCGTTCTGGGTCACGGTAAACGGGATCGCCGGAACTGGCTGCCAGTACATTTTCCAAAGCAATGATTTCCGTTGTTTGCTTGTAGCCCGTATCACTTAAGGATGACTGGAGTAGCTTATGGACCAATGCCTTTTGATCCGTTGTAAGCTCCTTTAACGGTAGTCCTTGTCGCTCAAAAGAACTCCAAGGTAGAAAGTGCCATTTGTCTCGGGTATCTGCCTTGAAGTCAAAGACAATTTTTGCTTTTTGAGGCGCGGTCAAAGAGTTCATAAATTGTTTGACGATTGTTACATCCTGTGCAAATCCCAACATGGGAAAAACAGCAAAAAGTAATACAAGTATATTTTTTTTCATACCTAAAAAGATTTTAGTTCCTTTTTATTTGGATAAGGGTTAATACGTTATTTTAAAAATACTGCCACCAAAGTCATCACAAACATATAATGCACCATCGGGCCCTTGTGCCAATCCGCATGGGCGATGTTGCAAGGTGCCCTCCGAGGGATTGGCCAAATCAAATCCGGCAAAGTTATCTAGAAAAATTTCCCAATCGCCATTGGGCTTTCCATTTTTGAAAGGAATAAAGGCAACAAAAAAACCTTTTTTTAGCTCTTGGGATTGATTATGAAATGCAATAAAGGCGCCATCTTTATATTTTTCTGGGAACATGTCGCCAGTATAGAAAAGAAGGTCATTTGGGCCTAAATGCGCAGGGAATGCCATTAAAGGCATAATTGCATCTTCACCCCCTGTCTGCTCTCCGTCTCCCCCATATTCTGGGGCTAGGATACGCTTCTTTTTAAAATGGTCATAATAGGTATAGGGCCAACCCGCATTATCATACTCCTTTAGCTCATATAAAGTTTCTGCAGGTAACTCTCGGTCTTGCTTTTCGGTATAGAGCTCTGGGTAAAAATTATGTAGTCCTCCCCGGCCATGATCGGTTACAAAAAGCGAGTTTGTTTTAAAATTCCAGGTGATACCCACCGCATTTTTTACCCCGGTGGCATATCGGGTACCATCGGCAAAAGTCTGATCAAGTTTATCGGCCTTAAATTTCCAAACACCCCCAGCTGAGTCCAATATCGCGCAAGGCATGCTCCCTGTATTAGACTCATTATCCCTACAGGCATCATTCCAAGAACCTATGGTCACATAAAGATTGGCATCATTGTCAATGGCAAAGGGTTTGGCATTGTCCCTGCCCATATCAACCAGCCCGTCCACAATTTTTTCTGGAGTGCCTGTATCTATAACTTCATGGGCATCATTCAATTTATACCGAAACACAGCGGAATTTGATGAGGTATAGAGGTAATTGTCTTTAACCAGTATTCCTGTACCAGGAACATCGGCAAAGAACTGCTGCTTATCCATGATGCCGTCGTCCTCGGTATCCTTTAGCAAGACTATGGCCTTTCCATCTTTTAATACGGACCTATTGGCATAAATATCACCATTCTGCGTTACGGTCAAATGACGAACAGCACCTAAATCAGCACCAATTTCTTCCACTGAAAATCCTTCAGGGGCTTTTAAAAAGGTTGTATTATGTGTCGTTTTTACGGGGGATTTTGTTTCGTTTTTGCATTGGAAAAAAAAAGTCGTAAAAGTCAGCACGGCAAAGAACATAAATAGGTTCCGGGTGGTGGGTATTAGTTTCATAAAGTGGTTATAGAAGGTTGGTTGTTGTTAAAGTTACAAATTCAATAGCATTTTTAAGCGAAAAAAAAAGGCGTCTCATCCCGAAACCCAAAAGTGAATATAGATTTTACACCATGCCGTGAGTTTATCCCGAACAAATATGGGCATACTTGCTAAAGTACCATGTTATAAACCTATATTTTATATCTGATAGTAAAACGTTTATGGGTATTGTCCCTGCTGGGTGGGGTTGTGGCAAAATTTAACGTATCCTTTTTCAAAAGCATTGATGCTTTATACAATTGGATCACGGCTTTTCATAGGATATAGTGTTGTGAGTCGTTTTGATTAGGAAAGGCCGTAAATTAACTCTTGTAAATTTTTAGGCGATAGGTACATAAGTTCTTTTGTCTCTATTTGGCGTGAGACAATATTTTAACACAGGTATTTTGGGTTATTACCCACACTACACTATTAATAGTATGGATAGTATTCTGTTGGTGGTGTTTTTACATCATATTCCGATTGAAGAAAAGTAACCAGATCAATGAGTTCCTGAATAGTCATAACTTCATTGTAATTCTTCATTTTTGAAAGACTGCCTTCGGTTGTTTCAGGTGAAGATTTTTGTTTGTACCTACGTGCAATTTTGTGGGAAGGATTGATAACCGATGTGACCAATTCTCCATAGGATTTCTGAAAAGCTACATCACCGCCGAGATGTATTTTTAGACTATCACTTCCGCCTTTCCACTCAATCCCAACAATACTATGACATTCATTGCAGGCCAAAGTCTTATAGGTCATTTTTCCTTTTTCAACGTTCCCTTCAGGTAATGCAAACCCCAGCGCTTGTTGATTGCAGCTGTTTATGGATAAACTCCCACATAACAAGGCCAACACCATTAAATAATTGGGTAATTTATACCAAGGGCTATAGTTATTTTTACCAGACATAAGTGTTTTATAATAAAGGATTTAATGCTAAAAAATGATTTATAGGCCCTAAGCTAGCGATTAAGAAAAACAAGGGAAATGACCAAGGTCATCTTGGTCTTTATTTTTGCCTTGAGAAGGCATCACGAAAATACACAACACTATTTTTTTGAAGCGTAGAGGATAAAACTAGCCAATGGGATCATGGTTGCTATACCAACTCAATGGGTTTTTCAATTAAAACCAATAAAAAAGCACAATGGACTATTATTTTTTGAATTCGTCACCAATTTCTTTCCCAACCTTTTTAAATTCCTTCCCTACATTTTTGAGTACTGGCTTTATATCTTTCCCAAGTTTTTTAAACTCACGCTTCAACGATTGGGTCCATTTTTTGAATTCTTCGTTTGATTTTAGTTGCCGAACAGTTTTTTCACCTTCTTTGTAAACAGCTTTCGCACCTTTTTTTATCTCGCTATTATTATATGCTGTTTTTAGTGCCACAAGTCCATTTTTTACATCTACTTCAACTTGATTCACTGTGGTTTTTACGTTAAATTCTGTACCTAATACCTCAATGTCCCCAAATTCTGTGGTCACCAAGAATTCAGACCCATCTGGTTGGACAATAAAGAATGCTTCTCCTTTTAACTCTATAACTCTAGGGTTAAATTCCTTGGCGTGGCGAATAGTACTGTTGTGGTTCAGGTAAACTACCGAGCCATCTGGCAAGTGTGCTACCTCATAGTTCTCTTTTGTTGTCATTTCTAACGTATCACTGTCACAAGCGCAACAAAAAATACATAAACTAAAGGTCATTAATTTTATAAATACGATTATCTTTTTACTATAGTTCATATTTAGATACTTTGTCTATATTAATTTTATTGGAATGAACTTTTAAAGGTACTTACACTCTTTTATTTGAACTTTTCCTTGTAGTGTACATCAAATATACGACTTGTAGGGCGTAGTAAATTGTGGCCAAGTGGTTAGCAATGATTGATACTGATTTGCTTTGTCCGTTTCGTCACCATGGCTGGCACATTTTATTTAGCAATAGGCTTTGTCGGGGATTATCGCGAAAATTGTTTTGACCCTAAAAACCTGAATATAAATGGGCCAATTCCCTAAAAGATAACGGGTTAATTCTCTTGTGAAGTCAATTCGGCGTGCTAAAGTCAGATTCATAAAACAAATCATTTAGTTGTTCAAAAGTCCCCCCTCTATCCTCGGAATCTGAAAGCGTTCCGTTGCTGCTTTTGTGTGTTGGGCAGCAAAAATAGCAGCAGCTTTTTCAATAATCTCCGGATATTTATTTGCCACATTAGTTGCTTCGGCAGGGTCGGTCTTTAAATTATAGAGTTCTAGGGTCGGTATTTCGTCATCCTTTACATGTTGCCGTACCACTTTCCAGTCGCCCATGCGAATGGCAACCTGTCCACCATATTCAGGAAATTCCCAGTAGAGAAAATCATGTTCTTGCTGGTCCTCTTGTTGCACCAAAGTGGGTAAAAAACTGATACCATCCGTATCCACAGGGTTTTCAAAACCGACCAAATCGGCGAGCGTTGCCATGACATCATACTGTATGGAAACATGGTCCGTTTGCGAACCGGCCTGTATATGACCCGGCCAACTGGCAATCATAGGTACGCGGATGCCTCCTTCATACACAAAGCCCTTGCCTTTACCATAGACTTCACCAAAAGGACCTGAACTATTAAAGAATTCACCATCCGTTCCCCCAGAATAGGTCACCCCATTATCGGAACTAAAAATAATCAAGGTGTTTTCATACACACCTTCCTTTTTTAGGTGGTTGATGAGTTTCCCTACATTTTCGTCCAAATAGGAAATCATGGCTGCGTATCCTGCACGGGGATTTTGGTGTGGAAAATAACCTTCGTCCCCTAGGTAAGGTTCCTCTGGGCCAAACTTTTCTTTGTAATAGTCTACCCAACCTTGCGGTGCCTGTATAGGATTGTGGGGTATGGGTGTGGCCCAATAGAAAAAGAAGGGATCGTTTTTCTTTTCGGAAATGAAGTTCACCATCTCTTTGAACATTAGGTCCGGCGCGTATTCATTGAGGCTGTAATTGACATAACTTTCAGGGTCATAGGGGTCCGTACCCTTAGTAAATTTGGTAGATGGCGCTATGGTATCGTTCTGTAAATGCACCCTATTTTCATTATGGTACAAGTGTAGCGGGTAATAGGTATGGGCCTGTCGTTGGCAATTATAACCATAGAAAAAATCGAAGCCCATTTTGGTGGGGATAGCCTCGGTATGAGGAGCTCCCAGACCCCATTTACCGATCATACCAGTGGAATAGCCTTGTTCTTTCAGTTTTTGTGGAAGAAGGACGGTAGTTGATGGTATGGGCCGTTGCCCCTCCAAACTGGAGTCCTGTGCCATGGCCCTATAGTTCCACACATCGCCACGTTCGTTCCATTCATCATTACCTCGGATATAGGCATGCCCGGAATGTCTTCCGGTCAATAACATATAACGTGCTGGCGCACAAACGGGGGCACTGGTATAGTGCTGTGAAAACAGCATTCCTTTTTTGGCCAAGGCATCTATATTGGGCGTTTCTATTTTTTCTTGTCCATAAACGCCAAGCTCCCCATAACCCAGGTCGTCTGCAAGAATATAAATGATATTGGGCTTATGATTGACAATATCTTCCTGCTTTTTGTAGGTGTCCTTACAGCTTGCCGTGATATTGATTATGGTAAGCAAGATAAAATGATGCATACTTAGTTTCATGGTGCCGGTTTAAATTAATCGGTTAAATAAAGGAGCATTTTATTTAGACATATCCTTTAACCAGGGTTTCTTTGAAAAAACAACGAAGCTATACGTATAGAAAAAAAGAATTTACTATATATTTTATAGTTTACAGGGCTTTTGAAATCTAGTTTTTCTATAGCTCAAATTTAAGGAATCTATAAATTAAAACCCACTTATAAGGATGGGCGCCTTAAAACTAGTATCATATATTGGGATTATGTAAGCTTACTTTATTCTTTTTAAAATTTGACTTGGGGGAATCACATACTGAACAAAGATAAGTGTCTGGTAGATCCGCAAAATTGGTCCCCATTGGAATGCCTTGCTTTTCGTCGCCAAAATGTTCATCATAAACCGTTAGACAAGATTGGCACTGGTGCAATATGTCTATGTTTTTATTGGTAGTTTTATCTTTATGACTCGGTTTTTGTATGACCTTACCAAGTTGTTCAAAGTATTTTTTACTTAACTCCATCAAAAGGCCAGGAAGTTCTATTTTATCAACATCTTGGGCATGAATCTTATATTTTTGGGTATTGGGATCAAAATTTTCGGAATGAATCACGTTATAGGTAGGACTAATTTCAAAATCTTGGACTAATACTGGTTTGTTATTTTTTTCTATTATGATAGAAGCGAAGTGTGAACGCTTGCCAACATCTTTACTTATTCCAAAGGTTAGACCATACGTACTTATATCATTTTGGTCAAAATTTCTAACTAAAAAATTCTTTAGTTCCAAAGCATCTTTATCGTCCACAGGCAAATGCCAATTCATCTCCAGTTGCGAATGACGAATATTTATTCCCCATCTGCCCAAAAGCCTTTCTAATTCTTGCCTGCTTTCCTTTCGTATTCCTTTAACAATGAATGATTTCCAAGGGGTAATACAGATTTTACCAATGCTATTGTCCAGACAAAATCCACAAAATTCTTTGAGAAAAGCAAGGTCATATCTATTGTTTCGCCAATATAATCCTAACCAAAACTGATCTAAACCCATTCTGTTCATTCCTTCATAATAGGGGAAAGTCAAATAGGGCACTACCAATTCTTTTTCTATGGTCTTGTTATTTGTGTCCAAGTTTTTGCTCAGAATAAAGAAAAGTTCCTCCACATCTTGTATGTCCTCATAAATTTCATCTATCTTTTTAGCAATTATGGTAATGTCCCAACTATAGATCAAAACAGGGTAAAAAACACCCGATTTCCAATGGGGAAGCTTTACATTCAAATACCAATAATCCTCACTTTCTGAAGCTATAAAGTTTAGATTTCCACTAAAAAGGGGGACCAATCGTTGTTTGGGATCCGTTATGTTTACTTTTAAGGTTGGCAAAAAATCAAAGCCTTCAAGTATATATAAATATGTAGAACCTTTTAACCAATGTGTCATTTCGAAAACATCTGCCGACACATATGAACTTACGATATTTTGATAGTTTCTGTCTGCAATTATATCAGTGTTGAACTTTGAGAAACTTTCTAGTGTACGCTCATTTTTTGGTCTTAATGGGAACAACAGATCTTGTCTAGAGCCAAAGTATATCTCTTTAAGACCATCGGCCTCCAGCATACTAATTACGTCCTTTAGTTCCCCTGGGGAGGTTACCCCACCTTTAAGTAATATCCTATTTAGATTATCGTTCATTGGTATGCCTTTACGTTGCCATTTTTAATTGTTGGTCCAATATTTCCTTAACCTCAGGTTTACAACTACCACATCCTAAACCTGCTCCTGTTTGCGAACAAAGTTCATTAAAGCTAGAACATCCTTTCGAAATAACCTCCTTTAGATTTCCTTCACCCACTTGACTACATGAGCAAATTAATTTGCCTTTTAGTGGTTCTGTGGTTTTGCCACCTCGGAGTAATTCATCCCGCTTTTCCGATAGTTCTATTTCTTCCTCTATGAGTCTCTTGAACTCTGCGAACTCGTTTTTGTCACCTACAAGGATAGCCCCTCTTAAGGTATCGTTCTTAACGATACACTTTTTGTAAAAGCGCTTACTAACGTCCATTAATATTATTTCCTCATAAGAACTGTCACCTAAAGGGGCATTTACCAATCCAATACTACATAGGTCTAGGTCCTCAAATTTTAGAATGTTCATTAGGACCGAACCATTGTAGATACTGCTAAAGTCGCCAAGAATAAAGTTTGCGGCAATATCAGCCTGTTGTTCTGCTGCGGAAGTGATACCAAAAAGTGAATTGTTGAACTCTGCTATCTCTCCCAATCCAAAGATAGTGGCATCGCTTGTTTGCAAATAATGGTTCACCAGCACACCTCTTCTGGTATCTAAACCTGCCTTTTTTGCCAACCCTATATTGGGTCTGGTTCCTATGGCATATACAATGGCATTGCATTGCAGGGTTCTTCCTGTTTTTAAGGTGACCATAAGGGAATGCTCTACATCCCTTTCCTCAAATACAGTACTAACTTCACTGTCAAAGAAAAGGCTAATTCCTCTTTCTGAAACATCATCTGCCAAAAGTCTGCTGGCAATATTGTCCAGTTGACGTTCCATTAATCTTGGGGCTCTTTGTATGATACTAATATTAATATTTATTTTTTTGAGTGCAGCAGCAAGTTCCAAGCCTAATAATCCACCACCAACTATGACAACATGTTGTTGTTGGGCGGGAAGACCTGTTTGTTTTAGATAGTGTTTAAGTCTGTCCGCATCCCCTCTTTCCCTCATGGTAAAGCGCCCCGGCGCTTTCATAGGCACCTCGTTTGGCACAAAAGCACTACTTCCAGTAGCCAGGATAAGAAGGTCATAACTATGGATATTTCCTATTGAGTCTTTTACTTTTTTGTTTACTGAATCTATATCTTGTATACCATTATTTGGATGAAGTGTTACGTCTAGTCTATGTAACTCGCCTTTTTTTAATTTTTCCAACGCCTTCCATGATAATTCATCACTAACATATTCTGGCAGGAGAACACG
This sequence comes from Maribacter luteocoastalis, assembly GCF_048890225.1. NCBI lineage: Bacteria > Pseudomonadati > Bacteroidota > Flavobacteriia > Flavobacteriales > Flavobacteriaceae > Maribacter > Maribacter luteocoastalis. The sequence goes on from NZ_JBMFZG010000002.1 coordinate 100,402, forward strand.
GTTGTAGAAAGGGTCTTTTTCTTTTGAGAAAACATGTAACTCATCACTTGAATTCTTTGCTCTATATGATTGTATAAATCTGTAAGCCGCGGCCCCAGCGCCAATAATTATGATTTTTTGTTTTGGTTTCACAAACTTTTCTACCTGTACCGCACAATATTTAAAGTCGGGTTCCTTAGAAATGGAATCTATAAGGTTATTGGTTAGGTTATTGGCCCGTCCATAATCATTTTGTAATACCTTGCCCCAATGCATAGGAAGAAAAACTACCTGTTCCTTTATATCAAAATTAATTTTCACTTTCACCTGTACTTTTCCACGTCTACTTTTGATTATGGCCACATCACCCTCCTTTAAACCCCTTAAATAGGCATCAACTTTGTTCATTTCGAGATAGGGTTGGGGAATATGGGTTAAAAGACGTTTTACCTTACCTGTTTTGGTGCGTGTATGCCATTGGTCCCTTACACGTCCTGTATTTAATATTAACGGAAATTCCTCATTGGTTTCTTCTGATTTATTAAAAAGATGCTGTGGAGCGTTAAAATGAGCCTTTTCATCATTGGTGTAGAATTTATTATCTTGAAAAAGCCTAGGTGTACCAGGATGTGAATTATGGGGCACCGGCCATTGAAAACTTCCTTCCTTTTTCAAACGTTCATGTGAAAGACCAGCGATATCAATATTAGTTCCTTTGGTTAGTAGGCAATGTTCGTCGTAAACTTCGCTGGTGCTTTGATAATCAAATCCTTTATAGCCCATAGCTTGTGCAAAGCGCCAAAGTATTTCAGCATCTGGCAATGCGTTGCCCGGAGGGTCTATAACCTTTGGCAAATAGCTGATTCTCCGCTCAGAATTGGTCATGGTACCATCCTTTTCCAACCACCCTGCAGCGGGTAAAAGTAGGTCTGCAAATTTTGTTGTTTCCGAGTTATGTGAAATATCCTGTACCACAACAAATGCCGCTTTTTTTAAGGCTTTCTCTACTTTATCTGAATCTGGTAAACTAACTACAGGATTGGTACAAATAATCCATATGGCCTTGAGCTTACCCTCTTCCAATGCATCAAACATTTCGGTAGCGGTATACCCTGGTTTAGATTTTATCTCTTTGCCTCCCCAGAATTCCGAAACTTCCCTTCTATGTGTCGGGTTATCCAATTCTTTATGTGCGGCCAATAAATTTGCCATGCCACCCACTTCCCTGCCTCCCATGGCATTAGGCTGTCCCGTTAAGGAAAAAGGACCGCACCCAGGTTTGCCAATTTGTCCGGTTAACAAAGAAATATTCAAAAGCGAAACGTTTTTTGAGACTCCTATTACACTTTGGTTAAGCCCCATGGTCCACATACTTATAAATTTTTTCGCCTCTCCAATCATTTGGGCCGCTTTTTTAATGTCGGATATAGGAATACCACATGCTGCTGCAGCTTGTCTTAGGGATAAGGTAAAGGCACTTTGTTTGCAGGCTTCAAAATTGACGGTGTATTTTTTAATAAATGAAGTGTCAATTTTTTTCTTTTCAATTAACCAACGCGCTATGGCATTGTATAGAATTACATCAGTACCGGGCAGAATTTGAAGATGTAAGTCTGCAGCGGCGGCAGTTTGTGTTTTTCTAGGGTCAACCACGATAGTTTTTACCTGTGGATTTTCTTCCTTTCTTTTTTCCAATCTTCTGTATAGGATTGGGTGGCACCAAGCTGGATTTGCACCAGCGATAAGAAAACAATCCGCCAGTTCTATGTCTTCATAGGATATAGGAACGGAATCTTCCCCTAATGTTTTTTTATACCCTACCACGGCAGAGCTCATGCAGAGTCTAGAGTTGGTATCTATATTATTTGTACCGATAAAGCCTTTGGTAAGTTTATTTACTAAGTAATATTCTTCGGTAAGGCACTGTCCTGAAACATAAAAACCTACACTGTCCGGACCATGTTTTGAAATGATACTTTTAAAAACCGCTGCAGCCCTTTCGAAAGCGGTGTTCCAGGTCACCTCTTGTAACGGATGGTTTCTATTCCATCGCATTTGTGGATTTTGAATACGATCACTGGTATCTTGTGCTACGTAATTTAAGTTTCTGCCTTTGGTACATAGCATACCTTTGTTGCTAGGGTAGTTCTCATCTCCTTCCAAGGAAATAATACCCTTTTTATCTACGCTTACAACTATACCACAACCAACCCCACAATAGGAGCAAATGGTTTTATGAGTATTCTTTTTCAACATTGTATTACATATTTGATGAGGTCATCAAAATTTAGTAAAGCAAATTAAAAAAATACGTATAAATACGTAGTATTTATTTCGTAATTGTTAGGCTTAAATATGTTAGATTGATAAAAATAGCAAGAAGAAGATGCTATTACTTAAATTTTAGTAGAATAGTACTAATCAAACTAGATGAAATTCTTGTGCCTTTTTTGAAAGATCAATAAGGTTTTTGACCTCCATTTTTCTCATTAAGTTGAAACGATGGGTCTCGATGGTGCGCTTACTATTCTGAAGTTTTTCAGAAATTTGTTTATTGGTCAGACCTGTAAGGATAAGCTCAAGAACCTGTAGTTCTTTATTTGTGAGGTCAAAAGGATTTGTAGTAGCCGTTTTTTTCTGGGGAACTTCTGAAAGAGTTGTTGAAGTCGGATTTAATAAATTGTTAACCAGCACATTAGATATATCTCCTGAATAATATTTACCACCGTTGTTTACGGTTTGTATAGCTTTTATAAATTCTTGTTTGCCAGTATCCTTTAATAAATAACCTTTAGCACCGGCATTAACAGATTGTAATATGTATTCTTCAGAATCGTGCATAGATAGGATTATACATTTTGTTGCCGTGTTTTGTCTATTTAGGATTTCTACAGCCTCTATTCCATTCATTTCAGGCATACGAATATCAATAATAAGTATATCTGGATTTTTTTCATTTACCAGTGCTATTGCCTCTTTACCATTGGAGGCCTCCCCTATTACCTCTATGTCAGATTCTGTTTCCAATAAAACTTTAATTCCATCCCGTACTAAAGAATGGTCATCTGCCAAAATTATCTTTATATGATTCAAAATATGCGTAGTTATACGTACAAATATACAAGAATTATCTAAAATTAAAATTGGCCCGAACGAACACAAAAAGAGCCGCCAAAACCAAAATAGTAATAGCGGCCCTAATCGAAGCGTCTTATAGTTGTTATTCTGTTTTTTTAGTGCTGAATAATTGTGGTTTAATGGTTAATTGTACCCAAGCCCAGTTCTGACTGCTTGCAGCGTCATCTTTTGTAACACCTTTAAGTTCGTACATCCCGTCACTCGCAAATAGGTGTGAATAACCTATGGCCAAACCATAGCCTTTGAACTTTTTGGAAAATACCATGTCAACTTCTGTTCCCAAAGATTTTTCTCCACTTGGGAGCTCTTGGTCCCCACTAAAGTTTAACACTTTAACCAATAAATTTGAAGTATCACCTAACTTAAAATTAGCGCTTGCATGCATATCGAATAGGCCAATTGAATTTGCGTGATTGCCTACATAAAAGTAGTCCATGAAACCATTGAACTTGTGGTTAGTACCGTATAACGGAAAGAAAGCCTCTGTTTTATCTGTAGTGTTGGTTTTGTTTCCGCTGATTATTTCGGCACCTAAACCTAAACCAACCTTATTTGATGCCTTATACGTAAGGTCAAGCCCAACAAGATAGGCTCCGCCCACATTAACGCTATTCTGTCTTTCGCCTGTTTGTAAAAAGGCATTTAGAGCTGCGCCAAAACTTCCACTTTTGTATTCCAAATGGGTGCCCAAAGTTTGTAAATTGCTGGTTCCGTCAGCTGTTCTAGCATCGTCTGTGCCGGTAAAATTTTGAAACCCGTTATTTAAAAGAAGCAAACTACCTGAAAATTTCTCCCATTTTTGTTTGAGGTAGGCATATTGCATTGTTTTATATGTAAAGAACCCTGTGGTGTTATAGGCTGTTCCTGCCGATTGAAATCCTGTAGGATTATCAAAATCCTGGCTAAATGCCAATCCAATATCCAAAATAAATTTTTCTTTTTGGTATTTGATTAGTGCGGCATCATGGTTTCGACCTTGTTGCGCCCAATCCAAACCACCAAAAATACGTTGGTCATCATAGGAGATTACCTGTCTGCCGAGCTTGGTAGACCAACCTTTTCCAAGATTAATGTTGGCCCAAGCCTCGAACACAGCAAAGGAATCATTTTGATCGTCAGGCAAAATTTGTCGATTTTCCCCCCATACCATGACGTCCTGTAGGCTTAAATAGAATTGATAGGTTTCTGTATCGAATCCAGCATTTAATCGGGCCCTCGTGGATATGGCAAATCCTGGGTCGCTTGCATCTGGGATGATACTGCCAAACCCATTACGGTATTCTGTCCTTGGCCTGAATTGGCCATCTAAGGTGAACTGTGCATAAGTATATTTTACAGATAGGAATAATAGGATAATAATTATGTGTTGTTTTTTCATGGTTCTGTGATTTTATAAATTATTGAGTTTGATTTTAGTGTTCTAAGAAGTCTATGAGATGTTTGCGATAGGTGTAATAGTCATCATGTTCCAAGACTGATTTTCTGGTTCTGGGACGTTCAAAATCAATAGCCAAGATGTCTCCTATTTTTGCACTGGGTCCGCTTGTCATCATGACTACCCGATCTGCCAGGAAAATGGCTTCGTCCACGTCATGTGTAATCATTACGGCGGTAATTTTCTCTTTGTTCCATATTTCAATTAATATGTCTTGAAGCTCCCCTCTGGTCAAAGAGTCCAACATACCAAAAGGTTCATCTAAAAGCAGCACTTTGGGTTTTATGGCAAAAGCCCTTGCAATACCTACTCTTTGTTGCATTCCTTGGGAAAGCTCCGATGCCTTTTTATGAAAGGCCCCATCTAGACCAACCTTATGTAAATAATACTTGGCGATATCTTCCCGTTGGTTTTTTGTTCCATGGGCAAAAACTTTGTTCACTCCCAACATTACGTTTTGTAATGCTGTCATCCAGGGCATAAGGCTAGGAGATTGGAAAATTACACCTCTATCTGGGCCAGGACCTTTTACTGGGTTTCCCAAAACCGCGATGTTACCTCCAGAAATGGGGTTTAACCCTGCAATCATGGATAGCATTGTTGTTTTGCCACATCCGGAATGACCAATAATGGTCACAAATTCTTCCTTTAAAATTTGGAGATTTAAATCTTCCAATACTACATAATCCCCTTTTGGCGTTGGGTAGACTTTCTTTAGTCTTGAGAGGTCTAACATAACATTGGAAGAAAATGCAATACCATTTTCGGTATATGTGTTTTCTTTGTTTAAAGTAATTGTACTCATTGTTTTTTATCCTTAGGCCACAAAGCTTTTTGGGCTTAGATCTGGCAGTTGATATTCCGTTTGTGATACCGTTTTTCTTTCATCCCCAATATCCATCAGGTATTCTATTATGGCGTTCCTCGTCTTTTTATAATTAGGATTATCGTTCATTGCTGTTTTGTCACGAGGTCTTTCTAGATCTATTTTAAATTCTGGGCCAAGGGTTGCATTCGGCCCTGGTTTTAAGGGTATTATCCTGTCCGCCATATAAATTCCTTCATCAACATCATTGGTAATTAGCAATGCGGTACGTTTATCCTTGCTCCATATATTTAGAATTTCGTCTTGTAAATTACCTCTTGTCAAAGCATCTAAAGCGCCTAGGGGTTCATCCATAATTATCATTTCTGGGTTCATTGCCAATGCTCTTGCAACGGCAACACGTTGGCGCATTCCGCCAGATAATTCTTTTGGTCTTTTATTTATTGCAGGGCTCAAACCTACCATGGCCACAAAGTCTTTTACTCTTTGTTGGAGTTCCTTTTTACTTTCTTTTGGAAATGCCTCTTTAACCGCCATGCATATGTTCTGCCCAACAGAAAGCCACGGCAAAAGAGAATAATTTTGAAAAATCACCCCACGTTCATGACTGGTGTCCTTTACCAAATTCCCCTTGAACAATACCTCCCCACTAGAAGGTTGTAAAAGGCCATTAATCAGGTTTACCAATGTAGTTTTTCCACTACCGGTAAAACCTACTATGGCAACAAACTCACCCTCATCTATAGAGAGGTTTATATTTGAAAGCACCTCTGTTAGGTTATTACCTTGCCCGTAAGTCTTGGATACGTTGTTTAACTGTAGATATGCCATATCGTTTGGTTTAAAATTTAAACAGCTTCATTTTTATTGAATGATACCATTCCTTGTATGGTCAACATCAGGCGATCTAAAAGAAATCCTATGATTCCGATTACGAACATGGCAACGATGATCTTGGAGTTGGAGTCATTGGCGCCATTTTGAAACTCCTCCCATACAAAGAGCCCTAAACCTTGGCTTTGAGCTAAAAGTTCTATGGCAATCAAAACCATCCAGGCTACAGAAAGTGTGATACGAAGTCCAGTAAAAATTAAGGGTAAAGAAGAAGGAAGTATAACCTTGAATATTTTCTGAAAGGTTCCTAATTTTAAAACCTTGGCAACATTGATATAATCTTTGTCCACAGAGGAGACCCCCATAGCGGTGTTGACCAATGTGGCCCACATGGCGCATAGACCAACACTAATAAAGGAGATAACAAAAGCATTGTCTGAGCTATCGCCAATATATAAGGTCTTTACGATCATGAAAACCAATAAATACCAAACAACAGGGGAAACAGGTTTGAACACTTGTATAAACCAGTTGAAGGCACTGCGTAAGGAAGGGCTAAGCCCAATGATTATACCTATGGGCACGGCAATTAATAGTGCTAGTAAAAATCCTGCAAAAACTGTTTTAATACTGGTGAGGATAATATCTATAAAAGATGCCCGACCGGTATAAACGATTGGATTTTTTCCTTCAGCCAATAGTTTAGTGTTGGTGTCCGCCATTTTTTCTACAAAAGCGGCCTTATCGGCTTTAATTACTTTATGGTCGGCAATTAAAGATTGTAACGATTCCCATACCTGCACTGGGGATGGCAATGTGTTTGGTTGGCAACTAGAGTCTCCTGAATTTATACAGGCACGTTCTGCCTCCGCCGCTTCGTTACCTCTTTCCGAAAGAGCTTTTTCAATTTTATATGCTGCTTCTACATTATACAATGCCTTTGCACCCAAATGCCATAACCCAATAAACAAAAGAATAGAAACTAATGTAATTCCTGTATTTTTTAGAAATTTGAGTATGGCATCCTTTTTAATACTTGCTTCTAATATATGGGCTAGTGGCTTCAAAAATGAGAAACTTTGATTTTCCTTTTTTAGTACGATTTCTTGCTCCATGATTTTTTATTTTGCTTCGATTAGTAAGGAGATTTAATCTTTGTTTCCGATAGAAAAACTATTGATATACCCTATTGGGTCTTTGGCATCGAACGAGGTGCCATCAATAAAATCACTGGTCACATCCTTATAACCATCGGTATCTGGTATGTCTGAGGCTGGTATTTGGCCTTCAGCCACTAATAGGTCCGCTGCTTTTTTCCAAATGTCGGGTCTGTAAATATCTTTAATTGTTGTACCGTACCAATCTGCAGGTTTAGTCTCAGGAATTTGACCCCATCTACGCATTTGGGTCAAGAACCAAATACCATCAGAATAGAATGGGTATGTTGCATTATACTTATAGAATACGTTAAAATCTGGCATATCTCTTTTATCGCCCTTCTCAAATTCAAACGTTCCGGTCATAGAATTTGCCAATACTTCTTCTGGTGCACCAACATACTGTGACATGGAAAGAATTTTTACAGCCTCTGGTCTGTTGGCTGGTTCATCTAACCACTTACCAGCTCGTATTAGTGCTTTTGTTACAGCAATAGCCGTGTTGGGATTTTCGTCAACAAACTTTTTAGTCATAACAAATACTTTTTCTGGATTATTTTTCCAGATATCGTAGTTCGTTGTAACGGGTACCCCAATCCCTTTAAAAACGGCTTGTTGGTTCCATGGTTCACCTACACAGTAGCCGTATATGGTTCCAGATTCTAGTGTTGCTGGCATTTGTGGTGGTGGCGTTACAGATAATAATACCTCAGCATCAATTTGCCCCTGAACATTATCCGCCGTATACATACCAGGATGTATACCCGCGGCGGCTAACCAATATCTTATTTCATAGTTGTGGGTAGATACCGGGAAGACCATACCCATTTTAAAGGGCTTACCGCTATTCTTATATTCCGTAATTACTGGTTTAAGCGATTCGGCTTTAATTGGATGTATAGGTTTGCCATCTTCATCTTTAGGAACGTTTGGTTTCATTTTTGACCAAACATCGTTGGATACGGTAATACCGTTTCCGTTTAGATCCATAGAAAATGGAGTAACTAACTCGGCCTGTCTTCCAAAACCAGCTCCAGCAGCTATAGGCTGACCTGCAAGCATATGAGAACCGTCTAATTGTCCATCTATTACACGATCTAATACATTTTTCCAATTAGATTGGGCCTCCACCGACACAAAAAGTCCCTCATCTTCAAAAAAACCTTTTTCCTTGGCGATTGCCAAAGGCGCCATATCGGTTAATTTAATAAACCCAAAGGTTAATTGAGGTTTTTCAATATCCAGTTGTTTCGTTTTAGAAGCAATATCTTCTGTAGCTGATTCCGTTACAGCTTTTTTTGCATCCTTTCCGCCACAGGCAAGCATTAGAAGTGTTGCTGATGCAAAAAGGGATAGTTTAGTTAGTAATGATTTCATGAGTAATGTTTTATTAGTTACTACGTATTAATACTTATTTAAAGCAAATGTATACGTATTTAAGTTTTCTTTTTATGGATTTAGATATGTGCAAACATCTTTTTGTCACATGCTTTAAAATGTATTAATACATATAAACACCTGTTTTAATGCATATTTTTGTTAATAAGCAGTTTATTATCAAGTGTTTATGATGTGTGAATTGAAAAAGTTAAAAAAGAGTGGAGTACGTAGATTTAAGCAGGGGATTACGTAACCTATTAACTATCTAGATAAAAATTATGCTCAGATATTTCTTTTTGTAGTACTATGATATCTGGAATTCCAACACGCTTGCCTTTAGTGATAAGCAGACCTTCTTTTTTTAGTGTTGAAAATACTCGTATAACTTGCTCTTCAGTGGTTCCTGAGTAGTCAGCATATTCACGTCTACTAAGTAAAACAGAAGAATAGCCATTGGTTTGTCCAAACTTTCTATTTATGTACAACAGCGTGTCAATGACCCGTTCCCTAACTGTCATTTGTGATAATGATTTTACCTTAATTTCACTTCTATTTAATTCATTTGCATAGAACAACATGAGGTCATACGTTAGGGTAGGACTTTTTCTGAGTGTTTCCTGTAAAGTCTCTTTAGAAAAATAGCAAAGGGTACAATCTATTAAAGCAATAGCGCTTATTGGATAAGTCTCTTCGGTGCCAAAACCACGATGGCCAATAATTTCTCCTGAAGTAGCGAAACGCACGATTTGTTCCTTGCCGTGAAGCCCTGTTCTAAGTACTTTTACACTACCACTTAGCAGAAAAAAAAGACCGGTTACGGAAGCGCCTTCCATTATAAATTGTTGTCCTTTTTTACATTTAATTTCTTTTCTTGTTTCGGTCAGCTGTAAAATTTCCTTTAAATGGATGTTTTTTTGGATAAGACAATTTTGATTTCTACAAATATGACATGCATTCTCTAGACGATCTTCTTTATGATCATCCTTCCTCAATTTATGTGTTATCTGAGTATGCATTTAGTTTGGGCCTTATAAATTATTGCTTGATAGAACCAGGTTTGTATGTGCGGATTTGCTTATTTCGGAGGCAGCCTTTTTTTCATCCTCGACAGAAAATTTTATAGCAAGTGTTGTAAGGGCGGTTGCAACCACAAAGCCACCAATAACGAAATACCCGCTGGAAACGGCATTTGATGCCGCTGCTGCTTGTGCTGTTCTCATAACCTCCTCACCTAAATTTAAATTTGTGGTCAATGCTGCTGTTTCTGATACTGCAGATTTTGACTTAAGAAAAAGGGCGGCCAAAAAAGCACCTACATTGCCACCTGCACCTACGATACCCGATATTGAACCAATGGCTTTTCTATTTATAAAGGGAACTACTGAAAATGTGGCTCCTTCTGCCATTTGAACGGTAAGACTAAAGGCAGTTAAAAACACCATACCTATAGCCAAACTTGTTGTTGTTGAAAATATGGATAGCATCAAACCTTCTGCCACCAAAATCACAGTTAGGAAAAGAACCCTTCCTCGAAGGCCCTTTAATCTTCCAAACCGGTCGCCGAAGAAACCGCCCAGAGTACGGGCAAAAATGTTCATTAAGGCAAAGGATAACACCAGATTTCCAGCAGTGGTTCTTTTTAATTGAAATGTATTTTGTAAATAGTCATCCATCGTTCCGTAAACGGTCAGTTCCATGCCAAAACAGGCTGCGTATACTATAAATAATATCCAAACCCTGTAATCCTTTACTACTTTAAAAAAGCTTTCCTCGTCTTTTTTTAAGGCGGGCATCTTGCCCTGCTTTTTTAGCTCTGCAAAATTACCCTCGGGTGTGTCTTGGGTAAAGAAATAGTAAACTACCCCCATAAGCATCGCAATAATACCGGCAATAATCATGGAATACCTCCAAGCAATTTCGTCGGCTATACCAAAACTTACAACAGCGGCCGCAATTAGTGGCATGCCCAATCTATTGGCGCCTCCACCTAAATTCCCCCAACCTGCGGAAGTGGCATTGGCGGTTCCTACTATATTAGAGGCAAACATGATAGAGGTGTGAAATTGAGTGATAACGAATGAAGCTCCAATAAAGCCAATAAACAATCTACATATTAAAAATTGTAATGGTGTTTGTACGAAACCTAATAGAATTACCGGTATTGCGCCCAATATCAATAAATAAGTGTAACATAAACGAGGACCGTAAGTATCACAAAGTTTCCCTATCAACAACCTTGCAAAAACGGTTCCGGTTACAGCCAATATAATTGAGTTCCATTTTTGGTCAGGCGTTAGACCTAAATCCTTTACTACATCTGGCATAAAGGGTACGATACCGAACCATGCAAAAAAGCAAATAAAAAATGCAATGGAAGTAATCCAAAAAGTACGGATAGGAACACTTTTAATGTTGGTTAGCTTTAGTGCGGTTGCTTTGTTGGTGGTATTCTCCATACTAAAATTTTTAATAAACAGCACTCAAAAGTAAATATTATAATACGTATTTATACGTATTATATATAAAATATTGCTTTTGATACGTAGTTTTATGCTATAGAAAAATACAGAAGAGGAAAATTTATAAATCTAGAAAATACACCTTCATAAATTATGAAATCTTTATTTTATTGTACGGGACATTAAATTCATGAGTAGTCTCCAAGTAAAACTAAAAATCAAAAAGGCTAGCAAAATCGCTATAAGGCGGAATGTAGCACCCGCATAACTTCCTCGTTAAGAAAGGAAGGGTGTTCTGACACTACTTTTCCAATTACAATAATCCCTGGCTTGGAAATATCAAAGGTAAAATCTTTTTCAATGGCATCTGCTAAAGTTGTAATCACACAGGATTCATCTTCAAAAGTTCCATTTTGAATTATGGCAATAGGAGTGTTAGAATCTCTGTATTTATTGACTTCTGTCACTATTTCCTTGAATTTTCGAATACCCATTACTATTACCATGGTAGAAGAAGATCGTGAAGCATACTTAAGATCTTCAGAAAAGGAACCTTCTTTTTTAGTTGCGGTCATTACCCAAAAACTACTACTTTCTCCACGCTTGGCCAAAGGTATTCCTTGGCTTTCAGGTACCGCTATCACGCTTGAAATACCAGGCACAACAGTAACAGGTATACCAAATGATTCAGCATAATCTATTTCTTCCTGTGCACGCCCAAAAATAAAAGGGTCGCCACCTTTGAGCCTTACCACGTGACCATGTTCAAAAGCATTCTTTACCATTAGGATATTAATATCGTCTTGTGTAAATGAATGCTGTCCACATCTTTTTCCTACGTATATACTAGGTATTTCCTTTTTTACCATATCTAGTAGTTCAATAGCGATTAATGCGTCATATAAAATAACATCAGCAGATTCTATAGCCTTCAAACCCCTTATTGTTATTAGGTCTTTGCTTCCTGGTCCAGCTCCTACTAAGGTTATTTTCGGATTGATATTAGTTTCCATAGTTCTTGGTTTATATGGTTTCTTTTGAGGATTCCACAACAATAGTACGTAATTTTTTTTAAAAAAATACGCAAACAATACGTATAAATACGTAATATTGTTTCGAAGTTCTAAATTTAAATTATATGAAAACCATTATAGTTGTTGGAAATGGAATGGTAGGCTATAAATTTTGCGAGAAATTTGTGGCCAAGGCTGAAAGTTCCCATTATAAATTGATTGTATTTGGAGAGGAACCACGGGCCGCTTATGACCGTGTTCATCTCAGTGAATTTTTTGAGAACAAAGATGCAAAGGCTTTGGAGATGGCTTCATTGGACTGGTATGCCGAAAACCATATAGAGCTTATGGTTAACGAAAGGATTACCGATATTCATAGAAGAACGAAGACAGTTACCACAGCGACCGATAAAGAGTATCCTTACGATTATTTAGTGCTGGCTACTGGTTCTTCACCTTTCGTACCACCCATTCAAGGTGTGGAAAAGAAAGGTGTATTCGTATATAGGACTATTGAGGATTTAGAAGGTATGTTGGCCTATGCGGAAGAAATAAAAAAAATCAAACCTGATGGCAAGGCGGCCATTTTAGGCGGTGGCCTTTTAGGCCTAGAGGCAGGCAAAGCGGTCATGGATATGGGGCTAGAGCCACATATAGTGGAATTTGCACCAAAACTTATGCCTAGGCAATTAGATGCAAGAAGTAGTAATGTTCTTCAGCTTACCTTGGAGAACATGGGCATTAACATTCATTTGGGGAAGGCCACCAATAGGATATTGGGGAATGGGTCAATTGAGGGAATGGATTTTGGTGAAGATGACAGTTTAAATGTTGATATGTTGGTGGTTTCAGCAGGAATTAGACCAAGGGACGAATTGGGTAAGACTTGTGATTTGGAAATGGGTGTACGTGGAGGAATAATTGTAAATGACAAAATGCAAACTTCTGACCCTGATATTTTTGCAATCGGCGAGGTGGCATTATACAATCAAATGATTTATGGCTTGGTTGCTCCCGGGTATGAAATGGCAGAGGTTGCCGTAAATCAAATCCTTGACAATGTAGAGGTGGTTATGAAGAAAGAGATAGATATGTCTACAAAGTTAAAACTCATTGGTGTTGATGTCGCAAGTTTTGGCATTCCGTATATGCCTGCCTCAAAAGGACTTTCTATCATTTATGAAAACAAGACTAAAGGCATTTACAAAAGAATCAATGTAAGTCATGATGGAAAGACCCTTTTGGGGGGCATCATGGTTGGCGATGCTAATGATTATAGTATACTGCACCAAATGTACCTTAATAATTTGCCACTACCGGATAATGCCGAGGAGTTAATTGTTGGCTCAAGGGGAGAAGGTGGTTCGGCTTTTGGTAGTGCCATGGATCTCCCAGATACCGCGGTAATCTGTTCTTGTGAGGCGGTCACAAAAGGGGCTGTTTGCTGTTCTGTTTTGGAAGATGGCCATGAAACGGTAAAAGCCGTGGCCAAAGCTACCAAGGCCACAACCGGATGTGGTGGCTGTAAGCCCATGGTCGCAGATTTAGTAAAAGAGAGCCTAAAGACTCTTGGCAAAACGGTAAAAGAACGCATCTGCGAACATTTTGACTATTCTAGGCAGGAACTTTTTGATATTGTAAAGCTAAAAGGAATCCAAGATTACGATATATTATTGGATGAGGTAGGAACAGGAAATGGGTGTGAGGTTTGTAAGCCTGCAATTGCAGCAATTTTTGCCAGCATATTTAATGAAACAGCCAATAGGCAAGAAACCATACAAGATAGTAATGACAGATACTTGGCAAATATCCAGAGAAATGGAACGTATTCAGTAGTGCCCAGGGTTGCAGGCGGGGAAATTACCCCTAAGCAACTGATCTCCATGGGTAGGATTGCCAAAAAATATGATTTGTATACCAAAATAACCGGGGGTCAGCGTATTGATATGTTTGGCGCCAAACTTCATGAATTGCCCCTGATCTGGGAAGAGCTTATTGCGGAAGGTTTTGAAACCGGACAAGCATATGGCAAATCCTTAAGAACGGTTAAAAGTTGTGTAGGCTCCACATGGTGTAGATATGGGATGGATGAAAGTGTAAGCTTTGCCATTGAGATAGAAAACAGATATAAGGGAATACGGTCGCCACATAAATTAAAAGGCGGGGTTTCTGGTTGTATAAGGGAATGTGCGGAGGCCAGAAGTAAGGATTTTGGTTTCATAGCCGTGGAAGGAGGGTGGAATGTTTATGTAGCCGGAAATGGCGGGGCCAACCCAAAACATGCAGAACTATTGGCAGAAAAGGTGGATAAGGAAACGGCTGTAAAATATGTAGATCGATTTATTATGTTTTACATAAAGACCGCCCCACCGCTAACTAGGACAGCGGCATGGTTGGAAAAACTTGAAGGAGGCATTACTTATTTGCAGAATGTGGTCAAAAATGATTCACTGGGAATTTCTGAGGAACTGGATAAAGAGATGCAAACCTTGGTTGATTCCTATAAATGTGAATGGACAGAAGCTATTGAAAATCCAGAAATTAGAGCTAGATATACCCATTTTGTAAATTCCGAAGAAACGGATAATAATATTGAGTTTGTTTCCCTGAGGGAACAAAAAATGCCTAAGGAATGGGCATAAGAAAAGAATAGTAACTGGTTGAATTTCTAAACGAAGTAAAAATGATCACAAATTTAAATACCTACGAATCTGTTTCCTTGGAACAAACCAAAGTATGGTTCAAGGCTGCCGAGACCAATAAATTCCCTAAAAATGGAGGGGCATGCATAAAATACAAGGATAAACAAATCGCTGTCTTTAATTTTACCAGGGAAGGGAAATGGTATGCATGCCAGAATCTTTGTCCACATAAAATGGAGATGGTATTGTCAAGAGGTATGATTGGTGAGGAAAATATGGAACCAAAGGTAGCTTGCCCACTGCATAAAAATACGTTCTCATTAAAAACCGGCGAAAATTTGAACGGGAGTTTGGATGCTATCGCAACCTATCCAATTAAGATTGAGGACGGTTATGTATATATCGGTTTTTTAGAATAGTGGTTAAAGTCAATTTCACATTGTAACTTATGGCAATATTGTATCTTAGTTTAAAATAATACTATGGCAAATTCCAATAAATTGGAACTGGCTTTTCTCCTTTTTGATAAGGCAAATACCAAAGACCCCAATGTAGAAGAGTATTTAGGCAAAGCATACCCTAAAGAGTTGCTTTATGCCATCAGGATGACAGAAAAACTAAACACGTTTAAACCAGATGCTTCAGAAGCATTAAAATTAACTGCCCGTTGCCAGCATATTTGTAGATGGGAAATTCCTAGGGAATCCTATGAGATGAATCGTGCTGGTTATTTAACATGGAGACAAGACCTTAAAAAATTCCATGCGGAAAGGGCCAGTTCTATTTTAAAGGAAGTTGGATATGATGAGGAAACCATAGAAAAAGTTAGATTCCTTTTAGAAAAGAAGCAGTTAAAGAAGAATGAAGATACCCAAACATTGGAGGATATCATTTGTTTGGTGTTTTTGGAGTTTTATTTTGAACCATTTGCACATGGCCATCCAGAAGAAAAAATAATAGATATTTTACAAAAGACCTGGCGCAAAATGTCAAATGAAGGGCAAGCTGCTGCCTTAGAACTTCCGCTTTCTAAAAAATCGTTGACCATCATTAATAAAGCACTAAATTCTTGATGCAACCTAGGGGATATGATGAAGGGTAAAGATCAACAAGCATTGGATACGGAAACCTTTAAAAGGATTCGTAAATGGTATTTGTTGGCCTTGGCAGGAATTGCCTTAACGATAGTAGTGGCTCAAATATTGATTCAGTTACATTTAAATTCACAATTAAATGATTCAAGGGTTATTAATATTGCGGGGAGACAGCGTGCCTATAGCCAAAAACTGGTGAAAGAAGTATTATTGTTAGATGGTTTGACAGAAAATAATGAACGAGATCAAATTCTTTCAGAAATACAGGGGACTTTAAAAGTTTGGGAAGTTTCGCATCAGAATCTAAAATCGGGTACTTTGTCAATGAGCCTGTCTACTGAACAACAACCTAGATTAAATTCCTTGTTCAATGAAATTGACCCACATTTTAAAGCAATGTCAAGTGCTGTTGAATCGCTTATAAATGAAAAGAATAGTACGCCAGAAAACTTCACCGAAATTAAGGGAATACTGCTAGAAAATGAGCGTAGTTTTTTACAAATAATGGACGATATCGTTAACGAATATGATGAAAGAAGCAAAGAAAAACTTCAAAACTTAAAACAGAAGGAATATTTTCTACTGGTTTTTTCTTTGGGCATTTTGCTTTTGGAGATGTTGTTCATATTTAAGCCGCTGTCAATCCAGATTGGTCGTACGATCTCAAATTTATTGCGTACAAAGAATGAATCCGATTTAAACAGTAAGCGGGTGGAAACCTTGTTGGTAGAGAAAGAAAAATCCCTTCAAGAACTTCAGGAGCTAAATTTTATTATAGACAATGCCGCTCTTTTTGCAAGTGCCCGTAAAGATGGCAGTGTTGTTTTTATAAGCAAAAAGTTTCTTGAGTTATTAGGATTATCGGATAACCAGATTAACAAGCCAATTTCAGAAATATTGACGGTGGAATTAGGGCAACAACAATACCTAAAGGAAGTATTTAAAAGCACACGAAAAAATATAATCAGATCAGAGGAACTGAAGATCAAAACCATTGATGGATCACATTTTTGGTTGGATATGTCTATTGTACCAATTCATCAATCCAGTACAAAGCATAGTATTCTAATTCTCTGTTCAGATATTACGGAACGTAAGCAAAACCAGTTAAGGATAGAGGAACTGACAAAGCAAAATTTTGAGGAAAGAATGCTCCAAAAGAAAATGCAGGCAAGTCAAATAGTAGAAGGCCAGGAAGAGGAGCGTAAACGTATTTCAAAGGACATCCACGATGGTATAGGTCAAATGTTAACAGCCTTAAGATTCAATATTGAGTCAATTGATGTTAATGAGAAAGGGAAAACGGGCGAGAAAATAGAATATTTAAAATCCTTGACCGCTGATTTGATAAAAGGGGTACGTACGGCCACTTTTAACTTAACCCCTCCAGAATTAAAGGACCATGGTGTTTTCCCCGCATTACATAAGATGACAATCGAACTCTCCAAATTAACAGGGAAAACTATACTGTTTGAAAACAGGACAGAAGATAATATTCGGTTTGATTCCCTGGCCGAAACCAACATATACAGGGTTACACAAGAAGCTGTTAACAATGCAATTAAATATGCACAGGCAAATTATATTCTGGTGACCATAAATTTTAAGGAAGATGTTCTTAGTGTGGTAATTGATGACGATGGCAAGGGTTTTGACACCTCAATTCTAGGCAAAGCGCCAAAGAATAATAGTGAAGGTGGCATGGGACTGTTTTTTATGAAAGAAAGAATTAGTTATATAAATGGTCGTTTGTTCATTAATTCTGAGTTGGGTAAGGGAACAAGGGTGACTATAAATTATAAAACAAATAAAGAAAAAGTCTTATATGGAGCGTAATGAACTTTATCCAATTTTTTTAAAAGTCTCACAATTGAATATTTTGATTGTTGGTGGAGGGAATGTGGCTTTGGAAAAACTTTCCTTTTTACTCAAATCTAGCCCTAACGCCAAGGTAGAGATGGTATCGCCAATGTTTAGGGAGGAAACTATAACATTGGCAAACCGTTATGGTGTTAAAATGTATTCAAACATGTATGGCGACCAGTATTTACAGGATAAACACATGGTGGTGGCTACTACAGATGATGTTAAGGTAAATGAGCAGGTATACCACGATTGTAGACAACGTAGCATTCTTGTAAACGTTGCCGATAATCCCCCATTTTGTGATTTTTATATGGGCGGGATCGTGACCAAGGGCAATGTAAAAGTGGCTATTTCCACAAACGGAAAATCTCCGACCACAGCAAAAAGGTTACGCCAGTTTTTTGAGGATGTAATTCCCGAAAATATAGATGATTTGGTTAAAAACCTAAATGAATATAGGAAGACAATTAAAGGGGATTTTGAGGAGAAAGTAGAAACATTGAATGAGTTTACAAAGGGTCTGGTAAATAAAAAAATGAAGGATGAAAGTTAGAATAAAAGGGAACTCGGTCCGCTTTAGGCTTACAAAGACCGAGGTGGATACATTTTGCACTAAAGGATATATTAAAGAGGAGACCAATTTTGATGGCAAGAAATTTGGCTATGCATTACAGGCGGATGTTGATGTAAAATTGCTCGATGCCGATTTTGCTGGCGATACTATCACCATGTACCTTAATAAAAAGGAAAGTTTACTTTGGGGGCAAAGTGAAAGGGTGGGATTTAGTTGTGTAGTTAGAACTAAAAAAGGCAACGCACTTTCACTTTTACTGGAAAAGGATTTTGTTTGTATGGATGAAACGGTAGAAGACCAGTCCGACAACTATCCAAATCCTAAAGCTATTTAGAGGAAAATGAAAACCACTGCCCTAACCATAGTATGCAGACTGGACATTGTCGATAGGATTCCTTTGTGAAATTTTGATTTGAACTGCCCAGCCAATTAGATTTCATATCAAAACAACAAGTGGTGGACTATGGTTTTGCCTTTTCTTTATCGTATCACAAAAATTCTCGGTGATTAATGGAGGTTTTAAATTTTACGGGCATTCTAAAATATAATTTTCAATTCATTTCCATAAAATAATCGGTAGCCTTAAGGTTCTTTAAATCCAGATTACCATACAGTTAATCAAAAAAATAAAATAAAATACTGTTAATGTAGTTATTGTATCGTATAAATCCCCCCAAGTCATGAAATACAGTAAACAACTTTGGATAGTAGTTTTTTTTGTGGGTGTTCTAACGCCACAATTTTCTTTCACTCAGTGCAGTATATTTAAAAGTGAGATCAAAGACGTTCAAGAATATATGAACCAAGTTGCCCAGCTTACAGATTCGTTAAGCACTTCATTGGAAATTGCAAGCTTTGACGCTAATTCAAGGAATGCCAGAAAAAATGCTAACATAGCTAAGAAGTTGTTAGGAGAGGCCGTAAACATAGCTTATGACGCATCTGAAAAAATGGAAGAGGCTTTTTATTATTCAGAACAGTGTGGAACAAAGGATGTATTAAGCAATACGATTGCCTCGGAAAGACAAACTGTGGATACTAGAAATGTCATAGATGAAGCTTTTGAGAATGCAAAAAAAGGCATAACGGCCAATACCCTTGGAAACCTTCAATATTACATGAGGATTACCCAACGGTTGTTAAGAAATGTCAAAGATTCGGCAGAACAAGCCGCGTACTTCGCAGATATGGCTCATTATAGCTGTGAACACAATGAGGACCAAGTGTTTGGGAGTAACAAGTAGGGCTAAATTTAACTCAACATAATTAGAAAAGCACCCAATGCGGTAAGTACTAAGATCATCTTTCTAAAAAAGACCTCATTTATTAACTTAATGATACGGATACCTACAAAGAACCCGATAAATATGCCGGGCAAAAGTTTAAGGTTCAACGAGAGACTTTCCATTGATATGGTGTTCCACACAAAAATGTGGAAGGGCAACTTAATGATGTTTACAATTAAAAAAAGCCAGGCCGCCGTTCCTATAAAATGATTTTTGGGCAGGCGCATAGCCAAAAAATAAATATTACTAAAGGCACCCGCAAGGTTGCCAACCATGGTAGTGATACCCGCAACAATGCCTATTGAACTGGAAAAAGCCCAATGGGTTGGTACAGTTTTCACCTTTTTTCTATCCCACCAATACATCATGACAACAGTGATAATAATGATAATGGCCATTCCTATTTTAAATATTTTTTCTGGAAGGTCCTTCCCTATAAATACGCCAATAATGACACCGGTAACCATCCATGGTAACACCTTAAAAACATAGTGCCATTGGGTATGTCTATTATAGTAAATAACCGCAAAAATATCCGCTAAAATAAGTAGGGGTACGACCATGCCTGTAGATTCCTTGGCGCCAAAGGCCAAAGCCATGAAGGTTACGTTGATAACCGCAATACCTTTAATACCTGCCTTGGACATGCCAATTACAAAGGCGGCCATAGTAGCAAGTATCCAAGATGTTAAGCTTATATCCATTGATTAATTTAAGAAGACTGGGCGAAAATACACAAACTACAAAAGTATCCTAAATTATTATATCTTTAGTGACCAACAAATAACCAAACCATGGAATTAAGCACTTTGGACTATAGTTTCATTATAGTCTTCTTTTCACTTGTCTTAGGAATAGGAATTTATGTTTCAAAAAAATCCGGGAAGAACTCTTCCGAATTCTTTTTATCTGGGCGAACTATGCCCTGGTGGCTATTGGGCCTGTCAATGGTAGCAACAACATTTTCTACAGACACACCCAATCTGGTCACAGATATTGTTAGAACCAATGGGGTGTCGGGTAACTGGGTGTGGTGGTGTTTCTTAATCACAGGGATGCTTACCGTATTTGTTTATGCTAAACTTTGGCGTAAGTCCAACGTTAATACAGATTTGGAGTTTTATGAAATGCGATATGGGGGCAAACCAGCTAGTTTTTTAAGAAAATTCAGGGCGGTTTATCTTGGCGCTTTGTTCAATATCATTACTATGGCATCAGTGACATTGGCCGCTATTAAAATTGGAGGCATAATGCTTGGCCTAGAACCTTGGCAAACTGTTGTTGGCGCCGGCTTGATTACGGTTGTGTTTAGCGCGCTTGGTGGATTTAAAGGAGTGGTTTACACCGATTTTCTACTGTTTTTTGTGGCAATGGCGGGAGCAATAGGCGCTGCATATTATTTAGTGAACATTCCAGAAGTAGGCGGCGTTGCCGCCTTAATGGAAAATGAAAATGTTGCCGGTAAATTAAATATTTTACCAGATTTTGATAACACTAAAGTGTTGATTACCCTTTTTATTATTCCAATAGCGGTACAGTGGTGGAGTTCTTGGTATCCAGGGGCAGAACCCGGCGGCGGTGGGTATATCGCACAACGTATGCTTGCGGCTAAAAACGAAAACCACGCAATTGGGGCAACTTTCTTTTTTAATATTATGCATTATGCGTTACGTCCATGGCCTTGGATTTTAGTGGCTTTGGCATCGTTAGTGGTATATCCTGACATTGCCAGTATCGCTGAGGCATTCCCAAATGTGGCGGAAAGTAAGTTGGGACATGATTTGGCCTATTCCGCCATGTTAACTAAGCTTCCCAGTGGACTTTTAGGTGTAGTTTTGGCTTCTTTGATTGCTGCATATATGAGTACGATATCCACACAATTAAATTGGGGCTCTTCTTATATTGTATTTGATTTTTATAAGCAACAGATCAACCCAAACGCAACTGAAAAACAGATGGTGGCCGTTGGCAGGATTTCAACCGTGGTTTTAATGGTGCTAAGTGCATTATTGGCGCTAACCCTTCAAAATGCCTTTGAAGTGTTTGATTTGCTAGTCACTTTTGGCGCAGGAACAGGGCTGGTATTTATTTTGCGTTGGTTTTGGTGGCGTATCAATGCTTGGAGTGAGATTACAGCAATGTTTGTTTCTGGAATAATATCAATTTTAATGGTAAAGAGCAATCTAGGCAATTACCTCTTTGCACCAGACACCGGAGTATTTCCAGAATGGGCCAACTACCCATTTGTTGTTGTGGTAACCACTGTTATATGGGTCGCAGTAACCTTGTTGACAAAGCCCGAATCCGACGCCACCTTGCGCTCATTTTATAAAAAGATCCAACCAGGGGGACCCGGTTGGAAAAAAGTTGTAGAAAAGGCAAATCTTGATAATGAGGAAATAGTTAAGTCAGGTGAAAAATGGAGTGTTCCTGCTGGAATAACCGCCATGCTTTTGGGTGTGGTACTTATCTATTCCATTATGTTCGCCACAGGGTATTGGATTTATGGAAAAACAACTTCTGCCTTATTGCTATCTGGTGTGGCATTGGTATCAGGTACATTATTGATTAAGGCTTGGAACAAAATGAAAGACGATATACTTTAAGCATTAATATTATGAAAGAGAGAATAGTATCAGTTGATATATTTAGGGGTGCTACCATACTTTTGATGGTATTGGTTAATACGCCGGGAACCTGGACAAATGTATTTGCACCTTTTAGACATGCGCAATGGCATGGGTACACACCAACAGATTTAGTGTTTCCTTTCTTTTTGTTTATTGTAGGGACATCTATTGTTTTCTCCTATAAAAATAAATCGGTTAATTCGGCTACCTATAAGAAGATAGGTGTTAGAACCCTTAAATTAATTGGACTGGGTTTGTTTCTAGGAGCTTTCCTAATTAGTTTTCCTTTTATAAAGGAATGGTCAGAAATTCGTTTTCCTGGTGTACTGCAGCGAATTGGGGTTGTCTTCTTTTTTACATCGGTATTATTTATCAATTGTAATTGGAAAACCTTGTTGGGTATAACCATAACGTTTTTAGTTGGGTATTGGCTGTTAATGACCTTGGTTCCGGTAGAAGGAGTTGCTTCTACCTTGGAAAGAGCACCCAATAATTTAGCCAATTGGATAGACGTTAAAGTGTTTGGTTCCCACAACTATAAACCGGATTACGATCCAGAAGGCTTGTTAAGTACAATTCCGTCTATTGCGAGTTCTTTATTAGGGGTGTTTACAGGACTTGTTTTGCTGTCAAAACAAGAGAAGAAAGCAACCATTCTAATGGGTATTGGTGGAAGCCTTTTAATAGTTGGTCATTTGTGGGATATCGTATTCCCAATTAATAAAGCGTTGTGGACTAGCAGTTTTGTTTTGGTTACCGCTGGATGGGCCAATTTAATTTTGGCCTTGATCTATTATATTACGGATATCAAGAAAATTCAATTTGGGAGTATTTTTAAATATACTGGCGCCAATGCAATCATCGTATATTTCTTATCTAGTTTTATTGCCAAAATTATGGGCCAAATTCAAGTAGGGGATACATCCTTACACGGCTGGTTATTTCAAAAGATATACGTAAATAACGTTATATCAATGGAAACCTCTTCCTTGCTATATGCATTAACGGTAGTTGCATTCTATGCCTTATTGGCATATGTGCTTTATAAAAAGAAGATATTTATTAAAGTGTAATTGGTAGTACTACTTATTGTTGCATTAGTTTTGCCACATATTTACCAATAACATCAAATTCTAAATTAACTATGCTGCCAATTTTGTAGGTGCTAAAACGGGTGTGTTCATAGGTATAAGGAATTATGGCTACATCAAAAGTGTTTTTGCCAGAATTGAACACGGTCAAACTAGTGCCGTCTATGGTAATAGATCCTTTTTCAATGGTGGGATTCCCAGTTGATGCATCATAGGTAAATGAAAATAACCAACTACCATTTTCTTCCTTTATTGCTGTACACGTCCCTGTTTGGTCTACATGCCCTTGTACAATATGACCATCTAACCTTGTGCCCAGGATCATGGCGCGCTCTAAATTTACCACATCACCAATTTTTAGTTGCCCCAGATTGGTTTTCTTTAGGGTTTCAGCAATGGCAGTAACCGTGTAATTATTACCTGTGATGCCCACAACTGTTAAACAAACGCCATTATGTGATACACTTTGGTCTATTTTTAGTTCAGGGGTTATATTTGATTCTATTGTAAAATTTATATTACTACCATTGGCCTCTATAGAAGATATTTTGCCCAATGTTTCAATGATACCGGTAAACATGTGTCGTTTTATTTAAGTAATTTTGTTAATCAAATTTCATGACAAAGGTACAGATATAATGGACGAAAACGGGAAAATTAGATTAGGCATATCTATTGGGGATTTAAATGGTATTGGCTGTGAAGTAGCCTTAAAAACATTTGAGGACAGTAGGATGTTGGATTTTTGCACACCTGTGATATTTGCCTCAAACAAAACGATTTCTTTTCAAATGAAAGCCTTGAATTTGTCAATTCCTTTTCATGGTATCCAAAACGCTTCAAAGGCAATAGATGGCAAACTTAATATTGTTAATGTTTGGAAAGAAGTACCAAAGATTCAATTTGGCCAGGCCACAAAAGAAGGTGGTGAATTTGCTTTAAAGTCTTTGGTTGCCGCAGTTGATGCCCTGAAAAAGGGAGATATTGATGTGTTGGTCACGGCACCCATAAATAAGAATAATATACAGTCTGAGACGTTTAAGTTTCCTGGGCATACAGATTATTTGGCCAAGGAATTAAACGGTGATAGTTTAATGTTTATGGTAACCGATGATTTAAAGGTGGGCTTATTAACCGATCATGTTGCGGTAAAGGATGTTTCCGCGGCTATCATCCCTAGATTGATACGCGATAAGGTAAATACTATAGAAAAATCATTAATGATGGATTTTGGTATTCGCAAGCCCAAGATAGCCTTGCTTGGTATAAATCCCCACAGCGGGGATGATGGTGTTATTGGAACGGAAGACAAAGAAGTTCTAAAACCGGTAATCGAAGAAATGGCCAATATGGGACATTTAGTTTATGGCCCGTATTCTGCAGATAGTTTTTTTGGTTCTGATGGGTATAAAAAGTTCGACGCCATACTCGCAGCGTATCACGATCAAGGTTTAATACCTTTTAAAACACTTTCTTTTGGCAAAGGTGTTAATTTTACCGCTGGTTTGGATAAGGTAAGAACCTCACCAGACCATGGCACGGCTTATGAGATAGCAGGCACGGGCAAAGCGGATCACAATTCGTTCAAAGAAGCCGTTTTTATGGCATTGAGGATTTTTAGGAATCGTACGGAATATTTGCAGTTGACTGAAAATGTGCTAAAAAAACAACGCATAAAACGGTAACACATCCCTAGAATGCAAACTAAAAAAGTTATACAGATAAATAGTTGATAACTATTGCTGGTTATTAAAATAATAGTATCTTTGCACCCGCCTTTTAAGGTAATCAGTTTAAATTAAGTGTTGTACAAAATGAAGCAAAAGGAGTTTAACATTCCTTTCTCAGGATTGAAGCAAGGGAAGCACAACTTTAATTTCGAAATTGACAATTCGTTCTTTGAATCTTTTGGATACGATGAATTTAATAATGCCAAAATCGTTTTGGATGTTGTCTTAAACAAGACGGCGACGATTATGGAACTAGATTTTGAAGCTTCAGGCACCGTAAATGTTCATTGTGATATAACCAATGAGCCTTACGACCAAGAAATAACTTCAGAACTACGTTTAATTATTAAGTTTGGAGAGGAATTTAATGATGAGGATGATGAAATTTTGATTCTTCCACATGGTGAACATAAAGTGAACATTGCACAATATGTATATGAGATGCTGGTGTTGGCCGTACCTCAAAAAAGAGTACACCCAGGTATTGCGGATGGCACTTTAAAATCGGAAGCATTGGATAGGTTACAAGAGCTTCAACCAAAAGAAAAAGGCGAAAATAAAAAAGAGAACGATCCCAGATGGGACGAATTAAAAAAACTATTAACGGATAAATAAGGTTTAAATGGCACATCCTAAAAGAAAGATTTCCAAAACTAGGAGAGACAAGAGAAGAACACATTATAAGGCGGTTGCCCCTACGTTGGCTACAGATAGCGCTACAGGTGAAATGCACTTGTATCACAGAGCGCACTGGCACGAAGGAAAACTTTACTATAGAGGTCAAGTTTTAGTGGATAAAACAGAAGAGGCAGAAGCTTAATAGGCTTTAAAAAATATATAAGGTACTCCCAACTTCATTTGAAGTTGGGAGTTTTTTTTAGTTCTAAATTAATGAACTTTAGATATTTAACCGTGCTCTTAATTTTGAATAGATAATTCTTAGTAATTCATAAATTTTTAAAAACAGGTTAATTACTAATAAAAAGTCGATGAAAATCATTAATTTTCACAACTTTTGACGTGTTTTTGAACGTTTTTAAAAGAAACCATATAAAATATGACCAAAATAACAGCGGCCATTTCTGCAGTAGGAGGCTACGTTCCCCAATTTATCCTTACCAATAAAATGTTGGAGGATATGGTGGATACTAATGATGAATGGATCACTTCAAGAACAGGAATTAAAGAAAGAAGGGTTTTAAAAAAGGAAGAAGGGGAGGGAACCTCTTATTTGGCAATACAAGCTGCCACTCAACTTATTGAAAAGAGAAACCTAAATCCGGAAGAAATAGATTTGGTTATTGTTGCGACGGCAACACCAGATAGCATGGTAGCCTCAACAGCGGCATTTGTTGCCTCTGAGATAGGTGCGGTAAATGCTTTTGCCTATGATCTTTTGGCAGCATGTTCTAGTTTTCTTTTTGGGATGTCTACAGCTGCAAGTTACATAGAGTCCGGTAGGTACAAGAAAGTTCTTTTAATAGGAGCTGATAAAATGTCATCAATCATAGATTATACAGATCGTACTACGTGTATTATTTTCGGGGATGGTGCAGGTGCCGTATTATTTGAACCCAACACAGAAGGCCTAGGATTACAAGATGAGTATTTGAGGGCGGATGGAAAAGGACGTGAGTTTTTGGGAATGGAAGGTGGAGGTTCTATAATGCCAGCTACGGAAGAGTCAGTAAAAAATAGAAAACACTTCATTTTTCAGGATGGAAGATCAGTTTTTAAATTTGCTGTTTCAAATATGGCCGATGTAGCCGAGAAAATAATGATAAAAAATAACCTTTCAGATGCTGATGTAGCTTGGTTGGTTCCGCATCAAGCCAATAAAAGAATTATAGATGCAACAGCAAATCGCATGGGGCTAGATCATTCTAAGGTTATGATGAACATTCAGAGATATGGCAATACTACATCAGCTACACTGCCATTATTGCTTAATGATTATGAAGAACAACTAAAAAAAGGAGA
Source organism: Maribacter luteocoastalis (assembly GCF_048890225.1). Classification (NCBI taxonomy): domain Bacteria; kingdom Pseudomonadati; phylum Bacteroidota; class Flavobacteriia; order Flavobacteriales; family Flavobacteriaceae; genus Maribacter; species Maribacter luteocoastalis. The sequence continues at coordinate 127,516 of NZ_JBMFZG010000002.1, forward strand.
TAACCTTGTTTTTGCTGCCTTTGGAGGCGGGTTTACATGGGGTTCCATTTACTTAAAATGGGCCTATAACAATTAATACAACCAACTAAAACATTTTGAAACTATGGATATTAAAGAAATTCAAAGCCTAATTAAATTCGTTGCCAAATCAGGGGCAAGTGAAGTTAAATTGGAGACAGATGATATCAAGATTACTATAAGAACGGGCAGTCTAGTTAGCGGCAATGAACCAACGTATGTACATACAATGCCAATGACCCAGCCATCAATGCCGGCAATGTCGCCAGCACAGGCTGATCAACCAGTAGCTGCCTCAGCAACTACAGCAGCAGAGGATAAAAAGTCAGAGGACGATAAGTATATCACTATTAAGTCTCCTATTATTGGAACTTTTTACAGAAAGCCATCTCCAGATAAACCATCTTTTGTTGAAGTTGGTGATACTATCTCCGCTGGGGACGTTCTTTGTGTTATTGAGGCTATGAAGTTGTTTAATGACATTGAATCTGAGATTTCGGGTACTATCGTGAAGGTATTGGTAGATGATTCTTCACCAGTTGAGTTTGACCAACCACTTTTCTTGGTTGATCCCTCTTAACAGGAAATTAAGCTAGGTCATTAGTAATACATATTAATGATCAAGAAAAAGACTTCACATTAAAATAGTAGAAGATGTTTAAAAAAATACTGATAGCAAATAGAGGGGAAATTGCTTTACGTGTGATTCGTACGTGTAAGGAAATGGGAATAAAAACCGTTGCCGTTTACAGTAAGGCAGATGAGGAAAGCCTACATGTACGCTTTGCAGACGAAGCTGTTTGTATAGGCCCTGCACCAAGTAGCGAATCCTACTTAAAGATACCGAATATCATCGCTGCGGCTGAGATTACCAATGCAGATGCTATTCACCCTGGGTATGGTTTCCTTTCAGAGAATTCCAAATTTTCCCGTATCTGTGCGGAGCACGAAATTAAGTTTATAGGCGCCTCAGGTGACCAAATTGACCGTATGGGTGATAAAGCGACGGCCAAAGAAACTATGAAAAAGGCAGGTGTGCCGTGTGTGCCTGGTTCTGAAGGTTTATTAAAAGACGTTGCCGATGCCAAAAAAGTAGCCAAGAAAATGGGCTACCCTGTTATGATCAAAGCTACCGCAGGTGGTGGTGGCAAAGGAATGCGTGCGGTTTTCAAGGAAGAGGACATGGACGATCTTTTTAAAAGTGCCGTACAGGAAGCAACCGCAGCCTTTGGTAATGGCGGTATGTATATGGAGAAATTGATAGAGGAGCCACGACATATAGAAATACAGATTGTTGGCGATCAATATGGTAAAGCTTGTCATTTATCAGAAAGGGATTGTTCCGTACAGCGAAGGCACCAAAAATTAACAGAGGAAACCCCATCGCCATTTATGACGGACAAGCTTCGTGATGCCATGGGAAAAGCAGCGGTTAAAGCTGCAGAATTTATAAAATATGAAGGGGCCGGTACCATTGAGTTTTTGGTGGATAAGCACCGAAAGTTCTATTTTATGGAGATGAACACCCGTATACAAGTAGAGCACCCTATTACAGAGCAGGTAATAGACTATGATTTAATACGTGAGCAAATTCTTGTTGCCGCAGGGGTGCCCATTTCAGGTAAAAATTATTTTCCAAAACTGCACTCTATTGAATGCCGTATAAATGCTGAGGACCCTTATAACAACTTTAGACCTTCGCCAGGCAGGATAACAACATTACACACGCCAGGAGGACATGGTGTGCGAATGGATACGCATGTATATAGCGGGTATAGCATTCCACCAAATTATGACTCTATGATTGCCAAGTTGATAACCACCGCCCAAACAAGGGAAGAGGCCATCAACAAGATGAAAAGGGCATTGGATGAGTTTGTTATTGAGGGTATTAAAACAACAATACCATTTCACAGACAGTTGATGGACAATCCCGATTATTTGGCAGGCAATTATACCACAGCCTTTATGAACGACTTTAAGATGGACCCGAAACCGGAAGAATAAAATTAAAACTCCAACAGCAATGTTGGAGTTTTTTTATGGGATGCACTATGCGCTACTACATAGAAAAAGCAAGAATCCATTGAACACGGTAGTTGGCACCAAAATAGGTTCCCATAAGAATAACCGGCTATCTACTATTGATTTTAGTATCTTAGTTCGTAAAAGTAGTTTATCAGCAATGATGATATCCTTTTGTTGGCAATATTTAGCCCCGTCCTTAATAAAGGCTACATGATGCTTACTAGTATGTATAACAGGGACAATATAATTAGATTACATTTATTTTTAGAGCTTAAAACAGCGAATATCGGAGATAAATACACTGTCTGTTTTTAACCAGTAGCCGTATTTTGGGACGTTACTAATTGAACAAGAGCTGAATAATAACCAATAAAAAACAAAATGGCAGTAAAGAATCATATTTTAGATATGTCTCCGCTTGGAATGGTCTTTACCGTTGTAAAGAGCAAAAAAGATACAGACGGAAAATCATTGGACTTGGAGTGGGAACTATTACCAAAATGTAATATGATTGACCCATTGTATCATGTACACCCAGAAGCTATTGAAACGTATCACATACTTGAGGGAGAAATGGAGGTTTATATTAAAGACAAATAGATAAGCACAAAGAAAGGGGATAAACTAAAAGTGGATAGTGGAGTAAAACATGCATTTCGAAACTCTACGGATAAAATTGTAAAAGTCTATAACACCCATGAACCAGCTTTAAATATTGAGGACTATTTTGAAGACGTTTGTAAAGTAGTAGAATTGGCAAAAAACAGGAAAACCAACAAAGTAAGTATGAAAAACCTCAAGACCTTGTTACTATTTGGTACTCTAATGAAGAATTACAGAAAAGAAATCATTGCCGTAAATCCTCCAGATATACTTGTAAGAACCTTAGGTGTAATTGCAAAGGTTATAGGAATAAATTATAATAAAAGCCGCTAACCAAAAGCTACAACGTCATAATGCCTAAATACGATAACGCCATATAAGCGAAGCGTTATCTGAAAGCTAAAAAAAGTAGTGAACCAAAATTTCGATTTTTTGGACTAAAAGTATAATTCATTGATTATAAGTTGTTATAGCTTTATAAGTACTAATATTTAAAACATTTATCATGAAAGCAATCAAATTAGTTTTAGTGCTTATTGTGTTTACTATTAATTCTATACAAGCACAACAAAAACAACTTATAAACAATAACAATATGAAAACTTATGTAATCGAACGCAGTATTCCTGGAGCAGGAGACTTAACAGCAGAACAGTTAAAAGGAATTTCTCAAACATCGTGCACTGTATTAAAGGAAATGGGGCCAAAAATTGAATGGCAACACAGTTATGTTACTGGTGATAAAATTTACTGCGTTTACAAAGCAGAAAATAAAGAATTAATTGAAGAGCATGCGAAAAAAGGTGGTTTTCCGGCAAATTCTATAAATGAGGTTGCAACAGTAATTAGTCCAGCAACGGCTGAACAATAAAATGAATTAAAAAATAGGCCTATGCCAATTTATATGGATTTTCATGATTTGCCAAATGGTGTTTCAGCAAAAGATATTGCAGAAATGCATCAGGCAGATTTAAAAATTGAGCACAAATATAATTGTCGTGGATTAACCTATTGGTGTGATGAAAGAAGACAAACCGCATTTTGCTTAATAGAAGCTCCTAATGAACAAGCAATCAAAGAACTCCATGAAAAATCACATGGCGCTGTGCCACAACGTATAGTTGAAGTTAGTGAAAGACTCGTTGAATCCTTTTTAGGTCGTATTGAAGACCCTAAAAAATCACAGAACACTAAGCTCAATATTATTAACGATTCGGCTTTTAGGACATTATTGGTGGTTAATATCAATAGGCAGGTTTTAAGAACTGAAAATATTGAAACTTTACATGTTGCAATTCGTGGTTATAATAAATCAATAATTAACATTATTAATAGTCAGAATGGACGTGTCGTCAAACACGAAGCTAATTCATTTTTAATGTCATTTACCTGTGTTACAAATGCTGTTGAAAGTGCAATTAAAATTCAAGAATTGTATAATTGTGCGCTAACTCCAGATTTAGAATTTAACATAGGCATTAGTGCTGGTGTTCCAGTAACCCAAAATAAAGGTATTTTTCAGGACACCATAAAGGAAGCCAGTTATATGTGTTATATAATTAAAAGCAAAATAATTCTATCTCCAGAAGTGAAAGATTTATATGAAAGTGAAAATCAAAACAATCCAATTAATATAAAAGGTGTTATCTCATTAACTCTTGCTGAAAAGAAATTTGTAGTTAGGTTACTTGACTATACAGAAACTGTCTGGACAGATTCAAAGACAAGGGCATTGGATTTTAGTAATTATTTAGGCTTAAGTAAATCAAAATTGTACAGGATAATGATGTCTATAATTGGAAAATCTCCAAACAGTTATTTAAAAGAATATAGATTAAATAAAGCACTTAGTTTATTAGACAAACATTTATCCAATATTTCTGAAATTGCCTATCAAACAGGCTTCAGTAGTCCAACGTATTTTTCAAAATGTTTTTATGAAATGTATGGTATTTTACCTTCTAAATATAATAAGTTGCAATTCGAATCAGGTAATTCATAAGTCAAAAAATGACAAAAAAGTGCGTGTTTTCTAACGATAGCATATTTGTGAAAAGAAAAGCCAGAAGGTAACAAAGCCTATAATTAAAATATATTTGAGGCTTTTATGTCAAGCTATGTGTATATTTATGAAGTAACATTCAGCTTCGAACAAATAAAAAGCCATAAAACAATAAGAATTTGCTAAAAGCATAGCAAAAATTACACTCTTGTTTGTTTCCTAATTGTTCATAGTGTTATCATTAACCTTCATTATGACCTACCATTAACCAATGATAAAATTATTCAAGAAAATTCGTCAACAGTTACTTTCAGAAGGCAATACTGGAAAGTTTCTGAAATAGGCTGTCGGAGAAATCATACTTGTAGTTAAAGGAATATTGATTGCATTGTCAATAAATAACTGGAATAATCATAGAAAAGGAAATTTAAAGAAGAATAATCTGTTACGTGCACTTGAGATTGAGTTTGCTAAAAACCTAACCCAATTAGATACAATACTAAAATATGATAATGCGGTTGTTAAAAGCTCGTTTGAATTCTTAAATCTAAATTATAATGATTCAATATTGAATGATGAGTCATACATGGGTTATTTAATAAAAAAACAAGTTGGAGGTATACGTTTGACCCACAAAATGGAGCTTTATGGTCTGGTATTTCTTCAGGAGAAATTAATTTTATTGAAAATAAAACATTAATTAATATGCTTTTTGGTTGGGATGATGTTGTTGCTAATGCCAAGGAAAATCAAGAAATATCATATAATACGCGTATGGTATCACAGCCGGTAATTGAGAAGTATATTCGAAATGTGAATTTTAGAGGTACCGTAAGAAAAGAATTAGGTCAAAGTAAAATTAATTCGGACTATCAAGGATTGGTTTTAGACCCCTTGTTTGAAGATTATATTTTAAATCGTTATACTAGGATTCAGGAAGCCATCAATGAATTAAATGATGTGAGAGAACTCAATGTAAGTATTTTTACAACTAATTGAAGAAGAGCTGAATAATAACCAATAAAAAGCAAAAGTACGATACTGCGCATGAAATCATAGCCCCTAATGGCAGAGAACCCTTTCCATATTTATAAACCGTTCTTTCTAATTTTGAAGATTTAAAAAATGGTTACCTTACTTTAAAAACTATTGATTATTAAAATGTATACTATAATGAAAAGAAGTGTTTTTTGTTCTGTTGTTCTATTTTTTATTCTTTCGAACAGTGTTTTTTCGCAAAATAAATTGGAGTCATTATCACTTAAAGAATCGTTCAATTATGGCAAGTCGGTAGCTGTTTTTGGCGGCTCTGTTTCAGTCATACCTGAAAGCGATAGCGCAAAAATTTTATGGGAAAAACATTTGGGAATGACCATTACCAATTATGGGGTTCCAGGCGCAGGATTTTCCTCATTGCAAGGAAAATCTCTCCAAGAACAAGTTGATGAAGCAGGTTTGTTTGATATTTATATACTATGGGCATCAACAAATGATTATACCAATAAGCGGGAGATAGGGTCTTATACAGATTATACAGAATTTGACGATTATGATGAGGAAAAACGTACTACCCAAGCAGGTGGGATGAACTATTGTATAAAAAAAATTTATGAAATTAACCCTCACGCTATTATTTACTTCTTTACCTCTAGTAAAGCTTTTAATGATAGAGGTGCATATGATCCTTTTTATGAACAAGGGATGGTTCAATATGTTGACATGCAAAAAATGGTTTGCCAACTACATGGCATACCGTTTCTTGATCAGTTTACATTAGGTGGCTATACCATATTCAATAAGGATTTGTATTACAGGGACCCCATTCATATGAATGCATTGGGCTACAAAAAACTAGGGGAATTGCAAGTGTCATTTTTAGCTTTTCCATAATTAAATACTTAGATCCAATATTTGATTAAGACGAGATATAATATGTTATAAGGCATGGCTCATTTTTTAAAACGCATTGAACTTCAAAAATCAAATTTGCAAATCGGTATGGCAGGTCAATTTTCTGATGTATTGCCAAGTGCCCATGTAGTTTGCCATATGGGTAGATGTTTATTTTCATCCTTACCTCATCTATCACTATCTTAAGCCTAACACGAGATGAACCTTAGCTATTGGGAGTATAAAAGTTGGTTGTCCAACATAGATTTTACAATAATTGGCAGTGGTATTGTGGGCATTAATTGTGCATTGCAATTAAGAAAAAGATACCCCAAGGCCAAAATTGTTATTCTAGAAAGAGGGATTTTACCTCAAGGAGCAAGCACCAAAAATGCTGGCTTTGCTTGTTTTGGTAGTATTTCCGAAATATTGGCGGATTTAAACCATCACTCTGAGGAGGAACTTGTCAATTTGGTTAAGGAACGTAAAGAAGGTGTCCAAACATTACGTGAATTATTAGGGGATCAAAATATAGGCTTTCAATTACATGGTGGGCATGAATTGTTTATGGAGAAACATGGTGAACTTTATGAACATTGTGTTAGCCAGATAAAATATTTAAACGGTTTGTTACAACCTGTATTTAAGGGCAATACTTTTACCGTAACCCCAAACACATTCAATTTTAAGAGTATAGAGGACAGTTATATAACCCATAATTACGAAGGGCAAATCAATACGGGAGAGATGATGAGATCATTGCTGGATTTGGCGCATAAATCCAATATTGCCATACTCAACGCAATTACTGTTACGTCGGTCCATGATACCGGCACTAGCGTTTCTGTAAAAACCAATAATTTTGAATTTAAGTCTACAAAAGTGCTAATTGCTACAAATGGTTTTGCAAATCAACTTATTAATGAGGAAGTAAAACCGGCAAGAGCACAAGTCCTAATTACAAAACCTATTGCGAACCTTCATATTAAAGGCACCTTTCATTTAGAGGAAGGATATTATTATTTTAGAAATATAGATGACAGAATTCTATTGGGAGGTGGAAGAAATTTAGATTTTGCTACTGAAGAAACCGATGAATTTGGTAATACTGAAATCATTCAGGATAAATTAAAGGAATTATTATCTACGGTTATTCTTCCTAGAACACCATTTGAAATAGACTACAGTTGGAGTGGCATAATGGGGGTGGGACATCAAAAAAAGCCCATTGTTAAGCAATTGTCAAATAACTTGGCCTGTGGTGTTCGTTTAGGTGGTATGGGCATTGCCATTGGCACCGGAATAGGTCAGAAATTAGCCTATATTTTTTAAAGATAATTAGTTGCCGTTTAACTGGTTTTTATCAAAGTTGTCCATAATGATATGGGCAAATCTATTTTCTTTTTTATATTGGCCCTCCTGCTTTGTTATACATTCTCCCCACATTAAGTTTTGGTGCCTTGTCTTATGTGTTTTAAATTAATAAGAACTCTAATTGTATATGAGGAGAAAATATTTTAAGTTTTATAGCATACTACTCATTCATTTTTTGATTTCTAGTTGTACCGTGCAGCAAACAAAATACCAACAGGAATACAATAGGATTTGGAAAGAAATGATTCAAACCCAAGCTTGGAAAGAATCTATAATATCAGTTCCAAAACAACAAGATACTATTCCCACACTTTATGCTAGTCTTGACAACGAGGTCTTAGTGAACAGTACCACTAATGATGTTATAGTCAACGTTGGGTTTGATGAAAAATACCAATCATTGGTATCTAGGGCTTATTTTAAAATAATAACCGAAGCAGAAAAGTTCGATGCCCGTATTACCGCTGAATATGAATTGACGCATGGCACTAAAAAGGAGGTTAAGGTAAATAAGAAGCTAAAAGAGGAAATCACCAAAAAATACAAGGCACATAAAGCTATGCTTGAGGGGTTAAAGTCTTGGAATATTTTTAGTGATGACAGATCTGGTGATTTGATGTATTTTAAGGCGGAGAATAAGGACGAAATACTAAAGATGATGGGCAATGGAGATAGTAATGACCAATTAGTTAACTTTCTTATCTATAAACTAGCTGATCTCTACCACGTTGAAGAAAATTAATGATTTTATAGAATTAAAGCTAGGTGCGCATCAGCACTGCTCGCTTTTTGTTAGTAGTAGATGGGACCGAATTCACCAACAAATAAAGGAATTGGAAGTAGCATTGACCACAGAAACAAAAAGTAGTGCAGGTGACAAGCATGAAACGGGGCGTGCCATGATACAATTAGAGCGCGAAAAATTGGGAAGACAATTGGCAGAGGTTGAAAAAATGCAACAAGTTATGTCTAAGATAGGTGTTCAAATGCCAACCCATAAAATTGGACTGGGAAATCTGGTGATTACCAATACTTTTAATTACTACATCGCAATTTCTTCTGGCGAGTTTAAGCTAAAGGATACATCGGTATTTTGTATCTCAGGAGGAACACCAATTGGAAAGCTTTTATTGGGGAAGTCTGTAGGTGACGAATTCTCCTTTAACCAAACAACATCTTCAATTGTGGCAATTTACTAAAGTCAGATATCTTTTTTTGGTTATCTTAAACCCTAGATTTAAAGACAACCAAAATAATGGAGGACAAAAATAAGCTAAGAAGTGCAGAATGGTTTGGCGGAAATGACAAAATGGGTTTTGTACATCGTTCATGGCTAAGAAATCAAGGGTATCCAGATGATTATTTTGAAGGAAAGCCCGTTATTGGGATATGTAACACATGGTCAGAACTTACGCCTTGTAATGGACATTTACGTGATTTTGCAGAAGTAGTTAAAAGAGGAATTTTAGAAGCTGGTGGTTTTCCTTTAGAGTTTCCGGTTATGTCTTTGGGCGAAACTATAATGAGGCCCACAACAATGTTATTTCGGAATCTTGCCAGTATGGATACCGAGGAGTCCATTAGGGCAAACCCGTTAGATGGCATTGTGCTTTTAACGGGTTGTGACAAAACTACGCCATCTACAATTATGGGTGCTTGCAGCGTGGATTTACCGACCATTGTTGTCCCAGGCGGACCAATGCTTAGTGGTAGGTTTAGAGGTGAAAAAATTGGCTCTGGCTCAATGAATTGGATGATTAAGGAAAAGCAAGAGATAGCTGGTTATTCTGCTGCTGATATCAGGGAAGCTGAAGTATGCGTGGCTAGAAGTATTGGTCATTGTAACACCATGGGAACCGCTTCTACCATGGCAACTATGTGCGAGGCTTTGGGGCTTACCTTGCCAGGTTTTTCATCTATACCCGCGGCGGACTCTAGAAAGAAGCTTTTTGCACAATTGTCTGGCAGGCGTATTGTGGATATGGTAAAGGAAGATTTAAAACTTTCCAAGATTTTAACTAGGGAGGCTTTTGAAAATGCTATTGTGACCAACGCAGCGGTTGGAGGTTCAACAAACCTAATTATTCATTTAACCGCTATTGCCGGTAGAATAGGCGTGGAATTAAACCTTGAGGATTTTGATACTGTAGGAAGTAAAGTGCCCTTGCTGGTTAACATGAAGCCTTCTGGCAAATATTTAATGGAAGATTTCTTTTATGCTGGCGGCTTGTCCGTAGTTATGAAAGAGTTATCCCCGCTATTACGTAACAACACTGTAACTGTAAATAATAAAGCACTAACGGATAATTATTTGGATGCTGTCTGTTACGATGACGATGTCATATCAACCTTAAACAATCCTTTTCAAAAAGAAGCGGGAATCGCAGTTTTAAAAGGGAATCTTTGTGAAAATGGTGCAGTTATAAAACCATCTGCAGCATCGGAAAAATTAATGAGCCATAGGGGAAGGGCAGTGGTTTTTGAAAGCATGGAAGATTACCATGAACGAATTGATGAGCCAGAATTGGATATTGATGAAAATAGTGTGATCGTATTAAAAGGGGTTGGTCCCAAAGGTTACCCAGGAATGCCCGAAGTAGGCAATGTAGATCTTCCTAAAAAATTATTGGCAAAAGGTATTACCGATTTGGTACGTATCTCAGATGGTCGCATGAGTGGTACAGCTGCAGGAACGGTAGTTTTACATGTATCCCCAGAATCTACCGTTGGCGGAACACTTGCTATTGTTCAAAACGGGGATTGGATAGAATTAGATGTAAAAAATAGAAAATTGCATTTGGATATTTCTGAAGATGAACTACTAAAACGCAAAAAAGCATGGACACCTCCTATGCCATTGGTAGATAGGGGCTATGTTAAAATGTATATATCACATGTAGAACAAGCTGATAAGGGTGCAGATTTGGATTTTCTAGTAGGAGGTTCAGGTTCTAAAGTTGAAAGGGATTTACACTAGATTATGGAACTGCTATATTTACTCATTGCCGTATTGGCCATTATTTTTCTGACTACAAAGTTAAAGGTGCATGCCTTTATAGCCTTGTTCATTGTTTCTATTCTTTATGGTCTTTTTGCGGGGATGCCCTATCAAGATATAATTGCTTCTATAAATGATGGGTTTGGTTCTACACTTGGCAAAATTGGCCTAATTATCGTTTTAGGAGTTATAATTGGTGCCTTCTTGGAAAATACTGGAGGTGCTTTTGCAATTGCGGAGAAAGTATTAAAACTTATAGGAAAAAAACGAGTGCCAACCGCCATGGGCATAATAGGTTATATTGTTTCTATTCCTGTATTTGCCGATAGTGGGTTTATGTTACTTCACCCCTTAAATAAAAGTCTTTCTAAAAAGGCAAAGATTTCTATTGCCGGACCTGCAATTGCCTTAGGTTTGGGACTAATGGCCTCACATACCATGGTACCACCTACTCCTGGTCCCATAGCCGCTGCAGGTATTCTGGGGGCAGACCTGGGTCTTGTCATTGCATTTGGATTTCCAATTAGTCTTATAGCGCTTATTGCGGGTATTATTTTTGCAAAAAGGTACGCTGGCAAGACTTTTATAGAACCAGATGTATCCAATACCTTGGAGGCGGAAAAGGAAATGGAAAATCCGCCAAGTGCCTTAAAGGCATCAATCCCCATTTTGGTGCCCATACTCTTAATAGTTTTACGTTCTGTATTGAACCCTAAAAGAACAGGAATAGAGAATGGTTTTATAGATCTCATTAATTTTGTAGGAGAACCTGTTATCGCGTTATTGTTGGGTATATTCTTATGCCTTCTATTACCTAAAAAACTAAACGAAGACATGCTGTCTTCTTCTGGGTGGGTAGGCAAGGCCATTAAGGATGCCGCTTCCATAATTTTAATAACTGGTGCTGGAGGAATTTTTGGTAAGATCCTTCAAAATTCTGGTATTGCCGATACGCTAGGTCAATTACTAACCGATTATAATATTGGAATATTTTTACCTTTTGTATTGGCTGCCGCTATAAAAACGGCACAAGGCTCTTCTACAGTTGCTTTGGTGACTACCGCTTCTATTATTATGCCCATGATGCCTTCTTTAGGGTTTGAGACAGAAATAGTTAAAGCATTGGTGGTCATTGCTATAGGGGCAGGGTCTGCGGTGGTATCCCATGCGAATGACAGTTTCTTTTGGGTGGTTACCCAAATGAGCGGAATGAATGTAAAAACAGGTTATCGACTATTTAGTTTGGGGAGTGGATTATTGGGGCTTACAGGCGCAATAACCGTATTTATATTTTACTTAATTCTTGCTTAAAATCAATCTATATGAAAGTATACAATACCAATAGTGGTTTACTTATAGCACATGAAAATGAGTTTTATCTTTTGGAAAATGAGAACTGGGATACCTTTATTAATGACGATGGTATATTACAAAACACCTTAGCTAAATTAAATAATGGGAATAGGATAAAGGACCCATCATCCATTTTAAAATCAGAAATTAAGCCTCCAGTAGAAAGTCAAGAAATTTGGGCCAGTGGGGTAACCTATTATAACAGTAAATTGGGCAGGGAAGAAGAGTCTAAAGAAACGGGTGGTAGTGATTTCTATGCCCGGGTTTATGAAGCGGAACGTCCTGAGCTGTTCTTTAAATCTACCGGCTACAGAACTGTTGGCCATGGAGGGAAGGTTAGGATTCGAAAAGACTCTACGTGGAATGTGCCTGAACCAGAATTAACATTAGTAATTACTTCATCTGGTAAAATAGTAGGCTACACTATAGGAAATGATATGAGCTCCAGAAGTATTGAGGGTGAAAACCCATTATACTTACCACAAGCTAAAACATATGATGGATGTGCCGCTATTGGGCCTTGTGTTTTATTGACGGATAGTCCTTTATTGAGAACAACTAAGATTCGATTAAAAATTGATCGAGAGGGCAGGACGGTTTTTTCTGATGAAATAGGAGTAGACCAGATAAAACGCAACCTCGGTGATATTGTGGAATATTTATACAGGGAATGTTCCTTTCCCTATGGCAGTTTGCTAATGACGGGTACAGGTATAGTACCTTCTAATGATTTCACATTGAAAAGAGATGATGAAATACATATTACAATTGATGGAATAGGTACTTTATATAACACAGTGGCTTAAATTTCTGGTTTTCCCCTATGGGCTTTTTTTAAGGCCGTTCTTTTTTTTGAGGTCAATCTTTTTTCTATTGATGACTTAGTGGGCTTTGTTCTTTTTCGCTTTTTAGGAACCTTTAATGCGTTTTCTAATAATTTAAAAAAGCGATCTATAGCCAATTCTTTGTTTTTATGCTGACTTCTAGACTCATCACATTGCAGTTGTAATTGTCCAGTATTGGATAATTTTGATTTTAATTTTAGCAATAGCCTAGACTTTTCCTTTTCGGTAAGTCCAGCAGAATCACTTAAATTATAGGAAAGTTCTACCTTGGAGGACACCTTGTTGGCGTGTTGTCCTCCAGGGCCACTACTTCTAATGGCCTTAAATTGAAGTTCGGCAAGAATAATTTCCTTTTCCAATCAAATGCTTTTAACCAAAGGTAATCATTCTAAAAAGTATCAAGTTGGTGTTGTAAAAAGCGGCGTAAACAGAAGTTAACCAATAAATATTGGTAACAACAACAAAGCAAATACAACCAATGTAAGTACCAAGTGTATTTTTTTCATGATTTTTTATTTAAAAATTCACGTTAGAACGTAAGAAACTGGATATTAGTATGATAACTTGTTGTAATGCTTATTTTTAAAGGTAAAAGGGAATTATGGGTCAAGTGTCGTTTGTAATCTTTGGTTTATAGTTTCTAAAGAAACATTTAAAAAAACCTTTTTGTGCATGGATAGTTCGGTCTTGGAATGAAAAAACAATGTTTCATTATTTTCTATTTTTCCTTCAATTAAAAAATGGCTTCCCATAGGATAACATCTTTCTACCTCGGTCTCAATTCCAGAAGCCTCTGAAATTCTGAATTCATGTGCATAAACTATAATTTTACGCTTCGTATTGGCGTATGATTTAAGAATGTCTATGGCAATACTATTGGCTTCACCAAACAGGGAGGCTATATAGAGGTCCCGTGGATTTTTGTACAGTTCTATTGGTCTGCCTTTCGCAATAATATTGGTGTTTCTGAGAACAAAAACCCTATCCGTAAACGGTAGTACATCGTTAAAATCATGTGTAGCAACAATACAGGTGATACCATTATCTTTTAAGTATTTGAATATTTTCCTTCTTAAATTATTTTTTAGAAAATTGTCTATATGGCCAAAAGGCTCATCTAGGAGCAAGATTTCTGGTTTTTGTGCCAACACCCTTGCTAGAGCCACCCGTTGTTGCTGACCGCCACTCAAGGTCTTTACTTTTTTGTCTGCAAATTCAGTGAGTTCAATCAATTCCAATAATTCCTGGGTGCGCTCTTTTAGTTCCTTGGGATAGAATACAGATAAATACTGACTAATATTTTCTGTAACGGTCGTGAAGGGCATTAAATCAAAATCTTGGGATAGATATTTCATAAATGGTGCTCCGGGCACTAAATTAAATGCCGGACCAAGAATGGGCTCATCTTCCCAGAACAGTCGTCCTTCCTCTAGATCCATTAAGCCATAGATTATTTTAAGCAAGGTGCTTTTTCCACAGCCGCTTTCTCCAATTAGGGCAATATGTTCCCTGCGTTGTATTCTAAGGTTAATATCCTCTAATACTGGGGAGTTTCCATAAGAAAAGGATACATTTTCTATTCTTAGCATGTAAAGGTTTTAATGAAAAATCTTGTCCTATTTAAGGAACGGATTTTCTTATATTTTATTGACAACCACAAGGGTTATTCCTTAAACTCTTTTAAAACAGATGTATTTGGCAATTCCTGATAACCCATATTAAAAAGGGTAAAACCAAAAATGTCCGCATACTGTTCAATGGTCTTGTTTACTGGGGTTCCGGCCCCATGTCCAGCATTGGTTTCAATTCGTATTAGGGTAGGGTTAGTGCCCGTTTGTTTCTCTTGTAGTTCTGCCACAAATTTAAAACTATGTGCGGGTACAACACGGTCATCGTGGTCCCCTGTTGTCACCAAAGTTGCTGGGTATAACACACCATTTTTAACATTGTGCACCGGTGAGTATCCTTTTAAGTAATTAAACATTTCCTCACTTTCCTCAGCAGTACCATAATCATAGGCCCAACCGGCTCCAGCGGTAAATGTATGATAACGTAACATGTCTAGAACACCTACAGCAGGCAATGCCACTTTTATTAAATCTGGCCGCTGTGTCATAGTTGCCCCAACCAATAACCCACCATTGGAGCCGCCACGAACGGCCAAAAATTCTTTTGACGTATAGTTGTTTCCAATAAGATATTCTGCTGCAGCTATAAAATCATCAAAAACGTTTTGCTTTTTAGTTTTGGTACCTGCATCATGCCATTGTTTGCCATACTCGCCACCACCTCTTAAATTGGGAACGGCATATATGCCACCTTGTTCCATCCAAACCGCATTTACAATACTAAATGATGGGGTAAGACTTATATTGAAACCACCATATCCGTATAATATTGTTGGGTTTTTCCCATTTAGCGCCAACCCTTTTTTGTGGGTAATGATCATAGGAACTTTAGTGCCGTCCCTAGAGGTATAAAATACTTGGGTAGACTTGTAATCTTCTGGGTTGAAATCTATTTCAGGTTCCCAATATTGAATGTATTCCCCAGTTTCAACATTGTATTTATATGAAGAACCAGGAGTGTTATAGTTCGTAAAGGAAAAGTAAAATTCCTTGTCCTCCTTCTTGCCGCCAAAACCACTAGCACTACCCACACCTGGTAATTTAACCTCACGTACCAATTTGCCTTCATAATCATATTGGTAAACTTTAGAAATGGCATCAACCATATATTCAGTAAAAATATATCCTCCGCCAGTGTTTGGGCTAAGAACATTTTCTGTTTCAGGGATAATGTCTACCCAATGCTCCGTTTCTGGGTTTTTGGCATCAACAGTAACAATTTTCTGATTAGGGGCATTTCTATTGGTAACTATAAATAGTTTAGAACCAACGTTATCAATAATATAATTATCAGATTCTGTATCATTTACTATTGGAATTAAAAGTCCGTTAGGATCTTCCAAGTCTCTTATAAATAGCTTATTTCCAGAAGTTGAAACTGATGCTGAGATTACCAGATATCTATTGTCTTCTGTAACACTCGCGCCAATATATCTGTGCTTTTCTAATGGTTTTCCCCCAAAAACAAGGGCATCATTTTTTTGTGGCGTTCCAAGTTTGTGATAGTACACCTTATGTTGGTCTGTTTTCGCAGAGAGCTCACTTCCTTCAGGTTTGTCATAACTGGAATAGTAGAAACCATCATTTCCGCGCCAAGAAATACCGCTAAATTTAATATCCACCAGAGCATCTTCCATAACCTGTTTGGTTTCCGTATTGATGACAATTCCTTTGCGCCAATCGCTACCACCTTCAGATATAAGATACGTAGCTAGTGAGCCATCTTTTGTAAAGCTTAGTCCTGACAATGAGGTAGTGCCGTCTTCAGAAAAAGTATTTGGGTCAAGAAATACCTCAGCTTCTGAGTCTGCCTTTTTTCGGTAAACTACATATTGGTTTTGAAGTCCGTCATTTTTATAAAAATAGGTGTACTCCCCTTCTTTGAAAGGGGAACCTAATTTTTCATAGTTCCATAATTTTTCTAACCTATTTTTTAAATCATTCCTAAATGGGATTTTATCAAGGTAGTTAAACGTAGTTTCATTTTGTTTTTTAACCCATGCTTCAGTCTCTGGACTACGGTCATCCTCTAGCCAACGAAATGGATCTTTTATTTCATTTCCAAAATAGGTATCAACGGAATCAACTTTATTGGTAGTGGGGTAGGTCACAACAATTGTTTTTTATGGTTTGGCAAGGGACGAGTATGGACTTTGCGAACAAACAAGAAGTAAATTTCTTTTTTTTGGTAATTGGCGAATTAAAAATACCATAAAAAAACCTTCAAAACGTTCTTGTTTTGAAGGTTTTAACATTGTATAATCTTGTAAGCTATACTAAATTATTGGCTACCAAATATTCGGCAATTTGTACCGCATTGGTTGCTGCTCCTTTTCTTAGGTTGTCAGCAACAATCCACATATTTAAGCTGTTTCTCTGAGTTTCGTCCCGTCTAATACGCCCAACAAAAACTTCGTCCTTATCATGTGCGTAAATGGGCATAGGATAAGTGTTTGTATCAGGGTTGTCTTGTACGGTTACACCTGGTGTATCGTTTAAAATTTGTCTAATATCGTTAAGCTCAAAATCGTTGGCAAATTCCACATTTACAGATTCTGAATGTCCACCCGCTGTTGGGATCCTAACGGCCGTTGCGGAAATAGAAAAGGATCTATCATCCAAGATTTTTTGTGGCTCCCTTGCTAATTTCATTTCTTCTTTGGTATATCCGTTTTCCATAAAAACATCGCAATGAGGTAAGGCATTACGACCAATGGGGTAAGGATAAGCCATTTCTCCTTGTACACCGGCAATTTCATTCTCCAATTGTTGCACCGCTTTGATTCCTGTACCCGATACAGATTGGTAGGTAGAAACTACCACGCGTTTCATTTTATATTTTTTGTGAAGGGGAGCCAAGGCCATTACCAATTGGATTGTTGAACAATTGGGATTGGCAATTATCTTATCTTCTTTGGTTAGGATATTGGCGTTAATTTCTGGGACCACTAATTTTTTATCGGGATCCATACGCCAAGCAGAAGAATTGTCAACCACAGTAGTACCTACTTCTGCAAATTTTGGGGCCCATTCCAATGATGTGTCACCACCTGCAGAAAAAATAGCAATATTTGGTTTTGCAGCAACCGCATCTTCTAAACCAATAATAGTATACTCTTTATCCTTGTAAGAAAGCTTTTTGCCCACAGAACGTTCAGAAGCTACTAATAACAACTCTGAAATAGGAAAATTACGCTCGGCCAATACTTTCAACATTACCTCACCAACCATACCTGTGGCGCCTACAACTGCTACTTTCATTATTTAAATTTAAAATTGAGCGACAAAAATAGGTATTACTGCCAGTTACGCAATATAAAAACAAAGGATTAATTAAAATATAACAAAAAGTTACAAATAAAACATTTTGTTTGTTGTTTTGATTCAGTAGGACGTAAAAAATAACCGTCAACCTTGTTAGCGAAACAAAATTGACGGTTTTTAGAATTCATACTGCAGTGCAGCGGCCTGTTCCTACAATGGGAACATTACTTTTTTAGGGCATCCCTGATTTCCGCAAGTAATTCCTCTGCTGTAGGGCCTTTAGGCGCTTCGGGAGCTGCCTCTACCGGTTTTTTAGTTTTGTTATAGGCCTTTACAATGATGAACAATACGAATCCAACTGTAATCAAGTTAATAATTGCATTTACCCATTTGCCATACATTATAGCGTTTTCTGGTTTTGTAATGCTGCCGTCTGCTGCAACTACAGCGTCATCCAAGACTACTTTCATATCCGCAAAATCCAATCCGCCAGAGAAGTGTCCAACTATTGGCATCATAATATCGCTCACGAAACCGTTTACTACAAGTCCTACTGCACCAGCCAGTATTACGGCTACTGCCAAATCAATGACATTACCTGTCATTATAAAATTCTTAAATTCTTTTAACATGATTTAGTGTTTTATAAATGGTTAATATTAGTAAATGCAATGTAAGAAAAAAATAGACTTCTTAAGAAAGTGTTAATTGAACATTTTATCAAACAATCAAACGTTTTACACGTTGTGAAACACCGGTGAGCAACTCATATGAAATGGTATTGGCCGTCCCTGCAAATTCTGAGGCTGAAAGTTCAGGGCCAAAAATGATGACTTCATCACCTTCTTTGCATGCTATTCCGGTAACGTCTATCATAATCATATCCATACAAACATTACCAACAATAGTGGCTTTTTGTCCATTAACCAGTACAACGGTATTGCCATTACCATATTGTCTGCCAATACCATCAGCATGCCCTAGGGGTAATGTTGCCGTAGTGCGGTAAGTATCAGAAATAAACGCTCTATTATATCCCAAGCTTTCATTAGGCTCTAAATTATGAATTTGGGATATTATGGTTTTTAAAGTTGCAATTGGTTTTAGTTCCTTATCGTAGGTAGGGTCATTGCCAAAACCATAAAGACCAATGCCACTGCGTACCATATCATATTGGGATGTTATGTAGTTTAAAATTCCAGATGTGTTAAGTAAATGCCTAAGTGGGTAATACCCCAGTTTTTCAATTAATTTGGCACTTATTTTTTCATAAGTCGCAATTTGACTTTCTGTGAATTTAACTTCATTAGTATCTTCAGAAGCTGCCAAGTGGGAAAAAATTGAGGCAACTTTAACATGATTGTTGCCCTTTATTTTTTCAATGATAGTGTCAGTATCTTCCATTTTGAACCCCAACCTATTTAATCCCGTATTAAACTTTAGATGTACGGGATAGTCTTGTGTGCCTTTTTTTTTAGCAAAAATCACAAATTGGTTTAAAAGATTTAGAGAATATATACTGGGCTCCAAACAATATTTTAAGAGGGTATTAAAATTTACAGAAAGGGGATGCAATACCAAAATAGGTTTAGTGATGCCCGCTTTGCGTAAAGCTACCCCTTCGTTGACATAGGCTACGGCAAAATAATCAGCCCCAAGCGATTGTAATTTCATGGCTACCTTAGCCGCGTCACTGCCATACGCAAATGCTTTTACCACGGCCATGAACATAGTATTGGGCATTAATTTGGATCGCAAATAATTATAATTATGCTCCAAGGTATTGAGATTAATCTCTAGAACAGTTTCCTTAGCCTTGGCCATTTGATGATTTTACACCTTTAATTTCCTCAGAATCCACTTTCATAGTTTTTACCTTTTCCTTAAGCATGGCTTTGTAGTATGCTCCTCTACTCAACGGTTCGTATTCATTAGTTTCGCCTAACATAACTAAATTATTGTCATTGGATTTTCTAAAACTATAATTGGCCAGGTTTCCAGTGCGCGTACAAACAGCATGTACTTTGGTTACATACTCTGCCGTCGCCATCAATGCTGGCATAGGGCCAAAAGGGTTGCCTTTAAAATCCATGTCTAGACCGGCAACGATTACCCTTACCCCTTTATTGGCCAAGTCATTACAAACGGTAACAATTTCATCGTCAAAAAATTGTGCCTCATCAATTCCTATTACATCACAGGTATCTGCTAAAATGCGAATATTTGCTGCCGCAGGAACAGGCGTGGAACGTATTTCATTGGCGTCATGGGAAACCACCATTTCATTGTTGTAACGGGTGTCTACCATGGGCTTAAAAATTTCAACCTTTTGTTTTGCGAATTGGGCCCTTTTTAATCTCCGTATCAATTCCTCTGTTTTGCCAGAAAACATGGATCCGGCAATGACTTCTATCCAGCCGAACTGTTCTTTAGGGTTAACGGTATTTTCGAGAAACATTTTGTAATTTTAGACGAAAATAAGGGGTTTTTTCGTTCTTGATTATAGAATCTTAAAGTTATTAAAAAAAGGCGTGATAATAGTTTGAAATAAACTAATTTGTAGGGTATGAAAAGAAAGTTAAGGGAAGAGCTCATAAAAATGTCCACTGATATAATAACTTCACGAGATTTAGTTGAGATAACAGATTTATATGAAGCAGCAAAAAATCTATATGAGAAAATTGCTGTCTTAAAATTTATAGAAGAGGAGTTGAACGATATTCAAGTAGATGTTTCCAAAAACGTTATTGCTGAGAAGTTTGAAAAAATGGCCAAGGCAGTATTAAATGAAAACACATCTGTTCCGGAGAGTAATCCGCATGATGAGGATATCATGATTCCGGGGATGGATACAATAAAGGATATGGTTTCTGAAATGCCAAGTCAAGAAAACTTGGAACAAGTTTTAACTGCATTTATGGGTAAGCCAAACCTTATAAAAAATGATAAGGAGATTTTTACACCTAGTAAGGAAGATTTAAAAGAAAAAGAACCAGCAGTTAAATCCCTAAATGATCGTTTTGGCAAAAAGGATTTAAAAGTGGATCTAAATAACCGCTTAGCATTTGTGAAGCATTTATTTAATGATAGTACAGAGGACTATAATAGGGTATTGTCACAATTAAACACTATTGATACAGAAGAAAGGTCCATTGCCTTTATAAAGAATATGGTGAAGCCAGATTATGATAATTGGGTAGGCAAGGAAGAATATGAACTCAGATTTATGGAGCTTATAGAACGTAGGTTTGCGTAAGGAAAATAAATTATTTAATAGTAGCCCGGCACTTGTGTTGGGTTTTTATTTTACCAAAGTTGCCTAAAAAAAGCTAAAACACCCATGGGAAAATTATTTTTGGTACCCACACCTATCGGAAATCTAGAAGATATTACCCTAAGGGCAATACGGATTTTAAAGGAGGTAGATGTAATTCTGGCAGAAGATACCAGAACAAGTGGAAAGCTCTTGCATCATCTAGAAATCTCCACGCCTATGCATAGCCATCATATGCACAATGAGCATAAAACGGTTGATGCCATTGTGCGTAGATTGCAAAACGACGAAAACATAGCCTTAATTTCTGATGCGGGAACACCAGCTATATCAGACCCAGGATTTTTATTGACAAGGGCCTGTATAGAAAAGGGAATTGAGGTGGAATGTTTACCTGGGGCGACGGCTTTCGTGCCAGCTTTAGTAAATAGCGGACTACCAAATGATAAATTTGTATTCGAAGGTTTTTTACCCGTAAAAAAGGGCAGACAAACGCGTTTAAAGTTTTTGGCAGATGAAACTAGAACCATGATTTTTTATGAATCACCGCATAAGATTTTAAAAACCTTGGCACATTTTGTAGCATATTTTGGAGAGGATAGACCACTATCTGTTTCTAGGGAATTGACTAAGTTATACGAGGAAACTATTAGAGGAACTGCAAAAGAGGTTTTAGACTATTTTACGGAAAAACCACCTAAGGGTGAAATTGTAATTGTTGTAGGAGGAAAAAAATAAAAGATGACTTTAGAAACATTTAAAACCAAATTAAAAAAAACCCCAGAAGCTATAGCATTTTCAGAAACTATGGCGGTAATAGAATCTAATTACACGTTTACCCCGACGGCATTTGCCAATGGGAACTTAAATAACGAGGTAGGGCAAAATTCTGGCTCATGCAAGTTGTTTGCCTTTGCAAAACAAGAGGGTTTAAGCAAGGAAGAAACCTTAGCTTGTTTTGGGGATTACTATTTTAAGGAGGTGCTGCAAGACACCAATGGCAATGGCCACCAAAACATACGGAATTTTATGAAAACAGGTTTTGACGGACTTTCATTTGAAAATACACCTTTGCATAAAATAAATCCATAAAATAGACTAAATTGAAACCATGTTAACACCATGGTTAATTTCGGGCTTTACGGTTATAGCCGTCTATTTTCTAGACCGATGGGAAAACAGGCATATCAAATCATTATTTGATTGGGTCCCAGCCATACTATTGGCATACATCATTCCTGCCATTATTTCATTTATATTAAATCAGGACTATTCACAGGCCGAGATCCATAATTTTAGCAAAGCCTATTTTATACCCTTGGCAATTTTAGCGGTAATGAGTAGTTTGTCTTTAAGCCAATTAAAGGCAATTGGTTTTAAGCCAATTTTGGTATTTGTTTCTGGCTCATTGTTTATTGCCGTATTTCCTGTGGTATTGATGTGGTTTTTTTCAGACGCAGAATTAATTACACAGACTTTGCTCGCAGATGAGTATTGGATGGGAATACCCCCAATTGTAGGCAGTTGGATAGGTGGGAGTACGAGCCAGTTAGTATTGAAAGAATTAGTAGCATGTCCTGAGAACATATTTCTAACTGTTTTGGTGATGGATAATATTTTAGTTAATATTTGGACAATTCTAATGTTTCAAAGCATTAAAAAAAGTGAAAAATTAAATAGTTGGCTTAGGGTTACCGATGTTGACATACCGGAAGACATTAGAAAGGAAGAAGGCAAAAAATTGAAGCCTTGGTTGAGTGTGGTATTGTTAGTGGCCCTAGTTTTCTTGACCAATCAAATGGTTTCAAGTTTTGTGCTAAAAGTGGTGCTACTTTCGGCCCTAGGACTCTTGCTCAGCAATTTTATCAAAAGGTGGAATTTTAAGTTTGCATTAAAGGCCGGGAGTATATTGATAATCGTGGTCATGGCGGTATTAGGCCTCAAATTACAGTTGGCCACACTTGGTTTTAATCTCCCGTTTATGGTATTTTTAGTGGTGTGGCTAGTGGGTCATTTAATATTTATGATTGTAATTGCCAAGTTACTTAATGTAAATATGGCTTGGGTACCCATAGCAAGTATGGCAAATGTTGGAGGAATAGCAACAGCACCGGCTGTTACTGCCGCCTATAACATAAAATGGATGCCACATGCCATTGTATTGGCCATTTTGAGCATGGCAACCGGTACGTTTTGGGGTATGTTAACGATTTGGTTGTTGAAAGCATTTATTACATAATGTCATTGAGAGGGTAACATAGCATTCTATTAAATAAGAACACAAAATAGGCAAATTGCTTCGTGCCTTGTAATGACGAATATATTATCAACCGACAATTAGCAACAAACAACTAATAAACACTCCCATCATGCTTCCCTTTTTTCCAACCATGTTTGCCTAAGTATTGGTTAGCACTTTCTACAGCGCCATTTTCAATAGTAGTTCCCATGGAATCGTTCCAACGGTTTAGGTAGCCAAAAAGGGATATTACCCCTAGCATTTCTACAATCTCTCCTTCGTTCCAATGTTGGTACAAACGTTTTTTTATTTCGGCATCAACACTATTTGGCACTTGGGAGGCCTGTAGGGAAAAATCTAAAGCGGCACGTTCCGCTTCAGAAAAGGCCGGGTGTGTCCTATATTCCCAAATGTTATCCAATTGCTCCTGTTCCGCACCGTAACGTTCTGCCGCCCTAATAGCATGTGCTTGGCAATACCTGCAACCTGTAGCATTGCTACTAACCCAGGCAATCATTCTTTTTAGGGCAGAAGTTACCCTGCCCTCATTGGCCATAACCGCTTTGTTAAGGTTAATAAAAGCTTTTGAAATAGCAGGTCTGTGCTGCATGGTAAGCACTGAATTAGGGCAAAAGCCTAAGGTTTCATTAAAGAACTCTGCCAATTGTTTTGTTTCGGTATCGTGCGTGGGGTCAAGTGGTTTTACCAATGCCATAGTATGCGTTTTAACGTTGTAATTGTAGTACTTTTGTAGTTCTACAAGAAACGAAAATTTATGAGTACAACAAATCATATTAGTACCAAATGGCTGGGAAATATGGCTTTTGAAAGCAATAATACCTCTGGTAAATCCTTTAAAATTGACCTTGCCAAGGAAGATGGCGGTGACAGCAGTGGTTTAAGGCCTAAGGCCCTAATGTTATCCGCACTCGCTGGATGTTCTGGATTGGATGTGGCTGCATTGATTAAAAAGATGAAATTGGAAGTGGACGAATTTCATATTGAAACTATTGCCAACTTAACGGACGAGCATCCTAAATTCTATGATAGGGTTACCGTAGAATATCATTTTCATGGTGCCAACCTAAATGAAAAAAAATTACAAAGGGCAATAGATTTATCAGTTGAAAAATATTGTGGTGTAATGGAAATGTTTAGACAATTTGCAGTATTGGACATCAAAACTATTTTTCACAATAAATGACATCTGAAGTGCAAACTCAAGTTCAAGTGCCAAGTTCAAAACAAAACTAGATATGGAAAAGAAGTTTGACTTAGAGGATAGATTTGTTGATTTTGCCGCTAATGTAGTGCTTTTCTGTAAAGACTTGCCATCAGATCTAACTGGAGCGTATTATGGGAACCAACTTTTACGATCTGGTGGAAGTTCGGCTTTGAATTTTGGGGAAGCACAAGGAACCCATACCAACAAAGATTATATTAATAAAGCCTCAATTCCCTAAAAGAATTAAAGGAATCAAGGGTGAACTTGAAAATACTTTATAAAGTAAATTATGGTAACCCTTTTAAAAGAGTAGAATTATTGGATGAGGTGGAGGAATTAATTAAAATTATTGCTACCATAATTAAAAATAAAAAGTAACTAAAGCTATATTGAACTTGAACTTAATAATGGTGTTTGAACCTTTAAAATTTTAGCATGCGCTGGACCATAAGACCAAAACCGGAACAAAAGGATATTGATTCACTGGCACAGGCACTTGGCGTTGAGGATTTGGTAGCACAATTATTGTTACAACGTGGCATAGCAACCTTTGATGAGGCAAAACAGTTTTTTAGGCCCCAGTTAACATATTTACATGATCCATTTCTAATGAAGGATATGGATATAGCGGTGGAACGTATTGAGAAGGCCATTCGAAATAACGAGAACATTCTTGTTTTTGGCGATTATGACGTAGACGGAACAACTGCGGTTGCCTTAATGTCATCCTACCTTCTAACTTTTTACCCAAATGTAGCTACTTATATTCCGGACAGGTATGAAGAAGGATATGGGGTGTCTTACCGAGGGATAGACTTTGCAGAGGACAATGGGTTCTCATTAATTATAGCTTTGGATTGCGGTGTTAAAGCGATTGACAAGGTTGCCTATGCTAAGGAAAAAGAAATAGATTTTATTATTTGTGATCACCATAGACCAGGTAAGGATTTGCCCGACGCGGTAGCCGTTTTGGACCCAAAACGAGAGGATTGTGAATATCCTTTTGATGAATTATGTGGCTGTGGCGTAGGTTTTAAACTGATTCAAGCTTTGGGTTCCCGTCGTGGAGAAACCATCAATGATTTAATCTATTATCTTGATTTAGTGGCTACTGCCATTGGTGCGGATATCGTACCGATAACTGGAGAGAATCGAATATTGGCTTTTTATGGCCTTCAGGTTATCAATCAGCAACCAAGAATAGGTTTTAAAGCGATAATTGACCAAGTAAAAAAGGAGGAGTTGACCATTACTGATGTGGTATTCATAATCGCACCTAGAATAAACGCTGCGGGTAGAATGAAACATGGCCAGCACGCGGTTGATTTACTTACAGAAACCAACATGGAGCAAGCGGTGGTTTTTGCCTCAGAGATTGAAAAGTTCAATACAGACCGTCGTGGATTGGATCAGGAGATTACCCAAGAGGCATTGGTGCAGATAGAAGGTAACCAGGAACAGGAACGGTTTACCTCTGTTGTATATAAAGAATCTTGGCACAAAGGGGTTATTGGTATTGTAGCCTCTAGGCTAACTGAAACGTATTATAGACCTACATTGGTATTCACCAAAAGTGGGGATAAATTGGCAGCGTCGGCTAGATCGGTTAAAGGATTTGATGTGTATAACGCCTTGGAAGGTTGTTCAGATTGTATTGAACAATTTGGAGGTCATAAATATGCGGCCGGATTAACACTTTTGGAAGAACAGTATGAGGCGTTTAAGGCTCAGTTTGAAAAGGTGGTGAAAGAATCTATAGACCCACAGTTACTAACTCCTGAAATTACAGTGGACAATAAAATTTCCTTAGCGGACATTACACCTAAACTGATGCGCATCTTAAAACAGTTTGCACCATTTGGGCCAGGAAATATGACACCTGTTTTTATGGCAGAGGGTGTAGCGGACACCGGATATGCTAAAGGTGTGGGAAAAGAGGGGAGCCATTTAAAAGTTTCGGTTACGCAAAACAATAGTCACAAAATAGACGGAATTGGATTTAATCTTGGGGCTAAGTTGCCAATGGTTACCAGTAGAAAGCCTTTTGATGCTGTTTTTACCATTGATGAAAATGAGTGGCAAGGAAACATTAGCCTGCAACTTAAAATAAAGGATATAAAATAAAATAATGGTTTAATTCATGGGAACAGGGTTAGATCCTTACGCAGCATTGCGGTTTAAGGAATTCAATATTTTTCTTGCGGTTCGTTTTGCCATGGTATTTGCCTGGTCCATGCAATTTATTGTTATTGAATGGCAAGTATATTCACTAACCAAAGACCCTTTATCTTTAGGAATAATCGGACTCATGGAAGTAATTCCTGCTGTAGGCATGGCACTTTTTGCAGGTCATATTGTAGACCAAAAAGAGAAAAGAAACCTATTGGTAAAATGTATTTTAGGGTTTTCTGTAGTTAGTTTTGGTTTGTTTATGTTAAGCCTCCCTTCTCTGGAAACCAAATTGGAGACCAAAAGTATTTTATATGGTATTTATTTCTTGGTTTTTATTGGCGGATTGGTACGTGCATTTCTAGGCCCCACTATTTTTTCTCTTATTGCACTTATTGTTCCAAAAAAAATATACCCTAATGCTGCAACCTGGAGCAGTACCACCTGGCAAATGGCTTCAGTATTAGGGCCTGCCTTAGCTGGTTTTTCAATTAGTTTAATAGGTGTGCACTGGTCTATGTGTTTAATTTTTAGCTTTTCGATAGTGGCACTGATCTTTTTATTTCAAATCCCGAAGAAGCCTATTCTTAACCCAAAAATTGGCGAGCCTGTATTTCAAAGTTTACGTGAAGGCTTACGGTTTGTTTTTAAGACAAAAGCGGTTTTTGGTGCATTGACCTTAGATATGATTGCGGTACTTTTTGGAGGTGCCGTTGCCTTGTTACCCGTTTTCGCACAGGATATACTTCATGTGGGATCAGAAGGGTTTGGAATTCTACGGGCAGCCCCTGCCGTGGGTGCTTCCTTAACAATGTTGGGTTCAACGAGGTTTCCTTTACATAAAAAGGCCGGAAAGAAATTATTGTGGGCAGTTGCCGGTTTTGGGTTATGCATTATTGTATTCGGAATGTCAACTTATTTTTGGTTATCTGTTATTGCCCTATTTATAAGTGGTGCTGTTGATGGTATTTCCATGATTATTCGTCAAACTATCTTACAATTAAAAACTCCCGATAACATGCGTGGCAGGGTGGCTTCCGTAAATTCCATGTTTGTAGGTTCCTCCAACGAATTGGGGGCATTTGAAAGTGGACTAACAGCAAAATTAATGGGAACGGTAACCGCAGTGGTTTTTGGAGGCACTATGACTTTGTTAACGGTAGGAATAACTGCTTTCGCCTCTCCAACGTTTAGAAGGCTTGATCTATCCAAGGATATCCAGGACCATGAAGCAGAATCGTAGAAAAGTCCACATTTTTAATTTTGATCATATAAATTAAAAAAGTCCTTCATTAAGAAGGACTTTTCATAAAGTAGGGGATTTTAAGATTGGGGCATTAGGAATAAGTTTATAATTTAACTGAATGTCCGCAATGAGTCATAAACATAGTAATCCATGTCAGGTCGAGCGCAGTCGAGACCTCTTTTTGAACACGTTATGTCAAACGACCTCTCGACTGCGCTCGAGGTGACGTTATTATATGACTCATTGCGGATATTCAATAATTTAATTTATAATAACAATATAAATGTAAATCAAAACATAGCAATTAATAAATGATTGTTGTGAATTAGCACATAATAGTTGTAAGAAAAAGACTACAATATGTTTTATGGCTAAATTTACATGGAACTATGGTCGTTCAAATTTCTGAAGCTCAAGATTTTCACCATCAAAAATCGCATACGTATAATAATTGATCCAATCCCCAAGATTAGTGTACTTTGAGTTTTGTGTTAAATCTATTTCTAAGGGTAAGTGTCTATGTCCAAAGATAAAATGATCATAATGATCAGTTTCCAATTTTCTCTTAGCATATTGCACCAACCATTCTTTGTCCTCTCCTAAAAATTCCGCATCATCATCACCAGAAATCAACTTGTTTTTTACAGAAAAGTATTGCGCTAACCTAACCCCTAAATCTGGATGTAACCATCTGAAAAACCATTTAGCAACAGGATTGGTGAACAATTTCTTCATTCTTTTATAGCCTTTGTCGTGTGGCCCTAAACCATCTCCATGGCCTACAAAAAAGGAAATGTTGTTAATCTTGTATTGTTGGGGTTTATGAAATACGGGAATGTTCAATTCGTATTCAAAATACCCGTTCATCCATAAGTCATGATTGCCAACAAAATAATAAATTGGAATTCCAGCATCGGAGATTTCAGCCAATTTTCCAAAGGTTCTGGTAAACCCTTTAGGAACAACTGTTTTGTATTCAAACCAAAAGTCAAAAAGATCGCCCAGGAGGAAGATAGCTCCTGCATCTTTTTTTATTTCATCTAACCAAGTAACAAATTTTTGCTCTCGAACTTTGCTTAGTTCCATGGTTGGTGCACCCAAATGATTATCACTGGCGAAATATACCTTTTTACCTTCTTGGAGTTGTATGCTTGTCATTTCGTATACAAATATAGCGGAATAGAATGTTGCATTGGTAAAAGCGTCAACATTCATTTGATAAGAGCAAGACTAAACCTTTAACAAAAAGTATATTAAGAAAGCCAAACGGTAGGCATAGTGTTACCGAAACTAAAATTAGATTTATGAATAGGGATATTAAGACCATTGAAAACCAAATTAAAGAAATAATACAAAAGAATGAAGACTCTGTAAAGGGTTTTGAAAAGGCAGCAGAAAATGCCGCAGATACAGGGGTCAGGACATTTTTTAAAAATCGCGCAGAGCAGCGTAAATTATTTGTAAAAACCTTACATAACGCAACACCAGCTTTAGAAACAGGGGATGCCGATATTGATGGAACTACCAAGGGTGCCATACACAGAACTTGGATGGATATGAAATCATTTTTCTCAAATGACAATGATGAAGCCATGTTAGAAGAAACGATAAGAGGCGATAAAACTGCTATTAAAGAGTATAATGAAATATTAACTGAGGTAATGATTCCACACAGGATGAAGGAAATTATTAGGGAACAGCGTGACGAAATCCAGAATGATATTGAAACCTCTAAGGTTTTAGAGGAATTTGCATAGGATTTGCAAATAATACAAATCAGTTAGATTTAAAAAGGTCGGGCTCTTTAGGGAATCCGACCTTTTTATATCTAAAAACAGCAGTAATTATGTATGCTTATTAAGTGTTATCAGATGCAAACCACTCCGCAAAAGAAGTGTCCGTTTCTTGTAAACGCAAAGAAAAGAGTTTAATATTTTCTGGTAAACGAGCGGTTATTTTTGAAGCAAAGTCGATCACCATATTTTCACTGGTAGGTTGGTAATTGGCTAGAATAACATTGTGTCCCCTATCGGTCAGTTCTTTGGCCAATTCAACATGGGGAGTATGTTTGTTGAATACGGTAGCATGATCAAATTTATCTACAATTTCTTCCTTTACGATCTTTTTAAGGTCACCAAAATCTATGACCATACCCAGTTTTACATGTGTAGTATCCGTTATTGGCTTGCCAATAACGGTAACCGATAGTTTATAACTATGCCCATGTACATTTCTGCATTTACCATCATAACCATAAAGTGCATGTCCGGTCTCAAAAGTAAATTGTTTTGTAATTCTAATCTTACCCATACTTATTTCATGAATTACAAAGGTATTCAATTTGTAAAACCTAATGGTTTAAGAACTACATTTGTCGGCTTTTTTTAAACAATACACGTGGAACTATTTGAACAGCTAGAGTTTAAGGAAAATCCTCTATATGAAAGGGTAATCGATGACCTTTTGGATAAAGGGTATAGTATTGTTGATGATTTTTTCCCAATTGATGTGGTCAATGGACTTAGGAACGATCTATTGGAGAAGTATGAAGAGGATCATTTTAAAAAGGCCGCGATAGGTAATTTTATAAATGAGGTGGTAAAAACAGAGATTCGCGGGGATTTTATTCTTTGGATGGATGAAACCAAAATAAATGATTCTCAAAATAAATTCTTTGAACACATAAATGATTTGGCCGCATATTTGAACAAAACCTGTTTTTTAGGAATATTAAGAAAAGAGTTCCACTATGCGTTATATCCTGAAGGAAAATTTTATAAACGTCATTTAGATACATTTCAAAATGACGATAGGCGTAAACTAAGTGTTGTATGCTATTTAAATGAAGATGATTGGAAACCGGAAGATGGAGGTGAATTAGTGCTTTACCTAAATGATGCGGGCAAAGAGGTGGCTAAAACTGTATATCCATTACCGGGAAGAGCGGTAATTTTTGAAAGTCAAGTTTTGGAGCACGAGGTAAAGCCTGCCAAACGAGAGCGCTTGAGTATTACCGGATGGTTAAAAACAAGATAGTACAAGAACCATTAGCGCTTAAACTTTCGTCTTGTCCGTATCCTGTTTACAAAATAGATCGCTACTACAAACAAAGCAAGTAAAGGGAATACAAGGTCACCATTTAAGAACTTAAGAATATCCATACTATAATTTTAAATTAGAACGTACGATGGAAAAGCTTATTGCTTACTTTTTGAATTTTGACATGGCATTTCTAGTGAATGCTGAGAGTGCCAATTTGCCTGAAATGGCTGCCCTTTCGGTTAACAAAGCATCCCAATGATCTGTATCCTTCCATAGCACTTTCTTCCAATCTTCTAGCGCTTCAGGATTATAACTTGATAATTTTTCAGCGAATAATTCCAATTCTTGATCTAGTTCTTTTAAGTTATCGAAAACTTTGGAGAATAGTCCTTTCTCTTTGGCCCAATACGCATTTTTCCATTCCGTTGGGGCTAGGGACAATTCTGATAATCCAGCAATACCAATTTTACGTTCTACGGCAGGGGCAATAACCAAAGGGGCAATACCAATAGCAAGTTCGGAAAGTCGTATAGAGGCATTTTCAGATGCAAAAACATAATCACATGCAGCAGCCAAACCAACACCACCGCCAACGGTTTTACCTTGTACACGTCCAATGATCACTTTTTTACAAGTACGCATTGCATTGATAACGTTTGCAAAACCACTAAAAAACACCTTCCCTTCCTGAATAGTTGAAACTGCCATTAGCTCATCAAAAGAAGCACCGGCACAAAAGGCCTTTTCACCTTCAGATTTTAGTAGTATAGTGGTAATCGTATCGTTATCAGAAAGTTTCAGGAATTCTTTGGTAAGTCTATCCAGTAGGTCGGCCACAAAAGAATTACTGGCAGGGTGGCCAAATTCAATTGTGGCTACGTTACCATGTATATGCGTATAAAGACTTCCATTTTCCCTAGTGGTTCCCATGAGTTATCATTTTTATCAAAATTAGTTGTTTTGTAACAGAGGTCGAAATTTATGCCTGAACTTCCAAACGAGTGCACCTCCCCTGATCAGCATCCATACCGTAAATGCAATCCAAATACCTAGAAGGCCCCATTCTAAATATTTACCTAGAAAAAGCATGGGTAAAAATCCTAAAAACGTAGCGGACAGTAGTGTGTTTCTTAAATACTTCATTTCGCCAAGACCTTTAAAAAGTCCGTCAAGAACAAAGGCAACAGTATTAATTGGGAGCCCTAGAATCAGAATAAAGAAAATAGCGTAAAAAGCATTTAAAACTGGGGTTTCTTGTGAAAACAGTTTTCCGATAGGATAATAAAAAACAAAACCAAGCAGAATAAGGATTAGGCTAATCCATAAACCATAGGCCACAATTTTTTTGGCCAATATCCAAAGCCCGTCATAGTCTTTAGCACCTAAGAGTCTACCCCCCATAATATTACCAGCGGCTCCGTAGCCATCAATAAAAAAAGCGGAGAACAACCATAAATTTATAGCAATGGTGTGTGCGCCAATGTAAAGATCTCCCAATGCCGTTGCCTCTCGTACAGCAAAGATCAATGCGGTATTTAAGGCAATAGCCCTTACAAAAAGATTTAAACTCATGATGACCAACCGTCCTAATTCTGGATGAATTGGCAGTTTCAATTTTAGGCTTATATCTGTTTTGGTGAGTAGCAAAACAAAGGCCATAACAGCCATAATCCCCTGTGCAATCAAACTGGCATATGCCGCACCTTCCAAATATAGAGGACTAACAACCCCTTCAATGCCATATACCAATATAAAATCAAGGACTATGTTTAATACCGCACCGGTAATGGCAATTACCATAGGCCAATACGTATTCTGAAGTCCTCTAAAAATACCCATAACGGCAAAGACAAACAAGGTAAGCGGAAATCCCCAAACCCTAATGGAATAATAGCTAACACAGTATTTTAAAATTTTGCCTGAAGCGTTTAACAGTTGAAATATTTCATCTACAATAAAAATGGTGGACAATAGGATAATAATGCTTAAGGTAATATTTAGGTAAATGGCTTGTGCCGGTAGCGTTTTTACTTCATCTAACTTGCCGGCACCCAAATACTGCGAAATAATGGCAGAGATAGCACTTCTAGTCTGGCCTAAAATCCAAATAAGCATAGATAAAAAAGAACCTACAATACCTGCGGCGGCCAGAGATTCCAATCCGTCTACAGGAATATTCCCAACAATGGCCGTATCCGTTATTGACAATACTGGTTCGGCAATGCCCGCAATAGTTGCTGGTATGGCAAGGTTGTTTATCTTTTTAAAATTGACTATGGTGCTCAAATATTCAGGATTTATAAAACAAGTTCGTAACAGTGAAAAGGAAATTCACTTTGCTTGGGGAAATAAATATTTTCTAATTTTTGGTATCCCCTAGCTTCATAAAATTTTTGATTTCTTTTATTTTGACTGAAAGTGTCCAATCTCACGGATAAAAAATTATTTTGAACGGCATAGTTTTCTGCAAAATCCATCAATTGTCTGGCAAACCCTTTTCCTTGGACAGATGGGTGTATACCAAGTCTATGTATATAGAGGTTATTATTATTTTTTGTTAACCATTGTGCGGGCTGGTATTCATCATCCATAAGGGATGATAGTACAATACAGCCAATAATCTGATTGTGCTCTTTTAAGATATACAGCTCGTTACGTTCAATATCCTTTTCAAAATTATGTTTTGAAGGGTACTGGGTAGTCCATTGGTATATGCCATTCTCTTCCATCTTTAGTCTACAGGCATTTGTCATAACTAGAATATCGGTTATTTCAGATATCTTTGCATGCTGAATCATAAAAAGGATTTAATTTAATTGTAAATTTAGAGTAATAATCAACAAACTAACCTTATGACTAGTATTCTTGTTCCTATTGGTACTTCTACAAATGCCCATGAAACTTTACAATATGCCGTGGACTTTGCCTCAGATTTTGGTGCACAGATTTATGCGATGGAAGTTTTTAATGTCTTATCTGTAACTGGAAGTTTGGCAAACGTTTCCGAGAAATTAGCGGAAAGTGGCAAGGAGCGTTTAAAAAGTATTATTAATAAGATTGATGCTAAACAGGTAGCTATTAAAGTGGTTACGTATAATGGCGAATTGGCCGATGGTATAAACAACCTAAACTCAGAACTGGGGATAGACTTGATAATTTTAGCACCTCGTAGCCATGATATCCAAGAAGAATTGTATTTGGGAGCTACATCTGGCAGAATTATTAAACAAACCAATATTCCTGCATTGGTAGTGCCAAAAGGAACTGTGTATAAGCCTTTTAATAATATATTGGTAGCATTTAAATCTGGCATATTAAAAAGAAAAAGAATTATAAATCCGTTAGTAACCATTGTCAATAAACATAAATCCATTGTAAACCTGTTATTGGTTAAAACACCGGGGTATTCAGATGAGGATTTGAAAGTAAACCCTGCCTTGATGGATATTAGCTCACAATTGACAATTACTGAAAATGCAACAACGTATTTAGGTGTTTTGGAGCATTTTCAATCTAAACATCCAGATTTGTTATGTGTCTTTAGGAGAAAGCGGGGCTTTTTTACAAAATTATGGGAAAAGAGTACTATTTTAAAGTCTGAATTTTCAGTTCCAATACCAGTATTGATACTTGGGGTAAAGAAAGATTAGGTTGTATTTTGAAAGGTGACTAAAAAGTATTTCCTTTGACGCTCTCAAAAAGGGGGATTAGCTCAGTTGGCTAGAGCGCTTGCCTGGCAGGCAAGAGGTCACCGGTTCGAATCCGGTATTCTCCACCAATAAAGATGAGCCCTCACAGATGTGAGGGCTTTTTCATTTTACACAATGCACAGGTTGTGCATACTTTTGAAAATTCTTTCTTTTTGACGTAAAATTTAACGCTCGTTAATCTTATTTGTACTGAAAAGAACTCATTTGGGCTTATTTAGCGTGTTATTTCCTACTTTTAGGATTGTTAAACTACACACCAATTAATGGCCTTATTTCAAACTTCCGTACTTAAAAATTACCTTAAACAATTAGATGAAAAGATAGTCAGTAAGGCATATTTAAAATATGTTTCCTATTTTCAGAATGCCACCATACAGGAGAATATAAGAAACGCTAAGGAAGAGCAGTTTCAAGCTACTTTTCTAAATGAACTTTTTGTTTCGTTTTTAGGGTATACCCTTAATCCAAATCCTGATTTTAACCTTACCACTGAATTTAAAAATCAAAAGAACAATAGAAAGGCCGATGGGGCAATTTTATCAGCAGACATGGCTGTTGGGGTAATTGAATTAAAAGGCACAAATACCAAGGACTTGGAGAGTATTCGACGACAAGCGTTCGATTACAAGGCCAATCAAAAGGGTTGTGTGTATGTTATCACCTCAAACTTTGAGAAGCTTCGTTTTTATATCAATGATGCTACGGAATTTGAGGAGTTTAACCTCTTTGAGTTGACCCTGGAGCGGTTTAAGCTACTTTACCTCTGTTTACATAAAGACAACTTACTAACTAATGTTCCTTTGTCCATTAAAGAGTCGTCCCTGGTAGAGGAGGAAAAAATCACCAAACGTTTCTATGCGGACTATTCCCTGTTTAAAAGGGAATTGTATCGTGATCTAGTACGGCGAAATGTGGCTCGGTTAAAAAAATATAGGAAAGCGGAATTACAAGAGATTTCTGTAAGTGACGTTGGCCATGAGGAGATGGCCCGATTGGAAAAAAATGTAAAGCTTGGTCTCTTTAAAAAATCACAAAAATTGATCGATCGCTTTTTGTTCATCTTTTTTTCTGAGGATAGAGGCTTATTGCCGCCAAATTCTACCATACAAATCTTGGACAAATGGAAAGCCGATGTTGATTTTGGAGATGAAAGGCCCTTATATGACCTGTTTAAGCAATACTTCAATTTTTTGGACCAAGGCAGACAGGGCACAACCTCCAGGGCAGAAATTTATGCGTATAACGGTGGACTTTTTAAACCGGATACGGTACTGGATAATCTAGAAATAGACAATGATTTATTATATAGACACACCCTTAAACTGGCAACGTACGATTTTGAAAGTCAGGTAGACGTAAATATTCTAGGGCATATTTTTGAGAATTCCCTGAACGAGATAGAAAGTATCAACGCCGAAATAGAAGGATCGGAATTTGATAAACAAAAAAGCAAGCGAAAAAAAGACGGGGTATTCTACACCCCCAAATATATTACCAAATACATTGTTGAAAACACGGTTGGCAAATTATGTGACGAAAAAAAGGCTGCTTTAGGCTTTAAGGAAGAGGAGTATTTTAAAGGACGTGCCAAACGGCCCAAGACCAAGATAATGGAGCTGGTGCAACTGTTGGACGACTACCGGGCCTGGCTGTTGGAACTTACCATTTGTGACCCTGCTTGTGGGTCTGGGGCTTTCTTAAACCAAGCCTTGGACTTTTTAATTAAGGAACATAACTACATAGATGAGCTAAAGGCAAAAATCTTAGGTGGTGGTTTGGTTTTTAGTGATATTGAAAACACCATTCTGGAAAATAATATTTACGGGGTTGACCTTAATGAAGAATCTGTTGAGATTGCAAAACTCTCCCTTTGGTTACGCACGGCACAACCCAGGAGAAAGTTAAATGACCTTAGCAGTAATATTAAATGTGGCAATAGTTTAATAGACGATAAAAAGGTAGCCGGCCACAAAGCATTTTCTTGGGAGCAGGAATTTCCAAAAGTTTTTGAAAAAGGCGGTTTTGATGTGGTCATTGGGAATCCGCCGTATGTAAAATTGGAGACTATTAAAGAGCAATCCCAGCAGCTAGAAAAATTGAACTATGAAACTTTTGACAAAAGAGGGGATTTGTATGTGCTTTTTGTGGAGAAAGGCTTTAACATCCTAAAACCAAAAGGCGTATTGTCTTATATAATGCCTAACAAATGGTTGCAGGCTGGCTATGGGCAGCCCTTACGCTCTTATTTTTTGACCAAAGCATTACATCAATTAATTGACTTTGGAGATATCCAAATTTTTCAAGGCGCAACCACATACCCCATAATTTTTGTTGCGCGTAATAATAGTCCGGAGGAAGAATTTAATGTTGCTGTCTTAAAATCTGCAAAGGCAACTGATTTTGAAACCAATGTAACTCTAAGTTTTGAAAGTTATAAAACAAGCTCTTTTGATAAGAACACGTGGGTCATTTCTTCAAAAAATAATAGAAATTTGTTAGATAAACTTTCTAATACATGTAAAACTTTATTTGATTTTGTAGGTGGCAAAGCTAATTATGGAATTAAAACTGGACTGACCGAGGCGTTTTTAATATCTCAAGAAGTTTATGACAAAATGGTGAAGGAAGATGCCAAGGCTGTAGAATTTCTGTTTCCTTTTTTATTAGGTCGTGAGGCAAAACCGTTTGCCAACCCAACACCATTAAACTATCTTTTACTTTTTGAAAAAGGTTTTACTAAAAGTAAATTAGGAGACAGTACAGAAGAAGAAGCTTGGCTTTGGCTGCAAAAGCAATACCCCTCAATTGCAGAATGGTTATCACCATTCGAGGCAAAAGCTAAGAAACGGACTGATAAAGGGGATTTTTGGTGGGAACTAAGGGCTTGTGATTATTACTCTGACTTCCTAAAACCAAAGCTCATGTATCAAGTTCTGCAAGTTAAACCTTGTTTTATTTATGACGAGCAAGGATTGTATTGTAATAATTCTATGTGGATAATCCCTACTGAAAATAAAGGCTTGGCCGGTGTTTTGAACTCTAAAATGGGATGGTGGTTAATTACCAAATATTGCACACAAATACAGAATGGTTGCCAGTTAATATGGAAGTACTTTGGACAAGTGCCAATACCAAAGCTTAATGGCGAACTAGATACTTTGGTCACTGATATGATTAGGTTAACAAAAGCATTGGATTGTCAATTAGATAGTTTATTGAATTTGGTAAAATCAAAATTTGCAATTGAAAAATTCAGTAATAAGCTTCAAAATTGGCATGAGTTAGATTTTGCAAACTTTAGTAAAGAGCTAAAAAAGCAAAAAGTACAATTGAGTTTAGCGGAGGAAGCAGAGTGGCTTATTTATTTTGAAGATCAAAAAAGTAAAGCACTAGAGCTACAAAGGCAATTAAACCATACGAATCAAGAAATTGACCAAATGGTCTATCAGCTTTATGGGTTAACACAAGAGGAAATAGCGATTGTTGAAAATAGTTAATGAAATGGGCAAATCTTAAAAAGAAGTTGTGCAATGTAATATAGATTATCACTTTTTGAAGAGCAGGGTAAAAAGTGGTTTAACAGCTGTCTGTTTCCTATGGGCAGTAGTAAGCTCCATTACCAAAGACTTCTTTTTTATCCTGATTGGAGTTTTAGTTTTTCATTTCAAATCAACAACCAATAGATAATCATCGGCTGTGATGTATACTTTGGTTTCATCACTATTAAAAGCGCAGTTAGAAGTTGATTGGCCCGTATGGATTCTTGCTATCAATTTGGCAGTTGGGTTAAAAATCCAAATTCCGTCTGGGCCCGAAGCAAAAACATATCCTTTAGAATTTGTTTTCATTCCATCGGGTAGGCCATGGGGATTTTCCAAGTCTATTAAATCCGTAACATCATAGAATAATTTTTTGTTACTAATTACGCCTGGAGATTCAATATCATATTTATACCACACGGCGTGCTTTGGGTCCGATATGGCCACATAAAGTATTTTACCGTCGGGCGATTGCGTAATTCCATTGGGTCTTGATAATGTATCCAACAATTTCAATTCTCCAGATTTCAGAAGACAAAAAACCCCTTGAAAATCCAACTCTTTGGTAGGATCGTTCATTTGTTGGGGTAACCCATAAGGCGGGTCAGTAAAATAGAGATTACCTTCCTTATCAAGAAAACCATCATTGGGGCTGTTAAGTTTTTGGCCCTTAAAGTTATCCGCTAAGGTGATAAACTCCGGTTTTGGATTTTTTATCGATGTTTTTAATTTGGCGACCCTTCTATCGCCATGTTGCATAAGGATAAGCCCCCCCTTTTTATCCAAAATCAATCCGTTAGACCCTGGCTCTGGGGAATAAGTGCCTTCTCCTGTAAATCCTGAAGGTTTCAAAAAAGTGGTTAGGTTATTATTGGAATCCAGTTTATAAATAGTGTTCGCCATCACATCGGAAAACAAAAGAAATTCCCCATCCTGAATCCAAAGCGGCCCTTCCGTCCATTGGAATCCTTCGGCTACCATTTTTATAGAAGCGTCTTTTTTTAGAAACCTTAAACCCTCATCATCCAAAATCTCAACGTAAAAATTTTTTGATATACTGTCCAATTCCTGGGATTCCATTGTTTTAACTGATTTTTCAGTGGATTGGGGTTCGGTTTTTCCCTTGGAATTTTCCTTACAAGAAATTAGCAGGATTAAACCGAATAAAATGAGAGATACTCCTTTTTTCATGACTTAATGAATTAGTTTGGTAAGTATATATATGAACAACATTGCGCTTGTTCCAAAAATAAAAGTGCCCGCAGTTTGTATTTGATATCCTTGTTTTACGTTCATCCCCGTCAACTGTGTCAATACCCAAAAGAAGCTATCGTTTACATGGGAGGCAACCGAAGATCCGGCTCCAATGGCCAGTACGGTCATTGCCAAAAGAAAGGGTTCGTTCAAGCCTAAAACACCCACCAATGGTGCTACTATAGATGCTGTGGTAACCAGTGCCACTGTAGAGGAACCTTGTGTGGTTTTTAGGCAAGCGGCTAATAAAAAAGGAAAAAAGAGACCTATTTCCATACCAGAAAAGGTTACGGTTATTAAATCTGCCAGACCTGAACTTTGGAGCATTTTTCCGAATATGCCACCTGCGCCCGTAATTAATATAATGGGTGCCGCATTTTTTAAGGATTCCCCGATCCAACCCGTACTCGAAAATATTTTTTCATCCAATTTTTCGGGAAGCAGTAGGGAAAGTAAAACCCCAATGAGTAATGCTATTACCGGGGTACCTAAAAATGAAATGGTTTTTATAAAAGGGGAGGGTTTAATTTCAAGTTCTGGATAATCTAAGATGGATTTTAATAAAATTAAGAATAACGGCACTAAAATAGCTAGAAGGGATTTCCATAAAACAGGTTGCTTTTCTGGATTTACGATAGGCTCTATTACAATAGGAATGGTGATTTTTGATGCAACCTTTTTAGCATAGATATAACATGGTAGTAAAGAAACACTACTGATTAAAAGACCCCATAAAATAACATCGCCAAGATTTGCGCCCAAAATACCAGCTGCCGCAATAGGACCAGGTGTTGGCGGAACCATTACGTGGGATGCCGTAAGGCCCATGGCCAATGCAGCGGTGGTTCCCGCATAGGAAATCCCTACTTTTTTTGACATCACTTTGTTCAAAGGGTTCATCATTAAAAGTGCACTGTCTGCAAAAATGGGAATAGATAAAAAATAACCTGTAAGCATCATGGCTATGAGTACAGATTTTTCGCCTATCAGATTTAAAATTTTGGAAGCGATTACAAAAGCGCCTCCGGATTTTTCAAGTACCGTGCCTATGGTTACCCCAAAAAGTATAATTAGGCCAATCTTGCCTAAAATTCCCCCAAAACCATCGTTGATTGAGTTAATAATTAATTCATGGCTCATTCCCGTTATAAAGGCATATACTATAGCCGACAGTAAAAGGCCAAAAAAGGGATGTATCTTAATTTTTACAATGGATACCACCAGCAAGGCCAAAGACAATGTCAAAGCTATTAGATATATCATACTATGGTTTATTATGTTAAGTTATTGGATTTACCATTCCGTAAAACTTCCATCTTTGTTTCTCCAAATGGGATTTGCCCAGTTGTGACCAATTTTTTGAGCTTCTTTCAGTTTTAATTCATCGATTTCAATTCCAAGACCGGGATTGGACAAAAGTGGAATGTATCCTTCCTTTAAATCGAAAACTTCAGGATTTTTCACATAATCCAAGAGATCGAACCCTTTGTTGTAATGTATTCCCAAACTGCTTTCTTGGATGACTGCGTTAGAACAGGAAAAATCAATATGTAGTGCCGAGGCCAATGAAATTGGACCCAAAGGACAATGCGGTGCAATAGCTATATCGTAGGCCTCTGCCATGGAAGCAATGCGGCGCACTTCGGAAATACCACCCGCATGGCTCACATCTGGCTGAATGATATCTACCACGCCTTTGTTCAAAATATCCTTAAAATCCCACCTAGAAAACATTCGCTCTCCTGTTGCTATAGGAATACTAGTGTATTGATATATGTGTTTTAACGCATCGTTGTTTTCCGATAGTACGGGTTCTTCTATAAACATAGGTTCATAGGGGGCAAGTTCATCAAACAGTTTTTTTACCATGGGTTTGTGAATCCTACCGTGAAAGTCTAGTCCAATATCCAAATCGTACCCAAATTCCTCTCTTAATAATTTAATATTTTGCGAAACTTTTTTAATATCCTTTATGGAGGATACCCATTCCATACCCCCTGTAGCATTCATTTTCACCGCTTGGTAGCCTTGATCCACCTTTTCCTGAGCTTGGTTCAAGAGCACTTCCGGATTGTCACCACCGATCCAGCAATACATTTTCATTTTATCACGAACGGGACCTCCCAACAATTCATGAATGGGAACATTCAAAAATTTACCTTTAATATCCCACAGGGCTTGATCAATTCCTGAAATAGCACTCATTAAAATGGGCCCGCCCCTATAAAAACCACCCCTATAGAGAACCTGCCAAATATCTTCGATGTAATTTGCACTGCGTCCTATGATGTAATGTTCCAATTCTTTGATACAGGCGGCAACGGTATCTGCTTTACCT
Organism: Maribacter luteocoastalis; assembly: GCF_048890225.1. Taxonomy (NCBI): domain Bacteria; kingdom Pseudomonadati; phylum Bacteroidota; class Flavobacteriia; order Flavobacteriales; family Flavobacteriaceae; genus Maribacter; species Maribacter luteocoastalis. Next base: position 169,555 of record NZ_JBMFZG010000002.1, read on the forward strand.
TCTATTACGGGTTCTCCCCATCCTATAATCCCACATTTGGTAGTTATTTTAATGAATAACCACCTTGGGGGTACTTTGAACAATTCAATATTTTCAATTTGGAGTTGATTCATTACTGTTGCTTTATTAGTTTAATATATTCTAAAACTACTTTTTTAATATTCGTGTTTTTGTCTTTATCCAACTTTGTTAAAGCACTTCCCAAACCCACGCCAAAAACACCTGCAGCTAGCCATTCCTCTAGGTTAGACAAATTAATTCCGCCCACGGCAATAAAATCAACGTTGTTCATTACGGATTTGATGGATTTGAAATAATCAACACCTAAGTTTCCGGCAGGAAATAGTTTGATAAGGTCTGCTCCATTTTCAACAGCTGTGCAGATTTCAGTAGGTGTCATGGCACCCATTAAAACGGGGATATCGTTTTTGTGGGCAATTTGGATAACATCAATATTGACATTTGGAGTTACTAGAAATTGAGCACCTGCCGCAATGGCTTCCTCTGCAATTGAAGGGTTTGTAACCGTACCTGCCCCGATTAGTATGTTCGGATATAAGATTTTTGCCTTGGAAATTTCTGCGGAAAATCCTGGAGTATTCGAGGTGATTTCTAGCAACTTTATATCGCTTTCAATCAACTCTTTAACTAAAGGTGCCACTTCCTTTTGTTCTTTAAGGCGCACTATGGCGACTATTTTTTCATTTCTAATACAATTTAGTATCTCCTGTTTTTTCATCGAATTACATGTCCTTTGGTATACCCGTCCATAACGGCAAGAATTTCAGATTCGTCACTGGTATGCTGATCACCATTAATCGTGTGTTTTAACGCAAAGGCTGCCGTTGCAAAATCAATTGTTTTTTGAGGGTTCCAATCTAAATGCGTAGCATGCAAAAAGGCGGCAGCAAATGCGTCACCGGTTCCAAAACGGTCTGTAATGGAAACCGATATCGGTTTTGTAACAAAATGGTTTTGGTTGGCTAGGTAAAGCCCTGAAAGTTTATTTTTACTCGCTGATATTTGGTCCCTGCTGGTAAATGCCAGTTCATTTATCCCAAATTTTTTACGGGCCATCCCCATGGCGTTCTGGGTTCTCTCTTGGCTTGAATTACCCGATGGGGATATATCATAAACATCCTTTAGAACACCTTCGTTGCCAAAGAGTACATCTGTGTATTCTAAAATTTCATTGAATATTTTACGGGCGTTGGCGGCATTTTTCCACAAGGTTCTTCTGTAATTCATGTCAAAAGCCACTTTTACTCCTTTTTCTTGTGCCGTTTTAGCCGCCTTTATCGTTTCTAAGGCGCATTGCTTGGAAAGTACAGGTGTAATCCCGGAAAGGAATATCCATTTTTTGTTGGATAGGATGGTTTCCCAATCAAATTCGTTTGCTTTTATTTCACTGATGGCAGAATTTGCCCTGTCATATATAACACTCGATGGCCGAATTGATGACCCTTGTTCTATAAAATAGGCACCGATTCTTGTTCCTCCTCGAACTATATAATTGGTTTGAATACCGAAGGATTGAAGAGAGGATAGGGCCCCGTCTCCTAATTGATTTACGGGTAATTTTGTTATAAAATTGACATCGTTGCCCAGAATGGCCAACGAACTGGCCACGTTGGATTCGGACCCGGCATAGTTGGTTTCAAAATTTCTTGAGGTCTTTATTTTCACAAAAGGTTCGGCTGGCGTAAGCCTTAACATTATTTCCCCAAAAGTTATAAAGCTCATTCGTTTACAATTGATTTTACGTAATTAGACTGTGTTTCCAGAATATGTTCTCGCATGGCAGTGGCAGCTTTTTGCTCATCATTTTGGATGATGGCCTGGCGAATATGCTCATGATGGTTGAGCAAAATTTCTTTGTCTTTTTGAATATTTCCTTCTGTGGGTTTTACATAAATAGTGCTTTTAAACTTTGGCATCAGATTAAAAATGGGACTTAATAAAAGGGTCAAAACGCTATTGTTTGATATGGATAAAATCGTTCTGTGAAAGTCATTGTCCAGCTCTGTTTCCTTTTCCTTGTCATACAGATCACAATTGCGCATTTGAATCATATTGTTTTGAAGAATGGCAAGGTGCTCTTCGTTTCTGCATTTCGCAGCCTGAGCGGCAAGTGCTGGTTCTACAATTAATCTTGTGCTAATGGTCTGAAAAATAACGTTTTTGTTGGAAGAAAGTTCAAAGAACATATTCAATACTTCGGAGGCATTTTTTATACTGATTTCCTGTACATAAACCCCACTACCTCTTTTAACGTCTACGATGCCCTTCGCGCTCATTTTTTTAACAGCTTCCCGAACGGAGGTTCTGGAAACATTAAAAATTTGACACAGTTCATTTTCTGTAGGAATCTTGTTTCCAGGTAAATATTTGCCGGTTCTAATAGCTTGTGTAAGTTCAAATTCCACTTGTTGGGTAAGGGATTTCTTTTGGCCTAATGGTGTAAACATCAACTTAATTAGTTATAATACATCATACAAATTATATAAATGTATAATGTTGAACAAATTTTTTCCTGAGATTTTTATGTTTTTTGTTTTTAATTTAAATCGGCGGTATAGGTTTCATCGATTTTGCTAACATCCACAGTGATACCTGTTCTATCCCGTTGAGTGAGGTAAATGAATTTCTCCCCCCATTTAATTTCTTGGGCTTTATAAGAGGACCTAGAATAAACCGATTGGGAAAAAGACTCATCAAAGGCCTTTATAACAACTATAAATTCGGCTTCTTTTTCAAGCACATCATGTTCATCGTAGCCATGTAAGGGACTTTTTGAATCTATGGGATGAACAACCGTCCACGTGGTAGGAAAAAAGACCACTTTTGATCGCTCTAAGGCTAATGAATAAAAGTCCCTTAAATCGGAATTATCTCGTTTTAGAGACAGCGTAACATTTACCTCCACTTCCAACAATTGGTTGTTTTTTGGATTTACCACCCTAAACATAAAACCATTAATTTTATTGTAGGGCGCAATCACGGCATGTGAACTGTACTTTATTGTGGCAATTGGCTTGGAAAACCTTCCATACATAAGACCTGTTGCCAATGCAAATATTAACAGCCCCAATAAAGACTCTATGGCAGCCACAATGTTTGCTGCTAAATTTAAAGGTGCTATTTGGCCATATCCCAATGTAGTAATGGTTTGTGCGCTGAAGAAGAACGCTTCTATAAATTGACCAAAAGTGGTTGTGCTATATATACCAGTTAAGTGCTCTGTCCCAATCAATAGATATAGACTAGCAAATAATAAATTAATTGTAAAATATCCAAGTACTAGGACACCGAAAAAGTGTAACCATGACATTGAAACTAACGAATGAAAAATATTTATACCCTCAAAAAAGGATACATTCTCTTTTTTAACATTAAAGGTACCATCTTTGTTAAGAGCCCTATAATCGTTTGATATAGACTTAGTGTCCAAGCCAAGATCGTTATATTTCTCTTTCTTGTTGAGATTCAAATGAGGTGATATTATTATATGTTGAAAATAAACTTTATAATTTCATGCAAAGCTTTTCATTATTTTCTGATTAGCTTCTTACTTAAGTCCTCTAATGAAACCCCTTTGGTCTCTGGCATCATAAAATGGACCCAAATGAGTTGAAGGACCATCATAATCGCAAAGAAAGCGAAGACCGTTCCTGCTCCTATACTGGAAAATAAAAATGGAACGGCAGCTGGTATGGCGGCTGCCAGTATCCAGTGTACCGAACAGCCAAAAGCTTGTCCACTACCACGTAAATGATTTGGAAAAATCTCTGATATAAATACCCAAATAACGGTTCCTTGTCCAATAGCATGTGCAGCAATAAAAATGAAAAGGAAAATAGGAACAGCCATGCCTTCCCATTGCAAGAAGAATGCACAAGCAACCAAAGACAGGGAAATGATGTAACCTATAGATCCAATATACATCAATTGTTTTCTGCCTAAACGGTCAATAAGATTAATGCCTAACAAGGTAAAAAGCATGTTGGTAATACCAATGCCTACGCTGCTAAGTAAGGCTGTACTTTCGCCTAAGCCAGCCTCTTCAAAAATTCTTGGGGCATAATATAGAAAAGCATTGATTCCCGAAACTTGATTAAAAAAAGCAATTAGAAAAGCAAGTAGTAATGGAAATCTATATTTCTTCATAAATATAGATTCACCACTAACTGTATTTTTACTGTCTTCCTGTATAGTGTCAATGGCCTTGTCCACATCTTGTTCTGGGTCAATCAATTTTAGAATGGCCTTTGCCTCATCTACCCTGTTTTGTGTAATTAACCATCTTGGACTTTTAGGTACAGTCAACACAAATAGGGTATATATTATCGCAGGAATCGCTTCAACACCTACCATCCATCTCCAATCGTTTTCACCTATGCCACTTAATAAATAGTTGGACATGAAAGCTATTAGAATACCAAAAACCAAACTAAATTGGTAAAAACCAACTAATTTACCTCTTTTGTTAGCAGGTGAAATCTCTGAAATATAAGCTGGAGCAGCAATTGTGGACACCCCAACACCAATACCACCAATGAATCTAAATATGGCAAATGTAATAGGGTCATTTGAAAATGCGGAACCGATTGCAGAGACACTATAAAAAATGCCAATCCAAATTAGGGTATTCTTTCTTCCTAATTTATCTGTTGGTATCCCAGCGAAAATAGCACCTAAAACGGTACCCCATAATGCTCCTGAAACAACTACCCAGCCATGGAAGGCGTCGGAGCTGTCCCAAAGTAATTGTAATTTTTTGTCCGCACCCGATATGACGACAGTATCAAAGCCAAAAAGGAACCCTGCCAAAGCAGCAGTAATGGACCAGAGTATAATTTTATTCATCAGTTGGTTTTTTATAGTTTCTAAATATAATAAATCATAACGGTTAAAACTTGTTCTGTTACAGTTACTAATAAATGGGATATGTGGTAACTTTGTTACAAAACACAATTAGAGGATGATAGATTTAAAAAATAAGGTGGCCTATATAACAGGAGGAACTAAAGGAATTGGTTTAGGCGTGGCCAAGGCATTATTGGCAGAAGGAATGAGAGTGGCTATAAGCGGACGTTCCAAAGAGAGTGTTAGCACTGCTATAGATGAATTGAAAAATGACAATGTTTTGGGAATAGTTTCTGATGTGGCCCTATTAAGGGATGAGTTAAATGCAATAGAAAAAATTGTGGATAAATGGGGGCAATTAGACGTTGTATTGGCAAATGCAGGTGTTGGGAAATTTGTTCCTGTAGATGAAATGACCGATAGTGATTGGCACCAGATGATCAACACTAATTTAAATGGCGCTTTCCATTCTTTAAAGGCATCCGTAGAGGAGCTTAAGAAAACGAAAGGGTATTATATTACGTTGGCTAGTTTGGCAGGAACAAATTTTTTTGCAGGTGGTGCTGGCTATAATGCCTCAAAGTTTGGAGTCGTAGGATTTACCCAGGCGGCTATGTTGGATTTACGAAAATACGATATTAAGGTTTCCACCATTATGCCTGGGTCCGTTTCTACCCATTTTAATAATAATGAACCAGATGATAGTGATGCATGGAAAATACAACCCCAAGATATCGGAGAACTTGTTTTGGGTTTACTAAAAATGCATCCTAGGACTTTACCCAGTAAAATAGAGGTACGGCCATCAAGACCTGATAAGAAATAGATTAAACTACCTTTTCAACAAAGGGTTTATTTTTATCAAATATTTCTTGGATAAGGATAAATAATGATTTTTCAAAATCTAGAAGAACATGGTCATCTATTAGATGTTCTTTTATTGCACGCGGGGATGCCTTTTTAGCGAAAAGGAGGGTCCCTTCCTTGAGGTTTTTTAAACTGATTATTCCGGCTGTAATACTTTTTTCTGGATAGTTCTTGCTATACATATAAGAATAGCATAAAAGCTGAAAGGCTTTGCTGTACTTATAATCTTCAATGAGTTTATCCCATTCTTTAATTTCTACATTGGTTTTGTCTACCCGTCCTGATTTGTAATCTAGTATTCTTGTTTCGCCATTAAACTCATCAATTCTATCTAATTTGCCTTTAAGGGTGATTTTTGAGGCAATACCAGGCACACGTAAATCAATTGAAAGCTTTTTTTCTAAAGCAATCAACTTAATAGTATGTTGTTTTAATTCTTTTATTTCAAAATCTATAAACTGTTCAACGTATTTGGCAATTACATGAAAGGAAATGTAGTTTTTACCTGTTGAAATATTTCCATCTAAATAGGTTTTCTTAAAGTTTTTCTCGACTATTGTTTGAATGTTCGATTTTGACTCATGCAAAGTTACGCCGTTAAGAAAAGTGCCAACAAAGGGCGTGTAGATTTCTTCCAAAGTATCATGGACGATGGTCCCAAAAGTGTTAGCGGCAATAGTTTCTTCTACAGCTGTTACATCTTCAATTCCCAAAATATCTTGTTTGTAAAAATCTATTGGATTTCTAATGTAGTTAGATAGTGAGCTTGGTGAAAATCCCTTTATTCCTTTGTTCACAATAGAATCCAACAGACTTTTGGTCTTTAGAACTTGGGCATTTTCCTTGTAGTTGTTCTTTATTTTAGGAGTCGCTATTATTTGTGTAATATCAGTTCGGTTTTCATCCGTTAAAAGTTGTGTAATAAGTCTGCTCTTTTCACCACCTTCTAAAGTATCAGGTTCTGTGTTATAAAGTAAATACACATTCTTTGCTCTTTGTAAAAGCCTATAAAAGTGATAGGTGTAAACGGCATCTTTCTCCTTGTACGTAGGTAATCCGTAGGCTATTTTTAAATCAAAAGGAATAAAAGAGTTATTGGACTTGCCAGAAGGCAGTATGCCTTCATTTACTGATGTTAAAATTACCGTTTCAAAATCTAAAACCCTGCTTTCCAACATTCCCATAACTTGTAATCCTTCAATGGGGTCTCCTTGAAAATCTAAAGTCTCTACGGACAAGAGTTGTCTATAGAGGTTTTTAAATGCTTTAATACTAGTTATATAGCCATATTTAGAAATAAGTTCTGTAATTTGATTAAAGAGATTATGAAATTTAAATAGTTGCTCAAGAGCTGTTTTGTTTTTGGAACCTTTAAATAGGTTTTTTAAACTTTTTACGAGGTGATTACATTTGTCAAAAAGTGTATTTGGCGAGTTGTCATAATTATCGAATATAATATAAAGCAGATTGGCGTCATCTTCATCTTTGTTTTGTAGATTCTCATAGGTTATATACGTCCAGTTTCTAGTTTTAATTTTTGAAATCAAAGCAGAAATTGGGTTGCCATTATTTTCTATAAGTTGTGAGGCATAAGGGTTAGTTAAGAAGCTTATGACATCGCTATAGAACCAACCTTTAGTAGTTCGGGAGTCATATAGGTCAATAAAGGCATTGAAAAACGAAGCTATAGATGTATGCGATAGAGAGAGACCCATAGTTATGTTAATAGGGGATACTTGTTCTGGTATTGCATTCATTAATGGATTTAACAAGCTTTCATCGCCAAGTACTATTGCAGTTTGGGTATTACTGCAAGATTTTATTTGAAGTTCTTTAAGTATGTTACCTACAAGTTTAACTTGGGCGGTATTTTTTGGAACTCCTATTACATTGATATTTTTGGAATCAAGATAACCATCATTTAAACCTTTAAGAGTTTTTTTTTGTAGACTGGGCCATGTTGTATGGTGATTTCTAATGAACAGACCGGCGTCGTGTAGTTGGTCATTTAGAAAGTAAGGGTCAATATCCCAATATATATCTGATGAAGTTTGGTCCAATATTGCTTGTATTATTAAACTCTCTGACTTGTTGAGGGCATTAAATCCAAGAAAAATATGCTCACTGGAATTGGAAAGTAGATAAGTATCTATGTTTTCTGCGGCCTTTCTGTATACTAAACCTTGGTGACCTATGCCTTCATTCAACAATTGTGAATTAAATGTATTGTAAATTTCTCCTAGATGTTCCCAGAAATTTAAGTAGTTCTCCATTAGCCCAGTTTTTTCTGATTTTAAGGACCAATGATTAATATTTTGTATATCCGAAAGGTTTGAAAAAAGTGATTTGACATCTAAAAGGTACCGGTCTATTTCATTTATATCTTGCAATAAGGTATTTGCCCAGTTTAAAAATGATTCAAACGATTCTTTTTCCTTAGGTCCAGAATATAGGTATGCTTTATAAAGCTCAAAAATCTGTTGTGTGTTATTGGCGTAGGATATGCCTGCCAAATGCTCTATAAATTCCTCTATACTGTATATACTTGGAGAAAGAATGGTTCTGCCAACTTGTGCAGTTATTATTTTTTTTAAATAAGTACCTGCGCGTTTGCTTGGTAGAACAAAGATTAAGTTTTCTATATCTTTTCCCTTTTTATAGATGTCTTTAATTACTTGTTCTAGAAAGTTCTGCATTATGTAAAAATAAAAAAGCTCCGCGTTATGCGGAGCTTTTATTTATTAAAACACTTATATGGGTTTTATATACTTACTTATTTTACTAAGTTAATTTCAACCCTTCTATTTTGTCTTCTACCAGCGCTAGTATTGTTAGTAGCAATTGGTTTCTCTTCACCGTAGCCTATTGCAGACAATCTGAACTCATCAATACCTTTTTCTACTAAGAACTCTTTAACAGAAAGTGCTCTTTTTTCAGAAAGGCCTTGGTTAAGTTTTGCACTACCTACACTATCAGTATGACCTTCAACTGTAAATTTAGCAGTTGGATACTCTTTTAAAATAGTGATGATGTCAACCATTACAGAAGTAGACTCAGCTTTGATAGAAGCTTTACCAGTATCAAATAAGATAGTTCTAGCATAGTCGTTCAATTGCTTTTGAACTTCTTCAGTTACTTCAGGACAACCTGCGTTAGCAACAGTACCAGCAACATCTGGACACTGATCGTCTTTATCTAAAACGCTGTCACCATCTGAATCTGGCCATGGACATCCTTTGTTCTCAGCTGGACCAGCTTCGCTAGGACATGCATCATCTTTATCAACAACACCGTCACCATCAGCATCAGGACAACCAGCTAAAGCAGCTAAACCAGCTTCATTAGGACAAGCATCATCTTTATCGGCAACACCGTCACCATCAGCATCTGGACAACCGTTCATTTCCTTAGAACCAGCTTCGTTAGGGCAGCTATCTTTGCTATCTTCAATACCGTCACCGTCAGCATCTGGACATCCGTTGAATGCTTCTAGACCAGCAACTTCTGGACAAGCATCATCTTTGTCATATATACCGTCACCGTCAGTATCAGTACCACCAAATTTAACTGAGATACCAGCTAAGTGTTGGAAATGTTTAACACCATAATCTTCGAAAGCATGCTTGTAAGAAGATTGTACAGTAAGACCTAGGTTTTCAGTAAACCAAAAGTTAATTCCTAAACCTCCATTTACAGTACCAGCACCAATCTCGTCTACCCAAGTATAACCACCACCAATCTCAATAAATGGATCGATAACTGTTTGCTTCTTGATTAAATCGTATTTTATAGTACCATCTATAGCATAGTGAGATAAATCATCAACGCTAACGTCACCTAATTTGCTGATTTTGTTTATGGAACCTCTTGCTCCTATAGAAAATCCATCACCAATTGATTTAGATACTCCTACATATGAGATTGAAGGTAAAATATTCCAATGATCGTTTAGATTGAAGAATTCATTACCAAAAGAACTTACATCCCCAGTTGGATATACGTCGATGGCATTAACCCCGAACTGTACTTGCCAAGGATTATTCTCGTCTTGCGCTTGTATGCTGTTGATTCCTACAAAAAGTAAGGAAACAACCAATAATTTGCTAAGATGTTTCATGTTCAAATTTTTAAGTTTAAGTGTTTATTAGCTGCAAATGTAAGTTGTTAAATATTATTAACAAAATCAATGCTCTATTTTTTTTAACCCATTTGATAGAACAAATAACGCATTTAAACGATTTTGAGTTCTTTGCCAACCTCGGTAAATGCATTGATTGCCAAGTCTAAATGCTCTTTGGTATGTGCTGCTGATAGTTGCACCCGTATTCTAGCTTTGCCTTTTGGAACTACGGGGTAAAAGAATCCTATTACATATATTCCTTTTTTAAGGAGCATTTCTGACATTTTTTGGGAGATTTTAGCATCATATAACATTACAGGTACAATTGCAGAGTCACCCTCAATTATATCAAAGCCTGCGGCTTTCAAGCCTTTTTTGAAGTACAGGGTATTCTCTTCCAATTTATCCCTTAAAGAGGTATCCCTTTCTAACATTTCGAATACCTTGATAGATGCTCCTACAATAGCTGGAGCCAAGGAGTTGGAAAACAAATAGGGCCTAGAACGCTGGCGAAGTAGCTCTATAATCTCCTTTTTACCAGTAGTATAACCTCCCATAGCCCCACCTAGAGCTTTACCCAATGTTCCAGTTATAATGTCTATTCTGCCCATTACATTTTTTGCTTCTAGGGTGCCTTTACCGGTTGGACCAATAAAACCAGTGGCATGGCATTCATCAATCATTACCATGGCACCATATGCTTCTGCCAAATCACAAATTTTATCCAAGGGTGCTAAAAGACCATCCATGGAGAATACTCCATCGGTTACAATTAACTTAAACCTAGCACCGTCTTGATCTGCCTTAATAAGTTGCTTTTCTAAATCTACCATATCGCTATTGGTATATCTGTAGCGCATGGCCTTACAAAGCCGTACACCATCTATAATGGAGGCATGGTTTAAGGAATCAGAAATAATGGCATCTTCTGCCGAAAGCAATGGTTCAAAAACACCCCCATTTGCGTCAAATGCCGCTGCATATAATATAGTATCCTCAGTATCATAAAACGCTGCAATTTTTCTTTCTAGATTTTTATGGATGTCCTGAGTACCGCAAATGAACCTAACAGAAGACATTCCATATCCATGGGTATCCATGGTATCTTTGGCAGCCTGAATTACCTCTGGATGCGAAGAAAGCCCTAAGTAATTATTGGCGCAGAAATTAATTACCTCTTCACCGGTATTTAACTTTATTACTGCATCTTGCGGGGAAGTAATGATTCGTTCCTTTTTAAAAAGGCCTTCTTCCTTTATATGATCTAGTTCCTTTTGCAGATGTTCTTTTATTTTTCCGTACATGTTATTTTAAATAAATTCTGTAACAACCGTATTGTTAATATATACTATAATTTTATTTTCAACCTTATAACCCATAGTTTCGTAGCATTGTGCGTAATTATTTAGTTGATGATGATACTTACTGTTTTTATCACCCGTTTTATAATCTATGATATGAACTTTACCTTCTCTAATTACCACTCTATCTGGGCGAAGTGTGCCACCGTTTGAAAGTAAAATTTCCTTTTCATTATAAACGGTATTATCCTGGTCAAAATACTTTTTAATTTCTGGATGGGCAATGACCATTTGCACCTTGTTTCTTGCCAAATCTACCTCATTGATATCTATGATTCCTTTATGAATACTTTTAGTTAGGGCTTTTTCAATATCTGTATCATTTTCTATGTATCCTAAAATATAATGGATTTTATTTCCTTCATCCAGTGCGGTTTCTTGGTCTGTATCCCATAGCATACCAGTTTTGGTGATAATGTTGAAACTTTCCCTGTCCCGGTTGGTATAGATATAGGGTATGTCAAAATGTTCATCATGATTTTCTAGCATTGGCTCGTTCCTTTCTAAATTGCCAAAAGTATAATTAACCTCGTCTGGGGTCCAAATACCCAAGTCACTTAAAAAATGAACAAACAATCCCGAAAAATAATCGGTATTCATTGTGCCGTCCCTTTTTATGTCCAGAGGACAAATAATATAGAGTGAATCCACTGCCCTGGTAAGTACGACATATAGTAAGTTAAAGGCATCTAACTGGAGCTTATTTTGCTCCCATTGAAAAATTTGTGTTTCATTAGTTCCATATTCCTGTACTTCTTTCTTTTTTGAGATTAATAACTCCTCAAAACCTTCATAAGATTCTGGCTTAACAGGAACCCAAAGTTTAGGGTCTATTTCCTCATAAATATTGGTATTTGCATAGGGGAAGATTACCACAGGGAATTCAAGACCTTTGGATTTATGGATGGTCATGATTTGTACGGCAGCGTTGGTTTCTGGCATACTCACACTTAATTTCTCACCTTTTTTGTCCCAGAAATCTAAAAAACTTTGAAGGTCTGCCCCATGTTTTTGCTCCACCTCAAACACAGCATCCATAAACGCAAATAGATGGGCGTCTGAGGAAGGTGCCAGATCAAAGGTTTTAATGGCATATTCCATGCTATCAAATAAAGAAAGCTGTTTAAACGTATAACTATCAAATTTATAAACTGACGCCAATAGTATTTCTAGTTGATTTACATTTTTTTGAATAAAAGCATGTTGATCTATTTTATCATTGGCCAATAGGTTTAATAGTTCATAAGCTAAACCAGTCTCAGTTGGTTGTAGTGTAAACTTTGCCAAATACACTAAAAACTGCACTTTATAACTACTACTAAGAAGCAACGATTCTGAAGATATTATGGGAATGTCTTCTTTTAGAAGAAAATCTGCGATTAGTGTAGCATGTTTCTTTTTACGTAAAATAATACAGATATCTCCATAACCAAAGCCCTTTGATAGCGATTCTTTTATGGCCTGTAGGGTTTGATTGGCGTAATTTTCATCCAATGCCTCTTCTAAGAAAGAGAGTTTAACAAAACCTCCTGGCTTATTGTTGGTTTCTTGTTGGTTGCCTTTTTTGAAAAAGTCTTTGTAACTCTCATCTTCCAGAAAAAAGCTTATGCTATTAAAAAAACGATTATTAAAGGTTATGATTTCATCTTTGCTTCTGTAATTTTTTGGTAGTACTTGGGTGTTTCCTTTAATAGAAAAAGGGTTTGCGTTACCTGTTGCCAAGTCCAGGAATTGTTCTGCCTTGCCACCACGCCATCTATAAATGGCTTGTTTGGCATCGCCAACTAAAAATAGCGATCCAGAATTACCCTGGTCATCTTGTCCTTCCAAGGCATTACCTATTAGAGGAACAAGGTTGTTCCATTGCATTTCTGATGTGTCCTGAAATTCGTCTATGAAATAATGGCGGTATTTTTCTCCTAATCGTTCATAGATAAATGGTGCGGGTTGGTTTTTTATTTCTTCTGAAATAATGGTGTTAAATTCGGAAATGGAGAGTTGGTCCTTTTCTTTCTGAATTTTTTTTAATTCCTTGTCTATAGTGCTTAATAGAGTAAGGGGCACAAAATTTTTATAGATATTAACCAGTAAGCTTCTATTATAAATAAGTTCTTTTATACTAAGGTAAAATTGTAAAAGATTTGTTGGTATCTCGGGATTTGGTAGAGTCACGCTTGCCTTAACAATTTTGCCATCTTTTAGATTTGCTTCTAACTGGTTATTATATAAATTTATAGGTTCAAATTGTCCTTCCTTAATTTTGGTAAAGTGATTGGGTAAAGTACCTCTTGGGAAATCACTTATATCTAGACCAGTAGTAGAAATATAGTCAAGCGTATCATTCGCAATTGCTATAATATGTTTTTCCCTATCTGCAATTTTTAACCTTAATTTTACCTGTAGGTTTTGAAAATCAGGGAGCTCTTTATTAGATAGTTTTTTAAGGTGAACAACATTATTTTCATCAAATAATAATTTCCCAATTTTCTGCAGATCATAGCCAATATCCCAACTTCCGTTGTTGTCAATTTTTTCAAATGCAAAATTCATCAAAATGTTGGTAAGTATTTTATCTTCACCTGCTTTCGAAATTACATTGGCCACTGCTTCTTCCAACAGTAGTTCGGTGTCAAGGATCACCTCAAAGTTTTGCGGAATTTTTAAATCATTTGCAAAGGTTCGTATTAACCTATGGGTAAACTTATCTATTGTAGAAATATCAAAAAAGGCATAATTGTGTAGAATTTCCTTAAGACGGACTTTGCTTGTTTTTTGTAATGATTCTACTGAGAGGTCCATATCCCTCATCAAGTCTAAAAATAGTGGAGGAGCATTGCTGACGTGGTTTACCTTGCTGAACTCAAACAAACTTTCTAAAATTCTGTTTTTCATTTCGTTTACTGCTTTATTGGTAAACGTGATTGCCAGAATTCTTTTAAAGCTATTCGGGGAGGAGAGCACAATTTTTAAATATGCTTTTGAGAGCGCATAGGTCTTTCCGGACCCAGCTGAGGCATTATAAATTTTAAAAGTACTGTCTTGCACCTATTTTTACTTGCAAAGTAAGGATTTAACAACAGTTCTTAACAAATAATTGGGCATATATAAATGTTAAAATCCTTAAATTTGAAACACATTAATTATTAATCTAAAAACAATAAAATTATGGCTTTTGAATTACCAAAATTGCCTTATGCATATGATGCTTTGGAACCGCACATAGATGCTAGGACAATGGAAATACATCATACAAAACATCACAATGGGTATACAACGAATTTAAACAACGCTATAAAAGGCACAGATTTAGAGGGGAAATCTATTGAGGACATTTTAACTGGTCTAGACATGAACAATATGGCCGTTAGAAATAATGGTGGTGGTTTTTACAATCATTCTTTATTTTGGAACATATTATCACCAAAAGGCGGGGGGGCACCTGCTGGGGAACTTGGGAGTGCAATAGATAAAGCATTCGGTTCTTATGAAGGTTTTAAAGACAAGTTCACTACTGCAGCTGCAACTAGGTTTGGATCCGGTTGGGCTTGGTTATGTGTACATAAAGGTGGTGATGTGGAAATTTGTTCTACTCCAAACCAAGATAATCCTATAATGCCAGGAGTAGGCTGCGGAGGTTTTCCTATTTTGGGACTTGATGTTTGGGAACATGCCTATTATCTTAATTATCAAAATAGAAGGCCAGATTATATAAATGCCTTTTTTAATCTGATAAATTGGGACGAAGCAAGTAAATTATATTCAGTAAATAAGCAATAATTTGCAGGAATAAACTTGTTAATCTGTACAAATAGAGCCACTTAAGATGAAAATCTTGAAGTGGTTTTTTTATGTTTTATAAATAGAAAAGGGCGGAGAAGCCTCCACCCTTTTCGTCCCAAATCTTACCATAAACTTAACCTACTTATGCTATGGCAAGACTAAATTACTGGTATTGTGGGAAATAAAAAAAGAAATGTTAAAAAAAATCATTTCTTTTTTATTCGTATATATGTATTTGTTTCAAGGGGGTAATAAAAGTAATTTACTACTAGTCAATGTCATAAAATAAAAAAGGCAGAGCAATGCTCTACCTTTTTTCCCCAAATCTTACCATGAACTTAACCTACTTATGCTATGGTCCTCCAAAGATATATGTAACTATGGTAAGGATAAAAGCTTTTGGATAAAAGTCCAAAACCTTAGTTGAAATACAAATTGTGATTTATTGTCTGACAATGTTTTTATGACGTTATCAAAATATGGGATTTTTAAAAATAAAAAAGGCAGAGCATTGCTCTACCTTTTTTCCCCAAATCTTACCATGAACTTAACCTACTTATGCTATGGTCCTACAAATATATATTGAAGGCAGTATTTTTAGAAAAGTACTTGTTGAACTTCTTTTAATTAAGATGAACGGTTGTTTTGATCAATAATTAATACGAATACACTTTGTTTTAAATAAAAAAGGTGGAGAGTTCTCCACCTTTTTTGCCCCAAATCTTACCATGAACTTAACCTACTTATGCTATGGTAACCCTAAAATAGATTAGACCCCCATAAATCAATCACTTCACCGATGAAATGCTTGTTTCGCCGATGAAATGCATAGAATTATGTATTTTGTTAATGAATTTGATTAATACGCTCGTTGGTTCTTTCCTTCATAAAAATTAATAAAGGCCCTGTTTACAACCCTGTTACCTCCGGGAGTAGGATAGTTCCCTGTAAAGTACCAATCTCCAAGATTTTTTGGACAAGCTTCATGCAAGCTGGATATACTTTGGTATATGATCTGCACCTCAGCTTTTATATCATTGGGACTTAACAATTCGCCGATTTTAGCTGATATCTGATTTGCGGTGAAAGGAGCGTAAAACTCTTTAACATAGTTTATAACATCTTTATCCTTCGATTTAACTTGATTGATACATTTAGCATAAATTTGATCTACAAAATCCATTGAGCCATTGTCTTTATGTAGCTCTAATGCCGCCCTAAACGCTATAAAATCCTCTAATTTTGCCATATCTATTCCGTAACAGTCTGGATATCGTATTTGTGGCGCAGAGGAAACAACTATAATTTTTTTCGGTGAAAGTCGGTCTAAGATTTTAAGGATACTTTTCTTTAATGTGGTACCCCTAACAATACTATCGTCTATAATAACAAGATTATCCCCAATTTTTACTGAACCATAGGATATATCATAGACGTGGGCTACTAGATCATCCCTGCTGTCATCCTGTGTAATAAAAGTTCTTAGTTTGGCATCTTTTATAGCAACTTTTTCTATTCTTGGCCTAACTTCCAAGATTTCATGTAATTCTTCCCTAGTAATGTTAGAGCCAATGGACAAAATTTGTTCTTCCTTCTTTTTATTTAAATAATTTTGGGCCTCCTTAACCATTCCAAAGAATGAGGTTTCTGCTGTATTTGGTATGTAGGAGAACACAGTATTCTTAATATCACTGTCAATGGCCTTCAGAATTTGGGGAAAAACCAATTTCCCTAACTCCTTTCTTTCTTGATAAATTTCCTTATCACTACCTCTAGAAAAATATATTCGTTCAAACGAACAGGCTTTTCTTTCCGTTGGTTCTAAAATTTCTTTGATAGAAGTAGAACCACTTTTCTTTATAATAATAGCATGCCCTGGGTCTAGTTCCTCTACACTTTCATAAGGTACGTTGAAAACGGTTTGTATGGCCGGTCTTTCAGATGCTACTACTACTACCTCATCATCTTTATAATAATAGGCAGGACGGATACCCGCTGGGTCTCGAAGTACAAAAGCATCACCGTGGCCTAAAAGTCCGGCCATGGCGTAACCACCATCAAAATTTTTAGCAGCGCGCCTTAATATTTTGGAGACTTTTAATCGTTCGGCAATAATTGGAGAGGCCTCTTGTTTGGTATATCCCTCTTTTTTAATTTGCTTGTACAATTTAGCAACGGCATCATCTAAAAAATGACCAATTTTTTCCATAACGGTCACCGTATCTGCCATTTCTTTAGGGTGTTGTCCTATTTGTACCAAGTTGTCAAATAGTTCATGAACATTGGTCATGTTAAAGTTGCCCGCAACAATAAGGTTACGGTGCATCCAGTTATTTTGCCTTAAAAAAGGATGTACGTTTTCTATACTATTCTTTCCAAAAGTGCCATAACGTACGTGACCTAACAACAGTTCCCCGATATAAGGAATGTTCTTTTTTTGCAGGGCAACGTCGTTCTCATATTCTGGATGCTCCTTAAGTTCCGTATTAATTCGGTCATTTATTTGCGCAAAAATATCTTGAATAGGTTGTTGCTGACAAGAGCGTACCCTGCTCATATAACGTTGACCAGCTTCTACATCTAACTTTATACTCGCAAAACCGGCACCATCTTGGCCCCTGTTATGCTGTTTTTCCATCATTAGGTACATTTTATTTACGCCATAAAATGCAGACCCATATTTTTCCTTGTAATATTCAAGGGGCTTAAGCAATCTAATAACTGAGATGCCACACTCGTGCTTAATAGCGTCACTCATTATTTCTTGGTATTAAAAAAACCCCTTTTATGGGGCGTGGGGTTACTGTAATTCAATATCAAACTGTGTCAATGCCTTAAATTGATGCAATCTTTGGTTTACCTCTTGTCGTTCTAAGTCTAACAGGCGTTCTGTTCCAAACTTTTCTACGCAAAATGATGCAAGGTTGGAACCATGTATTATTGCATTTTTAAGGTTTTCAAAAGTGACATCCACTGTTGATGCCAAATAACCTGAAAACCCTCCAGCAAAAGTATCGCCCGCACCAGTTGGGTCAAAAACTTCTTCTAGCGGAAGTGCAGGGGCAAAAAACACTTGTTCTTTATAAAAAAGCAAGGCACCATGCTCACCCTTTTTTATGACCACATACTTTGGTCCCATCTCACTTATTTTTTGCGCGGCCTTCACCAGGGAATATTCACCTGTTAATTGTCTTGCTTCCTCATCATTTAAAGCGAGTACATCAATATGCTTAATTACTTCCAATAATTCCTGGAGTGAATTGTCCATCCAAAAGTTCATCGTATCCAATATGATGAGCTTTGGTCGTTTTTCCATCTGATTAATTACACTCATTTGTATGCCAGGGTGTAGATTGCCCAGCATAACAACATCTGCATCTTTATATCCAACAGGAACCACAGGACTAAAATCGGCCAATACATTTAATTCTGTAACTAGGGTATCCCTAACATTTAAATCATTGTGATATTTTCCTTTCCAGAAGAAAGTTTTACCTCCTGGGACGATTTCCAATGAGCTAATGTCTAAATCCCTATTTGAAAAAAGGTCTAGATATTCTTGTGGAAAATCATCTCCAACTACAGAAACAATAGCGGCATCAACATCAAACTGGGAAGCGGCCAAACCAATAAAAGTTGCGGCACCACCGAGTATTTTATCTGTTTTGCCAAAAGGAGTTTCTATAGCATCAAAAGCAACCGTACCCACAATCAAAAGCTTACCCATAAAGCACATCAAAAATGAAGTTGCAAATATAAGCTTTTGAAGAACGAATTGGAATTTAGAAATAAGAATACTGTTTTCTTTTGAGCTTTTTATTCTCTAAAAAAAGAATTCAAAAAATATAATATTTGCCAATTGGGTAAATAAGGGCTTGGCTCTTTTTGATTTTCCTTAATTTTTTTAATTCTGCTTTTAGATTTTTATTTTTTGTTGGACTCTTTAAGCCCTTTGTTAAAACTTCTTCTGCTTTTGTCCATAGTTGTTTGATAATTTCTATACTAGAATTTACATTAAAATGAGAGGTATTGGAATTAATCTCTTTTTGTACAACTTTTGTTAGTTTGTAAGCTTCATTAATATAGACTTCAGACAATTGTATCCTAACAATAGTATATTCTGGTTCTAGCACAAGAGCTCTTTTATAATATTTGGCAGATTCAATAGATTCTTTTTTTTGGGCGAATACATTGCCTAATTCAAAATATAAATAAGCAGAGGAAGGCTTTATTTTTATTGCTTCTTTTAAAGTAATTATTCTTTTATCTAGCGCTAATTGTATTTGATAAATTTTATCCCTAAACATAATTATATCTAAGTTTAAGGGGTCTATAGTTAATGCGAATTCTATAATCCTCAAACTTTCGTTAAATTCCCCATTTTTATAATATGCTTCAATAAGGGTTTTAAAAAAAGCTAGGTAACTATCATTATCCAGAAAACCTAAACCATTTTTCAATAATTGATTGCCAATAAGTATAATTTCAGGGTGATGATTGGTGGATAACGCATACTGTTGAAAAGCGCTATACAGATATTTAATGTATTTACCTTGACTATGTTGATAGGCTTTGGAAAATGCGCTTGCGCTCTTTAATGGATTATTTGAGAGTTCTGTATGTGCTATTGCTTTAAGCGAATCTATTTTTTTTAGATCGAAAGTATAAATAGGCAAAGAATCCTTTTTAATGTATAGTTCTTGTTCTTTATTAAATCGTTCCCAACCCATAACAAAAGCTTGTTCCCTCTGTTTGTAAAGTTCCGGTCTTGATTTGTTGGCGTCTAATTCAATATTTCTTAGTGTAGTTTTGCAAAAGGCTAAATTAAAGCCTAGCCGGTTTAAATTATAACCAGTATAATTATCTGAGGACAGCTCCATTTTAATACTATTTAAGGAATCATTTTCGATGTGATTATTTATCAGATGGCCAATAGCATGGAACAATTCAAATAATCTTGAATTGCTATTTTTAAGCTGGGATAGTGAATCTTTTAAATGGGTAGGGATAATAATTTTTTTTAAATCTGGCTTTCCACCCAAAGCCATAATTTGCTTTACTTGGTCAGAACTTGAAAATTCAAAGTAATCTAGAATATCAAATTCATTTACCATGGTGTTTAATTCAATCTTCTTTTTTATTGGGAGATAACTAAACGCTTGATCATCGTTCAGCTTGTATAAATATAGGCTGAACAAACTTCATTTTCTTGACTATATGCATTAATTGCACCGTAAAAAAACACCAAAATGACTGTGCCTAAAATGTGAACAATGGGAAATTTGCTTACTATTGGTTGGTTACACTGCATTAGGTCAATGTAAGAAAAATAACATTACTTTCTCCCAAAATCAGCTGGGATTTCCCCCCATGCCTTGGTTTCCCATTTTACAATAGGGGTTTGGTATTGATTTTTATTTAGCCAGTCTACAGCGCGTTTTATCAAACTGAACAAGGCTCTATTTTGTGGCGTTTCTGGCAGTTTGGTGTTGCAGGTTTTTTTACGCACCCAACTCATTGCGGTACGGGAATCGGTATAAATAATACGGTCGCTATTTCTTTTCTTCAAAAAAGCCAAACCATGAACAATTGCCAAGAATTCACCTATGTTGTTGGTGCCCTGCTGAAATGGGCCTTGTTTAAATAATATTTTTCCTGTTTTGGTATCTACGCCTTGGTATTCCATTATTCCTGGATTTCCACTAGAGGCGGCATCAACCGCGATAGAATGGTAATTGGGTTGTCCTATTTTTAATAATTCTATAGGGGATAGTATAGTTTCATCTTTTTTCTTCCCCTTAAAATCATTGTAGCTGCCGTTATATGCTTTTTTCGCTTGGTCAAATGTAGCAAAGGATTTATATTCTGCACCTTTATAACCTGTTATGGCAGCTTTACAGTCTTGCCAAGTATCGTATATGCCGGGTCGTTTGCCTTTCCAAACTACATAAAACTTAGATTTTTTAGCCATTACTATCCTTTAAGGAGTTGTTCAATCACCTTTGGGAAATGCTCATATTCTAATTGATGTACTTTTTCAGCTATACTTTCTGGAGAATCTTCTTTTGTGACAATTGTTTTAGCCTGATGTATTATTGCCCCTTCGTCATAGTTTGAATTCACGTAGTGTATCGTAATCCCTGTTTCTATTTCATGATTATCCTTAACAGCTTGGTGTACACGCATACCATACATTCCTTTACCTCCATATTTTGGTAATAAGGCGGGGTGTATGTTAATGATACTATTTGGAAATGCATTGATAAGATTCTCAGGAATTTTCCATAAAAATCCGGCAAGCACTATAAGGTCTGGCTTTAGTGCCTTAACCATTTCCAGAACACAGTCGCTATTTATGAAGGCGTGTTTATTAAAAAATAAAGCACTTATATTTAATCTATTACACCTGTCAATTACTTTGGCATCCCTTTTGTTAGTAAATACAGCGGTGACCGTTA
The DNA here is from genome assembly GCF_048890225.1 of Maribacter luteocoastalis. Taxonomy (NCBI): domain Bacteria; kingdom Pseudomonadati; phylum Bacteroidota; class Flavobacteriia; order Flavobacteriales; family Flavobacteriaceae; genus Maribacter; species Maribacter luteocoastalis. Next base: position 191,007 of record NZ_JBMFZG010000002.1, read on the forward strand.
TATGGGTCTCATCATTAAAATAGTTTACAATGTTCTCAACATTAGAGCCAGAACCAGATGCAAAAAGTACAATTCGTTTGGTATTCACAACAAATAGATTTTAAGTTAGATTAGCCATATACTTCCCAAAGAAACAAGGCAAAAGAAAGTAGAAATTTAGGATTGGACAAAGGTTTACAAAAAAAAGAAGAAATAAAACCTGCGGTTCCCACTAGTTAATTTTTTGAATAAAAAAATAGAAGTGTTTATTTAATTTTCTTAAATTACATTACATTTTACCGACAATTAGTGTTATTAAACTAAAGTTTTTTATTTTTGCCAACAATTTAAATTTTAAAACCAATATTATTATGTCAGACATTGCATCAAGAGTTAAGGCTATCATCGTTGATAAATTAGGAGTTGATGAAAACGAAGTGGTTACAGAAGCTAGCTTTACCAACGATTTAGGGGCAGATTCATTGGATACTGTAGAATTGATTATGGAATTCGAAAAAGAATTTGATATTCAAATCCCTGATGATCAAGCTGAGAACATCGCAACAGTTGGCCAGGCCATTAGCTATATAGAAGAAGCAAAGTAATTTGATGATTTCTTAAATAGATTTCAAATTATCCATGTGGTAAATGTTCCGCATGGATAATTTTTTTTAATTTACAATCGGTTTATATTTAAACTAAAAAAAAGTTCAATGCAATTAAAGCGAGTTGTGGTTACAGGATTGGGTGCACTCACACCAATCGGTAATAATATTGAGGAGTATTGGGACGGTCTTGTAAATGGTAAAAGTGGCTCTGCCCCAATTACCTATTATGATACCGAAAAATTCAAGGTAAAATTCGCCTGTGAACTAAAAAACTACAAAACAGAAGATTATTTTGATAGAAAGGAAGGTCGTAAACTAGATAGGTTTGCGCAATATGCCCTTATATCTTCTGATGAGGCTATTTTGGATTCCAAATTAGATCTTGATAAAGTAGATAAATTTAGGGTAGGTGTTATTTGGGGAGCTGGTATAGGAGGTCTAGAGACTTTCCAAAACGAGGTAATGAATTTTGCCCAAGGTGACGGAACGCCACGTTTTAACCCCTTCTTTATTCCTAAAATGATTGCGGATATAGCTCCAGGCAATATCTCAATAAAACATGGGTTTATGGGTCCTAATTACACTACGGTGTCCGCTTGTGCCTCTTCTGCAAATGCTATGATAGATGCCTTAAACTATATTCGTTTAGGACATTGTGATGTTATAGTTACAGGAGGTAGCGAGGCTGCGGTTACCATTGCGGGTATGGGAGGTTTTGGCGCTATGCACGCACTATCCACTAGAAATGAGAGTCCTGAAACTGCATCAAGGCCTTTCGATGCAACAAGGGATGGATTTGTTTTGGGTGAAGGTGCTGGAGCCTTGATTCTTGAAGAGTATGAGCACGCAAAGGCGAGAGGGGCAAAAATTTATGCTGAGGTTGCCGGAGGCGGACTTTCTAGCGATGCTTATCACATGACCGCACCTCATCCAGATGGTATTGGTGTTGTAAAAGTTATGGAAAATTGTTTAAGGGACGCAGGCATATCCATAGATGAGGTAGATGCTATTAATACACATGGCACCTCAACACCATTAGGGGATGTGGCCGAATTAAAAGCAATTTCCGAAGTATTTGGTGAGCATGCAAAGGATATTAATATCAATTCGACAAAATCTATGACCGGACACTTGTTAGGGGCTGCAGGGGCAATTGAGGCAATCGCTTCAATCTTGGCAATGGAACATGGTATTGTCCCGCCTACCATAAATCATACAACGGTAGATGAAAATATTGACCCAAGTTTAAACCTTACCCTTAATAAAGCCCAGAAAAGGGATGTTAAGGTTGCTATGAGTAATACTTTTGGTTTTGGGGGGCATAATGCTTGCGTAGTCTTTAAAAAAATAGACTAATATATATGACCTTTCCTAGAAATATATTCAATTCCCATCCTAAAGAGGATGGGGATTTTTTTTTAGGAATTAAAAATATTATTGGTTTTAAACCTAAAGAACTCGGGTACTATAAAAAGGCTTTTCTTCATCGGTCTATGAATAGAAAGGATGAGAATGGCCATCCTATGAATTATGAAAGATTGGAATTTTTGGGTGATTCTATGTTGGGGACCATCATTTCCAAACATCTATATAAAGAAGTTCCCGAAGGTGATGAGGGCTATTTGACAAAAATGAGATCTAAAATTGTGAGCCGTGAACATTTAAATGAACTTGGTAAGGATTTGGGTCTTATTAGATATGTTGAAAGTAGAATTCCTAAGTCGCACTTTGGCCAAAATATTCATGGGAATGTGTTTGAGGCATTGGTTGGGGCAATTTATTTGGATCGAGGCTATGAATATTGTGAGAAATTTATAAGGAAAAGGGTAATAGAACCCTATGTAGACATAGAGCAGTTAGAAGGGCGTGTCATAAGTTATAAAAGTTTAGTGATAGAATGGTGTCAAAAACATAAAAAAACCTTCAATTTTAATGTATATGAAGATACAGGTAATGATACACTAAAGCATTTTGCGGTGAAGTTATCCATTGCGGGTAGTGTGGTTGCAAAGGCTCGCGCTACATCAAAGAAAAAAGCAGAGGAAAGAGCCTCCAAACGCGCCTTTTTTGCCTTACAGGATAAAATGAAGTAATAGGAATAAGTGTTATAATATAATGCTAACGTTTTCATCACCTTTTCAACAACTTAAAGATATCTTGTTTTTAGGCTTTATTATTGAATAGTCCTATATTTACCGTTTTTCTGATTATGGCGGCAGTCTACAAAATAAATGATGATTTTTACGATGATTCTTTTCTTTTAATAGCTTTGCATAGTGTTTTGGAAGATTACTCCATCGCTTATAGGTTAAATAGTATACTAAAGTCGAATTTCAAAAGAACAAAAAAAGATTTTGATTTAGGAGCCTATAAATCATTTGCCTGTTATGAATGGCAAGATGAGTATAATGATCGGTATTGGTTGCTAATGGGAAACCAAAGTCTAAAACAAGAATTGATTAATAACAACAATCTGTTTCAAAATGAAACAACTTACAGTACGCCAAGACTTATTCCTGAATTAAAGGATGTAGACTATTTTTTAAAAATCCAAATGGATGATAGTGTTGTAAGTGAAGATATAACAAAAACTATACTTGGTATGCCAAAAGTGATGGCGGCCTACGAAGTAGATGCCAATAAACTAAAATCTAAAAACAATTTAATTTTTTAACAATGCCAACTACAAAGAAGACCAAGATAGTAGCAACCTTAGGGCCAGCTACAAGTAAGAAAGATGTGCTTAGAGGCATGATGGAGGCAGGCGTAGATGTCTTTAGGATCAATTTTTCACATGCTGATTATGATGATGTAAAAGCTAGGGTAACCATGATCCGTGAGCTAAATGAGGAATTGGATATGAACACTTCTATTTTGGCAGATTTACAAGGGCCAAAACTTAGGGTTGGTGTTATGGCCGGTGAAGTGGTCGTTAGTCCAGGTGATGAAATAACCTTTGTTACCGGTAAAGCATTCGAGGGTACGGCGGAGCGAGTTTATATGAACTACAAGGAATTCCCTAGAGATGTTAAAGCCGGTGAACGTATTCTTTTGGATGACGGTAAGTTAATGTTTGAAGTTCTTGCTACCAATGGTGAGAACGAGGTAAAGGCAAAAGTTATCCAAGGAGGTCCTTTAAAATCTAAAAAAGGGGTAAACCTTCCCAACACTAATATATCACTTCCTGCCTTGACCGAAAAGGATATTAAGGATGCAGAGTTCGCAATTTCTTTAAATGTAGATTGGATAGCACTTTCTTTTGTAAGATTTAGCCAAGATTTAATTGATCTACAAAACATAATAAAGAAGCATTCAGAACATAAAATTCCAATAATAGCTAAAATTGAAAAGCCTGAGGCAGTAGAAAACATCGATAAGATTGTGGCTTATTGTGATGGACTTATGGTAGCTAGAGGAGATTTAGGTGTAGAAGTACCTGCCCAAGAAGTACCATTAATACAAAAGAAATTGGTACTAAGAGCTAAAAAGGCTAGAATTCCTGTTATTATAGCAACGCAGATGATGGAAACTATGATTACTAGTCTTACACCAACAAGGGCAGAGGTAAATGATGTTGCCAACTCCGTAATGGATGGGGCAGATGCGGTAATGCTTTCAGGGGAGACCTCTGTTGGTAACTATCCTATTCAAGTAATAGAAAAAATGTCTAGTATTTTATGTAGTGTTGAAAATTCCGACCTTATTAAAGTACCGCATGAACCACCACATGTTCGTACAAATAGATACATTACCAAATCTATATGTTTCCATGCGGCCACCATGGCAAACGAAATAAAGGCAAAAGCAATTTCTACACTTACCAATAGTGGTTATACAGCTTTTCAAATTTCAGCTTGGAGACCAAGTGCACATATTTTGGTATTTACCTCTAACAAAAGAATTCTTACGCAACTAAACTTATTATGGGGGGTTAAGGCATTTTACTATGACCGTTTTGTTTCTACTGATGAGACTATAGATGATGTTAACGCTATAGCATGTAAGAAAGGATTTTTGGAAGCTGGGGATATGCTCGTAAGTTTGGCTGCTATGCCAATAAAGGCTAAAGGTATGGTAAACACCCTTAGGGTTACTGAAATAGAATCATGTAATTTTGATTAAGGTGCATATTGTGATCATAAAAAAACCCCATCTTATAGATGGGGTTTTTTTATGTTAAGCAACTTCCTTTTCAAAAGCAATAAAGTTAACTACCTTACCATTTACATTATAAACTGGTTCTCCTTTAATCCAGCAATTATATGGTTCACCATCTTTTCTGTAGTTGACGATAGTTGCCTCAAACGGTTTATTGTTTTTTATTGAGTTTGAAATATACTCAAGGCTTATTCTACACGTATTGTTACCTTGAAATATCTTTGGCTTTTTGCCTATTATTTCAGTGGGTCTGTAGCGGTTCATTTTCCAGATATTCTTTGTGGCAAATACAATTTGAAGTTTTAAATTGGTCACAACAATAATATGATCTTGATCCCTGAGATGTTTATCAATACTAGTAGAATTCAATTTCCAATTGTTCTGTGCCGCTAATTGTGAAATAGATTTCATATCGTTCTCTATCATACATATATTCTCAAAACTTTGTGAGTAAAAATCCAATGAAGAAATGGGTAAGGAATTTAAGGCTAGGGTTTTGTAATAATGCCCTAGTGCATTTTCGTAGTTAATTAAATTGTTCATTTATTAATTCTTTTCTTTCACAGATAAACTAAAACTAGAAAAAGAATTTATTGCTCTAAAATAAATTAGCTGGTTTAGCTTTTATGTTTAAGTTTTATTGGTAATAGCCTTCAGTTCTACTTAAAAAGGCTAAACAAAAATATATGGTAAATATTGGAATTTGAGAAATATAAACTTTTAAAGGCGCGTTTGTATGTGCCGTTTAAAATTCAAATTTTAGTTGAACCATTACCTTATCAGTTGGTGTAATATTTTTTTCTGTATTTAGATTTGTAATGGAAATACCCAACAAACGAACGGAGTTTTGAAGTTCTTCTTGATATAGTAGCTCCCTTGAAGTCTCCAGAATTATGCTTTTACCTGAGATAAAATAGGATAAGGTCTTGCTTCGGGTGTTTAGTGTAAAATCACTGTACTTAATCTTTAAGGTAACCGTTTTGCCAGCTAGATTGGATTTTTTGAGCCTTTTTTCCAATTCGGTCGCAATATGCTCTAATCTTTCCAGCATAAAAACCTCACTACTTAGATTTTTGTTAAAAGTACGTTCAGCTCCTACGGATTTAGGCGTTCTATGTGGTTTAACCTCACTATTATGTATACCACGAACAATATGGTAATAGTAACTGCCACTTTTACCAAAATTAGTCTCTAGATAGTCAAGCGATTTGGTTTTTAGGTCTTTACCTGTAAATATCCCAAGCTTGTACATTTTTTCGGCAGTAACCTTACCTACTCCGTAAAACTTACGAATATCCAGTTCTTCGAGAAATGGTATTACTTCTTCTGGGTTTACTGTTTTTTGCCCGTTTGGTTTATTAAAATCACTGGCAACCTTTGCTATAAATTTATTAATGGAAATACCTGCTGACGCATTTAAGCCCGTTTCCTCCAAAATACGTGCCCTTATTTCCTCGGCTATTAATGTTGCTGATGGGTTGCCTTTTTTATTGTTGGTTACATCCAAATAGGCTTCATCCAAGGAGAGTGGTTCTACCAAGTCGGTATACTCAAAAAAAATTGCCCTTATTTGTGACGATATCTCTTTATAACGATCAAACCTTGCCTTTACAAATATTAATTCAGGGCAATTACGAACTGCCAATACACTGCTCATGGCACTGTGTACCCCAAATTTACGGGCCTCATAACTGGCAGCGGCTACCACTCCTCTTTTAGAACTACCACCAACGGCAATGGGCTTGCCCCTTAGTTCGGGATTATCCAATTGTTCAACAGAAGCGTAAAAGGCGTCCATGTCAACATGTATAATTTTTCTAGATGTAAAATCATTGGACATACTGTAAAATTAAGGTATATTTATTTTGATGGAGACAAGTAAAAAATCTGCAATCATTATTGGAGCTACAGGTCTTACGGGAAATGTATTATTACAAGAGCTGTTGAAAGATGATCGCTATGGTACGGTTAAGCTTTTCTCACGATCTAGTGTTGGCATTTCATCACCAAAGTTAGAGGAACACCTTTTAAATCTTTTTGATATTGAAGCCCATAAGGCTAAATTTATTGCAGATGAGGTTTTTTGTTGTATTGGCACAACAATGTCTAAAACCCCTAATAAAGAACAATATGGTGCTATAGATTATGGGATACCGGTCACAGTTGCCAAGCTCTGTAAGGAAAATTCAATTGAAACCATTTGTGTTATATCAGCATTGGGTGCAAATGCCGAAAGTTCTGTTTTTTACAATAGGGTTAAAGGAGAAATGGAACAAGCCGTATTGAGTATGAGTATTCCAAATACATATTTGCTACAACCTTCCTTGATTGGAGGTAAACGTAAGGAGAAAAGATTGGGGGAGTGGCTGGCTAAAAAGTTCTTTATAATTTTAAGGCCACTTTTCGTAAGTAGTTTAAAGAAATATAGGGTTATACCACCCCAAGAAATTGCTCAATGTATGGTTATCTTAGCAAATAGAGCCAATAAAGAACGAAGGAGAATTCTTTCTGATGAAATATCTAAAATAGTTGAGGGTGATAGAAATAGAACGTAAATTCTTGACCAAATCAAGTGATTATAGACAAAAAGCAATTACCAAAAAGAGAATTGTCCAAGGTTTTTTGAATACACATGTAGAACGCACGGTTAGGGTGCGTATCATTGGTAATCAAGGATTCATTACAGTAAAAGGTAAATCTAACAATACCGGCACATCTAGATTTGAATGGGAGAAGGAAATCACTTATGATGAGGCCAATACATTATTGGAATTGTGTGAGCCGGGCATATTGGATAAAATCAGATATGAAGTTCCTTTTGGAAGCCACATGTATGAAGTAGATGAATTTTTTGGCAACAATGAAGGTTTGGTTTTGGCAGAAATAGAATTAGATAATGAAAATGAAGTATTTGAAAAGCCCAGCTGGCTAGGAGAGGAAGTAACCGGCAAAACGGCTTACTATAATTCCCAATTAAGTAAAAAACCATTTAATACTTGGTGACTTACTCCTTGATTACAACAATTTTCCAAAAAATTCATTTTCTTTTTTAAATAGGTCCCGTTTTCCAATAAATTAATTCCCGTTGAATCTACCAGTTCAATGGCAAAGGATTGATTGGCACAAAGTACGTTTGAACAATCTATATCTACATTGGATTGGCATTCAACTAAAAGAAATAAAAATATACTAATGGCCTTATTTACGATTTTCATCATGTAGTTTAGATGCCAGAAAAAAATTCGGTTGCACATTACACCGTTTATGTACGAGTGGTTCTGTAAACCACCCATTCAGTTTTTTGCTTTTCCGATTTTTTTCTAGTTGAAATTATCTTTTTTAGTATAACGGGGATCAACCCAATTAATAGGAATGCAGAACCAAAAATCAGTATTATATATGCATTCGCAAAATGTGAACCACAAGAAAGCACTCCCAATATCAAAATTGTGGATATTGGAAAGGACAGTGCTAAGATATTAACTGCAAATTTAGCATTAAAGGTTCTGTGTTTTTTAGCAATATTCTTCTCTTGGCCATCTACAATAGCTATATGCGAAAATGGCCAAAAACTACAAGCACTCATGGCAAAAACAAATAGAAGCAGCATATCATTTTCTGCTTTTAAATTGGTTGAAAGAATAAATAGTCCAGTTAAAATGGATACAAAACCTACCCTTAGCAAAAGCAGTGATAACAGTTTAAAAAGTTGCTTCTTTTTAATATGAACTGCCAATCCTATATATAAAAGTACCAGAGGGGTCATAATGCCACCTAGTCTGCTCATCATCTCGCTAATGAAAAAAGGCAACGTCTCCATATTAAAACCAAAAAACACCAAAATCAAGGCAATGACTATAAAGATATTTACTGGTTCGGAGATCATTGCCAATATCAATGACTTTAATTTAGAACCCTTTTTGTTCACCGTAACATTGTTTTGGCTATAGAACCAGTTCATTGCTATGAGGTAAAGAAAAATGAGAACAAAAACCTTATTTCCTAAATCGGCCATAGCCGCTTTAGCGAGGTACCCTTCACCTAAAAACTCAAGGACAAAAGGAAAACAAGACAAGCCAGGCGCCAGGGAAGGCACCAATAATCTTGCTGTTCTATATTCTGGGGAAGTTTTTTTAATACCAGTAAGTGGTATTAGGTAGGGAAATCCAAGATATAGGATAATATTTAAAGCAAGTGCCAAAAAAGGTAGTGATAGCAAGGCACTATCTATTTTAACACCGATCAGTGCAATAAAAATGGTTGCAGGCAGTGCCAGGTTAAGTATTATTTTTTTGATTCCGGTAAGTTCTTCTTTAGATTTAAACTTGAGTTTTAAAAGAAGACCAATAACAATAAATAATACGAAGGTCAGTGCTTTTTGTAAGGTAAGGTTCATGTTAGGCCAATACATCCGTCAATGCGGAAGTGAATATTTTCATTTCGTCCAAAGTACCCATGCTCACCCTGCACCAATTTTTACCCATAAATTCAAAAGCACGAACACCAACTTTCTTTTCCATCATTTTCTGTAGAAATAGTTTTCCATCCATTTCAATAGGAAAAATTATAAAACTAGTATAGGAGGTCACATAGTCGTATCCCATATTTTTAAGGCTTTTGTAAACATATTCCCTAGCCTCTTTGTTTTTGGCCCTTGATGAATTTTGAAATTCGGTATCATCCATACTGGCAATGGCCGCATAGATTGAAGTATAGGAAATACCCATACCTCCCCTAGTAATTTTTTGAATTTTATCAAGAGTTTTTTCTTGGGCAACGATATAACCAACCCTTAACCCGGCCATGCCATGAATTTTGGAAAATGTTCTTGCTATTATGACATCTTTTCCTTCATTAACCAGGCCAACCATACTTTGCTTAGCGCCATCTTCAAGAAATCCCAAGTAGGCCTCATCAACAAAAACAGGAACTTTTTCGGAAACCCTTGAACAGAAATCGAGAAGGGACTTGCTATCTGTAATACTTCCCGTTGGGTTGTTGGGATTACATATATATACCATTTTTGTATCCCCATCAATTGCGGTTTCCATGCCTTCTAGATCATGGGACCAATCTTCTTTTAATGGTACTGGTTTCCAAGTTGCCCCTGTAGCTTCTGCAACACGAATAAGAGACATATAGGAGGGGTCCGCAGAGACAATGTTGCCACCGTCTAAGAAAAGGACCATACCAGTTTTCTCCAATAGATCTGAAGAACCTGGACCCATCATTATGTTTTTTGGGTCCACACCCTCTTTTAAGGCGATTTTGTCTATAAGTTTAAAGAGCTCTTTCCATGCATACCTGTTTCCTTTGGCAGCTACATTTTTTAAGGCTTCTATAGCTTTTGGAGATGGCCCATAGGGGTTTTCGTTAGCATTTAATTTTGCCAATAAAGTATCTTCTTCTGGAAACTTTTCAGGAATATATTCCTTAAAAAATGGACTATATAGTGCATTCCCGTCATTGTCAAAGACTATTGGTGCCTTAGTGGTTTCTGCAAAACTAATATGGGGAAATAAGGTAATCCCACTTGCCGTCAATATGCCAGATTTTAACCAATTCCTTCTATTTATATCAGTAGTTTCCATAAGTTGTTATTTGTTTAATTAGCTATGGAACCTAAATTATAAATGTAAACCCCAAATTCCTATCCCAATTCTGTAAAAATCAGATAGTTAAAATGGACATGTGAAAGATTAACACACTTAAAATTATCAATGCCTTATTTTAAAGGTAGAATAGGCGTGTTATTTTGCGAAAATCCCATCCTTTTCTATCAAAGGGATAGTGGTAAGATTGTTGGTGGTTACTGTGCCTTTTTCAAAAAGAAACTTTCTCTCATAGAGTTTATTATCAGCATAATAAGTGACATAAAACTCATTGTTTAGCATAAGTACATCCTCTTGTACCAACTCAATTTTTTCAAAGGATTTTGCTGCAACTACAGCGATAGCATGTCGCATCATTGAAGTTTTGCGATTTTCATCATAGCCTTTGGATACAATAAGGGCCATTTCAATTGGTATTTTCTTATTATTTAGGATATATGCATTCCAATCTTTTGATAAAAATTCGTCGTTCCATTCATGGATCAAAGCAATAAATATATCTTTCGAAACTGGAATTTCTATATCTGATTTCATTTGTGGATTTTAGTAGATACAATGAGAAACACAAAAATTAAAGGGCACTTTTAAATTGCTCTAAAAACCGTATGTCATTTTCGCTCAATAAGCGAATATCAGAAATTTGATGAAGTAGTAGTGCAATTCTGTCTATACCCATGCCAAAGGCAAAGCCAGAATATTCTTCTGGATCTATTCCACAGTTTTTAAGAACATTGGGATCTACCATACCACAACCCATAATTTCTAACCAACCCGTACCTTTAGTCATTTTATAATCAGTCTCAGTTTCTAATCCCCAATAAACATCTACCTCTGCACTCGGTTCTGTAAAAGGAAAATAGGACGGCCTTAGTCTAATCTTAGATTTGCCAAAAAGCTCAGTTGTGAAATATTGTAAAGTTTGCTTTAAATCGGCAAAGGAAACATTCTTGTCTATATATAAACCTTCTACTTGATGGAAAAAACAGTGTGAACGTGCAGATATTGCCTCGTTACGGTAAACCCTACCTGGAGAAATGGTTCTAATAGGCGGTTTGTTGTTTTCCATATAACGTACTTGTACCGAAGAGGTATGTGTACGTAAAAGGATATCTGGATCTGTTTGCACAAAAAAGGTGTCCTGCATATCCCTTGCAGGGTGATATTCCGGCAAGTTCAAAGCAGTAAAGTTATGCCAATCATCTTCTATTTCTGGACCTTCGGAAACGTTAAAACCGATTCTGGAAAATATCTCGATAATTTGATTTTTTACGATAGAAATTGGATGTCTGGCACCTAATTCAATTGGTTCCCCAGGCCTGGTAAGATCACCATATACCCCATGTTCTACTATCGCATCCTCTAATACAACTTTTAAGGAATTTACTTTATCGGTAGCGGCTTGCTTTAATTGGTTTATGGTTTGTCCAAATTCTTTCTTTTGCTCATTTGGAACTGTTTTAAATGCTGCGAACAATTCGTTCAACAATCCTTTTTTCCCTAAATACTTAATACGAAAAGTTTCAATATCCTCCGTTGTATTGGCTGTAAAGGATTCGACCTCCGCTATATGTTTTTTAATCGTATCAATCATATCGTAAACTAAAGGCGCAAAGTTAAAACTTTTAAAAGAGTAAGTATTGTTTTTGACTTATTTCCTTTCGATTACTCTATCTTAGGATTGGTATCCTTAACATTCTCCTTAACCCAAAACAAGCATTCCTTAAAGGTGTTAAAGATATATTCATTAGGAATTAAATCTGGAATAAGACCAACGCGTTCCATCATATATTTAGGCTGTTTCAAGACATCTACCAAGAGTACTGTTACACCAGATTTACGTAATTCAATTAGTGTATCCTCTAATGCATAAAGCCCTGATTGATCCATATATTGCATGCGTCCCATTCTAATTATTACTGTTGATGCTGTATCTGGTATTTGATCTGCCAATGCTTGAAAATCACTGGTGGAACCAAAAAACAATGGGCCTTTTATGTGTTTAATAAAAACTTCTTCATTTAAATTAGTTGGAAAATCTTTTTCGTCGGACCATTTTTTTTCTTTTCCTAGCGATTTTACATCGGAACGTTCTGCGGTAAGATCCCCCATTTTTTTCATGAACATTAGTGAGGCAATAACAAGTCCAACACCTACTGCGTAAACCAAGTTCCAAACAGAAGAAAGTATAAGTACCACTAGCATTATTACAACTTCGGAACTAAACCTAATAGGTCCAATCCCTATATCTTTAGGCAAACTTGGAATGGCTTTCAATCCTTTATAATCCATTACACCAATACCTACGGTTACAAGTATACCTGCTAATACTGCAGCGGGAATTTGTGAGGCTACTGGTCCTAAGGCCATTAAAATAATTAGTAATAATACACCCGCAACCATACCAGATAATTTTGTCTTACCCCCTGCATTGATATTTACTACTGTTCGTATAGTTGCACCTGCTCCAGGAATACCTCCAAATAGTGCGGCTATACTATTCCCAATTCCTTGACCTACTAATTCCTTGTTGGGTTTGTGTTTTGTTTTGGTCATGTTGTCGGCAACAACAGATGTTAATAACGAATCAATGGCCCCTAATAGCGCTAAAGTTAAAGCCGTGAAAACATAAGGTGTAACCGAATTTGAATCAAATTTTGTGAAAATCTCCCAGTTAGGAACAGGGAGACCACTAGGTATCTCCTCAATAGGTCTATAATCCAGACCAAAACCATAGGCAACCCCAGACACAGCAATTAATGCCACTAATGCACTCGGTATTGTGGTGGTGATTTTTTTAAAACCATAAATAATAATGATTGTTGACAAGGCCAATGCAAGTTCTAGCCAATTAATATTTTGAACTGCCCTAGGTAGCATTTTTATAGCTCCTAAAACCCCAGATGCCTCGGTTTTTGCTAAGTTTTGGGCTTCTTTTAACATATCTTCCTTTGTAATATGTTCTGCTCTTTTTATAGTCTCCTCAAAGTCTTCAAGAACTAATATTCCTTCACCAGCTTCATCCTTTAAGATATTGTCCAAAATAATTTCTTCTGCATGTGCTTGAAAATTGGCAACGAATTCCGCATCTTCTTTTGGATAGTAACCAATTGCTGGCAGAATCTGTGTTACCAAAATAATAACACCAATAGCAGTCATAAAACCGGAAACAACTGGATAGGGAATATACCTAATGTATTTTCCTATACCCAAAAGCCCTAAACCTATTTGCATTAACCCTGCTAAAAGAAAAACAATTAAAATGGCGGGCAAGGCCTTTTCTACATTACCGCCATTAATTGCAATAATACCTGCAATAATTACCATACTAACAGCTGTCATTGGGGCGGTAGGTCCAGATATTTGGGTGTTGGTGCCCCCAAATAGGGCAGCGAAAAAACTAATAAAAATAGCACCATATAAACCTGCACTTGGACCTAGTCCAGAACTAACGCCAAATGCCAATGCTAAAGGCAACGCTACAATACCAGCGGTAATACCACCAAATAGGTCACCTTTAAAATTTGAGAATAGGTTTTTCATAAATTTAAATTAAGCATTCTTAATTAGATATAACCACTAAACAAAAGTATCTTTTATATGACAAATTAAAAAAGCCGATGCAATTTGCATCGGCTTTTTCATTAAACGAAAAGTATAAATTAAGCAAAAAAGTCAACGGCTCCTGTGGAGATATCATACATGGCACCTACAATCATGATTTCACCATTTTCTTCCATTTCCGACAATACCTTGCTTCTTTGTCTTATATTGTCAATAGTCAATTCTACATTTTTGGTAGCCACTTCATTTACAAAATCTAAATTTTTGGAATTCCTAAGATTTTCATCAGTTGGTTCTTTCACTTCTGCTACCGCAGGCTCAATTTTATTTATCAATGCGGTTAGGTTGCCCAATCTGGCATGATCACACGCACCTTTAATTGCTCCACAACTGGTATGGCCTAAAACGACCACTAAATTAGTACCGGCCAGTTTACAGCCAAACTCCATACTACCTAGGATATCCTCATTAACAAAGTTGCCTGCAATTCGAATACTAAATATATCTCCGAGTCCTTGATCAAATACAAGCTCTGCAGATACTCGAGAATCAATACAACTTAAAATAGTTGCAAAAGGGAATTGTCCTTCACTAGTATCGTTTACCTGTTCAAGAAGATTTCTATTTGCCTTTAGGTTGTTTTGAAAACGTTGATTTCCTTCTTTTAAAAAGCGTAATGATTTTTCAGGTGTCATTGTTGCTTGTGTCTCTTTAGTATGTGCTTTCATTATATTTTAAATTCAGATTAATGGATTTATATGGTGTATTTTGGCTTTCCAGTTAAAAGCAAAGGTACGTTTAGGGCATTTATAATTTCTTTTATGTTGGAATTGCCAATCCCATTTTTATTTCTGTTGTTTGGATTGTTTTCTGCTCTATCCAAACAGAGTAAATTAATATTGCTTAAGGTAATATAAGTAGAAAGGCTTTTAATGGTATGATCTCGTTTTTCAAAGACGTACTCAATTGTTTTTTTGCCATAATAGGACTCTGACGGTGTTATATTATTAGAATCTGCTACAATTTTAAAAGACTTTAATGGACCATCTGAATGTGAAAATAGATTGTCTGCGAAATCTATCTCTTGCCTTTTACCATTATCGTTTAATATGGCTAAGGATATTTTTTTATTTAAATCTAAAACATGGTTGTCATCGGCCATAAATATGGTCCCAGAATATGATTCTAAAACCATTTTTGTGATACTATTCCCTAGTAATCCCAATAGTTTGGTTTTTTTCTTTCTTAGTACTACAATGTCTGGTTTTTTTTCTTTGATATACTTATCTATTTCATGTTTTGGTCTACCAATGGCATATGTATGGGAAATGTGCACAGAGGATTCTTGGGAATATGCCTTTACTATATTTTTCATGGTATTATCAACAGTGATATAATCATTATTGATGTTGCGAATTACAGATAATTGACTTTCCATGTTTACAACTTCCGATGCTTTTGTTACATGAAACAATTCTATATCGGCATTAACTATTTTAGCCAGACTTATAGCACTTTTCAATGTATTGTCTATGGATTTTTTCAAATCTGTAAAGACAACTATTTTATGTTTGCTTTTTTTCATTTTATAAAGATTTAGATGAGCATTAAAGTTCATAGGAAGTGGGATTCTAACTAAGACTCAATTTTGATTTTGGCCTTTTTTCAAAGAATTCTACAAAACTTTCTGGGTTTTCAACTATACCTCTTTTAGACACCAACCGTATATCTATATTTTTTTCCTTTGCCTTAAAGGAAAAATCTTCTAGAATTTCTATTATATCGTTATCTAAATACCTTGTATTCAATAAATTTAATTCAAGGTAAGTATCTCTTGGTAAACTGTCCAACTCTTTTAAGATGGCTCCTTTATTAAAGAAAGTCACTTCCTCTGCAAGTGTCATTTTAATTTTATGCTTCCCATTGCTTTTATCCTCAATATGTAAGAAATGCGAATTTTGATAGCTTTTCAATAAAATAACAACGATACCTACAGCTAATCCCAAGCAGATACCAACTAAAAGATCGGTAAAAATGATACCCAAAATAGTAACTATAAATGGTACAAATTGTTTCCATCCCAATTGATACATTTTTTTAAATAAGGACGGTTTTGCTAATTTATATCCCACTACAAAAAGAATGGCTGCCAATACCGATAAGGGAATCATATTCAATAATCTAGGGATAAGAATTACAGAAATCAACAATAAAAACCCATGTATTATAGCAGACACCTTGCTTCTACCACCTGATTGGATATTTGCAGAACTTCTTACAATTACCTGGGTAATAGGTAGACCACCTATTAATCCAGAAATTATGTTACCAGTACCTTGTGCCAATAACTCGCGATTTGTAGGAGTCACATTTTTATGTGGATCTATTCTGTCTGTTGCTTCAACACATAATAATGTTTCCAAACTTGCCACCAGCGCAATAGTAAAAGCAGTTATCCAAATTTGAGGATTTGTAATTGCGCCAAAATTTGGAAAACTAAACTGGGCTAAAAAGGAAGAGGCGTCTTCTGGTATGGGAACACTTACTAAATGTTCCGTAGAAATTGCCAATGACGAATTACCCTTAGTAAGCACAAAAAATATAATCCCTGTTGCAACTGCAACTAAGGGACCTTGAACTAGTTTAAATATTTTTCCTTTTTTGGACAGTACCTTGTCCCAAAGAATTAATATAGAAAGTGCAATTATAGCAATTAATGAAGCACCGGGACTTATATTATTTAAAGTTTCAAAAATTTCAGAAAATGTGTTTTTTCCATCAACCTGAAAAAAGGCAAAATCCCCTTCAGGATCGGGGTCATAACCAAAAAAATGCGGTATTTGTTTCAAGATAATAATAATACCAATACCTGTTAGCATTCCTTTAATTACCGATGAAGGAAAATAGTAACCAATGACACCCGCCTTTAGAATACCAAAAACAAGTTGTATTACACCTCCCAAAACAACAGCGACCAAAAAATTTTGGTATCCGCCCAAGGCACCAATTGCTGTTAATACAATAGCGGCCAAACCCGCTGCCGGGCCACTTACCCCAATCTTAGAGCCACTAAGTGATCCTACTACGATACCACCAATGATACCTGCTATTAATCCGGAAAATAAGGGAGCTCCACTGGCTAATGCTATACCTAAGCAAAGAGGTAATGCAACGAAAAACACCACGATACTAGCTGGAATATCGCTCTTTAAATGTTTGAACATATATAAAAATATATTTTCCCTTATGATTTATAATAAGGGAAATTGTTAGTAAATAAATTAATTTAGAAAACTAACAAATATGTTTGGGAGGAGGAGATTGTACTTCCAACGTGTGATTGTAGTACTTTATATACTCTAAATCTTTTATCGAAGATTTTATATGAAATTTTAAAAAGGAAATATCCAAAGAATTTTCCTTTACAAACTTTTCTTCTGCAGTAGATTTCTGATCTTGTTCTTGCTGTTCTTCCTCATTTAAATTAAAGGAGATAACAGTTTGATCTTCATCGGACAAATAGGAAACCATAGAAGGGGCCACTATGGCAAAAAGCCATACTAGCATTATAAAAATATGTAAATACGGTTTCAACTTAGATTATTTGCGATTTATTACAAATATAAAGTAATGTAAATTTTGTGCCGTTAAGGAAATATTAAAAATTCTTTAACAATTTTAATGCTTCTGATGGGATCCAGCCCGTTTTACCGTCGGTAAGTCTTATTCTATACCAGGCGTTTAGTTGATCTAGAACATTCACTTTTGTACCTGCATGCAAAATGAAGACTTCTTGGCTATTCTCATTGGGTTCCGCGCTAATTTGTATTTCGTCTGCAAAAATAATGGCTGGGTTATCTGAATTATAATCTCTCTGTGCAACAAATGCAAAAACAACACTCACCACACAAAGGATTAAAAACAATAGGCTAGTTATAAATGCCCATCTTTTTCTTGAGCTATGCTCAAAATAATAGAAAGCAATGTATAACACTACGAAAAGAGTAAGAAATAAAATGGATAAATAAGCCCACCCTTCAAAAGAGAATCTATTGGTAATATTTTTGTAAAATCTTGACAAACTCGTTTGGGGAAGGGTGTCTATCGCATCCAAAGTCATGTTTTGGGCATAGCTAAGGTTTTGTTTAACTTCCTCATCATTAGGGTTTAATAAAAGTGATTTTTCAAAGTAGTATATACTCTCAGGAATTTCATTAAGCTTATAATAGGCATTTCCCATATTAAAATATAACGCTGCGGAATGCTCACCTCCTTCAAGTATTTTATGATATAACGCTACAGCATTAGAAAAATCTCCTTCATTATATGCTTTAGTGGCCTTTTCAAAAATAGAATCCCCCTGCTGTGCTCCCATATATAAAGAGAATAAGAGGCAAAGAAATGTAATGGTGCTTTTTTTGTACATCCCTATAATTGTTTATCCATTAATGAAATTACGTCACTTGCCTTTTCATAATCACGTTGTATCTCAACTTTGGAAAAGGGACTATACCTTGCCGCTTCACAGTTTGTCAAAAGACCAATAAATTCATTGACCGTGCTTTCTTCTATCTGTTTTTTCAATAGTAATTCTGAAATTTTGTCCTTGCTAAACTCAGAGGTCTCTATCTTTAATTTTGCCTTTAGATAATTATGTAAGGCTCTTTCCAAGGCAACATAAAAATCATCCTTATTCCCCATTTGTTTCTTAGCGGCTGACAAATATTTACGCGCCAACTTATTTGCTTTTTTAACTTTATTGCCAATAACATCACCTGCCATAGCATCTCTTTTCCTTCTTAATAAAATAGCGATAGGTATTAGTAATAAGGGACCTAACAGTAATGCGTAATATAATTGGGAACGAAAAAAATAGGAATGTTCTATTGGGGATAGATTCGGTGTTAGTTTAATAAAATTAAATTGATTACCGTTTGCAACTACTTGTTGTTTGTTGGTATTATTTAAAATGGCGGTATTGTTGCCGCTTGTAGGTCCTTCTAGGACATTGACCACAATTTCGTCTGATTTTAGGGTGGTATACTGCTCCGTAGTTGGATTAAAGTAACTAAAAGAAATGGAAGGTATGGGATATTTACCCCTAAACGCAGGAACAATGGTATAGCTATTACTAACCTTGCCCTGCATTCCACTTAAAGTGGTTCTAACCCCTTCAGTAAATTCTGGTTCGTATACCTCCAAAGCACTTGGTAGTTCCGGTTCTGGAAGCTTAAAAAGTTTAAGGTTCCCTTTTCCGTTTACTTCCACAACAGCTTGTAATGACTCTGATGCGTTCAATGAATTTTTATTTGTGGTTACCAAGAACTCAAAATCGCCTACGGCACCAGTAAAGTCTTCCGGTTGATTAGTTAAGGGAAGGGCCTTAACATCAATTGTTCTATTACCGGCAGAAACAGTTTTGTTCGTTTGGGCATAAATTCTGCCGCCAAAAAAATCCCTTTTGTTCGTAGGCACGTCCACAGTAACATCTAACGATAGGGGTTCCAACTCCAACTTTCCGGATTTTTGCGGATACAGGACTACTCTTTTTAAAACGACGTACCTATATGGCTTGCCCTTATATGTTCCATTTTGTGCGTTTAAGCGAGACACTTTAATATCTTGGCTCCAAAAATTATTGTATTTAGGGTTATCTAAAGGTTGATAATTGGAAACACTAATATTTGGGCTTACATATAATTTATAAACTACGCTAATGGCCTCATTTAAATATGGATTGGATTTTGAGACTTCCGCTACCAAATGCAAATTTTCATCGGCAACATCATCAGCTGTCATTTGATCACTAGGTTTATCCACCGCTGCGGTTACCGTAACATTTTTAGGTAATGATTTATAAGTTTTACCACTAATATCGATTGTTGCTTGTTTTATGGTAAATTCTCCCTGTGAAGTTGGGGCAAGTGTATAGGAATATGTTTTTGAATAACTACGGACTCCATTTATCCAAGAAGAACTTATAGCTTGAGAAGGCCCCATAAGCACCCTAAAACCAGTAAAATCTGGCGGATTGAAATTATCTCCGTCCTTATTCATGGTAAAATCTACACGCAAACGTTCATTAAGACCTAATTTAGGTTTGCTCAAATTCATTTCAAAAGTAACGGCAGCATTATCCTGTGCCTTTATCTGAAAGACAAGTAATAAAAGGGGAATTATTGATATGTACTTTTTAAATGTCATAATCAACTACCAATCTTTTTCATTTTTAACCTTAGCGCCCTTAATCTTTTTGGCATCTATCTTATCCTGTACTTTTTTCTCGGCATTTTGCATAGCTCGCAAAAGATTTTCTACCTGTTGTTTAGATAGTTGATTAGGTCTAGGTTGCTGGGGCTGGTCTCCTTGTTCGGGTTTTTTGTTTTGTTCTTTTTTCTCATCCCCATCACCTTCTTTATTCTCATCTTTCTTTTCGTCACCTTGTTCCCCTTCATCATTTTTATCCCCTTCATCCCCTTGGTCACCCTGATCTTTTTTATCCTTGTTCTCGTCCTTGTTGTCCCCTTCCTTATTTTGATCTTGATCTTTTTTGTCCTGTTGGTCTTGTTGATCTTTGTTCTCGTCGTTTTTATCCTTGTTCTCGTCTTGTTGCTTCTTCAGCAATTCTTTGGCCAAGGCTAAATTATAACGAGTTTCTTCATCTTTAGGGTTATTGCGTAATGCTTCTTTGTATGCCTCGACCGCTTTGTCATACTCTTTCCTTTTCATAAAAACGTTGCCCATATTATGATAGGCTTTGTGCTTTTCTTGTTTTGTGGTTGCAGTCTCACCTGCTTCTTTAAACCTGCCAAAAGCCTCACTATAGGTTTCATTATTGTAATAAGCATTGCCCAAATTATAGGGGGCAGCTGCATTTTCCGAACTTTTGGCTATAGCCATTCTATAATCTACTTCCGCTTGGATAAAGTTATTGTCAGATAAATTTCTGTTGCCTTCCCATGTTAAATTTTTGGAGGTCTTCAATGCCTTTGCTTTTTCCTTGACATCCACTTCTTGGGCAGTAATGACTTTGACCATAAACAGAAGTAAAAATAAAATAGGGATATTTTTCATTTTAATCGGACTGTTTTTCATTGAACAAATTCAGTTTTTTAAGCCATTTGGTCTTACGGTCCAAGATAAATATTTCTAAAAAGAGGAACAAAAGCCCTGCGCCTAGAAACCATTGGAATTGGTCTTTGTACTCTGCAAATTGCTTTGCCTCAAACTCTTTTTTATCCATTTGAAGGAGTTCTTCTTTTATGAGTTCAACCGCTTCGTCGGTATTTGTGCCATCAATATATTTTCCATTTCCTTCGCTGGCTATATCCATTAAGACTTCTTGGTTAAGTTTCGTAATGACTACCAGACCTTCTGCATCTTTTTTCAAAGACTCCACAACACCATTTTTCTTCATGGGAATTACAGACCCCTTTAAAGAACCTACACCAATGGTGTAAATTTTTATGCCTTCATCTACAGCATTTTCTACAGCATCCATGGCAGAGCCATCCGTATGGTCTTCACCATCGGAAATAATAAACAAGACCCTATTGGTCTGTTCATCATCATCGTAAAATGTAGTAGCTAATTCTATAGCTTGGTTAATTGCGGTTCCCTGAGAAGTCAACATGTCGGTATTCATTCCCTGTAGGAACATTTTCGCGGCACCATAATCCGTTGTTATGGGCAATTGTGGATAAGCTTGCCCAGCATAGGCAATAATACCGATACGATCACTTGCCAATTGATTTATAATTTCAGACACCAATCTCTTTGCCTTTTCTATGCGGTTAGGCGCAATATCTTCTGCCAACATACTTTTAGAGACATCAACAGCAAATACAATATCAACGCCTTCTCGTTTAACGGTTTCTAATTTTGTCCCAATTTTAGGATTTACCAGAGCTATTATTAGTCCAGCAAGACCTAGTAAAAAGAAAATAAGTTTTAAAGTGCTTTTATAATTTGATCTTGTTGGTGTTAAACGCTTAAGTAGAATGCTGTCTGCAAATTTTTTCTGTGTTCGTTTTTTCCAGACCAACACCAAAAGGAAAATGACTACGATCACCGGAATGATGAAGAGCAAATAAAAATATATTTTTTCGTCTAACTGAATCATAACTTACACAAAACTTCTAAATATTGTATTTCTCAAAATCCATTCCAATACCAAAAATACGCCCGCCAGCAATACCCACGGCCTAAATTTTTCTTCGTAACGGTAATATTTAAATTCTTCTATTTCG
The DNA here is from genome assembly GCF_048890225.1 of Maribacter luteocoastalis. Classification (NCBI taxonomy): domain Bacteria; kingdom Pseudomonadati; phylum Bacteroidota; class Flavobacteriia; order Flavobacteriales; family Flavobacteriaceae; genus Maribacter; species Maribacter luteocoastalis. The sequence continues at coordinate 213,174 of NZ_JBMFZG010000002.1, forward strand.
GTTTTTTCCAATTTATTTATTTCATCATAAATCTCCTCTAAGGTTTCATTATTTGTTGCCCTAAAATATTTGCCGCCTGTGACTTCCGCTATATTTTTCAATAAGTCTTCATCAATTTCCACCTGTCGCATACCATATCTAAAGGAACCATCAGCATTATAAGCTATGGGAGAAAGCGCGTTACCATTGGTTCCTAAACCAATAGTGTATGTTTTAATCCCAAATTCTATAGCAAGATCGGCCGCTGTTTGAGGTTCTATAAATCCAGAATTGTTTACGCCATCTGTAAGAAGAATGATAATTTTACTTTTCGCTTTACTTTCTTTTAAACGGTTTACCGATGTAGCGAGACCCATACCTATAGCCGTGCCATCTTCCAATTGTCCGTAGGTTATCTCCTGCAAGGAGCCTAGGACAATAGATTTATCTGTGGTTATTGGTGTTTTGGTGTAGCCTTCTCCTGCATAAGCCACTAAGCCAATACGATCATTGGGCCTTTTATTTATAAAATCTGCCGCTACTTTTTTAAGTGCCGATAACCTGTTTGGTTTTAGGTCGCGAGCCAACATACTAGAAGAAACGTCAATGGCCATGACAATGTCTATGCCTTTGGTTGTTTTGGTTCGTGTAGAAATATCCTCGGTCTGCGGTCTGGCCATAGCCACTATAATTCCTGCAAGAGCCAACAATCGCAATATAAATAACAATGGCTTTAAACGTGGTAAAAAATTACTATATGTAAAACCTTTTATAGACGATATACGTAATGAGGCCGTTTCTTCTTTTTGTTTAAAAAAATACCATAAAACGGCCAAAGGCAGCAGTAAAAACAGCCAAAAGAAATCCGGATTTGCAAATGATATATTTTCTAACATCTAAACTTCTAATTTAACTTCAATGGTCGTTAGTATTCTATCAACTATTTTTTGGGCATAGGTATCGTCATCTAGCCAAGTAAGGATTATATATTGTTGAAAGCCCTTGCCACCGAATAAGAGGACCGTATACTCTCCTTTTACCAGTTCTTTTACCTCTGGCGCCTTAAATTTTCCACTGCCAAAAACCTTAATGCCTTTTACACCACTAATAGTGGTAAATTCTTCTTGCTTGGTAATGATATTTTTGGCGCCTTGTTGTTCAAAACCTTTTATGATTTGCTCTATTGTTTGGTCAAAGGCAACCTCTTGCTCTTGGTTCATGGTTATAGAGGTAGTTGCTACGGTAAAAAGTCCCAAAGAGCTTCTATAACCAAATGCCTGTATTTCTTGTATGCTGCTTTTTGCTTCTGGGGGTAATTTAACTTCTTGTCTTACCAGTACTTTGGGAGTTTCCAAAATTATAGGTGGATAACCATATGAACTGGAAATCCATTCTCCTTCCAACAATTCTTTGGTAGGGTGCCCAATTACGGTATCTTTTAAATAGCCAAACCCATATTTAAACCCAGCTATGGTAATACCCATTAAAATTAAGACTGCCAAAGATGCAATGCCGATAACAAGTTTTTTCTTTTGTTTTTTACGTTCTAGCTCTTCTTGGTATTCTGCCAGTTGCATTAATTCCTCTTCTGTTGGTTCGGGTAGTGCCTCGTGGGTTTTAACCACAATTTGTTCTACCAGTTTCCTGTCCTGTTCGGCAACGCTACTAGAAGGTTTGGATTTGGCAAATTTCACCAAATCTGCTGTTTGCAATATATTTTTGAATTGATAAATAGTCTCTTTATCCAGCTCTAATTCTCCGGAATCACTTAATAATTCTAATTTTTCAATTAATTGACCGGTAGTACTTTCCAAAGCTGAAACATGAACATCCTCTTCTAAATACGACCGTACAATTGTGGTTAGTTCAGAGTAGTATTCCTTAAACTCATCTTTAATTAAGTATTTTGAATTTTCAAGTCGCTTTAATTCCAACAATGCTCTGTCATATGGAGGTAAAAGAGCTTCTTTTTCTTCTTCGGTCATAGGTTTTTTACGAACTACGAACCAATAAAAAAGCCCGCCAATAATTATCAGAAGAAATAAACCTGTCAAAAGATACTTCCACCAGTCTGTATTACTTTTTTCGACTACTATTAGCGGTTTGATCTCATACATTTTCTGGGCAATGGTATCAACGGGGATGGTTTCTACGTTAATTACCATAGAATCTGTCATGAAGCCATTTCCGTTGATTTCAATACGTTGGGAGGGTAGTTTATAAGAACCGGAATCAAATTGTGTTAGCGCATATATTTTTTGAAGGGTAAGCCTATCATTTTTTCGAGTTGTATCCGTGGCAAAAGCTTTAACGGTTTCTAAAGGAGAAAATGTTTGGCCCTCAGGAAAAATTACCTGATCCGTAGAATCAATATCCATCACGGAAACCTTCCATTGTATTTGCTCGCCAATTTTAATGTATGTAGTATCTACCGCAGTAATAATGTCTGGTCTTGTTTGTGAAAAACCATCAAAACCAAACATCAAAAGAAATAAGGCAAACCAAGATAAGGTGCTTAATTTCCAATGTAATATTTGTATCCTGTTATCTTTTCCCTGCATTAACCCCTTCTTTTAAAATAACCTAATAATTTGCGGACATAACTCTCATCAACCCTACAGTCTAAAACGCCACAGCCAGATTTTGTAAAGGTTTCCTTGAAATAATTTACACGGTCCCTATGAAATTCTGCATATGAATTACGTACTTTTTTAGATTGGGTATTGATCAATTTAATGCTGCCGGTTTCTGAGTCTGCCATTTGTACCATACCAAGGTTTGGAATACTTTCCTCCCTTTTATCATATACCCTAATTCCCGTAACGTCGTGCTTGTTTCCCGTAATTTTCAAGGTTCTTTCGTAATCTGACGCAATAAAATCTGAAAGCACAAATACAATAGCTTTCTTTTTCATGACGTTAGTGAGGTATTTTAAGGCCTCAGCAATATCTGTTTTTGTGCTAGTAGGTTTAAACTCCAGTAGTTCCCTAATAATTCTTAACACATGGGTTTTTCCTTTTTTTGGAGGAATGAAAAGCTCTACTTGGTCAGAAAACAAAATTAAACCTACCTTATCATTGTTCTGTAACGCACTAAAGGCTAATGTAGCGGAGATCTCTGTAAGTATTTCGTTCTTAAATTGATTGGTTGTTCCAAAAAGCTCAGAACCACTTACATCTACCATTAACATCATCGTTAGTTCCCGTTCTTCCTCAAAGACCTTTACATAGGGCTCATTATATCTTGCGGTTACATTCCAATCGATACTTCGTACATCATCCCCAAATTGATACTGTCGAACTTCGCTAAAGGTCATACCCCTACCTTTAAATGTAGAATGGTATTCCCCGCCAAAAATATGGTCGGAAAGACGTCTCGTCTTAATCTCTATTTTACGTACTTTTTTAAGTAGTTCCTTGGTATCCATCTTTTTTCAGTAACCAGTAATTAAAAATGAGTAATCAGCTGAAGAACATTGGCTTGTCGTAACAAACACGGGACTGTTTACTTATAACTGTGAACTGATTTAAGGTACTTCAATCTCGTTAACAATTTTATTGATGATTTCTTCTGAAGTAATATTTTCCGCTTCCGCTTCATAGGTAATGCCTATTCTGTGTCGCAATACATCATGCACTACCGCCCTAACATCTTCTGGCACCACGTATCCCCTTCTTTTAATAAAGGCGTAGCATTTTGCGGCCACGCCCAAGTTGATACTTCCCCTGGGGGAGGCGCCAAAACTTATTAAGGGTTTTAGGTTTTCAAGATTATATTTTTCTGGATATCTGGTAGCAAAAATGATATCCAATATGTATTTTTCTATTTTTTCATCCATGTATACGTCACGAACGGCCTTTTGGGCACTAAGTATCTGTTTTAAGCTAACCACTGGTTTTACCTCCTCATAAGCACCTAAAAGATTTTGGCGCATAATCAGTTGCTCCTCGTTCATTTTAGGATAATCAATAACTGTTTTAAGCATAAAACGGTCTACCTGTGCTTCAGGCAGTGGATATGTTCCTTCTTGCTCTACCGGGTTTTGCGTTGCCATTACCAAGAATGGTTTGTCTAAGATAAAGGTCTCATCCCCAATGGTAACTTGTTTTTCCTGCATGGCTTCCAACAAGGCGGACTGTACCTTGGCCGGCGCCCTGTTAATCTCATCGGCAAGGACAAAATTGGCAAAAATGGGACCTTTCTTAATAGAAAAATCGTTCTCCTTCATGTTATAGATCAATGTGCCGACAACATCTGCAGGTAAAAGGTCTGGAGTGAACTGTATTCTGCTAAAACTACCTTTTACGGCTTTTGCCAAAGTGTTTATCGCTAAAGTTTTAGCAAGTCCTGGAACACCCTCCAACAAAATATGTCCCTGACCCAAAAGACCAATAAGCAATCGCTCAACCATGTGCTTTTGTCCAACAATAACTTTGTTCATTTCTAGGACAAGCAAATCTATAAATGCACTTTCTTCGGCTATCTTCTCATTTACGGCACTAATGTCAACCGTTGTATTTTCTTCCATCTAATATGATAATATTTTTGGTAATGTAAGGCTTATTGTTTAACAGTTGTGCAAATTGAAAATTAATTCATTGAGTAGCTGTTAACGATTGGTTAAAAATACCGAAAACCCCTTATTTTTATGAAGTATTTAAGGGATTTCTTTTTAATTTCACAGGCTATGAGCTATACAACCAACTATTCCAGAATAATTGCGGGAACCATGACATGGGGCAATTGGGGGAAAAAACTTTCCACAGAAAAAATGATTGCTTTAATAAATCACTGTTTGGAAAATAACATAACCACATTTGACCATGCGGATATATATGGCGACTATACCAATGAAGAACAGTTTGGTGTAGCTTTCGCTAAAAGTGGCATACAACGTAAAGACATACAGCTAATTAGCAAATGTGGCATTCAGTTTAAGACAGCGACCAGGGAAAATAAAGTAAAACATTACGATTATGGGAAGGACTATATTATTTGGTCTGTTGAGAGATCATTAAAAATGCTGAAAACCGATTATTTGGACCTTTTACTTTTACATAGACCAAGCCCTTTAATGCACCCAGATGAAATTGCAGAGGCTATTTTACAACTTAAAAAGGATGGTAAAATAAGGGGATTTGGAGTTTCTAATTTTTCGCCTTCCCAAATTGCCTTAGTTGAAAAAGAAGTTCCCGTACAGGCAAACCAAGTGGAATACTCCTTAACGACAAATAATGTAATGTATGATGGTACATTAGATGATTGCTTGACCAATGATCGTTTGGCGATGTCATGGAGTCCATTAGGTGCTTATTTTAGGGAAATCACCTCACAAACCAAACGCATTAAAAAGGTATTGGATCAACTTTGCTATAAATATGAGCTTACAGAAGATCAGTTGCTATTGGCATGGATCTTAAAGCATCCCAGTAAAGTATACCCTGTGGTGGGTACAGCAACACCAAAAAGATTGGAATTGGCCATGAAGGCAGTTGGTTTGGAAATGGAATTGGAAGATTGGTTTTTAATGTTGGAAGCGGGTAATGGGCACGAAGTCCCTTAAAAATATAGGTATGGGTAAAACAGCATTTATTACTGGAGCTACAAGCGGTATAGGTAAGGCAACAGCAATCTTATTTGCACAAAATGACATAAATTTAATACTTTGTGGTAGGCGTGAGGAAAGGTTGCAAGAACTTAAAACACAGATAGGAAAACAAGTAAAAGTTCATACCTTAAATTTTGACGTTAGGGATAAAAATGCAGTTTTTGATGCCATCGCATTACTCCCTGATGCATTTTCTAAAATTGATATTCTCATAAACAATGCTGGTAATGCACACGGATTAGACCCAATAGAAGAAGGTAGTTTGGAAGATTGGGACGCTATGCTAGACATTAATGTAAAAGGGTTATTATATGTTTCAAAGGCTATTCTTCCACAGATGATAGAGCGTAAGGAAGGGCATATTATTAATATTGGTTCTACAGCGGGCAAAGAAGTATATCCAAAAGGAAATGTGTATTGTGCAAGTAAACATGCGGTAGATGCTATTAATCAAGGCATGCGAATAGATTTAAATCAATATGGGATTAGGGTAGGGGCAGTTAACCCAGGTTTGGTAGAAACAGAATTTAGTAAAGTACGTTTTAAAGGGGATGATGCTCGTGCAGCCACTGTATATAAAGGATTTCAACCTCTTGTTGCAGAGGATATAGCGGACATTATTTATTTTGTGGTGACAAGGCCTTACCATGTTAATATTGCCGACCTAGTGGTGATGTCCACAGCACAAGCTTCTTCCACAATTGTCAATAAAAATCTATGATCAATAAACGTCTTCTAGTAAAAAACTTGCTCGCCCACAACGATGAGAATAGTTTTTATGACAAGAAGCGTTTTATAGCTATTGGAGAAAAAGAGGGTAAAGGCAAATTTTTAAAGCATGTTTGCGCGTTGGCCAACAGTAATCCCAATAATAATTCCTTTATCGTAATAGGGGTCGAAGATGAGGATAATCAAATTATAGGGGTCGACTTTTTTGATGACAGTAAGATTCAAAACCTTGTTAATGCCTATTTGGACAACCCACCATTAATATCGTATGAAAATATTCCTTTTCCACATCTGCCAGAAGGAAAGGTAGTTGGTCTGGTCACAATAAAATCAAACGGAAAGGTCTGTTCTTTACGAAAGAATATATGGAAGTATTATGGGGGTTCTGTATTCTTTAGGGAAGGAAGTATAAGTTTACCCAAAGCTTATAATATTGAACTTAAGGATGTGAATTCCAATATTGTTGCAACCATAGAACAACATGCCCGCAATAATATAAAATTGACCTTAGATGGTGTTATAGATTTCTTGAACCATCGCCATAAAGATTTGGAAAGTCATTACAAAGTTTTTAAAGAACAGTTTGTAGTGTGTTGGGCGGGCAATAGAAAACAGGTTAAAGGGCATACGTATTATTACAGGGTAGATATAGAACTAATTAATGAGCAGGTTAAACTATTCTACTCAAACCTAGATGAGGTTACCATTAGTTATGATGAGCATTCTTTTACTACCATGGAATATGTGAAACTAGGTCTTGGAAATAAACAAAAATATTATCCCTTAGAAGAATTGGTAATTACTTTTAAGGAAAACGGGACGTACCAAATACAAACAGATTTGGTATTTGAACCGCCACTTTATGATAAAAAAACCTTATTTCATGTTTACAACACCAACAATAGCCTATTATCTAAACTTAGAAACAATATTCCTTTAAAACCTTCTGAAGCAGAGGACTTGCTACATTTGCCGGATACCTATCTAATTTGCTATATTAATGGTTTTGAAGAAGCCAAAGAACAGATGGAAATGGCAAGGCCAATTGTAAAAAAAGGCTACCCAGAGATTTATAATTCCTTGAAAGAAGGGTTAAGAATCCTTAGAAAGGTTCGTTATAACTAATTTTCTATAACCCACATTTGTTGGAATGGATTTAGCTTTAATAATGATTTATCTAAAATAAGCGATTCGCCACGTATACTGTCTTTTAAATTATTCTCAGGAAAAATACCGATACTGAACAACCAAGAAACATGTATGGACTGTACCGTATCGTCAAAATTAGAAAGTATCCAAACCCTAGACTCAGCGTTTTTGCGTTCAAAAACTAGAAGATGTGGGTTGGGGCTGGGATGTAAAACAAGATTATTAGTGTCTGCAAAAACAGGAAGGTTTTTACGTAAACCAATCAGTTTTTTAAGCCCGTTGAAAATTGTGGATTGATGGTTTTTGGTATTGTTCAATTTTGAAATAGCTTCCCAATCCTGTAATGGACGGTTTACCCATCGGCTGTCATTTCTATGTGCCAAGGTATCTCTAAATGAATAATCGTTCAACGTTCCAATCTCGTCTCCAGCGTAAATTAATGGTATGCCGCCATAAGCCAAAATTATACCATGGAGCATTAAAATCTTAGCGATGGATTCTTCTATTTTTTTCTCATCTTTTTGATCCAAAGCTTTTTCCAATCCCAATAGAGATGCTGCGCTGCCCGTAATTCTGCCGTCTCCATTTTTAGGGTTGTACATGAACATCAAGCCTTTTGCAGGTGACCAATCCAAATTTCTACAATAGTAATCAAGAAGAAATTTTCTGTGTTGCAAGGGAGACCAACCCATGGCTCTAATAAAATCATCATCATAACCTAATCCAATATCGTCATGGCACCTTATATAATTGATCCAAGTGGCATCTATAGGCTTGGTTGGAATTTCTAAAAGACTCTTTTGTAAGAGGGATGTTTTTTTTGTGGCGATGGAATTCCATAATAAGGCCATTAAAGAGGCATTATAAGCTATTTCGCATTCGTTGCCCTCTAATTGGTTTTCCCCAAAATATTTTAAAATATTCCTAGGGTCTACAATCGCTTCTGCCAATAAAATAACTCCAGGGGCAACTACTTGAAGACACATTCTAAAGAGAGATATAAGTTGATGTGCTTCAGGTAAATTTTGGGAATTAGTACCTATTTTTTTCCATAGGAAAGCCAAGGCGTCAAAACGAATTACATCAACTCCCATATTGGCTAATTTCACCAAATTGCCCAGCATTTCAATAAACACCTCAGGATTGGTATAATTGAGGTCCCACTGGTAATGGTTAAAGGCGGTCATTACCCATCTTTCCATTTTCTCATTATAGGTAAAGCTGCCAGGGGCAGATTCTGGAAAGATCTCAGGCATCGTTTTTTCAAATTCGTTAGGAATTTGCCTATCTGAATAGGTGTAATAATACCTTTGGTATTTTTTATCGCCGGCAATAGCTTTTTTAGCCCATTCAAATTCGTCGGATGTATGGTTTACCACAAAATCCAACATTAGGGTCATATTAGTGGATCGTGCTTTTTTTGTAAACTCAACAAAATCCTCTTTAGTCCCATATTTAGCATCAATTTCATGATAGCTGTTTACCGCATAGCCACCATCATTTTCTCCAGAAGGTCTTGTGGTTATAGGCATTAGGTGTAAAAAATTAATGCCTAAATCTTCGAAATAGGGAATTTTTTCCTGTAGCCCTTTAAGGTTTTGGTTAAAACGATCTACATACAATTGCATACCTACCAATTGCTCGCTTTGATACCAGTTACCTGCTTTTAACCGTTCTAAATCTAGTTTCTTAAGTTCACTGGAACGTTCCCCAAATAGTACTTCTAATTTTTCTAGTAATAGATAAAAATATTCTTTGTCTTCCTTTTCTGGATACAGTGAAAAGAACAAGGAACTTATTAAAGATAGGTTTGTAGCTAGCCTTAGATCAAATAACTCCTTGAGCTTATTTGGGCCTTTACTGGTATTTTTAGAAAATAATAAACTATGTAATGCCGCTTGGTTCATATTAAAGCGCTAACTGTTCTAGATTTGGCAAAGATTCAATAGCGCCAAAGTTAGTTGTGGTAATGGCACCGGCCTTGTTTGCTGTAGCAACCATATTGGTTAATAAATCCTCATTCTGTAGGGTAATTTCCAAGTTTGTTTTTGTAGAAATTTGGTTTAGCAAACAACCTATAAAAGCATCACCGGCGCCAGTAGTGTCAACCGGCTTAACACTGATACTTGGAATTGTTTTTTGAAAACTATTGGTACTTAACCAAGTACCTTCGCTTCCTAATGTAATAACAATAATTTTTGCACCTACCCCATGTAAAAAATCACATGCTTCCTTTACACCTATTTTGCCTGAAAGTAATTGTGCTTCCTCAAGACTAAATTTACATAAGTGCGCTTTTTCAACAAAGGGCATACATTTTTTAATAAATATATCTTCTTTGTTCTTCCAAAGATCAATCCTGAAATTAGGATCAAAGCTTATAAAGGAATTTTGGGTGAGGGCATCAAAAAAATAGCGGTTGTAGGCATCCTCCAACTTACCGCCCAACATTGCTGTTGCCGCGCCAAAATGAATAATATTGTCTTTGAAGTTATATTTGATAGATGAATCATAAGCCAACTCCTTGTCCGCACCTCTGCTAAAAACAAAGTCTCTTTCGCCATCTTCATCTATAGAAACAAAGGCCAATGTGGTAAATGTTTCAGATTTTTGGGCAAGGGAAATATCAACATGGGCGTTTTCAAGAATATCCAATAAAAATTTGCCAAAAGGATCATCACCAACGCAACCTATAAAAACTCCTTTTCCTTCTAATTTACTTATAGCGCAAGCAACATTTGCTGGTGCGCCACCCGCTTTTTTAGTGAATTCTTTTGCTTTTGATAAATCCTTGCCTTGATTTTCGGCAACAAAATCTATCAGCAGTTCGCCAATGCAAAAAACCTTTTTCATAAATAGTTATGGAATTTTCAAATTCTAAGGTAAATAGAAATTATAATTAATAATTAAATTATTCAGAATAGTTACGTATTGCAAAGTTAAACCAAATCCTATAAAGCAATATTAAAACGCATTAATTAGGATTGGTTAAGGTAAATTTTTGTTGGCTCACATCTATTTGCTACCTTTTTTGTCGCAATTATAAAAACTATTGAAAATGAGCATTTTCGACGAAATAAAAAAGAAGTTGAGCCACGAGTTTATAGACATTATAGAATGGTTGGATACAACAAACGATACTATAGTACATAGGTTTGAACGCTATCAAAATGAAATAAAGAACAATGCCCAATTAATTGTTAGGGAAGGACAGACCGCTGTTTTTGTTAATGAAGGTCAGCTGGCAGATGTGTTTACACCGGGCACGTACACCTTAAGTACCAAAAACCTTCCCATCTTGACAACTTTGAAGGGTTGGAAATATGGCTTTGACAGTCCATTTAAGGCAGAGGTTTATTTTGTAAACACTAGATTGTTCACTGATGAGAAATGGGGAACCAAAAACCCTTTTATGTTAAGTGACGAGCGATTTGGACTAGTAGAAATACGTGCTTTTGGCACATATAGTTTTAGAATACAGGATGCGGGAAAATTCATCATTGATGTAGTTGGTACAGACGGTAATTTTACGAATTATGAAGTAAATGAACATTTAAAAAGCCTCATAGTTACTCGTTTTACGGATACCGTTGGGGAGGCCAACTTACCTATAGAACTATATGCCGCCAATACTAGTGAACTATCTGAAACATGCCAGATGGTTATGCAACCTGAATTTGGTCGCGTGGGGATAGAACTGGAAAAATTTTATATAGAGAATGTTTCCATGCCAGAGGAACTTAAGAAGGAAATTTTTGAGTATAGCCGTTTAGATAAATTAGATATGACGAAACTGTCCCAATTTAAGGCAGCCAAAGCCATGGAGGCCGCAGCAATGAATGAAGGTGGTACTGCAGGCGCAGGAATGGGAATGGGAATGGGGTTTGTTTTGGCGCAACAGATGGGTAATATAATGGGTCAACAAACCACTCAGCCTTTTGGCGGAATCCAACAACCTGTTGAGGCTACCCCACCACCAATACCGGTTTCGGTAAGTTATTATTATGCAGTAAACGGACAACAAATGGGGCCGGTAACTTTTGATAAATTGAAAGAACTTTTTGCCAATAGAACGGTTAACAGGGACTCTTTAATTTGGAAACAAGGCATGGCCAATTGGGCAAGTTTAAAGGAGATAGAAGAATTAAAATCATTTCTAGGAGGTAGTACGCCTCCACCTTTGCCAAACGCATAATCTAATATTAGGGCATACCAATTTTTCGCACAATAGTAAAGTGGAAATCACTTTTATGGATGAAATTCAAAAATCGGAACACAAAAAGGCATGTGCCAATTGCGGTGCAGAATTAAAGTTTAAACCAGGATCGCATCAATTAGTTTGCGAGTACTGTGGTTACGAGGAATTTATAGAGCAATCTAAAAGTAGTTTTGAAGAATTGGAGTTGGCGCATTACCTAAAAGTTGTTGGCGAAAATGCATACACAGAAACAATCACTTTGCTGCATTGTAAAAATTGTGGTGCCAATCAGCATGTAGAGGAAAATTTTAAATCATTAGGTTGTGTTTATTGCGGCGAGCCTCTTATTCGTGAAGATGAGGAGGTAGAAGGATGGATCGTGCCTGGAGCTTTGGTGCCTTTTCAGTTAGATACCAACAAAGCCAGAAGTGTTTTTAAGCACTGGGTGAAAAAACTTTGGTTTGCGCCAAATAAACTAAAAAGGGCTGCCCTTGACCCAGAAGGCATTCATGGCTTATATGTCCCATTTTGGACTTTTGACGCTAAACTCTTTGCATCCTACCAAGGCCAACGGGGGGATTATTATTTCGAAACACAGACGTATAATAGCAATAAGGGAAAAAGAACAAGACAGGTAAGAAAAACAAGGTGGTCCTATGCTTCTGGTGATGTTAGTGGTTTTGTGGATGATATTTTAATCAATGCATCAAAGAAAAAAAGAAGGGATATTCCATCGGAAATTTCATATTGGAACCTTAAAGATTTGGTTGGTTTCAATACAAAGTATCTATCTGGTTTTGTGACCGAAAAGTATACCATTTCCCTTAAAGATGGTCACCACGCATCTTTTCAGGAAGCCAAGAACATTGCTTATAATTGGATTAGACGCGATATTGGAGGCGATACACAACGTGTGGCCAACGCAGACATTAAACTCACCGATGAAACATTTAAGCATATTTTACTGCCTGTTTACCTTAGTGCTTACAGGTACAATGGCCGGGAATACAGCCTTTATATTAATGGGCAAACTGGGGTTATAAGTGGTAAAAGGCCCTATTCCTTTTGGAAAATTTTCTTTTTAGTCATACTAATCCTTGTAATCATAGGACTTATTGCCATTTTTGCAAAATGACTGAGAATAGAACACTAGTAATAGGGGACATACATGCTGGTTTAAAAGGGTTACAGCAATTGCTTAAAAAGGCTTCGGTTACCAAGGACGATACTTTAATTTTTCTAGGTGATTATGTAGATGGATGGAGTGATGCCGTAGAAACTGTGGATTTTTTAATTGAACTTTCCAGTCAACAAAATTGTATCCTTATTAGGGGAAACCATGACGAACTTTGTTATGATTGGTTGACTACGAAACAGGATAACCCTACTTGGTTTCAACATGGGGGTGAGGCTACCATGAATTCCTATGTAAAAGCATCTAAAAAGACTTTAGAAAGGCATTTGCATTTTTATGAAAATCTTCAAAACACCTATTTGGATAAAAATAATAGGTTGTTTTTGCACGCCGGGTTCACAAACCTAAAAGGGATAGATTTTGAATACTTTACCAAGACCTTTTATTGGGACCGTACCTTATGGGAACTGGCTCTTTCAATAGACCCAAATTTAAGCCAAGACCATATAAAATATCCGAAAAGACTGGTTAACTATCATGAGATTTATATTGGCCATACTCCTGTAACCCGCATAGGGAAAACAACACCTCAAAATGTTGCCAATGTTTGGAACATTGATACTGGCGCTGCTTTTAAAGGCCCTTTGACTGCTTTTGATATTGACACCAAAGAGTTCTGGCAGAGCGACCCTATTTTTACATTATATCCAAATGAAAGGGGCAGAAATTAAAAAAAAGGAACACAATTAAGTATTTATTCCATAATTAATTGACGATCTTTGTTAAAAATGATATTATGGCTGAAAAAAACATAAGACTGGAAGTGATGCAGGCCTTAGAGCCGAAAGTTGAAGGCTTTATGGATTCTTTTCTTATTCCTGTGGAGAAAATATGGCAACCTTCTGATTTCTTACCAGATTCTGAACAGGATGGTTTTTTAGAAAAAGTTAAGGATCTACGGGAAGAGTCAAAAGATTTGGGATATGATTTTTGGGTTACCATGGTGGCCGATACCATAACAGAGGAAGCTTTGCCAACGTATGAATCTTGGTTAATGGATGTGGTTGGAATTGATCAACATGGAGATTATAAGACCAACGGTTGGGCAAAATGGGTGCGTGCATGGACAGGTGAAGAAAACAGGCATGGGGATGTCCTAAACAAATATTTGTATTTATCTGGTAGGGTAAATATGAAAGAAGTTGAGATTACTACACAGCATTTAATATCTGATGGTTTTGATATTGGTACAGACCGCGATCCTTATAAGAATTTTGTGTATACTTCTTTCCAAGAACTAGCCACCAACATATCTCACAAAAGAGTGGGACAGATGGCCAAGAAAAAGGGTAATGCCTTATTGGGTAAAATGTGTACGATAATTGCTGGTGATGAAATGAGGCATCATTTGGCTTACCGCGAATTCGTGAAGACCATTTTTGGTGAAGATCCATCTGGAATGATGTTGGCCTTTGCAGACATGATGAAGAAAAAAATTGTAATGCCAGCACATTTTCTAAGAGAGTCTGGAGGAACAATAGGAACGGCATTTGAGAATTTTTCAAATTGTGCACAACGCTTAGGTGTTTATACTGCACAAGATTATGTTGATATTTTAAGGAAGCTTAATGCGTATTGGGAGTTGGATTCCGTTAGGTCTTTGAACGAAGAGGCTGAAAAGGCAAGAGATTATTTAATGAACCTTCCCGCAAGGTTGGAAAGAATCTCTGAACGAATGAAATTTCCTGAAGATCAATATCATTTTAAATGGGTTGAGGCTAACGGAGCACTTTAACATTAAAACAGAGAATAATAAAAAAAACCCCAACGAGCAATTGTTGGGGTTTTTGGTTTGATTAGTTGATTATTATAATTTTCCATGTTTATGCTGATTTTGCCATTGGGATAATTCTGCCCATTTACCTTCGTAACACATTTTAGCCTGCATTGGCCATGAAGCTGGATCGTGTATCCGATAACGTTTACCTCCACCATCCAATACTCTTTGGCATTCAGCTACGGAGGCATCGGAAAGCGCTTTCCAAGTTTTAATACCCGCGTCTTTAAACATTCCCTCTATTTTAGGGCCAATACCCTCTATCACCTTTAAATCATCTTGTTTAATTGTTTTGCCCAAGGCAGTTTTTGCGGCAGCGACATCAAAAGGTATAGAAGCCACTTCGTCACCAGTGGTAAGAGAATCCGCCGAGGCACTAGGACTGGCACCAGAACCTGCACTGTAACTATTTTTTTTATTGCAGGCTTCTAAATCTGCCTGAAGGGTAGCGTTTTTGTCCTGTAAGATTTTTAATTCATCTGAATTGTCAGTAACAAAGTCACCACTGCGGGTTTTACCAATTAAATAACCTAAAATTCCACATATTGCTCCAACCAATAACGGAATTAACCAGCACCAAATGTTCATATTTTCAAAATTCATGTTTTGTTGTTTTTATTTATTAAGGGTAACTATGGTTGTACTATTTTTTGATGTACCTTCTTCAGTGGCATTGCTTTCTATCGGTTCTATTTCTCCTTTGGATGAGGTATTTATCCGGGTGTCGGAAATACCATTTCTAATACGATAGTTTTTGGCAAAATTGGCCCTGGCCAAACCAAGATTCATATTGGTTTTGGAGATTTTTTTATCATCTGTATGACCTTCAACATTGTTCGTTGCCTCTTCCACCTTACTTAAACATTCACTACAACTCGTAATATAAAAATACGTGCCAGCTACAATAGTAATGAGCATCAGTAGTAGATTTGTTGTTGTTTTTGACATGGTTTGTGGTGGTTTGGTGTTTCACCTACAATGTATTAAAAATATCTTAAAATTTTAGAAAATAAAAAGGCCTAATTGCTAGCAATCAGGGATTAAGGATTTATTCCAATTATACATGGTATGGTTCCATTTGTACATTTTAATATATAATGGATGTAATTCTTGTTTTTATCAATCGTAAAATTGTGGAACTTGTAGGTGCAAAAATAATAGGCCCTATTTCTCCCGACGAAGATCCGGCATTGAAATAGGGTTCCGTAAGATTATTTGAGTTAGTTGGTTTTATGATCAAACTCCGTTCCATTATTTGGTTATGGAGTTTTTTCATTTTATAGCATTCCAGTTATACAATATTTTGAGCATTTTATACAACACTCTATTTTTTCGCTGTTACATTAAATATCTTGATTATGACAATTGAGCACTATGAGAACAATAAAAAAGAAAGTGGTAAAGCTGTTAAAGTTTTGCTGCATGGTAGTTATACTGGGAATACAAACACTGATGCAAGGAAGTTGGAGTAATAATCCTCAAAATCAAAAAGCCGCGTAACAAGAAAATTGTGCTATGCGGCTTTTTTGTACATGCTATGTTTATAAATCGAACTTGATACCTTGGGCCAATGGTAGTTCGGTTGTATAGTTAATAGTATTTGTTTGTCTTCTCATATATATTTTCCAAGCATCTGATCCACTTTCACGGCCTCCACCTGTCTCTTTTTCACCACCAAAAGCACCTCCAATTTCCGCTCCCGATGTTCCTATATTTACATTGGCAATACCGCAATCACTTCCTACAACGGATAAAAATTGTTCCGCCTCACGCAAGTTGCTGGTCATTATAGCAGATGATAGCCCTTGAACAACACCGTTTTGAATCGCTATTGCATTTTCAACCTCTCCACTATATTTCAGTAGATAAAGAACTGGTGCAAAAGTTTCATGTTGTACAATTTCAAAGTTGTTATCCGCTTCTGCAATAGCCGGTTTTACATAACATCCGCTTTCATAACCTTTTCCATCTAAAATGCCGCCAGGTACGAGAATTTTTCCACCTTCTGCGACTACTTTTTTCAAGGCCTTATTGTAGTTGGCAACTGCATCAGTGTCGATCAAAGGGCCAACATGGTTATTTTCATCCAAAGGATTGCCCACTCGTAATTGTTTGTAAGCGGCTACCAAAGCATCCTTTACCTTGTTGTAGATAGATTCGTGTATGATAAGCCTACGGGTAGACGTACAGCGCTGACCTGCCGTGCCTACAGCTCCGAATACCGCACCAATCACGGTCATTTTTATATCTGCATTGGGAGTAACTATAATGGCATTGTTTCCTCCGAGTTCTAAAAGTGATTTGCCTAATCTGGCCGCAACGGCTTGTGCTACAATTTTTCCCATACGAATGGATCCCGTTGCCGAAACTAAAGGAATGCGGACATCGTTGGTCATCATTTCTCCAACTTTATAATTACCATTGATCATTGATGAAATTCCTTCAGGTAAATTATTGGCCTTAAATACTGAGGCAGCAATATTTTGGCAAGCAACACCACATAGGGGTGTTTTTTCGGAAGGTTTCCAAACACAGACATCACCACAGATCCATGCTAAAGCTGTATTCCAGGCCCAAACAGCTACGGGAAAGTTAAAGGCAGAAATGATTCCTATAATACCTAAGGAATGATATTGTTCATACATTCTATGTCCAGGCCTTTCTGAGTGCATGGTAAGACCGTGTAATTGTCTCGATAGACCAACAGCAAAATCACATATATCTATCATTTCCTGTACCTCGCCCAAACCTTCTTGGTAACTTTTGCCCATTTCATAGGAAACCAATTTGCCAAGAGGTTCTTTAAGTTCCCTTAATTTATTGCCAAATTGGCGCACTATTTCCCCACGTTGTGGGGCCGGCTTTAATCGCCAGGTTTTAAACGCCTCAGAAGCAACATCAATTACTTTGTCATAATCATTTTTTGAAGTCGTTTTTACCTTGGCAATAAGTGATCCATCAACCGGGGAATAGGATTCAATAGTTTCTCCCGAAGAAAAATTATTGGAACCAGTAGAGCTTCCATCGTTCAAATTTTGAATACCAAGGGCGAACAAGGCCTCATCGATTCCAAAATCAGTTTTTATTTTTGACATTTTTATAACTTTAATAATATTAATTGTTAAATATTTTCAAATTTACAAATAAAGAAACTTATAATAAGAGTGTTCTTAGACTGATATTTTTATGTGCTGTTTATTTTAAAAGTATTAAAATAATGGCAAGTAGAGCGGGCATACCCTGAATGAAAAATATTTTTTTTGACACACTTATTGCCCCATAAATACCGGCAACAGAAATACAGCCTAAAAAAAATAAAGAGATATTATCTTTCCATATCTCATTGCTGATAAAAAATGTCCAAATAAGCCCGGCAGCAAGAAACCCGTTATAAAGTCCTTGGTTGGCCGCCATATTTTTTGTGGGGGTAAACATATCTTTGGGAAAATTTTTAAAAATCTTTGGCCCTTTGGTGGGCCATGCAAACATTTCAAACCACATGAAGTATACGTGCAAGGCAATGACCAGTGTTATTAAAGCCTTAATTAAATAGGACATTTACTCTTCTTTTACAAAACGTTCGTCTACTGGCATAACTGTCCCACAATTGGCACAAGTTCTAAGTTTCTTAGATCCATAAAAATGTTTAAAATGCGCTAAGAAATCCTTTTCAATATCATTTAAAGTAAAATATACCTCATAGAGCTTATGGTTGCAATGATCACAGAACCAAAGTAAACCATCATCTACTTTCATATGGGATCTTTTGCGTTCAATTACCAAACCAATTGACCCTTTATGCCTAACTGGGGAGTGTGGAATTTTTGCTGGGTGTAAATACATGTCGCCGGGCCCTAATTCCATGGTTCTTTTTTTACCATTTTCTTGAATATGGACTTCAATAGTGCCTTCTAATTGATAAAATAGTTCTTCTGTTTCGTTATAGTGGTAATCTTTTCTTGCATTTGGCCCAGCAACGACCATAACAATGTAATCTTCCGATTCTTTGTATAAATTTTTATTGCCTACCGGTGGTTTTAGGTTATCCCTGTTAGCTTCTAACCACTTGTTTAAGTTAAATGGTGCTTTAATACTCATATAAAAACTTTATTGAAAGTTATAAAAACCTAGCTCCAATACCTAAAAAGGGAGAAATAAAAAAAGCCTTTGATCTCCAAAGGCTTTTTAATTTATACTTGAGAAATATTATTTAAAAAACATATGTGTAACATACAGGTTGCCATTGGCATCTGGTTTTATGTTTATGGCAGAATAGTCGTAATTGCCTTCTAAGTTTTTCTTGTGACTAGGGCTACTAAGCCATCCATCTAAAATTTCCTGCATGGTTTCATAATTTCTTGCCACATTTTCTGCCACAATTTCGGCCCCTGTGCGGTTTGCTATCTTAGAAGCACGTTCATTAAAATTGTCATGACTCATAACGCCTTTGGATATCATATAGTTTGTGTGTTCACCCGCATAATAATAAGTAACAGAGTCAAACTCCAAAGCGTTCAAACCAATACTAATTCTATAATCATTTACGAGAGTAAATAATTCATTTTCTATAACAGAATGTTTGTCAGATGAAAATAAGGTAGTCTCTTGGTTTACACCATTAAGTTCTTCCTGGTATAAAGAATCAGATTCATATTTGGAACAAGAACTTAAAATACCAAGGGCGAGTCCAATAATTATAAATTTATTTTTCATGCGTTGGGGAAATTTTTCAATTTGTTCAAGGCAAAAGTATTGGGACAGGCATGATTCAAAAGAAAAATATCTACCACGCAACTAATAAAATCGTTAAGCGGTAACATTAGTGTTTTTAGGCTTTTATCGATGAAGTGTACTTGTTTTTAATCGATGAAAAGTAACCGGTTAAATAAAATCACACTGATAATCCTTTAAAAAAAACCAGACATCGAGTATTCAAAAATGTCACTATAGACCGATGGTAAATAATGATAGATGAATGGTTATTTCTTGTAAAATAATTGTGTAAAATAATAATTGCCACGTTCATCTTGTTTTACACTTACTGCAGTATGGGTAAAATCCCCTTCCATTGTTTTCTTGTGACTAGAGCTATTATACCAACCATTAAATGCTTCGGTTGCCGTGTCATAATCCTTAGCCACATTTTCTGCCACCATTTCAACCACTGCCTCAGAATGTATATTAGAAGCCCGAGAGCTAAAATTATCGTGGCTTATACTTCCTTTGGCAATCATGTAATCGGTATGCTTGTTCGCATATTTATAGGCTACATCACTAAACTCGAGGTCAATAAGCTCCAATGAAACACGATGTGTATTTACAATATCCAAAAGTTCCTGTTCTAGGGCAATATTATTCACTGCCTCTATTATAGGGGTTTCCTCCAAAGCTTCGCTTGTACAAGAATTAAATATCATTACAAACAAAACCAGGACCGCATAAAGCAATCTCATTTTCATATTGTGTCTTATTTGTAAGTAGGCCGCTCAGCGCAGGGAAGTAGGTCTGTAAGAAATAGGTGTTTCTGTGTTCTCTACCAATGTGGGGTATTGGCACAGTAATATTAAATAAAATACGGTTAGAGGTCTTTAAAATCTAGGTATTATTCGATGAAAAGTAAATAATCGCAAAAAGTTTACCAATCATCTTATTTTTAGGCATTTCAACGACACCAAAAAACCTAGTATTTCCTTTTGGCTTCCAGTGCTCTTTCAAAAACAAAGTTGCCTATTTCTTTTAAAGGTCGATATAAGGTAGACTCTTCTAAAGTTGCTTCACTGAGCAATCCAAGATTTTCGTTCATTCGTTCCAAAAAAATTAAAAGCGCCCCTAAAATAACGGTTACTTTAAGAGTGCCAAATAAAGCACCTGCAATTTTGTTCAATAGACCGAGCATAGCAAAATCTGCAATTTTGGTCAATAATTTACCAGCTAGGTTAACAACCAAAACAATGATGATAAATGTAATAATGAAAGCAGCGAGATTTATATTCCTTTCATTCCATTCCATTTTATTAGAGAGGTAATCACCAGTTATATACGAAAAGTGAATAGCGCCATAAATTCCTGCCACCAAAGCTACAATAGAAGCAATCTCTACAAAAAGACCATTGTTTAAACCTTTCCAAAGCCCCCAAAGTAAAAGAAGCCCTAAAATAATATCTAAAAAACTCATTGTAAAAGTGTTTTACACAAATATAGAACTTTGATTAGTACCTTTGTGCCATTAAAACAAAGCATGTATTTTTAAAATATTATGGCTAGGGATTTAGAATTAAAGAAAAGGTGGGAAGTGTTGATTGCTAAACTGTCCAACCAATTTGCAGATGGCGATACTTTAGAACTGGATGCCGTGATTTATTTAGTTGGTGTGCAGGAATTAGGTCAATATCATAGGAGATATAAAAAAGAAGACAAATTAGATTTAATGCATATTGCCATTTGTAGGTTATTAGAACCATACGGGTATTATGAGTTTGATTTTTTTGATGAAGACGGATGGCCCCATTATAGGGTAAAAGAGCAATTACCCACATTAAAGGCAGGTGAGCAGTCAATCTTGATGAAGGAGGCCATAGTGGATTATTTTTTAGAGAAAGAATTTATTTCCTGACCATGAAAAAACCCTATTATGCTGTAATCTTCACCTCGGTACGAAACACTACAGATAATGGTTACTCAGAAATGGCCATAAAAATGGAAGAATTGGCAAAAACCCAACCCGGATATCTAGGTATTGAAAGTGCGAGGGAGGAGATAGGAATTACTGTAAGTTATTGGGAGAACCTGGAAGCCATAGCCAATTGGAAACAAAATGCTGATCATTTGGCTGCCCAAATAAAGGGTGCGAAAGATTGGTATACCAAATATTATGTAAGAATTTGTTTGGTAGAACGTGAATATGCTTTTAATAAGGAACCTATTCCAAACAAGTAAATTGATCTTTCCATTTACTTTGTAAAACCCATAAATCCCACTATCTTTCAATAGGAATTGAACTTTAATAGTATCAAGAAGTTCTTTTATTCAAAAAAAGATATGGGTGAATTCATTATTGCATTAGACCAAGGCACAACTAGCTCTAGGGCCTTGTTGGTGGATCAAGATGGGCAGATTAAAGGGATGGTCCAGAAAGAGTTTAAACAAATATTTCCTAAATCGGGTTGGGTAGAGCATGATGCCAAAGAAATCATGGATTCCCAATTAGAAGTTTTGCATCAATTAATTAAGGAAACCAATGTTTCAGCATCAAGCATAAAAGGTATAGGAATAACCAATCAACGTGAAACAACCGTAGTCTGGGACAAAAACTCTGGGGAACCCATTTATAATGCCATTGTTTGGCAAGACAAGCGAACCGCAAATATATGTGAACATCTTAAAAAGGAAGGCTTGTCAGAACATGTTCAGAAAACTACTGGTCTGGTGATAGATTCCTATTTTTCTGGTACAAAGGTCAAATGGCTTTTGGACCATGTTGAAGGTGCAAGGGAAAAGGCAGAAAAAGGAGATTTACTCATGGGGACCATAGATACTTGGTTGTTGTGGAACATGACCGATACCCGCAACCATTTAACGGATTATACCAATGCCTCTAGGACAATGTTATACGATATTGTAAATCTAAAGTGGGATGACAGGCTGTTATCCGCATTGGATATTCCTAAAAGTATGTTGCCAGAAGTGAAACCATCTGCTTATCATTTCGGGGATTACGAATTAGAAGGTGTTAAAATACCAATAACCGGTATTGCTGGCGATCAACAGGCTGCTCTTTTTGGTCAGGCATGTTTTAAAAAAGGAACGGCTAAAAATACGTACGGAACAGGTTGTTTTATGCTTATGAATACTGGTGACAAACCACAATTTTCTAAAAATGGGTTATTGACCACGATAGCCTATGGACTTGATGGAAAAGTGAATTACGCCTTGGAAGGTAGTATTTTCATTGCAGGTGCAGCGATACAATGGTTACGGGATGGTCTTGAGTTAATTGATGATGCCAAGGAAACAGAAGAGCTGGCCAATTCGGTAAAAGAGGACAGTACGGTTTATGTGGTTCCTGCATTTGCGGGTTTAGGTGCGCCTTATTGGGATATGTATGCCCGTGGTGCCATATTTGGCTTAACTAGGGATACTGGTAAGGCACATTTGGCAAAGGCGACTTTAGAATCATTGGCGTACCAGACAAAAGATATTTTAAAGGCGATGGAAGATGATTCCGGAATTCAATTAAAAAATTTGAAGGTAGATGGTGGCGCATGTGCAAATAATTATCTAATGCAGTTTCAGGCTAATATTTTGGATACTGAAGTGCATCGACCAGAAGTAATTGAATCAACTGCAATGGGCGCGGCGTTTTTGGCGGGAATACAAGTGGGTTTATGGACACAGGCAGACATAGATCAGAGTAGGCCTATGAACCGAATCTTTAAACCAAGTTTTGATCGCGTCAGAAGAAAACGTCTGTATAAAAAATGGCAAAAAGCCGTTGAGCGCACAAAAGGTTGGGAGGAAGAGGAATAACACACCGCCAATTTCACCTAAACTTAGTGGGTTACTATCTATTTTCATTATTATAAGTAGATATCTTAACTATAGAAAGAAAGTTATGCAAAACATTAAATTTTCCAATCTAGACCGTCATAAAATCGTATCTAGACTCAGTAATGATGAGTTTGACCTTGTGGTTATTGGCGGGGGTATCACGGGAGCTGGTATTGCGCTTGATGCTGCTTCAAGAGGTTTAAAAGTAGCTTTGGTAGAAAAGAGAGATTTTGCCTCTGGTACAAGTAGCAAGTCCACCAAACTAATTCATGGTGGATTAAGATATTTGAAACAGTTTGATTTTTGGTTGGTTAAGGAAGTTGGCTCGGAAAGGGCCATAGTTCATAAATTGGCGCCGCACTTGGTCTTGCCAGAAAAAATGTTGCTGCCCCTAATAGAAAATGGTTCGTATGGTAAATGGCTTACATCAATAGGCCTTAAGGTATATGATATTCTTGCACAGGTTTCTGGTGATGATCAAAGAAAAATGCTAGATAAGAAAGAGGCTTTAAAACTGGAACCATTGTTGCCAAAAAAAATATTAAAGGGTGCTGGGTATTATGCGGAATATCGCACGGACGACGCCCGTTTGACTATTGAAAATATTAAGACTAGCTTACTTTTTGGAGCTTGCGCCTTAAATTACGCGGCAGTCACAAATTTCATTTATACCAATGAAAAGGTATCCGGTGTAAAGGTAAAAGATGAATTATCCGGAGAGGAATTTAGTATTTCATCAAAGTATGTTATAAGTGCTGCCGGACCATGGGTAGATGAGCTAAGGGGGATTAACAACTCTAAAAAGGGGAAGCAGTTACATCTTACTAAAGGAGTTCATTTGGTTTTTCCTTATGAAAAACTACCAGTAAAGCAGTCTGTATATTTTGATATTCCTGATGGGCGAATGATGTTTGCCATTCCACGCGGTAAAATTACGTATGTAGGTACAACGGACACTAACTATAATGATGATAAGGATAATGTGAAAACCAATCTTGCTGATGCCATTTATTTGATTTCAGCAGTTAACAATATGTTTCCTGATATTAATTTGGAGTTGGATGATATCGTTTCCTCATGGGCAGGATTACGCCCCTTAATTCACGAAGAGGGGAAATCTGCTTCTGAACTTTCCAGGAAAGACGAGATTTTCATTTCGGATACCGGATTGGTGAGTATTGCAGGTGGGAAGCTTACAGGGTATAGAAAAATGGCAGAAAGGGTAGTCGATAAAATTGCCGATAGATTGGCCACTGATTATAAAACTGAACTAAAACCCTGTTTTACCGAAAAAATAGCACTATGTGGCAATACCAATTTTAAAAAATATAAACACGTAAAAAAATATATTACCACTATTTACGACCTAATTGAGCAAGAAGGTTTCACAAAACATGAAGCTTGGTTTTTGGTTACTACGTATGGCCACCAAACAGAAACGATATTGGAATATTACAAAAAGGGAACTGAACTGGATAAGGCAACAAAACTTGTTTTAGCGGAATTGGAATTTGGAATCAATTATGAAATGATCCAAAACCCAATGGATTTCTTTATTAGAAGAACAGGGAGGCTATATTTTGATATAGACAGCATAGATACGTATTTAGAAGCAGTTATTGAGTACTTTAAAAAAGTTTTTAAAACTGATGAGCAAACCATTAGTAATTGGAGGGATACCCTTCATAAGGAGATAAAGATTCATTCAGATTTTTCTTTGGAAAGGGCTTAGTCTAATTTTTCAGTTAACGTAGCAAATACCTTTTTCGCATTTTTCTTTTCATAAAGCACGCTATATACGGCGTCTATTATTGGGGCTTTTACCTTTTTCTTAAAGTTGGATTTTATTTCAAAAGCACTTTTGGCCGCATAATAACCTTCAGCAACCATGTTCATTTCCATCTGGGCACTTTTTACGGTATAGCCTTTACCTATCATGTTTCCAAACATACGATTACGGCTAAAAGTAGAATAGCCTGTAACCAGTAAGTCCCCTAAATAGGCAGATTGGTTAATATTACGGTCTATGTTATGGATACGCTTAGTGTATCTTTTCATTTCACGAATGGCATTGCTCATAAGCACACTTTGAAAATTGTCCCCATAGCCCAATCCATGTGCAATTCCTGCGGCAATAGCATAGATATTTTTAAGCATTGCGGCATATTCCGTTCCAATGATATCTTTGCTGATTTTTGTCTTTATATAATTACTGGAAAGGTTTTTAGCAATCAAATTAGCTTTTTTCTTATCAACACAGGCAATGGTTAAATATGACAACCTTTCCATAGCTACCTCCTCTGCATGGCAAGGTCCGGTAATAACGCCTATATTGTCAAATGGGATGTTGTAGGTCTCATGAAAATGCTCACCTACAATCAAACCTGTTTCCGGTACAATTCCCTTAATGGCAGAGAAAATTATTTTATCCGTTAATGATTCTGTTAGTTTTTGTAACTCTTCCATTAGAAAGGCAGATGGTATGGCAAAGATGAGTACATCCGCAAAACGAATTATTTCATTAATGTCATCCGTTAATAGCAACTGTTCAGTATTAAACTCGACTGATGTTAGGTAGTTAGGATTGTGCTTTTGAATTTTTATATAACCAATGGCATCAGAATTACGCATGTACCAACCTACCTTTTCTTGGTTTTCCGTCAACATCTTAACAAGGGCCGTTGCCCAACTCCCACCTCCTAAAACCGCAAATTTCAACTCTTTCTTCATTCCATATAATTATGAGTTCAAAATTACCAAATTAAAAGTATCATGTTAATATTTGATAAACAGAAGGTTAACTATTTTGGCATGGTGCTTGTTTTATACCAGTGAAACCATAATACCCAGTACTATGAAAATTTTAAAATTACTTTTTGGATATACCCTATTGGCAACGCTATTGGTTTCTTGTTATGCGGAAGTTATTGTTGATGACGAATTTATTGAGGAATCGGCCTATAATACTGATCAGGTATTACAGTCCTATGATTTATGGTATATAGCTATTAATGAAACACGTGGTAATGGCGAAGTGCCTTTTCTACAAAGGGCCTTTACAGTAAGTTTTAGAGGGGGTATTTTTTATGCCAACAATAACCTGGTCGGAATAGGTAAATCTGGTAATGGTTTAGGATTGGATACCGGTTATTATGAAACGTTCAGAGGTGTGGTTGAGGTAGACCATGTTGTAGATGGTAAATGGTTATTGGAAGTTTATGCCTTAAATGGTAATACGTTAGAATTATATGATGCCCGTTCGGATACTTCCTATGTTTTAAAAGGATACCAAAAAAATAATTTTGACTATGACCAAGTTTTTTATGACAACATTGGTTATTTCATTCAGGAATACGACGCTTGGGAAAAGTCCTATACTAGTGAGGCAGGAATGTTGAATGATTTTGATGAGGAAAATTTCCTTCAATTTTCACCTTCTTTATTCAGATCTTCCGTAGATGTCCCAGGAACATCTTTAAGCAATTTGCAATGGGATTTTGAAGGAGTATACCAATTATACGATGTTGTAGGTGACGCAAGCTTAAAGACCCTTACCTTAGATTATGATTTTTTTGACAACGATTACTTTGAGCTTTACGTAATCAATGATAGCACCATTGAGTTGTATCATCCAGATAGTGGCACTGTATATGAATTTAAGGGTAAAGGATACCAGCAGTACTTAAAAACAGGTAAGGGTGTCATGGATAAGAAAAGAACAAATACCAATAATCCTACCATGGATGTTAAAAGGAAGAGAAAATAGATTTTTAAGGTTACTTAGTTGGTTGATAACCACCAATAGAAAAGTTTTTATTGGTGGTTTTTATAGTAGTTTTTTACATAGGATTTTTTAAACATTGAAGGATTTTCCCCAGTTATCTTTTTAAAACTTCGGTTAAAATAGGAAAGACTTTCAAACCCACATTCAAAACAAGTTTCACTTACATTTTTACCAAGCAATAATAATCTTTTTGCTTGGCTGATACGGTATTGATTTAAAAATGATGTAAAAGTGCTTCCAGTTGCTTTTTTAAAATACCTGCAAAAAGCAGGTTTGGTCAAATTGCATATAATGGCAACTTCTTCTAAGGCAATTTTTCCTTGATATCGCTCATCAATCAATGCATATATTTTTCTAATTCGTTTTTGTTCCTTATCACTATATCGGTTTATATATGGTTTCTTGTGAAGTAATACAAATTCTGCGCTAGCAGACAGTTTTTTAAGAATGGTCATCACTTGCATGAAAAACTCAAAAGGTTGTAGTTGGTGTAGTTTTTTCATTAAAACACCGATTTCAATTTTGGTATCCCCATAAAAGGCGATACCATATTTGGCTAATTCTAAAAGGCGTTCAATTTGTTTTAATTCTGGTAGACCGTCTGTAATCATATCCTTAAAGGAAGGCTTCATATGCAGCACTTCCTTTCTATATGAGGTCTTAACGCCATGGTCAAAATTTAAATGTGGAATATTACTGCCAATGAGAACTAGGTCGTTGTCTACAAATTCGGAAATATGTTCGCCAACATGTCTTTTGGCACTGGCACCTTCAATATATACCAATTCTAATTCTGGATGAAAATGCCAATAAAACAGATGGTTCAGTTTAGGGTTATGAAGTAACCTAAACGGACTTTTAGATTTTGGTGAGATACTCTCTAATTGTACTTTCAAGGTGTTTTTTTATTTGGTTATTTCAGATAATTTGTAGTGTCCTTTTTTAAGAACATCACTGAATTGATATTTATATTTCTAATAAAGCATATTAAATGTCAATATAGTTCAAATTTGAATCAATATCAAGGTGGTTTCAGTTTAGCATCTAAGCTAATTTTATCCTAATCGATTTAAAAACATTAAAAATAGTTTCGACATGCAAGGAATATCAAATAAAATAGAAATGGCCAATAAGGCCCATGAGGAAATCCCTGGAAACCCATCTACAGCAACAAGTAGTAAAATTAAGTTGAACAACCGTTCTAATGGTAGGCCTTTACGTGTATTAAGCGAGGACGATTGGCAATTTTGGAAACATAACGGATATATAGTAATTAAAAATGCCGTACCTAAGGAACAGGCACAAATGACTGCGGATTTTTTATGGGAATTTGACGAAAAAGATCCGAACGACTCCAATACTTGGTATGCCCCTGCAAGGGCAGAAATGAAAATGAAGGAACTAACAGGAACTGGAATGGTAGAGGTGTACAATCATCAATACTTATGGAATAATAGGCAAATGCCTAGGGTTTATGATGCTTTTGTAGATGTATGGGGAACTGAAAAATTGTGGGTAACCATTGATAGGGCCAATTTAAACTTTCCCTTACCACCGGGGGTGAACAAGAAGGGTTTTATTCATTGGGATTATGATCCAGAGACCAGACCACAGAATGTGCAAGGGGTATTGGCATTGGCAGACCAAACTGATGAAAACATGGGCGGTTTTCAATGCATACCTTGGCTATACCGCCATTATGATAAATGGAAATTATCCCAACCTGATGACCGAGACCGTTTTCAACCAGATTTAAATGGTTTGGAAGATAAAATTGTTAAGGTTAAAATGGAGACTGGTGATTTGTTAATTTTTAATAGTACTGAACCACATGGCATACGCCCCAATAAGTCCAATGACAAAGTGCGAATTGCCCAATATATTTCAATGATGCCTGCTGAAGAAGATAATGAAGCTTTAAAAAATTGGCGCATCAATTCTTGGAAAAATCGGATTGCCCCAGAAGGGTATGCCTTTCCTGGAGATCCTAGAAATTGGGAGCAGACAAAATATGAAACCGCTAAGTTAACTCCATTAGGCGAAAAATTATTAGGATTAAAAGCGTGGTAATTTGCTAAATCATTAATAATCATTTGCTTTCTAGTGCCATCGCAGAAATAATACTATTTTTGCGCCCTTAAAATAATAAGCTGTGCGTAAGTATTTGAATTTGTTCGATTTTAAGCAGAAAGTAGATTATAAAACAGAGATTCTTTCCGGTTTAACGGTGGCCCTTGCCTTGGTGCCAGAGGCAATTGCGTTTGCACTTATTCCAGGGTTTTCTCCTCTAACAGGATTATATGCAGCATTTGTTTTGGCATTTGTAACTTCCATTTTTGGTGGTCGACCTGGAATGATATCTGGAGCTACTGGTGCGGTTGCAGTGATTTTTGTAGGGTTGATTTTGGAGTTAAAACGTAATTTTCCAGGCATAGAACCAGAGACTATTTTAAACTACGTTTTTGCCACAGTGATATTGGCAGGAATTCTTCAAATACTGGCAGGAGTTTTACGTTTAGGTAAGTTTATTCGCTTAGTACCCCACCCGGTTATGTTTGGGTTCGTAAACGGACTTGCCATCATTATTTTTATGGCGCAGTTTCCAAATTTTTATCAAAAAGGAAC
The DNA here is from genome assembly GCF_048890225.1 of Maribacter luteocoastalis. NCBI lineage: Bacteria > Pseudomonadati > Bacteroidota > Flavobacteriia > Flavobacteriales > Flavobacteriaceae > Maribacter > Maribacter luteocoastalis. The sequence continues at coordinate 242,765 of NZ_JBMFZG010000002.1, forward strand.
AGGTAGTCTATTGTCCGGTAATCCTATGTATGTAATGTTGGGTTTAACGATATTAACTATGTTAATTATCTGGGGACTTCCTAAATTAACCAAGGCAGTTCCTTCATCATTGGTTGCCATAGTGGTAGTTTCGGCCATAGTGCTGGGTTTTGGAATTGATACTTTAACCGTTGCAGATACTATGCGAGAAGGAGAAAGTATTAAAGGTGGTTTCCCCCCACTATCTATTCCCCAGTTGCCATTTACAATGGAAACCTTTAAAATAATCATTCCCTATGCAGTGATTGTAGCAGGAGTTGGTCTAATTGAAAGTTTGCTTACCTTAAATATTATTGACGAGATAACCGAGACTAGAGGTAGTGGTAACAAAGAGTGTGTTGCGCAGGGAACCGCAAACATTCTATCTGGATTTTTATCAGGAATGGGTGGTTGCGCAATGATCGGACAGAGTTTGATCAATACTTCATCAGGTGCCAGAGCTAGATTATCTGGAATTACTGCAGCGGTGATGTTGTTGGTTTTCATCATGTTTGGATCTAGTCTTATTGAAAGATTACCAATGGCGGCCCTAGTAGGTTTAATGTTTATGGTAGCTATTGGAACATTTGAGTGGGCTAGTTTCAAAACTTTTGGCAAGATGCCCAAATCAGATGTTATTGTTATGGTATTGGTGACCTTGATAACTGCAGTTACACACAATTTGGCGGTAGCCGTATTGTTAGGGGTTATAATTTCTGCCTTAGCCTATTCTTGGGAGAATGCAAAACGCATTCGTGCTAGAAAATATGTAGATGACAAAGGGGTAAAACATTATGAGATATATGGTCCATTATTTTTTGGATCGACTACACTTTTTTCTGAGAAGTTTGATGTCCCCAATGATCCTGATGAAGTTATCATAGATTTCAAGGAAAGCCGTGTTGCCGATATGTCTGGTATTGAAGCTTTGAACAAGTTAACCGAGCGTTATGCCAAAGTTGGTAAAAAAGTACATTTACGGCATTTAAGTAAAGATTGTATCCAATTACTTGAAAATGCCAATGAAATTATTGATGTAAATGTTATGGAAGATCCTACATATAAGGTTGTTGTGGACAAAGTAAAAAAGAGCGATAAAGAATTAGAGCGTCCTTTTAATTTGTGGGAGTTATAATAGCTATGAAAATACTAAATCATTTATTTTACATATTTTATTCCAAAAACAACTAGAATAATACTTAAGGTTATTGTTGAGATTACTAAATTGTTTCATTGATTTTGTTCCGCCTTCATAATAATTTTATCCCGTATTAATTTTTGCTGAAAAGGGGTAAGCTGCTTAAAGGAGAGTTTGGTTTCTTGGTTGTAATTTTCATAGTGTTCCCGAATCTCTTTATAGGAGCGTCTTTTCTTTAATAGAGCCTTATTTGCTTTAATAACTAACATTGGTTGACTGGCTGATCCCAAAAGATGATATTTTATATACAATAAGTAGAAAAACTTCTTTACCTGTTACAGAATTACCAATTTATAATTAATGAGAAATAAAAAAACCCTTTCAATAATTTGAAAGGGTTTTTTTATAGTCCCAATAGAGTTTTGGGATATTTTTTAAAGCGTACGCAAGTACTCGGCTACCGCTCTTGCATCATCCTCACTTAAGTTTTGATTAAGCATTATAGCATTATTGTATTCTTTTAATAAAGCTTTAGCAATTGGATCTTCTTTAAGCATGCCATCAGGATTTAAAATCATGTTCATTACCCATTCTGGACTTCTTCTTTCATAAACACCTTTTAAAGCTGGTCCAATCATACGTTGTTCTGCCATATGGCATGCAGTACAGACAGTTTGAAATTTTTCACTCCCTGCAGCAGCTAAATCAGCATTGATCTCATCTCCAAAATCTACATTTGAAATTGGACCTACACCCTTATTGTCCATATCTACCGGCACACCTTCTGCTGTTGTGGCGGCCTTAACTTCCTTTTTGGCACGGTTCATTTCAAAACCATCTTTCTTTTCTTCTTTCTTTTCACCACAGCTAACTACTAATGTTCCAAGGGCTAATAAGGTTACTAATTTTCGCATTTTCTATTGTCTTTAAGTCTAAAAAAATTGTTGCAAGGACTAATATAGGAATTTTTATTTGCTCAACACTCAGTCTATAAATTTTTAAGAAATTCTGTTGTTCGCTTTTCGCTATATGTTATATTATTTTTACCATGAAATCCCACATGTCCGCCATGTTTGGGAATTTCTAGAAATAGATTTTCGTTATATTTTGCTTCTTGAACAGGGTAACAGGCTTCACCAAGAAAAGTATCGTTTTGTGCATTTATAATCAAGGAAGGTACTTTGATATTTTTTAGAAACTGCAAACAACTGCATTTATCATAATAGTCCATTGCATCTCTAAAACCATGCGCCTTACTAGTGTAGATGTCATCAAAATCTTTTAACGTTTTAATCTTTTTTATATCAGAAACGGAAATTTCCGAAGGGAAAAGCTGTTGTTTTATTTTAAGCTTATCAATCAAGTTTTTTTTAAATTTTTGGGCATAATGCGCATTTTTTAAAGAGAGCAATTGTGCTAAGGAATCATCTAATTTACAAGGAACAGAAACGGCAACAGCACCCTTAATATATTTTGGAATGCTGTTACTTTCGCCTAAATATTTTAAGAGAAGATTACCCCCAAGACTAAACCCATGCAGAAGAATATTTTGGTATTTGTCCTTTTCTAAGATTGATACTATTATTTCTTGTAAATCTTCTGTAGCACCTGAATGATAGGATCTAAACAGTTTATTTGGCTCTCCGCTGCACCCTCTCAAATTAACGGCGCAGACATCAAAGCCATTTTGTTGTAGAATTTTTGCACTTCCCTTAATATAAGCTCTTTTAGAATTACCTTCTAAACCATGAATAATGACTACCACTTTCGAAGTTGGGGCTTGGGCATAACTCCAATCTAAATCCAAAAAATCCCCATCACTTAATAAAAGTCTTTCCCTATATTGTTCTGTATAATCTACTCTTCTTACTAACCCGGCATAAATGGTTGATAAATGCCCATTTCTAAAAAATAATCCTGTTTGGTATTTAGAACTTACTAATGGCATTCTTGTACAACTAAGAATTTATGAATTAACCTTATTTCTTGGTATAGTGTAACAGAAGTTTAGTTTGATCCTCTAAGGCCAAAATAAATTCTGTTTTGAGCTTGGTAATTAAGTCGGCTACGGGGACAGAATCCTGAATTAACGCAACACCTTGACCCGCAGACCAAATCGTTTTCCAAGCTTTGGCCTCTGTATCCATTTCTTTGCCAAAATCTATCTTGGTATCTTTTTTAAGATCTTCCTCGGTTATTCCCGCTGCTCGTAAACTTGCCCCTAAAAAGTTGGCGTGAACTCCAGAAATAGAAGCAGTATAAACGATATCACTTGCCCCGGCATCTATTATCATTTTTCTGTATTCAGGAGTTGCTTTGCTTTCATTTGTATTGATAAAGCGCGTACCCATATAGGCCATATCCGCTCCCATTTGTAGAGCAGAAGCAATGTCCCTTCCTGTACTTATACAACCCGAAAGTATAATGGTTTTGTGATAAAACTGCTTTATTTCCGCAACTAAGGTCATGGGGTTGATCGTGCCTGCATGACCACCCGCACCAGCAGTAACAAGAATTAAACCATCTACTCCTGCTTCTGAGGCTTTTTGCGCATGTCTTTTTTTAATAACATCATGAAATACCAAACCACCATAACTATGAATAGCATCAACAACTTGTGATACCGCCCCCAAGGAGGTTATTATTAATGGGACTTTATGTTTTATACAGAGTTTAAGGTCGGCCTCCAATCTAGGGTTGGTTTGGTGTACAATTAAGTTTACACCAAAAGGGGCCGCTTTTTTCCCTGTTTCTTCTTCAAATTCTTTTAAGGCTGTCTTAATCTCTATTAACCACTCCTCAAAACCTTCACTAGTGCGCTGGTTTAAAGCAGGAAAAGTGCCTACTATACCATTTTTACAACATGATATAACCAATTCAGGACCAGAAATTAAGAACATGGGCGCTGATATGGCTGGTAGGGTTAATTCTTTAATGAACGGTGCCTTTGATTCCATAGAAAGTAATATTGATTTTTAGAATTTAAGCAAATATCCTTTAATAAGGATATTTACTTTCCCAAAACTATGGTATTTTTATCAAGTATTATGCATGCATAGAAAATTAGAAAAATGTATTTAAAGGAATTTGAAATACGGTGGAGCGATATTGATGCCAATAGACATTTGGCAAATTCAGCATATCTGAACCTTATGAGCCATACACGAATGTCGTTTTTAATGGAAATAGGATTTAGCCATAAATTATTGGCTATGCATGAAATTGGACCTGTGGTCTTCTATGAGCATGTTTATTATTTTAAAGAGGCATTTCCTGGAAAACCCATAAATGTTTCTTTGGAAGTTATGGGGATGAGCGAGGATGCTAAATTTTTTGAATTCCATCATAACTTTTATGACCATAAAGGGATTAATTTTGCGCATTGTGAAATGATGGGGTCTTGGGTGGATTTACAGACTAGAAAATTAATAGGGCTGCCAGAGAACTTTTTAAAAACCTTTTCCAATGTTGAAAGGGCAGATGGCTTTAGAATATTGACCAAGGAGGATACCCGTAAATTCGCTAAAACTCCTAAAAATATTGATTTATAGTAGATAAAATCTGAACTATTTAAGAGGAGGACTGCTCATAATTAGTTTGCATTTTTTATATTTAAGTTTTTATGCAGTCATTGGTTGAACAACTAGAGGATGTCTATATAAAGTTGCGAAAAATGATCGTGACAAAAAAACTATTGCCAGGGCTGCAAGTGAGTAGGCCTAGTTTGGCCGTAGAACTTCAAACAAGTGATAATTTGTTGGATTTGGCAATTGAAAAATTGGCCAACGAAAATTTAATAATTATTTCGCCAAACAAAAGTGTTCAAGTGCGTGAAATAAGCACAGTAGAGATGATAGAAATTCTGGATTGCAGAATTGCTCTAGAGACCAAGGCCGTAAAACTTTTCACATTAACTGCAGCGCAAGATAAAATAGACGATTTAAGAAATCTTATGGTACCTTTTGAGAAAGGGCCACAAAGCATCCATGTTTTTCAAAAAATAGACCGGCATTTTCACGAATTGATTGTAAATAATTGTGGTAACAAAACACTTAAGGAATTATTTGATAAATCCAATTTTTGGGAATCAATGGAGCTAATTGGGATTACGCGGTCCTTAAATGATGTTTTACAAGAACACCTGGATATTATATCTGCCATTCACCATAGAAATCATAATAGGGCAGTATTGCTAATGCGTAGGCATTTAGAATATTGCAAGGATTCTATTCTTTAAGCCTTAAACTTTTTTGTCTACAGTAGAAATAGGTTTTTTGCTTGCTAAATAAACGCCAAGCATTACAAAACATGCGGCAATAATCTTAATTGTTGTTAAACGGTCTTGACCAGTGCCAATAGCATAACATATGCCTATCAACGGTTGTACATAAACGAAGGCACTTAATGTAGAGGCTTTTAATTGGGTCAAGGCAAAAATGTTGAAAAGGTAGGTGCAAAATGTAGTGCCTATTATTACAAAAGCAATTGCACCAACAGCCTCAATTGGTAAGTCTAACCATTCAATTTGTGTGAGTTCTTGGTAACCAAATGGTAGGCAAATAAGAATACCCACTGTAAATAACCATTTCATAAAAGTAAATGGGTGGTATTTTGTAATTAGCGTTTTTACAACAATTAAATACGCTCCATAGAAAATTGAGTTTAGCAAGATCAAAAAGTTCCCTAAAGGAATATTGGGAGCATCCTGTCTAATTTCAGCCCCAAAAAGTATAAGCCCCAGTGCGCCTAAAAGCCCTATTCCTATTCCAATTATTTTTCGGTTCCCTATATGCTCTTTAAGAACAATGGCCGATAATATTAAAACAATTATTGGAGTTGTAGTCACCAAAACAGCACTATTTATTGGAGTTGAAAGGGACAGTCCTTTAAAAAAGACCAACATATTGAAGCCCATACCAAGTAAAGCACATAGCAACATTTTTGGAAAGTCTTTTTTATCGATCTTTTCCTTGGGACCAAAGATTGAAATAAGCCAAAACAAGGCAGAGGCACCTATAACCCTTAACATTATAAACCCCATTGGAGGCACATAAATGGGCATCACCCCTTTGGCAATGGTATGATTAAGGCCATAAATTGTAGTAGCACCTATAGCTGCGAAAATAGCAAGTGTTCGTTTACTCAAGAATGTATGGTTTGCTTAGCAGCATCCACTACTTTTTTACTATTCCCAATAAAAATTTTATCGTCAACAATTAAAACAGGTCTTTTAAGAAATGTATAATGTTCTAAAATTAAATCTTTATAATCTTCTTCCGTTAGGTTGCTGTTTTTTAAATTTCTTTCTCGAAAAAGCACGGCCCTTCTACTAAAAAGCGACTCATAACTATCAGTTAGCTCCCGCATTCCTTCTAATTGTATTTTGGATATTGGTTCTGTTTTTATATCCTGTACTATAAAACCATCTAAGGGCTGTAATTCTTTAATTATGCGTTGACAAGTGTTACAAGTGCTCAGGTGGTATATTTTTTTCATCAATTTCTGAAGGTTATTTAAACTACAAAGAAACCCAAATCCCTTGAATTGTACTATTTTTAAATCGTATTAAAACCTTGACATTTTGAATAACATATTTGAATTTACACTACAGAACAGAAAAAACCTAAGTACGTTACTTGAAAGTACTTCAAAGGAGGATTTATTAAAAATCCCTGAAGGTTATAGAAATAACATTTGGTGGAACATAGCTCATGTTGTGGTAACCCAACAAGTATTGTTATATAAACTAAGTGGGCTGCCGATGAGAGTTCCTGAGGAATTAATAAATAAGTTTAAAAAAGATACGGTTCCGGATGGCACAGCTAAAGACGAAGAAATAAAAATGATTGCTGACCTTTTAGTCGTCACTGTAATTTGGGCAAAAGAAGATTATGAGGCAGGACTTTTTAAAAACTATATGGAATATACAACAAGTGCAAAAGTGACTCTAAAAAATGTTGAGGATGCTATCGCATTTAATCTTTTTCATGAAGGGCTACATTTGGGGTCAATTTTAGCTTTAAGAAAAAAGCTATTATAATTAGTATTTTTCAATAAACACCAGAAAATCCTTTAATTCAGGATAGGGCAGGGTAAGGATAATTGGCCCGTCTGCATAGGAAGCTATCTCGTATTGCTCATAAAAAAGTTGAAGTCCATCTTGTGTATATCCTATATTTTCCGGCAGATTAAATGTTTCAGATTCAAACATAAAACCCGTGCTATTGATAGGTTGGGAAATAGGTATTTTTTCTTGTTCCCTAAATTTGGTTTCTGCAAAGGCGATAAATTTTTCTTTATCCTTAAATAACTGAGAGTTATCCAATTCTATTCCTTTTACTTTATCAAAATTTAAAAAGTGTATGGTAGAGTAGCCATGTGCGCCACCGGTAAATAAATAGGATTCTAACTTTATGGTTAAAACATTATCATCTTCATAAGAGACCGTACATTTAATGGTAGCTTCCCATGGTGTGGTTTCTTCCACATACTTTTCCCGTAATTCCCCAAATTCTTTTTGAAAGGATGAAATGGCATTATTTACATCACTAGCAGATTGATCTTCATTAAAATTTAAAGTATATATTATCTCCTCTGCAAGTGCAGTGTTAATGGTTCTACCAATTTTACCATCATTTAATACTTTGGGGTATTCTACCGTAACCAAGGCACAGTCATTACAATGTGGGTTGTTTAAAGAAATGGGTTCAAATATGAGTTTGTTTTCCTTTTCACATGATAGAATCACGATAAGTAGAAATAAGTACAATATTGGGGTTTTCATATCTTAAAAACACTTTTGGGGCTAAATTAGCTCTTCATTGTAATCTCCGAAAGATAACGATACATTTGTTTTAATAATTTTAGTTTATGGGTAAAAAACCGTTAAAATTTAATAGTAAGGTTATTCATGGAGGGCAACAACCAGATTGTGCTTATGGTGCGGTAATGGCCCCGATTTACCAAACATCCACATACGCACAATCTACTCCAGGGAATCATAAGGGCTACGAGTACTCTAGAACTGCAAATCCAACGCGTACGGCTTTGGAGAATGCCCTAGCTTGTATAGAAAATGGTAATTATGGACTTGCATTTGCTAGTGGATTGGCGGCTATAGATGCTGTTATTAAATTACTTCAGCCAGGGGACGAGGTGCTTTCTACAAATGATCTTTATGGTGGGAGTTATAGGCTATTTAAGCAAATATTTGAACGATATGGCATCATTTTTAAGTTTGTAGGGATGCAAAATGCTGGGAATATTGCAAGGCATATCAATTCAAAAACAAAATTAATTTGGGTTGAGACTCCAACCAACCCAATGATGAATATTATAGACATAATGGCAATTTCTAAACTTGCCAAACAATATAATGTTCTTTTAGCAGTAGATAACACATTTGCTACACCATATTTACAAACACCGTTAGATCTTGGGGCAGATATTGTAATGCATTCCGCTACCAAATATTTGGGAGGGCATAGTGATGTTGTGGTTGGAGCACTTATTGTAAGGAACAAGGAGCTGGCCAAAAGATTATACTTTATACAAAATGCAAGTGGTGCCATTTGTGGCCCCATGGATAGTTTCCTGGTTTTAAGAGGAATAAAAACCTTACATGTACGCATGCAGCGACATTGTGAAAATGGAAGAGCAATAGCATTGTTTTTGGTAAAACATCCCAAAATAGAAAAAGTCTACTACCCTGGATTGGAAGATCATCCCAATCATGATATCGCAAAAAGTCAAATGAAGGACTATGGCGGAATGATTTCATTTGTAACCAAAGGTAGCAGTTATGAAGATGCCATTGCATTGGTAGAGCGCTTACAGGTATTTACTTTGGCAGAATCGTTAGGAGGTGTAGAAAGTCTTGCCGGACACCCCGCAAGTATGACACATGCCAGTATTCCTAAAGAGGAAAGAGAGAAAAGTGGAGTTGTAGATGCCATGGTTCGACTAAGTGTTGGTATTGAAGATATAGACGATCTTATTGCAGATTTAGAACAGGCTTTGGGGTAGATACGAGATAAATTTATAGTTTAGAGCAAAAGCGTGACTATTCTTCATATAATTCAAAACAACACAGATAAAACAATAAAATTTATTGAATAATTAAAAAAACAGCACTTAAATTATAATAATAATATAATTTTGCCGATATATTTTGAATTCGTTAATTTAAATTGATATCAATTATCTCTATGGAAGCAAAAATTAAAGCGTTTATGGATGAGGTGAAAACCAGAAATGGTCATGAGCCAGAATTTATCCAAGCAGTACAGGAAGTAGCCGATACTGTAATACCTTACATTGCAAAACATGAAATTTATAACGGTAAGAACATTTTGCTCAGAATGGTTGAGCCAGAAAGGCTAATATCATTTAGAGTGGCATGGGTAGATGATGAAGGAGAGATCCATGTGAATCGTGGCTACCGTATCCAAATGAATTCTGCTATAGGACCTTACAAGGGTGGCCTGCGTTTTCATCCTACGGTAAACGCAAGTATTTTAAAGTTTTTGGCATTTGAACAAGTATTCAAGAACAGTTTGACCACTTTGCCTATGGGCGGTGGTAAAGGAGGGTCTGATTTTGACCCAAAAGGCAAATCAGATGATGAGGTAATGCGTTTTTGCCACGCTTTTATGTTAGAACTCAATAGGCACATAGGTCCTAATACGGATGTGCCAGCTGGAGATATTGGTGTAGGCGCCAGGGAAATAGGTTACTTGTTCGGAATGTATAAAAAAATTAGAAATGAGTTCACAGGGGTACTAACAGGGAAAGGACTTTCTTGGGGAGGATCTAAAATACGACCAGAAGCAACAGGGTATGGTACAGTATATTTTGCACAGAGTATGTTAAAAACTAAAGGGGAGGATTTTGATGGTAAAACCGTTGTTATTTCAGGTTCTGGAAATGTGGCACAGTATGCAGCTGAAAAAGTTATACAGCTTGGAGGTAAAGTAATTACATTATCTGATTCTAGTGGGTATGTTGTAGATGAGGCTGGTATAGATGAAGAGAAGTTGGCTTTTGTAATGGATTTAAAGAACAATAAAAGAGGACGTATATCAGAATATGCAGTTAAATATTCTTCTGCAACATACCATAAGGGTAAAACACCATGGGAAGTAAAATGTGATATAGCCTTGCCTTGTGCAACCCAAAATGAGATGGATGAAAAAGATGCCAAGAAGCTCATGGATAATGGCTGTATTTGTGTCGCTGAAGGCGCAAATATGCCTTGTACAACTGAGGCGGTACATGCGTTTCATGACGCAAAATTACTATTCGCCCCAGGAAAGGCATCCAATGCAGGTGGTGTAGCCACCTCTGGTTTAGAAATGTCACAAAACTCCTTGAGAATTAGTTGGACAAGGGAGGAGGTAGATGAAAGGTTAAAAGGTATTATGGCTGATATACACGATTCTTGTATAGCTTATGGAAAAGAGGAGGACGGTTATTGCAATTATGTAAAAGGTGCAAATATTGCAGGTTTCGTAAAAGTTGCAGATGCTATGTTGGCCCAAGGTGTCATCTAAAAATAGAAAATAGCTCATTAAACGAGCAATAATTGGTAGACCTAACAGATAATTGTTATTTGTTAGGTCTTTTTTATTTGATACCGGTGGTTTGCTTTGTTTATGGCTATTATCTTTGTGCAAATCGTTAAAGTAGATGCAAATAACCACCAAGGCCATTATTTTAACCCAACTAAAATATGGGGATACCAGTCTTATTGTAAAAGCATTTACAGCTTCAGCTGGGGTTAAATCTTACTTGTTAAAAGGAGTATTGGCATCAAAAAAAGGAAAGCTTAGAACAGCACTTTTTCAGCCACTAACTCAACTAGAGCTTGTTGCCAATCATCGTAATAAAGGAACCCTAGAAAGTATTAGGGAGGCCAAAGTGAGTTATCATTACCAAACCTTACATACCAATGTGGTTAAAAATGCCATGTCATTTTTTTTAGCGGAAATGTTGGGAAATAGCATTTATGAAGAAGAACAGAACGATGAGCTTTTTAGCTTTATAGAGGCATCGCTACAATGGTTGGATATGCATACTGAAATTTCCAATTTCCACCTCCATTTTTTATTGCTACTTACCAAGTACCTAGGCTTTTACCCGGATACCAATGCTATCGATGCTGATTGTTTTGACCTGTTGGAAGGGGAGTTTAATAGAGTACCAACATTGAACCCATTATTGACTGGTGAAAACCTTTCATTTTTTAAACAATTTTTAGGCATAAATTTTGATACAATTCATACAATCAAGATGAGGAAGGAAAATCGTCAAGAGTTGCTCAAATCCCTTGTTCTCTATTATGAATTACATCTACAAGGATTTAGAAAACCTAAGTCACTTGCAATTCTAAATGAAGTTTTCAATTAGTATGCACAAAATTACATTTGTTGTTTTATTTTTATGTACAATTATTGGTCGGTCGCAAGAAGTCATTATTCTAGATATCGAAACTAATGAACCCATTGCAAATGTGGCCATATTTAATAACGATAAAAGTAAAATTGCCCTGACAGATTTTGATGGGAATTTTAATACCTCAAAATTTTCAAGCAGGGAACGTCTAACGATCCAACATCTTAGTTACGAGGTAAAGAAAACCACCAAAGAACAAATCGGCAAACAAGATTTTAAGGTTTATCTTGTTATGAAGCCGGAGCAGTTAGATGAGGTAATTATGTCTGTTTCTAAATGGGAACAGCAGAAAAAAGATATTCCAAATAAAATTACTTCAATAGACGCAAGGACCATTGCATTTACAACACCCCAAACTTCGGCGGACTTATTGCAAAATAGCGGCAAGGTCTTCGTGCAAAAAAGTCAGTTAGGTGGGGGTAGTCCTATGATACGTGGTTTTTCAACCAATAGATTGGTCTTATCCGTAGATGGCGTACGAATGAACAATGCCATTTTTAGGGGGGGGAATTTACAAAATGTCATTTCTATTGATCCATTTTCTATAAGAAATACTGAAGTAATTTTTGGGCCTGGCTCTGTTATATATGGTAGTGATGCTATAGGAGGCGTCATGAATTTTTATACTAAAAGGCCAACATTAAGTCCCAAGGATGCACTATTGGTCCATGGAAACTCAAATTATCGTTTTGCAACGGCAAATACGGAAAATACCATACATACAGATATAAATATTGGAAAAAGTAAATGGGCATCACTTACCAGTTTTACTTATAATGAATTCGGTGATTTAAATATGGGTAAAAAAGGACCTGATTCTTATTTAAGGGAAACCTATGTGCAAACCGTGAATGGAAAGGATATTTTGTGGAATAATGACAATCCTAGAAAACAAGTTACAACGGGTTATGATCAGATTAACATTATGCAAAAAATCCTTTTTAAACCTAATGCCAATTGGGATTTAAATTTAGGGGCATATTATTCTGAAACTTCAGATTATTCTAGATATGACCGCTTGATTAGACCAACTAGTGATGGGGAAGGACTCAGGTCTGCAGAATGGTATTACGGTCCACAAAAATGGTTTATGGCCAATGCGCAGTTAAAAAAGAAAGGGAACGGGAAATTTTATGATGGGTTAAAAGTTACAACAGCCTACCAGCATTTTGAAGAAAGCAGAAACAATAGGGATTTTCAAGATGCCATGTTAAATAATACAACTGAAAAGGTAGATGCATTGAACATCAATTTAGATTTTGAGAACAAGAAAATTGGGAACTTTAGATTGTATTATGGCAGCGAATTTATATTTAATAAAGTCTATTCCAAAGGTTCAGACATCAACATAGTTACAAAAGAGGTTTTAAATGCGCCCTCAAGATATCCTAATGGGTCAACTTGGAAAAGTTTGGCGGGTTATGTAAATGGGGAATATAAAGCAAAACCAAATTTTACCATAATGTCCGGTCTGAGATATAGCCAGGTTTGGATTAATGCACTTTTTGACCAAACCTTTTATGATTTTCCGTTTGATGATGCTGACCTGAGTACGGGAGCAGTTACAGGAAGTTTGGGATTTAGCTGGTTCCCAAAAGAAGATCTACAGATTACAGTGAATGGCTCCACGGGATTTAGGGCGCCGAACATTGATGATGTAGGTAAAATATTTGATTCTGAACCAGGTTCAGTGGTAGTGCCCAACCCAGATTTAGAATCAGAATATGCCTATAATATAGAGTTTGGCATTCAAAAAAACTTTAAGGACAAGGTGGTGTTAAAAGGGGCTACATTTTATACGTATTTGGTTGATGCCCTAGTGCGGAGGGACTTTTCTTTTTACGGAATGGAGCAAATAGAGTATAATGGGGAATTGAGCAATGTTCAGGCAATTCAGAATGCGGCAAAAGCTTATGTTTATGGTTTTGAGTTTGGGTTGGATGCTTTTATATCGGATAATTGGTCCTTATCAAGCAACTTAACGATTACGGAAGGTATTGAGGAAGAGGATGACGGAACAGATACGCCAGCAAGACATGCTGCTCCTACATTTGGTGATTTCCATGTGATTTGGAAGAACCAAAAATTAAAGACTGATGTATTCCTTAACTATAATGGAGAACTTGGTTATGAAGATTTGGCATTGTCGGAACGGTCAAAGGATTATATCTATGCCAAAGACACTAAAGGTTATCCATATTCACCTTCATGGTACACGTTGAATTTTCGTTCACAATACAATATTTCTAATAGGGTAAAGGCCACTTTGAGTTATGAGAACATTACAAACCAACGGTACAGGTCATATTCTTCCGGGATTGCTTCAGCGGGGAATAACCTTATATTAGGTTTGGGATATCATTTTTAAAAATGAAAAAGCCCGAATTATTCGGGCTTCAAATCAAAACTAATTAATGATTTAGTTTTTTACTGCCTCTTTAACTTCTTTAGCCTTTTCAGAAACTTTGTCAGCGGCATCTTTAGTGGCGTCTTTAACATCTTCGCCAGCTTCTTTTACTGCTTCAATCGCATCCTCACCAGCTTCTTTTGCAGAATTCATTGCATCCTCACCTGCTTCTGCAGCGTTGTCAATCGCATCTTCAGCCGCATCCATCATATCTTCACCGGCTTCTTTTAGGTCTTCACCTGTTTCCTCTAAAGCCTCACCAGCTTGCTCAGCAGCATCTTTGGCTTTGTCTGTGGTTTCCCTACAAGAAACTAAGGAGATGCTTAATGCTAACATTAATACTGAACCTAGAATTACTTTTTTCATTTTTGTTAATTTTTAGTGTTTGTTTATAAGGATATGTACGTTTCAAAACCTAATTTGGATCTACATTATTTTTTAATTGCACCGTACTTTACCTTTTTATCTATTTCAATACTGATATCGATGTCTAGTTAAATCTAATTTTTATAATTTTGCAGCCTTAAAACCCAGTACTATAAGCATTTCGTATGAAGTTCGAAGAATATAAAGGATTAAACTTACCAAAGGTTGCAGAAGAAGTTCTAAGCTACTGGAAAGAACATGGAATATTTGAAAAAAGTATAAGTTCCAGAGAAGGTAGTGAGAGTTATGTTTTTTATGAAGGACCACCTTCTGCAAATGGTATGCCTGGTATACACCATGTTATGGCCAGGACCATAAAGGATATATTTCCTAGGTACAAGACCATGAAAGGTTTTCAAGTAAAACGTAAAGCAGGTTGGGATACCCATGGTTTACCCATTGAGCTTGGTGTTGAAAAAGAATTGGGAATTACAAAGGAAGATATTGGAACTAAAATTTCTGTTGAAGAATACAACGCTGCCTGTAAAAAAGCGGTTATGCGTTATACAGATGTTTGGAATGCTATGACAGAGCAGGTAGGGTATTGGGTAGATATGAACGACCCATATATTACCTATAAATCAAAATATATGGAATCTGTTTGGTGGTTGCTAAAACAGATTTATGATAAAAATCTAATATACAAAGGGTATACCATACAACCGTATTCCCCAAAGGCAGGTACGGGGTTAAGTTCTCATGAATTAAATCAACCGGGAACCTATCAAGATGTTACTGACACGACCGTTGTTGCCCAATTTAAGGCAGTTGAGGAAACCTTGCCAGACTTTTTACAGAATGAGGGAACAATATATTTTCTGGCTTGGACTACCACGCCATGGACACTCCCTTCCAACACGGCATTAACTGTTGGCACCAAAATAGATTACGTATTGGTAGAGACCTATAACCAATACACCTTTGAGCCAATGAATGTGGTGCTTGCAAAAAATTTGGTTGGGAAGCAGTTTTCTGGCAAGTATTATGCAGTTGAACAAAAACCAGATTTGATCGGATATAATTCCGGCGATAAAAAAATACCGTTTTACATCGTAAAGGAGTTTAAGGGTAAAGAGCTCTTGGAGATAAAGTACCAACAGTTGCTGGATTATGTCTTGCCTTATGAAAATGCTGAAAATGCATTTAGGATTATTGCAGGGGATTTTGTTACAACGGAAGATGGTACGGGTATAGTACATACTGCTCCAACGTTTGGTGCCGATGATGCTTTTGTAGCAAAACAAGCGGTACCGGAGATTCCACCCATGTTGGTTTTGGACGAAAATGCCAACTTGGTTCCATTAGTAGATTTACAGGGAAAATTTAGACCAGAATTAAAAGAGCTTGGAGGTAAATATGTCAAGAATGAATATTATGAAGATGGGCAAGCACCAGAACGATCTGTTGACGTTGAGATAGCGATAAAATTAAAAGAAGAGAACAAGGCATTTAAAGTAGAAAAGTACGTGCACAGCTATCCTAACTGCTGGCGTACAGACAAACCAATCTTGTATTATCCATTAGATTCATGGTTTATTAAGGTTACAGATGTCAAAGACCGCATGTTTGAACTTAACCAAACCATAAATTGGAAACCAAAGGCTACAGGAGAAGGTAGGTTTGGCAATTGGTTGGCAAACGCAAATGATTGGAATTTATCCAGATCTAGATATTGGGGTATTCCATTGCCTATTTGGAGAACAGAGGACGGTAAGGAAGAGGTAATTATTGGCTCGGTTGCCGAATTAAAATCTGAAATACAAAAAGCACTTCGTGCGGGGGTGTTACAAAATGATGTATTTGAAGATTTTGAAGTAGGAAACATGTCGGATGACAACTACGAGAAAATAGATTTACATAAGAACATTGTTGACCAAGTTACATTGGTATCCCCTTCAGGAAAGCCAATGAAACGTGAAAGTGATTTAATAGACGTTTGGTTTGATAGTGGTTCTATGCC
Source organism: Maribacter luteocoastalis (assembly GCF_048890225.1). Classification (NCBI taxonomy): domain Bacteria; kingdom Pseudomonadati; phylum Bacteroidota; class Flavobacteriia; order Flavobacteriales; family Flavobacteriaceae; genus Maribacter; species Maribacter luteocoastalis. The sequence continues at coordinate 259,166 of NZ_JBMFZG010000002.1, forward strand.
ATACGCCCAATGGCATTATCCCTTTGAGAATAAAGATTTAATTGATGAGGGTAGAACTTTTCCGGCAGATTTTATAGCAGAGGGTGTTGATCAGACTAGAGGTTGGTTTTATACCCTACATGCAATTGCCACAATGGTTTTCGACTCTGTTGCGTATAAAAATGTAGTTTCTAACGGTTTAGTTTTAGATAAGGAAGGCAAAAAAATGTCCAAAAGATTGGGTAATGCTGTGGATCCATTTGAGACTATGAACGAACACGGGGCAGATGCAACCCGTTGGTATATGATTAGCAATGCCAATCCTTGGGATAATTTAAAATTTGATACTGATGGCATTCTTGAGGTAAAGAGGAAATTCTTTGGCACGCTTTATAATACGTATTCTTTCTTTGCGCTATATGCCAATATTGATAATTTTAGCTTTGAGGAAAAGGTAATACCCGTAAAAGACAGGCCAGAAATAGATCGTTGGATATTATCTGAGCTGAACTCACTAATTGGGGTGGTAGACGAGGCATATTCAGATTATGAACCTACTCGTGCCGCTAGGGCAATTTCAGATTTTGTCCAGGAAAATTTAAGTAATTGGTATGTTCGATTATGTAGAAGGCGTTTTTGGAAAGGAGAATATGGCCAAGACAAAATAGCGGCATATCAAACCTTATATACATGTTTGGTAACTGTTTCCAAACTAAGTGCACCTGTGGCGCCATTCTTTATGGATCAACTCTATAGGGATTTAATGGCAACAACAAAAGAAGAACTTTTTGAAAGCGTTCATTTGGCAAATTTCCCTGTTGGGGACGTTTGTTTAATAGACAAGGGCTTAGAAGCTAAAATGGGCAAGGCACAGACAATTTCATCTTTGGTGTTGTCTATTCGCCAAAAAGAGAAGATAAAAGTAAGACAGCCGCTTCAAAAAATCATGATTCCGGTGCGGGATGAGCAGGATAAAGCTGATATTCTTGCGGTTTCTGATTTAATTAAATCTGAAGTGAACGTAAAGGAGGTTCAGTTATTGGATGACGCCTCCGGAATTTTAGTTAAACGTATTAAGCCCAATTTCAAGACGTTAGGCCCAAAATTTGGCAAGGATATGAAATTAGTGGCCCAGGCAGTAAACCATTTTTCACAGGAAGATATCCAAAAAATTGAGCAAGAGGGCGAAATATCCATCCAAATAGAAAATAAAAGCATTATTTTACAGTTTCAGGATGTAGAGATTAGTTCACAAGATATAGAAGGTTGGCTAGTAGCAACATCGGGCAAAATAACAGTAGCATTAGATGTTACGATAAATGAGGAGTTAAGAAAAGAAGGTATTGCCAGGGAGCTGGTGAATAGAATTCAAAATTTAAGAAAGGAATCTGGTTTTGAGGTAACGGATAAAATAGATGTTAAAATGCAGAAAGATGGTTTTGTTGAACAGGCCGTTTCTAGTAATTTAACATATATTAAAACTGAAACTTTGACAGCAGAACTTAATTTTGAGGAAAAGTTAGAAAATGGCACAGAGATTGCCTTTGATGAAGTAAACACTAAATTGTTGATTGAAAAGCATTAATAAGATGGCAGAAGATTTAAAAGTAAGATATTCAGACAAAGATTTGGCTGAATTCAAAAGCCTGATAGAGGAAAAAATAGTAAAAGCAAAAAGTCATTTAGAGCTTTTAAAAAGCTCCTATATGAATGATGGTAACAATGGCACTGACGATACCTCGCCCACATTCAAGGCATTTGAGGAAGGTTCTGAAACTATGAGCAAAGAAGCCAATACGCAATTGGCCATTAGGCAGGAGAAATTTATTAGGGACTTAAAAAATGCCCTATTAAGAATAGAAAATAAAACCTATGGCATTTGTAGGGTGACAGGAAAACTGATTAATAAAGAAAGACTAAAGTTAGTGCCGCATGCAACTTTAAGTATAGAAGCTAAGAATATGCAATAGTAAACAAGAACGCCTTCATTGGCGTTTTTTTAATAGTATACATTGAGAAGTATTTTTTTCACTCTCTTTCTTGTAGTGTTTTTGCCCTTAACAGCACAAAAGAAAGTAGCAAAGTCTATCCTAAAGGAATCCATTCATTTAATCCAGATTGATGCCAATAGTTGTTTTGAGGTAGTTTTACAAACGTCAACTACTAATGAAATACTAATTGAGGCACAAATGGATGGAGAGTACAGCAATGAACTTTTTTTAAATCTTTTAGAGAACGGGAATACCTTACAGGTTAATGCAGGTTTTGGTCCAAACTATAAAAATCCTAACGACAAATTAAGTGCACATAAAGTGGTGTCCATTGCCTTAAAGGTTACCATACCACAATTTAAAAATGTTAAAGTTCATGGAACAAGCGCAAATATTATAGCTTACGGTGAATATGATAATTTAGGGATTTCACTTTCAGATGGTATTTGTAGGCTAAAAGGCTTATCTGGAAAAGTAGAGGTCAAGACGCAAAATGGAAATATTTTTGTTGAGGCAAATAAGGCTATAATCATTTCGTCAAGCAAATATGGGACAGTTAGTAACAATCCAATAGATGATGGTGCAAGCTTATATCAATTGAGTACGGTAACAGGTGATATCATCTTAAATAAAACAAAATAATATTTATATTTTTGCACTTTGAAAAAACCATATGAATCTTAAAAAATCAGTAGTAGTTATTCTTTTGATATTAATAATAGATCAATGGAGTAAAATTTATATCAAGACCCATTTTGTTTTGGGAGAATCTATTGAGGTATTTAGTTGGTTTAAGATTCTTTTTATTGAAAATGAGGGAGCAGCATGGGGTGCTAAGCTAAGTGATGTGCTTCCAATATCGGACAGTATAGGTAAACTTATCTTGACCATTTTTAGGTTGTTTGCCATTTTTGGTATCGGATATTGGCTTTTTGATGTTATAAAAAAGAATGCATCAAAAACATTAATAATTGCTGTTTCATTGATATTTGCTGGTGCTCTTGGCAATATATTGGACTCAATGTTTTACGGGTTATTGTTTAATGATAGTTATAATGAAGTGGCTACTTTATTTTCAAACGAACCTTATGGCAAAGTCTTTTATGGTAAGGTGGTAGATATGCTCTATTTTCCAATGGTAGACGCTACTTGGCCAGAATGGGTGCCTTATTTTGGCGGAGGTAACTTTAGGTTTTTCGAACCTGTATTCAATATTGCTGATACAGCAATAAGTACAGGAGTAGGTATTTTATTGGTCTTTAACAAGAAGGCTTTTAAAAATAGTGCCGATGAAGAGCATCAATCGGTAAAGGATGATCATGAGGTTTCTGGGAATGAATAGATATTTTCTGGGGTAACACAAAAATCGAGAGGTATATCATTTGGGTCAATATCAGAAATTTTATCTTCGGCCTCAAATAAGGACAATCCAACCTTAATGACATCTTTTTTGCATTCTTTTAAAAAACGATCGTAAAAACCTTTGCCATAACCTACCCTATTGCCTTTTTGGTCAAATGCCAGCAATGGGATGAAAACTACATCAATCTTTTCTGGCTGTATGGGAATGCCGTCAATAGGTTCAGGAACACCCCAATGGCTATTTTTAAATCTAGTATTGTCTGTTAAAAGATAATGCTCTAAAGAAGTATTGGTTACAACTTTGGGTACTATTATATTTTTGTCCTTGCCCTGTAGAATAGACAATAGGTTTATAGTGTCAACTTCTTTTTTGGTTTTAATCGGTAAAAAAATGTGGTAATAGTTGAATGTCCAAATAGGTAGTTCTAATGAAATATTAGCTATTGAAAGACTTTTTGAAGCAAGTGAAACTGTAGAAAGTTCTGCTCTAAGGGTATCGTATTTTTCACGTAAATCTTTCTTCAACATGGTTGAAAAATGATTTTGTATTGGGGCACAGTTATTTAAAACTTATTCTTTTCCAGCAACCGCAAAGAAAACTTTAAAAAACAGCATTAAAATTAAGTAAGTCCCAAGAGTTATTATATAGCTTTCCATTATTCAGGGGTTTTGTTCAGTGTTAAATGTAAGTAAAAAAATCATCAAATTTCCTTGAACGGACACTTTTTATCGATAAAAAGCACTTTTTTTTGAAAAAATTAACTTTCAAGTGAATATTCATAATGCGTAATTTGGCATAATTGTCTGAAAATCAATAAATAAGATAAATAGAGCCATGTAAAAAATTCATTATGTGATAATTATTGCAAGGTTATTTTTATTTATTTTCAATATAACCCTTTAAAATCAAGAATTTAATAACCTCTAGTTTGGGGTTATTATATATTAATGTTTGTTAAAGTGAAGAAAAATGTATTTCATTATTTTAAAAAGAAAGTAATTTATATCTTCTAAGAAAAAGAGTTCTATCTATATCACCTATGTCCAATATTCCTATTAATGTTCAATTAAGCACGCTGCCTAATAGTCCTGGTGTTTATCAATTTTATGATTCTAAGGAGACCATATTATACGTAGGAAAGGCCAAAAACCTAAAAAAGCGAGTTTCATCTTATTTTACTAAAAATCATGAGTATGGTAAGACTAGGGTCTTGGTTAAGAAGATTGTGACCATCAAGCATATAGTAGTACCTACAGAATCCGATGCGCTGTTGTTGGAGAATAATCTTATAAAGGAATATAGGCCTAGGTATAATGTTCTTTTAAAGGATGATAAATCGTACCCTTGGCTTTGTTTAAAAAACGAAAGGTTTTCTAGATTATTCCCTACCAGGCGTACAATAAAGGATGGGTCTGAGTATTTTGGACCTTATACTAGTATGAAAACGGTAAGAACTTTGTTAGACCTAATTAAGAGTGTATATCCTTTACGGACTTGTAATTATGATCTTTCAAAGGATAAAATACGTTCTGGAAAATATAAGGTTTGTTTAGAATATCATTTGGGTAATTGCAAAGGGCCCTGTGAGGGGCTTCAAAGTGAAGAGGATTACCAACGTCAAATTAATGATATACGTGAAATAGTAAAAGGTAATTTTAAATCCTCCTTACTTTACTTTAAAGGTCAAATGAAAAAATTGGCTTCTGATATGCGTTTTGAGGAAGCGCAGCTGATAAAGGATAAGATAGAGGTGTTGGAAAACTATCAGGTAAAATCTACTATAGTCAACCCTAAGATCAGTAATGTAGATGTTTTCTCGATTATATCGGACAAATCTTATGCCTATGTGAATTTTTTACAATTGAGCCATGGCTCTATTATTCGCTCCCATACCATGGAGATAAAAAAGAAATTAGATGAAGAGGATGCCGAGTTATTGCAGCTGGCGATTATTGATATTAGACAGCGTTTTAACTCTAGTTCCAAAGAACTCTATCTTCCATTTAAGGTTGTGATTGATGAATCCTTAAAAGTCACTGTGCCTAAATTGGGAGATAAAAAAAGAATTTTAGAATTATCTGAGCGCAATGCAAAATTCTATAGACAGGAGCGGTTTAATCAAATTAAAATAATTGATCCAGATCGCCATACCAATAGGATAATGTCTCAAATGAAAAAGGATTTGCGACTTTCTGCAGAACCTAAACACATAGAATGTTTTGATAACAGTAATATTCAAGGTACTAATCCGGTAGCAGCTTGTGTGGTGTTTAGAGATGGTAAACCAAGTAAAAGGGAATATAGACATTATAATATTAAAACTGTAGATGGTCCAGATGATTTCGCATCTATGGAAGAAGTGGTTTTTAGAAGATATAGGCGCCTTTTAGATGAAGATGAACCATTGCCTCAACTTATTGTAATAGATGGTGGTAAGGGGCAATTATCCTCCGCGCTTAAGAGCTTGGATATTTTAGGACTTAGAGGTAAAATTGCTATTGTTGGTATTGCCAAGCGATTGGAGGAAATTTATTTCCCGGAGGATCCAATTCCGTTATATCTAGACAAAAAATCGGAAAGCCTAAAAATAATACAACAATTAAGGAATGAAGCCCATAGGTTCGGAATAACATTTCATAGAAATAAAAGAAGTAAAGCGGCCATTAATTCTGAACTAGAAAATATTGATGGTATAGGAGAAAAAACGGCAAGTCAATTATTAAAGAGCTTCAAGTCTGTTAAAAGAATAAAAGAAGCTAACTTAGACAGTCTAACCGAAATAATAGGGGTGTCAAAAGCAAAGATTGTATATGAAGCATTTCATTAGGGTTATACCTGCATATTTTCTATTGTCTAAATGGCTTTGGTCGTCTTTGTTGCTACTTTGTTTAATGGCGGTGAAAGGGCAAGAAAAAACGCAATTTGGCGGTAAAAAGATTGGTGTAGTTCTTAGTGGTGGCGGTGCAAAGGGTCTTGCTCATATTGGTGCGTTAAAGGTTATAGAAGAGGCCGGGGTAGAAATAGATTATATTGGGGGCACAAGTATGGGTGCTATTATCGGTGCCCTTTATGCGTCTGGCTATTCTGCAGACCAATTAGATTCCATTTTTAAGGTTACAGACCTATTAAGTCTTATTGAGGATAAACTTCCACGAAGTGCCAAAACATTTTATGAAAAGGAGGATACAGAAAGATATGCATTAACATTACCATTTGATAATTTTAAGGTTACTATTCCAACGGCCTATTCCGGTGGGCAGAATATATATAATGAACTTATAAGGTTGTTATACCATGTAAAGGATATTAACAATTTTTCTGAACTGCCCATCCCTTTTGTATGTATCGCAACCAATATAGAAACAGGTAAGGAAGTAGTACTGGATTCCGGTTATTTGCCCCAAGCCATAATGGCCAGTGGTACGCTACCATCTCTTTTTGAACCTTCTAGTATTGACGATATGGTGCTTATAGATGGTGGTGTAGTAAATAATTATCCAATAGATAAAGTCCGTGAGATGGGGGCGGATATAGTTATAGGTATCGACGTACAACATGGCCTATCTGAAAGGGATGCCCTTTTATCGGCAACTGAGATTCTTTTACAAATTAATAATTTTAGAACGGTTGAGGATATGGTGGAGAAGTCCATAAAAACAGATATCTATATTAAACCAAAAATCGAAAAATATAGCGTTATCGAATTTGACAAAGCTGCCGAAATTGTAAAAAGTGGTGAGGTGGCCGCAATAGAGCTTTTGCCAGAACTAAAGAAAATAGCCACTAGAGTCAATGGGTCTAAACCAAAAATTAAAATCATGGGCCTGCAGGATAGCATCATGATAAATAGGCTTATAATAAATGGCGATCATGAGCACACGCGTGGTTATATTAAAGGTAAATTACGTTTTAAATTAGGGGAGCCCATTGCATTTAAAAAATTACAACAAGGTATAAGTAATTTAACGGCAACAGGTAATTTTAACACCAATAGGTATAAGCTTGTCTCTAATGGAGCCGGTGAGGACTTAATTCTAAGATTGGATGAGACTACGAATAAGTCTTTTTTGAGATTAGGTGCCCACTATGATGATTTGTATAAAAGTGCAGCCTTAATAAATTTAACATATAAAAATATTGCCTTTAGAGATGATGTTGCTTCTTTTGACCTTATGTTGGGAGATAATGTGAGATATAATTTTGAGTATTATATAGATAAGGGTACATATTGGAGTTTTGGATTCAACTCCAGATTTAATCAATTTAAACAGGAAATTAATTTTGATTTGATCAGGGATAATTTTGAAGTACCTTCCACCGCAAATCTAAATCAAATAACCTTAGACCTATCCGATTTCACCAATCAGATTTATTTGCAAACCGTATTACGGGAAGAGTTTGCATTTAACCTTGGTGCAGAACTAAAACATTTAAAGTTTAGCACAAGCACACTTGGTGAAGTAGCAAACGGTTCTAATACCACGGCCCAATTGAATACAAATGAACGCACATATTTTGAAAAGAGTAATTTCTTTAGTGTGTTTGGAAATTTAAGGTTGGATACTTATGATGACAAATATTTTCCAACTAGAGGTTTGTTTTTTGATGGTGATATGCACTATTATATCTTATCCTCTGATTTTAATAATAATTTTAAAGATTTTTCTGTTTCAAAGGCAAGAATAGGTATGGCCTTTCCAATAGTTAAAAATTTAGCGATAAATATAGAAACCGAAGGTGGGTTTAAACTTGGCACATCCAATGTAACTTCTTTTGATTTTGTTTTGGGTGGTTTCGGGACTGATCTCATCAATAATCTAGTACCATTTTATGGGTATGACTTTTTAAGTCTCCCAGGGAATAGTTTTGTAAAGGCTTACAGTAGATTGGATTTTGAATTTTTGCCTAAAAACCATTTGTTGTTCTCGGCCAATTTTGCCAATGTAGAAGATGATATTTTTAGAACTGGTGAATGGTTTACTTCTCCAAACTTCTCTGGCTATGGGGTAGGCTATGGATGGGAATCCTTTTTGGGTCCCGTTCAAGTAATCTATTCATGGTCACCAGAGATAGAAAACAGTAATTTCTTTTTTAGTATTGGGTATTGGTTTTAGTTAAATAGAGTCTTCGTTTTCCTAATACTTTCCCAATAAATACAGGCAATTGTGAAGATTTGTTAAGTTTATCGTTAAAGTAAGTTAAAACCTATACGTAAGAAAAAAGGTTGTTTAATTTTACATCAGTAAGGGGTGGTTCCCTTACAACTTTAAGTATTGGTTTTTCATAATTTAAAGTTTGGTTGGTTATTTAGGAAAAGCCCAGTTTAAAGACTGGGCTTTTTTTATACAATACTTTGGAATAAATTTTGTTTAAGTTATTGTAAGAATGGCATATATGTCAATTCTATTAGTAATTTTATCTAAAAACTACGTTATGAAAAGGATTTTCTTCATTCTCCCTTTTATGTTTATTTCGGGATTATTTGCACAAAGTGGAGGATCTGCATTTAAAAGTGGGGAATGGCTAAAGTTTAGAATGCATTATGGTTTTCTTAATGCCAGTTATGCGACCTTGCAGGTAAAAAATGCTAAAATAGACTCCATACCCGTTTATCATGTAGTTGGCCATGGAGAAACCACCGGATTTGCGAGTTTGTTCTTCAAGGTTGATGATACTTACGAAAGTTATTTTGATAAAAAAGACGGTAAACCATATAAGTTTATAAGAAAGATAGATGAAGGTGGATACAAAAAAGATGTCGAGATAAATTTTGATCATAAAAATGACAAAGCAATCTTAAATGACAAGAAAAACAAGAAAAAGCTTAATTTTACCCTTGAAGACAGCATACAGGATTTAATTTCTGCGTTTTATTTTTTAAGGAATAATTACGAGCCAGCAGATTTAACAGTTGGTGAGGCCATAGACCTTAAAATGCTTTATGATGATGATGGTATATTTAATTTTAAATTAAAATACCTTGGAAAGGAAATTGTCCATACCAAGTACGGTAAAGTAGAATGTCTTAAATTTAGACCTTTGGTACAATCGGGGAGGATTTTTAAGGAACAAGAAAGTTTATCCCTCTGGGTTTCCAATGACGATAATAGAATTCCGATAAGGATAAAGGCAGATTTGGCAGTGGGTGCCATTAAAGCTGATTTGGATGGTTATAACGGTCTAAAACATCAATTTAAGATAGTAATGGATTAGCTTGCAATGGAAGATAAAGAGCGCATTAAGTCTCAGATTTTAAAACTTGAAGAAAAATATAAAGACTCCGGTCAAGACTTAAGCTCATATCTGGACGGTCTTCTTTATCAACGCTACTTAACGTATTGGGACTACATACATTTAGATACCTTATTAAGTCTTCAAATACCAAGAACACATTTTCCTGATGAAGAAATATTCATCATGTACCACCAGATTACCGAATTATATTTTAAACTCATTTTACATGAGCAAAAGCAATTGGTTGATGATAAATCACAACGGCTGGATTTTTTCCTTGAAAAAATAAGAAGAATCAATAGCTACTATACTGCTTTAATATCCTCTTTTGGTATTATGATAAAAGGTATGGAGCGTGAACAATTTCTTAAATATAGAATGGCGTTGTTACCGGCAAGTGGCTTTCAGTCTGCACAATTTAGAATGATAGAGATATACTCTACACCAATGGAAAATTTGGTACATATATCTAAAAGAGGACACTATTCTTCTGAAACTAATTTGGAGGAACTATATGAGAACATTTATTGGAAAAAGGGTGCGACTGATATGGAAACTGGCGAGAAAACACTTACATTGAAACAGTTTGAGTATAGGTACACGCCTAGGCTCATAAGAATTGCAAGACAGGTTAAGGACAGCACAATTTATAATAAGTATTTATCGTTGTCATTGGAGCAGCAAAAAGATAAAGAACTTATAAAGGCACTAAAGGCATTAGACGTTAATGCAAATATTAATTGGCCCCTAATGCACATGGGTTCTGCACATAGATATTTAGGAAAGGAATCTGTAAATATTGATGCAACAGGTGGTACCAACTGGAAAGAATATTTACCTCCAAGTTTCCAAAAAGTCATATTTTTTCCTAAAATCTACAGTAATAAAGAAATTAACGAATGGGGTAAACAGTGGGTAGACCATATGTTTAATCCTAATAAAATAGGTTCATAAAAATGCATAAATATTGGGGCGTAATATTCGCATTGACCGTAACATTCTCCTGTAAGGATAAAAATCAGGTCGAAGTAAATAATAGTTTAGTAGAAATAGCCGAGGTTAAAAAACCTATAAAAAAACACTTTGGTTTTAACTTAGATGAGTTTAATGTTCAGTTAGACACGGTTAAATATGGTGATAGTTTTGGAGAGTTAATGTTGAAAAACAATGTGGATTACCCAAAAATCGCTAAAATTTCAGAAGACTTTAAGGACACGTTTGATGTTAGGAAAATAAGGGTAGGTAAACCGTACTCTATCTTAAAATCAAAGGATACTACAGAAAAGGCCCAGGTTTTTATATATGAAAATGACCCAATTAATTATACAGTTGTAGATTTAAGGGATAGTGTTACCGCCTATAGGAGCAAAAAGAAAGTTAGGTATGTTGAACGAGAGGCATCGGGAGAAATAGAAACATCGCTATCCGAAGCCATTCTTGATCAAGGTATAGACTATAATGTAACCAATAATCTATCTGAAATATATGCCTGGACCATTGACTTCTTTAGGTTGCAAAAAGGTGATAAGTTTAAGGTTATTTATAAGGAGAAATATATAAATGATACGGTCTACGCTGGCGCAGAGCCTATAGAGGCAGCCTATTTTGAACATAATGGAAGACCAATTTATGCATTTGCATATGAAAATGATTCCTTAAATAATATAGTTGATTATTTTGATGATGAGGCCAATAACCTAAGAAGAACATTTTTAAGGGCGCCAGTTCAGTTTAGTAGAATATCATCGCGATATAACTTAAAACGACGAATTCGCTATTATGGATACAAATTAAGGCCGCATAAGGGCACAGATTATGCAGCGCCAATTGGTACACCAATTTTGGCAACAGCAGATGGCACAGTAATAGAATCTACAAGAAGAGGAGGCAATGGTAAATATGTAAAGATTAGACATAACGCTACATATGCCACCCAATATCTGCATATGAAAGCCCAAAAAGTTAAAAAAGGTGAATTCGTTAGACAGGGCGATGTGATTGGCTGGATTGGAATGACCGGTAATACAGGTGGGCCACATGTATGTTATCGTTTTTGGAGAAATGGTAAACAAGTAGATCCACTTAAAGAAGATTTACCACAAGCAGAACCTTTGGCAGAACCCTTGCGACCCGCATATTATGGTCACATCAACCCAATAAAAGAACAATTGGATTGCATCGCATATCCTGAAAAAATAAATGAAGAAGAATTTCTAACACTTAATGAAGAAAATGTCGCTAAATAAAACCAATCCAACAACCACCCTAGCCTGGAAAAAATTATCTGATCATTATTCAAAAACCAAAGAACATCATTTAAAAGAACTTTTTGCATCTGATAAGAAAAGAGCAGAAACCTTTAGTATAAAATTCAATGATTTTCTTCTAGACTATTCGAAAAACAGAATTACTTCAGAAACATTGGATATTTTGCTTCAATTGGCGGAAGAGGTTCAATTAAAGGACGCTATTTCAAAATACTTTTCTGGAGATCAAATAAATGAGACAGAAGATAGGGCAGTTTTACATACGGCCTTAAGGGCTAACCCTAACGATTGTGTTTTAGTAGATGGGCAGAATGTTATGCCTGAAATAAATGAGGTAAAGCAACATATAAAGTACTTTACAGACGATGTTATTAATGGAAAAAGTAATGGTTATACCGGAAAAGCTTTTACTGATGTTGTTAATATAGGTATTGGTGGGTCAGATCTAGGCCCCGCAATGGTAACAGAAGCATTACGGTTTTATAAAAATCATTTAAACCTTCATTTTGTAAGTAATGTTGATGGTGACCATGTACATGAAATTTTAAAAGGATTAAACCCAGAGACCACTTTGTTTGTGGTGGTATCCAAAACGTTTACCACTCAAGAAACCTTGAGTAATGCAACAACCATTAAAAAATGGTTTTTGAAATATGGATCACAGGAAGATATTGCTAAACATTTTGCTGCGGTTTCTACAAATACTGAAAAGATAGCAGAATTTGGGATAGCATCAGAAAATGTGTTCCCAATGTGGGATTGGGTTGGTGGAAGGTTTTCACTTTGGAGTGCGGTTGGCCTGTCTATAGCACTAGCAGTAGGTTATGAAAATTTCAACAACCTTCTTAAAGGTGCCAATACGATGGATACTCATTTTAAAAATGCGGAATTCAATACTAATATGCCTGTAATTATGGGTCTGATCAGTGTCTGGTATAATAATTTTTATAATGCCGAGACGGAGGCCATAATTCCATACACACAATATTTAAGTAGATTCTCAGCGTATTTACAACAGGGTATCATGGAGAGCAATGGTAAAAGTATGGATCGTAATGGAAAAAAAGTAAGTTATGAAACGGGAACTATAATTTGGGGAGAGCCAGGAACAAATTCGCAACATGCATTTTTTCAGTTAATCCATCAAGGAACCAAATTAATTCCTACAGATTTCATCGGTTTTAAAAATTCGCTGCATGGCGATGTTGATCATCATAACAAATTAATGGCCAATTACTTTGCTCAGACAGAGGCATTGATGAACGGTAAAACCCTGGAAGAGGTTATTTCGGAATTAGAAGTAAAAGGGTTATCTAAATTAGATATTGATAATCTGGCGCCATTTAAGGTTTTTGCCGGAAACAAACCTACCAATACCTTATTGATAGATAAATTAACACCGGAGAGTCTTGGAGCTTTAATAGCACTTTATGAGCATAAAATATTTGTTCAAGGTATTATTTGGAATATTTTTAGTTATGATCAATGGGGAGTAGAATTGGGGAAACAACTAGCTGGAACAATATTAAAGGATATAGAAAGTTCACAAATTGCCGATCATGATAGTTCTACTTTGCGACTTTTACAATATTTTAAGAGTTGATTTACATCTTTATTAATTTTACGCAATTCGCTTCAAGTAATTCATTTTCAGTATTTAAAGTGTGTTAATTAGTTTATTTTTGCATAATATAATTTAACGTTGTCTTAACTTATTAGGTTAAAAAATACAAGACTTTTGCAAAACGTTAAAATTAACAAAACACATAAAAAATGAGAAAAATGTACTTTGCGATCGCGGCATTTTTAATGACCGTAACCGCTTTTTCACAGGGAACAATTACGGGTACTGTTTATGATGGGGAAACCAATACACCATTACCAGGGGCAACCGTAGTGGTAAAAGGGACTACTAACGGTACTTCTTCCGATTTTGATGGAAATTTTATTATTAATATAAGTACCGAGGCAGGTACTTTAGTGGTTTCTTATATTGGATATAATTCCAAACAAGTAACTTTTTCTTCCGCAGGTAACATAGGGAACATAACTTTAAGTCCAAATGCAGAGGAGTTAGAAGGCGTGGTAGTAGTTGGTACAGGTATTATTGACCTTGCTTCTGATAGGCAAACACCTATTGCTGTTTCTTCTATTCCTGTAACAGTAATCCAGGAAAAGATTGGCACACAGGATATTACCATGACTTTGGTCAATACACCTTCAGTTTACGTTTCTGGACAAGCAGGTGGTTTTGGTGACACTAACATGAGAGTTCGTGGTTTTGACCAAGATAATACGGCGTTTCTATTAAACGGACAGCCAATAAATGGGATGGAAGATGGTTTAATGTACTGGTCTAACTGGTCAGGTTTAAACGATATTGCCAGTGGTGTTCAAATCCAACGTGGTCTAGGTTCTTCCAAACTGGCTATTTCTTCTGTCGGTGGCACGGTTAACTTTGTAACTAAAGCTACTGAAATGAATGAAGGTGGTTTTGGTTATGCTACTATTGCCAACGATAACTATATAAAAACATCTGCGGGTTATAATACAGGTATTTCGGAAAAAGGATGGGGTTTAAGTGTAATGCTTTCACACTGGCAAGGAGACGGGTACAATGAGGGTAACTTTGGTGAAGGCCAGACTTATTTTATTTCTGCAGGATATAGACCAAATGATTCACATAACTTCAACTTTTTAATTACCGGGGCGCCACAGTTTCATGATCAAAACTTTACAAAATCTATTTCTACTTATTTAGAAAATGGTTTACGTTATAATAATAACTGGGGTACCTATAAGGGTCAATACTTAACCGAGAGAAGGAATTTTTACCATAAACCAGTGGCGAACTTAAACTGGGATTGGAATATTAGTGAATCTGCTAACCTATCTACAGTTTTATATGCCTCTTGGGGTAATGGTGGTGGTACAGGTAACCGTGGGTCCCGTATCAGAACTGCAGAAGGGCGTATTGATTATGATGCTATTTACGCTCAAAATTCTCAAGTTACAGATGGAGCAGGTGTAAATTTTGGTTCTGAACCTGCATACGTAACCCGTGCTTCTATGAACCTACATAGTTGGTATGGTTTAATAAGTAACTTTGAAAAACAACTTACAGATAATCTTACTTGGAACCTTGGTTTTGATTTAAGAACTTATTACGGAAAGCATTTTAGGGTAGTGTCTGATTTCCATGGTCTTAATTCATGGACTGAGGATATTCGTCTAATTGATCAAAATAACAATCATGAACCTTATGGTAGTTTTGGTACATACAAATTTGTGACAGCTACTGAAAGCTTTAGACCATCTGGTTGGGAAGCAGCTTTTAGCAAATACCCAGAAGACCAGAAAATCGCTTATAGTAATGATGAGCGTATTTCTTACGGAGGATTGTTTACTCAATTAGAGTATGCTACCGATAATTTATCTGCTTTTTTCCAAGGGTCGGTTTCTAATCAATACCACCAAAGATTTGATTTTTATCAATATGCAGACCAATCTTTAATTGATGGTATATCTAGCCAAGCTACAGGTGAGCCGTTGCCTGCCGGAATTGTACCAGGTACAGATTCTGAAAAAGTAAACAACCTAGGTTATAATGCAAAAGCTGGATTTAGCTATAAGCCATCTGATGCCCATAGTTTTTATTTCAACACTGGTTTTTACAATCGCCAACCATACCATGACAATATTTACTTAAACTTTACCAACCAAGTAAATCCATTAACCGAAAACGAAAAGATTTTTGGTTTGGAAGCTGGTTATGGTTTCTCTAGCTCTATTTTTTCAGCTAATGTCAACCTGTATAGGACTTCTTGGAAAGATAGAGTGGTTACAAGCTCTGATGTTGTTAATGATGTACTTACATTTACAACTAATTTTGGCACTGAGCAATTACACTCTGGTGTTGAATTAGACTTTAAAGTAAGACCAACTACAGATCTTTCATTTAATGGTTTTGCATCTATAGGCGATTGGATTTACAAAGGTGAAGCGGTAACGCAGGTAACCGATGAAGAGCGTAATGTTATCAGTCTAGAAAATGTAGATTACGATGGCGGTAAAGTAGGTGGTGCAGCACAACTTTCTGGAGGTCTTGGTTTTAGATATCAAATCTGTGATAATTTTGCTGTAGATTCTGACTGGAGATATTATGACAATTTGTATTCCGATGTTGGCGCGGTTAAAGAAAACTTAGAATTACCTTCCTATAGCTTGTTAGATGCTGGTCTTACTTTTACCGTTCCATTAGGAGCTGATAAATTAAAGCAATTGAAGATAAGAGGTAATATTAACAACCTTTTGGATACGGAATATATTTCTAGATTGACTACTGCCAATTTTGCCCAAGCAGGTGATGAAACTTATGAAGGTATAGCAGTATCAAACCAAGGCTACTTTGGATGGGGTAGAACTTGGAACGTTACCTTAAGATATGATTTCTAGTAGCTAAGCAAATAAAGTATCAATTTTTAAAAAACCCTGCCATTAGGCAGGGTTTTTTTGTTGTTAAATTTCACTATTTTTAGAACTCTAAAACCAACACTATGTACGAAACTATTCAAATGTTACACTCATATTTAGCATATGTAGCATTAGCGGTATTACTTTTGGCTGTTGTTAACTCAATAACCGGTCTTATAGGTAATAGAATCTTTAACATGAACAAAGATTTAAGATTAAGCCTGTTTGCGCTTATTCTATGCCATATACAACTTCTTGTAGGGCTTATTCTGTTTTTTGTCTCGCCTAGCGGACTTAATGCAATTCAAGAGTTTGGTATGGGCGGTTTAACTTCTGCGGCAAGACTTTTAGCCGTTGAGCACCCATTCGTGAATATTTTGGCTATAACTTCTATAACCATAGGATGGTCTAGACATAAAAAGTTTGTAGAAGGGGAGAAAAAATTCAAAAACATTGCCATCTTTTATAGTATTGGCTTGTTACTTATTTTAAGTAGAATTCCTTGGAACCAATGGTTCTAATTTAAAGCAGAAAAAAACATGAAGAATTTAGGATTTATAGTACTGTTATTGTCAACAGTAGGTGCAGTTAATGCCCAAAAAATCGACTTGTTCAATGGTGAAAATTTGGATAATTGGACTATCTATGGTACGGAGAAATGGTATGTAGAAGACGGACTTTTAGTCTGTGAAAGTGGTCCTGATGCAGGTTACGGTTATTTGGCAACCAATGAGTTTTACAAAAATTTTATTCTAGAACTAGACTTTAAACAAGAGGCTAATGGCAATAGCGGGGTTTTTATTCGATCAACAGTAGATGGTACGCTAGTTAGCGGTTGGCAGGTTGAAGTTGCCCCACCTGGTCTTTTTACTGGTGGGATATATGAATCATATGGTAGAAAATGGCTAATTAAACCAAATCTTGATAAGGATAAAGCTTTGAAATTTGGAGATTGGAACCATATGAAAATTATGGTAAATGGGGATAATATAACTACTTGGCTTAATGGAACCGAGATGATTACTCTTGACGATAAAATTATTGGTGAAGGGCAAGGGTCAATACTTCTTCAAATCCATGATGGAGGCGGGATCAAAGTTAGGTGGAAAAATATAGAGCTTACAATGTTGGATTAACTAATGCCTCAGAACATATCATAAATGGCGCTTAACCCTAATTAACTGCTCTTATTAAATAGAGATACACTGGGAAATGGTCACTATAACCGCCAACATAGTTTCCACCGGCATAAGTACGTAAAGGATAACCTTTGTATTTACCTTTTTGATCTATGAGGTATGATGGCGTAAAAATATTTGCATTCCAAAACCTGTATGTTTGTTTTGAATTTAATACTAGATTGGCACTCATATACATTTGGTCAAAAATATTCCATTTATCCCTGTAAGCTAGGGAGCCCATTCCCTTTTTGAACATTTCCTCCATAGGCCCATACAAATCAGTAGAATCCAGTTTTTTCTTTTTGCCTTTTACACCTAAAATCTTTTTGAAACTAGGATCTATTGGGTCATCATTAAAGTCGCCCATGACAATAATCTTAGCACCGTAATCCTGTCTTCTTACAGAATCGATTATTCGTTTATTTAATCTGGCGGCTTCTAATCTAAAAGGTCTACTGCGAAGTTCTCCCCCACTTCTAGATGGCCAGTGATTAATCAAAAAGTATAATTTTTCATCATCAAGTAAACCTTTTACAATTAATTGGTCCCTGGTATAGTTTCGTTTTCCATCATCATTAAAAAGAAGCAATCTGTGACTGTTAAAAGCCACTGGTATAAATGCAGATTTTAGATATAATAACGCTACATCTATACCACGTTCATCTGGCGAGTCAAAATGTATAATCCCATAGTTCTTGTCACGCAAATTCGGATGGTTTATCAAATCTTGTAGAACCTGCCTGTTTTCTACCTCACAGACACCAATTATATCTGGTGAAGATTTACTCTTTTCTGTACCTATTTGGGAAATTACATTTGATAAATGTTCAATTTTATTGTGGTAACGTTCCTTGGTCCAAGCATCTTTGCCTTCAGGAGTTCTATCGTCATCAAAAATTAAACTATCATTTTTAGTATCGAAAAGATTTTCCAAGTTATAGAAGGCAATTGTTCTAACTTGATATTCTTGCGTAGTTTGTGTATAACTATGATAGATGAAAAAAAAGAGGATGTAGGATAGTAACTTATACATTATGAGGTGAATATATGATATTAAACAGAAAATTCGCACTTTATGTCAATAAACTACATATATTGTAAGACCATTAACTTTTTTCACTCACTGATTATATGTACAAAGGCATATTATGGATGTTACTTTTTATAGTGACCGAGCTACTATTTGCCCAAGAAAATACTTCTATCTCAGGAATTGTACTAGATGAACTGGACAATTCATTGATAACAGGTGCAACAGTTGCTATCGAAGGAGAATTATTAAAAACAACAACCAATCAAGCAGGTGAATTTCTATTGGCACATTCATTAAACGGAGATTATATACTAAATATTTCGTACAATGATTTTACTATAAAAAGAATCCCAATTAATTTGCAGGGCAAGGACCTAGACTTAGGGCACATCCTTTTAAAAAGGGATATTGCTGTTGATAAGCAGGTTAATCTGATAACACTAACCGAAAGTGAAATCCTGGACGATGAAGCAAGTGCTAATGCCTTAGGGTTATTGCAATCTACAAGAGATGTGTTCTTAAATAGGGCCGCTTTTGATTTTGGACAGGCATTTTTTAGGGTGCGGGGATATGATTCACAGAATGGGGAAGTGTTGTTAAACGGTATGCCAATGAACAAAATTTATGATGGAAGGCCCCAGTGGAACAATTGGGGAGGGCTTAATGACGTAATAAGAAATCAGCAATATTCAAATGGACTGGAAGCATCAGATTATACTTTTGGCGGCATATTGGGAAATACAAATATTGATCTTAGACCTTCGGGGCTAAGACCTGGACTGCGTATTTCTTCATCTGCAACTAACAGAACTTATACAGGAAGAGTTATGGCAACATATAATTCTGGATTACAGGATAATAAAATAGCCTATATCTTTTCTACCTCGAGAAGATGGGCAAAAGAAGGTTATATAGATGGTACGTTATACGACGCTTATTCATTTTATGGTTCTTTGGAATTTAAGTTTAACACTACAAATACTATTTCCTTAACCGCAATTATGGCCTCTAATAGAAGAGGTAGGTCATCCGCATTGACCAGAGAAGTTTTTGATTTGGTTGGTAATAAATATAATCCGTATTGGGGAATACAGAATGGTAAAATTAGAAACTCAAGGGAGCGAAAAATTGCGGAGCCAATAGTATTGTTAAATTATTTTTATGAGCATGGGAACGTAAACGTAACTGCCGGTATCATGTACCAAACCGGTAATTTTTCTAAAAGTAGATTGGGATACTTTAATTCCCCAAACCCAGACCCCACCTATTATAGATTTTTACCAAGTTTTTATATCAATAGTCCAATTGGAGCTAATTTTGAGAGTGCAGAAATTGCAAGGGAATCTTTTATTTCTAATCCGCAGTTAGATTGGAATTCTATTTACAGAGCCAATACCAGCATATCACAAAATGGGAAAGCAGCATATGTTTTGTGTGATGATACTACTTCTGATACCCAACTAACCGCTAGATTAAATGGAAATTTAAAATTAGCTGATAATTTAAAATTAGGTTTTGGGATACTTGGAAGAAATCTAGTTTCTAAGAATTATGCAGAAATAACAGATTTGTTAGGGGCTAATTACCATAAGGATATAGATCCTTTTTCCTTGACACGTAATAACATCAATGGCGATATTGAAAAATCAACAGGTGATATTTTTAATTACAACTATAACTTCAAGGCTAATCAGGTTAATGCAAATACTCAGTTAAGTTTAGATTTGCCTAAGTGGAAGGCATTTTTAGCAGGGAACATAGAATTGATGTCATACCAGCGAAAAGGAAATTTCCAAAATGAAAGGTTTCTTGATAATTCTTTGGGAGAAAGCGAAAAAATCAGCTTTTCTAATTATGGTTTAAAAGCGGGCTTAACAAAAAGTATTACGGGGAGACATTGGGTGTCCGTACATGGTGCACTAATTAAAAAAGCACCATTGCTTCAGAATAGTTTTATTAATCCTAGAGAATCAAATGCATTGGTTCCCAATCTTGAAAGTGAGAAGATTTCGACAGCAGATATTAACTATTATATCAGAATGCCAAAACTTATTGGTCGTGTAACGGGTTACTATACAAGGTTTCAAAATACTACTGACATTAATTTTTTCTTTGTAGATGCTGGTGTTGGCTCTGATTTTGTGCAAGAAGTATTGACAGGTTTAGATAAGTTACATTTAGGTACAGAGCTGGGTTTAGAGTATCAATTGTCTTCATCTGTAAAATTATCGACTGTAGCGTCGATTGGCAAATATCTATATGCAAGTGATCCAATGGTCACCATTAATTTTGATACTGCAGCCGCAGAAGATGAGTTAATAGATGTAAGTGGCTCAAAAGATTTAGGAATTGCAACTATAAAAGGTTATAAACTAGCTCAAGGGCCTCAAAAAGCTATGGCTTTTGGTATTGAATATCGCGATCCAAAATATTGGTGGGTAGGGGTAACAGCCAATTATCTAGCGAACAATTATGCCAATATTTCAACGATAACAAGAACCAATAGTTTTATGGTAGATCCCGAAACGGGCACTCTATTTCCTGACGCTTCAATTGAAAATCTAAATAAATTGCTACGCCAAAAACCGTTAGATAATTTTTACTTACTAAATATGGTTGGAGGAAAATCTTGGTTGACAAATGGAAAATATATTGGAGTGTTTGCAAGTATTAATAATGTTTTTGATACTAAGTTTAGAACAGGTGGCTATGAACAAAGTCGTAATGGTAATTATGGACAGTTAAAGCAAGATAATTTAAGTGGATCGCCTTCGTTTGCACCAAAATATTGGTATGGCTATGGAAGGACCTATTTTTTGAATCTTTCAATAAGTTTTTAATTTCTAGGAATATGAAATTACCCAACATATTATTGAATACAAGCTTTAGGATTAAGCCAGTTATACTTTTATTAAGTCTAATAGGTTGTGTGAAAAGTTCAAATTTTGATGCTCCAAGCTTGCAGTGTGAAACGGATTTAAAAGCGAACACAACGTTTGGTGCTGTTAAAGGACTCTATGTTGGCGAGACATTTCAAATCCAGGAAGATTTGGTTATTGAAGGGTATATAAACTCATCGGACAGATTTGGTAATTTTTTTGGAACACTTCATTTTCAAGATGCACCCAATACTCCTCTGGAAGGTTTTCAGATAGAAATGGATTTAAGGGACTCGCATTTGTTTTATAGTGTTGGTTCCAAGGTCTTGGTTAAGTTAAAAGGACTGTATCTTGGTAAATCAAAAGGGTTGTATAAATTGGGAGACGTATTCAACTCATTTGGAAATAGAACTGTTGGTAGGTTGCCCTCGAAGACAGTTAATGAGCATGTACTTTTGACTTGTTCTGACAATTCAGAAATAATTCCTACTAAAACTTCTATCCCAAACATAGATAACAACATGGTCAATACCCTGATAGAGTTGGATAATGTAGAGTTTAAGTTTGAGGAACTTGGTAAAACGTTTGCTGAACAGGAAGAGGAAACGGATCGCGTATTAATAGATTGTGATGATAATGAATTAGTTATGATAAATAGTGGTTATTCTGATTTTCAAGAAACGGAATTACCCACGGCTCGTGGAAAAATAAGAGGGCTTCTTACACTAGTGAATAGTTCTTATCGGATTATAATTAGGGGTTTGGATGATATTAGTTTTAATGAACAACGATGTGATGACGTAATCACGGAATTTACCTCTGACAATGTTTTTATTTCTGAATTGGCAGACCCCGACAATAATTCGGGGGCAAGATTTGTAGAGATTTATAATGCTGGGCAAGAGCCATTATCTTTAAATGGTTGGAAACTGTTGCGTTACACCAATGCAAGTTTGGAAATAAGTTCACAATTAGACCTTTCAGATTATAATATTGGAGCAGAAAGCACTCTGGTGGTATCGCCCAATGGTCCGGTTTTTGAAACTATTTATGGATTTCAGCCTGATGTTATTACAGGCACAAATTCTCCAGCAGACTCCAATGGAGATGATACTTTACTATTGGTTGATCCCTTTGGATCCGTAATTGATATTTTTGGTAGAATCGGGGAAGATGGTAGTGGTACGGACCATGAATTTGAGGACGGTAGGGCAGTAAGAAAGATTGAAGTCATTAGAGGAAACCCTAACTATAGTTTCTTTGAATGGATTATTTTTAATGATACGGGAGAATCGGGGACCACAAACTCTCCAAAAAATGCACCAAATGATTTCACACCTGGTGAAAGATAAATATTAACTAGCTTTTTTTGTAACTGTAATTTTATCTAAGGAAGTGACGGTAAATGGTTTCATTATATATTGCTCTACCATATCATATGTTTTTGCTTTTGCGAGATTATCAGGACTAACAAAAGAACTAACAATATAAATCTTAACGCCTAATCTTTGATTCATTGGTATCCCACTAAACTCTTCCAGAAATTCCCAACCGTTTTTGTTGGGCATATTTAAGTCTAGTAGAATAACTTCAGGAAGTGGAATATTCTCAATGAGCAGACCAATTAGACCGTCTATAGCTTTTTGGCCATCAGTATACTGTAATATATTATCACAGAAGCCATTCTCCTTCATTAGTTTTTTGGTGTTAAAGGAAAAAAACTCGTCATCATCTATTATGCAACAACTATCTAATTTAATCATATGCCTGTTAGGGTCTAAAATTTAAATACCATTTACGGCATGAATGTATTTTTGTATCACAAAGTATCTGAATGTCCGCAATGAATCATAAACATAATAAGCCATGTCCGGTCGAGCGCAGTCAAGACCTCTTTTTGAGTACGTAATGTCAAACGACCTCTCGACTGCGCTCGAGGTGACGTTATTATATGACTCATTGCGGATATTCAATAAAAGTATTCATAAGTTACAAAATAATTTCAATTATCTGAAAATTTTGTTAAATAGTAATGGGTAGCGATTTGGTTAGAATAAAATAATATTTTGAGAAGACCTATGGTAGATTAATAGTAAACTATTTGGTAGAAATTGTTGTCAAAATTGTTTCTAAATCCTTAGGGGTAATTGGTTTTAAGATATAATTATTAACTTCTTGATATAATTTCACCTTTTCAAGGTCTCTAGGATCCACGGAGGAGCTAATTATATATACCAAAATTTTATTGGTATTGTTAGTGGGTAATTTAATAAATTCATCTAAGAATTCCCAGCCATTCATAATAGGCATGTTTAAGTCTAAAAATATGATAGAAGGTAATTTTTCACCTGCAGAAGTTATTTTCATTATTCCGTCCAATGCTTCTTGTCCATTGTTATATACAATAAATGATTCACAGAAGTCCATTTCTTTCATTATTCGTTTGGTGCCATAAATGAAAATTGGATCATCATCTATTATGCAACAACTATCAATCTTGCCCATCTTTGTTTATGCTTGTTTTAAGGTAATATAAAATGTTGTCCCCTTGTTTATTTCACTTTCCACATTAATAGTGCCGCCCATAGCCTCAATTTGGTTTTTTGTTATAAAAAGACCAATACCTTTGGAATCCTTGTGCTTATGAAATGTTTTGTACATGCCAAATATTTTGTCGGCATGTCTGTTCATGTCTATTCCAATACCATTGTCTTTAAAGACTATGGTTGTGATACCACTTTGTGTTTTTGCACTTATTTCAATATTTGGTTTTCTAAGTGGTGAGCTATATTTTAGGGAATTTGTATACAAATTAAAGAAAATACTTTCAATATATGCAGGAACAACCATTACAAAGTCGGATTTATTAACAAAGATTTTCGTTTTTGCCTTTTTCTGCAGTAGTAATCCTTCAATACTTTTTTCAATCTTTAGTAAACAAGATAAAACATTGACACTTTGGATTTTTTCTAAAGCACCTGTTTTTACTTGTACAACATCATTTAAATGTAGGATAGTTTCATCTAAACTGTCGGCAGCGTTTACCAACATAGTTGTTATATTTTCACGCTCCTTCTCATCATTTTCTTGAATAAGAAACTTCGTTAACATAGACATGTTGGTAGCATGTGATCGTAAATTATGTGAAACAATATGTGCAAAATTGGTCAAACTAGAATTTTGGTCCTTGGTTACCTTAAGTAATTCTTGTAATCTTTTTTCTGCTTCAATTCTAGGGGTAATATTCAATACTTGTGAAATGTAATGGGAAATGCCGCCATCTAAGTTCTTAACTACGGTTACTGTTTTAATGGTGTTTATTATGGATTTATTTTTATGATAGTATCTTTTTTCTAATTGAAAACTGTCAGTTTTCCCTTGATTAATTTTATTAAATAGATTTAAGGTTTTTTGTAAATCTTCTTCATGTGTTAAATGTTGAAAATTTAAATTGACCAGTTCCTTTTCTGAATAGCCCAAAGTGTTACATAGGCTTTTATTAAGTTTAATAAATTTATAATCTAAATCTAAATAAGCCATTCCTATTACAGAATTCTCAAATGCAGAAGCAATTGACTTTTCACTTTGGTATAATTTAGATTGTGCATTTGTTAGCTCGGTAACATCCCAGTTAACACCGATCAATTTTATTCCTTTTCCATTGGCATCCCTTTCTGTGTTGGCTATTGCCCTTATATTTCTAACATTACCATTTGGCCATACGATCCTAAATTCAGAATTGAACATATTTTCATTGCTAATAGCCGTAGTTATTTCAGATTGGGCTCGTTCCTTGTCATCGTTATGAACTACGGATTCCCAAGCTTCATAGACCCCAGTGAATTTTTCTTTTTTAATACCGTATAGATCAAACATATTTTTATCCCATACCAGCTTATTGTTTTTGATATCAAATTCCCATATTCCAATTTTGGCCGCATTAGTGGCAATTTTTAATCTTTCAGAAGTTTCTCTATATTTTAGTTCATCTTTCTTTTTATTGTCTATGTCCTGAAACGTTCCAATTATCCGTAGTTTTTTACCATCAATACATTCCACTTCACCCTTTGCTCTTACCCATTTTTCATTACCTTTTGCAGTAACCAATATAAGTTCAGTATCCCAATTGGTGCCTTCGGCAATGGCATTACTTACCAATGCGGTTATATTATCTCTATGCTCACCTTCTTTATAGAAATTTATACCCTCTTCTAAATTTGGAATATAACTGAGAGGTAGCTCATGAATTATTTTGGTCATGGGACTCCAATAAAGTTCATTGCTAAGCAAGTTTAATTCCCAGCTTCCTGTTTTGGATACCAATTCACCTTTTAAGAATAATTCCTTATTCCTTTCATAATTAGTAACATCTTCAAGTAATAAAACAATCCCTCCAATTTTTTTAGTATCGTCCAGTATAGGTGAGGTTTTCCATTTTAACCACTTAATGGCATTGCCTTTTGTAGTAAATTTGGTAGCTGGACTTGAAATTCTCTTTCCTTTTAAACTTTTGTTAAGGTCATTTTTTAGCTCGATAGGAATGTGGTCAAGAACATCAACAAGTTTTTGCCCTAATAGGTCAGTGTCCTGACACTCAAACTCCTCTAGCCAAATTTGAGAATAATTAATGATTTTTAGCCTATCATCAAGTACAGCTACTGCAGCTGGATAGTCTTTTACAAAATAATCCAAGAAGGGGGATATCAAGTTAAAATAGATTATAAGTTTAGAATAACTAAGGTATTAAAATTGAAAGAAAATATTGTTTATAAGTAAGAAAATATTACAATTATATTTCAATACTATAAATTTTATCTATTATTAGGCGCTATTCTTAATTAAGAATAAGCTATTAAATATTAAGTCTTTGAAAAGTGTATTTCATATTTTTGACTAACTACTAGGTATGGATATTATGGAAAATAGATTGTTTAGTTTTATCAGGGAGGGGAACGTAAATGAAGTGAAGAAGGGTATTGAATTAAATCCACAATTAATAAACAGTAAAGATGAAAGGGGTTCTACCCCACTTATTTTGGCCACTTATTATAATCATAAGAATATTGTACAAACATTATTGGATTTGGGGGCAGACACCAACTTAAAAGATGCTTCTGGCAATACAGCTTTAATGGGAGTATGTTTTAAAGGGTATACAGATTTAGTTGAAATTTTAATTGAAAAAGGAGCCTTTATAAATGAGCAAAATGCTATGGGTGGTACTTGTTTAATATATGCAGTTACCTTTAAGAAAATTGATATTGCTAAATTATTGATTGAGAAAGGAGCAGACAGGTATATAAAGGATGCCCGGGGAAATACAGCTTTAGACCACGCAAAAATGCAAGGTGTGCCAGAATTAATAGAAATGTTAAAATAATGTCTTTTTTAAAATGGTAGTATAATTTATCCCAAAATTAGTTAGTATGCTTAATTTTAAATAAGCAACTGTAATTCTATAGATTAACACTTGGCCTTTATGAAAGAAACCCTAAAAATAGCGCTTATTCAAACATCTTTAAATTGGGAAAAACCAGAAATAAATCGTGTTGTATTTTCTAAAAAGATAGAAAATTTATCAAGTGATGTAGATTTAATAATCCTTCCGGAAATGTTTACAACCGGTTTTACAATGTCACCAGAAAATATTGATGAAACTGAGGGATTGAAGACAATAGAATGGATGAAGTTGAATGCAAAAGAAAAAGATGCAGCATTGGTTGGCAGTATTATATACACGGAAAATGGAATCAACTACAATAGACTTTTCTTTGTGAAACCAGATGGTAGTTATCTAACCTACGACAAGAGACATTCTTTCACCTTATCTGGAGAACATTTGAAATATATATCCGGTAAAAACACATTACTAGTAGATTTTAGAGGTTTTGTAATCAATCCAATGATTTGTTATGATTTACGTTTTCCTGTCTGGAGCCGTAATACAAATAATTATGATGTGCTGTTGTATGTTGCCAATTGGCCAAAACCAAGAATTGGCGCTTGGGACGTATTGCTCAAAGCCCGTGCAATTGAAAATATGTCGTATTGTATAGGGGTAAATAGGATAGGTTTTGACGAAAAAGGTCTTGAATATGTAGGGCATTCGGCTGTTTATAATGCTTTAGGCGAAACATTGGTATTTTCGGAAGAGGAAGAATCTTTAGAGGTGGTAGTTACCAAAGACCATTTAGTACAAACTAGGGGAAAACTTAAATTTTTAGAGGATAGGGACCATTTTACTCTTCAATTGGACTAAAACATTTTTTGTTATTTCATAAGTCTTCAACCTTTCTGCTTTCCTCTTTCTCATTTAGATGGATATTGCATAACAGTATAGCCTTTAGTACTGGAAACCCTTAAAAACGGAGTATCCATATTGCCAACTTGTTAGGTTGCAACATCTTCCTATGTGTAAGTAACTTGCGAATTAATTACTTTATTGAAAAATGAATGGAAAACATGGGGAAAATGCAATATTGCCCTTAGTCCAGTAGATTAAAAGTTTCAATTTTTTCCCAATTGGCCCTCATTTCTATCAATCCGGGATAATAACTAATTTTTTCGGGTTGCTTCTTTAATAAATAATTACCCGTATCCCATTTTTTATTTTGATTTTCATCAAAAATTACCCTGATCAAGTAGTTGCCTGGATCCAGTTGGTTAAACTCAAAAGGTATTGGTTCCTTGGTATAAATCTCACGTAGTACTTCCTCTTTTTCGTTCATTAATTGAACAATCACCGGGTAAACAATGTTAGACCCATTCAGGTTTAACGTTAAGTTGCCAAATTCTGCGAGGCTTTTGGTCCCTATGGAAAAAGCAATGGAATCATTGGTTGTGCCAAAAAAATCTTCAACAGCCCCAGGCACCATCAGTATCCTGTATTTATTATTAGGTGATACTTCCCAATCAATATTAATCTCATTTTTAATACGGTCTAAATTCACTCCAAATGGTAATTGGATAGAGTCTTGGTGTATTAAGCTGATTTTGGAACTGTCAACAGCTACAAGTGGTGTGTTACTATAAATACTATAGGGCACGTCATATTTTAAGTTTCCTGTTTGACCAGGGGTTAAACGCAATGAATCAAAATCAACTTTTCTATTTTTAACGGTAAAAGTATCTATTACTTTTTCGGCATCATTGATTACTGTAAATAGTAATGAGTCCATTTCAAAAGGCGTAAACCAGTAATTTAAAGTGTCTTTTCCTCGCTCTTTTAGAATAATAGTTTTTACCGAATCTGGCATTGTGGTCAAAGGTGAAATTCGGATATCATTTCCATTGCCATAATAACCAAAGCTAATCTTATTTTTGGCTATCAATGATGGTACTGCCGCCGCATAATCTGGTATTTCCCTAAAGAGATTAAGTAAGTAAATAGAGTCTGTAGGTAAAATTACGGTATCTTGTATAAAAGCAATCTTGTCCGTTTTTTGGTCAAATACATTATTTTTTGCTGCGTCTTTAATAGCAAAAAGAGCATATTTTCCTTCTTTTAAATTTTTCAATCTAAAAATCACAGTACTGTCTAAAGTATTGGTTAAGTAGTTAGGTGGTTTTTTGTAGATGGTAGAGTCGGTATATGAGGTGTCTATTTTATAAAGCATAACACTAATAAAATCCTCCGCCTCCTTTTTCAAGGCATCTTTTACCACTCCAGCAAGTTCTAACGAGTCTAGATAATCACCAGTTGAAAATACATAGCTAAAAAAGCTATTTGGGTTTTCTTCATTGTTGTCCACGATACTTTGACCAAAATTCAAGGTATATGTAGTGTTTTCCAATAAGGTGTCCTTAATTTTAATTTCTATGTATTTATTGGCACCTCCTTGGGGCGTCACTATAGGTGGGTACTTTAATGGGGGTGAAACTATGAGCTGTTCTTGTACATCTTTTAATTTTACCAACTCATCAAAATATAACCTTATTTTTTCGGCTTTGAAGCTAATAGACATATTAGGTGGTTCCGCCTTAACAAGAACGGGGGGGGTAACATCTTTAGGTCCTCCAGTAGGTGTTCCTTTGCGTGCACATTGGTAAAAAGCCATGGCAATAAAAAAGAGATAAAAACAAGCTAAAAATCTACGAAACATACTAATGAAAATCTTGCACAAAGAAACGACATATTTTATAGAAATAACATTATTCAACTATGGCCATACTGGCTATAAAGATTTCCGTACCCTCGATTCTTTTAATTGGTATGGCGCACAATTCCATCGTTGCCCCCGTAGTTATAACATCATCAAGCAAAAGAATCTTTTTGTTCATCAGTAATTTTTCATCTGTTACTTCGTATAGTGATCTATTATCGTACCATCTACCTATTCTGGTTTTTTTGGTTTGTGTGCGTGTATTTGCGGTCTTTATTAGTATACCTTCTATGTAGGTCGCCCCTATATGATTAGCCACTTGTTCTGCAAATTTAGCCACTTGGTTATACCCTCTTTTCTTTTGTTTTTTCTTATGTAAAGGAACAGGGATAACAAAATCTATGTTTGGTATATAATTATTCTCTTTAATAATTTGTCCAAACCAATTGCCTAGAAAACTGCCGATCTGTTGTTGGTTTTTATATTTTAGATTGTGGATAATGTTTTTTACAATACCGTGATCTGTAAATAAAAGGAAGGAATTTGCCTTTTTAATGTTAATTCTCCCGTAAAAAATACGATCTACGGGATTTTCATCGTTAAAGGTATAATCGGTGAGTGGCAATTGATGCCGACAAACGGTACATAAAAGTTTCTCTCCTCTAGTTAATTGGGTATTACATCCAAAACACACCAAGGGGAATAGCAGGGTGTTTACATCATTTACTATATTTGAGAGCTTATTGTATAACAAGTCTTACAATATTAGAATAACCTACTAAAGGCCGATTTTTGAATGGATAGTCAAGATACTAAATTCAATTATAAAATAATCCTTACTGCTTTGGTTGCAGTTATATTAGGCATACTTATTGCCTTTTATTATAGCTATGCCCAGTCAAAGACGGAAATAAATTTCTTAGAACAAGAAAAGGAAATTTTAGTTAAGGACCTTACCATAATGAAAGCCGATTTGGATCGGATATCTGCATTAAACGAAATGAACGATATAGAGCTTCAAGATGCAAAATTTGAAGTTCAACAATTAAAGGATTCCGTAGGAAGGTTAAACTTCACCGTTGCTAAGTTGAGAGAATTTAAATCTGAATTAAGGAGGCTTGCCGCTAAGAATGACAGTTTAATGCTTAAAAACAATTTTCTACGCTATAATAATATGCTTCTTACCGATAAGTATGAAGATAGCCGAAGGCAAATGGAACTATTACGTGCCAGTTCAAGTTCATTAGCTGAAGCAGAGGCACTCCAACGCCGAAAGATATTGGAGTTGAACCAAAAATTAAAAACCAAAAACTATCTAAAGATGGACTTTTCTGAAGGTCGGGGTTATAGGTTAAGGGGAGCAAGACCGGTAGGCACCAACAAAGCCTCCACTATAGAAAAGCTGCGAGGTTGTGTTACCATTCTTACTGATCCCAACGTTGCTGAGTCTGAGAAGGTTATTTACCTGCAATTTTTAGATCCTGATAAGCAGATTGTTGAGGATAACGCCAATACAATCGTAGTTAACGGAAATGTTTATAGTAAAAGGGTAGAATTTGTGTATTTGGGTGTTGAGACCTCTGTTTGTGAATCTGTAACCATTCCAGAGGGCTCTTTAAAACCAGGAACCTACACCCTAAATGTATTTGAGGATGAACGCCTCATTACCTCTTCAGAATTTCAACTAAAATAATTATCCTTATTTAGGGTAAAATTCTATTTTTGCCGCATGGCAAATCAAGAAGACAATTTTAAGAAAGTTATTTCCCACGCTAAAGAGTATGGGTACGTATTCCAATCCAGCGAAATTTATGATGGTTTAAGTGCTGTTTATGATTACGGTCAAAATGGTGTTGAGCTAAAAAAGAATATTCGCGAATATTGGTGGAAGGCTATGGTACAGCTAAATGATAACATAGTAGGTATCGATGCCGCTATATTTATGCACCCAAGTACGTGGAAAGCATCTGGCCATGTTGATGCTTTCAATGATCCCTTAATAGACAATAAAGATTCCAAAAAAAGATATAGGGCAGATGTTTTAATAGAGGACTATGTTGGTAAGATCGATGTTAAAATAGAGAAAGAAGTCAACAAGGCCGCTAAACGATTTGGGGATACTTTTAATAAGGAGAAATTTATAGCCACCAACCAACGTGTGGTAGATTATATAGAACAGGGCAAAACTATTTTAAGCCGTATGGCCAAGTCTTTGGAAAATGAGGATTTGGCAGATGTAAAAGCTCTAATAGAGGAATTGGACATAGCTTGCCCAATGTCCGGATCTAAGAATTGGACAGATGTAAAGCAATTTAACCTGATGTTTGGCACAAAGCTCGGTGCAAGTGCAGAAAGTGCCATGGACCTATATTTAAGGCCAGAGACCGCCCAAGGTATTTTTGTTAATTTTTTGAACGTTCAGAAAAGTGGTCGCATGAAAATACCGTTTGGAATTGCCCAAACAGGTAAAGCCTTTAGAAATGAGATTGTTGCCAGGCAGTTTATTTTTAGGATGCGTGAGTTTGAACAGATGGAAATGCAGTTTTTTATACAACCTGGCACCCAGCAAGAATGGTATGAGTATTGGAAGGAACACAGGATGAAATGGCACCTTTCTTTGGGTATGGGTGAGGAAAATTATCGTTTTCACGACCATGAAAAATTAGCTCATTACGCAGATGCTGCGGCTGATATAGAATTCCGATTTCCCTTTGGTTTTAAAGAACTGGAAGGCATACATTCCAGAACTGATTTTGACCTTGGCAGTCATGAGAAATTTTCGGGTAAAAAACTTCAGTATTTTGATCACGAGACCAATAAGAATTATGTTCCTTATGTATTGGAGACATCAATTGGTTTGGATCGTATGTTTTTGGCCGTTTTTTCTAATTCTTTGCAAGATGAAGAATTAGAAAATGGGACTTCAAGGACCGTTTTAAAATTACCGGCAGTTCTTGCCCCTACTAAAGCAGCAATTTTACCATTGGTCAAAAAGGATGGTTTACCAGAAATAGCTAAAGATATTATCGATGATTTAAAGTGGGATTTTAATGTCACTTACGATGAAAAAGATGCCGTGGGTCGCAGATACAGAAGGCAGGATGCCAACGGAACGCCTTTTTGTATTACTGTAGACCATCAAACAAAAGAAGATCAAACGGTAACTATTCGCCATAGGGACTCTATGGATCAAGAACGTGTTTCTATCCCAGATTTAAGGAAGATTATTTCAAATGCTGTGGATATGCGTACTTGGCTAATGAAAATGGAATAGCCTAAAGGGAGTACCCAATACTAAAACTTGCATAATAATTTCTAGCATTGCCCGGATAGTAATATCTGGGTTCATTGCCTCCAAAACCTTGTGTGTTTATAAGGACAGATTGTGCAAATACCTTATCTGTTAGATTGTTAATGCCAAAATCAATTCCCAAAGAAAATTTATTCGATATTTTTTTTTGGTAACCGCTTCTCAAATTAAAAACTGTAGATGCATCACTATACACATCATTGGCATCGGTTATTGGAATTTTGCCAATGTGTTGTGCAATTAAGTTCAGATAAAAATGGTTGAATATACGTGTCTGTAATCCAGCAGTAACCCTATTTTTAGGTACTCCGGTAACTTCATTTCCGGAATAATCGTTTCCATTATCAACAAAATCCACAAAACTATGATAGTTTAGGGTGTAATTAATAAATGGATTTAAGTTGAATTCAGGGGTATGAATCAAAGAATAATCAAGACCTAGTTCTAAACCTTGGTGTTTTGATTTTCCCGCATTTTTTTCTATAAACTGATCATCTCCCACTTGTTCCCTTATCAATAAATTGTTGATGTTCATTTGATACAAAGCCAAGCCTATATTAAGGTTATTGTCAACCAAGCGTAGGTTCGTGCCAATTTCATAATTAACTCCTGTCTCTTGCTTTAAATCTGGGTTTACCAGTCCGTCTGGCGTTAAGGTCCTTTCTAAACTAGGGTTGGAATAGCCTCTACTAATATTGGCAAAAAACTCATTGGTAGTATTGGGATGGTAATTTAATTCTATACTGGGGAGTAGTATTGCCTTAAAACTTTTTTCCGAACTTTTATTATCATTTCCTTCATTAAAACGGTCCTGTAAATTAAATTTTGTTTTATTCACAGAAAGTCCTACTTGGGTTGATAAAACATTGGTAAATGGAAACAGAAATGTTGCAAAACCATTCAATTGATTTCTATATTCCTTATTTCTTGCAAATTGAGCACCTTCTAGGCTACCATTGCCATTATTGTCCTGATATAGGTTCTCATACTCGTCCCAATCATATTCATCCTTATAAAGTTCACCTCCAAAAGTTATTTGACTGGTTTTATTAAACACCTCAAGGCTGCTAGAAAATTTAGTCCTAAATCCGTAGCCATTGGTCATTTCATCAAGAATACCAAAAGGCCGTGCTTCGTATTTATCTAAATATGAATAAAAAACACTAGTGGTATTTTTAAAATTTTGATTGAATTCATGTGCCAACGAAATACCAACAAGGGTTTGATTGTTGGTCTCATAACCTTGGGAAGCCCTCCAGGTAAATGTTGCTTGCTTTGGATCTTCCGCAAATGCAGTAGCCCCTAAGGAACTTGGTATTTGCGCAGTATAGTCAACATGGTTAATTAATAGTGATATTGTATTTTTTTCATTAATTTGATAGGCGGTATTCAAAAGAAAACCGTCTCTTTCAAAATTATTGTTTTCCCTAAAGCCATTAGTTTGTAAATGTCCATATTGTAAATTTAGGCTGAAAACATCATCCTGATGGTTAAAGGATAGGTTGTTTTTGATCATATTAAAAGAACCTACTGTAAAGTTGTTCCTTAGATTGATGGATTTCCCCAAAGCTTCTTTTGGCGTTAATAAGATTGCCCCACCCAGGTTGGCGCCATAAACTGTTCCTTTAGGGCCTTTAATGATTTCAATTTGACTTAAATTTTCTAAATCATAAGACTCCAGTGTAGACGTGCCCGTGCCATTGGTAACAGGAATTTCATTATAGTACATTCTTAGCTTATCCGTTCCAAATAAGGTTCTGGCCCCTATACCTCTGATTGTAATTCGGTTGGTATTCAATGCCCCAGAAAGGATATAGACGCCAGGAATTTGATTCATGGCAGAAACTAAATCAACCGGGCTATAGCTTTGAAAAATTTTTGCTGATATTACATCTGATGGTGTTATACCAGTAGCATTTTTCGCTTTTAATGCATCAATTAGGATTACTTCCTCTAGTTGTGTTATACTATCTTTTAAAATAGCATCTTGACCTTTGGCAGCAATGAAACTAAAAAGAAAGACAAGTGATAAAATTCTCATAAATCATTAAATAAAATACGAAAATACAGTTTAAAACTTAAAACCAGCAGATAAACCTGCCCTGTGAATACATGAGTTTTGAATAGCTTCTGGATGTATATTTCTAGGCAAAACACTATTGACTTCCAATATGAGCCTATCACTTCTTGTATCCCATTTTGTACCAAGACCATGACCTAATGCAGTTATGCCATAATCATTGTTTCTTTGGCCAATGTTGTTAGTATCAACTTCATCTTTACCGTCATTAAAATTGACCAGTATTAAAATTGACTTCATGATTGTTTTGAAATTGTGGTTATGCCTTGCTACTAATAGATAAGCAAGTTATATTTTGAAGAATGAAACTAAATAGAAGCCTCATAATCAAATACTTAGTATTTCTAATAGTATTGTAAACGTTGTTCCGAAGAACAAAGGTTAAGTTTTATTAATCTTCCTTACCCTATTATATACTAAGGTTTTTCTATTTTTGAAACAAAGACTACTTCATGAAAATAGTATCCTATAATGTAAATGGAATTCGCGCTGCATTGAAAAAAGGATTTTTAAATTGGTTGATAACAGTAAACCCGGATGTGGTTTGTCTTCAAGAAATTAAGGCTAATGAAGAACAATTGGACCTGTCTGTTTTTGAAGCTGCAGGGTATAGCTTTAACTACTGGTATAGTGCACAAAAGAAAGGATACAGCGGTGTAGCTATTTTAATGAAAAAGAAGCCAGACCATATAGAATGGGGAACTGGTATTGATTATATGGATGTTGAAGGCAGAAATTTAAGGGTGGATATCGGTGACATGTCCATTATGAGTATGTACTTGCCTTCTGGAACGAATATGGACCGCTTGGATTTTAAGCTTACTTATATGGATGATTTTCAGAGATATGTAGATGAACTTAGAAAGACACACCCAAATTTAATTGTTTTAGGGGACTATAATATTTGCCATGAGGAAATAGATATTCATAACCCAAAAGGACTTAAGAACGTATCTGGCTTTTTGCCTGTAGAAAGGGAATGGATAGGTAGTTTTATAAATAGTGGTTTTGTTGATAGCTTTCGCCATTTTAATGATTCGCCAGACAATTATACTTGGTGGAGTTATCGGGCCAATGCCAGAAACAACAACAAAGGTTGGCGCTTGGATTATGGTATGGTAAATGAAAGTCTAAGAGATAGGTTAAAGAGATCGGTTATCCTGTCCGAAGCAAAACACAGTGATCACTGTCCAATTCTTGTTGAGTTGACCGATTAATGAATCTTCAACACCTATTTAAATTTGTAATTTTGCCAATTTTAAAGTTTTAAAAATAATCCCATGATTTATAACAATCTTCCAAATACAACTATTGAGGTAAGTAAAATTTGTTTAGGCAGCATGACCTGGGGCAATCAAAATACAGAGGAAGAAGGTCATGAACAAATGAACTATGCCGTAGACCAAGGAATTAATTTTATAGATACAGCAGAGTTATATCCAATCCCGGCACATCCTGATAGACATTCTGTGACTGAAAAAATTATTGGTAATTGGTTCAAGAAAAATGGCAATAGGGAAAATGTTGTATTAGCCTCTAAAATTGCTGGCAAGGCCGAAATGTCCAAGTTTATAAGAACTACTGGATTTTCAAGAACATCAATAATAGAGGCGGTTGAAGGAAGTTTAGAGAGATTGCAGACAGATTATATTGATCTTTATCAGTTACATTGGCCAGAGCGAAACACAAATTATTTTGGTAAGAGGGGTTATGTACATGATATTTCGGACCATTGGGAGGATAATATCCATCAAGTTTTAGAAACACTCAGAGACCTTATAAGAGAAGGAAAAATTAGGCATATAGGAATTTCTAATGAAACACCATGGGGGACTATGCGCTTTTTAGAGGAGAGTAAGGTACATGCTACCTTACCAAGGACTATTACTGTTCAGAATGCTTATTGTCTAACCAACCGGTTGTATGAAGTAGGTATGGCGGAGATATCTGCTAGGGAACAAATAGGTTTGTTGGCTTATTCCCCTTTAGGTTTTGGGGTTTTAAGTGGTAAATATTTAGGAGACAGGTTGCCACAGGATTCACGTCTTGCCCTTTTTCCCCAATATAAAAGATATAGTGGTACAACGGCCATGGAGGCAACGCAGAAATACTATGAATTGGCCCAAGCCAATAACCTTTCCTTGGCTCAAATGTCATTAGCTTTTGTAAATACAAGGCATTTTGTGACAAGTACTATAATTGGGGCAACCACTATGAAACAATTAAAGGAAAATATTGGAAGTATAGATGTAGAACTATCGGATGAGGTACTTTCTGAAATTGAAAATATACATAATCTATACCCTAACCCAGCTCCTTAAATATGATGAATCTAGTTTTTTTAAAAGTCGGATTTGGACAAATAGTCTTGATAATTGCCGTAATAATTATAATAATGGTTTTTGCACGTATAATGAGAGACAAGCGCTAACCAAATAAAAGACGTACCACATCTTCTATTTTTGAAGCCATTTGAATTCTGATTTTGGTGTTCTTAAGGCCAATTTTATTGTTTTTAGATACCACAATGGCTGTATAACCCAATTTTTCTGCTTCTAGAATGCGTTGTTCCACGCGCTGTACCGGTCTAATTTCACCCGCCAATCCTACTTCAGCGGCAAAACAAATGCCTTTTTCTATCGGAATATCCTCATTGCTGGAAAGGATAGCTGCAATTACCGCTAAATCAATGGCAGGATCATCAACAGAGATTCCTCCAGTTATATTTAAGAACACATCTTTTGCCCCAAGTTTAAAACCGGCTCTTTTTTCCAATACCGCCAAAAGCATGTTTAAACGTTTGGCGTTATAACCGGTTGTAGAGCGCTGTGGGGTTCCGTAGACCGCTGTACTCACTAAGGCCTGTATTTCTATCAACAAAGGCCGCATGCCTTCTACTGTTGAGGCAATGGCGGTTCCGCTAAGGCCTTCGTCGTTCTTGGAAATTAATACTTCAGAAGGATTGTTTACTTCCCTTAATCCACTCCCTTGCATTTCATAGATGCCTAATTCTGCCGTGGAGCCAAATCTGTTTTTTAATGACCTAAGAATACGATAAACATAGTTGCGGTCCCCTTCAAACTGAAGGACTGTATCTACCATATGCTCCAAAATCTTAGGTCCGGCAATAGACCCATCTTTAGTTATATGGCCAATTAGAATAACAGGTGTATTGGTTTCCTTGGCAAATTTGATTAATTCTGCTGTGCACTCCCTAATCTGTGAAATACTGCCAGCGGCAGATTCTATATAATCTGAATGTAGGGTTTGTATAGAATCTATCACAACAATATCTGGTTCTATATCCCCAATTTGTTTAAAGATGTTCTGCGTCTTGGTTTCGGTAAGTATAAAGCAAGTCTTACTATCTGGGTGAATACGGTCTGCCCGCATTTTTATCTGTTTTTGGCTTTCTTCACCCGATACATAAAGAGTCCTGTAGGGTAATTTTAAAGCAATTTGTAATAATAATGTGCTTTTCCCTACACCAGGTTCGCCTCCTAAAAGGACTAAAGCGCCAGGAACCAATCCGCCGCCTAAAACCCTATTGAACTCTAAATCAAAAGTATTTAATCTAAGTTCTTTTTCTGTGCTAATTTCATTGATTAAAAGTGGTCTTGAAACTCTTTTTTTATCATTCGATGGTTGTTTCCATCCCGTTTTTTCTTCTTTTTGAACTAGTTCTTCTACTACAGTATTCCACTGTTTACATGCAGAACATTGACCAACCCATTTTGAATATTGGGTTCCACAGTTTTGACAAAAAAAAGCAGTTTTTACCTTGGCCATAACTATAAATCGTAAGTTTGGCTAAAGGTAACAAGAAGTTTCAAAGCATAGGCTTATGAAACCGTAAAGAAGTTAAAGTCTCAACTTTCTCGTTTTCTACTTTCAATTATTGCTAAAAAAAAGGAAGTCCAAGCCATTATTAGGGCACTGCCATTATAATGGAGGACAAAGTCCCCTTTTAATCCGTGGTACGTAAATAGTACACCGGCAATAGATAGGAATACAGATTTAACATTGATCATTTAAGTAGGTGTAGGTTAAGATTTGGGGGTTTGTTATTTCAGGATTATCTAAAATCCAAAATCTGCCTTTAGGGCGTCTATTTTTTCCAAGGCCATTTCTTTAGTTAAAAAATCTATCTCTTTCATCTGAAAAGATTTTTCAAAAGTTTTTAATGCTTTTTTAGGTTCTCCCAATTGCTCATAATATTCACCTTCAAAATAAAAACCCAACATGGTTTCTGGATATTCTT
Organism: Maribacter luteocoastalis; assembly: GCF_048890225.1. NCBI lineage: Bacteria > Pseudomonadati > Bacteroidota > Flavobacteriia > Flavobacteriales > Flavobacteriaceae > Maribacter > Maribacter luteocoastalis. Next base: position 298,319 of record NZ_JBMFZG010000002.1, read on the forward strand.
TTTTACATAAGTCCGATAAAGGTTTTAATGATTCAAAATCTTCTTTTTTTCTTGCTGCTGCGTAAATAGCCATTATATCATTAAGCTCTACTGGTTTACTAAACCCAAATAAATCAACTATTCCCTGGTATTTATCCTCTAAATACTTATAAACTGGTTCGTCTGAAGTTAATATGTTTGTTTTATACTCTTTTGGACTTATGGGTTTGAACATGCCAAAAATATTGTCAAAAGCTTTGCCTATACCATATGTGGCTACAGAGATATGGTCAGCGGTTTTGTATTCATCAAAGAAATAATGTAAGGTCTCTTTATTTAATGCCTCAATTCCCTTATGCAGTGCCATCACTTTTGGGGTATCCCTTGTTTGTTCACCTTCGACAATAAGTTGATAGAAGATTTGCTTGTCAAAAGTATTTAATCTCATTGGCACCCTACTTTCCATTTCTGGAGCTAGGGTAGGTGAGATACTTACATAAGCATCAAAAACAGAATTATCCTTAAACAACCAATAATTTTGAAAGTTGGCAGTGATATCATAACCAACTATCATTTTAAAGGGGGCAGTACTAAAGTTCAAGTCCAAATATGGAATAAGTTCCATGCCAATAAATTCGTAGAAGTTTTTGCCTTTTTCACTTGGCAGTCCATTATTTTCATCAAAAGCACAATCCTCATATCTAATATCATTTTTACTTTGGTTGATACCTACCACAATACTTTCTGGCATCCCATGAAACCGACTGTAAAATTTAGATGTGGCAACAACTTGGTCAAATAAATAATTTCCATCCAAAACAATGATTAATGGATATTTCTTTGTGTCATCTAACCCTTCGGGAAAATAGTATTGTACATCCCTTCTTTCTTGAAGTTTAAAAGATTCAAAAATTTCCTGTGTTACTTGTGCATAGGAAGAAATACTAATAAATAGTATGAAAAGGCCAATTAATTGACGCATAGTAGGATTTTTGCAATAGTAAGGTACTATTTGTTTCTGTTTAATAACGGTAACAGAAGAAAAGATATTGCACCGAAAACTACGTTCATAAGAGTTTGTGCAATCCACATGATCCAACCAAAAGCATCACCAGAGACAGCACTGATGCCAAAAAGCATTAATGCCTTGCTTACCAAGATAGGAAATAGACCTACACCACCATTGGTTGTGGCCATAGCAAAGGCACCAAAAACAAAGGCTACCATAATTTCATTTAAGCTAAGCTCCGTTGTTTCCGTAATGGTAAATTTTATGACCCACATCATGCCAATATAACATGCCCAAATAAGTATGGTGTGAAAAACAAAGGACCATTTGTTTTTCATCTTAAAAATACTAAAAACGCCATCTAAGAGCCCTTTTACAAAACCCTTGATTTTTAAGGCGATTTTTAATTTGGATTTTTTGATGAACAGAAAGAAAATAAGTAGGGCTATAACTCCAAGACCAATCAGTAAAAAAATACCATTTAGATTGAATCCTCGTTGTTGAAAAAAATGTAGAATTATATCGGTTTGTAAGAGAAGGGTGGTTAAAACTACAATTAGTAACATAATTACATCAATTACCCTTTCTGTAACAATAGTCCCAAATCCTTTTTCAAAAGGCACGCCTTCATACGTAGTTAATGCAGTGGCTCTAAGGATTTCACCTGTTCTTGGAACACCCAGATTGGCCAAATAGGCCATGAAAATCATAAAAATATTATTTATAAGTTTAGGTTTATAACCTAAAGGCTCCAAAAGGTAATTCCATCTAATGGCTCTCGAGATATGGCCAACCAAACCCAGTATTAATGAAATGAAAATCCAAAACAAATCTGCTTCACTAATATAAAATAGAATTTGTTCCCTATCTGAAGCAGGTGTTTTAATGTACCAGTAAAGTACCAAGAATAGACCAATTAAAATGGGTAATACAATTTTTAGGGTCTTCTTAAGGTAACTGGTCAAAATATAGTAACGTTTAGAATTCGAATGTAACCAATGTATTAACTAATATAGAAAATGAATTTAGAAAATAATGCGAATGGTATTCTAGTTTAGTTGAGTAAATTGTTTTCTTCGTTAGGGAAAACTAACGAAGGATTAAATGATTTTGCGTCGGCTAAAGGCATCCAAGCATAGGTAATTAATATTAAAACATCGCCAACTGCAACTTTTCTGGCGGCTGCACCGTTTAACGTGATTTCCCCACTGGATCTTGGTCCTGGTATGGCATAGGTTTCTAGCCTTTCCCCATTATTGTTGTTTACAATTTGGATTTTCTCACCTTGTATGATACCGGCTGCATCCATTAAATCTTCATCTATGGTAATGCTTCCGATATAATTGAGATCTGCTCCAGTGACTTTTACTCTATGAATTTTAGATTTTACTACTTGTACTTGCATGTGGCAAAATTAATTAATTGAGGGCAATATTGTCAATTAGTCGTACATCATTGGCGTAAACCGCTATGAACGCCCTGTATTTTGTATTGGCTAATATAGTTTTAGTAGGCGTTAAAGTTTCAACATCCGTTATCTCAAAATATTCTAATTCCAATTCCATTTGATTTTGAAACGTATTTACTACCCACTCCTTTGTTTCTAAAGCACTTTTCATGCCAAAGATTTCCTTGGCAGTTTGCAAAGTCTTATATATAAAGCCAGCTTTTAGTCGTAATGTTTTATCTAACCTTTCATTTCTAGAGCTCATTGCCAATCCGTTAGATTCTCTTACAATTGGGCAGCCAATAATTTGAACAGGTATATGTTGTATTTGGGTAAGTTTTTGAATAATTCTTAATTGTTGAAAGTCCTTCTCACCAAAATAAGCTCTGGTAGGTTTGATGAGCTTAAAAAGCTCTTCAACTATAGTTCCTACACCATTAAAATGATTGTCCCTGAACTCGCCCTCCATCACTTTGTCCAATCCATTAAAATCATAGGATTTAGAAATTATATTTTCATTGTAAATTTCTTTAATAGATGGTGTAAATACAATTATTTTAGTAGATATATCTTTAATTAGTGTAAGGTCTTCATTAATGGTCTTGGGGTATTTAATAAGGTCATCTGCATTATTAAATTGGGTAGGATTTACAAATATACTAACAACTACATAATCATTTTCAGAAACCGCCTTTTCAATTAGAGAAGCATGGCCAAGATGTAGCGCCCCCATAGTGGGAACAAGCCCAAGACTATCTTTTTGGTTAATTGTATCAAGTACTTGCTTAAGTTCTTTTTTGGTCATTATAGGGAACATGTAACGTTGTAATTGGCGAGCAAACTTACTATAAATACTGGTAATCTCTATATTTTTTGTAATTTTGCACCTGCATTTCCGCGAAATATAAAAAACAGCTTTTATGAATGGCAAAAAGATATTGTTTGTATCTTCTGAATTAGTTCCTTACCTCCCAGAAAATGAAGTTTCCTTAATGTCCTACGAAGCGCCAAGAATGGTGAACAGTAATGGTGGGCAGATAAGGATATTCATGCCTCGCTACGGTAATATTAATGAAAGAAGACATCAATTGCATGAAGTGATTCGTTTATCTGGCATGAACTTGGTAATCAATGATATGGACATGCCATTGATCATAAAGGTGGCCTCTATCCCAAGAGAGCGGATTCAGGTGTATTTTATTGATAATGAAGAATACTTTAAGCGTAAGGCGACCTTTACCGATAAGCAAGGAAATCTGTTTCCAGATAACGATCAACGAGCAATATTTTTTGCAAAGGGAGTTATGGAAACGGTTAAAAAACTGAATTGGTCTCCAGACATTATCCATGTTCATGGGTGGATGGCCAGTTTATTGCCATTATATCTAAAGAAATATTATGCGGATGAACCTTTGTTTGCCGATAGTAAAATTGTTTTGTCTGTATACGGTAAAACATTTGAAGGGGAACTAGATGCGGACATGATCAAAAGAATAACTTTTGATGGTATTCCAGAAGAGGAGATTCAGGCCTTGGGCACGCCCAACTATAATAATTTGTTAAAAGTTGCAGTAGATTATTCTGATGCGGTTATTTTAGCCTCGGAAGAAATTCCAGAAGAATTATTAAACCATATTTCTAACCAAGAAAAACCAGTGCTGCCATATGTCCCTGTTCAAGAATTTGAAGAAGCATATGCAAACTTTTATAATTCAGAAGTTTTAAAATAGCCTAAATGAATCTTTTCAAGAAATTGCCTTTTTCGGTGCTTTTGGCACCCGTTCTTATAATGGTCTTATTTACATCTTGTGAAGAAGATTTAACAACTATTGGTGCAGGTGTGGTTACTAGCCAGCCTTTCGCCACTGGAAAAGAAGTTTTTGATGTTTATGCCTTCAATAAGAATATTGAAGCAGTCCAGACCAATAAATTGCCTGTTTATCAATTAGGAACATTTGATGACCCCATCTTTGGTCAGACACAAGCCACAATAACATCACAACTAACTTTAACTTCTAGTAATCCTACTTTTGGTATTTTTTCGCAAGACACGGAAAATAATGCGGATACTGATGACATTATTACTACGATTGATGAAAATGAGACCGTTAAAGAGGTTTATCTATATATCCCATTTTTAACCAAAAGTGGTTCTAGGGATACTGATTTGGATGGCGTGGAAGATGAGTTTGATGAAGTGCCTGATGAAGATAACGATAATGACAAGGATGGTGTATCCAACAGGGTTGAAACTGCCCAAGGTACCGACCCGCTGGATAAAACAAGTGTAGATGCCGATCAAGATGGCATCAATGACACAGATGGTATTGCCATTGTTGCCAATAGCTATGCTAAAAAAGTGGACATAGACAGTGTTTATGTGAATAGTAAAAACTATGATGACATTAAAAACGTATTAACCCCAACTTTTAATCTTAAGGTTGAGCGCTCAACTTACTTTCTTAGGGATTTAGATCCCGATACAAATTTTCAAAATGCACAAGAATACTATTCAGATCAAGAATTTTCACCTTCATTTGTTTCCGATGAATTATTTGATTCTGAAGCCTATGGGGATATAGAGGTAAATGATTCTGAAATCTTAATTCAGAATGAAGACGATAAGGAAACGGAGGATGTGGATGAGTCTCTTACATACACCAAATTAGCTCCTGGAATTCGTATTCCCTTGAATAATACATTTTTTCAGTCCAATATTTTAGATAACGAAGGTAAATCGGAATTGTTGAGTCAGGCGAATTTCAATGAGTTTATGAGAGGAATTCATTTGTCCCTTTCTAATTCTGGTGAAACGGAATCCCTAATGCTTTTGTTAGATTTAAGACAAGCCAATATTACCGTCACCTACACTTATAATTCTTACAAGACCAATAGTACAACAGATGATACAACAGATGATACTATCGAAGAAGAGGAAAAAGACTTTGTCCTTAATTTTTTAGTAGGGTCAACATCTGGCAATATTACTGGTAATGCGGTGAACACATTCATAAATGAGGCGTATCCAACGGAAATACAAAATGCATTGGACAACGGAATAAATGCATCGAGAATTTATTTAAAGGGAGGTGCTGGTACCACAGCTCAAATTAATCTTTTTGAATTGGATGGAGGAGAGGATATTGTGGAGCGGATAAGATCGGAAAATTGGATAATTAATGAGGCGAATCTAGTGTTTTATGTAGATAAGGAGCAAACGGGGGCAGCTATAAATCCACCAAGATTATATCTATATAATTCTGAAAGTAACAACCCTCTGTTCAACGTAAATACAGAACAAAATGTAGCGGAAAGTCTTTTTGGTCTTTTCCTAAACTATGATGGTATAGTTGATGATACAGACCCACAATCCCTTAAATATACGGTAAGAATAACAGAGCATATCAATAATATTATCGTACGTGATTCTGCAAATAGTACCCTAGGTTTAAACCTAACCACAAATATAGAAAATATTGGTGTGGTCAAGGCAAGATTAAGTACAGTTGAACAGGATGTCCCAGTAACTGCGACAATAACGCCTTTGAGCTCAGTTTTTTATGGAAGTAATATCCCTGTGTCCGATCCAAATTATGATAAAAGGTTGAAGCTAGAAATTTTTTATACAAAGGCAGACTAACGTTTTAAGGTTAAAATTATCACGTTAAGTAAATTTTTTAACAACAACATACACTTAAAAGATTTTATTCGTTCTATATCCATAAACTAAAGTGTATTTCTATGTATTAGGTTACTTTTGCGTAGGAAATTATTGATAAACACCTAACTATAAAAATATGTGTGGAATTGTAGGATATATTGGCCATAGAGACGCTTTTCCAATTATTATAAAAGGATTACAGCGTTTAGAATATCGTGGTTACGATAGTGCAGGTATTGCCTTATTTGATGGTAATCAAATAAATCTTGCTAAGACTAAAGGTAAGGTTGAGGATTTAAAAAAGAAAGCTGAGGGGATTTCCCTGAAAGGCAGCTTAGGAATAGGCCACACACGTTGGGCTACACATGGTGTGCCAAATGACGTTAACTCCCATCCACATTATTCCAATTCAGGGGAATTAGTAATCATCCATAATGGAATCATTGAGAATTATGAGTCCATTAAAAAAGAATTGACCAAGAGAGGATACAGCTTTTCTTCGGATACTGACACAGAGGTGTTGATAAACCTTATTGAAGAAGTAAAAAAGACCGAAAACGTTAAATTAGGTAAGGCCGTTCAAATTGCGCTTAACCAAGTTGTAGGTGCTTATGCAATTGCTGTTTTTGATAGAGAGAAACCAGATGAGATTGTTGTTGCTAAATTAGGTAGTCCACTGGCCATTGGCATAGGTGACAATGAGTTTTTTATTGCCTCTGATGCTTCTCCCTTTATAGAATTCACAAACAATGCTGTTTACTTGGAAGATGAGGAAATGGCAATAATTAGATTGGGAAAGGAAATTAAGCTTAGAAAAATAAAGGATGACGCGGTTGCTTATCCAAGGATTTTGGAGCTTCAAATGAACTTGGAGGAAATAGAAAAAGGTGGTTACGACCATTTTATGCTTAAAGAAATTTATGAGCAACCAAGGGCCATTAAAGATACGTATAGGGGAAGGTTACTTGCAGACCAAGGGATAATACGTATGGCGGGGATAGATCAGAACTTGGAAAAGTTCATGAACGCTAACAGAATTATAATCGTTGCTTGTGGTACTTCTTGGCATGCAGGTTTAGTAGCGGAATATATTTTTGAGGATTTGGCTAGAATTCCTGTTGAAGTAGAGTATGCCTCTGAATTTAGGTATAGAAATCCTGTTATTACCGATAAAGATGTACTTATTGCTATATCACAATCTGGTGAGACAGCGGATACACTCGCTGCTATAAAATTGGCAAAGGAAAAAGGCGCTTTTGTTTTTGGGGTGTGTAATGTTGTTGGTTCGTCTATTGCCAGGGAATCAGATGCCGGAGCATATACCCATGCTGGGCCAGAAATAGGTGTTGCTTCTACCAAGGCATTTACCACACAAATTACGGTGCTGACTTTAATGGCACTTAAATTGGCCAAGGAGAAAGGTGTGTTCTCACAGAGTAAATACCATGAGTATTTATCGGAGTTGGAAACAATTCCAAGTAAAGTGGAAAAATCATTGGAGTCTAACCCTTTGATTGAGATAATATCTGATGTTTATAAGGATTCAACAAATTGTCTTTACCTAGGCAGAGGATATAATTTTCCAGTTGCCTTGGAAGGGGCATTAAAATTAAAGGAGATAAGTTACATTCATGCGGAAGGATATCCTGCTGCAGAAATGAAACATGGGCCAATTGCTTTAATAGATGAGCATATGCCTGTTTTTGTAATCGCCACTAAAAAGGGCCATTATGAAAAAGTTGTGAGTAATATTCAGGAAATAAAATCCCGTAAGGGTAAAATAATAGCCATTGTTACCGAGGGTGATGAGCAAGTCACGGAGTTGGCAGATCACGTGATTGAGGTTCCGGAAACGCTTGAAAGTCTAACGCCATTATTAACTACTATACCATTACAATTACTATCATATCATATTGCGGTGATGAGGGGATGCAATGTTGATCAGCCCCGTAATTTGGCAAAATCAGTTACAGTAGAATAAGTCAGAAAAATAGTATTAAAAAAAGGGGTTCTAATTTTAGAGCCCCTTTTTTTATGAATTTTTAGTTTATACAAGTTTTTATTGCGAATAAAATACTATGCATGCATAATTTTTTTACATTTTGCTGTTATCCGTTCAAAATTATCTGTATCTTGAACCCCACAAATTTTAACTCAAATTTAGAATGAAAACAATACTTTATTTGGCATTGGTTTTGTTTGGCGCCTTAGGTTTTTCCCAAACAACCATCAATGGAAACGTTGTTGATGAAAACAACGAACCTATACCTGGAGCTAACATTGTTATAGAAGGTAAAGCAATAGGTACAACTACCGATTTTGATGGTAATTTTGTTTTACAAACTTCAGAAGTCCCCCCGTTTCAACTTAAGGTCACAAGTATTGGATTTACAGAGGGTTTTGCAAGTATTACTGCCAACATTCAAACAATTTCTGTTGTATTGCAAGAATCTCAAACTTTTTTAGATGAGGTAGTAATATCTGCATCAAGAACACCTGAGCGTATTTTTGAATCCCCGGTAACCGTAGAAAGAATGGGTATTTCGGAAATTCAGAATACCACGGCTGCAGATTTTTACGGTGGTCTGGAAAATTTAAAGGGTGTTGATGTAAACACAAATAGTTTAACTTTTAAATCTGTCAACACAAGAGGTTTTGCAACTTTTGCGAATACTAGATTTATGCAATTGGTAGATGGAATGGATAATTCTACACCAGCATTAAACTTTCCAATTGGAAATTTAGTGGGTATGGTAGAAACCGATGTATCAAGTGTTGAGCTATTACCAGGTGCATCTTCAGCCCTATATGGTGCCAACGCATTTAATGGAATTTTATTCATGCGTAGTAAAAGTCCTTTTGACTATCAGGGAATAAGCGCTTCCATAAAGCGTGGTATTACTTCTCAAGAGTCCGCTGGTGATAATTCCTATACAGATGTAGGAATCCGCGCGGCCTATAAGTTTAGTAACAAGTTTGCCGGTAAGGTAAATTTTGGGTATTTAAAAGGTACCGATTGGGCGGCAACTAGTGAGATAGACAAATTTGACCCAACGAGAACAAGGGCAGATTTAAATTATGATGGAATCAACGTTTATGGAGATGATTACTCAGCTGATATAAAAGATGTTGCTGTTACACTAGAGGGTCTTGGTATTTTACCTGCGGGTGCCAATGCGCTTGTTCCTTCACAAGAGGTTAGTAGAACTGGGTATAATGAAAGAGACCTTACCAATTATAATGCTGAAAGTATTAAGGCGGATTGGGGACTGTATTACAGACCAATTGAAGGTAATAGTCTAGAATTATCGTATGTAGGTAAAGTAGGAACAGGGTCTACTATTTATCAAGGGACTAACCGGTATAACATCAACGGTTTTTTTCAAGAACAACACAAACTTGAAATAAGAAACGATAATTTCTTTTTAAGAGGGTATGTTGTTGCAGATAAAGCTGGAGACTCTTATGATATGGTCTTTACAGGTATAAATATTAACAGGGCCTGGAAAGACGACAATACATGGTTTGGAGAATACACGGGCACTTATGTGCTGGCAACTTTATCTGGTGCTACTGACGAACAAGCACATGCTGCAGCAAGGGCACAAGCAGAATCTGGAAGATATTTACCTGGGAGTCCAGAATTTAAAGCTGCTTTTAATAGAAGTATCAACGATCCAGACTTATCTACGGGTTCTAAATTTCAGGATGCTTCAAAATATTACCATGCTGATGCTAACTATAATTTTAGCCATTTAATAGATTTTGCTGATATCCAAATTGGAGGTTCCTTTAGGGAATATAGTCTAAATTCATCCGGGACTATTTATACGGATTTTGATGGTCCAATATCTTACTCGGAGTATGGTATTTATACCCAAGTTCAAAAAAGTATCGATCTTCAAAATGAAAAAAGCTTAAAACTAACAGGGTCTGTTAGATATGATAAGTCGGAATTTTTTGATGGTTTCTTTTCTCCTAGATTATCTGCAGGTTTTACATTAAATCGCGATCATAATATTAGGGCTTCCGTTCAAACAGGTTTTCGCAATCCAACAACACAAGATTTATTTATAGGGTTAGATGCCGGTAGGGCAATATTGGTTGGTTCTGCACCGGATAATTTGGATAGATATTCTAGAAATTTTGAAGTAAGTGGTGCTGGTCAAGATTTAGGTCAACCAGCCAGTATTACCCAAACCGGGGCTGCTGCATATACTAGTTCATATTCTTTGAGTTCTGTTGAGCGCCTAGGTCAAACAGGTAATCCTGCGGATTTGGAGGTTGCCAATCCAGATTTGGTTAAACCAGAGCAGGTAACTTCTTTTGAGGTGGGTTATAGGGGGAAAATAGATAAGATAATTGTTGACTTTAGTACGTATTATAATAACTATAAAGATTTTATTTCCCAAGAAGTAGTGATAGCTCCATTTTATGGATCAGCTGGTGACGGTGGGCTGTCAGTAGCTGCAATTTCAAATGGGGATTTTCAAGCGTATAGTGCTTATACCAATTCTAATGTTGATATAAATTCTTATGGGGCATCACTAGGGCTTTCTGCCAAAGTGTTGGGAAATTTTGATTTGAGTGGAAGCTATACCTTTACTAAACAAGACTTTGACCAAGAGGCTAATCCAGATTTTATGTCAAACTTCAATACACCAGAGCATAAGTTCAAGGCTTCTTTTGGTAATGAGTCCTTGTTTAAAAATGTTGGATTTAACGTAAACTACCGTTTTAGCGATGATTATTTTTGGGAAGCTACTTTTGGTAATGGTGTAGTACCAGAATTCCATGTGGTTGATGCCCAAATAAGCTTAAACGTGCCTAGTATTAAATCATCCTTTAAGGTTGGTGGAAATAACCTGTTAGGTGATGAGTACTTTACGGCATTTGGAACAGGTTTTATTGGATCTATGTACTACCTGTCATGGACAATCAATAACTAATTTAAAATCAAACTTAGTTTAAAATGAAAAATTTAAAATATATTTTCTTTTCCTCTGTAGCTTTGGCCTTTGTGGCTTGTAACGATATTGAGGATGTGGACATGTCCGATGTAGATGTTGTAGAACAACTTCCAGAATTAACCTCTGGCTCGGCGGACTTTTCCAACTATGTGTCTTTGGGAAATTCATTAACCGCTGGTTTTACGGACAATGCATTATTTCAAGCAGGTCAAACCAATTCCTTGCCAAATCTACTTTCCCAAAAATTCGCTTTAGTTGGCGGTGGAGATTTTTCCCAACCATTAACTAGCGATAATTTTGGCGGACTAGCAGTGGCTGGTAATCGTATACAAGATCCTAGGCTAGTTTTTGGAGGTGCAGGTCCTGTTCCTTTGGAGTCGGTTATTGGTCCGGTTACTGTATCTACGGATATTGTTTTGAATAATCCTGCGGGACCGTTTAACAACTTGGGCGTTCCAGGCGCAAAAAGTTTTCATTTATTGGCCCCAGGCTATGGTAATTTGGCCAATTTGGAAGCAGGTCTTGCCAACCCATACTTTGTGAGAATGACCGGAGCAACACCAAATGCAAGTGTTTTAGAGTTGGCGGTAGTGCAAGCACCTAGTTTCTTCTCCCTATGGGGCGGTGAAAATGATGTATTGGGTTTTGCACTATCGGGTGGTGACGGAACAAACCCTATTACTCCAGTTTCTGGAGCTCCTGGTGTTGGTTTTGATGGTACTTACGGAGCATTGATTGCTAGTTTGACTGCAGGAGGAGCCAAAGGCGTAGTTGCAAACATACCCAATGTCCTTAAAATCCCGCATTTTACTACGGTTCCACATAATCCGTTAGATCCTACAAATGAATCTTTTGGACCATTAATTCCCACTTTAAATGGCATTTTTGGGCAATTGAATCAGGTTTACGCTTTTCTTGGTGTACCTGAGCGATCTATTGAATTTTCAACCTCAGCTGCAAGTGAAGTAGTTATACGGGATGAAGAATTAACGGATATTTCTGCACAGATTGAGGGTGTTTTAAATGCTAGCCCAACATTCCCTGTATTTGTACAGTCATTTGGTTTGCCTGCCCAAGCAGCACCATTGGTTGCTAATTTGTTAGGGTCTGCATATGGCCAAACAAGGGAGGCAACTGTCGATGATTTATTCGTTTTACCTAGTTCTACAATAATAGGAACCGTAAATACTGTATCGGTAGCGGCATTAATGGGTCTTGGCTTATCTCAAGAATTGGCAGGTCAGTTTTCTGTGGAAGGAATTACTTTTCCTTTAGCCGATAAATGGGTATTGTTGCCAAGTGAGCAAGCAGAAATAGCAGATGCCACAGCTAGCTTTAATGCTATAATTGCTGCTACTGCTAGTCAAGCTGGTTTGGCTTTGGTTGACACCAATGGGTTATTGGATCAATTGGCAAATGGTGGTATTACCAGTGGCGATTTTACATTAACAGCCAATTTGGTTACCGGTAGTGCTTTTTCATTGGATGGTGTACATCCAACAGCACGGGGGTATGCCCTCATTGCAAATGAATTTATGAAAGCGATTGATGCCACATATGGTTCTAATTTTGAAGATTCGGGTAATTTATTGAACGTTGGGAATTACCCAACAAATTATTCTCCTGCGTTACAATAGAACGACTTGTAAAAATAAATGATAGAAAGGTGCTCTTTGGGCACCTTTTTCATTTGAAAAAAACAAAAAAACAATTTTTGTTTAAAATGGAATGATATATCTTTGCAGCCTGAAAATCAGAGCATTTTTTAAGATATTTTTAAAGTAATATATAAACAACATAGTAATGTCAAAAGTTACAGGTAAAGTTTCGCAAATTATTGGACCCGTGGTCGATGTAGAATTTGAGTCAGGTGCAGACCTTCCAAAAATCTATGATTCTTTGGAAATAACCAATAAAGATAAGTCCAAACTAGTACTAGAAGTTCAGTCTCATGTAGGTGAAAACACAGTAAGAACCATTTCGATGGATTCTGCGGATGGTCTTAGCAGGGGAACAGAAGTTGTTGCAACAGGTGCAGCAATTCAAATGCCAGTAGGTGATGATGTTTATGGTCGTCTCTTCAATGTTATTGGAGACGCTATCGATGGTTTGGGAAATTTACCTAAAGCAGGAAAAGACGGATTGCCAATTCACCGTGAGGCCCCAAAATTTGAAGACCTTACTACTTCTACGGAAGTTTTATTTACGGGTATCAAAGTTATCGATTTGATCGAGCCTTATGCAAAAGGTGGTAAAATTGGATTGTTTGGTGGTGCAGGTGTTGGTAAAACGGTATTGATCCAAGAATTAATCAATAACATTGCTAAAGGTCACGGTGGTCTTTCTGTATTTGCAGGTGTTGGTGAAAGAACACGTGAAGGAAACGATTTGCTTCGTGAGATGTTAGAATCAGGTATTATCAAGTATGGTGATGATTTCATGCATTCTATGGAAGAAGGCGGATGGGATTTATCCAAAGTAGATAAAAAGGCAATGAAGGATTCAAAAGCAACTTTTGTTTTTGGTCAGATGAACGAACCACCTGGAGCACGTGCACGTGTGGCACTTTCAGGATTAACCATTGCAGAATATTTCCGTGATGGGGCTGGCGAAGGTCAAGGTAAAGATGTTCTTTTCTTCGTAGATAACATATTTAGATTTACCCAAGCAGGATCGGAAGTATCCGCACTTCTTGGTCGTATGCCATCTGCGGTAGGGTACCAACCAACATTGGCAACGGAGATGGGTGCCATGCAAGAACGTATTACTTCTACTAAAAGAGGTTCTATTACTTCAGTACAAGCGGTTTACGTTCCTGCGGATGATTTAACGGATCCTGCCCCAGCAACTACCTTTGCGCACTTAGATGCAACAACGGTATTGTCCCGTAAAATTGCTGAGTTGGGTATTTATCCTGCGGTGGATCCTTTGGATTCTACCTCTAGGATTTTAACAGCGGAGATTTTAGGAAAAGATCATTATGCTTGTGCGCAACGTGTAAAAGAGTTATTGCAACGTTATAAAGAGCTGCAAGATATTATTGCTATCCTTGGTATGGAAGAATTATCGGAAGAGGATAAATTGGCTGTAGGTAGGGCTAGACGTGTACAACGTTTCCTTTCCCAGCCATTTCACGTAGCAGAACAGTTTACTGGTATACCTGGTGTTTTGGTTGATATTAAGGAGACTATTAAAGGCTTTAACATGATTATGGATGGTGAGTTAGATCATTTACCAGAATCTGCCTTTAACTTAAAAGGTACCATTGAAGAAGCTATAGAAGCTGGGGAGAAAATGTTAGCGGAAGCTTAAACGGGTAATCAGTAATTGGTTTTCAGTGGGTTTAGGACGGCTGAATACTGAGTACTGGATACGGAATACTTAAAAAATTATGTATTTAGAAATAGTATCACCAGAAGCCACATTATTTGCGGGAGAGGTAACATCTGTAACTGTACCGGGAATCAATGGTGAGTTTCAAATGTTGAAAGACCATGCGCCTATTGTTTCCTTATTACAGGAAGGCAATGTAAAAGTTGAGGGGAATATTAGTATTGATGAAGCTTACGAAACCAAGTTCTCTAAAGACGCAACGGGCAAAACCATACTTCCTATTACTAGTGGAACAATTGAGTTAAAGGACAATAAGGTTATTGTATTGGCTGACTAACCACGTATAAAATAAATATTTAAAAAGCCATACTAACAAGTATGGCTTTTTTATTTAGGAAAACTAATCTTTTTCGAAGGCCAATATATCACCTGGCTGACACTCCAGGACTTCGCAAATTGCCTCTAGGGTGGAAAAGCGAATAGCTTTTGCCTTACCAGATTTTAAGATAGACAAGTTGGCTTCGGTAATGCCTATAGCTTCCGCTAATTCTTTACTCTTCATTTTTCTTTTGGCGAGCATCATATCTAAGTTTACGATAATTCCCATATTATATGGTTAGGTCGTTTTCAGATTGAACATATTGGCCCTTTTTGAAAATATGAACTAAAAAGAGCGAAATCAATCCAAAAATCAGATGTAAAATCAGATTATGAATATCTCCAAAGTTTGTTTTGTGCATAATGGGATAGTGAATCATGAAATACAAAATGGGACCAACTACTAAGTTGAGGATGGTAAAAAACCTTAAATGACGTATAACTATTTTGCTAAAAATATGTTCTTTAGTGAGTTCCTCAAAAATATTGGAAATCACATAGAAAAAGATTGTCGCAAAAAGTAAACCCAACGAAATGGTTAGAATAATATTGAACTGATAATCACCTTCTATATTAGTTCCTAATAAAGGAATTTTAATAAAGAACCTTCCATTTTCAATTCTAAAATTGTTGGTGAGAAAGGAAAAGTCAATATAGATAACCAATAGTAAAGTAAGTATGGCAATTATTCTAAATGAAAAAAAAGCCACGGTAGAAAGTGATTTTGGACCTAATGTTCTCATAAAATTATTGTTTATCAATAATCAAATATATAAAAATTATTGATAAACAATAATAAAATATTGAAGAAAGGAAATATTACTTCCAGTCCCAGCAAATCAATTCCCAAGAAATACCCTCTGAAATTTGTGTTTCGAGAATATCAAATCCTATATTTAAATGGGCATTTAAAGATCGCTTATTGCTCGTAGCCACCTCAGTAACCAGACAGTCATAATACCCATTAAGTTCTTTTCTGTAAAAAGTGTACATCCCCCTAAAAACACCTTTACCCCTAAATTGCTTGGAAACACAGATTTGACCTAAGGCCAAATAGTTTTTTCCTTTTAATAATGAATCGGCGGTGTTGAACATAGGGGTAAGCACGGGTATTTCCTCTCTGAACTTTTTAGTCATGCAAAGGGCATAACCTATTACCTCATTTTGGTACTTAGCGATAATATGGGGACAGTCTTCATTAAATTTTTTTAATTGTTCAAAGCTATGGATCACGGTAATAAAACCCTCTTTTACCTTTTCCTCTGCCGATAGGTTAGTGGGTGCATTTTTTTGTTGAAGTGTTAAAATTTGATTTAACTCTTTATCCGTGATGGCACGTCCATAGGTTATGTTCATTTATTCCAGTTTTAGCCAATTTTTTCTTGCCTCAATCTGTTTTTCGGTAAGCTTACCACCCTCTTTTTCTAAAGGGAGTATGGTATAGATGGGACTGGACCCTAATTGTACTTCGGTACTTTTTGGCTTTCCAAAACGCTCAAATTCAATTTTTAGAATGTCACCGGGCTCAAATTGGGATAGGTAGTCATCAAATTGAACTCCATTAGGAAAACTTTCCCCGTTTATGGAAGTAATGACATCCCTTTTGTCCAAATTAGCGGTATAGGCTGGACTACCTATTTTGAGGTTGGATTTTATTTCACCATTCCCATCCCCAATTAGGAAGGCGGTAGCTCCAAAATAAGGTACTTCTAGATTTTTCATAAGAACAACACCCATTGACCCTAAAAGTCTTTCGTAATCGGGCATATCACTATTGTAGATATGTGAATTAAAGAACATATTCCCAAAAAGGGCACCAGCATACTCTTTTAACGTATTGTGCAAATCTTCTATGGTATATGGGGTTTGGGGCTTCCCAAATTTTTTCCAGACCAGCTTCATATAATCATCAAGATTTAAGTTTTGTTCTCTAAGGCTAAGGTCTAAGGCAAGGCCTAGTACACTACCATAAGAATAATAGGATACAAAGGTATTTTCTCTATTCACAGGGTCAACAGAAGTTGCGGCATCCACAAAAGGGGCCTGATAACTCATTTCAATAGGATTAAAGAATTCTAGTGCCGGAGAATTCCAAACATAGTTAAATGATCCGGTAAGTTCATCTATGTATTTTTCAGGAGAGATTAGTCCGGCCCTACAAAGTATTAGATTGGTATAATAACTGGTAAATCCTTCAGCAAACCAAAGTTCCCCGCTCATATTGGTCTCTTCAAAATTAAAGGGCTCCAAAGCTTTTGGTCGAATACGTTCTACATTCCAAGCATGAAAAAACTCATGTGATACCGTACCTAAATTTTCATCCATACCACCATTAGCCAGACCTCTTGTACTTGTAAGAATAGTAGAGTTTCTGTGTTCCATTCCATCTCCAGAAGCATTAGGCATATAACATGCTAAGAAGGTGTATTTGCTATAATCAAAAGTGGGTAACTCATCAAAAACTTCCTTTTCTTCTAAAACAATCTTCTTTACTTTTTTAAAATAGGTATTTAGTTCTTCCTCTGTCCCATTGTGGTGTAGTACAAATTGAATGGTTTGGCCATCTACAACAAATTCACGTATGCCATAATTACTAATTTCCGTTGGAGAATCCATAAAATACTGCAAATCGGGAGCAGTATACGTGGTCCCTGAGGACAATGGTAATTGTGTTGCCACTCTCCAGCCTAGATCTTCACGAACCTTAAAATCTATTTCAATTTTTCTATCAGCGAATGTTGGGGCGTACATAAAAGTAGCTGGAATATTCAAGTGGGCATGTGTTTCATCAATTTGTGAATAGGTGCCGTCACCACGGTTGGCAAACAGGGTATATGTAATTGTAACAGTTC
Source organism: Maribacter luteocoastalis (assembly GCF_048890225.1). Taxonomy (NCBI): domain Bacteria; kingdom Pseudomonadati; phylum Bacteroidota; class Flavobacteriia; order Flavobacteriales; family Flavobacteriaceae; genus Maribacter; species Maribacter luteocoastalis. The sequence continues at coordinate 315,948 of NZ_JBMFZG010000002.1, forward strand.
CATCATGACCGATAATCAACCACTGATATGGGTCTGGCCGTAAAACCTCTAAACCCTTGCCGTTACTGTCCGTTGCATTAAATCCATATACATTTTTGGCAAATTCATGGAGGGCATATCGTCCAGGGGATGTCCTACTCATTCTTATAGCCAATGTATCCGAAGAAACATTTGGAAAGGTTGCAGTAATTACCGCTTCATGATGTACTGCATTATCAAAAGAAATTTCATAAGAATTTGTTTGGGAAAAAGAGATATAACCTAAAAGAAAAACGATACCATATAGCGCTTTGAAGTTCATAAATTCATCTTTAGAAATAAAAACTAAAGATATGCAATTACACTGCGGAACTCGAAAAGCAATTTTTAGTAAAATAACCTTGTTATTTAGTATTTCAATATTACTATTTTATAAATTATTTAATATTTACTGTTTAATATAATTTCTAAACATCATACATTTGGGCGATGTCCAAGTTTCCTATTAAACTACAACAAAAACTAGATAAAAGGCTACAAGAAAATGCGTTTCGCAGCTTGGGCATGACTTCTGGTATGGTTGATTTTTCCTCAAATGATTATTTGGGCATTGCCCAAAACGAGACTGTCTTTTCCAAGACCTTTCAGTTGCTGCTAAATCGTAATATAGCACAAAATGGGGCTACTGGTTCCCGCTTGTTGAGTGGAAACCATGGTCTTTATCCTATTTTAGAGGAGATGCTCACATCTTTTCATGATAGTGAGAGTGCCTTAGTGTTCAATTCTGGTTATGATGCTAATATTGGTTTTTTTAGTGCCGTTCCGCAAAAGGGAGATTTCATTTTTTATGATGAATACATACACGCTAGTATTAGGGACGGTATTCGTTTAAGTTTGGCCAAAAGCTACAAGTTTGCACATAATGACCTTGAAAGTCTTAAGAACAAAATTGAGCAGGCACTAAAGAGTTCCGAGGGGATTTTTGATTCGGAAATATATATTGTTACGGAATCTGTGTTTTCTATGGATGGGGATTCTCCAGATTTGCAAGCTTTGGTAGCCCATTGTAATTCTAATAGTTATCGTTTGGTAGTTGATGAAGCCCATTCCGTTGGTGTTTATGGTAAAAATGGCGAAGGGCTTTTGCAGGAGATGAATCTGCACCAAAAAGCTTTTGCACGAATCGTTACTTTTGGAAAGGCTATGGGTGCTCATGGTGCCGCTATTTTGGGTGATGCTTCCTTAAAACAATATCTGGTTAATTTTGCCCGCAGTCTAATATATACCACAGGACTTCCACCTCATGGTGTTGCAACCATTATTTCTTCTTATTCATATATAAAGGAGAATGGAAAGGCCGAACAAAATAAGCTGTCTGAAAATATTACCTTTTTTAAAGAGCGATTGAAAAAACTAAATTTAGAAGATTATTTTACTAAAGGAAATGCACCAATACAATCGTGTATCATTGGAAATACGGAAAAGGCTAAAAAGATTTCTAGAAAATTAATGGACAAAGGTTTTAATGTAAAGGCAATAGTTTCGCCTACCATCCCAGAAGGTCAGGAAAGATTGCGTTTTTGCGTACATAGTTATAATTCTAAGGAAGAGATAGGTTTAGTATTACAATTATTATCGGAGTATATTTAAGGGTATGGATGAAACTTTTTATTTATTGGCATCTTTCGAGTATGCTGCAGATGTTCAAATTATTAAAGGCAAGTTAGAGTCTGAAGGCATTCCTGTTTTTTTAAGGGACGAGAACACCTTAAACTCCGACCCATTAATTAGTAATGCCATTGGAGGAGTTAAGCTACAGGTATATAACAAAGACAAGGATAGGGCACTTGAAATTTATAATGAGGTTAGGGCCTATGCATTGGACGAAAATAACAACCCAGTGAAATGTCCCAACTGCAAAGCTGAAAAATCTGAGGTATATTATAACAGGAAGGGTCTATTTTATAAACTTTTTCCATTTTTCGAAAAAAGAAAATATAAGTGCTTAAATTGTGGCATAATCACTAATTCAAAATAGGAATGCAAAAGATTTTTATTGCGGGAATTTCAACAGGGGTAGGTAAGACATTGGCTTCAGCTATTATAACAGAAGCGTTACATGCAGATTATTGGAAACCTATACAATCCGGTGATTTGGATAATACCGATAGTGATACTATAAAAAATTTAATTTCTAACGATAATACTGTTATTCACCCTAGTAGCTATGAGCTTAAATCTCCAATGAGCCCACATGCAGCTGCAGAGATAGATGGGGTTCGTATAGATCGTTTTCATATCAATGAACCGGAAACTGAAAACCATTTGGTAATTGAAGGTTCTGGAGGCCTTTTGGTACCTTTGAATGAGGAAGATACAATGTTTGATATTATAATGCCCAATTACAAGGTTATTGTAGTTTCCAAACACTATTTAGGCAGTATTAACCACACGCTTTTAACCATTAATTGGTTGCAGCATAAAGGGTATGATGTTTCCGTTCTTTTTAACGGCAACCCAAACCCGCAATCAGAAAATATAATTTTACATAAAACAGGTGTTTCCTTAATTGGCCGTATTGAAGAAGAGAAAGAGATCAGTAAGGAGGTAGTTAAAAAATATGCCGATAAGTTCAAAGGCATATTGGAATCACTTTAAACGCTGCAATATATCTGCTTTATCAACAGTAGCCAATACTTTGTAATGGTCTTGTAAATACTGGTTGATATATTCATTCGCTTCAATTTCCAATTGATCAAAAACGCGTCGTCCTTTTCTAACAACCACTGTTTTGGGTTGTAATGATTCCATTATATATTTAAGTTCTTCCAGGGAGTTTGTTCTAGGATTATCAAAAAATGGAAAAAGTTCGTCCCGGCAAATATTGCTAGGGTGGGTTGAAGCCACTGTTGGCGGAAGAGTATCTAAGTTCCAATAACCAATATGATAGCCAAGGAACAAGATGTTTTTTCTCTCCAAATTACTTTTGGCAATATAACTAGGAACGCTAAAACCTTCACCATTAAAAAAACTACCCTTTTCAATTTTATGTTTAATGATATTGCCATATTCCAAATAACTTTCCATAGGAATCAATAATAGTAAGTAAAGTACAGTTTTGGGTATTTTGCATTTATAAAATAGAATCAATTTTTCAACAACAATCACAACCAGTATAATGAGCATAGGATGCAATTGAATTAGGTAATGGCCATTTATTCTACCGCCTTTTAAAAATGAAAATAATACACCAATAATGGCAAGTGTCAAAACTATAATCGCTGGATTTTTAAAAGAAACCCATTTTTTCTTCCATGAGTGAAATAGAAAAAATCCAACCAAAATAAAGGTAGGTGCCAATTTAAAAACGGAAAACCTTCTGGCTTCTGTATACTTCAAAGGAGCAAGTACCACAGATTTCCACCAAATAATAGTTTGTCCATTTAAATAGTAGGGTAGAATGGTAAGCAAGATGATAAATATGATGCCTAAACCATAAAATGAAATCTTCAAAAATGATGCTATTTGCCTAGATTTCACAAAATCATACATCAAATAAAGACCCAATATGAGTACAGCATAGGCCATGTTTAGTTTTACCATAACCGAGATACCCATTAAAACTCCCGCAATCAAAAACCAATAATTTTCTTTTTTTGAAACCAGGAGATATATTGCCGGCATAAAAAATGCCATGCAAATATGCTCCGACATAACACCTTGTAAACTACCAAACAAACTCAATAGGAATATGCAAAACAATGATGCCCAAAGTGCTATTTTTTTGGAGCTAATTCGCAAGCCTATTTTGTATGTAAAATAGGAAGTGACAATCACCAAAACAGTCCCGAAAACACGAATAACGACAAAGCTCTTACCGAAAATCGAAATGATAGCTGCAAAAAAGGCAAAAGTTAGTGGGGGTTTAAGGTCCCATAATTGTGTGTACGGGAGATAACCATCTACCCAGGATTGGCCCATGAGGATAAAAGTACTTTCATCCCGATCAATATAGTCCCTAAAAAAAAATGGAAGTCTAACAAATAGGGTAATAACAGAAAGAAATAGAAAAACGGCTTTGTTTTTTAATTGGGAATTGTTAAACAACCCATTATATAGCGCCGTAAATACCTCGAAGGGTTTAAGTTTATTTCCCATCTTTGCAAGATAGATAAAATGCGGATTTTGAATTCTATGACAGGTAAAAATCTATCGGAAAGGGATAAAAAACATTTGTGGCACCCATTGACACAGCATAAAACAGCAGCACCAAACATAGGTATTGCAAAGGCGAAAGGTGCTTTATTATGGGATGAGGATGGAAAGGAGTATATAGACGGTATTGCATCATGGTATTCTACTATGTATGGTCATGGTAACACTACTATTGTCAAAGCGATAACCGAGCAGATGCAACAATTGGATTTTGTTATGTTCAGTGGCTTTACCCATGAGCCAGCCATTAAATTATCTGAGGAGTTGGTAAAAATACTGCCAGATAATCAATCTAAAATATTCTTTAATGATAATGGATCCACAGCTGTGGAAGCGGCTATTAAAATGGCCTTGCAGTATCATCATAATATTGGGGAAAAGAGAGATACCCTTATTGCTTTTGAAGACGGTTTTCATGGGGATACTTTTGGTGCAATGAGCGCTTCCGGACTCTCTTCTTATAATGGTCCGTTTGAAGATTTTTTATTGAAGGTAGAACGTATTCCAGTTCCTAAAGTGGATACTATTGAAAGCGTTTTAGCACAACTAGAGACCATTATTCAAAATAATAATTGTGCTGCCTTTGTTTTTGAGCCGCTAGTACAGGGTGCTGCAGGAATGAAATTTCATTCTGCCAAGGGGTTGAGTTTGTTAATTGAGAAATGTAATGAAAAGGGTATCATCTGTATTGCCGATGAAATCATGACTGGTTTTGGTAAAACAGGTAAAAACTTTGCATCTGAATACTTGGACCATAAGCCGGATATTATGTGTCTGAGTAAAGCATTAACCGCTGGAATGTTTCCATTAAGTATCACCAGTTGTTCGCAAAAAATATTTGATAGATTTTTGAGTGATGAGGTATCAAAAGGATTTTTTCATGCACATACCTTTAGTGCACATCCTTTAGGTTGCGTGGCCGCATTGTCCGGAATAGAATTATTATTATCTAAAGATATTACGGAGAACAGGCAAAAAATTGAGCATCTTCATAGGAGATTTTTAAAGGATATTCAAGGTCATCCTAAAGTCGGTGAAGCTCGTTCTATAGGTGTCATACTTGCTGTTGATTTGAATATTGAGATTGCCCGTTATGGTAACACACGTGATCAGCTCTATCAGTTTTTTATGAAAAGAGGTGTTGTACTTAGACCTCTGGGAAATACAATATATGTACTACCACCATATATTATAACAGACACACAGCTTCATAAGATTTATGGAGCTATAAAGGAACTTTTAGAAACGCTTTAGCTTTATGTTAAACGATAAGATAGGAATAACAGCTATAGCTTCTGTATCCCCTTTGGGAGATGGTATGGATGTGGTTTGGGGTAATTATCAGAATAAAGGTCATTGTTTTCGTCAGCAAAGGTTTAATGGCAACCCGGTTTGGGTTGCCCCACTTCAAAAGGACCTTGTGAATAAAATAGAAGCCATCAGAATATCTGATAGCAAATATAAAAACCTTGACAAATCGGTTTTATATGCTTTGTATGCTTCAAGGAATGCTATAAAAATTGCTGGTTGGAAGGCAGATGATAATTTTGGAATTAATATAGGGTCATCAAGAGGAGCTACAGCATTATTTGAAAAGTATCATGAAGAATATTTAAATAATGGTAAAACGGCAACCTTGGCTTCCCCAACAACCACATTAGGCAATATTTCGTCGTGGGTAGCACATGATTTACAGACACAGGGGCCTGAAGTATCCCATTCCATTACATGCTCTACGGCATTACATTCCTTGTTAAACGGAATAGCTTGGCTAAAAAGTGGTATGGCCAACAAGTTTTTGGTTGGCGGTAGTGAAGCACCCCTAACACCTTTTACCATTGCCCAAATGCAAGCTTTAAAAATCTATTCAAAAGTAAAAAACGAAAGCACTGGTTTAGTAGGAGACAAAGAAAGTGCTATAGTTAAGGAAAGTCTATGGGGAACTGAGCGTAGTCAAAGTTACCCTTGCCGTGCATTGGATTTGAAGAAGGATAAAAATTCAATGATTTTAGGAGAGGGTGCATCTGTCGCCTGCCTAGAAAAAGGAATCTCAAATAACACGCTTGCCATTATTGATGGAATTGGTTTTGCTACAGAACCCCTTGAGCACAATGTATCAATTTCTACAGATGCTGATTGTTTTCAAAGATCTATGAAAATGGCCATGGGAGCAACAAAACCAGAAGAAGTGGATGTTATTGTAATGCATGCACCAGGCACTATAAAAGGAGATCAAACCGAGGTAAACGCCATCCAAAAGGTTTTTAGAGACAAAATGCCTTTTTTAACTACCAATAAGTGGAAAATAGGACACACGTTTGGCGCATCGGGTATGTTGAGTATAGAATTGGCGGTACTTATGCTACAACAACAACAGGCCATCAGCGTGCCGTATATTGACAATTTAAAAGAACCAAAATTTATAAATAAAGTTTTGGTGAATGCGGTGGGTTTTGGCGGTAATGCGGTGAGTGTTTTGGTAAGTAAGCCATGAATTCTATGGGCACCTTGTTATGTTAGAAATAATATTATTCTTACAACCGTCAAAAAATAGTATCTTTCAAATGCTTATAATTACCATCACTAACTAAACTTGTCATTATGGAACAATGGTTCGCTGCATTGACCCTTTTTGAAAAAATATATTGGGTCATTGCCCTATTATCCTCAGGAATTTTTGTCATTCTTATGATTATGACTTTACTAGGCAGTGATTCAGATGACATAGGAGGTGATGTAGATGCTGAAATTGAAAGTGATGCCGGGATAGGGTTCCAGTTTCTATCGTTTAAAAACTTAATGGGATTTCTGACCATTTTTGGATGGTCCGGTATTGCATGTTTGGATGGAGGATTAAACAAATTGCTCACGGTTGTCATTTCAATTTTATGTGGACTCTTAATGATGACTGCAATGGCAGCGCTATTTTACTACTTGGCCAAATTACAAAGTAGCGGGACACTTAAACTTAAAAATGCCCTTAATCAGGTTGGGGAAGTTTATTTGACCATAGGGGCCAATAGGACTAAAATAGGCAAAGTAAGTATTAATGTACAGGGTACTTTAAGGGAATTAGAGGCACTTACAGATGAAAATCAAGATCTTATTCAAAGTAACGTAGTACGTGTAAAAGATGTCACGGCCAACGGAATATTAATAGTTGAACTTTTAAATAAATAACCAAATGTTGTTACCATTACAAATGGGAGGAAGTGCCTCTTTGCTAGCTATTGGCTTTGCAATTCTTTTCTTTTTTATTATAATAATTTCTTTTATCCGTAGGTATAAAAGGTGTCCGTCTGATCGTATACTTGTGGTTTATGGTAAGGTTGGCACGGGTAACTCTGCAAAATGTATTCATGGTGGCGCGGCCTTTATTTGGCCGGTAATTCAGGATTATGAGTATTTGGATTTGACCCCAATATCTATAGAGGTTAATTTGGTAAACGCTTTGAGTAAGCAAAATATCAGGGTAAATGTTCCTTCAAGATTTACAATAGGTATTTCCACTGAACCGGGTATTATGCAAAATGCAGCTGAACGTCTTTTAGGTCAGGGAATGCAAGAAGTGCAAGATTTAGCCAAGGAAATTATTTTCGGACAATTAAGGTTGGTAGTCGCCTCAATGGATATTGAAGAGATAAATTCAGATAGGGACAAATTTTTGACCAATATATCACAGAGTGTGGAATCCGAATTAAAGAAGGTTGGACTTAAACTCATTAACGTAAATATTACAGATATAGTTGATGAATCTGGGTATATAGAAGCGTTAGGTAAGGAAGCTGCAGCTCACGCCATAAACGCGGCACGTAAATCGGTTGCTGAAAAAAATAGGGATGGTTCTATTGGTGAAGCCAATGCCGTACAGGATGAAAGAACCCAAGTTGCCGCAGCTAATGCACAAGCCGTGGAAGGGGAAAATATCGCTAAAATTAATGTGGCAAATTCAGATTCGTTAAGAAGGCAAAGAGAGGCAGAGGCAGAACGTACGGCCATAGCAGCAGAAAAAGTACAATCAGCCAAGGCATTAGAGGAATCTTATGCCGCAGAAAGGGATGCGGAATTGGCAAGGGCAGAACGTGTGCGAAGTTCACAAATGGCAGATATCGTAGTACCTGCAGAAATAGATAAAAAGAAGGTGGAAATTGACGCTGAGGCGGAAGCAGAAATGATTAGGAGAAAAGCAAAAGGCGAGGCGGATGCCATCCTTTTTAAAGCGCAAGCGGAAGCGAAAGGATTATTTGAAATTTTGACCAAACAAGCACAGGGATTGGATGAAATAGTTAAAGCTGCGGGCAATGACCCTAAAGATGCAGTACTATTATTAATAGCGGATAAATTACCGGAATTGGTAAAGACCCAAGCAGAGGCCATAAAAAATATCAAGATTGATAAAATAACTGTATGGGATTCTGGTGCAACTGGTAAAGATGGAAAAAGCTCTACGGCCAATTTTATATCGGGGATGTACAAATCCGTGCCTCCATTGCAGGAAATGTTTAATATGGCAGGAATGCAGCTGCCTGAGTATTTAAAAGGTAAGGACGTTATTGGCGAAGATGAAGTTGTAGATGGTGATAATCATTCCAATTCTAAGAAGAAAGAAAAGGAAGAATAAAATTATAGGTAAGGCAACTTATTTGAAATACATATTGATTAGAGTGTAATAAAGTATAAAACCTACACATTTTTAAAAGGAAGGTGCATTTTTAGATTTAAACGCTGTAATTATATTTTCTAGGTGAATTCAGCTATTTTTGACCTCTGTTAGATTATTAGATTTATGAGCGAAATGAGACATAACTGGACCAAACAAGAAATTCTTAACATATACAATCAGCCTTTGATGCAATTGTTATACGATGCGGCAACTGTGCATCGTAAACATCATGACCCTAACACGGTACAGGTTTCAACTTTGCTATCGATTAAAACAGGCGGTTGCCCAGAAGATTGTGGCTATTGTCCACAGGCAGCAAGATATCATACAGATATAGAAGGGAACGATCTAATGAAAGTATCGCATGTTAAGGCACAAGCCTTACGTGCTAAAGCTTCAGGAAGTTCACGAGTTTGTATGGGTGCAGCTTGGCGTAATGTTAAAGATGGTCCAGAGTTTGACCAAGTTTTGGAAATGGTACGCACCATTAATAAATTGGATATGGAGGTTTGCTGTACCTTGGGTATGCTAACCGAAAACCAAGCTAAACGTCTGGCAGAAGCTGGGCTATATGCATATAATCATAATTTGGATACATCAGAAGATTATTATAAAGATGTAATTTCCACTAGGGCCTTCGAAGATCGTTTGGAAACCATAGATAATGTTAGAAAAAGCAATGTTACCGTATGTAGTGGTGGTATCATAGGTATGGGAGAGAAACTAGAGGATCGTGCAGGTATGTTGGTGGCGTTATCTTCGTTAAACCCACAACCAGAATCGGTTCCAATCAATGCTTTGGTAGCTGTTGAAGGCACCCCAATGGAAGATATTGAGCCTATAGCTATTTGGGATATGATCCGCATGGTTGCAACTACTAGAATCGTAATGCCAGAAACACAAGTAAGACTTTCTGCCGGTAGAACTGAAATGAGTAGGGAAGGGCAGGCAATGTGCTTCTTTGCTGGTGCTAACTCTATTTTTGCTGGCGATAAATTATTGACCACGCCTAATCCCGATGTAAACGAGGATATGGAAATGTTCAAGCTTTTGGGTCTAAATCCTCAAAAGCCTTTTACTAAAATATCCCAACCAAAGACAGTTGAGGCAGAAGATTCTAAATACACCGATCAAGGAGAAAAGCCAAAATGGTCTAGGCCGGGGCATAGTATTGAACGAAATGAAATGGCCAAGCAAAAGGCTAAATTGACGGAGTAGTCTTACATTAATACATTTTTAATAAGATATTTTCTTTAGGTTAACTAACTTTGAGGTTCCTATAAATTTAAATATCATTGAAATTAGTTGAAATCCCAAGGGTTGACACAATAACCAAGGAAGACTTCTTAGAAAACTATTTTAAGCCTCAAAAACCTGTGGTAATTGGCAATGCCATTACTGATTGGCCGGCCTTTTCCAAATGGAATTTGGATTATATGAAAAGTGTTGCTGGGAACAAGATTGTGCCACTTTATGACGATCGCCCAGTTCAACATAAAGACGGTTTCAATGAACCACATGCCACTATGAAAATGGCGGCATATATTGATCTTTTAAAATCCAAACCTACAAAATATCGCATTTTTCTCTGGAACATCTTAAAGGAAGTGCCCGCGTTACAAAACGATTATATATTTCCAGATTTTGGTTTAAAGCTAATGAAGGGTTTGCCCATGCTATTCTTTGGTGGTAAAGATTCGCATACGTTTATGCACTATGATATTGACTTGGGAAATATTTTTCATTTTCATTTTGATGGGGAAAAGGAGTGTATTCTTTTTCCGCAATCAGAGACCAAGTTTTTATACAAGGTACCCCACTCTTTAATTACTCATGAAAGTATAGATTTCTCCAATCCAGATTTCAGGAAATGGCCTGCTTTAAAACAAGCGATAGGGTATAGAACAAAATTGTCACATGGTGAAGTTCTTTACATGCCAGAAGGATATTGGCATTATATGAAATATATTACACCTGGATTTTCGATGAGTTTGCGGTCTATGGCCAAGAACCCCAAAAACATAAGTAAGGCAATCTATAATGTTTTGATCATGCGCTATTATGATGTGTTGATGCGAAAGATAAAGGGTCAAAAGTGGATAGATGAAAAGAATGAAAGGGCCATAGTGAATTCTAATAAAAATCTTTAAAAAGTGCTTTAGTTTTATAACGCTTTTTGTCAAGAAATTAGTTCTTGAATCTTTTCATAGACCAAATGACTTTCCCAACCACGATATAGTAAATAATCAGCTAGTTTTTTTCTTCTTTTTTGGATATTTGTCTCTTTTATTTGGCCTACTCTTTTTATGGCAAGTGAGTGTAAGGATTCCAAATAATCATTTTCATTAATTTCCTTAAGGGCAGTTTTTATATTATAACTAGTAATATTTCGTTGTTTTAGCTCGGTTACAATTCTATTTTTACCCCATTGTTTTATTGTGAATTTACCTCGGGCAAAGCTTTGCGCAAATCGTTCTTCATTCAGGTAATTTTCTTGGATAAGGTGCGCCACTATTTGGTCAATAGCATCAGGTATCATGCGCATCTCCTTTAACTTCCTTATTACATCCTGATGACAACGCTCTTGATAGGCACAATAACCTTCTAATTTTTTAATAGCCTCGTTAATGGTGTATGTAGGGGTGCTTGGAAACAAAAGTACTGCGTTAAAAGTTTTAAAATTTGGAGCTAATAAAAGCAATGACTATGCCAATAATTACTGCAACTATAAAAAGTGCGATAATCACACCCATAAGTATACCTAGAAATATGATAATTTTCAATACAGACTGGCCAAAAGTTAATTTGTAAAGCTTACCATATACATAGCTATAGAATAAAATTGATAATACAACAGTTAAAAAGTAAATTGATGAAAAAGTATATATACTTATAATAAACATAATGGTTGTAACCCAAAACGTAATTCCTTGGATATAACTATTTATTACTAAATGCTCTGCATAATTATAGGGTTTACCGTAAACCAATTTAGCCATAAAGGTGTATAGAGGTATTAAGATTAAAACAAATAAGTTAAAATACTTTAATGTAAAAGCACTGGTATTTGTAATCTGTTCTAGCTGTTCCTTTTTAAAAGATGTGGCGTCAAAATCATCTCCTAATTGATTTGCAAACATATCTCCCATTAGCTCTATGGATTGTTTGTTAGAATCAACCTGAAGTGCTAAATAATCATTAGTAAAAAAGTTAAAAGCAAATAATGCAATGGCACTACCGATTCCTAAAAATGTGAACGGATTCATATATTTTTTACGAGTTCCATTTAAAAACTCACTCAAAATTTCTTGGGGTGCTTTTATTAGTTTTCTGAAGGTTAAAAAGAAAGTATTATCCCATCCAAAAATGTTACTTGTGAAATTGACAAGAATGCCTTTAATTGTAATTCTATCGTTTACCACTTTTGCCCCACATTGGTTACAAAAAACGGAGTCAATGGTAATATCAGAAGTACAGTTTTTACAAGACATTGAATTCTGTTTGGTTAAGAAAGTGTCAAGGTAAAGAAATTGTGTTAACAAAAAAAGCGACTCCTTTTGGAAGTCGCTTTTAACTTTAAATAGCTATTATCGCTTAATATATGGTTTTACCGTCTTTATTCTTAAAACGGTATTCTAGATATGTGTAGGCATCCCTTGGTTGAATTTTAATCCATTTTTTATGCTCCAAAAACCACTTGGTGCGTATGGATGGGAAACCTTTTGTGATATAAGCTGCTATAAAAGGATGTATATTTAGTGTTATACTATTATCCTTTGCAGGGCCTTTTAAAAGTCGCTCTAGATCTACATTTATTTTGTCTATTAATACAATGGGGGCTTCTATTTCCTGACCAACAAGGTTAGGGTTTTGCTCTGTTGTCTTAATATTCATTTCGGGTCTAACCCGTTGCCTAGTTATTTGGATCAATCCAAATTTACTTGGCGGTAAAATTTTATGTTTCGCACGGTCATCTTTCATTTCATCCCTAAGATGTTCAAAAAGTTTTTTCCTATGCTGTGCTTTTACCATGTCTATAAAATCCACAACAATGATACCTCCCATATCTCTAAGACGGAGTTGTCTTGCGATTTCTGAAGCTGCCAATAAATTGACTTCCAAAGCAGTATCTTCTTGATTTTTTGCTTTGTTGGAACGGTTGCCGCTATTTACATCTATAACATGTAATGCTTCGGTATGTTCTATGATCAGATAGGCACCTTTGCTCATTGTGGCAGTTTTACCAAAAGACGTTTTGATCTGTCTTTCAATTCCAAATTTTTCAAATATTGGAACGGTACTGGTGTAATGTTTCACGATGGCTTCCTTATTAGGGGCGATTTCTGCCACGTAATCTTTAACTTCTTCATATAAGGAGTTGTCATCTACATAAATTCCAGTAAAACTATCATTGAAGATATCCCTCAGAATGGAAGAAGCCCTATTTAGCTCTACCAATACTTTTGAAGGTGTTTGTGCACGGTATAATTTTTTACACATTGCTGTCCATTTGTTCAGCAAGTTTTCTAGATCTTTGTCCAGCTCGGCTACTTTTTTGCCTTCTGCAACTGTTCTAATAATTACGCCAAATCCTTTTGGTTTTATACTCTTTACGAGTCTCTTTAACCTATCTTTTTCTTCATTGCTGCCTATCTTTTGGGATACGGACACGCGGTCGGAAAAAGGTACCATTACCAAATAACGCCCAGCTATAGATAGCTCAGAGCTTATTCTTGGCCCTTTGGTGGATATGGGTTCTTTTACAATTTGCACTAAAAGAGATTGGTTGGCCTTAATAACATCTGTTATCACTCCATTTTTGTCAATATCTTTATCAAACGGAAAATTTTTTAAGGAGAAATCTTTTAATTTTCCAGAACTCACTTGTTTTGTGAACTTAAGCATAGAGGATAATTGTGGGCCAAGATCATGATAATGCAAAAATGCATCTTTCTCATACTCAACGTTTACAAAAGCCGCATTTAGCCCTGTAACCGGTTTCCTTATTTTGGCCAAAAATATATCGCCAACAGAAAAATTATTATTGTCTTCTTCTTTATGCAGTTCAGTGAGTTTTCCGTCTTTTAGTAAAGCAAAGTCAACGGCTTCGGAACTAGATCTTACGATTAATTCTCTATTCACCTGAATGTATTTGTATTTATCCCACAAAATAATATGCGGATAAATTGATTAAACAATGCCATAAACAGATTTGATTTAAATCTGCCGAGATTCTTTATTTGAACCTCTATGTCAAGGAACGTGTTAAAATGAAAAAGTAGTTTAAAAAACTACTTTTTCTTGTGTCGGTTAGCTCTTCTACGCTTTTTGCGCTTGTGTGTAGCTACCTTATGTCTCTTTCTTTTCTTACCACTCGGCATAAAGTTCTTCTTTTAGATTATTATTTTACTTGTACGTTGCTCTTAACTCCTTCAACAAAAACCTTTGCAGGTTTAAATGCTGGAATATTATGGGCGGGTATTTTAATTGTCGTATTCTTCGAGATGTTCCTACCGGTTTTTTCAGCTCTTGTTTTAATAATAAAACTACCAAAACCTCTTAGGTAAACATTATCTCCACTCTCTAATGAAGTTTTCACTTCTTCCATAAAGGATTCCACTGTTGCTTGTACATCTCCTTTTTCAATTCCCAGTTTATCTGAGATCTTCGATACAATTTCCGCTTTCGTCATCTTGAAATATTATATTTTCTGTATTTTTTTCGGGTTGCAAATATATAAATTAAATTCAATCTTTCTTTCTAAAGGGTTAATTTTAAGTATATAAACTGCTACTTTTATCCCTTAGTATTAAACTAGATGAGTTTTTCCGAAAAATTATTGACTTGGTATAGTCACAATAAACGAAAATTACCATGGCGAAATACCAAAGATCCTTACAAAATTTGGTTATCGGAAATTATACTTCAACAAACCCGAGTAATTCAAGGAATGCCTTATTATGAGCGTTTTATACAGGCATTTCCAACGGTGCAGGATTTGGCGAGTGCCAATGAGGAAACTGTTTTAAAGTTATGGCAAGGTTTAGGGTATTATTCTCGGGCAAGAAACTTACATGCTACTGCAAAAATAGTGGTCAATGATTTTGACGGAGTATTTCCCGATACTTATAAGGATTTATTAAAACTAAAAGGAATAGGGGATTATACAGCGAGTGCTATTTCATCTATTTGTTTTAATGAGCCACATGCCGTTGTAGATGGCAACGTTTATAGGGTATTAGCTCGTTTTTATGGTATTGACTTACCAATAAATAGTACTGAAGGGATAAAATATTACAAAGAACTGGCGCAAAACCTTTTGTATACGGGCAACGTTAGGGATTATAACCAGGCAATCATGGAGTTTGGGGCAATTCAATGCACACCTAAAAACCCTAATTGTATGTACTGTCCATTAAACGATAAGTGTGTCGCCTTAAAGGAAGGCAAAGAAGCGGTTTTGCCTGTAAAACTTAAAAAGTCTAAAGTAAAAGATAGATATTTTAATTATCTGGTTCCTTTATATACTGATGATTCTGGTAAAACAACCACTCTTTTAAATCAACGGTTAGGAAAAGGTATTTGGCAAAATTTATGGGAATTTCCACTTTTGGAGAGTCAACATGAAATACATTTGAATGATGTTGAAGCTCAAATACAAACTTTATTGCCCCAGGTTAACACACAGGACGTATCATTATATAATACTAAAACAGTCATACATAAATTATCTCACCAACACTTAAACACCAAATTTTGGATTGTAGAAAGTTGTAGTCCTTTAATCAAGGGAATTTCTACTTTTGAAATAGACAAGTATCCCGTACCTGTTTTGATAGCTGATTTCATGAAAACATTTAAATTTTAGTACTTTTGAATATTAGATTAAAGTTATGAGCGGTACATTAAATAAAGTGATGTTGATAGGGCATCTAGGAGATGAGGTTAAAATGCATTACTTTGAAGGAGGAGGCAGTATAGGCAGGTTTCCTATCGCAACGAATGAGACCTATACAAACAAGCAGACCGGAGAGCGTGTAACCAATACAGATTGGCATAATGTTGTAGTGCGAAACAAGGCTGCAGAAATTTGTGAAAAGTATTTGAGCAAGGGGGATAAGGTATATGTAGAAGGTAGGCTTAAGAACAGACAGTGGCAAGGAGAAGATGGCAACACAAGATATACAACGGAGATTCATGTACAAGATTTTACCTTCCTGACCACTAAAAAGGAAAGTATGTCCAATATGGCACCCGGTTCTAGTGCGCCACAGCCTTCAAGTACGGAGCAAAAATCTCCGTCTAAAGAACCTGCACCATTAAACCAAGTGGAAGAAGATGATTTACCTTTTTAAGTTTTAAATAGGAACTATTGGACCCTGACCCTTTACGATTTGTCTTAAATTTTATGGTAATGGATGGTGCTTATGCACTTAATTTCATAGTACTGGTAGTGCTGTTAATTTGTTCTGCTTTAATCTCAGGAGCAGAAGTTGCCTTGTTTGGATTATCGCCGACAGAGGTAAATGAGCTACAGGAACAAAAGACGATACAATCAAATATTTTAATCAAACTCTTGGAGCGGCCAAAAAAATTATTGGCTACTATTCTAATTGCTAACAATGCCATTAATATTGGCATTGTATTGCTTTTCAACATTATAGGGGATACACTTTTTTCAAGCATTGACCAGATGCTTTTTAATATCATCTCTGTCCGGTTTTTGTTAGAAGTGGTGGTTGCGACATTCCTCATATTGATGTTTGGGGAAATTTTACCAAAGGTTTATGCCAATAGGAATCGTATGAGTTTTTCTAATTTTATGGCATACCCCCTAAAGGTGTTGGATTTTTTGTTTTCTCCCTTAAGTTTGCCAATGCGTTCTGGAACTATTTTTCTATATGATAAATTAGGAAAGGAAAAATCTAATTTAAGCGTTGACCATCTCTCACAGGCTCTAGAACTTACTTCGGAAGGGGATACCACAAAAGAGGAACAAAAGATTTTAGAGGGTATAGTCTCTTTTGGTAATACCGATACCAAACAGGTTATGTGTCCACGTATAGACATTTTTTCCTTGAACGACCAAATGAAATTTTTAGAGGTTTTGGAAGAAATTAAAAAGAATGGATATTCTAGGATCCCTGTATTTTCAGAAAATATAGATAATGTTCTCGGTGTATTATATGTGAAGGACCTACTGCCGTATTTAGACCGAAAATCCTTTAATTGGGTCACATTGATCCGTGATCCCTATTTTGTGCCAGAGAATAAGAAATTAGATGATCTATTAGCAGATTTTCAGGAGAAGAAGAATCATTTGGCTGTTGTGGTAGACGAGTATGGGGGTACTTCTGGAATAGTGACTTTAGAAGATATTATTGAAGAAATAGTAGGTGATATTAGCGATGAATTTGATGATGAGGACCTTATTTTTTCCAAATTGGATGACTTTAATTATGTATTTGAAGGAAAAACAACCCTAAAAGATTTTTACAGGGTTATAAAATTGGAGAATGAAGATCTCTTTGAAGAAAATAAAGGCGAATCTGAGACCATTGCAGGTTTTGTTCTAGAAATAGCGGGTAGTTTTCCTAAACGAGGGGAAGAAATAGTTTTTGACAATTATAGGTTTACTGTAGAAAGTCTAGATAAAAAGAGATTAAAACAGATAAAGGTTACTTTACCGTATGAGGCTTAACTATCTAATACTATGTATAGGTTTACTCTTGGCAAATTTTGCATGTCAGGATAACATACCAGTTCCAAAGCCGAAGGCGCAAATACGTCTAGAATATCCTAAAGGGGAATTATCATCGTTAGAAACCGATAATTTTAAGTTTAAATATAACCAGTTTGCACGACCGAGGTTAAATAGTGAAAATGCGTATACCCTGGATTACCCCGAGATGAAAGGTGCTATTTTTTTAAGTTATAAGAAAATAAATAGCAACCTAGAAAAATTGATAATCGACGCTAAACGTTTGAGTTATGAGCATGCGGTAAAAGCAGATAATATAGTAGAGCAACCCTATGTTAATCCAGATAAAAAAGTGTATGGTGCTTTATTTGAGGTACAAGGTAATGCCGCCTCTCAGTCCCAATTTTTTGTTACCGATAGTACCAAGCATTTTTTGACTGGATCTGTTTATTTTTATACAAAACCCAATTATGATAGTATTTTACCTGCCGCTGCTTACTTACAAAATGACATTAGGGGAATTATAGAGACCTTGCAATGGAAATAAAAAATGGCTAAATGATATCAAAAGAGGTTTTGTTGAATTGCTGCCAAAGGATACAACCTTTTATCCATAATACACCGATTCTTAGTTCAAAGTCGATAGATCAAAAAATTGGAGCCTCCATTTTCTTTAAGTGTGAGAACTTTCAACGTGCTGGTTCCTATAAGATTAGAGGTGCAACCAATGCTATTCTGCAATTATCCCAGGAACAGAAATATAATGGGGTGGTTACACATTCCTCGGGTAATTTTGCCCAAGCCTTATCATTGGCTGCCCAGAGTATAGGAATACCTGCTCATATTGTAATGCCATCTTCCGCCCCACATATAAAAAAAGAAGGCGTACTCTCCTATGGTGGTAAAATTTATGAATGTGCACCAACGGTAGAGGCTAGACAAAAAAAAGCAAACGAAATAGCCGCGAAAACGGGAGCTACTTTTATTCATCCTTCAAATGAGACCGAAGTAATCATTGGTCAAGGAACAGCAGCCTATGAACTTTTACAGGTACATCCAGATTTAGATATTGTTTTTTGCCCTATTGGGGGAGGTGGGCTCATTGCCGGAACTGCGTTATATGCCAATTATTTTAGCAACACGTGTATGGTGATTGGTGGGGAACCTTTTGAAGCAGATGATGCCTATCGTTCGTTAAAAAGTGGTTCAATAGAGAGTAATACCACCGTAAATACTATTGCAGATGGGTTAAAAACTACCTTGGGAGACAAAAATTTTCCAATTATTAAAAAACATGTGTCTAAAATAGTCAGGGTAACAGAAGGAGAAATAATCGATGCAATGCGCTTGGTCTGGGAACGGATGAAAATTATAATTGAACCTTCCAGTGCCGTTGCACTTGCAGCCTTGATTAGGGATGCTCAAGAAAATAAGGACATGTACAAGAACAGAAAAGTTGGGGTCATTATTTCTGGAGGTAATGTTGATTTGGACAACTTGCCCTTTTAACCTGCATTTTAAAAATAGCACCTATTCATTAAAAGGCGTTTAAATTAGCAATTCTCCCATAGATATAACCTGTGGAAAGAATTAGTGCTTAGAAAATTGTGTTACGTATCTTTTACTTGCCAAAAAGACGGGTCAATATTATTTATAAATAATGCTTTAACTGTATAAAGTGGTGGATTAAATTTAATTAGTGGTATCTATAAGTGCCTCAGCTTGAGATATACTAGCGTTTATTTTTTCTTTTACCGCTCGTACTTTGGCTTCTTCCTCATTAAGCATTTTTTGTTTTTCTGGACTAAGTGCTTTACCTTCTAAAATTTCTTCCGAATCAAATTTATCACCAAATCCTTGCATCCATTCCATCATAGATTTGTTGGCATCTTGCAAATCTTTCATCGCTTTTGCTTGTTTGGATTCAGCACCTAAAGAATCAGCCATAGGTTTTAAGTAGCCTACGAGTTTACTTAACTGACCCATTTTTGGCATTACCTCATCATGTATGGCCATTACCTGATCCATTTGTGATGGGCCCCCTTCTTTTTTTTCTTCTTTACAGGATACAAATATTGCTAGGAAGCTAAGAATTATTAGTGTCAAATTTTTTTTCATGAGTCTTATTCTTTAATGTTTGTTTTACCAATCGTATAGATGTAGTCTTTTACTCGAGTATTGGTGATGACAGATTTTAAATCGGCTAGGGACACTATATCAGGATAAAAATTGATGATAGCTTCTTTTTTTTCAAAATTGACTTCAACAGCGGCAACACCGACTGTGCCTTTTAGATTGGAGCTAATTTTATCTGCACAACCTTCTTGGCATGCCATGCCTTCAATCTCAATAGTGACTAATTGTGTACTTGATTGCAACATGTCTATTTGGGTAGAAAGTGAAACTTGGGCAACTATGGCAGTGCTGAAGTTCAAAACAAAAACTAAGGGTAAATAGATTTTATGTTTCATCAATTTCATTTTGGATATTTTACTTTTTAAAAAAAGCATAAATCCCCATGGGAAGGTAAAGATACCAAATATAGAAAATGCTCTTTTAGTGAATACAGGAAATTTTAGATATAGATACGATATAATAAAAAGGTGGGATTAAATTTACTGCCCTGTAGTAATTGGAATTAGGTTTATTGTAACTTTCCATACATACATAAAGACTCAATAAACATTACTTTCCCCATCAGTTTGGTTTCTCTTGACTTTTATGTTTCATCACAATTACAGCCACTTTGTTTTCATTTAACATGTACTATACGGTTCTGTTTTTTTGAAATTGATGTTTTTTATTTCAAAGGGGCTTCTTCAATGACTAATCAATAAAGTGCTGTAATTTATGATATATGTCAGGTTTTAGTAAAATAAGAAAGGCCACATTTGTAGTTTATTTAATCTTAAAAAGATGGTTTTGCCTAAATCAATACATACCTTTCATATTCCAGTAATGGGATTAGCGTATACCATAGATAGTCCTATTCGTGTAGCTCAATATGGAATTTCTTCTGTGATATCCATTATTGACGATGAGCTTATGGAAAAAATGAATGCGTTTTACAGCAAAAAATTTAATCTTCCATATCAGGAAATATCAAAAAAAGCACAGGACTATCGTGCCGAACGTATTACTTCTTATTTAAATTTAGTCGATACTATAGTTAAGGAAAAATTTGCAAAATTTAAAACAGAATTGGCCGAAAACAAATTAGCTTTGGAAAGCTTCATGGCTACATTACCTAATAAATCCAGTTTAAAGGAAGGGATTTCTAAATTAATTAATGAAGGCGCTGCACTTAAGAACACTATAGAAGATTTTTTGGAAATACATTTAAAAGCTGGAGACATTGATGTAAATATCATGACAAAAGTTGACAAAGATAACTTTGTTAAAAATGAGCCATTACCTGTTGAATTTAACGATGCGCACGCATCACTTCGGGGTTTTGCCAATAGTAACCTAAATTCTTCAGTGGTGCTCTCGGCAGGAATGAACCCAAGATTATACAGTTATTTTGAAAATTTCAAAGATTTCTTCCCAGATAAAAACAACCAGTTAAAAAAGAAGATTATCCTTAAAGTCAGCGATTATCGTTCGGCAACCATTCAAGGAAAATTTTTGGCAAAAAAGGGCATTTGGGTTTCAGAATACAGAATTGAATCTGGTTTAAATTGTGGCGGACATGCCTTTGCAACAGATGGTTTTTTATTAGGTCCGATTTTAGAAGAGTTTAAAAACAAAAAAGCGGAACTAATACAAGATACACACGATGTTTTTGTAAAAGCGTTACGTATAAAAGAATTCAATGTTCCAGAGCAACCTTTGGATTTAAAGATTACCGTTCAAGGCGGTGTTGGCACAGCAGATGAACACGCATTTTTACAAGAAAAATATGAGGTTGATTCTGTAGGTTGGGGATCCCCCTTTTTATTGGTACCTGAAGCTACATCTGTTGATAAACAAACTAGGGAGTTATTGGCAAATGCTAAAGAGAAAGATTTGTATTTAAGTGCTATTTCACCTTTAGGAATTCCTTTTAACACTATTAAAGGAACTACAAATGAGTACCACAAACAACAACGTATCGATAATAATAAAGCAGGTAGTTCTTGTCCGAAAAAATATTTGGCATTGAGCAAAGAATTGGGTCCAGAAGGTGTCTGTACAGCTTCAAAAAAATATCAAGATTTGAAACTACAAGAATTAGAAGCTAAAAGAACCGAAGTATCTGGAAAAATGTATGAAACCGCCAAGGCTAAAATAAACGAAAAAGCCTGTCTTTGTGTAGGTTTGGCCAATGCGTCCTTTTTGGAAAACGATATTAAAATAAAGGGTCAGGAACAAGGTGTTGTTATTTGTCCGGGACCAAATATGGCTTATTTTGATAGTGAAGTATCGCTTTCCAAAATGATGCAACATATTTATGGAAATGGGTCTGTACTTTCACATATAAATCGTCCAAACATGTTTGTCAAAGAATTGAAAATGTATGTGGATTATTTAAAAAATGAAATAGAAACTATTTCAGAAGAAATTACAACCAAACAAATTAAGAAATGGGAGGCTTTTAAAAGTAATTTATTTAATGGCATCACCTATTATCAGGATTTGTTTCTAACGTCTAGAGCTTCTGAAAGCACTAACATTCAAAAAGAACTTTTATTTTATAAGGAAGAACTCAAAGCAGTTACTATCCCAGTATTGGGATAGAAATAGTTGTAGGGTTCAATTGAAATGAAAGATTTAGATTTTATGGCCTTTGCAGAAATGTAAGGGCTTTTATATTGGATAGGTCGAAAAAATAGATGACTTAGTGTAGTTTAGAAAACTCATCCTTGTTGAGTTGATTGATTTAAGTTGTTTGGTTGC
Organism: Maribacter luteocoastalis; assembly: GCF_048890225.1. Classification (NCBI taxonomy): domain Bacteria; kingdom Pseudomonadati; phylum Bacteroidota; class Flavobacteriia; order Flavobacteriales; family Flavobacteriaceae; genus Maribacter; species Maribacter luteocoastalis. Next base: position 338,384 of record NZ_JBMFZG010000002.1, read on the forward strand.
GCGCAGATTGTCATACTGCCGCTTTGATTTCCTCTTCACTTAGGTCCTTACGTTGACCTTGGGCAACCCATATATTGTTAATCACCACCTTGAACCTGCTTACATACAGAATTACCTAAAATTAGAACATCTTGCAGAAATTCGTTCTTAGAAGTTTTTTCATTTCAAGATCCATTTTCATTCCTTGCATTTTTACATTGGCCCCCATACAATGAGATTCAACACCTTCCAGTTTGGATTTTCCCTTTATTCCTGCAATATAATTCTCAATTATTGATGTTGCCGCTACTACCCACCGGTATTTTGGTATTGGCAATTGGTTTTTCAGTCTTTTCGGCCATTTTAGAATAGAAAAGTACTGGCAATTGTTTTCCTTGGAAATTTACTTTTTCTAGATTCTCCAAAACATCGCTTCCTTTTCCAACAACTACCACACGGGCATTGGAGGAGCTTATATATTTCTGGGCTGCATTTTGAACATCTTCAATGGTAATTTTATCTAATCGTTCTAGATACGTTTTATAAAAATCTTTTGGGAGGCCTTCTTTTTCAATATTGAGGGCATAATTGGCTATTGTTTGTGGTTTTTCTAAAGCCATAACAAATCTACCTGCATAATTAGCTTTGGTATTCTTAAGTTCTTCAGCAGTTACTGGTTGAGATATCATCTTGTCTATTTCCTTTAACATTTCTACTACAGTGCTATCGGTAACCGTATTTCTAACACTGGTAGTGGCAAAAAATCGAGAAGATTCATATTTATCATTTCCAATATAGGAGTAGGTATCATAGGTATAACCTTTATCCTCCCTTAGGTTAAGGAACAAACGGCCTTCTCCGCCCCCTCCTAGAATTTGATTGGCGATTAATGCTGGCAAATAATCGTCATCCTTCATTTTTAAGGAAACAATATTCTGTACCGCTATTTCTGATTGTACGGCATTGGGCATATCTACAAAATTAATTTGTGTATTGTAAACATCTTTTGGTTTGGTGTATGTAAACGTAGGTGGGGTTGCCTTCGTCCATGAAATGAAATATTCTTCTACCAAAGCTTTTACCTTATCAAAATGTACGTCACCAAGAACTACAAGATATGCATTGGCAGGAACAAAATAATCACGGTAAAATCCCTCAACATCTTTTAATGTTATATTGTTAACTGTTTCAACAGACATAATTTCTCCAAAAGGATGATCCTTGCCGTATGCTAAGGCACGTTGTACCCTGTCAGCAATTGCAGCTACATCTTTTTCCTCTGACTTAAGACTGGTTATCCACTTCTCTTTTTCTTTATCAAATTCTTCCTGGGTGAAATTAGGATTGATTGCAGCATCAGACATTAATTCTAACATTCTTGGAAAATATTTTGACAAAGAACTGGCAAATGCACTTTGCGAACCAAAATTCATCCGTGCGCCAAGAAAATCTATCTCTTCATTAAATTCATCTTTGCTAATATTCTTTGAACCTTTTCCTAAAAGCGTGGCTGTTAAACTGGAAACCCCTGCTTTGTCACCTTCTAAAATAGGAGGATTGTCAATTGTTAATTGAATAGAGACTCTAGGTAGCTTATGGTTTTCAACAACCATGACCTTAAGTCCATTACTTAATGAAAAACTTTGGGGTTCCTCTAGATTAATTTCAGGAGCTGGTCCTGGTTTTGGCATTACGGTCCTGTCTACTTGTGCTTGTCCGACTATGGTAACGAAGACACTTAAAATTAAAATATATAATGTTTTCATCTTAGTGTTTAATTTGCTGGTTTTTCTTCTGGTAGATAGTCTATTGTTACACGCTGTTTTGGGTTAAGGTATTTATTAGCTACCTCCATTATTTCTTTCCTCGTAATAGATCTATATATTTCTATTTCCTTATTTATTAATGAAGTGTCACCATATAGCATATAATTAGTTGCTAAAGAACTGGCTATACCTTCTACGTTAGAATTTGAGTTTACGAACCGGTTTTCAAATTTGTTCTGTAATTTTTTGTAATCGTTTTCAGAAATCAACGTTGTCCTAGCTTTTGATATCTCTTCCTCTATAGATACGTTCAAGGTGTCTAAAGTGGTTTCGCCTACAGGCAAAGCGTAGACTAAGTACATGCCATAATCTTCCTGGCCAATATTTAAAGCACCTACTTGTAAGGCCTGCTTTTGCACATCAACCATTTTTTTATATAGTTTGGATGTAGGTCCATCACTTAAATACGTGGAGATCATATCCAAAACATAGGCATCTCGATCTTTAAAGCCGGGAGTTCTGTATGCAATTATGGTAGCAGGAATTTGAATATTTGGATCGTACTCTTTAGTTTTTATAGCCGTGGTGATTGGGTCTTCCTTAGGATAATCCCTAATTATTTCCACACCTTTAGGTATAGGGGAAAAATAGTCGAAAATCCATTTTTTGGTTTGATCAATAACTATATCGCCTGCAACCACCAAGGTAGCATTGTTAGGCACATAATATTTGTTTTTATAGGCGATGAACTCTTCCAAGGATGCCGCGTCTAAATCCTTCATATAGCCTATATTTGGGTCTTTATATGGATGTTTTTTGAACAGGTTTTCAGAAACCGCGAACAGAATCTTACCATAGGGTGAATTGTCATACCGGAGTCTTTTCTCCTCTTTTACTACTTCATTTTGCGTATCTACCCCGTCTTGATTAATAACTGGGTGAAGCATACGTTCGGACTCCATCCATAAACCAAGCTTTAAATTATTTGATGGGAAAACCTCATAATAATACGTTCTATCCTGTGATGTATTCGCGTTGTTCATGCCCCCATTTGAAGAAACAATTTCAAACCATTTTCCATTTTCAATATTTTTGGTTCCCTCAAACAACAAATGCTCAAAAAAATGCGCGAATCCAGTCCTGTCTTCGGTACGGTCTTTACCGCCAACATGGTACATTACAGCAGTAGTCACGACAGGAGCAGTATTATCTTGGTGTAAAATCACATGTAGTCCGTTATCAAGGTCGTACTCTTGGTAAGCTACTTCTTGTGCAAGTATAGTGGAACTACAAAAAAGTAGGGCAGAAGCTACTAGCAGTCTTTTGTTCATTACATAGTTTTTAGATTTCATACTCAGTGTTAGTGTACAAGTTGTGAATGATGTTACACGAATTTAAGGTATTGTAAGTTAAATTCTTACAAACGTTTTTTGATTAACGACAATTTATGACTCTATTTTCATCAAGATTTCTTAACTTAATACTATTGTAAAAAAGAACGATTATGAAATACTATGCGTTACCTATTCGTTTTGGAATTGCCACTAGTGGTTGTTTGATAGCTTATTTCTTAATTTTATCGTTATTGGGTTTTCACACTACTATTTTTTATAGTCTTTTTAATGGCATAATCACTGGTTTTGGTATTTATGAGGCCATCAAATATTTTAAGATAAAAAAATCTGTTTCGTTTACCTATAGCAATGGTTTTATAGCTGGCTTGGTAACAGGAAGTGTGGCAACATTGATTTTTACTATATTTTTTGCATTGTATTCAACAGAGCTAAATCCTGGTTTTTTGGAAGAACTGTCTACCCAATGGGCCCATGAATATGCTAATTTTGAAGCAATTGTATTTTTAGTGGTAGCGATAATGGGATTCAGTACTACTTTGGTTTTGACCCTCTCCTTTATGCAACTGTTTAAACCTTCAAATAATTTAAGGCAAAAAGAGGGCTAAATTCTAACGAAAACCCTTGTGAGTTAATGAATAAGCAGTATATTTGCACCCGCCTTTGGAAAAAATCCAACAGGTTTTAATATTACATTTTTAACGATATGTACGCAATTGTAGAGATGGCAGGGCAGCAATTTAAAGTTGCAAAAGACCAAAAAGTGTACGTTCACCGTTTACAGACTGAAGAAGGTAAAAAGGTTACTTTTGACAATGTTCTTCTTTTGGATGATGGTAAGAACGTTACCGTTGGCGCCCCAGCTATAGACGGAGCCGCAGTAGAGGCTAAAGTCATTAAGCACCTAAAAGGTGACAAGGTTATCGTCTTTCACAAGAAAAGACGTAAAGGTTACAAAAAGAAAAACGGACATCGCCAGTCGTTGACCGAGATTGTAATTGAGTCCATTATTGCCAAAGGTGCAAAGAAAGCTGCACCAGCAAAAAAGGAGGAAAAGCCAGCTGTAAAGGTAGAATCTGAAAAAGCAGCACCTGCTAAAACAGCTACAAAAAAGGCAGCTCCTAAAGCAACAAAAGCCGATGACCTTAAAAGGGTAGAAGGTATTGGACCAAAAATTGCAGAAACGCTTATTGCGGCAGGTATTTCTACCTTTGCTGAATTGGCGAAAACAAAATCAGAAAAAATTTCTGAGATTATTGCAGATGTTCGTGGCAACCACGTTACAGATACTTGGCCAGCACAAGCAAAATTGGCTGCCGAAGGTAAGTGGGACGAGCTTAAGAAATGGCAAGACGAATTAGATGGTGGTAAGGCTTAATTGCAATACCATTTAAGTATAACATAATAAAACCGGAAAAAAATGGCACACAAAAAAGGTGTAGGTAGTTCTAAAAACGGTAGGGAATCAGAATCGAAACGATTAGGTGTTAAGATTTTTGGTGGTCAGGCTGCTATCGCTGGTAACATTATTATCAGACAGCGTGGAACAAAACACAATCCTGGTGAAAATGTATATGCCGGGAAGGACCATACATTGCATGCCCGTGTAGACGGACTTGTAAAGTTTGAGAAAAAAGCAGGTGGAAAATCTTATGTTTCCATTGAGCCTTTCGAAGCTTAATAATGAAACCAATGTTTTTAAAAGCCTTTGCATCTGCAAAGGCTTTTTTGTTTTTGGGTGGGTAATTTTATGAAAGCCTAGTCCAAAATTTGACGACTACATAACTAGTATCAAATTTCCTCTCACTTATTATTTTTTGGAGAGATTCTGTACTGCTTTCAACGATGATATGATTTTTGTTTTTATAACTTGGTTAAAGTTAGATTATAATAGTTTTTTGGCAACATCTAGCCAAGTGTCCACCCGTTCAAATCCATTGGTGTTTACATTATGGGGCGATGTGAACTGTAGACTTCGACCATTAAAATGCTCTAAATTGTAACTCCTATCATCAATAAGTACATCGCCCTTTAAAATATGCTTATGGCCACATAAAATTCTATTTTGCCAAGATATGAAAGGAAAAAATTCATCTAGCCAGTCGCTTTTTTCCTCCAAGGAGTTGGGGAATTGCATTGCGGCAGAGGCAATATAAAGCTCATGCGCCTCATTAATTTTAGAAAGGACTTCAATACTGTGTTCTATAGGTTTTAGGTTTCTAAAGAATCCTCTTCGCGTAGCATGTTTGCGCACACTTTCCTGATGCCCTTCGGGAACCATCTTCCACACCTCATTGCCGAGACAGTCTTGTTTTGTAAGGTTTGCATTAAATTCTTGATTGTAAATTTCTATATGGGCGCCGTAAGTATCCGCAATAACCTCGTCCATGTCCACGTATATAACCATTTTTCAAATTTTAATAATGTAAAAATAAAAACCCTTTCGATATGGAAAGGGTTTTTATTAACAAGATAAATATTTCTTAATATCTATAATAATCTGGTTTAAAAGGTCCCTCGACCGTAACGCCGATATAGTCTGCTTGTTCCTGTTTAAGAACAGTAAGTTCTGCGCCTAAACGAGACAAGTGAAGCTTGGCCACTTTTTCATCTAGATGTTTAGGCAGCATATACACTTGGTTCTCATAATTATCACTATGCTTCCATAATTCAATTTGAGCCAATGTTTGGTTGGTAAAGGAATTACTCATTACGAAACTTGGATGTCCTGTGGCACAACCGAGGTTTACCAATCGGCCTTCGGCTAAAATGATAATATCCTTACCGTTAATGGTGTATTTATCAACCTGTGGTTTTATCTCATCTTTTGAAGCACCATGGTTTTTATTTAGCCAAGCCATGTCTATTTCATTATCGAAATGACCAATATTACAAACAATGGCCTTATCCTTTAAAGCTTCAAAATGTTCCCCTCTAATGATGTCTTTATTACCCGTAGTTGTAATGACAATATCAGCATTGCCAATTACAGTTTCTAATTTTTTAACCTCAAAACCGTCCATACATGCTTGTAAGGCACAAATTGGGTCAATTTCTGTAACGGTTACAATAGATCCCGCACCTTTAAAAGAAGCAGCTGTACCCTTGCCTACGTCACCATAACCGGCAACCACAACTCTTTTTCCTGCAAGCATAGTGTCTGTTGCTCTTCTTATAGCATCCACAGCACTTTCCCTACAACCGTATTTATTGTCAAATTTTGACTTAGTTACAGAATCGTTCACATTAATGGCAGGCATAGGTAATGTACCCTTCTTTACCCGCTCATATAATCTATGTACTCCAGTAGTTGTCTCTTCGGAAAGTCCCTTTACACCAGAAGCCAATTCTGGATATTTATCCAAAACCATATTGGTTAAATCGCCACCATCATCCAAAATCATGTTCAAAGGCTTTCTGTCCTCACCAAAAAATAAGGTTTGTTCTATACACCAATCAAATTCCTCTTCGTTCATGCCTTTCCAGGCGTAAACCGGTATTCCTGCTTCGGCAATTGCTGCAGCTGCTTGATCTTGTGTAGAAAATATATTGCAAGAGCTCCAGGTAACCTCTGCTCCTAAGGCAATCAACGTCTCTATTAATACTGCCGTTTGTATAGTCATATGCAGGCATCCTGCTATGCGGGCACCTTTTAATGGTTGCTCATTTTTATATTCTTCTCTCAAAGACATTAGGCCTGGCATTTCTGCCTCTGCCAATTCAATTTCTTTTCTCCCCCATGCTGCCAAGCAAATATCTTTAACCTTGAAGGGTACAAATGGTACTGTTTTGGTGCTCATATGTTTTTTTCTTTATACTTTCGTTCGTAAGCCTATAGGCTAAAATTTTTGCTGCAAAGGTACAAAATAGACAAGGAATCTATGCCCATTTACAAGACAATAAAAGTAAATAAGGATACCTCCATTGCCATATGGAAGGTAGAAGAAACTGAAGAATTTTTATCCAAGGGTATTGATCTTGGTCCAAAGTGCCAAACGCGATATGACGGGATGAAATCTGAAACACACCGTAGGGCATTTTTAAGCATTAGACATTTAATGGCCTTGTTTGGTTATGTTGATACGGATTTGTTTTACGATGAAGCAGGTAAGCCACATTTAAAAGATGGTAATTTTATCTCTATAACACATTCAAATAATTTTACCGGGATTATTATTAGCAAGACAGATGAAGTTGGTATAGATATAGAAAAGCAACGTGATAAAATATTGCGAATAGCACATAAATTTACACCCTTTGAGGAATATAGGACCTTGGCGAATACTGATGCTATAGTGCGGAAATTGACTATAGTTTGGGGTGCTAAGGAAGCTTTATATAAAATATATGGCCAACAGGGGGTAAGTTTTCTCCATCATATAAATGTAATGGACTTCTCTTTTAATAATCTAAAAACTACAGCTGAAATTTTATATAATGGAGATTTGTCAAACTATGCAATAGACTTTTTGGAGTTCGAAGGATTCACTTGTGTGTATGCTTTGAAGGAGAGGAAATAGAGCGAAACTTACTTATTACATTTAAAACTTATTTTACCAACAACCAACAACCAACAACCAACAACCAACAACTAAAATAATAGCATGAATATATCAGTAGAATTAACCTTCTCACCCTTACAAGACGATTTTGAAGAACATATTATCAATTTTATCAAAAAGCTTAGAGCATCTGGACTTACGGTTCGTGAAAATCCATTGAGCACACAAGTATATGGCAATTATGACGCTGTCATGAAAGTGTTACAATCTGAAATTAAAACCTCATTTGAACTTATGGACAGGGGTTTATTGTACATGAAATTAGTAAAATCTGATAGAAGCTTGTATGAACCCCATTTTTGATTTCTTCTTAGACGGTTACCGTAACAAAGAATCGTACATTATTATATTGGAGGCCGTAGTTTTTGTTTTTGGTATTGCAAGTGTTTGGTATGCCAAAAAAGAAAATATTTTGGTATATCCCACAGGCTTAATAGCGACTGTTATTACTGTCTACCTTTTTTTAAGAGACGGACTTTTAGGTGATATGATGATGAACCTATATTGGTCTGCCATGAGTTTATATGGTTGGTGGAACTGGTCTAGGAAAGAGAATAATGTAAAAATAGTCCATATTACAAAGACAACACAAAAAGAAAAAATGATTGGACTGGTAATGTTCATAGCCACTGTTTGCTTAAATTATATAGTATATAGGATATTTGGTAACGAAATAGCAGTTAGTAATTACATCGATATTTTCACATCTGGTATATTTTTTACGGCTATGTGGTATATGGCTCTTAAAAAATTAGAAAATTGGACACTTTGGATATTTGCAGATTTAATTACAGTACCACTTTATGCCTATAGAGGTTGGGGTATGCTATCGCTCCAATATTTAATATTTACAATTTTGGCCATTCAAGGCTATATAGCATGGAAGAAAAATATAGACAAGAACCTTCAAACATATTAAAAGTTGTTCTTTTTGGACCAGAGTCTACTGGGAAAACTACCTTATCAGAGCAATTGGCAAGACATTATAACACGGTTTGGGTACCAGAATATGCACGGGAGTATTTGCAAAATAAATGGAACAATGAACGAAAGACCTGTGAACCAGACGATTTGCTTCCAATTGCTAAAGGACAGATGGTGTTGGAAAACAACTTGACAAAAAAAGCAACAAAGATTCTAATCTGTGATACCGACCTACTAGAAACAAAAGTATATTCCGAAGCATACTATGTGGGTGACTGTGATCCCATTCTAGAAAAATATGCTCTGGAAAATACGTATGATCTGTATTTGTTAACCTACATAGATATTCCTTGGGAGGCAGATGATTTAAGGGACAAGCCTAATGAAAGGGAAGAAATGTTTACCTATTTTAAGCAGACTTTGATAAAATATAATCGGAATTTTATTATCTTAAAAGGGAATAAAAAAGATCGCTTAAAAAAGTCGATTACGCATATAGATAATTTATTGAATCAAATGACAGACCTAACCAAAAAAGACATTGAACAATTTAGCAATAAGGGGATAAGTAAAGAAAAAGTACTCGGACAGATTCGGACTTTCAAAGAAGGAATCCCTTTTGTAACATTAAAAAATGCCGCCGTAGTAGATGATGGTATTCTTAAGTTCACCGACCAGGAAGAAAAGAATTTAATTGAATTGTATGAATCCAGGGTCAAGGAATTGGATGTTTTAAAATTTGTCCCAGCGTCTGGAGCTGCATCACGTATGTTCAAGGCTTTGTTCGGTTTTTTAGATTCGTATGATTATAGAAAAGAAACTTTAGAGGCATATTTAGAGCGTACCAATGATAAGGATATTGCTATTTTGGCCAATGGTCTAGAACAGTTGCCTTTTTATGGGAAAGTGATGAAAAATTTGCCTCATTCCTTCTTATCAAAAGGTGAAAAGGTCTACCGATTTGTTGAAGAGGTCTTAGCGGAAGATGCACTTAATTATGGTTTCTATCCTAAGGGCTTATTACCTTTTCATAAATACGGAGAACTTACTTCTACGCCATTTGAAGAACATTTAAAGGAGGCGTCACTTTATGCAAGTTCCAATAATTACGGAAAGCTTCATTTTACAGTTTCTGAACAACATGAAGAGATGTTTAAAACGGAGTTCAAAAATGTTAGGGATAGGGTAACTAAGGAAACAGGAACTATCTATGAGGTAGACTATTCGTTTCAAAAATCGTCAACAGATACGGTTGCGGTAGATTTAGAAAATAAACCTTTTAGAAATTCTGATGGCTCCATATTGTTTAGGCCCGGTGGTCACGGTGCCCTAATTGAAAATTTAAACGAGCAAGATGCAGACATCATATTTATTAAAAATATTGATAATGTTGCTGTATTGGACGATGCCAAATTAGTAGCAGATAGCAAGAAGGTACTTGCAGGAGTATTATTGGATGTTCAAGAGCAGGCATTTAAATTTGCTAAACTTTTAGCTGATAAAGTTGTTTCTGATTCAGAAATTAAAAATATAGGTATGTTTTTAACTAATGGTTTAAACGTAAAACTACCTGTTGGGTATGCTGATATATCAAACGAGGAGAAAATCTCTTTTTTAAAGGATAAAATCAACAGACCTATACGAATCTGTGGTATGGTAAAGAATGAAGGTGAACCGGGTGGTGGACCGTTCTGGATAGAAAATTCTTCAGGAGAAGTTTCGCTACAGATCATTGAGTCTGCTCAAATAGATTTGGACAACTCTCAACAGAAATCAATTGCACAAAATGCTACTCATTTTAATCCTGTAGACTTGGTATGTGGCATTAGGGATTATAAAGGTAAGAAGTATAATTTGATAGATTTTGTTGATGAAAAACAAGGTTTTATTACTGGGAAGACAAAAGATGGTAAAGAGTTAAAAGCCTTGGAATTGCCTGGTTTATGGAATGGCGCTATGGCATTTTGGAACACTATTTTTGTTGAGGTGCCATTGGTTACTTTTAACCCGGTTAAAACGGTAACAGATCTCCTCAAAGATTCTCACCAAGGGTAATTACATAATTAATGATGCTAAAAAGTGTGTATGCTTACACACTTTTTTTATGCCCAATTTCAACTATTCTTCTTTTAAATTGGAACGCTTTATCCATATAAAATCCCTGTGTTCAACATCCAGATGTATTTCTTTTCCGTAAATAATAGTAATACATAATTAAAATTTAAAATTTACAGAATGAAAAAGTTTGCACTATTGACGTTAATAGGATTAGGTTTTATTACAACTATTTCTGCAAAGGAAGTTTTCATAACTGCCAATGAAATAATAGTTTTTATAGCAGATGATTATGAGAAAGTCAGTTCTAGTGAATTAACCCCTGCTGTAGTAGAAGAGCTATTAAAACAATATCCAACTTCGAAATTAGGTGGGGTGTATAGAAATTCTAAAGGCGAATTTAAATTAATAATGGTTCTTAAGAGTGGTACCAGAAGAACGGTTTTTATTGATCCTTACGGTAATTGGATTGACAAAAAGAAAAAATAATCCTAGTTTAAATGGGTCTAAAAAACTGCTGAGGCAGTTTTTTTTTGGTTAAAAGTGACCTTTTAAATAGTTGTGTGTCTTATTACATAAAGAACAAATCCTTTAAAATGGCAACCCTGATTCTTGTAGCAGTGGCAGTAATAATAACAGTGACTTCCTTAGGTATAATGGTAAAAATTATTTGTGAAGAGTAATATGGAGCATTTCACTAAATCAACAATTCTCGGCGTATTAACGATTGTAATATGGATTGCGTCATCATATATACTAAATAGGTCAGAACAGCAGGTGTCAGATAATATTGAAATAGTAAAGAGTGGAGAAAATTTAAAGAACCCTTTATAGAAACACTAACCATTGACTATAGAGGCACCATCAAATAAACTAGAATAAAGGTATAGACTTTACTCCCCATTAATTGAGACTGAAACTGGTTCATTTTTAATAGAATTGGTTCAGAAATAATTAAAAAGTTTAGAAAAGCGGTTTTTTTGGTTGGTTGTGAAGGGAGTTGCTTAGGCAGCTCCTTTTTTGTTTTAAATAGTTTGTTATACTCTTCTCGAAAGTATAGTGCTATGTTAAAATAATTTAAGATAGAACTCAATAATATTAAAATAACTGTTTTACATTTGTCCCCATCTCAAAGGGGTGCCGAATCATAATATGAGGAAGCTGAGATTATACCCAAGGAACCTGGGCGGGTAATGCTGCCAAGGGAAGACGAAAGTCACTATTTGGAACAACAATGTCCTTAGTTGGGCAACAATCAATTTTAACTTAGAATAATTGCCCCTTTTATTCGTAATATTTTTTACGAATGAAGACTTTTATTTTTACATCACTGGCCGTTCTAGGGCTAGGGACGGGCTTAAAGGCCCAACAACAACCAACAGATTCTTTAGAAGGCAAAAAAGTAGTGCTAGATGAAGTTTTTGTGTCCGCAGTACGTGTTACCAAAGAATCACCAGTAACCTTTTCCAATTTAACCAAGGCCGATATTAAACCTAGGAATTTAGGTCAGGATATTCCGATCTTAATGAATTTTCTGCCTTCGGTGGTTACCACTTCAGATGCTGGTGCTGGAGTAGGGTACACTAGTTTACGTGTTAGGGGCAGTGATGCTACTAGGATTAACGTTACCATTAATGGGATCCCATATAATGATTCGGAATCACAGGGGACATTTTGGGTAAATATGCCTGATTTTGCTTCTTCTACAGAAAGTTTACAGTTGCAAAGGGGTGTGGGCACCTCTACCAATGGAGCAGGTGCTTTTGGTGCTAGCTTAAATTTGTTGACCGATGGTTTTTCTGAGGATGCCTATGGTCAGGTTTCATCTTCTATTGGTAGTTTTAATACGCTGCGGAATACATTGAAATTTAGTACCGGAATGCTGAATGACCAAATAGAGGTTTCTGGAAGGCTCTCTAGAATTACATCAGATGGCTATATAGACCGTGCTTCTTCCGAATTGGAATCATACTTTTTACAAGGAGCATACAAAGATGATAATACATTGCTAAAGGCATTACTATTTGGGGGGCATGAAATTACCTACCAAGCTTGGTATGGTATAGATGCTGAAACATTGGCAACTGACCGTACTTTTAATCCGTCTGGGATTTATACAGATGCCAATGGAAATACACAGTTTTATGAAAACGAGGTTGATAATTACAAACAAGATCACGCCCAGCTATTATGGAATCAACAGGTTTCAGAATACTGGAGCACTAATATCGCATTACATTATACAAGGGGTAGGGGCTTTTTTGAACAGTTTAAAGAGGATGATGATTTTGAAAACTATGGTATTGACCCCATAATTGTGGACGGAGCAGTAGTCTCTACCACAGATTTAATACGAAGACGTTGGTTAGATAATGATTTTTACGGTATAGTTGCTTCAACCAACTATGCCAAAGATAATTTGGACCTAATAATAGGAGGTGGATGGAATACATATCAAGGAGATCATTTTGGTGAGATTATCTGGACACGTTATGCAGGTAATACCAATTATAGAGATCGTTATTATGACGATAGTTCAGACAAAACGGACTTGAATATATATACAAAAGCAAATTATAAATTAAACGATCATTGGTCTTTGTATGGTGATCTGCAATATAGAACTGTTGGGTACAATGCCAATGGTGATGATACCGGAATGGTAGATGATAACTTTAATTTTTTTAACCCAAAGGCTGGGATTACGTATGACCTTAATAAAAATAATAATTTCTATTTGTCTTATGCTGTAGCAAATCGTGAACCAAATAGGAACGACTTCGAAAGTGGCAATCCCAAACCAGAGAAGCTCAATGATTTTGAGCTAGGTTGGCGTTATATTTCCCCGTTGGTACAGGTAAACACCAATGTTTACTATATGAAGTATAAAGATCAATTAGTACTTACAGGTGAGTTGAATGATGTGGGTGCCCCACTGCGTGAAAATGTAGGTAACAGCTATCGTTTAGGTTTGGAATTGGATGCCAATATCAGAATTGGTAATTCCTTCGTGGTCAGACCAAACATTGCATTAAGCACCAATAAGAACCAAGATTTTGTTTTTGAACGCGATGGTTTATTAGAGGCATTGGGAAATACCAATATTGCCTATTCCCCTAATCTGATCATAGGAAATACTGTAACTTATAGAACTAATGAGGCGTTTCAAATTTCGTTTTTATCCAAATATGTAGGTAAGCAATATATGGGGAATATAGACTCTGAAAATTCTATATTGGATGCCTATTCCCAAAGCGATTTAAACTTACAATATGAAATACCTTGCAATGGTTTTTTAAAGAGTATTGTCTTTTCAGGATTGGTTAACAACATTTTCAATGCTAAATATGAGTCCAACGGATATTTTTATACCTACGATGATGATTTTTCAAACCCCGGTACTACTACCACTATTGAAGGTGCTGGCTATTATCCCCAGTCAGGGACGAACTTTCTATTGGGAGCTGCAATTAATTTTTAAAATATCTGAATAAACAAAAGACTATGGAAATAGTTCATTTCCAATAGTAATTTTAACTTAGGAATCACAGTATTTTAATATGGTAACTCTATTGTTTTGGTAAACCTTTTTTCTTAACCATTTGTGTCTATTAAATATCTTATGCTAGGTTGGAATTAAAAAAAAGGGTGCCCAACAGAACAAATGGGGCACTACACTAAATAGTGAAAATCCCATTTATCATATTAAATGGGATTTTCTATTACTGTTATAGCTATTTTATATGTTATAATTCTAAACTTTGAGTTTAAAATATAATTAGTAAAATATCGTTATTTAAAAATGGTATTTTTCACTAATAGTGATATTAGGGAGAATTATTATTTGCTGATCATTTTTTGGTCTAGTGTTGTGTGAGTGAATCAAAATCTAGAAAGTATTTATTTAAAGTAAAATTGTGCAAAGTTATATTCTATAATAAATGAAAATTTTAATAACAGATGGCGAAAGCGACCATGCCTTAAATGTTCTCCATTGTTTTAAAAGAAGAAAGGGCTTAATCATTTATGTTTTATCGAAAAAGAAAATTAGCCTTGTTAGATTTTCTAGATATTGCCACAAATTTATTTATTATCCTCCTTTCGAATCAGAAAATGATTATTTAGAATTTATAAAATCTATGATTCAAGAGTATAAGATAGATGTGCTCTTTCCAGTTGATGAGGATGGAATCCAATATATTTCTAAGCATAGTTTAAAATTTCAAAACCTTTGTAAGATTGCACTAATACCTAAAAGTGAACTTTCATTAAAAGTATCTGATAAATGGACTTTCTATAAAGCTTTAAAAGGTTCTGGTGTTAACCTGCCAGACACTTTTCTTATTGATGAGGTAAAGGAAATATCATGCCCGCTAATCTTAAAACCCAGAAGGGGGAAAAGTGGTGAAGGGATATATTTAATTAGGAATTTAAAGGAAATAGAACAACTAAAGATTTTAAAATCAGAATATATTGCACAGAAATTCATAGAAGGATATGATATAGACTGTAGCTTTATTGCAAGAAATGGAAGTGTTTTGGCCTTAATTGTTCAAAAACCAATTAGAAAAAATAACGCCTTAAATTTTGAACCAGCAAAAGATTTGGAAATTTGCAAAAATGAGCAAATTAAAAGTTTAATAGAATCTGTTGTCAAAGATCTTTCCTGGAATGGCGTAGGACATGCCGATTTAAGATATTGTATAGAAACTGGGAAATTCTATTTAATTGAAATTAATCCTCGTTACTGGTCTTCAATACTTGCTTCCTTAGCCGCTGGAATTAATTTTCCTATGCTGGCATTGGATTTAAATCCGAAAGCTCAATTTGACTTGGAGAGCTATAATGCCATACATTTTTTAGGGATGAAATCTGAAATCAAAAGAATAATTTTAAATAGAAGAAAAAAAACACCTTCAGATTTTTCAAGTCTTTACCACTTTATCTATGATCCAATGCCTTATTTTACATATAAGGTCAATTGGTTACTACAACGGTACTTCCACTAAATGTCGCTCTATATTCCAACATGTCATAATAGCGGTTACCATCATCCGGTCTATTCAATTGCTGACCTGTGAACAAGCTATATTCATAACCCTCACAAGAGCAAGTAGCTATTTGACCATTTAGAGTCATTGTTGAGCAATTATTAGCTGCATGGTTAGGACAACTCGCCTCGAATGCCCTATATTGATTAAAACCCGAATTGATTATAAAGATTCCTTTCGTGCCAATACCATCGGTGGTAATTAGCACAGTACTTCCTGTATTGGTCAACGGACTATATAATGGTAAATTCAAATTCGCATCAAAACGGAAATTAATCTCTTGTAAATATGGGTTTCTGTTGGTGCTGTTTTTTTCACAAGAAGTAATAAACATTAAAAATATGAGTGTTAAAATAGGTTTCATGTCCATATTAGTTTTGGGAACGCTTAAGCAAAAGTGCATAATTTTTATGTATATTTGCGTTAAATCCTCTCTAAAAGGCCTCATTAAAAGGCAGTTGAAGAGGATTTTTCCTATTTATAAAAGACGATGTTATGAGTAATATATCTTACTATACGGCAGAAGGTTTAAAAAAGCTCAAAGATGAGCTTAATTACCTTAGGGATGTAGAACGTCCTAAAGCATCACAAGCAATTGCAGAAGCTAGGGATAAAGGGGATTTGTCTGAAAACGCTGAATATGATGCGGCCAAGGAAGCACAAGGCTTACTGGAAATGAAAATTTCCAAAATGGAGGCCACTCTTGCCAATGCAAGATTAATTGATGAATCCCAATTAGATACTTCAAAGGTTTTGGTTCTATCTACAGTCAAACTTAAGAACCAAATCAATGGTATGGAAATGAAGTATAAATTGGTTGCAGAAAGTGAGGCGGATATAAAAACGGGAAAAATATCGGTTAGTTCTCCTATTGGTAAAGGATTATTAGGTAAAAGTGTTGGTGATACAGCAGAAATTACGGTTCCTAATGGCACTTTAAAATTTGATATTCTAGAAATTACAAGGGAATAAGAATTCATATTTACTTATATTTAATCCTATTATTCACTATGATTAATAGGATTTTTTATTTTCTTAAAACAAAACAGTATGCCAACGATATTTACTAAAATTATTAGCGGGGAAATACCATGTTATAAAATTACCGAGGATGATTCATTTTTGGCTTTTTTAGACATTAATCCTAATGCAGTTGGGCATACCTTATGTATACCAAAAAAAGAAGTAGATAAAATTTTTGACCTTGATGAGGAAACCTATTTGGGCTTAATGCGTTTTTCCAGAAAAGTAGGTAAGGCCATAGAAAAAGCAATAGATTGTAAACGTGTTGGCATCACTGTTATTGGTCTAGAGGTGCCACATACGCACGTTCATTTAATTCCATTAAACAGTATGAAAGACGCTACATTTCAACAAAAAGTATCGTTGACCAATGATGAGTTTAAGGAAATTGCAACGCAAATACGTTCTAATATTCAATAGTCCCTCCAAGCAAAAAATAGATAACAACTGCAACTAAAACAGTAATAACCAACATAAGGATATAAAAAAATAAGGTTGGCTTAGAGGATTTTTTATCCGGGACCACTGTTTTTTGGTAGTAATTGAACATGCGCTCAATATCATCGGTCCATTTAACAGGATAGATCATTGAGCTACACTTTCTACATACAATTTGATTGGTAATCTCATCCGTTGTTTTATGAAAAAAAGTTCCGTAAGTATGTTTTTGATAAAAAGATAGTTTCAAATCCTGATTAAAACATTCTGGACAATTATTGTTAAGGTCCGCTTCCTTTATCAGATTCAATTTTTCTTTTGCCATAGTTATAACTTTGCTTTGAGGGAAATTTGCATTATAGTTCCTTCCTTTCCTGAAGAAAGGACTTTTATTTTACCATCATGGTATTCTTCTACAATTCTTTTTACCAAAGATAGGCCTAATCCCCAACCTCGTTTTTTGGTAGTTACACCAGGGTTAAAAATGGCAGAAAAATTGCTCTTTGGAATACCATGACCTGTGTCGGCAATTAGTATGTGTACAAATTTGCCTTCTGGTACTATTTCTATAGCAATACTGCCTTTACCACGCATGGCATCAATGCCATTTTTAACAAGATTCTCTATTGTCCAATTGTAAAGAGAACTATTTAAAAGTACCGACATACTATCAATTTGTGACTTGAAAGTAAAATGAATTAGCTTGGAACTTCTTTTTTTCAAATACTCATATGCTCTTTTTGTTTCTTCTACAATATCACTTTCATTGAGTTTTGGAAGCGATCCAATTTTTGAAAAACGATCAGTAATGGTTTGCAACCGATCTATATCCTTTTCAATTTCTTTAGGGATATCTGGGTTAATGTTTTCTGCTTTTAACAATTCGTTCCAACCCAAGAGAGAAGATAAAGGAGTCCCTATTTGGTGTGCTGTTTCTTTGGCCATACCCGCCCATAGTTTGTTTTGCTCGGAAGCCTTGTTTGTTCTGAACAAGAAGTAAATTACGGTGCCAAATAAAAATATGATAAGTAATAGTGCAATAGGGTAAAATTTTAGTTTATTTAAAACTTCAGAATTGCCATAATACAAAGTAGCCAAATGCTCTCCTTGTTGATCTATGGCGATTGGCGTGTTCTCATTTTGAAATTTCTGTAATTTCTTAAGAATATAGAGACTGTCCTTAGCCTTCTCTTTTGGAATATTATTTACCCTAATAGAACTGTCTTTATTAATAAGAATCATTGGGGTAGAAGTATTGTTTTGAAATACCTTTAAGTGCAAACTTCCCAAATCTACATCTTCTGCAGATTGTAGGAATTCTGATTGTGCAGTGGCCCATATCTCCATTTTTAATCGCTCTTCTTCCTTAAACTTTTTAAAAAAACTATTAGTATTCCAAAGTATAAGGCTTACAACAATAAATGAGCCGATTAACAAAAATATGCTTGTGGTCTTGTTTTTGGGATTAAAATTCATCCAGTGTTTTTCTATTACTAAAGATAACCCAATTTGTAAATAATTGTTGTGTTGGAATTTTGCTTCATTATTTTATAACCGCTTCATTTTATGTATTTTTGTTTTTTAGATAAAAGAGAATTTAAGATGGAAATAGAAGGAAAAGTTAAAGTTTTAGGTGATACCCAAACCTTTGGGAACAACGGGTTTAGAAAACGTGAGATTGTAGTGACAACAGATGAGCAGTATCCGCAGCATATTATGGTAGAATTTGTGCAGGATAAATGTGATTTGTTGAATAGCTATAGTGTTGGTCAGGACGTAAAAATCAGCATTAACCTAAGAGGAAGGGAATGGACCAATCCACAAGGAGAAACGAAGTACTTTAATTCTATTCAAGGATGGCGTATTGAAAGCTTACAACAGGCACAGCCTGAGGGGATGCCTCCAGTACCGCCTATGGAAGCTTTTGAACCAGCTGATAATTTAAACGAAGAAGATCATGACGACCTTCCTTTTTAAGGTCGGCAACACTACTTTTTAGATAAATAAAGAACTTGTTTGACTTAATTAGTTAAACAAGTTTTTTGTTTTTTGACCTTTTTATTAAATTGAAAATGAATATTTGGAAAAGGAGATGACAAAGAATCCTATTTACTTTCTATCCGATAGGTTGTATTTTCCACCAGTTGGGGAAGCCAATGAAGAAGGTTTGTTGGCAGTAGGTGGAGACTTGTCTCCAGAACGGTTGTTATTAGCTTATCAGGAGGGTATTTTTCCGTGGTTTAATTCAGATTCCCTTATCATGTGGTGGAGTCCAGAACCCAGAATGGTATTGTATCCAGAAAATATAAAAATTTCAAAAAGCATGCGCAAGGTACTAAGTGACAATGTTTTTACAGTTACGGTAGATACTTGTTTTGAGAAGGTGCTCGAGTATTGTGCTTCCGTTAGAAGAAATGATCAAGATGGTACTTGGATTACCAAAAATATGAAAGATGCTTATATAGAAATGCATCGGCGAGGAATTGCAAAATCATACGAAGTATGGCAAAATGAAGAATTGATCGGAGGTCTATATGGTATTGACCTGGGAACAGTTTTTTGTGGAGAAAGTATGTTTAGCCTAAAAAGCAATGCCTCTAAATTCGCATTTATAAAACTCGCCCAAGAGCTAAAAGAAAAGAACTATAAATTAATAGATTGTCAACTGTATACAGAGCATTTAGCAAGTTTGGGTGCAATAGAGATTTCAAGGAAGGAATTTATAAAACTGCTAAAGGCTTAGCACCAATATTGATGTACTCTTCTAATCAAATGGCGCCCTAAAACGATAATAAATTCACTGGACCATAAACTAGTTATTTTTTTTAATTTTTAATATAGCACATGGTCATAATTTGCAGGAAGTGATTGTTTGATGTTTTTGAATTTACCTTGCGCATCAAATTGAGCTTCAAGGCCAACATGTTTTTTGTCTTTTTTTCCAGCAATACTAAATTTGTAATTTATGGATGGCAGCAACATGTTTTGAAAGGCATTTTTTAAGGTAATGTCCAAAAGTTCACTAGAATTGGAAGGATATTGTTGTTGGATACTTTTGATTTTATAGGTGTCAAAATAGGTATTTAAGTAACTTGTCATTTCCGAAAAAGCATCAGTAGGGATGTCTACTTCTGTAATACGGATTTCTATAGTCTCCAAAATACCATCTTCATTAAATACTATGTTATACCAGAGTTTTGCTTTTTTAAATTTCGCTTCAAAATTGGTATTGGCACTATCTATTTCCTTATAAAACTTCAATCTTTTAACACCATCCAACTTATCTTGTATCATTACAAGGGCATTTTCTGGAAATTGGGATTTTCTAATTCTAAATTCCTGTTCATACTTACCTTGGCCTAGACCTATAAATGTTCCAGAAAATAAAACTAAAATAAAGTAGAATATGTTTTTCATGATGTTTAAAGTTAGTGCAATTAGGACAACAAACGTAACGCTTCTCGCTTACTTAAAGGAGTAAGATTATTTTTGGCAACAAAATTAATTACCCAATTTGGATTTGTTTTACTGTATTCACGCAATACCCACCCAATGGCCTTATTTATGAAAAATTCTTTGGAGCCCAATAGTTTTTTGATGATGTATTCAAGTCTTTTTATGTCTATTTTATCCTTGCTTTTTAATTGATAGAGTATACAGCAACGTTGTAACCATATATTGCCTGAAGACAACCACTTTTCAATTGCGGAATCTATTAGAGATGGGTATAACTTAAAATAAGCGCTCATCAGCTTTGCCGCAATATAATCTACCGTATCCCACCAAGATTTATGGGTTACCATATATTCTAAAAGAGACAAATCTTTTATTTCAAAAACTCTGGTGTATTTTGAAACCAATTCTTGTGCAAAAAGTTGAAATTCCCTTTCTGGTTTGTTCCATAATATGGTAACAATAGTTTCCAGTTCTGATTTAGGAGGCAGATACTCATTAGCTAAAAGTGGTTTTTGTAGTGTACGACGTTTAGGTGTTTTTATTCCGAAAAACTCAAACTGATCGCGCATATATGCTTTTTGTCCAGCAGCTATTTTAGCGTTTGAATTACACTTAAATTCATGTTCTAAAGTTTGGATGTAATTGTTTATTAGTACCATGTTCAAGATGATAAAACAGGGAATGGGAATCTAAACCTCACGATATCTATAACAGCCTAATTCATGATCGTTTACCATACCGGTTGCTTGCATAAAGGCATATACTATAGTGCTTCCTACAAACTTAAACCCTCTTTTTTTAAGGTCTTTGCTAATTTTATCCGATAATGGTGTAGTGGCGGGTGCTTCTTTGTAATTTAATATGGTATTTATAATGGGCTTGTCATCTACAAAATCCCAAATGTAGTCGCTAAAACTTCCAAATTCATCTTGAACGTCCATAAAGGCCTGTGCATTGCTTATGGCTGAATTAACCTTTAATTTATTACGGACTATGCCTTCATTTTGTAATAAGGATTGGATTTTGGAATCATTATATTTTACAATTATCTTATAATCAAAATTATCAAAAGCCCCCCTGAAATTTTCCCGTTTGCGCAAAATGGTAATCCAGCTAAGCCCCGCTTGAAAAGTTTCCAATATCAAAAATTCAAATAGTGTGGCATCATCCTTTACAGGCACACCCCATTCTTCATCGTGATAGGCTTCATAAAGGGAATCACCTTTGCACCAGCCACATCTTTTGTTTTCCATATAAAACTTATTATTAAAGATATGCGAATAAATTAAAAGTACTGAACTATACAAAGATAAAGTGGCATGCCCAAGGTTATATTAAAAGGAAAGGTTATTGCCAATGCCATCGGCAAATACAAGCTAGGATTTGCCTTTGGCGCAGCCAAACGCATGGCGGCAGGTACGGCTATATAGGATGCACTGGCCGCTAAAATGGCAAATAAGAGTCTGTTACCCATACTGTCTGTTATTACAGAACTGATTAGGGCTACAGTACAACCATTAATTAATGGAATGACTACAGCAAATAATAAAGCAAACCAACCCTTTTTCATAAAATCATTAAGTTTTTTACCACTACTAATGCCCATATCTAAAAGAAATACTGCTAAAAATCCTTTAAAAATATCTGTTGTAAAAGGTTTTATACCCATAGCCTGATGGTCACTGGCCAGAAAACCAATACAAAGGCTCCCTATTATAAGCAATACACTACCATTGGTAAGTGAATGTTTTAAAACAGATGAAAGGTTTATTTTGTCTTTATTCTTTTTTTGAAAATAGGACATCAAAAGAACGCCAACAATTATTGAAGGAGCTTCCATCAAAGCCATGACGGCTACCATATGTCCGCCAAATTCTATTTGTTCAATCTCTAAGAAGGATATCGCCGTTACAAAGGTTACAGCACTAACAGAACCATAGGCTGCTGCAATAGCCCCAGAATTGGCCACATTGAATTTTTTTCTCAAAATAAAGAAAGCGTATATAGGTACAAAAACGGCCAAAAAAACACCAAATAAAAGTGACCATAGAATCTCCATGTCCAAATTGCTATGCGATAGTTCTACACCACCCTTAAAGCCAATTGAAAACATTAAATAAAGAGAGATGAACTTTGATGAATTGGGAGGTATTTCCAAATCGCTTTTTAATTGAACAGCAACTATACCCAAGAAGAAAAATAGTAGGGCTGGGTTGGTTAGGTTGTCAAGAAGTAAATTTAAATCCATTAATAGTAATGAGGTAATTATTTTGTTAATTAGGCAAATAAAAGCCTTCAATCCTAAGTTATATTTTTGGAGTGAAGGCCTTTTGTACTGTTTTTAGGATGATTTTATCTTATCGTAAATTAGATTAATCTTCAATTACTAAGACAATAGAACTATTAATCTTAAGATTTTTACCATCTCTCCTAGCAAGAGAAATGAAATCCTTTACAATGTTCTTATCATACTCTAACTCATTAATTCTTTCTGAAGGCTCCTCAGTATCGCCATCTGGGTGCACAGCATAAACCGATAAGCGTTCTAATTTGTGAAAATTTATTTTATGCTCAAAAAAGGCAATAAGCAAGTCTGAAGCTTCTGATGGTGTAAAATTTCCTTTAATAAGATCTACTGATTGTGTTGAATTTTCCATGATTTATTTTTGGGAGTTAATTAATTTTTCTTTTATCTAAATTTTCCTCTTGTTCATAAAGATTTACCACTTTAGAGAAATCCGTTTTCCTATCCCTTCCTTTAAGTACCATGACTATAGATATAATGGCTATCGCAATGGCTAATTCCTTTAGGAACAATTGGTCGTTTACATAGGAGAAGGATAGAATAAAAGCTGCAAAGACTATGGCTAAAATTGTCTTGAATAATTGAAACCGGTTCTTATTTTTCTTTTTTAATTGTATTACGTCTTTCATTTTAGTCTGTTTTTTTATTGACACGGCAAAGGTGTAAATCTTATTCGATTAAATTTTATTTATATTTATTATGAAAAACATAAATAAAATTAATGAACTATACATTGCACCAACTTCAGGTGTTTCTTAAAGTAACTGAAAAACAGAGTATTACACTTGCGGCAGAAGAGTTGTTTTTAACACAACCGGCGGTGTCAATACAACTAAAAAATTTTCAAGATCAGTTTCCAATTCCGTTAACAGAGGTAGTTGGTAGAAAGCTCTTTGTTACAGATTTTGGCCAAGAAATTGCAAAAGCCGCTGAAAAAATATTAAATGAGGTACATGCTATAAACTATAAAACATTGGCATATCAAGGAAATCTATCAGGTCGGCTAAAACTCTCTGTGGTATCAACGGGAAAGTATGTGATGCCTTTTTTTCTAAATGATTTTATGAAGGACAATAATGGACTGGAGCTTATTATGGATGTAACTAATAAGTTAAAGGTAGTTAGGGCTTTGGAACAAAATAAAATTGATTTTGCATTGGTTTCTGTTTTGCCCGATAATTTAAAAATAGAGGCTGTTCCCCTTTTGGATAATAAATTGTTTTTTGTAGGAAGTGGAGAGTTAGTGCATGAAAACCTTTCTAAAAAGCAACTTTTTGAAACGCGACCTTTAATTTTTAGGGAGCCAGGTTCGGCTACAAGAAACGCTATGGAAGATTTTATAGCTAAAAATAAATATAGATCTATAAAAAAAATGGAGCTTACTTCAAATGAAGCTGTTAAACAAGCTGTTGTAGCCGGTCTCGGATATTCTATTATGCCATTAATAGGAATTAAAAATGAGTTAAAAAATAAAGACTTAAACATTGTGGAAGTAAAAGGCTTGCCATTAAGCACTACTTGGAATTTAGTTTGGTTAAGTTCAAAAAAACTATCACCTGCCGCAAATGCTTTTTTAAGTTATATAAAGAAAGAAAAGGAGCATATTATTGAGGATTGTTTTAGTTGGATCAAAGACTATTGAAATAGGAAGCTGCTATTCTTCTTAAAATTTCCATTTTTGCTTTATATTTAATTTCGAAATTGATATAACGTACTACAAATTATATAGGTTATTTGAACAAGTTAATATTCTATGTATTGCCCTTCATAATACAAAAACATATACTAGTAAATTAGGGAGTCATTAAAAAACGGCCCAGCTCCCCATTATATAATGGTAAAAGGAATTTCTAGGCCGTATTGGAGAACAAAAATCTAGTATTAATTATTGGCCAAGGATTCTTTAGATAGATTTGGTTGTATAAGTTCATTACTTTCAATAGCCTTACTTAAGTTTGCTGAAACATAGGTATAGCGATTAAAGAATTTCCCACCTGCTATGGGGGTTAGTTTGGCCATTTGATTACCTTTAGTGTTAACATATGACAATTTGATCTTTACTGCAATTCCATTTAGGCTTTTATAATTAGCTATAGCGCCCCTTTTTATGATAAAGTTGGTGCGGGGAAAATCTATATGGTCAAAGGGCATGTTTTGCTTTTTGTTAATTATCAAAATAGCTCCATCAGTAACCATTTTGGAATTATCCTGACCAATCAGGTTTAAGGATGCCAGTATCAAAACAAAAACAAACATTACATTTCTCATAATAATAATTTAATATTTAGGGTTCTACTTCGTTTTACATCTTCTTTGGAATCGTTTCTTCATTTATAGGAGTGTATGAATCGTAAAATGTTATGATCTTTTTTCTGTTTAGGACTAAAATTGCATTGCCATAACGTGTCTGATATATCCTCTTATTTTTTTGAAATATGTCATTTATTAGACTTGCTAAACCTCTACATCATATAGCTTTTGGCACACTATTTTTTAACTAATGATAATTTTAAAAATCAATAAAATGACAATAAAATACTCGTATAAATATATTATTCCAATTTTAAACACAAAATAGTAATAAATCCACAAAAAATACAATTACTATCGTTAATGATTAGTTAAACTATCATATTATGATAGTTATACTATTATATTTGCATGGTAATATTGTTAGTTATGGAACATTTACTTAAAACGGTAAAAATTGTTATAAACGATAAAATATTTGTGAAAGACCCTGAGTCATCAGATTTGGGTAAAAGAATTATTAAACAAAGCATTATAATGATTAACGAAATGGGATTTGAAAGCTTTACGTTTAAAAAATTAGGTGTAAACATAAATTCCAATGAAAGTTCTATATATAGATATTTTGAAAACAAGCACAAACTGTTGCTTTACCTTACCTCGTGGTATTGGGGATGGATGGAGTATCAATTGGTTTTTGCTACCAACAGCATAGCTGATCCAAAGTTAAAACTAGAAAAGGCTATAGAGGTGGTAACCAAAACCACCGTTGAGGATTCTTCCTTTTCACATATTAATGAGGTACTTCTAAATAAGATAGTAATTAATGAATACTCTAAATCGTACTTGACCAAAGAGGTTGATGTTGAGAACAAAGAAGGTTATTTTGTAATCTATAAACGATTGGTGAATCGTTTAAGTAATATGATAGGTAATTTTAATTCGGAATACAAGTACGCCTCAAGTTTGGCCAGTACAATTTTGGAAGGTTCTTTGCATCAAAACTTTTTAAATGATCATTTTAATTCTTTGACCAATTGCCATGACAATCAAAGTACCACACAGTTTTTTCTTCAATTAACTTTCTCATCACTTAAACAATAAGTTTTATGTCTAAAAATATTATGACCCCATGGCAAAGGATGCTGGGAATGTTGCGCTTGGACAAACGGGATATCTTACAAATTTTTTATTATGCCATTTTCGCTGGAATTGTGAGTTTGTCACTTCCCTTGGGAATACAGGCGATAATTAATCTTATTCAAGGGGCACAAATAAGCACTTCATGGATAATACTTGTCATTCTGGTAACCTTGGGTGTGGCATTCGTAGGAATTTTACAGTTAATGCAATTGAGGATTATAGAGAATGTTCAGCAAAAAATATTCACTAGGGCATCATTTGAGTTTGCATATAGGTTTCCTAAAATAAAAATGAGTGAGTTACATAATTATTATCCTCCTGAACTAGCAAATCGCTTTTTTGACACCTTAACCATACAGAAGTCGTTGTCAAAGGTGCTTATAGATTTTCCTGCGGCTTTGCTGCAAATTGTTTTAGGGCTATTGTTACTTTCTTTCTATCATCCTTTTTTTATCATATACGGGATACTCCTTTTAGGCCTTATCTACATTGTATTTAAGTTTACTGCACAAAAAGGTTTAGACACTAGTTTGGATGAATCAAAAAACAAGTATAAAGTAGCTCACTGGTTACAGGAAATAGCAAGGTCCATTATAAGCTTTAAACTTTCGGGAAAAACATCACATGCAATCGACAAAAATGACACTTTGGTTTCGAGATATTTAGATGCAAGGGAAAGTCATTTTAGGATTATAGTAATTCAATTCATCCAGATGATTGGTTTTAAGATTCTGGTTACGGCCGGTCTTTTATTAATTGGTGGTTTATTGGTTTTAAATCAGGAAATGAATATTGGTCAGTTTGTGGCAGCGGAAATTATTATTCTACTGGTTATCAATTCCGTTGAAAAACTCATTCTTGGTCTGGAAACTTTCTATGACTTACTTACTTCTTTAGAAAAAATGGGTCAAGTAGTGGATAAGGAACTGGAACCTCAAGAAGGAGAGATTCCTTTTAAGGAGAACGAGAGTTTTACGGTAGAATTGGAAGACATTCATTATAAATTGCCGGATACCGGCAAAGGAATACTTAATGGTATTAATTTAAAGATAACACCAAACAGTATTATATATTTAAAGGGGGGCAGGGATTCTGGTAGAACGAGCCTATTACGTGTCATAGCTGCAATTTTGGAACCCGATTCTGGTGGCATGTATGTAAATAATGCTTCTATCAAGGGGATGAACCTAAATTATTATCGTTCGCATTTAGGGCAGTCCTTATTAGAGGAGTCTCCATTTGAGGGTACTATATTGGACAATATTACTTTTGGTAATGCCTCTATTTCCCAAGATCAAATTTATTGGGCCATGGAGAAGGTTGGCCTTACCAGTTTTGTAAAAGAACAACCCAATGGCTTGAAGACTGTTTTATATCCTGAGGGAAAACAAATACCATATATTGTTTCAAAAAAAATAGTCTTGGCAAGAAGTATCGTAAGCAAACCTAAATTATTGGTGCTCAAAGATCCATTGGATCAATTTGGTAAGGAGGAGGCCAATAGGATCATGAAATTTTTAACAGACCCAGAAAATGGATGGGCTTTATTGGTGGTTAGTGAAAATGATTCATGGTCAGATTACTGTAATGGTATAGTGACCTTGGAAAAAGGTAAGGTTGTAAACGAAAAATACAAATAAGGTTATGTTGAACATTTCAAACAATAAGCTTAATAAAAAAGTTTCCCTAGATCGATTTGCTTCGGTACAGAAAGTTTTTCATCAAAGGCATTACAAGCATTTTAATCGATTTTTAATGGCTTTTACTATTATAGGGGTCATAGTGCTATTCTTGCCGTGGACTCAGTCTATTAGTGGGAGTGGCTATTTGACCACTTTAATGCCTGGACAAAGACCACAAACCATACAATCCCCAATACCTGGGCGTATTGAAAAATGGTATGTCCAAGAGGGTGACTATGTTAAAAAAGGGGATACCATATTATTCATTTCTGAGATCAAGAACGAATACTTTGACCCAAGGCTTGTAGAAAGAACAGGTCAGCAAATAAGGGCAAAGGAAGCATCAGTTACCTCTTATGGTGGTAAAGTCAAAGCCTTGAACAATCAAATTGCAGCATTAACCAATGAACGTAGTTTAAAGCTGCAACAGGCAGAGAATAAATTAGTACAGTCCAGATTAAAGGTACAGAGTGATAGCATAGATTTAGAGGCGGCCAAAACAAATATCTTAATAGCCCAACGTCAATTTGACCGAACGGAACAATTACAAAGTGAGGGCTTAAAGGCGGTGACCGATGTGGAGGAAAAAAGGTTAAAGCTCCAGGAAACACAAGCAAAACTTGTATCGCAAGAGAATAAATTGTTGGCAGCTAAAAATGAAGTCATTAACGCCCAAGTAGAAATAAATAGGGTTAAGGCAGCATATACCGATAAAATATCCAAAGCACAAAGTGATATGTTTACGGCACAGTCCAATCAATATGATTCGGAGGCACAGGTAACCAAATTGGAAAATCAATATACCAATTATGAAATGCGTAGTCAGATGTATTACATAAGGGCTCCGCAAAACGGGTATATCAATAAAGCCATACAGGCCGGTATCGGTGAAACTTTTAAAGAAGGTGATCGTTTGGTAGGCATTATGCCATCAGACTATGAAATGGCAGTAGAGACCTTTGTTGAACCAATTGATTTGCCATTAGTCCATTTAGGAGAGAAAGTAAGAATACAATTTGATGGATGGCCTGCAATTGTCTTTAGCGGTTGGCCCAATGTATCATATGGTACTTACGGTGGTAAGGTAGTAGCTATTGAAACCTTTATTAGTGATAATGGTAAATACAGAATTCTATTGGCACCGGATGAGGACGATCATGAGTGGCCTAAAGATTTAAGGGTGGGTTCAGGTGCTAGAACTATTGCTTTATTGGAGGATGTACCTATTTGGTTTGAGTTGTGGCGACAGTTAAACGGTTTCCCGCCAAATTATTATCAACCTCAGGGTGCACAAGCAAAACCAATTAAAAAATAAACATGAAGAAGTATATTCTTGGTCTATTTTTTGGTCTGGGCCTTATAATTCAGGCTCTAGGGCAGGACTCAGCTAAGCTCAAGTTTAATGAGTATTTGGGTTATGTGAAGAAATTCCACCCAATTGCTAAACAAGCTGATTTGACCATTGGAATGGGGCAGGCCAACCTTATGAGATCAAGAGGTGGTTTTGATCCGAAAGTAGAGGTAGACTATAGTCGAAAAGAGTTTAAGGGTACGGAATATTATGACCGGTTAAATGCAACGTTTAAAATTCCAACTTGGTATGGTATCGAGCTTAAAGGAAATTTTGAGCAAAACGAAGGCGCTTTTATTGATCCGGCGGAAACCGTGCCCGAAGATGGTTTATATAGTGCTGGTATATCAGCATCATTATTGCAAGGGTCTTGGATTAATGAGCGTATGGCGACCTTAAAAAAGGCTAAGTTTTTTAGGGAGCAAAGCAAGGCCGATCGGGATCTGTTGGTTAACCAGGTATTGTTTGAAGCTTCCCTTACATATTTCAAATGGCTACAGACCTATAAGGATAGTAAGGTTTTCTCTAATTTTTTAAACAATGCACAAGTACGTTTTGAGGGAATTAAAAAGAGTGCTTTGGCCGGAGATAAGGCGGCGATTGATACTGTTGAGGCAAAAATAGCTGTGCAAAATAGGGCATTGGAGTTAGAACAGGCCAATGTAAAATTTAAGAATGCCTCGTTAGAACTTTCTAACTTTTTATGGTTGGGAGATAATATTCCTACAGAATTGCAGCCCAATGTAATACCAGATGACAATCTTGATTTGGAAATAGACACGACTTTAGAAATTCTAGGTAAACCCCTAGATAGCTTCACCTTGGAGAATCATCCCAAATTAAAGTCCTTAAGTTATAAGGTAGATGGTTTACGGGTTGACAAACAACTGAAGACCAATAAGCTATTGCCTACATTAAATGTGGAATATAATTTTTTGACAGAAAGCCCAGAATTTATAAACTCATTTGTAACCGAGCAATATAAAGGAGGCTTAACATTCCAGATGCCCTTGTTTTTAAGAAAAGAAAGAGGAGATCTTAAATTGGCTAAAATTAAACTAAGGGATGCCCAATATGAATTGGATAACGCTGAAATCCAGGTGAGGAATAAAGTACTCGCCATTTATAACGAGTTGGATTCCTTTGAAAGACAAAACGACTTGATTTATAATATTGTTTCTAATTACAATACCATGCTGGCTGCAGAGGAACGCAAATTTAGCTTTGGAGAAAGCTCGCTATTTCTTATTAATTCTAGGGAAAGCAAACTTATTGATGCCGTATTAAAACAAAATGCCGTTCAGAACAAGTTTTATTCAGCAAAGGCCAAATTATTTAATAGCTTGGCAGTGAATCCAGAGAATTTATAATGAACTCAATCAAAAAAATATGCAGTTAAATCAATATAAGCAGCAGGTAAATTATAAGTTGCTTATTATGGATTCCTTTTTCATTATTTCTGGGATTTTTCTAGCTGCCTTTGCCTTAGAAAGTTTTTTGTTACCAAATAAATTTATTGATGGTGGTGCAACGGGAATATCATTGCTTATTGCAGAAACATCTGCAATACCCTTGTATGTATTAATTTTAATAGTAAATGTTCCTTTTGTAATGCTAGGTTACCATGTGATTGGTAAAGTATTTGCTTTTAAGACCGCTTTGGCTATTTCTGGTTTGGCCCTAGTGCTACTACTTGTTGATTTTCCAGAAATCACCCAAGATAAACTGTTGGTTGCCGTTTTTGGCGGGTTTTTTCTTGGTGCAGGAATTGGACTTTCTGTTAGGGGAGGCAGTGTTTTGGATGGTACAGAGGTTTTGGCAATTTTTTTGAGTAGAAAAATAGGTACAACCATTGGCGACATTATTATCCTTATAAATATTTTGGTCTTTTTGGCGGCCGCATATCTTTTGTCTATAGAAACGGCATTGTATTCCATGTTAACGTATTTATCGGCCTCCAAAACATTGGATTTTGTCATAGAGGGTATTGAAGAATACACGGGGGTAACCATAGTATCTGATGCAAGTGAGGCAATTAGGTTGATGATTATAGAAAAATTGGGGCGTGGCTTAACTATATATAAGGCAAAAGGAGGCTACGGAAGGCATGGAATCCATAAGGAATATGATGTAATTTATACGGTAATTACCAGATTGGAAATTCGTCGTCTTACTATTGAAATTAGCAAGATAGATTCAAAAGCTTTTGTAGTAATGGGTAAGATAAATGATACACGTGGAGGAATGATAAAGAAACGCTCTTTGTAATGAATTGTCGTCCAATGCTACTAAGCTCTAATGGATACAAAAGTAAAAACGGTCAATGCGAAATCAACTGTGGATCTTGTGAACAAGGCTTTGACCAAAGCAATATCTTACCGTGAATATAGAGATTTGGTTAATAGGTTAGTTCTAGAAAATAAGCCTACTGGCCCTAATCAGACGGATTCATATATTCATTATACCCAATTAAATACCCATCGAATGAAACGATGGGACAAAGTTTTGAAGTTTGATCAAGAATCGGTTCAAAAAATCAATCAGCTAAATGAAAAATTAGATTGGTTGGTTTTAACTGAAAGTTGGTGCGGTGATGCTTCACCAGCTTTACCTTTAATGAACAAAATAGCAGAAATAAATCCGAACATCAAATTAAAAATTATCCTTCGTGATGAAAACCTTGAGCTTATGCAGCAGTTTTTGACTCAAGGTGCTTTGTCTATACCTAAATTAATTCAAATTAACATAAATACCAATGAAGTCATAGGCACATGGGGTCCACGTTCCACTAAAGCCACTAAGTTGGTTGAGGATTATAAGGCAGAACACGGAATGTTAAGTGCTGAATTCAAGGAAAGTCTTCAGTTATGGTACAATAAAGATAAAGGACAAAGTATTTTGGAAGATTTATTAGAATTATTTCCCTTGAAATAGATAGGTAATTGTTCCTTTTTGTGTAGCTCTTTCTGAAGGGCTAAATTTTGCCTTCAAGGCATATGCAATGGCATTATCTACCAAACATCCGTTAGAAGTTCCAGAACTTTTAGCGTTAAAATCGGCTTCGGTTACATAGCCCAAAGCATCTACTTCTATGTTTATAACTACTTTTCCACCTTCGATACAAGTATATATTGGAGGTGGTAACTTATAACTGTTTCTATCTATTAAAGAATACGAAATGGAGGTTCTTTTATCCGCCAAGTTATTGGTAAATTCTTCTTTTTTAGCCTCTTTTTCGCCAAGTGATTGTTTTATTTCTTCACGCTTTTTAGCTAATTCTTTTACTTTGGCGGCATATTCGGAATCTGAAATGAGTTGGTCAGAAACTTCACTATCGTTCATGGCTTCTTTTTCCTCAAGTATTTCCTCAAGGGTTTTAAGTGGTTCAGGATTACCATAGCTTGGCTTTGCAGTTTCGTTAAAGGCCATATGACTTTTTATGGGGTCTGCATTGGAAAGCTCTTCGTGCAGTTTTTCTTCTTGCTCTAATTCTTCAATACGTTCTTCGTCCAAAACCATTTCAACAACATAGTCTTCATCTTTTTCTTCCTCAGCACCTAAATGAATATTATAGAGTACCAACACAATTATAGCCATTGAAAAAATGGTGATAATTAAAGAAAGCTGTTGTCTATTTAAGTTCATGTTTATATAACCTCAATTTTCAAAAAATATTACAGAAAATTGGCAAACATTGGGCGTTTAGGCTAATTTAATATAATTATTCTTCTAATATTTGTTTAGATAAGACCATTGGGTCTTGGGCTGTATTTACGTTAAAATCTCCTATTTTGGTTCTTCTTAAGGCTGTTAAATGCCCTCCAGTAGCTAAAGCTTTACCAAAATCATGGGCAATGGATCGTATATATGTCCCTTTACTACAGACAATTCTAAAATGTACTTCTGGCAGGTTTATTTCTGCAATCTCAAATTCTAGAATCGTAGTTTTTCGGGTTTTAATTTCTATGGATTTCCCTTCACGGGCATACTCATATAGTCTTTTGCCATCCTTTTTTAACGCAGAGAATATTGGAGGGGCCTGTTCAATTTCCCCTATAAATTGTACAGTAGTTTCTTGAATAATTTTTTGTGTAATATGCCCTGTTGGAAAAGTTTGGTCAATTTCAGTTTCCAAATCATAGGAAGGCGTAGTTGCTCCTAAGGTAATGGTTCCTATATATTCTTTGGACTGACCTTGAAATTCTGGAATTTTCTTAGTGAATTTTCCAGTGCAAATCACCAAAAGCCCTGTGGCTAGAGGGTCTAAGGTACCAGCATGGCCAATCTTAAATTTTTTTAGATTAAATTTTTTTCGGATGGCCCATTTAAGTTTGTTTACCGCTTGAAATGATGACCAACCCAAGGGCTTGTCTATTAACAACAACTGACCGCTCAAAAAATCGTCCTTGGTTAAACTTTCCATTGCAAGCTTGCTTTGTCTTCGGGGTTTAAGTATTCATAAGGCCATAGGTTATGGCTATTAAACCAACTATTAAACAGTATATGGCAAAGTAGGAAAGTTTACTTTTTCTTACCAATTGTATCATCCAAGTACAAGCCGCGAGTCCAGCAATAAATGCAGCAATAAAGCCAACGCCCATGGCAACATTGTTTTCGCCATTAAAGGTAAGGTCACCACTCATTAGATCCTTGGCAATTTTTCCAAAAATTAAGGGTACAACCATTAAAAATGAGAAACGGGCCGCTTTAGATTTGTCTACACCTAGTAACACAGAGGTTGAAATTGTGGCACCACTTCTAGATATACCGGGGAGCATGGCAATAGCTTGTGAGATACCAACTATAAACGCATTTCCAAAGCTTACTTTTTTATCCGTATCCTTTGCCTTGTCGGCAAAATAAAGAAGTAATGCAGTAATCAAAAGCATAATCCCTACAAACTGGATATTACCGCCAAAAAAAGCTTCTAGTTGTTCTTC
This sequence comes from Maribacter luteocoastalis, assembly GCF_048890225.1. Classification (NCBI taxonomy): domain Bacteria; kingdom Pseudomonadati; phylum Bacteroidota; class Flavobacteriia; order Flavobacteriales; family Flavobacteriaceae; genus Maribacter; species Maribacter luteocoastalis. The sequence continues at coordinate 372,661 of NZ_JBMFZG010000002.1, forward strand.
AAAAAATAGACCTACAAAAACAGCAGGCAGCATGGAGATGATTATCTTAACCGAGAATTGACTCTCCTCATTCCATTTAAATTGAAAAAGCCCACGAATAATTTCCCAAACATCTTTTCTAAATACGACAATAGTACTCAAAGCCGTAGCAAAGTGTAATACAACCGTGAACAATAAACTTTCCTCTGGCACAGAGTTATCACCTAAAATAGCTTTTCCCAATTCTAGATGACCGCTAGACGATACTGGTAAAAATTCTGTCAACCCTTGGATAATCCCAAGGATAATAGCATCTAATGTATCCAATTATTCCTTCTTTTTATGGGGATTCAACAAAATGGCATAAACCTCTATTCCTAAACCCGCCAATACTAGTGTAGGTGCCAGTCTTATTCTTCTAAAATTAAAGATTTCAGGATTAAAGATATTTGGGTCATCGCTGCCACCACCGCTCATTAAAATAAAGCCAAGGGCAATACATGCCAAGCCAATGAACATAAACAGATAGTTTTTCGTTTGAAAAATAAACTCCTGTTTTTGTGTATTTTCCACTTTGTTCTTTTTGCTCATAAAGGCAAATTTAATAATATAATTCGTCTGTTCTTAGGTTTAGGAAACGTTGTGTTGCAAAATAGGTGCTCACATATGATATTAAGATTCCTAAAACAAAAACACTAACCAATAAAATAGCAACAATATAGGGTTCTTCCAACAAGCCAAGATCTTGAAAGTTAGTGTGTATATAGTAAATAACCCCGCCAATTGCCAATAATGCCAATAATGCACCAAGCATACCCAGCTTAATATTTTGCCAAATAAAAGGTCTTCTAATAAAGGTTTTTGTTGCCCCTACCATTTGCATGGTTTTAATGATAAATCTTTTGGAGTAGATAGACAATCTTATAGAACTGTTGATGAGTAAAACGGCGATAAAGGTGAAAATGGCACTAGCTACCAAAATCCAAAACCCAATTTTCTCAACACTTTGCACGACAATACCTACTAACACTTTGTCATAGCTTACCTCATCCACATAGCTTTTTTCTTCTAAGGTTGTCGCTATTTTCGCAACTTTTTCTGAGGTAACAAAGTCTGCATTAAGCCTAACGTCTATTGAATTTTTTAACGGATTATACCCCAAATAATCTACAAAATCCTCACCTATTTCTTGGCTATGCTTTTCTGCAGCTTCCTCCTTAGACACATAAGTGGCAGATTTAGTATAATCTGACATGGCCAAAGTCTTTTGTAGTTGTTCAACTTCAACCTCCTTTGCCGTTTCTTTTAAAAAAATGGAAATGGTAATTTGCTCTTTAGAGCGATCTGCCATCTTTTTTGTGTTCAGGACCAATAGCCCTAAAATTCCAAGTAAAAAAAGAACCAATGCAATACTGAGTACTACGGAGAAGTATGAAGAAATCAACTTACGTTTTTGGTAATTTTCAAATGAATTGGCCATAGCTAATAATAGAAATGTAAAAATAACAAAGTAAAGTGAAATGAATCTTAAAATTTAAGACCTCATCGCTTCAGGGTAAAATGACCTTTTAAAACAGTGGTGTCAATTTGCAATACGTACCAATAATCATTGACGGGCATTGGTTGCCCATTAGAGGTGCCGTCCCATTCGGTATTTTGGTTGTTACCATATTTAACCAGTTTACCATATCGGTCAAAAATAGAAATATTGATATTGCTAAAGGATTCTATGCCTTCCGGTTTAAAAACATCATTTCTGCTGTCTCCATTTGGCGTAAAGAAATTAGGGACTACCACATGTAAAAATAATTGTGTCACTACGCTACAACGATTTTTGTCCCTAACGTATATGATATAGTTTCCGCCACTGACAATTTCAAAGATAGGACTGTCTTGGAAAGTTGAGCCATCAATGGAATATTCAAAATTGCCTTCATTGGCAGTGGTTACAATTATTCCTTGGCCATCAGATTTAATGGAGGCTATTATTGGTAGATCTATTTGTTCAAGAGTAATGTATTTGGTATTGGAACAGCCATTGGTATCGGTTACTACAACAGTATAATTACCTTCGGTGTCTACCAGTATTTGTTTTGTTATTTCGCCTGTGTTCCACAAGTAGGTGACATTATCAACACCTGCTGATAAGGTAGCGCTATCACCTTCGCAAAAAACAATAGATTCATCGGTTACAACCGGTAAAGGGTTTATGGTAACTGTTACCACGGTTCTATTGGCAGAAGGACAGTTTATTTCATCCGTATTAGATTCAGCATAATACGCACCAGCTTGGGTAGTACTGAATTCAGGACTGTTTTCTTGTAAAAGATTACCGCCAGTTGGTGCATCGTACCAATTAACAATATAGCCATTAGGTGTGCTCACACTCAAAATGGCAGTATCGTTTTCACAGATAGTCACATTACCGTTGGATGTGGGTTCAACCGGAATAGGGACTATTTTTATTTCAAAAACATCAGAGAGTATATTACACAAATCATTAGATACATTTATAGCATCTTCCGCAATTTTCACCCTGTAAAAACTTGTGTTATTAATTAATGGGGTAGTGTAAGTAGTGTTGTTTTCGCCCACAATATCGGTCCAAACAATTTCATCATCACTTTGCTGCCATTGGTAGGCATGCGTCGTAAATATCGAAAAATCTGGAGTAGCTTTCAAAGTTGCCCCAACTGCTCCTTGATCTTCGCAAACTACAATGCTTTCCTCATTTTGGATTGTAGCTACATTTACGGAATCCCCACAAGATTTAAATACAATATCGTCAATAGCAAGGTCATTACCACATCCGCCATTACTATTATTGCGCATTTTTAAAATAACAGATGTTTGTCCCGGTAGGGTTTGAAATACTAAGGCATATTGGTTCCATTCTGGCATGCCGTTGTTAATTATATTTCCAGTATCGCCTTGTGCCAGTAAATTGGTGTCAGTCTCGTCCCAGATTTGAAATCGTACGTTTACAGGTATTCCATTTCCATCACAAGAACTGGAAAGTAGTAAGTTTAATAACCAAGCAGAAAATTCGTAAGTGGTATTTTCACAGAGTCCAGAAACTTGTCTGCGATAAAATTCACCTGCCGTAAAACTCGCATTTACAATAAAAGATTTGCCGTTATTGTCCCCCGGAGTATGGTCCTCTGCATTGTACCAATCAAAATAGTTGGTGGTGCTAGAAAGGGTATAATAGCCATCATCTGGCGCACCGGAAGTAAAATTATATGTAGTTGTACCCAAAGGCAAGGCTGGCCCATCTGTGAGACCAGTACCAAAATCTTCCATAAAAATAGGGTCTCCTGAGCTTCCGGTACAAAAGCCAAGTTGGGCCTTGGTTTCCAAAGTGTAGAGACCAAGTATGATCAAGATAAGCGGCAGTAATTTATATGCAGTAAATTTCACAGAATTAAAGATACTGTATTTGAACAAAAATTAACTTCAATAAGGCATATAGGTGTTAATCATCAATATCTTTTTGACTTTCATCGAATAGACCTATTTTTGTCACTGAAAACTAAAGGGCCATACCGTGGTTATTTGTGATTACACAACCGGGATATGGTCGTTTTTTTTAAGAATTGATGATGAATTACAATTTCAACGAAATTGAGGCCAAGTGGCAAAAATATTGGGCAGAGAACCAAACATTTAAGGCAGATAACATATCTGACAAGGAAAAATTTTACGTGCTTGATATGTTTCCATATCCCTCAGGTGCAGGCTTGCACGTAGGGCACCCGTTGGGGTATATTGCTAGTGATATTTATGCGCGTTACAAAAGGCATAAAGGTTTTAATGTATTGCATCCGCAAGGCTATGACTCTTTTGGTTTGCCAGCAGAACAATACGCCATTCAAACTGGGCAGCACCCGGCTATTACCACAGAGGCAAATATTAAGACCTATAGGAGACAGTTGGATCAGTTGGGCTTTTCTTTTGACTGGAGTCGTGAGGTAAGGACATCGGATCCTAGTTATTATAAATGGACGCAATGGATTTTTATTCAACTGTTCAATTCTTGGTACAATAAGGAGACTGATAAGGCAGAGGACATTCAACATCTAATTTCCATTTTTGAAACGATGGGTAATTCAGAAGTCCGTGCGGTTTGTGATGATGACATAGCTACTTTTACCAATTCGGAATGGAATGGGTTTTCTGATAAAGAAAAACAAGAAATTTTATTGAAGTATAGGCTAACCTATTTGGCCGAAAGTGAAGTGAACTGGTGTCCTGCTTTAGGGACGGTTTTGGCCAATGATGAGATTGTAAACGGTGTTTCTGAACGTGGTGGTCACCCAGTTATACGCAAGAAAATGACACAATGGAGCATGCGAATTACCGCGTATGCACAGCGTTTATTAGACGGACTTGAAAAAATAGATTGGCCACAGCCACTGAAAGATTCACAGACCAACTGGATAGGAAGAAGTGAAGGGGCTAGTGTAACTTTTAAATTGCATGAAAATTCTATCCAGGGCCTGAGCGGAGTCGATAGCCAAATAGAAGTCTTTACCACAAGACCTGATACTATTTTTGGGGTGTCTTTTATGACTCTGGCACCAGAGCATGAATTGGTATCTAAAATAACCACTCTGGATCAAAAATCTGAAGTTGAGGCATATATTGATGCTACGGCAAAGCGTTCAGAACGCGACCGTATGGCCGATGTAAAAACCATTTCAGGTGCATTTACCGGTGCCTATGCTGAGCATCCGTTTACAAAAGAGCCTATTCCTATTTGGATTGGCGACTATGTACTGGCCGGTTACGGTACTGGAGCGGTAATGTCCGTGCCTTGTGGTGATCAGCGTGATTATGATTTTGCCAAACATTTTAATATTCCAATTCCCAATATTTTTGAAGGTGTAGATATTTCTGAAGAGGCATTTGCGGATAAGGATAAAACCGTTATTGCGAATTCAGATTTCTTAGATGGATTACCTTATAAAAAAGCTGTAAAACGTGCCATTTTTGAATTGGAACAATTAGGACAAGGTGAAGGAAAAATAAACTATCGTTTACGTGATGCTGTATTTAGCCGACAAAGGTACTGGGGCGAGCCATTTCCCGTGTATTATGATGCTAACGGGATGCCACAAATGATAGATGCTGCCTATTTACCTATCGAATTACCAGAGGTTGAGAAGTATTTGCCAACAGAAACCGGGGAACCACCATTGGGCAATGCCAGTGTTTGGGCTTGGGATACCAAGAACCATCAGGTAGTTGATAATAAAAACATAAATAATAGCACTGTTTTTCCTCTAGAGTTGAATACCATGCCAGGTTGGGCAGGAAGTTCACAGTATTTCAATAGGTATATGGACCCGCATAATACTGAGGAGATATTCTCCCAGGATGCTATTGGTTATTGGCAAGATGTAGACCTGTATATTGGAGGTAGTGAGCATGCCACGGGGCATTTGTTGTATGCCCGTTTTTGGCAGAAGTTTATGTTTGATAAGGGCTTGGTTCCCAAAGATGAGTTTGCAAAAAAACTCATTAATCAGGGAATGATTACGGGGACGAGTGCTTTTGTGTACAGGGTATTGATTAACAACAAGAACCTTATCGATAAACAATATTTCGTTACTTCAGGTAGAAAAGATGAAATACGAAACATTCTATTATCATCAAAAGAAAATTGCCCTAATGATTTAATAGGGTTGAGGGAGTCGGCCTATGATTCAATAAATATGCAATTAAATGGGCCAAATGCTGTATTAGAACGATTAAAGAATCTAAATGCCCCGAAAATTTCTGTGAAATTATTAGATCTGCATGTTGATGTTTCTCTTGTTAATTCTTCCGATGAATTAGATGTTGAAGGTTTCAAGAAATGGCGTCCAGAATATGCAGATGCCGTGTTTATAACCGAGAAGGACGGTTCTTTTAAAGTTGGTAGGGAAGTGGAAAAAATGTCGAAATCCAAATACAATGTGGTCAACCCAGATGCCATTTGCGAGGAGTATGGGGCGGACAGTCTACGTTTATATGAAATGTTCTTGGGACCATTGGAGCAATCCAAGCCATGGAACACGGCAGGTATTACCGGTACACATTCCTTTTTAAAGAAGTTGTGGAGACAATTCCACACTGGTGAAAACGCTTCCTTTAAGGTAAGTGAGGAAGAACCTTCAAAAGAGTCATGGAAAACCTTGCATAAGACCATTAAAAAAGTAGAGGAAGATATTGAGCACTTTAGTTTTAATACGTCGGTATCTACTTTTATGATATGCGTTAACGAACTATCTGCACAAAAATGCACCAGTAGAGAAATTCTGGAGCCATTGGCCATTTTGGTATCGCCTTATGCGCCACATATTGCGGAAGAACTTTGGGAAAAATTAGGGCATAATACGTCCATCTCAACAGCTCCCTTTCCAAAATTTGACGCTAGTTATTTGGTGGAGAGAAGTAAAGATTACCCAATTTCCTTTAATGGCAAAATGAAATTCACCATGGAACTATCCCTGGAATTATCTAAAGAGGAAATAGAGGCCGCAGTATTGGCACATGAAAAGACGCAGCTACAATTACAGGGCAGGACCCCTAAAAAAGTTATTGTGGTGCCTGGCAAGATTGTGAATATAGTGGGGTAAATAACACCACTATAGTTGAATGTTTTAGAGGCGATGAAAATCGCCTCTTTTTTTTATGCCTAGGTTGTACTTGTGTTATGGGTGAAAAATAAAAATGAAAACGATTATTCTATTTTTTTGGGGTTCGTTATAAGTAAAATATAAATTTTACAAAATAAACCCTATAAAAAATAGGGGTATAATATAAAAATACGTAATATTAAACCTTTTGACCCCTCTTTTTGTCGAATATATGTTTGAAAAGTGTTCAAATTGTCACAACTTTGCTGCTTAATTCAAAACTATATAACAATGATTGTTGGTATTCCTAAGGAAATTAAGAACAATGAAAGTCGAGTTGGCATGACGCCAGCTGGTGTCTTTGAGCTGGTAAAGAATAACCATACCGTTTACGTGCAATCTGGAGCAGGTGAAGGGAGCGGTTTTTTCAATAAAGATTATCAACAAGTAGGTGCTGTTATTTTGGACACCATAGGTCAGGTTTATGCCATGAGCCAAATGATAGTAAAGGTTAAGGAGCCTATAGAACTAGAATATGATATGATTCAAGAAGGTCAGATTTTATTCACGTATTTTCATTTTGCATCCAGTGAGTCCTTAACTAAGGCTATGATCAAGCGTAAGGCAATTTGCATTGCCTATGAAACGGTAGAGGACGAGGATGGTACCTTGCCACTACTAACACCAATGTCTGAAGTAGCTGGTAGAATGGCCATACAACAAGGCGCCAAATATCTAGAAAAACCAGTAAAGGGAAGAGGTGTATTATTAGGAGGTGTTCCTGGTGTTGCTCCTGGAAGAGTATTGGTTTTAGGTGCTGGAGTTGTAGGGATACAAGCTGCAAAAATGGCAGCTGGTTTAGGTGCCCATGTTACCATACTGGATATCAACATGAAACGTTTGCGCTACGTTAATGACGTTATGCCGCCACATGTGGTTACAGAATTTTCCAATGAGTTCAATATCCGTAAACATATTAAAACACATGACCTTATTATTGGGGGTGTATTACTAAAAGGAGCTAAAGCACCTAATTTAATAACTAGGGATATGTTAAAAGAAATGCGCCCAGGGACCGTAATTGTGGATGTTGCCGTTGATCAAGGCGGATGTGTTGAAACAACAAGGCCAACGACCCATGAAGACCCTATTTACATTATTGATGATGTGGTACACTATTCAGTAGCGAATATGCCGGGAGCTGTGCCATATACTTCTACTATGGCTTTGACTAATGTAACCTTGCCATATGCCTTAAAATTGGCAAACTTGGGATGGGAAGCGGCATGTGATAAGGATGATGCACTTAAAAAAGGCCTTAGTATTGTTGCTGGTAAGGTGGTATATGAGGAAATTATAGACGCATTTGGCTGGGAAGGTGCCTTGGCATAATTGTACAATTTGTCAGTAAAATAATACCCTGTCCTTATCTAAAATGTAATTTTTAGGTTTGGCGGGGTTTTTGCATTTCAAAAAGCAGATTTCAGTAATAAAAGGGAATCTTTATTATATTTAGTTGAATTTAAAATTGAATAGTTATGATGGGATATTATATATTGATAGGTGCCATTGCTTTGGTGAGCTGGCTGGTAAGCAGTCGTTTAAAAAGTAAGTTTAAGCAATATTCTAAAGTGCATCTTCAAAATGGCATGAGTGGTGCAGAAATCGCGGAAAAAATGTTGGCCGATCATGGTATACGTGATGTAAAGGTAATCTCAACACCAGGAATGCTTACCGATCATTATAATCCAAAAAATAAAACGGTTAATTTGAGTGAAGGGGTGTATAATCAGCGTAACGCTGCTGCTGCTGCCGTTGCAGCACACGAATGTGGACATGCTGTGCAACATGCACAAGCGTATGAGTGGCTAACTATGCGTTCTAAGTTGGTGCCTGTGGTAAGTGTAACCTCTGGGATGTCTACTTGGATCGTTTTCGGCGGTTTGGCCTTGGGCGCCGCTGCAGGTGTAGGCTTTGGCTATTGGGTTGCCGTTGCTGGTCTGGTAATGATGGCTATGGCTACATTATTTAGCTTTATAACTTTACCGGTAGAATATGATGCCAGTAACAGGGCATTGGCATGGTTGAAAAATAAAAATGTTGTGACCCAAGGGGAATTTAAAGGTTCAGAAGATGCACTTAAGTGGGCAGCTAGAACATATTTAGTAGCCGCTATTGGTTCCTTGGCAACACTAGTATACTGGGGTTTACAAGTCCTAGGAGGAAGAGATTAGCCTTGTGTTGACAAAATTTGAAAAAGCCCCTTTCATTAGAAAGGGGCTTTTTTTATATGGTAATCTGACGATCTATTTGTTGGGCAAGGGAGATAAAGGTTTCAGTTCTTGAGACACCCTCAATTTGTTGAATTTCCTTGTTTAATACATGCATCAAGTGCTCATTGTCCTTACATAATATCTTGATAAGTATAGACCAGTTTCCAGTGGTATAATGGCATTCCAGTACTTCAGGAATTTTTTTCAATTGCTGCACCGCTTTTGGGTTACTCATTGCCTTATCCAAATAAATACCAATATAGGCCATAGTGGTATAGCCCATTGCTTTGGGATTAATAATAAATTTTGAACCTGCCAATAAACCAGAGGATTCCAATTTACGAAGGCGTTGATGAATTGCCGCACCTGAAATACCTATACTTCGGGCTATTTCCAAGACAGGTTTTCGTGCATCTTCCATTAAAAATCTTAGGATTTTCTTGTCAATACCATCAATTTTTACATTTTTATTATCCATTTACTTAATTCTAATTTCAATATGAAAGTAAAAATAATAATTTCAAATTAAAATATCAACTCATTACAGAATCTGGATTATATCCTAAATAAGGCACTTCATATTCCTTGAAGTTTATTCCCATTTCTTCTAACTCCTGTAGAATAGGCTCATATACTTCTTTGGTAATAGGGATTTGAACCCCTGGGGATGTGATTTTTTTGTTTAGGATTTGAATGGTTGCAATGGCCACAGGTAATCCTACGGTTTTAGCCATTGCCGTAAATTTGCGGTCTTTTCCAATTACAACTAGTTTAGCATCTATCTGTTTTTTTTCACCGTTGAGTTCAAATCCAAATTTATGGTACATCACAATCATATCTTTTTCAACTTCCTGTAATGTCCATTTGTCTTCCAAGATTTTCTGTAAGGCTTGGGCAGGAGTGGCATTAGGGATATTTATTCTTTTGTCCTGATCAAATAAATTTAACTCTAGTAATTTGTCCCATACAATATCATCTTGCTCTATTTTTAGGTAGTGACGTAATTTTAATTCAACAGAATCTGTTGGGGAATAGGGAAGGAAAAGATTTATAAACTCCCGATAACTCATATTTTCAGAGTTTTCTAAGGTATAGCTGTCGTCGGTTGCGCCAAGTTGTACAAAAATGTTCCAAGCTTTGGAAAAACCTACACGGCGCATGGTGCCCCTGTAAATAGTTAGGGCATCCTGTAATCCATAGGCTTCCCTGTAATTTAATGAATCTCGGTTTGCATAACCTTCAAAACGACCAAAACCTTCAATCTCAAAATATTCTGTACGTCTAAACAGTCTATGGTATGGAATATATTTATAGGTGCCTTCCTGTATAAATTTTGCAGTCCCCCCTTGTCCGGCAAGTACCACATTTCGGGGATTCCAAGTGAATTTGTAGTTCCACAGATTATTATCATGCTCTGGTGCTACCAATCCACCGCAAAAGGATTCAAATAATAGCATTTTGCCTCCTTTATGCCTTATACTGTCAATTATTTTCATGGCACTCATGTGATCTATACCTGGATCTAGACCAATTTCATTCATGAAGATCAAACCGCTTTGTTTTACCTTTTTATCCATGGCCATTATTTCTGGGCTCACATATGACGCTGTAACAAGATGTTTCTTAAAATCCAAACAAACTTTTGCTACCATGAGGTGAAACCTAGCAGGAAGCATGGAAATAACGATATCGGAATCCTTTATGGAGGTAATTAAATCTTCGTCATTAAATATATCCAAGGCAATAACCTCGCAATTTGGATGGGTCTTAATTTCTTTGTCAATGGATTTTGGATTTATATCACCTATGGTTAATTGCAGTTTTTCTTCATCTGATTTTTTAAGCAAATAGTCAATTAAATAAGAGGTGGATTTCCCGGCACCAACTAGCATTATTTTTCGCAACATGTTATTCCTTATTTTTGTTTGATTAGGATAAACTAAGATATCAAAATGTTACATTTATAAAAAATACATCTTAAAAAGTTATGAAAAAAACAATTCTGACAACGGCATGTATTTTAGGTATATTGGCTGTGGTCCTTGGTGCTTTTGGTGCACATGGCTTAAAAAAGTTGGTAGAGGCAGATGCGGTAAATTCTTTTGAAACGGGTGTCCGTTACCAAATGTACCATGTGTTTTTATTATTTGTGGTTGGGTCGTTGCCCTTTTTGTCCAATAAAAAGAAGCAGATTGTTTACTATTTGGTGCTTATAGGTGTTTTTTTATTTTCATTCTCAATTTATCTACTATCGATCAACGATTTAACTTTATTTGATTTTAAAAGTATTGGATTTTTAACGCCAATTGGTGGTATATTCTTAATTGCGGCATGGATATATTTAGCTATAACGATCTTACAATCTAAAGAATTTAAGTAGCCTTCACTTTCAAAAGTTACTTTCTTTTATTTTAAAAGGGTTTATGTCTATTTTTAGCTTTTAATGATTCTTATATGAAGAACAGTAAGTTAATTGGGCTATTATTAGGACCACTTTCATTTTTGTTGATTCTTATTTTCTTTCACCCAGAGGGACTTTCAAAAGAGGCCAACGCAGTTTTGGCATCGACGGTGTGGATTGCCATTTGGTGGATTACCGAAGCCATACCCATTGCCGTTACAGCGTTGTTGCCTTTGATTCTTTTCCCATTGTCTGGCGGATTGGATTTATCGGCAACTTCGGGGTCTTTTGGCCATAAATATGTATTCTTATACATGGGTGGATTTATTATTGCGATCGCCATTGAAAAATGGAACCTGCATAGGCGAATCGCCTTAAACATTATTCATCTTATTGGCTCTGATGTTAGAAAGATAATCTTGGGTTTTATGGTGGCAACCGCATTTTTATCTATGTGGATATCCAATACGGCAACCTCGGTAATGATGTTGCCAATAGGTTTAGCTATTATAAAGCAACTACAAGATAATCCCGATACCATTGAAGATGAAAATCTAATTTTTGGTAAATCGTTGATGTTGGCCATTGCCTATAGTGCTTCTATAGGAGGATTGGCCACGTTAATAGGAACACCACCAAACTTAGTTTTGGCAGGGGTCGTGTTAGATACCTATGGCTATGAAATAACCTTTATGCAATGGTTTGTTTTTGGTTTGCCTATTTCTGTTATACTCATTTTTATTTGTTGGAAGTATCTGACGAAATATGCATTTACCTTTAAACAAACTGAATTTCCTGGTGGTAAGAAGGAAATTAAGCGCTTAAAAAGCGCATTGGGGAATATTACTTACGAAGAAAAAATTATTTCTGTTGTTTTTGCCTTGACCGCTTTCTGTTGGATTACACGTTCTTTCTTACTTCAGAAAATGCTACCTAATTTGGATGATACGATTATAGCTATATTTTTTGCGGTAGTCCTGTTTATAATTCCGTCTAAAACTAAAGGGAGGCAACTCATTAATTGGGATGAAGCGGTTAAAATGCCATGGGGAATAATTCTGTTGTTCGGTGGTGGAATGGCCTTGGCAAAAGGATTTGATGAAAGTGGCCTGGCACTGTGGATAGGAAATCAAATGACAGCGATGTCTGGACTGCCAATTATAATATTGGTTTTGGTGCTCATTGCAGCGGTAAATTTTTTAACAGAAATCACATCCAACCTAGCGACCACGGCAATGCTTTTGCCAGTATTGGCACCGATGGCACTTAGTATAGATGTACACCCATTTGTACTAATGGTGGGTGCTGCAGTAGCGGCTTCGTGCGCGTTTATGTTACCCGTTGCTACGCCACCAAATGCTGTGGTATTTGGTTCGGGTTATCTGCGTATACCTGATATGGTTAATAAGGGATTTTTTATGAACCTTATATCCATTGTCGTCCTTACCATTTTTGTGTATTTTATACTTCCTGAACTTTGGGATATTGCCATTGATGGTTTTCCGGATAATCTTAGGGAATGAAATGTATTTCAGTAAAAGATTTAAAATTACTATCGCTTCGCAAGGGATGAAGCTGTTTATGGATCTAAGGGTAGGTAGGAATTAGTTTGGGATTATTAGTCCATTCATTTTATTAAAATTAGAGTATAAAACGAAAGAATTTACCCATAATACTAACATTGAATAAAGATTGTTTTTTTGATTAAAAAAATAACTATTTCATAAAAAATACAATCTAAATCAATAATAAAGTATTCATTATCACTATTTAGTAATAATTATTAAATAAAACATATTGTTTCATTTAGGATAATACTAACTATTAGACCGTTTATGGCCATTTTCGTATTTCGACGAGGTTTAGACTTAATTAAGCCTTGATTCTCAAAGGTTCAGGTTTAATTTTTATAATTTTACTTCAAATAAGTAAACTTATGGAACACATATCATCAACAACGAGATCAATATCTTTAAAAAAGAATGGTATAACCCATAAAAACATTCATTATCAATTAAGTCCAGAGGAGTTGCAAGAATTAATATTGGATAATGATATGGGTGTTGAAACCAAAAATGGAACATTAGCTATAAATACTGGTGAATTTACCGGAAGGTCACCTCTAGATCGTTTTATTGTTAAAGATGATATTACCAAAGACAAAATTTGGTGGGGAGAGATTAATATACCTTTTGAAGCGGATAAGTTTAATCTGTTATACGCAAAGGTTTTGGATTATTTAAATACAAAAGAGGTTTATGTAAGAGATAGCTATGCCTGTGCCGATCAAGATTACAAGTTGAATATTAGGGTAATAAATGAATACCCTTGGTCAAATATGTTTGCCTACAATATGTTTTTAAGGCCAACTAAAGAAGAATTGAAGGATTTTATTCCAGAGTGGACCGTAATCAATGCGCCTGGTTTTATTGCCGATGAAGCAGTAGACGGTACAAGGCAACATAATTTTGCTATATTAAATTTCACCGAGAAGATAGCTTTGATAGGTGGCACTGGGTATACAGGGGAAATTAAGAAAGGAATATTTTCTGCGCTTAATTTTATTTTACCCGTATATAAGGAAACATTACCAATGCACTGTTCGGCAAATGTTGGGGAAGATGGTGATACCGCTATTTTCTTTGGGCTGTCCGGAACAGGTAAAACAACCTTATCTACAGACCCGAATAGAAAATTAATAGGTGATGACGAACATGGATGGACAAGCAGAAATACTGTTTTTAATTTTGAAGGAGGTTGTTATGCCAAGGTAATAAATTTATCAGAAGAACAGGAACCGGAAATATATGGTGCCATTAAACCGGGTGCTATTTTAGAAAACGTAGTATTAGATGATTCTGGAAACGTTGATTTTACCGATACATCAATTACACAAAACACGAGGGTAAGTTATCCGATTTACCACATAGATAATATACAACAGCCATCTATAGGTGAAAACGTAAAGAATATATTTTTTCTTACTGCCGATGCATTTGGGGTATTACCTCCTATATCTAAATTAACCCCAAGTCAGGCTGCCTATCATTTTATATCTGGGTATACGGCAAAAGTAGCCGGTACGGAGACGGGAGTAGTAGAACCACAACCTTCTTTTTCAGCATGTTTTGGTGCTCCTTTCATGCCGTTGCATCCTGCAAAGTACGCGGAGATGTTAAGTAAAAAAATGAAGGAATCGGGTGTAGATGTTTGGTTGGTCAATACGGGATGGACAGGTGGCCCTTATGGTATAGGAACCCGGATGAAATTAAAGTATACCAGGGCAATGATCAGTGCTGCCTTAAGTGGTGAGTTAGGGTTATATTCTTATGATAAGTATCACATACATTCTGTATTTGGGGTGGCACAGCCAAGGGAATGTCCAGGAGTACCAACAAGTGTTTTAAGCCCAAGGGCTACTTGGAACAATGATGAAAAGTACTATACTACGGCATTTAAACTAAGTAATGCGTTTAGGGAGAACTTTAAAAAGTTTGAACAATATTCCAGTGAGGAAATAAGACGGGGTGGACCACAGCGATATGCATTTTAAAGATGTAAAAAGGCCCCGTATTTACGGGGCCTTTTTATTTTACAAGTAAATATTTTTATTTATTTACACTAGTGATATATTTCTGTAACGCCATTGTCATGGAGGGTGTTTCAGGCGTAGGTGCCTGAATGTCGATTCTTAGACCAGCACCATTTGCAGCATCTACCGTGGAATTTCCAAATACGGCTATTCTTGTGTCTTTTTGTTCAAAATCCGGAAAATTGTGTAATAATGATTCTATTCCAGAAGGGCTAAAGAATACCAAAACGTCATAGTAAACATTTCTTAAATCGGATAAGTCACTAATAACCGTCTTATAGAAAATACCTCTTTTCCAAGAAATTCCCAATTCATTTAAAGTTTCTGGAACATCAGGCTTTAGAACGTCTGAAGAAGGAAGTAGGAACTTTTCGTCCTTATATTTTTTTATTAACGGTATAAGGTCTGAAAATTGTCTTTTACCAACATAGATTTTTCGTTTCCTATACACCACATATTTCTGCAAGTAATAGGCTACAGCCTCGGACTGGCAAAAATATTTCATGCTGTCCGGTACCTTAAAACGCATTTCTTCCGCTATTCTGAAAAAATGGTCTACAGCGTTTCTACTTGTTAGAATTATTGCTGTATAATCGTTCAAGTCTATCTTTTGTTGACGCACGTTTTTTGCATCAACTCCTTCGACATGTATAAAAGGTCTAAAATCAACCTTGACCTTTTCTTTGTCAATAAGTCTGGAATAGGGAGAATTTTCCATTTTTGGTTCAGGTTGAGAGACCAAAATAGTTTTTACTTTCATATGGCGCACTATTTAAGAAAGCTTCCCATTATAATTAAGGGTGCAATTTCGAGTGCGCAAAGGTACAAAATAAAATAGAAAAAATAATTGCTTATTAATATTTGGTGATTTTTTACCACTGTAACCCAACCAATTAAGTTGATTAACACAAATAATGATATCGCCAAAAAAACAATAAATTGGGAACTAGGGAAAACATAGGCCAAAATCAAATTGGCAATAAAAAGTACAATGCCACTATAGTTAAGATAAGATGTTTTTTTAAACACAATTTCATTGAAAATACGGTAGTTGCCAAAAATAAAACCATTACCTAATTGCACAACAGTTTTTATAACAATGAAAAGAAAAAAACCACTTAAGATCAGCAGATATAAAAGTACCTCATAAGTTGAGTGTTTGAAGGTATTCCATGCCAGAAAAATAAAAAGTGAGGTGTTTATAATCTGAAAAGTAGTGAGAAGTATATGAAACCTGTTAAATAATTTTTCTTTTTTACTATACATAAAAATGTACTTGTTGTTAAAAGGCAAAATGATAAAATTGATAAACTTGGAATAATGGAGGATTTTAGCACCTATTATAAACAAGAGACTTCCAAAAATTAGTATGGTAATCCAATCTACTTTATCACTATATCTAAGAATGGGTTCCATTAGTTCATTGGTGTTGATTTACCTTGTAGTCCAAAATAAAGATTGTTTTCTGAAATCACTATTCTAAAGTTGGCCGCATTTTGATTAAACGAAGGTAAACGTATTTTAAAACTAGTGGTATCTTTTGCTAGCAGACGTTCAATATTCTGGTTAACTTTTACAGGAGAAGGCAATATTGCAATAGGTTTTTTATAAGAATCGAGATAAGCTACTGCAAATTTTAATTCTTTTAATGGAATATTAAATTCGTACGGATTGTAAATCTTTAGATTTATTTCTTGGTCTGCAGTTACAGGAAGCTCTTCTTGATCTATAATACATTCCAGTTTTCTATAGGACTTAAAATTCTTGATATACTTTCCATGATATTCACCACCATCGGTTTTGGTATAATGAAAAGTACCATCTTTAATAAATCTAGAAACATATAGCACATCTTTACCCCTAACCTTTTCTTCAGAATCATCAATTGAATATTGGTTTTTACGGTAATGGACATTATTCAATGAAAAGATATTATGGTTGCCAGAATAAAAGGCATACATGGGAGCGTTTCTATATGAATTTTCAAACACTACTGGCATATCGCCAACCTCATCCCTTATTTTTTTGACCCAATCTTTATTGCCATGGGTTTCATAAAACACATTAAACAACAAAGGCTGATGTACAAGTCCAAGCCTTAAATAAAGAATCAGGACAATATTTATAATTCCCAATCTATAAATCCATTTAAGGGTCTTGTTATCCTTCAACATATAATTATAAACAAGCACCGCCAAAGGAATGCAAATTATAATGATCCATTGCGTTTGCACCCTGCGGTTAAAACTGGATATAAAAAAGAAAAGTAGTACTCCATAAGTTAAATACAGTAAAGCCTTAATGAACAAATCCTTGGGTTTTGTCCTATACAGCGAATAGTATATAAATGGAAATGTGAGACCAAAAATTGCCACTAGGTTCACAAAGAAACCTAGGGTGTATTTTTCAAAACGGTAAGCTCCATTAGGTCTTTCATACAAATGATATTTTATGGAGACAAAATCTTGGTCATACAGCCAATAAAAGTGAGGTGCATAACAGACTAGAGCAACGATAACTGAAAACCAGGCATATTTATTTCGAACAAGGTTTAAGTTGGATAAAAGCACAAATAAGATAACCAAAACTGCATGGTACTTACTATACATTAATGCCGCCATAAAAACACCTAGGAGTAAAGCTTTAAGCCAACTTTGCTCTTCAATAAATTTTTTATAGGTAAGTAAAAAACAACTAGTGAAAAATAACAGCGGTGTGTCAGGAAGTGTTAAGAATCCATAGGCATTTAATAAGGTCATAGAAAATACCAATACAAAAAATTCTGTAATGTATTCGTTCTTTTTAGGGTTGTCTATTAATAACCATAATACCGCCAAATTAGCCGCAGAGAGAATGCAACTAACAAAACGAACTCCTAGTTCACCATTAAATAATAGGCTACTTGTTTTTATAAGTAATGCCACCATTGGAGGATGGTCAAAATAACCCCAAGCCATATTTTGACTATAGTACCAATAGTAAGCCTCGTCAAAAATAAGTTCTGTAAAAATTGCCTGTATTAAATTCACGGCCAAGACAATGCCAAGAAAATAATAGAAGTGTTTTGGGATTTGGTTCAACATTATTGGGGTTTAATGTAGGCAAAATTACAAATTCTAGTCTGGATTCATTTTTTAAAAATATCATAAAGCTAATAACGGAGTTTTACCACCGTTTTTTAAAACATTACTTTTGTGCAAATACGTTTATTTTTATGTCCAACAGCATTGTAATAATTCCCACTTATAATGAGATCGAGAACATTGACGCCATTATAAGAGCTGTTTTTCAGTTACCAAAGGATTTTCATGTTTTAATAGTCGATGATAACTCACCAGATGGTACTGGCTATGCTGTTAGAAAATTACAACAGGAATATGACAATAGGCTTTTTTTAGAGACAAGAAAGGAAAAGTCTGGTTTGGGAACCGCTTATATTCATGGTTTTAAGTGGGCTATTGCCAAAAAGTATGAATACATATTTGAGATGGATGCAGATTTCTCACATAATCCAACCGATTTATTACGGTTACACAAAGCGTGTGAAAATGGAGCCGATGTAACTGTTGGGTCTAGATATAAAAAAGGGGTAAACGTGGTAGACTGGCCATTGTACAGGGTCCTTTTGTCCTACGGTGCGTCTTTCTACGTTAAAATGATTACTGGTATGCGGGTACATGATCCAACAGCAGGATTTGTATGTTACAAAAGACATGTGCTGGAGCATATAGATTTGGATTCAGTTCGTTTTGTTGGCTATGCATTCCAGATAGAAATGAAATTTAGAGCTTACCTTAAAAACTATTCTATAGAAGAAGTCTCTATTATTTTTAGGGATAGGGTTAAGGGTAAATCCAAGATGAGTTCATCTATTATTAGTGAGGCAGTATGGGGTGTTTTAGTAATGAAATTACGTAGCCTTTTTCAAAAAAATAGATTTTAAATAATGGGGAGAATACTTTTAAAAGGAGGAAAAGTTGTTAATGAGGGTGTCGTTAAAGAAAGCGATATTCTTATAGATGGTGAAATAATATCAAGAATTTCTAGAGATATAAGTGATGCCACGGCCGAAGTTATTGAGGTTAACGGAGCATTTGT
This sequence comes from Maribacter luteocoastalis, assembly GCF_048890225.1. Lineage (NCBI taxonomy): Bacteria > Pseudomonadati > Bacteroidota > Flavobacteriia > Flavobacteriales > Flavobacteriaceae > Maribacter > Maribacter luteocoastalis. The sequence continues at coordinate 391,627 of NZ_JBMFZG010000002.1, forward strand.
CCTACCGGGGGTTATAGATGACCAAGTGCATTTTAGAGAGCCCGGTTTAACACATAAGGGAAATATTGCGACAGAAAGTAGGGCGGCGGTAGCAGGGGGCATTACCACTTTTATGGAGCAGCCCAATACTGTGCCACAAACTACCACAATTGAAAAATTGGAAGAAAAATTTGCTATAGCAAAATCAACTTCTTTTGCAAACTATTCATTTTTATTCGGTGGAACCAATGATAATTTAGAAGAGCTTAAACGGTTAGATAAAAATGCTTGTTCTGGCGTTAAATTATTTTTAGGCTCATCTACAGGTAATATGTTGGTGGATGATGAGAATATCATTGAGGCTATATTTAGGAATACAGAGTTGGTTATATCAGCTCACTGCGAGGATGAAACTACCATTAGGCAGAACCTTGAGCGTTATAAGAATGAGTATGGTGATGATATACCCATGAAATACCATCCTTTGATTAGAAGTGAGGAAGCTTGTTATCTTTCTTCATCCAAGGCTATTTCCCTTGCGAAAAAAACGGGTGCCAGGTTACATGTTTTTCACTTATCAACAGGTAAGGAAACGAATTTGTTTAGAAATGACATTCCGTTAGAGGAGAAGAAAATAACGGCAGAAGTGTGTATTCACCATCTTTGGTTTTCAGAGCGTGATTATGAAGATAAGGGTTCTCTAATCAAATGGAACCCTGCTGTTAAAACAGCCAACGATCGCGATAAACTTTGGGATGCACTTTTAGATGATAGATTGGATGTGATAGCTACAGACCATGCACCTCATTTATTATCGGAAAAAGATAATGTTTACACAAAGGCACCAAGCGGTGGACCCTTAGTACAACATGCATTACCGGCAATGTTGGAAAAACATAAGGATGGTATAATTTCTTTGGAGAAAATAGTGGAGAAAATGTGTCACAACCCAGCTAAATTATTTCAAATTGAAAAGAGAGGTTTTATAAGGGAGGGCTATTATGCAGATTTAGTAACAGTTGACCTAAATAATTCATGGAAAGTTACCAAAGACAATATTTCGTACAAATGTGGTTGGTCACCTTTTGAAGGGGTAACCTTTTCCACAAAAATACTTCATACCTTGGTCAATGGGCATTTAGCCTATACGAATGGAAAATTTTCCGAAAAAAGAAACGCCAAAAGACTCACCTTTAATAGACCATGAAAAAAGTAATTGCCTTTGTTTGTTTGAGCCTATTGATTTCTTGTGGTGAAAAGTTAATAGAGCCACCAGCCAATTTAATTCCTAGAGATAAAATGATACTTATCTTGAAGGATTTGGCAGTGGTAAATGCAGCTAAAGGTATTAATATTGGTGTTTTAAAGGACAATGGAATTGACCCTACCAGTTATGTCTTTAATAAATACAAAATAGATAGTGTCCAATTTGTGGATAGCAATAAGTATTATGCCTCCATTCCTTTGGAATATGAGGCAATTTATACTAAGGTCGATGAAATAATATCAAAGGAAAAAACGGAGATAGAGGAGTTGAAAAAAGTGAATGATAGTTTAAAATCGTTAGAACGGGAATCTAAAAAAATAGGTACTAAATCACCTGAATCTACTGATAAACCAATGACTGACGCTCCAAAATAAATTTCTCACAACAAAATTTTATTTCCTTCTCTAAAGGTTCAAATTCAAAATCAAGGGCTTCTTTGATTTTTGAATTATTATATTCTTCTGGATGTTTTAAGGAATAAATAGTGTTTTTTGTAATCGTTCTTTTTTTACCTAATAAAACATGTTTAAGGAGTTCCATATAGACACCGATTTTTAGTTGCCAGAATGCTAGTTTTTTATGAGGTGGTTTTCTCCCCATATTCTCCCCAATTTTTTCTAAAATATTGGCGTAGGATTTATTTTTTGCAATAGCAATAAATCTTTCTCCCTTTGTACTTGAAGCCATAAGTCCGCGCATTATTTTAATTACATCTCCAATGGCGATAAAACCGGTGCCACCTGGTGGATAATAGGCGTATCCCTTTTGTGCTGTTGTAAAGAATCTTCCACTACCTGTTTCCCAAAAACCAGGCCCAAAGATTACACCTGGATTTATAATAACTACAGGAAGATTTTCTTGGGACCCACGCCATATCTCCATTTCTGCAGCTTGCTTGGTTAACGCATAAACATTAGTGTGTTGGCTGTTCCATTCATTATTTTCAGTTGCTTTATTGCCGTTAATGCTTCTACCAATGGCACCAATAGTACTCACATAACAAAGCTTTTTCACCTTAAAATCAATACAAAGGTTTACAATGTTTGCCGTACCTTCTACATTTGTCTTTTCCAAGGCTGTAAAATCATTTGGTTCGAAAGATATTAGCGCTGCGGTATGATAAACATAATCTATGGCGGAAAATGCCTTTTCTAAAGAAGGTATATCTAGGATATCGCCCTGTACCCAATCAATCTTATTAAAATAATCTGTGGGATTGTCAACATAATAGGAAAAGACTTTTTTAACGGCGTCCAGTTTAGAGGGAGTCCTGTATATTGCCCTTACCTCAGTATTGCTCATTGCCAAATTTAATAGCAGATGCGACCCAACCAATCCTGTACCTCCCGTAACTAGAACCATGCGTCAAATTTAGCGAATACCTATGGATAAATTCCTAATGCTTTCCAGTAGATAAGCGCAATATTTCCTTTTATATTTGCACTCAAATATTTAACACTAGTAAAAAATGACTTTAAATTTTGTTAAGGAATTGGAATGGAGGGGAATGTTACACGATGCCATGCCTGGAACCGAAGAATATCTAATGGACGGGATGCAATCTGCCTATGTTGGTATTGATCCTACTGCAGATTCCTTACATATTGGTCATTTAGTAGGGGTTATGATGCTCCGTCATTTTCAATTGGCAGGCCATAAACCGTATGCGTTAATAGGAGGGGCAACAGGCATGATTGGTGATCCATCGGGTAAATCCGCAGAACGTAATTTATTGGATGAACAAACCTTAAGATATAATCAAGAGGCTTTAAAAGAGCAGCTTTCTAGATTTTTAGATTTTAAAAGTGACGCTAGCAATGCTGCTGTTTTAGTAAATAATTATGATTGGATGAAAGATTTTTCATTCTTAGCGTTTATTCGTGATGTAGGTAAGCACATTACAGTTAACTACATGATGTCCAAAGATTCCGTAAAGAAGCGACTTTCAGCCGAGGCTAAGGAAGGTATGTCCTTTACAGAGTTTACATACCAGTTGGTTCAAGGATATGATTTTTTACATCTGTTTAGGACATATAACTGTACCCTTCAAATGGGAGGTAGTGATCAATGGGGAAATATTACTACTGGAACAGAGCTAATTAGAAGAATTGCAGGTGGAAAGGGATATGCGCTAACATGTCCATTAATCACCAAGGCCGATGGCACTAAATTTGGCAAGACAGAAAGTGGTAATGTTTGGTTGGATGCCAATAGAACGTCACCCTATAAATTTTATCAATATTGGTTAAATACCTCAGATGCCGATGCAGAAAAATATATTAAGATCTTCACTTTTTTGACCAAGGATGAAATTGAAAAATTAATTTCGGAACATAATGAAGCGCCACATATAAGGTTACTCCAAAAAACCTTGGCAGAAGAAATAACCATAATGGTGCATAGTCAAGAAGATTTGGACAATGCGGTAAAAGCGAGTGGTATTTTATTTGGGAAATCAACATCTGAAGATTTAAAGGGCTTAAATGAAAAGACCTTTTTAGATATATTTGAAGGTGTTCCTCAGGCAGAAGTGTCCATGGATTCTATACATGACGGACTGGATATGATTGCGGCACTTTCTGCCCAAACCGGTTTTTTAAATTCCAATGGCGAAGCACGTAGGGAATTAAAACAGAATTCCATTTCCGTTAATAAAGAAAAGGTAAAAGAGGGCTTTGTCATAACCAAAAACGATTTGATAAATAACAAGTTTGTGCTATTACAAAGAGGAAAGAAGAATTATTTTGTAATAACCGTAAAAAATTAGATGACCTTTGGCGGTTATATAATGTATAGCTAAACGAAAAAAGTAATGAAAAAAATCTTTCTGCTTTTAACTTCATTATTTTTTGTTGCTTGTGCTTCTGACAATGATCGCGTTATATATGACAGTGGGTTGGAAGGTGAATGGGTACTGACCAATGTTAGCTGTTTTTGTGCTTTTGACCCTGAAATCAATTTTTCTGAAACTCATATTATTTTTGATGTCAATGCCGGCACAGTAACTGTTATTAATGCCGGGGACTATCAATTCTTTAAAGAAAACGGAGTTTACTATTATGGGGGAGAAGGAAATACCCTTGGCTTTCCCGACAATACCGTTTATCAATTCAGTATTAACGGAAACAAACTATCACTTATTTATCTGGACAATCCAAATATCGCAGATGATGAGGTGTCATATAATTTTGTCAGGTTATAGATATTCATCTATTTAGGTCCAACGATGCATTAAAAAATACCAAGTTCACCTTTGATGTTCTTGGGTTGCATTGTGTGTAAAAGACTAAAGTGCCATAAGATTGCAACCGCGAATGTCAGAATGGTCAAACCTACCAAGTATTTCAAAACTTCCTTTGGCATAGCTTTTACCTAAATCTTGTGTGGCAATAAAGGAACAAGAATTTCTATTTGCCAGATCTATCACGTTTATTCCTCCAGTTTTTCCTGTACTTTGGTATGATAAGGGGTCTTCGGTATCCCTTATTAAAATATGCATCCACGGAGGGCAGTTAAAAAGGCTGTCGCCTTTCGAATACGCTTGTGAGAGCAATTCCGTCATTCCATATTCAGAATGGATTTTGTCCACTCCAAACCCTTTTATTAGCATTTCATGGAGTTCTTGTCGAATAAGTTCTTTTCGTCTTCCTTTCATTCCCCCAGTTTCCATCACAATGGTATTTTTTAATTGAAACTGATATTTCTCCACAAAATCCAATAAAGCAAAGGAAACACCGATCAGTAGGGTTTTTTGGCCTGTAGCTTCAAGCTCATCCAAATGTTGGGATAAAAGTTCAAAATCGTTAAGAAAAAAACCACTTTTTGGGTGCTGGGATTTTTTAATAAGATCATTGACCATATATATCAAGGAAGAGCCTTCACGCTCTAAATAGGAGGGTAAAAGCGCTAAAATGCAATACTCCTTAGGTGAGCCGTAAAATGCTTTAAAACCTTTTAAATAACTGTCTGTATATAAAGAAATATCGGTAACATAATGTTTGCTTGTTACAGAGCCTGTAGTTCCGCTACTGGTAAAAATTGTTTTAGGGTCGTTCGAAGTACTAAGAATTATTTTTTCCTTGAAAAATTGGATGGGAAGAAATGGTATTTGTGCTAGTGTGGTCACTGAATTTGGACTAACATTTAGGAAGTCACAGAAAGATTTATAAACGCTGTTATTTTTATTTTGAAACCGAAAAGTTTCCAGTGCATGTGTTATGAAACTTTCTTCTGAATCAATTTTAAAAATGTCCGTAGTATTCATTTTCCTTAACCTTATGACAAAGGTAAAGAACCCAAAGAAATGAATGGTATATTATTAATGGTTAAAGAGGTAAACCAGAGAGGCCTTTACTTTATTACCAATTTCCGATTTATAGAATTTTCGTTTTCTATTACCTGTACAACGTAAACCCCAGGAGAAAGACGTGAAATGTCCAATGTTTTGTTTGTTATTCTATCGGTCAGTACCAATTCACCAAAAACATCGAAAATTTTAATTTTTTTGATGTCGTTTTTTTCAGTGGTTACGTATACCATATCCGCCGTAGCAGGATTGGGATATAATTTAAAACCAGGAATTTCATCATTTTTAGAATTTCTGAAGTCAATAGGTTCCTGGGCGTACATGCCTATGGTAAATCCTAAAAGCAGGATAAAGTAGATTTTTTTCATTTGAAATTGATTTGGGATCAACAAGCTAAAGGTATAAAGAAGCCATTAAGGGTAATTAAAAATGTTGTGAAGCATAAGATTATGTAGGTCAACAGATTACGGCTGGTAATTCATCGGATTTTTTGACCGATAACCGAATGTTAAATGAAGGCAATGGAGGTGTTGGCCTTACTTAATGATTAGTTTTCGGGTAGCCATTTTATCTTTTTCAAAGACACGTAAAACATATACACCCGCGTCCAAATCATTCAATCCAAGTTCTTTGCCTAAAATAGTAGTTTTCAAAACTAATGTTCCCAAAACATCGTAAATCATGATTTCCTTAGGGCCATTTTGTGACGTGGAGATATAAACTTTACTATTTGTAACAGGGTTGGGGTACATTCTAAAACCGTCAATATCCCCATTGTTTTGGGAACTTTGCCCATAACTATAGGAAATAAACAAGAATGTTACAATTAGGTAAAGGTGCTTCATATATAGCTGGTTACAAATGCTATGCCACAAATATAGGAATTATAGAAGCTGAAAGTCAATAGGATAGCTTAGAATCTTTTAACTTTTCGATGAAATGTAAAAAAGCCCGCGACAAGCGGGCTTTTTCTTATTTTAAATAGAATTTCTTAATTAATACCAGTAGTCCAACCAGCGGCCCAATCAGGCTCGCCAGCACCGTTACCAGCACCGGTATTATCGCCAACTACGATAAATGCTTGGTTGGCACCTGTATAATCTGTTTGTACAAAACCTACAGCAGGAGCATCAAATTGTATTGGATCAATAGATAAGGCATTGGCTTCTATTCTTGCAGCAGCAGCAGTATCCGTATCCTTAACTTTTACCCCTAAGTCAACACCAGAAGTGTAAAAGTTAACTACCGTAAAGTTCCCGCCTCCTTCTTTAAAGTAAAGGGCACCTTCGGTTACTGGACCAACTACAGTGATATTGGTCAAAGTTGTAGTGGTAACAGGAGTAGCATTTCCGTTATCCCCATTGTTAGAACCTTCGATACCAGCTTTGGCACCATCAGCGATGTACCAGTCTGTACCGTTACCGGTCCAACCATCGGCAAAGTCAATAGAATCGTCACCACTTCCTATGGATACCAAGTGGTTGCCACTAACGGCACCACCAAAGAACTCTATACCGTCATCACCGCCATTGTAGGACTGTACATAGTCAAAAGTTGTTCCAGATCCAACACCGAAAAGGGAAACGCCGTTGAACTCCTTATCGTTAGAGAAGGTAGCACCTGTATATTCAACACGTAGGTAGGTAATAGAACCAGAATCATCTGCTGCATTAGTACCACCATAGGTAAGGTCACCAACCTCAGTAGTGATGTCCGTTCCTTTATTGGTAGGGGCATCACCAGCTATCACTAGACCACCCCAGTCACCGGCTGCGGGAGTAGCACTAGAAGAAGTCATTACAACAGGAGCAGAAGAAGTGCCATTAATGAATATTTGTGCACCTCTTTCCACACCGATAAAAGCAGCAGTACCACCAGCGGCTTTTATTGTAGTTCCAGCAGGGATAGTTAAAGAACCACCTGCTTTAACAACAAGACCACTTGTAAGGAAATATTCAACAGAAGCAGATAGAGAAATATCAGTAGTAATTTCACCGGCTAAATTTTCACTTGTAATTGAAATACTATTGCTTAGACCAGTGGTCCAACCGGCTGCCCAGTCAGGAGCACTAGCTCCATTACCCGCGCCAGTTGCAATTCCTTCTGTATAGAAATCAGTATTTGTTCCGGCATAATCGGTAGCAACAAAACCTTCTGGGGCATTTGTAAATTGAATGTTCGTGATCACAAGGGCATCGGCATCAATTCTAGCATTGGCCTCAGTATCGGTATCCTTAACTTTTATTCCTAAATCAACGCCAGAAGTGTAGAAGTTATTTATTGTAAAGTTCCCGCCACCTTCTTTAAAGTAAAGGGCACCTTCGGTTACTGGACCAACTACAGTGATATTGGTCAAAGTTGTAGTGGTAACAGGAGTAGCATTTCCGTTATCCCCATTGTTAGAACCTTCGATACCAGCTTTGGCACCATCAGCGATGTACCAGTCTGTACCGTTACCGGTCCAACCATCGGCAAAGTCAATAGAATCGTCACCACTTCCTATGGATACCAAGTGGTTGCCACTAACGGCACCACCAAAGAACTCTATACCGTCATCACCACCATTGTAGGACTGTACATAGTCAAAAGTTGTTCCAGATCCAACACCGAAAAGGGAAACACCGTTGAACTCCTTATCGTTAGAGAAGGTAGCACCTGTATATTCAACACGTAGGTAGGTAATAGAACCAGAATCATCTGCTGCATTAGTACCACCATAGGTAAGGTCACCAACCTCAGTAGTGATGTCCGTTCCTTTGTTGGTAGGGGCATCACCGGCTATCACTAGACCACCCCAGTCACCGGCTGCAGGAGAAGCAGCTCCTGAAGTCATAACTACGGGTGCAGCGGCCGTACCATTAATGAATATTTGTGCACCTCTTTCCACACCGATAAAAGCAGCAGTACCACCAGCGGCTTCAATAACTGTTCCCGCAGGAATGGTCAAGGAAGCTCCAGATTTTACTACATATGCGCCAGTTAAATTATACGCAACAGAGGCGTCTAAAGTAACATCCTCGGTAACATCGCCGGTTAAGTCAACAGAAGTAGGTTCCTCAACACAGGCGGTACATGAAGATCCACCACAATCAACTCCGGTTTCATCCCCGTTTTGTATTCCGTCTGAACAAGTTGCTGTTGGGATTACGGTACCATCATCTTTACCACAACTAACCACAAATGCTGTCGCGGAAAAGGCTAACATTAATCTAAAAATTTTCTTTTTCATAGCGTTAATTTTTAAAATGTTTTAATAGGTTTATTGATTAAAATTTATATGCAAACGATAATTTTAAATCCAGACCTTTTTTGTAGGTCAAAATATCCACTTCTTGTTCTAATACACCTCTTTCGATAAAAATGGGGTCTATATTGCCAATAGCATTATCTTGGTATCTGGTTACCGTAGGATTTAATAAGTTCTTGGCGTTCAAGCCTATACTGATATGGTCGTTTACTTGAAAGGAGCTAATGAAATCTAAGGTAGAAACACCTTTGTCTACCAAGTTTCCCCTACCTTCAGATCCAAGTGCAAATATTCTATCTGAGAAATAGTTGTATGCCAATGTTGTTTGGATATTGGAATTTTCCTTAATATCAAAATTGTAAGTGATATCACCGTTGGCAATAAAATCAGAAGCACCACTTAATCCAGTTTCGGTAAATGTTGGTCTAACTGTAAAGGTGGTCTCTTCGGCAATTTTAGTTGGATCTAGTTTCTGATTTGTGTTTAAGTATGAGAAATTAGCACCAAAACTCATTCCTTTTTTAAGGATAGTATTTGGCATCTCTTTTTCGGTTTCAAAAAGTTGTTTTCTTATTTCCAACTCTGCTCCTAAAGCAATAGCATTGTCACCTGTATTTGCCCAACTTACATCGTTGGCAGCAGAGGCTACGGTAATCTTGTTGATTGGATCTAAGATATACCTGCCAAAAGCCGTCAAGGAAACAACCTCACTAGCTGTCGGGAAAAACTCCCAGCGAACATCGGCATTATAGTTTACAGAATTTTGAAGGTTAGGATTACCAAAAGTATCTTGGTTTACTTCCTCTTGGAACAAGAAAGGAGCTCTTTCCTTAAATTGTGGCAACGTATAGGTTTTACTGCCCGCGAAACGCAGGTTAGCTTTTTCAGTTACCTCATATTTTAAGGATAGTGATGGTAAAACTTCAAATGTACTTAAGCTGTTATCGCCTTCACCTTGTATTACCGTGCTCCAGTTGATACTCTGTGTAATGTTTTCACCCCTTACACCAGCGAGCATGGTAAATTTTGGATTTAACTTATAGGAAAGTGAAACGTATCCTGCATTAACCTCTTGATTTCCTGTGTAATATTGGGGTATTAAAGCACCGCCGAAACCTGCATTTCCCCTAAAGGTCTCTATGCTATATAATCCGGCATTTAAATTCTCTTGGTTAAAGTAGCCATCAATATTTCTAATATCATTGATTAAAGGTTGATTAATGCCACTGCCCCTTCTAATTCTGAAGTTATATTGTGTCGCATAAAATTCAACATCTTTAAATCTACCGCTATAACCCAAGGTTAATTTTCCATCAAAACCATCATCTTCGTTGACCTTAAAGTTATAGGAAAGAGAAGCATTGGCAGCCAATTCATTCTCGTCAAGATCTTGAAAATACCTGTGGTTGTCAGACGCAGCGGAGACAAATTCGAATGATTTAGCGCTTTCTGGAACACCATTTATAGAGGGGACCAATGTGTTTTGCCTTCTATTGGGAACTTTATTAATAAGCATATTGTATGAAACACCCCAGTCTGCCTCTACCTGATCTCCTAATTTGTGATTTCCAAGTAATTGGTTTACAATTAAAATGTTTCTTTCGAAAGTAGCTCTTTGAATAAATCCACCACCATCGGCAGCGTCATCTTCACGGTCAATAATACCGGTAAACTCGTCCTGTCTTTGCGTGGTTGTATTTAAATAAAGTGTATTATACTTTAAACTGTGTTTTTCACTGATTAGGCCTATATTGGCCATGGCGGTGGTATTCGTATTGTATTTAAAACCAATATAATCGTACTCAGAGTTAGCTAGTGCTGTACCTATGTTAACACCGCCTCGGTTAATACCCTCGCGATATTCATAACCATTACTAAAAGACCCAACACCAAAGAAATTTAATTTGGCTTTCTCCCCAATGTTAAACGTTTTTCCAATCTTTAACGATCCACCAATATTAGTAGGGGAGTTTACTTCTGAGCGGTCCCAGCTAGTTGTGAAATTATAATTGTTTAATGGAAAAGCTGGAGCGTTGATATCATAGAATCCAGAATAAGTAGGGCCATCATTAAGATAAAATTGCTCACCTACAACCAATGTATTTACACCAGAGGATAAGGATACCTCTAAAAGACCGCTACCGGAATAGTTTCTTGATAAAATATCAATATTGGCACCGGCAAAATCTCCATAATTCTGTACGTTGAATGTTTTGTCAATACCAATAGATTCAACGATACTTGTGCCAAAAATACCTAAATCTATATTTTTCTTTGAAGGGTCGTTAGACGGTAATGGTAGTCCATTTAATGTGGTCACATTATATCTGTCACCCAATCCTCTTACATATACATCGCCTGATCCTTCTTGTTTAGAAACACCGGTTACCTTGCTAACCGCAGTGGCCACATCACCAACCCCTTTTCTGGTCAATTCTTCAGCACCAATAGTGGTCTTTATCTCTACAGCTCTTTTTTGGTCTAACAACAAAGCAACTTCTGAGTCTTTCCTTGCTACTGTTGTTACTACTACCTCGTCTAGAGAAACCCCTTCTGATGCACTCATGGGTACATTAATAGTGGTTACTTTGCCAGCTTCAATAGTTACATTGGGTATTTCCACTGTTTCGTAGCCTAAGTAACTTATAACTACAACGTATGTTCCCGGTTCTAAATTTCCAATTTCATATAGTCCGTCAAAATCTGAAGTTGCCCCTTTTGTTGTACCTTTAATAAGTACGTTTGCAAATGCCAATGGCTCGTCGTTATATTCTTTGTCGGTAAGCTTTCCAACAATGCTACCAGTCTCTTGGGCAGATAGATATACTGTGCACGATAAAAATAAAATAGTTACTAAATTCTTCATTAATTACAATTGTTCTAATCAGCGGCAAAGAACGTTAGGAGGTGTAAAAGTCGAGTTATGGCTATGTTAAATGTATATTGCAATAAGGTTAGTTAAACGTTACTATATTAAATCAATGTTAAGCGACTCTGTGTTAATGGTATTATCTTTATTTTTGACAAAACAACCTCACTGAATTACCATGAAAAAGAAGGATATTAAGATACTACTTGTAGACGATGAGCCTGATATATTGGAGATTGTAGGTTATAATCTGTCTGCAGAAGGTTATGATGTTTACACGGCCAAGAATGGTGCAGAAGGAGTTGCCAAGGCCAAGAAGAAACTTCCACATTTAATTATTTTAGATGTTATGATGCCTGAAATGGATGGTATTGAAGCCTGTGAAATAATCCGAAGAACGCCCGGTTTGGAAAATACTATCATTACCTTTTTAACAGCTCGTGGAGAGGATTATTCCCAAGTTGCGGGTTTTGATGCTGGTGCAGACGATTATATTACCAAGCCTATTAAACCTAAAGTTTTAGTAAGCAAGGTAAATGCATTGCTTCGTAGAATTAAACAAGAAGATAGCTCCCATAACGATATCACCAAAGTCGGTGATATTGTAATCAATAGGGAAGAGTACAAAATTGTTAAGAAGGGAAAGGAAATAATATTGCCAAGAAAAGAGTTTGAATTACTTGCTCTTTTAACCTCTAAGCCTAGTAAAGTTTTTAAACGGGAAGCAATATTGGACCAAGTCTGGGGTAATGAGGTAGTTGTTGGTGGCCGTACCATAGACGTGCATATTCGTAAGTTAAGGGAAAAAATAGGGGAGGATCATTTTAAAACAGTTAAAGGAGTAGGATATAAGTTTGTGCTGTAATGGCTGTAAAATCTAAAAAATCCTATAGGTTTGCCTTTCGTTCGGCATTTTACATAACGCTGTTCACTGCAATAATTTTAGCCTTTTTGTTATGGCAGTTTAATTTAATAAACTGGCCACTAATGATTTTACAGTCAGTTTTGGTATTTGGTGTCTCATTTATCTTTCTTCAATTTCGGATAGAGAAATTCATCTATAAACGTATCAAAAAAATATACGATGATGTAGCACTGTTAGAATCCAGTTCACTAAAGTCAGACGCAATTACTACAGATATGCGTACCCTAACGGCAGAAATAGAAAAGTTTGCCAAGGATAAGAAAATTGAGATCGACACTCTTAAGATTCGAGAGGAATACAGAAAGGACTTTTTAGGAAATGTATCCCACGAGCTTAAAACACCTTTATTTACTGTGCAAGGGTATTTAGAAACATTGTTGGATGGTGCTATGGATGACAAGAATATTCGAAAAAAGTATCTCATAAGGGCCAATAAGGCAGTTGATAGGCTTATTTACATTGTAAAGGATTTGGATTTGATTACCAAACTAGAAGTAGGTGATCTACGGTTACAAAAAGAGCACTTTAATATTATAGAATTGATACAAAGTGTTTTTGACCTATTGGAAATGAAGGCGGCCAAAAAGAACATAGTGTTAACTTTTGATATGTTTTATAAAGATCCTATAATGGTATATGCCGATAAGGAAAAAATACAGCAAGTTTTAACGAACTTATTGGTAAATTCAATTAAATATGGCAATGAAAATGGCACTACAGAGGTAAGTGTTGAAAACTTGGTAAAGAATAAGGTCATTGTTAGGGTCACCGATAATGGCGAGGGTATTCCACAAAGTCATATTCCGCGTCTATTTGAGCGGTTTTACAGGGTAGATCAAAGCGGTAGTAGAAAAGAAGGGGGTTCTGGTTTAGGATTGGCAATTGTTAAACATGTGATAGAAGCACATAAGGAGAAAATTTATGTAGAAAGCTCTTTGGGTGTTGGTTCAGAATTCTCATTTACCTTAGAGAAAAGTCCAAAAGAAATTAAGGAGAAACAGTAAGGGACACCCTATCTAATTTTCTTAGCTTTGCCAATATTTTATTATTGTGGGAAGCAAGAACAAGCTTAAAAGATTTAAGGAAAACGAGACATTTAAAAATGTCATACAACCAACTAGGGAAGAAGTTCAAGAAGGCTTTAAACATAAGGGTCTTTGGAAATCGTATTTTGGAAATGACAATCCTATTATAGTTGAACTGGGTTGTGGTAAAGGCGAGTATACCATTGGACTCGCACGCAAAGAACAGAACAAAAATTTTATTGGGATCGATATAAAAGGTGCCAGATTTTGGAAAGGAGCTAAAACAGCCCTAGAAGAAGGTCTAGACAATGTTGCCTTTTTGCGCACCCAAATAGAATTGGTGGATATGATTTTTGGGGCCAATGAAGTTTCCGAAATATGGATTACTTTTCCAGACCCACAAATAAAATACAAGAGAACAAAACACCGTATGACCAACAAAGTGTTTTTAGAGAAGTACAAAGCCGTTTTAGAACCAAAAGGTGTAGTAAACTTAAAAACGGATAGTGAGTTCATGCACGGGTATACTCTGGGCCTTTTACAAGGTTTGGGTTTAGAGGTGCTATACGCTAACCATGACGTTTATAAGAATGAAGGCAGTCCTGATGAGGTATTGGACATTCAAACTTTCTACGAAAATCAGTATCTTGAAAAAGGCAAACCAATTACCTACATTCAATTTAGGGTGAACTAACCAAATGGAACACTTGCTTATACTTTTTTTTGCAACTTTTTCGGCTGCATTTATGGCAACGGTTCCACCGGGCCTTTTAAATATGAACGCTGCAAAGACCAGTGTAGAAAAGGATAAATTAAATGGTGTGATATTTAGCCTTGGCGTTTCTACCATGATTATGTTACAGGCTACTGTGGCTGTATTTATTTCAAAGTTTTTAGATAGAAATCCAGATGTTGTTTCTGTTTTGTTAAAGATTGCTTTAGTGGTATTCGCAGTACTGGCAGTCTACTTTTTTTTAGCTGCCCGTAGCAATAGGAAAAAGGAAATACAAGCCATTAAGATCAGCAAGAGAAACAGTTATTTTAAAGGTGTTTTTTTGGCAGGTATAAATCTATTGACTATCCCATATTATAGTGGACTTAATATTATGTGGAATGCTTCTGGTTGGATAAAATTTATGGTTTGGGATATCATAATTTTTGTCTTGGCCGCTGGGTTAGGCACCTTTTCCGTTCTTTATCTTTATGTTTTCTATTTTAATAAATTGGAACATAAAACCGATAGTTTTGCAAAAAATGCAAACTATATTTTATCGGCTTTAATGCTTGTTTTATTACTGATAACCATTGCAAGGGTCTATAACAATTAAAATGCAGGACAATCAAAATTTTTTTCAAAAAGTGTATGAAGTAGCTAGGCAAATTCCTTATGGTAGAGTAACTTCCTATGGGTCTATTGCCAAGTATTTAGGTGCTGCAAGAAGTGCTAGAATGGTTGGTTGGGCCATGAATGCTTCACATAACATGGAATACATACCGGCGCATAGGGTCGTAAACAAAGCGGGTTTGTTAACAGGGAAACATCATTTTGAGGGCACTAATTTGATGCAGCAATTGTTGGAAAGTGAAGGTGTAAAAGTAATCGATAATCAAATTCAGAATCTTGAATCCCATTTTTGGGACCCTTTTAAGGAATTGGAAACAGATGGTTGAAATTATTCAAAAGTTAAGGTGAAGGTGGTGTTTCCATTAGAAATTACCCTAATTGAACCTCCATGTAGCCGCATAATTTGTTTGCTAAGGCTTAATCCAATTCCCGTACCTGTATTCTTGGTGGTGAAAAAGGGAACAAAAATCTCGTCCAGAAGTTCTGGCGGTATACCGGGACCGTTATCCTTCACGCTAATAAATTTTTTACCCTGCATATCAATGCCAGAATGTATAATAATGAGACCGTTGGTTTGACCTGTAATGGCTTGTTGTGCATTCTTGCCTAAATTGAGCAATATTTGGGTCATTTGTTTTTCGTCTATATAAAGTTCTAAATTCTCCGGTTCACAATATATTTCGAATTGTATATTATGGGTATTGGTGTACTCCTGTAAAAGTAATTTTACTTTTTCAAGAATTTTTTTTGCTGGAATTAACTCCCTGTCTGGCTCGGGCACACTTAAAAATGTACGATAAGACTGTACAAAACTCATAAGGTCATTTCCTTGCTCTTTTATCACTTCTAAACCTTTCGCAGTATTCTTAATCTGTAGTTCCCCAAACGCTTCTGGGGTAGCTAATTCATTTCCTTTTTTGTAGTATTTTAAAATGGATTCTGATATTGAGGTTATTGGGGTTATCGAGTTCATAATTTCATGGGTCAAAACCCTAATCAATTTTACCCAAGAATCGGTTTCCTTGTCATCCAATTCCTTTTGTATATCATGTACTATTACAAGCAATAATTTATTTTCCTCAATGGTTATAGGGGTACATTTTAAGGTAAGTTCTCTTTTTCCACGTTCATTGCCTAGGGAATATATAGTATTTTCAAAAGGTTCTAACGTTTCAAACAGTTCATATAGGTTTTGATCTATTAGTCTTAATTGTTTTATGTGATTTAAAGGTCTGTAGTTTAGAAGATTTTGTACAGTTGGATTTGCATACAGTATATGCCCTTTAGCATTGATTGTGAAAATACCAATATCGGCCTGTCTTAATATTTCTTGATAATATTGCTCCTGTGCTTGTTTTTTTAAATGAATATCCTGAATCATGGAATTTAACATATTCAAACTGTGATTAAGTTCCTCTAAGGATTTTACACTGAGTTTCTCAGGGAATCGTAAAGTAAAATCCTCATTCTTTATGGCATCAAAAAAATAAGCGATTTTTCTATTGGTCTGGTTTACATAATAAACCAGGCCATAGGTTTGTCCTATAAAAATTATGCATACTACTCCAAATAGTAAATAGTTTTGATTAAAGTAAAGATAGGCTACCAATAATGCAGAAACCACAATAAAGATTATTCTAAAAATCAGTTGGTAGTATATGCTTTTGCTGACCATTATTTACCTGATTTTTTTAGTTTGTTATAAAGGGTTTGTCTAGAGATACCTAGTTGTTCCGCTGCTGCACTATAATTACCTTCATGCTCATTTAAAGCCTTGTTTATCATTGCCAACTCCATTTCTTCCAAGGTTCTTGGTCCATTTTCGATAGATATTTTGGTTTGGGACTCCAATAAGAAGTCGTTCGGTTTAAGGACATTGCCATCACTTAAGATTACAGCCCTTTCCATGGTATGTAGCAATTCCCTAACATTTCCGGGCCAGGAGTACGCAAGCAATTTTTCTTGTGCCGATTGATTTATTTTCAGTCCCGGCTTTCCATATTTGTTTATGAACTTGTTTAAAAAAAATTCGGCCAAAACTAGAATATCATTTTCTCTTTCCCGTAAAGGGGGAACCTCCACACGGATTGTATTTATACGGTACAAAAGATCTTCTCTAAAAAGCCCTTCGGATACCATTTTATCAAGGTTGCAGTTAGTGGCACAGAGTAACCTTATGTCTATAGGAATGGGTTTGTTTGAACCTACCCTAACTATGACCCTATTTTGAATGGCGGATAAAAGTTTAGCCTGCATCTGTAATGAAAGGTTGCCTATTTCATCTAAAAACAAGGTGCCTCCATTAGCGGCTTCAAACTTTCCCGCTCTATCTTCCTTTGCATCGGTAAAGGAACCTTTTACATGCCCAAACAGTTCGCTTTCAAACAAATTTTCTGAAATAGACCCCATGTCTACAGAAATAAAAACTTCTTGACTTCTGGCCGATAGTTTATGTAGCTCACGGGCAATCAATTCTTTCCCAGTTCCATTTTCACCGGTAACCAGAACATTCACGTCTGTTTTTGCCACTTTTTGAACTAAGCTCAGGACCGAGTTCAAAGCCTTGGAATTGCCAATGATATAATTGGAGTTTTGATTGATAACCTTTTTTAAGTTGCTTTCCTTTTCTCTTAACTGAATAACCTCTTTTTGTGTCTTTCTAAGCTCATAGGCAGATTTTACCGTAGTTAATAGACGTTCATTGTTCCAAGGTTTTAATATGAAATCGGACGCACCTTCCTTTAGGGCTTCCACGGCCAAATTAATGGCTCCGTAGGCGGTCATCATGATAACGGAAATATGCGGTGCTTTTTTCTTTATTTCCCTAAGCCAATAAAGGCCTTCATTTCCGGAATTTACCCCAGCAGAAAAATTCATGTCCAAAAGGATGATGTCTATAGTTTCCAAATTTGGGAAAGAGGAAATTTGATTGGGGTTAGAGATGCTCTGAATATTTTTGTATTCAAACTGTAATAAAATCTCCAAAGCGCTCAACACACTTTTGTTATCATCAATCACCAAAATTTTTGCATCTATCATGAGACCAAATAATTGTTGCTTTATTGGTTTAAAGCTACAAATTGAAAATCTTATAATTCGTATAGTGTCAAAATTTTATACATTATCTGTATAACTATTTTACAGTTGTCTTATTTTTTAAATTTAATATTTAATATAAAATATTGATAATCAATTAATTAAATTTATGGCATGTTAATAGTAATTAGTTTGGCATAGCAATTTAGAATATGATCAAAAAAATAAAAATATCTATCTTTTTCATTCTTGTTTTAGGCACAGGACTAAGGGCCCAAGACAAATGGACTTTGGATGAATGTGTAGCTTACGCTTTAGAAAATAATTTACAGCTTAATGATTTTAAGTATACCAACCAATCAAATAAGGAAACCTACTCCCAATCAATAAGAAACTTATTGCCTTCTGTAAATGCATCGTCAAGCTATATCATTAATTTTGGTAGGGCAGAAGACCCCAATACGGGTACTTTTATAACACAAGATTTTTTTTCCAATAACTATTCCTTAGAATCATCTATAGATCTGTTTCAAGGTTTTCAGAAAATGAATGCTATAAAAGCATCAAAGTTTTTATATAAGGCAACAAAGGAAGAATTGTTGCAACAGAAATTTATATTGGCATTCAATGTAATGCAAGCCTTTTATGATATTCAATTTTTTAAAGGATTGGTAGCCATATCCAATGAGCAATTAGCTGTGTCTCAATCCAATTATGACCTAGTAAAAAAGCAGATAGAGCTTGGGTTAAAAGCTGGTGCCGATCTTTATGAAGCTGAATCCATATTGTTAACAGATGAATTAAGCCTAACACAGAGTAAAAATCAATTGGCCACTGCCAAATTAGCTTTGATACAGGCCATGAGTCTTGATAATATATCAGATATCAATATTCAAGAAAGTTTGGTAAGCACCTCTGTGGATTTAGGTAAAGAGGAAATTAAATCGGACACCATCTACAATACCGCTCGTGACTTTTTACCTTTAATTAAAGCCCAGGAACTTAGGGCAAAAGCTGCAAAGAAACAAGTAGCGGTCTCAAGAGGTAGGCTATACCCTTCTCTTTCCCTATTTGCAGGTGTTAGGACAGGCTATTTTGAAACCAGACAAGATACTTTAGGAAGTACCTTGCCTTTTAGAGAGCAATTTAGGGATAATACATCCCAATATATTGGAGTAAGTTTTAGTGTTCCAATCAGTAATGGCTGGTCTGCGAGATCAAGGGTAAAACAATCTAAAATAGAACGCTTAAGGGCAGAAAATAATCTGAAAACACAAGAACAAGTGCTATTTCAAACCATTCAACAATTGGTACAGGACCATAATTCACTTTTAGTGGAGTTGGCACAGAGCAATAAGAAAGTAGAAGCTCAAAATTTGGCATTTACCATAGCTCAAAAGCGTTATGAAAAAGGATTGATCAATGCACTGGAACTTTTTACCGCAAAGAATTTATTTGCTAGCGCACAAAACGAAAATTTACAGGTACACCTTCGTTCAGAAATAAACAAAAGCACTTTGGATTTTTATAGGGGGTTGCCAGTATTTAATATTAACTAGAAAGATTAATTAGTAAAATGGATATAAAAATAGAAAAGAAAAAAGGGTTGCGCCCTAAACATTATGGCTATATAGCTATAGGCATTTTAATAGTGTTTGTTGGCTATCAGCTTCTGTTTGCGACGTCTGTTTCAACCTTTAGGGCGGAAAAGGATAAGCTTAGTATTGCTGAGGTTAGCCAAGGCAAGTTTGATGATTATATTACCATCAATGGTAATGTAGCCCCAATAACCACAATTTATATGGATGCTTATGAAGGGGGACGGGTTACTGAAAAATTGATAGAGGAAGGAGCAACCGTAAAGAAAGGGGATATCATTTTAAAGCTGGAGAATATGAACCTTTACGAGCAAATTTTAGCTAGTGAAAGTAATCTTGCCTTAAAGCAGAATGATCTTAGATCTACCAAATTAACTTTTGACTCACGCCAAGTAGAAGGTAGGCGTTCATTGGCTACAGCAAGTACCGATTTACAGCGGTTAAAAAGAAATTATGAGCAAAATAAGGCGCTTTATGACGATGAGCTTATTTCCAAGGAAGCCTATTTGTTATCCAAAGAAAATTTTGAGCTGTCCCAAAAACAATACGACATAGTTAAATTACAGACAGAGCAGGATGATGAGCTTAGAAAAACGTCACTAACTGGTTTGGATGCAGATTTGGCAAGAATGCAAAAAACCCTAGGCATGGTGTACCAAAGGTTAGACCACTTAAATGTTAGGGCCCCTGCAGATGGCCAATTAGGTTTTTTAGACGCAGAAATAGGTCAAAATATTTCACAAGGACAGCGAATAGGACAAATAAATGTGCTTACAGATTTTAAGATAGAAGCGGCTATTGACGAGCATTATATAGACCGTGTCCAAAGAGATCTTGTTGCGGTCCTAGAAAGAAATAGAACGGATTATCCTTTAAGGTTACGGAAAGTATATCCTGAAGTGAGAAATGGGAGGTTTAGGGTAGATTTAGTTTTTACTGGTGACCGGCCAGAAACTATTAGGGCTGGTCAAAGCTATAACATTAAACTTCAGTTGGGAGAATCAAGTAATGCATTATTGTTGCCAAAAGGTAGTTTTTTCCAAAGTACCGGAGGTCAGTGGATTTTTGTTGTAGGACCAAATGGAGATGAGGCCTTAAAAAGACCTATTAGGGTAGGTAAACAGAATTCTAGATATTATGAGGTTTTGGAGGGCTTGGATTCTGGGGAACAAGTTATTACCAGTAACTATGATAGCTTTGGGGAAGCAGAGCGAATAGTGTTAAAATAAAACAGTTACTGTCACAAACGGCAGGTTAATGAAGTCATTTACTAATCAATTAATACAACGAATAAAATGATAACGATTAAAAACTTAAAAAAGAGCTTTAGAACAGAGGAGGTCGAGACTTTGGCTTTGAACAATGTAAGCCTTAACGTAGAAGATGGTGAATTTGTAGCTATTATGGGTCCGTCTGGTTGTGGGAAGTCTACATTGTTGAATATTATTGGCATGTTGGACAACCCAACTGAAGGAAGCTACAACTTTGCCGGTCATGAAGTAGGAGGGCTTAAAGAAAGTCAACGTACCCAATTAAGGAAAGGAAATCTTGGATTTGTTTTTCAAAGCTTCAACCTTATAGATGAACTTACCGTTTATGAAAATGTAGAGTTACCCCTTATCTACTTAAAAATGGGTAAAGCGGAACGTAAAGAAAAGGTAATGAAAGTATTGGAACGCATGAAAATTGCACATAGGGAAAAACATTTTCCACAGCAATTATCAGGTGGTCAACAGCAACGTGTAGCTATTTCAAGAGCTGTGGTTACCAATCCCAAACTCATACTTGCAGATGAGCCAACAGGAAACTTGGATTCTAAAAATGGTATAGAGGTCATGAACCTCTTGACGGAATTAAATCAAGAAGGAACGACAATAGTAATGGTAACGCATTCAGACAGGGATTCACATTATGCACATAGGGTAGTAAATCTGTTCGATGGGCAAATAGTAACAGAGAGTCAAAACAGGGCCATTGGCGCCATGATATAAAAGGGAGTTTATTCACTTGCCCTTAGTACGGTCATTGAGCGGAGTCGAAATGAGGACGAAGGGCCAATCAAAAAACAATCAATCCGTCCTCTAATCAAGGACAATAAAAATCATCGATCATGTTTAAGAACTATATCAAAATTGCTTGGAGGAGCTTAAAAAAACAACCCTTCTTCACTTTCCTAAATACTTTTGGACTGGCCATAGGTATGGCAGGTGCATTACTTATTTCATTGTATATATATGATGAATTGAGTTATGACACCATGTTTGCTGATGCAGATAGAATTTATAGGGTAAATGCCGATATTAAGTTTGGCGGGGATGCACGACAGTATGCGGTTACCCCAGCTCCAATGGCAGAGGCTCTTAAAAGTGATTTTTCTGAAGTTGAACTGGTCTCAAGGTTCAGGACCAGAGGTAGTGCCCTCGTAAGAAAAATGGATGCGGAAGCCAATGTTAAGGAGGAACAAACTACATACGTAGATCCCTCTTTCTTTGAAATGTTTGGTATAGAAATGTTGGCAGGAGACCCAAATACTGCCTTAAAAGACCCGAATACCATCGTGATGACTAAAACGGCAGCAGAGAAACACTTTGGGGTATCCAATGCCATTGGTCAAAACCTTGTATTGAACAATGAAGAATCTTACACTGTTACTGGTGTTATTGATGATTTGCCAAGAAATTCTTTCTTAAGGGATTATACCTTATTTGAATCTATGGAGGGCTACGATGATGCTAAGATTGTGAATTGGGGCAGTAACAACTATAATACTTTTCTTAAACTAATTCCATCGGCACAAATTGAGGATATAAAGGAACCGTTAGAAGGCTTTTTAGGAAAATATGTGGTGCCAGGAGTACAAGAATTTATGCCAGGAATTACGGAAGAACAATTTAAAGCGGCAGGTAATTATTTGGTATATAGCACTATATCCTTAGTGGACATTCATTTAAGTTCCAATTTGGTTGCAGAAATGAGTGGGAATAATGATATGCAAAGTTTATATATCCTCTCTTTTATAGCCATATTCTTAATTGTTTTGGCAAGTGTTAATTTTATGAACCTATCTACGGCCCATTCTTTAAAAAGAGCCAAAGAGGTAGGGGTAAGAAAAACCTTGGGTTCCAATAAGAGCGATTTAGTTAGGCAGTTTTTGGTTGAGTCAAGCTTAATTTCCTTTTTATCATTGGCTTTGGCCTTACTTATGGCATA
This sequence comes from Maribacter luteocoastalis, assembly GCF_048890225.1. Taxonomy (NCBI): domain Bacteria; kingdom Pseudomonadati; phylum Bacteroidota; class Flavobacteriia; order Flavobacteriales; family Flavobacteriaceae; genus Maribacter; species Maribacter luteocoastalis. The sequence goes on from NZ_JBMFZG010000002.1 coordinate 414,434, forward strand.
CATAGCGCTGCCATTTTTTAATTCGTTATCGGCAAAGGATATTTCAATTCCAATTTTAAACCCGTTCTTTTGGTTGATACTGCTCGGTTCAGTTGTACTATTGGGATTATTTTCTGGTAGCTACCCTGCCTTTTTCATGTCACGTTTTATGCCGGTAAAAGTATTGAAGGGAGGAGGTCAAAGTAGTGTTGGTGGAGGAAAAATAAGAAATACCCTAGTAATATTTCAGTTTGCAATATCTGTATTTTTAATTGTTAGTACGTTGGTGGTATACCAACAATTATCCTATATCCAAGGTAAAGACCTTGGTTTTTCAAAAGACCAAGTATTAATTGTCAATGATGTCTATACAGCGGGTAATAAGGCAAACTCATTTAAAGAACAGGTAAAGCAATTGGGATTTGTCAAGAACGCCACATTAAGTAGTTTTTTCCCAACACCATCTAGTAGAAGTGACTCTACTTTTAGTCCGGAAGAAGGGCTCACAGAACAAGAAAATGCAGTAAGTATGCAGACTTGGGGTGTTGATTATGATTATGTGGCTACCATGGATTTTGAATTTGTGGCAGGTCGGGATTTCGATAAAAATTTTGGTAATGATTCTACGGCCATTATAATAAATGAAACGGCTGCTAAAGTGATGCGGGTAAGTCCGGAAGAGGCCATAGGGAAAAGATATTCTCCGGATTTTAATTCTGATAACCCAGAGTTTTTTACTGTTATAGGAGTACTCAAAGATTTTCATTTTGCATCGTTAAAAGATGAAATAGATGCATTAAGCCTTCATTTATCAAATGGGGCCTATGCTTTGGCCGTAAAAATTGAAGCGGGAAATTTGGAAGATGCCGTAAGCGGTATTGAAGGAGTTTGGAACACCATTGTGCCAGGGGAACCCTTTAATTATTATTTTATGGATGATTCTTTCAACAATTCCTACCAGAGTGAACGTAGGTTGGGCAACATATTTGTCATTTTCACTGTGCTTTCAATTTTTATCGCCTGTTTGGGGTTGTTTGGATTAGCTGCCTTTAACGCCCAAAAAAGAACCAAGGAAATCGGAGTTAGAAAAGTATTGGGTGCTACCGTAGGCCAGATATCCTATCGTCTTACATTAGATTTCCTAAAATTAGTGGCCATTGCTATTCTAATTTCGCTGCCCATTGGTTGGTATGTAATGACCAAATGGTTAGAAGATTTTACGTATAGAATAGAAATAGGATGGTGGGTTTTTGCATTGGCCGCGTTTTTAGGTGTTGCAGTTGCCATAATCACGGTAAGCTACCAAAGTATTAAAGCTGCTATCGTAAACCCGGTGAAAAGCTTACGCACGGAATAAAAAAGAGTATTGAGCAAGGTAAATACATCAATCAAAAAAAAACAAAAATCATGTTTAAAAACTATCTAAAAATCGCTTGGCGAAACCTTTGGAAAAACAAAGGGTATTCGACAATAAATGTGGGTGGATTAGCCTTGGGAATGGCTGTGACCATAATCATTGGTCTTTGGATACATGATGAGTTGACCCACAACAATTATTTTAATAATAAAAGCAAAATTGCCCAGGTATGGCAATCTCAAACTTTTAATGGCAATGTTGGAACAGGCCCAGCTATTCCATTGCCATTGGAGCCAGCATTGCGAGATGGCTATGGGGATAATTTTAAACACTTAATGATGGCCTCGTGGACGCAGGACAGTTACCTAAAATACAAAGACAATAGTATTTCTAGGCCTGGTAATTATATGCAGTCTATGGCTCCTGAATTCCTTAACCTAGAAATTGTTAAAGGAGAGAAAGATGGTTTACGGGAAATTAATTCTATTATGCTTTCTAAATCTACAGCGGATGCACTGTTTGGAAAAGAAGACCCAATAGGTAAAACAATAAAACTTAGTAATCAATATGATTTAAGTGTTACCGCTATTTATAATGATATTCCTTTTAACAATACTTTTAATGATACAGACTACATTATTCCATGGGACAATTATGTAGCCAATAGGGATTGGATTAAAAATTCATTGGACAACTGGGGCAACAACTCCTTTCAAATGTTTGTGCAATTGGTAGATAATGCCAACATGAAAAGTGTATCGCAAACGATTAGGAATGTTAAGAAAGATTTGAATGAAGATACAGCGGAGTTTAATCCACAAATATTTCTACTTCCAATGGAGGATTGGTTCTTGCGTTCCAATTTTCAAAACGGGGAACAGGTAGGAGGCCGTATTAAATATGTTTGGCTTTTTGGAATCATAGGGGCATTCGTTTTACTTCTGGCATGTATTAACTTTATGAATTTGAGTACTGCCCGTTCGGAAAAAAGAGCAAAAGAAGTTGGAATTAGAAAATCAATTGGATCCCAAAAAGGACAGCTTATATACCAGTTTTTGAGTGAGTCTTTTCTTGTTGTGTTGTTTGCATTTTTTGTTGCATTAATTATTGTCTTTTTATCCTTGAACGGGTTTAATGAACTAGCGCGTAAAGAAATCTTATTCCCTTGGGAAAACCCTAATTTCTGGGGTATATCTATACTGTTCATACTCTTTACAGCACTTTTAGCAGGAAGTTATCCGGCACTGTATCTCTCTTCGTTTAGACCAGTTGATGTTTTAAAAGGAACTTTTAAAGCTGGCAAGTATGCCGGCCTTCCGAGAAAAATATTGGTAATACTGCAATTTACGGTTTCAGTAGCTTTTATTATTGGTACCGTAATTGTTATGCAGCAGATTAACCACGCGAAAAATCGTCCTATTGGTTATGATAGGGAAGGATTAATACAAGTACCTACGTGGTCTGCAGATTTTAATGGCAAGACAGATGTAATGCGGGAACAATTCTTAAAATCTGGAGCGGTAATAGCAATGGCAACTTCTAGCAGTCCAACTACACAAATCTGGTCCAATAGAAGTGGTTATACGTGGGAAGGTAAACCTGAAGGTTTTCAAGAAGATTTTGCATGGACAGAAGTATCCCCGGAATATGCCCAAACATTAGATTTGAAGGTTGTTCAGGGAAGGGATTTTTCTAAGGATATGGCGTCGGATTCATTAGGTATTTTAATAAATCAAACGGCCGTAAAATATATGGGGGTAGAAAACCCTGTAGGGATGGTTATTCGCGATACAGACGAGGAAGACCCCGGACCAGCTATGAAGATAATTGGCGTTGTAGAAGATATGATTGCACAATCTCCCTATGAACCGGTTAAACAAGCATGGTATGTTTATGATAGACATGGTAACTTTAGCTATTATAATTTGAGGTTGAATCCAAAGCAGAGTGCCAATCAAAATATAGCGATTATCGAAAGGGTGTTTAAGGATAATTTTCCTGCAATCCCGTTCCAGTATGATTTTGTGGATGATCAATACGCTAGAAAGTTTGCTGCCGAACAACGTATAGGAACCTTGTCGGGAATATTCACGGCTCTTGCCATTCTTATTAGCTGTTTGGGACTGTTTGGATTAACTTCCTTTGTAGCAGAGCAACGTACCAAAGAAATTGGCGTACGAAAAGTATTGGGCGCATCTGTTTTCAATGTATGGAACATGCTGTCCAAAGATTTCCTTAAACTAGTGGTTATTTCCTGTTTTATTGCAGTACCGATTGCGTATTATGTTATGAACGGTTGGTTACAGGAGTATCCTTATCGTGTGATTCTAAAATGGTGGATTTTTGCCTTGGCAATGCTCGGTGCAATGGCAGTTACGGTACTTACGGTAAGTTTTCAGGCCATTAAGGCGGCTAAACAAAACCCGGTAAAAAGTTTACGAACGGAATGAAAAAACAAGGTAGTTGGATACCAATTTGAGGAAATAATTTTTTTTTAAATCAATCAAGAACTAAAGTATGCTACTACAACTAAAAAATATTTTTAAATGGGTACAGCAAGGTGGCCAACGGGTTTTTTTGTTAAAGGATCTCAACCTGGAAGTAGAGGAGGGCGAATTCATTTCCATCATGGGACCTTCCGGATCAGGTAAATCAACTTTATTGAATGTCATTGGTATGCTGGATACGTTTGATGAAGGCGAGTATCATTTCCTGCATGAAAGCGTACATACCCTAAAAGAAAAATACCGATCAAATTTATACAAGGAATATATTGGCTTTGTGTTTCAATCCTATCATTTATTGGATGAACTAACGGTTGAGGAAAATTTGGAAATGCCCTTATTGTATAAAAAGGTAAAAGGTTCCGAACGAAAAGCCTTGGTTGCCGATATGTTGGATAGGTTTAATATTGTTGGCAAAAAAGACCTGTTCCCTACCCAGCTCAGTGGTGGGCAGCAACAACTGGTAGGTGTGGCCCGTGCATTGATCGCAAACCCTAAGTTAATTTTAGCGGATGAGCCTACTGGAAATCTTAATTCCCAACAAAGTGAGGAGATTATGGAGCTCTTTCAGAAATTGAACAAGGAGGATGGGGTTACCATAATCCAAGTCACCCATTCAGAAAAGAACGCGCAGTATGGGTCACGGATCATTAATCTATTGGATGGCAGAAAAATTTAAAATATAAAAACTATCCCAAGTAACGATATATTATTGCAATCTATCTCTTTATATTCATTTTCAATGCTGTAGCTTCATTATCTCAAAGCTAAGGACTATCTTTGTTGTTTAGAATGAATATACATAATGAAGATAGATAAAAAGGAGGTCTTAAAAGCTTTGGAAAAGATTACCGTACCTGGTGAAGGCCAGAATATGGTTGAGAGTGGTGCAGTAAAAAACATTCAAATTTTTGGTGATGAGGTAGAGGTAGATATTACGATTACCAATCCGAGTTTACAGGCACGTAAAAAGACCGAAGTCGAGATTCTTAAAATCATTCACAAAGAAGTGTATGAAAAAGCCAAGATAAAAGTCAATATTAAGGTAGACGCACCAGCTAAGCCAAAAGTGAATGAGATAAAAGGGAAGCCGCTTCCTGGTATACAGAATATAGTTGCTGTTGCTTCGGGTAAAGGTGGTGTCGGTAAATCTACAGTAACGGCGAACTTAGCGGTTACCTTGGCTAAAATGGGCTTTAAGGTGGGTTTGTTGGATGCGGATATTTATGGTCCGTCTATGCCAATCATGTTTGATGTAGCCCAAGAGAAACCTTTGGCAGTGACCATTGATGGGAAATCTAAAATGAAGCCAGTGGAAAGTTATGGGGTGAAAATGCTTTCTATTGGATTTTTTACACAACCCAACCAAGCCGTTATTTGGAGGGGTCCAATGGCTGCTAAAGCCTTGAACCAAATGATTTTTGATGCCCATTGGGGTGAATTGGATTTTTTATTATTGGATTTGCCTCCGGGAACGGGAGACATTCATTTGAGTATTATGCAAGCAATGCCTGTTACCGGTGCTGTTGTGGTAAGCACACCTCAAGAAGTGGCCTTGGCCGATGCCCGCAAGGGTGTGGCCATGTTTCAACAAGAATCTATAAATGTTCCTGTATTGGGAATAGTGGAAAATATGGCCTACTTTACACCTGAAGAATTACCGGATAATAAATATTATATTTTTGGAAAAGAAGGCGCAAAACATTTGTCAGAGGATTTAAAAGTACCCTTCCTTGGGGAGATTCCATTGGTGCAAAGTATACGGGAGGCGGGTGATATTGGTAGGCCCGCAGCATTACAGACTGCCACGCCAATAGAGGAAGCTTTTGAGGAGCTTACTAAAAATGTAGTACAACAGACTGTTTTTAGAAACACGAATATTCCGCCAACAGAGGCAATTAAAATAACAACGATGGCAGGATGCTCTGCCGTTAAGAAATAAAGATATGACACCGGAAGAACTAAAAGTAAACGTGGAAAAAGCATTGGAGGAAATAAGGCCTTTTTTGCAAAGTGATGGTGGAGATATTTCTTTGATATCAATAGATAATGAAAATTCCGTTAAAGTAAGATTAGAGGGTGCCTGTGTAGGCTGTACCGTAAATCAGATGACCTTAAAAAGTGGTGTGGAAATGACCATAAAAAAGTATGCGCCACAAATAGAAGAGGTTATTAATGTTGGTTAAAAGGTTGACTATTATCATATTTTGTCAAAGGCAATGCTACTACTTTTCCAGCCTTAAATTACCCAGTACATGATTAAGACAGATATTCTCATAATTGGTGCCGGACCTACGGGTCTTTTCACCGTTTTTGAAGCAGGATTGTTACAGTTAAAATGTCATTTAATTGATGCTTTGCCACAAGCCGGGGGGCAATGTTCAGAAATTTATCCTAAAAAACCAATTTATGACATACCTGGTTTCCCAGAAGTTTTGGCAGGTGATTTGGTAGAAAACTTAATGCAGCAAATAGCCCCTTTTCAACCTGGATTTACTTTAGGGGAACGTGCACAGACCATAGATAAACTTTCAGACGGCACCTTTGTAGTCACAACAAATAAGGGTACTCAACACAATGCTCCTGTTGTTGCCATAGCTGGCGGACTTGGTAGTTTTGAACCTAGGAAACCATTATTGGAAAATTTAAAGGATTATGAGGATAAAGGCGTTGCTTATATCATTAAGGACCCTGAGGTGTATCGTGGTAAAAAGGTGGTGCTTGCTGGGGGTGGAGATTCTGCTTTGGATTGGAGTATTTTCTTGTCAGATGTAGCTTCTGAAGTAACCTTGGTACATCGAAGAAATGAGTTCAGGGGCGCCTTGGATTCTGTTGAAAAAGTGCAGCAGTTAAAGAACGAGGGAAAAGTAAATTTAATTACCCCAGCAGAAATTGTAAGCTTAAATGGTAATGGAAAATTAGATGCCGTAACTGTTAGAAAGACCACCAATGCTGCTGAAGATATACAGTTAGAGGTTGATAATTTTATACCACTTTTTGGACTCTCACCTAAATTAGGACCTATTGCCGATTGGGGATTGGAGATTGAAAAGAACGCCATTAAAGTAGATACGTTTGACTACCAAACTAATGTGCCCGGCATTTATGCAATAGGCGATGTAAATACCTATCCGGGAAAACTTAAATTGATACTATGCGGATTTCATGAGGCAACTTTAATGTGCCAAAGTGCTTACCAACGCATATTTCCTGAGAAAAAATATGTAATGAAATATACAACCGTTGGTGGTGTTAGTGGTTTTGATGGCTCAAAGAAGGAGGCACCTAAAGCAGTTGTAAAAGCGATAGAATAGGAAGTTAGCTAGTAAATTAGTTCGATGGTGGATTAGTAAAATAAATTTATGACTATTCAACGTTTTGAGGACTTGAAAGTATGGCAAAAATCTCAGGATTTAGCTGTTCTTATTTATTCTCATTTTAGGGAAAACAAGGATTTTGGTTTTCGCGATCAGATTACAAGAGCGTCTGTTTCTATTTCAAATAATATTGCGGAGGGGTTTTGAACGTAATTCAAATGCAGATTTCAAAAGATTTCTTTACTTTTCTTTGGCATCAAATAGCGAATTAAGGTCAATGTTATATCTTGCAGTTAGATTGAAATATGTAGATGAAAATATGTCTAAAGAAATTATTGCAAAAACAAATGAAGTGTCAAAAATGTTATATGCTTTCATAAAATTTATGAAGTGATACTGCTGCCATAAAACTAACAAACTATTTAACTAACTCACTAAAAAACTAAAGGACAATGTCCGATATTAAAATTAAAATTACCGACCGCGACGGAGTACTTCATGAGATAGATGCCCCTACAGACATGAACATGAACCTAATGGAAGTAGTTCGTTCTTATGAATTGGCTCCAGAAGGTACTATTGGTATTTGCGGAGGAATGGCCATGTGTGCCTCATGTCAGTGTTATGTAAACTCAGACCATAACCTTCCTGAAAAGAGTGATGATGAAGAGGCCATGTTGGCCGAGGCATTTAATGTGAAAGAAAACAGCCGTTTAGGATGTCAGTTGCATATTACCGAGGATATGGACGGGCTGGAAGTTGAGTTGGCTCCAGAAGAGTTATAAAAGACTCCATATTAATAGAGTACTATCGGTCATAGAAATAAGGTCAAAGAGTGAGGTTATTGAGCGTAGTCGAAATAACTTGATTCTTGTGGCTTCGACTCCGCTCAGCCACCAATAAAAGACAGCTATTTTTTCTTTTTTGCCAACAACCAACAACCAACAACCAACAACCAACAACTATATCCTCGCCTGGTACGTAAATAAGTTATAATACCTTCCTTCTGAAGCTATTAACTGATCATGGGTGCCTTGTTCGGCAATACGCCCATTTTCTATCACTAGAATCTGATTTGCCTTTCTAATGGTACTTAGCCTATGGGCAATTACAAAAGTGGTTCGGCCTTTTGTTAATGCGGCTAAACTCTTTTGAATCAGTGCTTCACTTTCAGTGTCTAAATTTGAGGTGGCCTCATCCAAAATTAAAATTTTAGGGTTGGCCAAAACCGCTCTTGCAATGGCAATACGTTGGCGTTGTCCTCCAGAAAGTTTAACGCCACGCTCTCCAATAATGGTATTTAATCCGTCTTCAAACCTATCTGTAAATTCATCCACATAGGCCGCTTTTACAGCGGCCTGCAACTCTTCTTCAGACGCATCAGGTCTAGGGAAAAGAATATTTTCCTTAATGGTTCCTTCAAAAAGAAAATCATCTTGTAATACCACACCCAAAAACTGCCTAAAACTGGTCAGATCCACTTTGGATAAATCAGTGCCATCAACAAGTATTTGACCAGAATCTGGATTCAAAAAACTTGCTGCCAACCCTGCAATGGTAGATTTTCCGGATCCTGAACTGCCAACTAGCGCAATAACATCGCCAGATTTGGCTTCAAAACTAATATTGTGCAATACGTCCTTATCTTCTTCATAAGCAAAGGAAACATCTTTAAAGACCATATCGCCTTTAATTTCTGAAAGTACAATAGAACGATCTTTTTCATCTGACTCAGATACTTTGTTCATCAATTCCTCAGTACGGTCCAAACCGGCCAAAGCTTCTGTAAGCTGGCTACCTATATTACTCATCTGCACAATGGGGGCTACCATTAATGCCAGAAGAAATGTAAACTCAAAATACTCGCCAGTGGTCAATTCACCTTGTATCATTTTATAGCCTCCAAAACCCATCATAATACCTGTTGTGGCCAATCCTAAAAGAAAGGTAGACGAACTGGTCATGACAGCAGTAGCGGTAAGACTCTTTTTTACATTTTGGTAAAGGCGTTCAACACCTTCCTCAAATACTTTGCCTTCCTGTTCCTCCGCATTAAAACCTTTTATAACCCGAATGCCGCCTAACGTTTCTGTAAGCCTACCCTTGACCTCTGCATTTATTTTACCACGCTCCCTAAAAACAGGCCTAATTATCTTGAATGCCTTTAAGGCAATAAAAGCAAATAATATCAAGGGTATAAAGGTCAGTAATGTCATCGCAGGACTAATTCTTAACAATAATATTAGAGAAACTACGGCCGTAATCGTGCCACCAACCAATTGCACAAGTCCGGTACCGATCAAATTTCTTACCCCTTCTACATCACTCATAATTCTAGATACCAAAGCACCAGATTTTGTATTGTCAAAAAAGCGGATAGGTAAGGAGAGCACTTGTTTTTGAACCTGTGCCCTAAGTTCAGATATCATAAACTGAGCTTGTATGCTTAAAACTTTAGTCAATAGAAATGACATAACGGCTTGCACTAAAAAAGCTAGGATAACAACCGCTACCAATATTTTTAACAAGCCATAGTTTTTATTAGGAACAATATCATCAAGAAAGTAACGAAGCGAAACTGGAGCTACAAAACTTGCTGCTTTGCTTATTACAATAAACAATAACCCAATTAACACCAATTTTCTCCTTGGCCATATAATGGTTTTAAATGCTTTTAAAATACTTACTTTCTTCTCTGCCATAATAGTTGCTCTTCCAAAGACTGCAAGTTAATTTATTCATCATAAAAAACCTTGTTATTACAATTGTATGCATGATATCTTTAAATGATTGTCTGTATCTTGTAGTTTATAAAAATCAAGCAATGAACTATTTATCCATCTTGGGAATCTTCCTATTTTTTTCGTGCAACATTAAAAAGCCTACTTCTGAAGTTGAAAAATGGGAATCCCAAGCTGCTGCAATTGAAATTATTAGGGACGATTTTGGAGTGCCACATATTTATGGTAAAACAGATGCTGATGCTGTTTTTGGTTTACTATATGCACAATGTGAGGATGACTTTAACCGTGTGGAACAAAATTATATTTGGGCAACAGGGCGTTTAGCCGAGGTAGAAGGGGAAGAGGCCTTGTACAGCGATCTTAGGGCCAAATTATTTATGACAGAAGAGGAAGCCAAGTTGAATTATGAAAAAAGCCCGGCTTGGTTGAAAAAACTCTGTAATGCCTTTGCGGACGGAATTAACTATTATTTATATACGCATCCTGAAGTAAAGCCAAAATTATTGACACATTTTGAACCTTGGATGCCTATGTATTTTAGTGAAGGCAGTATTGGGGGCGATATTGAACGTATACGAGTAAATAAAATAAAGGCTTTTTATGAAAGCGGGATGGAAATTCCTGAAATGGAGATTAAAGAATTGCAAAAAAAAGAGGAATTGGAAGAACCTCAAGGGTCTAACGGAATTGCCATTTCTGGAAAATTGACACAATCTGGTAATGCCATGTTACTGATAAACCCGCACACTTCTTTTTATTTTAGAGGGGAAGTACACGTAGTTTCAGAGGAAGGGTTAAATGCGTACGGGGCTGTAACTTGGGGCCAGTTTTTTGTGTATCAAGGTTTTAATGAGAAAACGGGTTGGATGCATACATCTACCTATACCGATGTATTGGATGAATTCAAGGAGACCATAATTAGAAACAACGATAATCTGTTTTATCAATATGGTGAGGAATTAAGAAAAGTAGATTCAACAAGCGTTACCTTAAGGTATAAGGATGGGAATTTAATTAAGGAAAAAATCTTTCCAATGTACAGGACCCATCATGGGCCTATAACACATGCCGTTGATGGTCAATGGACCGCTTCTGCCATGATGTGGGAGCCCATTAAGGCGTTAGAACAATCCTTTGTGCGTACCAAAAAAGAAGGTTATAAAGGGTTTCGGGAAATGATGGATATCCGTACCAATTCCAGCAATAATACAGTTTATGCTGATGCTGAGGGAAACATTGCTTATTTTCATGGGAATTTTGTTCCAAGACGAGATGTTTCCTTTGATTATTCAGAGCCCGTTGATGGTAGTAATCCTAAGACCGATTGGCAAGGGTTACATACCGTGGATGAAAATATTTTGGTATTGAATCCAGAAAATGGATGGATCCAGAATTGTAATTCTACTCCATACACTTCTGCATTGGAGTATAGTCCCAAAAAGGAAAATTACCCTTATTATATGTCAAGGGACCAAGAAAACTTCAGAGGCGTACATGCTATTGAATTATTAACCAACAGAACTGGGTATACCATTGATAGTTTAATACGTTTAGCCCATGACCCATATCTGCCTGCGTTCAAAACCTTGATTCCAGGATTGGTAAAATTTTTTAATTCTTATGATGATAAAAATCCAAAACTGAGAGAGGCTATTGAAGTACTGAAAAATTGGGATTATAAAACATCCAAAGAATCAATTGCTATGACTCTGGCGCATTTTTATGGCTCACGTTATTATAAAGAAGGAAAATTTCAAGAAGGTATGACTGCCATGGAACGTGTTCAGTTTTGGGGAAGTGAACCTGGCGAGCAGTTACAAATTTTTGAAGCTACCATTGATCAGCTAGTTGAAGATTTTGGCACATGGAAAATGCCTTGGGGAGAAGTAAATAGATATCAAAGAATAAACGGTGATATTCACCAAGCATTTAACGACAGTTTACCAAGTGTAGGCGTAGGTTTTGCATCTGGTACTTGGGGTGCTTTGGCCGCTTATGGAGCTCGGTATACCAACAACACTAAAAAAATCTATGGTACACGGGGTAACAGTTTTGCTGCCGTGGTGGAATTTGGGGATAAAGTTAAGGCCAAGACAATTTTAGCCGGCGGACAAAGTGGAGATCCTACATCCCCACATTTTGACGATCAAACAGAAAGATATATCAATGTAAAGTGGAAGGATGTCGCTTTTTATAGAGAGGATGTTTTAAATCGTACCCAAAAAAGGTACCATCCGGGAGAATTGAAATAGTCTTAATCCTTAGTAACAATCAACGTGGCCTTGGATCCTGCGGATAACAACCATTTATTGGAATATAACAATTGCCCGGTATCGTCATAAACGTCAACTTGTGCGGTATTTGGGGCTGAGGAACCGTGGTTGAGTGCTTCAAAATCAATTTTATTAAAACCTTTTTGTAGGTCAACATTTATACCCTTAAAAGCACCAGTAAGCAGCATGTTAGGTTCAACTACCATATCGTTCACATAAATTTTCACACGGTCACCGTCTACGTATTCATGATCTCTACAAACGATACCAACATATTTGCCATTACTTTTAACATCGCCTAAATATTGATCTGCAAAATATTGTCCAGAACCACCCAATCTTTCCCCGGGTCCAATTCTCGGGTCTATTTTAAGTCCAGTACCAGCCTGTACTAGTTCCTCATCAGGTAACATTTTAACAGGGTTGGGGTCTCTCATATCCAATTTTGGCTGGTCTTTAATAACCGATGGAATATTTAAAACAGAGCCGGTATTGGCACTTCCTTTTGGGTCCAATTTATTGGCGGCCTCTATTTTTAAAGGTTTTTTTGTAGGTAGGTCGGTTTGTGCCATGGCCCACCCAAAGGAAAGAAAGCACAAAATTAAAAATAAGACGTTCTTACTTTTCATCTTTTTTGATAAGTTGGAATAAAGATAACAAATACCCTGCCACGGGTATTTAAGACCTTGTTAAAATCGTTGAACCAACATTAAATGACGGAGTTATTCGGGCAAGTGCTTATGCAAGAATTGAACAAAATTTTTATTCATAATTTGCTCAATATCTATAGCGCTATAACCTCTTATTGATAGTAATTCCGGGACTTTTTGCAAGTCGGTAATCGTGTCTAAATCATAAGGAGATTGTTCCGTTCCAAAGCCCCCATCCAAATCTGATCCTATTCCTACATGTTGAACATTACCAGCTATTTGACAAATATGGTCTATGTTATCTGCCATTTGCCTTAGACTTACATTTGCAGATTGTGGCGTGGTAACGCCTCTTTGCCAATTAGGAGCCATCATCCATGCATCTAAAACTACTCCAATTACCCCATTTCTGGTGATTATTTCCTTAATCTGTTCATCTGAGAATTGCCTGTTGTGATCCACCAATGCCCTGCAATTGTTATGACTTGCCCAAAGAGGTCCTTGATATACATCCATTGTTTCCCAAAAACTTTGGTCACATAAATGGGTAACATCTAAAATTAATCCTAATCGGAAAATTTCCTTTAAAAGCGCTTTTCCCTTATTCCCAATACCACCAACAGAATCAGTGCCAAAAGCATAGGTGCCTGGTCCATAATGTGCTGGGCCAATAGCGCGAAGTCCCTGTTCATATGATTTCTCTAGATATTTGAGGCTTACTATTGAGTCTGCACCCTCCAAACTAAGCATATAGCCTATAGGGGTTAAGATATTATCATTTTCCCATTCTATAAGATGGGCCTGTAGTTGTTTTTTATTGGTGATTTGTCTTAAATCACCTGTGTCTTCCATAGTCCTATACCATGCCAACTGACCTTGGGTCTGTGCCCACGCCTGTTCAGGGGATTTCCAGCCGGGAAGTGGGTTTTGTGGTTTCACATAGCGTGCAATTTGTGTTGCCACACAAAGTCCAATATTCCCTTTTCGCATGGCATCTAAGGAAACCGTGTTTTTGCCACGATCAGGTTTGTCCACCATTCCTTTTTCGCTATTACGAATTGTTTTGACCGGCCACCGTAAATCACGGTTCCATTCCATGGCATTCATGGATAGGTCTAAATGGGCATCAAATATGAACATATTAAATGGTAATTTTTTGATTACGTGCGGCTACTTTCCATTGTCCTATTATCTCACCATTTTCTACTACCTGTAAATACTCATATTTAGCAACTGTCGGACAAATATGTTTAGGTATGGCATAATGTATATCGCCAATTTCTGGGATATTGAGATCATCGTACTCTACAACTAGGTGTTCTTCAGACTGACTTATCTGTTTACCATGTTGCAAGGTTAAGAACATCACTCTTGGAAAGGGCATTTCTGGGGCTATGGATTTATGGCCAAGATCAAAACATAGGATACCCGTTTTTGGCTTGCTGATTATCCTAGTTAACAAAACTGCTGCAGGTAAAAAATCCATTTCAGGAAATAAGGTGCCATAACCAACATCCCATAATAAAGTTGTGCCTGGGCTTGCAATTACATCTTCTCGTTTGCAATGAAAAGGAAATGTTGGTGAGCCACCAGCAATGATAATTGGTTCTGGAAGATTTGCATTAATAATTCGGGATTTTAGGTCCAACACCGTTTTAAATGCCTTGTTGCAATCAATCTCCCTTTGGGTAGCATCTGGGTTTCGTAAATGGCCATCATAAACATGTAACCCTTCAATGTGAAGATTGGGGTGTTCAGAAATTGCTGTGTAAAGTTGAAAGGCATATATATCAGGTGCAATTCCTGTCCTGTTCATGCCAACATTCAAATCAATATAAAGACTGATCTTTAAGTCATTCTCCTTTCCTAGAATAGCTAGCTGATTGGTTATTGCCATGGAATCCACCAAAGCGCAAAAATGAACTTTTGGGAATGTTTTTATAAGTGTAACGAGCCTGTGCATATTAGCTCCTACAGGTTGCATTGCCAGTAAAACATCTTTAGCACCTGTAGTTGCTAATAACTCTGCCTCTGCAATGGTGGCACACTTAAATTTATCAATACCTTGGTCCATTTGCATTTTAATAATCTCAGCACACTTGTGTGTTTTTATATGTGGGCGGAGTTTATCTGCGTTGCCGCACATTTTTACCATGGTTTGAATGTTATGCTCAATCCTATCTGGGTAAACCAATAATGATGGGGATATGACTTGTTGTGTATTTTTCAACACATACCATTTGTCTTGGTTCATACTTCTTATTTATGTAGTTCGAACATGGCTTCAATTTCCACGGCAATATTACCGGGAAGCATCATTCCAACAGCACTTCTTACCCCAACACCGTTTTCAGGACCAAAAACATCAGACATTAGTTCGCTAAAACCATTAATTACCAAAGGATGGTCTTTAAAATCTGGAGTACAGTTAACCATACCCAATGTCTTTACCAACCTTTTTATACGGTCTATTTCACCAAAATGGGTAATGATGGTAGAGAGCATGGTTAAGCCAACATGTCTGGCACCAATTTTACCACCTGTTAAATCCAAATCTTTACCCACACGACCAGTATAAAGAGATCCATCTTGTTGTACTGGTCCTTGCCCTGATACATAAAGAAAATTGTCTACCACCAGCACTGGTTTGTATAATCCAGCCGGTGGCGGTGCTGGAGGTAATAGTAGACCTAGTTCCTTGATTCTTTCTGAAATATTCATTTGATTTTTAAATAAATTGATTCAATATTAAAACACCAACTAAACCCATGATTCCAACAGTAGTTTCCATGAGGGTCCAAGATTTAATGGTGTCCTTTATGGAAAGGTTAAAATACTCTTTAAATAACCAAAACCCACTATCGTTAACATGTGATAGCATCAGACTTCCAGAACCAATGGCCAAAACCATCAATTCCGCACTGGCTCCGGTTCCCTCTATTAGCGGTAAAACAATTCCAGCGGCCGTTAGACCCGCAACGGTTGCAGAACCAACGCAAACCCTAATAATCGTAGCTATCAACCACGCCAGTATCAATGGAGAAACTGAGGAATCTTTTAACGCTTCACCAATATAGTCGCTTACACCACTATCTATTAAAACTTGTTTTAAGGCACCGGCCCCTGCAATTATCAATAAAACCATGGTGATACCAGTTACGGCCCCTCCAACGGTTTCCATTACATCTTTCATTTTTTTACCACGGGCAAGACCCAAAGTATAAATGGCTACCAGAACCGAGATGAGCATTGCCATAACTGGGTTGCCAGCAAAGACCAAAACTTTTTTAATGCTTGATCCAAAAGGAAGTAATAATTCTGCTATGGCCGCAACCGCCATAAGAATTACAGGAAGTAGCGCGGTAAAAATACTAATCCCAGTTCCTGGCATCTCTTCGTCCTTTAGAATAGTAGGATTTAAAAATTCCTTTAAAGGAGTTGCATTTATATTTTTCATGGTTCTTGACAGCAACGGACCTGCAACAATAATTGCTGGTATTGCCACAATAATGCCATATAGTAAGGTTTTGCTAATATCAGCATTAAAGGTAGCTGCTATCGCAGTCGGGGCGGGATGTGGCGGTAGGTAACCGTGCGTAACGGACAAGGAGGCAAGCATTGGCAGTCCCACATATAGTAATGGTAGTCCCGTGGCGGCAGCAATTGTAAAAACCAACGGTACTAAAATAACAAAACCCACAGAGTAAAACATAGGTATACCAACAATAAACCCTGTGAGCACAACTGCCCATTGAATATTTTTTTTGCCAAATTTATCCACGAGTTTAGTCGTAATTCTTTGAGCGGCTCCACTTACCGCCACTAATTTTCCAAGCATAGCCCCTAGACCTAAGATCAGCACCAAAAAACCAAGTATATTTCCTATACCTTTTTGAATGGAAGTTACTACGGCTATAGGGTCCATGCCTTCGGCAATCCCTACAAATAGGGAGACAAGAATAAATGCTATAAAACCGTTGAGTTTGAACTTGGCGATCAAAAGGAACAAGAGAAGTATTCCTAGGATTACTATTAATAGTGGCATGATAAAAAGGTTGGTTAAATAATTATTTGACCTTAAATATACCATTAAAAAATAAACGCATCTTGTTCGAAAGGGAAAAGAACGCGTATTAAACTACATCAACTTGTCTAGATTACTACTTAATTTCTGGACATACAAATTTATATACTAATCCTGCAATTACGGCCCCTATTATTGGGGCAATCCAAAATAACCACAGTTGTTCTATAGCCCAATCACCCACAAATAAAGCTTGACTAGTGCTACGTGCAGGATTTACAGAAGTATTTGTTACCGGTATGCTGATCAAATGGATCAGGGTTAAGCACAAACCTATCGTTAAACCAGCAAATCCTCTGGGAGCTTTGATATTGGTAGAACCAAGAATAACAAATAGAAAGAGAAAGGTTAAAACTATTTCTATTACGAAAGCGGAAACTATACCGTAGCCACCAGGTGAATGTTCCCCAAAACCATTAGCTGCAAAATTTCCTAGTTCAAAATTTGGGTTTCCTGTGGCTATAATATACAGTATTGCTGCACCAACAATGGCACCCATCAATTGGGCAATAATATAAAGTAGAACGTACTTTCCCTCAAATCGTCCACCTATCCAAAGGCCTATTGAAACTGCTGGGTTAAGATGGCACCCAGAAATATGACCAATGGCATAGGCCATGGTAATTACGGTTAGACCAAATGCAAGGGAAACACCAACAAATCCAATTCCCAATTCAGGAAAACCTGCTGCTAAAACGGCACTGCCACAACCACCAAGTACTAGCCAGAGTGTGCCAATAAATTCTGCAACTAATTTTTTCATAATTATGTTTTTAGGTTATAATCATATTAGAAACGATACTATAGCATAAGTCACAATAAATTTCTCATTTAGCGTTGGGTTTACTAAAAAAAGTCATTTATTTTAAATACTTCTTAATATAAACCTTGTAATTGTTGGCAATCTTTAACTAATCTTTTAATTTTTCCATATAAAGGATGAGGTATTAACTTATTTGATAATTTTAAACAAGCTATAAATTAGAAGGGCAAAACAGAGTGTTTGCTTCAGTAAAATCAATAAGATGGACAAAAGACAGTTTTTAGGACAAGTAGGCAAGGCGGCCTTGGTTACCCCGTTTTTACCGTATACCTTTTCAGCTCAGGATACCACGATTGATAAACTATATACAGAATCTACCGATGATGATTTTTGGTTACGAATACGAGAGGACTATCTATTGAAACCAGATTATATCAATCTCGAAAATGGGTATTATAATTTTATTCCAGTGCCCACAATGAACAAATATGTTGATCATTTAAAAATGGTTAATTATGAAGCATCCTATTATATGAGGACCGTGCAATGGGAGAACAAGGCAAAAGTTAGGGACCGCCTTTCCCTTTTAGTTGGTAGCAGCCCGGAAGAACTCATTATTACTCGAAATACCACAGAATCACTTGATTTAATAATCGGGGGCTATCCTTGGCAAAAGGGTGATGAGGCCATCTATGCCACACAGGATTATGGAGCAATGAAGGATCATTTTGAATTAATGGTAAAAAGGTACGGGATTATAACCAAAGTTGTGGATGTCCCTAATCATCCAAAATCCGATGAAGAAATCGTTACTCTATATGAAAACGCGATTACATCTAAAACCAAATTAATGATGGTATGCCATATGGTGAACATTACGGGTCATATTCTTCCTATTCGTAAAATTTGCGATATGGCACATGAACACGGAGTGGAAGTCATGGTTGATGGTGCACACTGTGTTGGTCATATCGATGTGAATATAGCGGAACTTGGATGTGATTATTATGGTAGTAGCCTCCATAAGTGGCTAAGTGCACCCTTGGGCAGCGGCATGTTGTTTGTAGCAA
Organism: Maribacter luteocoastalis; assembly: GCF_048890225.1. Lineage (NCBI taxonomy): Bacteria > Pseudomonadati > Bacteroidota > Flavobacteriia > Flavobacteriales > Flavobacteriaceae > Maribacter > Maribacter luteocoastalis. The sequence goes on from NZ_JBMFZG010000002.1 coordinate 433,175, forward strand.
AACCACACATTGCCAAAATTTGGCCGCTTTTTGCTGATTATAGCGATGACATATCTGAAATAAAGCGTCTTAACCATACAGGCACTTTGCCTGTACATACCGATTTGGCCATAAACGATGCCATTGATTATTTGGAAAACATCGGCCTAAAACGAAAAGAAGAAAGGCTCCGTTATTTGCAACGGTATTGGAGCGATTCTGTTAGGGATGTGGAACACATCGTAGTGAATACACCTAAGGAACAGCACCGCAGCTGTGGTATTGCCAATGTGGGCATAGCACACATGAAACCGGCGGACTTGGCCAAAAGCTTATTGGACGAATTCAACATATTTACCGTGGCGATCGATTATGCAAATGTTAAGGGCTGTAGGATTACCCCAAATGTTTATACCACCACCAAAGAACTCAATGCATTCGTTGTTGCATTGAAGACATTGGCGAAGAGAGTTTAGTTTATTTCGGTCGTATCTTTTTTAATCCAAATAAAGGATGAAGCAAGGGAATTTTTAGTATTAAAAAATGATAGATCAACCAACTAAGCCCAAAGGTTCCTAAAATAAGAAGGGTGGCCTTTGGAAATATGCCCCAGGAAATATCCATAAGATAATATGCCAAAATAACCGTAATGGTTTGGTGTAGAATGTAAAAAGGATAAACCGCCCTATTGAAATAGGAAAGAGAATTATTTTTACGGTTTAAGTATTTTGCAGCATAACCAAAAAGCACCAAAATCCATGACCAGATATTTAAGACCTTAAGTAAGGCTTCGGTAAAATGAACCACATACCCGTCCTCTAGAAATACCCAAATAAAAATTTGACTAAAGAATGTGAACATACCTAATGCCATCGCCTTCGATTTTATTTTGTCCACACTTTTCCAAAATACAATACCCGTGGAAATTAATATAAAACCATAGAAAAATAGCACCAGGCTGAAACTAAAATTAAACCAGTCGTCTATTAAAGCATGGGTGATATCAAAAAAAGGTTCCATAAACGCTTCCAATAAGTAAAGCGGAATTACAAACCAATATAGTCCAAAAGGTTTGCTAATGAATTTTTTGATCCCGTTGAGGAAACCGATTTCGTTTTTTCTTAAATATATAAATATGGGTCCTGATAAAAGGGAAAAAATTAATAGATAAGGAAGGAACCAAAGGTGGTGCCAACTAAGATTACCTTCAGGATAAATACCGTCATAGGGTACGGACAAAAAATATTTCCAGTAAGAACCAGTGAATTGGTTGTTTGCCAAGCGTTCAAAATAAACCTGTGGAGGTACAATGAATAGCATTCCAAAAACGAGAGGAATTCCCAAGCGCTTAAAACGTTCCCAACTGAACTGCCTAAGACTTCTCTTGGAGAACGCATAATAAGTACCCATACCGGATATTACAAAAAGAATGGGAAGTCTCCATTGGTTTAAAAAAAGCATGGGCCATTTTAACCATTCATAAGTATGGTTGTTCTTTATGTGCCATCCCCAAGGGACAAAAAACATACCTACATGATAAAAAATGAGTAATGCAAATACAATAATACGTAACCAATCCAAATCGTACCTTCTTAGGGCTTTCTCCATGATTTTTATTTTTGAGACAAATATCAACCCCCTTGTTTATCGTACAAATTTTCAACTCCCTATTCCTGTCCTGAATTACAATTTTGGAGAAAAAGATTTAATAAAGGCAGAAGGAGAAGTATTTGTATGCTTTTTAAAAGCATTATAAAAAGCAGACTTAGATTTAAATCCTGCCATGGTTCCAATGGCCTCAATGGTAACGTTGGAGAATTTTGGATCAACCAATTTTACTTTAGAAAAGGCTATTCTTTTTTGATTTATAAAATCATTAAAATTAGAATGATTTCCCTGATTGATTATTTTTGAAATTTGATTTGGATGTGTGTTTAACATCGATGCTAAATCTTTTAAAGATGCTTTCTGCTCTAGGAAGTAGTTATTTTCATTTATATAGGATTCAATGACCTCGAGGTTTAAATCTGATTTGGTTAAACCTAATGTTTCGTATTTATCGGCAATCCATGATTTTTCAAAAAATTGGGATTCTGCAAGTAAAACATAAGTGGTGAGAAATGCTAGGAAGCCGTGAAAAATGGCCAAGTAATGGTCGCCGCTATCATCATCAAAGGAGTAGAAAACCAGAAAAATAATAAACAATAACAGGGAAAGAGCAGCTACTGTGTTTCTAGTAAAAATATACTTTTTGGAAATGCTATTTGTCCCGATACTTAGTAACCTTGATTTTTCTTTCCAGACAAGATTCAAGGATAAAATTACATAAAGTAGAAAACTGAAAAGCACTAACCAATCAAAAGTATCCTTGATATAGTGATAACTGTAATCAAAAGATTCTCTAACTTTTGCAATTGGTAAATCTGAGTAGTATGCTCCTAAATAAGCGTTGTATTTGACCGATAGGGGTGCCAAATAAAATGGGATTTGCGAGAGTAAATAACCAGTAGGAATAACAAAATGCCACCAATGTTTTCCTAATACCATATTTTGTCTCTTTAAGAAAACATAAATAGAGAAATAGATAGTGGGCCCCAATAAGAGCACCAAAGATTCTGTAGAATCATTAAGAAACAACACATTTTTAATTAAACCGGTATAGCAAAGGTATACATCCAAGAAAACTAGAGCTGAAGCCAACATGGTAACAGCAAACCATGTTATTCCCTGATTTTTTTTGGACCTTATAAGAAGAACAAACCCTAGAAAAAAACTTTGTACCACACCTAAAAACATGAGGGTAGAAATGAAATTATGTCTTAAAGGAATATTTTCTATAAGTTTATCTAAATGGTCCAATGTTAATTTTTTTCTAAATAGTCCACCAATTTTTGAGGTCCTTCCAGCAAAACCTTCACCACTTTTAAAGTGCCATCCAAAGTGGTGTCTATGTGCCATTTTATCAAAGATATTTGTCCGTTTTCAATTTCTATACCTGTAATACTTCTAGGGTGGACGCAACTGCCATCATTAAAGAAGGGAATATCTCCAGGTTCCGGAAAACGTGGTCTGTGGGTATGGCCTACAATGGTTATAAGTAACTTATTATTAAGAATCCATCTTTTTATTCTACGTTCAATTTTTATAAGCTCCTTATAGTTTTTGGCGGGACTGGTCGGGTCTGCAATACCCCACACTTGTAGGGGTTTCCAAAGTACCCTCACCAAAAAACGGCCCCAGCGCCAAAAGGTATAGTTCCACCAATCTGCTTGGTGGCCATGGGTTAAAAAAATTTCTTGTTGGGTTTTGGAATGTTTAAGGATGATGGCTTCATTATAGGTAAGGTCCTCAAAAAGTTCCTTATCAGTATTGTCAATAGGTTCAAAATAGCTGGATAAATGTTTGTCTACATAAGCCTTGTCTTTATAGACCATATCATGGTTGCCCCAAATCATATGCAGTCTTTTGTCTAAATGAAACTTTCTTAGAAGTTGGTAAACATTTTTATGGGCTTCAAAAATAGATTCGAAATGAAGGTTTTCCCAAAGTTCATCGCCATCACCCAATTCAAAATATTGATAACCCTCATTGTAGTAATGACTTAAAGCATGAAAGTATATGTTTCTGTTATTGGCAAAATCATCGGCAAAACTGTTATCTCCCCTGTGACAATCGCTAAATAATATAAATTTAGAGGTGTCATCAAAAGAAATGGTCTTGGCATTTTGGTAGGCCCTAGAAAGTCTTTTAGAAGAGGACATTAAATATGTTTGCATAAATATCCGAAAAAGAGGCTAATCCAGAACATAATCTTTTAACAAAAAACTACACTAGCTTTTGTAATTTTACAGATAATTGGGAGACTAAAAGAAGTATGTTAAAAGGAAACCACAAACTAAGGCCATTAAAGCATCTAATAAGTTTTGATAAACTATTATCAAAATATGATGTATTGAGTAAAGGGGATGACCAAGTTGCAGCCAGGGCCAAGGAGGTTTTAAAGGCACAAGAACCTTATCCAGAACTTAGGGAAGGTTTTTGGGATACCTCTTTGTTGGCGAAATATAAAGATGTTATTGATCTTGTCTTACAAGATAGCTTTTCTCCTATTCTTAGTGAAAATGAAATTAAGGTGGCGTCTTTCCCTTATTTTGATTTTTTCTTTGCATCTTCTAAACGATTTCAACAGATAGTCAAGGATGCTGGCGAAGGTTTTGAACCTCAAATTCGAAACCAGGAAGAAGGGGTGGATTATATCATGGGCTGTACAGTTATTCTTAAGTACCACTATGGTTTCAATTTAGATTTTAGCAGGCCTTATTTTTATGATATTCCTGATGCGAACGGGGTAATGCGCCATTATCGAATTTTATATAATGCAGACTTTATTGAAATTTTACCTACAGAAAATTCGAAAAAAATCACACAGGAAGATGTTGATGAACTTCTAGAGAATCCCAATGATTTAAATCTTTGGATGGATAAAATTCCACCAGACAGTTTTATATCCAAAGGTTTTGTTATATCCAATATGTTCGATGTTACGGTTGAACACTCCATATCTGAAATTAAATCTGAATTGATTGCCAGTGATAAAAGAGGCAGTGATAATTTCATGATAAATCTACAGGAGACGTTTAAATCGTTTTTTAGGTCACCAGGGATACAGGTTGGTTTTGTAACCTACAATGCCAAAAAAGACCAATTTGAACCTGTTTATGGCAAGGGGATGGGCAGTTTTATACTTAACGGAGAGGATGCTAAAATATGTAATAATGCCCTTTGTCAATATTCTTATGGTAAGCTCATTAAGGAAAGCACCTATTTTGCAATATCAGATGTCGATAAGAACTATGAAAAATCCGGTGGCATGGATCCTTATAAAGGATTAAAAGAACAAGGAATTAAAAGTGCTATCTTGGCCCCTATTGCTTTTGAAGGGGAACTACTTGGGGTATTGGAATTGGTCTCACCCAAAAAAAATGCATTGAACGGGGTTAATGCAAGAAAGTTAGATGATGTAATGCCGTTTATTGTGTCTGCCGTTGTTCGATCTAAGGTAGAGGAAGAGAACCTGATAGATGCTATTATCCAAAATGAATGTACGTCGGTACATTCTTCTGTTTATTGGAAATTTCAAGAAGAGGCCAAATATTTTATTAAAGATCAATTAGAGGGCAAACAACCTTTTTTTAAGGAAATTGTATTTAAGGACGTGTATCCCCTTTATGGACAGATAGACATTAAAGATTCGTCAAAGGCTCGTAATAAAGCGATACAACGTGACCTCATGATTCAGCTAGCGCGTATTAACGAGGTATTGAACAAAGCATTTGAAAAGAAACAGCTCCCTATTTATGAAGAGTTGATTTTTAGGGTAAACAATCACTTAGAAAGCATTAAAGAAATGCTTTACACGAATAGTGAACAAGCTATTTTTGATTTTGTAAAGGAAGAAATTATTCCGGTATTCTCACATTTAAAAAAGACTGAACCCGAAATAGCCCAACATGTTCTTGAATATGAATCTAAAATAGACATGGGTACGGAATCTTATTATGATCATAGGAAGAATTATGACGAGAGTGTTACCTTGATCAATAAAAAATTAGCTAGTGTAATTGATAGAAGGCAAGAGCAGGCACAAAATATGTATCCGCATTACTTTGAGCGCTATAAAACAGATGGTGTTGAACATAACATGTATATAGGTGAAAGTATTTCTGGAAAAGAGAATTTCAACACCCTATACTTAAATAATCTTAGGTTGTGGCAGTTGCAGGTAATGTGTGAAATGGAAAACACCCATTATGCGCTTAAACCAGAATTACCAGTGCCTTTAGATGCAACCTCACTGATCTTGGTGTACAACACATCACTTTCTATCAGGTTCCGAATGGATGAAAAACAGTTTGATGTTGATGGCACCTACAATGCCAGATATGAAATAATCAAAAAAAGAATAGATAAGTCCTATATAAAAGGAACCAATGAACGCTTGACACAAGCTGGTAAAATAGCTATTGTATATTCTCAAAAAAAGGACGAGCTTGAGTACTTAAGGTATATCAAATTCTTAAAATCCAAAGGGTGCTTTACCGACAATATAGAAATTGTAGAATTAGAAGGCTTGCAAGGCGTATCTGGCTTAAAGGCCATCAGGGCAGAAATAGTGTATAGAACAGACAAGGAATCTGAGAAAACCTTTACCTATGAGGACCTTATGGATACCTTAAAAAACTAATATTTCTGAGAGTAATTGGAGTTTTCTTTCTGGCCCATAATATTTGAACGCCACTGCAAATGCAATTACAGATAGGACCATTCCAATCATGAAAATTGTGTAGGTCCAGCGTAATAACTTATATTTTCTATTCAATACGAGTCCTAAGAAATAAAGATCCTTGGTTAGGGAGGAGTAAATATATTCTTTGTCCTTAACTAGTTCGTTAATGGCCCATTCATAATCTACCAAACTCATTTTATGAAAATTACCAAAGAAAAGTAGGTTTACCTTTTTTTGTTGTACATCTTCTTTAGTAAACTCTCCGCTTGTAACATTAGGTCTCGTAGCTAAAACGGCCAATACCATAGATACTATACTAAATACTACAAAAATAATGGTTGGATATATAAGATATGCGTTTGAAGGGTTATCTAACTTTGGTATTAAATTGGAAAGTGCCAAGGAGATAATAATGGCATTTACCGACAAAAGAATATTCGCTTTGGTATCTGCAATATCACTTAGTGTAATATGGTTCTTTAAAGTTACCCGGAACAAGGTTTGTATGCCACGATCGGGGCTTTCACTTTTATACTTAGCTTTTAAAGCTTCCTTTTTGGCAATTTCTTTTTCTGATTTTTTATCCTTTATAAGTTTTCTTAAATTTTTATCCTTGCCAGCTTGCCAGTTTTCAATAGCATAATCTGTATAAAACCGATGTTCTGTCCTAAACATTTTAATATTGGCATTTAACCATTCTTTATAGCTATAATCTGCGATTTCTAAAAGTTTAAGTTCCTCCCTTAGCAACTCTGAGGTTTCTAAATAACTTTTTTGCCCGAAGTGTGAGCTGTCCGCATCCCTAATGATTTTTTCATCGATGGTTTGTGGTTCAGCAAAACGTTCGGTGGCCATAATACATTTTAATACCTCAGTAATTAAATGGGGAGTATACCCTTCTTTTTTTAAAAACTCATTTGCGATCTGGCAACTATGTTCTTCATGATTGGTGCTACCCTTGGTATAACCTGTATCATGCAACCAAGCCGCCAATAAAATAGCCTCCTTTTCCTTGTCGGATAGCGTACACGAATTCAATAATTCTTTAGTACTTTTAACAACGCGTTGTGTGTGTCTTAGGTTGTGGTATAAATACCTGGAGTCTAGATTATTTGATAATAGTTCTGCAACAAAATTTTCAGTTTTCTCTAGAATTTCCGACATATAATAGGGATTTGAATAATCCAAATTACAAAAATTTGAATACAGGAACATTTATATGAAAAAATATTACGCTTCTATTTTGTTAATACTACTGTTCACGGGATGTGCAACATACAGGACAAAATATGTAAATGAAAAGGATGCTAATGATATATCACTAGATGATGAAGTGTTGCATACATTTTATTTGGTGGGCGACGCAGGTCTTTCTCCTATTGGAGGAATGAATCCGGCTTTAAAAGCATTTAAATCAAGATTAGATAAGGCCAAAGAGAATAGTACAGCAATATTTTTGGGGGATAATATTTACCCAGCGGGTTTGCCGGACCCTAAAGATTCCACCATTGCCTATTTAGAAGCAAAGAGCCATTTAGATGCGCAAATTAAAACATTGGAGAGTTTTAAAGGCAAACCTATTTTTATTCCAGGAAACCATGATTGGTATACAGAGGGGCTGATTGGCTTGGAACGTGAGGAAAAATACATTCAGAGGCAATTAGACGATAAAAATGCATTTGTTCCACAAAACGGTTGCCCTATTGAAGTTATAGATGTTAATGAAAAAGTTGCAATTATAGTTTTAGATACAGAATGGTATTTAACAAATTGGGACAAAAGACCAGATATCAATGACAAATGTGATATAAAAAGCAGGACTAAATTCTTGTTGGAATTGGAAGATGCCATTAAGGACAACAGGGAAAAAACTACGATAATAGCCATGCACCACCCTATGACCAGTTATGGGCCACATGGCGGTCAATACTCAATAGAGAAACAATTCTATCCTAAGAAACTGCCTTTTCCAATCCCCATTCTAGGAACCTTTATTAATGTTTTGCGCAGAACCTCAGGGGCTTCTATAGAAGATCTGGGTAATAAGAGATATACTGATTTAAGAAAAAAGATAACCACCTTGGCCCAATTTTCAAATAAAGTGATATTTGCATCAGGGCATGAGCATACCTTACAATATATAGTTGAGAAAAATACCCCACAAATAGTTAGTGGTTCTGGTGCTAAAAAGGGGACAACAAGACTTTTAAATGGCTCGCGATTCTCTACAGGTAGAATGGGTTATGCCACTCTGGAAGTTTATGAAAATGGCGCATCTAGAGTGCGGTATTATGGTATTGATGAAAACGGTAGGGAAGAATTCCTATTTACATCAGCAGTCTTACCACCCGATGAAAAGGAAATAGAAAATAATTATCCTGTGAACTTTCCTCCTACGATCAAGGCTTCAGTATATAGCAAAGAACAAATAGAGAAGAGTAGTTTTTTTAAAACTATATGGGGGGATCGTTACCGTAAATACTATGGGACAGAAGTAACCGCGCCTGTAGTTATGCTAGATACACTTTATGGCGGTTTGACTCCAATAAAAAAAGGAGGTGGACATCAATCCAAATCGTTAAGATTAACCGATAATGATGGTAAAGAATACGTAATGCGGGCATTGCGTAAAAGTGCAGAGCTTTATTTGCAGTCTATGGCATTTCAAGACCAGTATGTTTTGGAAGATCTTAAAGATACGTACACCCAAGAGTTGTTGGAGGATTTTTATACGGGAGCACACCCTTATGCACCATTTACCATTGGTAAACTATCTGATGCTGTTGGGATTTATCATACCAACCCTACACTATATTATGTGCCAAAACAAAAGAAATTAGGAAGTTTCAATGAACTTTTTGGGGATGAATTATATATGATCGAAGAACATGCTGGGGATGGCCATGGTAACCTTGCGAGTTTTGGTTTTAGTAATGAGCTCAAAAGTACTGATGCTATGTTAGAGAATTTAAGGGATGACGAGAAGTATGAAGTTGATACAGATGCTTACCTGAAAGCAAGACTATTTGATATGGTTATTGGCGATTGGGATAGGCATGTTGATCAGTGGCGTTGGGCAGAATTTAAAGTGGGCAAGAAAATCATTTACAGACCGGTACCAAGGGATAGGGATCAAGTTTTTTCTAAAATGGGTGATGGCCTGTTAATGGGCATTGCCACACGAATTATCCCCGGACTTCGTTTAATGGAAGGTTTTAATGAGGAAATAAGAAGTGTTAAGGGTTTTAATTCCTCCCCTAAAACCTATGTATTGGATCTTGCATTATTTTCTGAAACGACTAAGGAAGAGTGGATTGAACAAGCTAAATTCTTACAAGAAAATTTAACACCAGAGGCTATCGATGAAGCATTTACAATGTTCCCTGAAGAAGTACGTGACGAAACCGTTATGGAACTAAAGCAAACTCTACTTTCAAGATTAAACAAGATTGATGAAACAGCGACTACCTATTATGATATATTGAACAAATATGCCGTAGTAGTAGGCACCGATAAAGATGATTGGTTCGAAGTAAATAGGCTAAATGATAATCAAATCGAAGTAAAGGCGTATCGTATTATAGATGGAAAAAAGAAACGGAAGTTTTATGATAAGGTTTTTCAAAAAACCACCACCAAAGAGATATGGGTGTACGGTCTTGATGATGACGATATTTTTGAGGTTAACAATGAAAAGAACATAGGTGGTATTAAAGTACGCTTAATAGGAGGCCAGAACAATGATGTTTACGAGGTTGAAAATGGAAAGGGAATTGTAATTTATGAATACAAGGGCAAGCCCAATACTTTAAAGAAAACCAATGGGGCCAGAGTAAAACTAACCGATGCTTATGAGGTAAATACCTATCGCCCTTTAAACATTAGGAGTAGTAATAACCAGTTAATACCCACTGTTGGTTTTAATCCAGATGATGGTTTTAAAATTGGTGTTTTAAATACCTATACATATAATGGGTTTCGTCAAAATCCATTTAGCCAACAACATACATTTAATGCTTCTTATTATTTTGCTACAGGTGGGGCGGAGTTGGGATACGCTGGGGAATTTGCACATATTTTTGAGAAATGGAACCTAGAAGTCAAAGCAAGGTTTACTACACCTAATTTTGCTGTCAACTTCTTTGGTTATGGTAACAATACTATTAATAATGATGATGATGATTTGGACTTTAATAGGGTGAGGATTCAAAATTTTGAATTTTCCCCTTCATTGGTTATCAGGGGGCAATTGGGTTCTAAAGTGAAATTAGGGGTATCCTATGAATCCATAGAAGTAGAGGAGACCCAGAACAGATTTATTAATACGTTTTACCAGAATAATGGCGAAGAAACACAAAATACTTTTATTGGTGTACATGGAGGATATTCTTTTGAAAACTATGATAGCCAAAGTTTTCCAACTATGGGAATGTCAACTTCTATAGAAGCTGGGTTTAAGGATAATTTAGGAGAAGAAGGAGGTAATTATGGCTATGTTATTCCAAGTATTTCTTTTGATTATAAATTAGTGCCAAGTGGAAGATTGGTTCTTGCTACAAAATGGAAGGGGCATTTTAATATTGGCAATGGTTATGAGTTTTATCAAGGGGCAAGTATTGGCGGTGTGGACGGTTTAAGAGGATTTCGAAACCAACGTTTCACTGGCAAAACTGCCTATTATCAAAATACAGATATAAGATATAGCCTACGGAGGATGCGAACTAGGATATTACCTACTTCTTTAGGTTTGTTTGCAGGCTATGACTATGGCAGGGTTTGGTTTCCTGGAATAGCATCTAACCAATGGCATACCTCATATGGCGGTGGATTTTTCCTAAATGCCTCAGATATTCTAGCGGTTAATTTAGCATTGTTTCACAGTGAAGATGGTGCTCGGTTTAGCTTTGGGCTAGGATTTGGATTCTGAAACACTAAGGTTTAAGAGTATACCTATACAGATTTTGTCCCGTACCATGGGAGCGTTCATCAGATAATAGGAGGGTAGTATCGTTTAAAAAACAGACAGATTCTAATTGTGTTCTGGTTTCCAGATCTATTTCTACAATTTTGCCTTTTGAAAAATCGTCCCAGCCAAATTCGGTAAAAACAAAAAGTTTGCCATAACTAAGTGCGACAATTTTATCACCATTTGGTGAAATGTCTACACCAGTTATTTGGCAGGTCTTCCAATCAGAACACAGGTTTATTTTGCCTACCAAGGTAGCGTTGTAGGTTCCTGGTTTGTCAGGAACACTATAGATGTATGCATCACCAGTGAAGGGGTTGCTTCTGTTTTTTGTAATAATAAAAAGTTTGTTCTTATGGTGGAATAAGGCCTCGGCATCGTATAATAATGCATCGTCTTTAGGTGGAAATTCTTTTTGTTCGGGATAATTGAATTCTATCTTTTTGGCATCAATTTTATCCCCGGGCTCTATCTCGGGATTCGGAATTTTGTAAATGGTAAGGTTCTTTCGTTCATTCTGGTTATTACCAATATCAGCTATATATACATTGCCTAATGAATCTTTGGCCAAATCCTCCCAATCATCATTATCCCCATTTTTTACTTTTAAAGTCTTAAGAATTTCACCTGTAAAATCAACCTTATAAATTTCATCTTTATTACCATTGTCCTCAATGACCCAAACAGTAGAATCTTTAAATGAAATAATCCCTGAGTTTTCATCAAGTTTGTTTGGAAGGTCAGTTATTACTTTAAGTTGCCCATAATTTGAGCAGGAAATAGTTGTACAAAGTATTACTACAAGACACGTTCTTATCATTTAAATGAATTTAAGTGGAAGATTTGGAACAGTCCTTTAACTACAGAAATAATTAACTCTATTGGTTCAATGCAATTGCCTTATCCTCTATCATTTGTACCTTGAGGTTTAGTAGGTCGCCAATTTTTCTTCCCTGTCCTACACCAACTTCAACTGCTGCACGATAATGTATTCCGCCATACATTCTACTTATAGCAGCCTCATCAGCAGCCGCATTGAAAGAATTAAACGACCTCATTGGAAGTCCGTAGGGAAGCTCTGTATCATCTTCAAATACAAAATCATCGCCAAATATATCGGTCAAAGCCGTACTGGCAGCGCCGGAGACTACACTATGTCCACTTGTATATTCTGGAAAAGGTGGTGTTTGTAAAATGGGTTGCCAATTTTCATCGATATGTTGATTGATCAATGTTTCTGGACGAATTAGGTTGCTCCTATATTTTTCGTCCCAGCAACTAATGAAAGCATCTGCAATGGCCATTGAAGTTTTAGTGTAGGCATAAACCGTCTTACTAAAATCTGCTTCTGTGTTTCTACAAGCAATTTTAGTAATACCGATCCAGTGTGCACCTGGTGTGATTTTTTTTGTGGCAAACATCAAATGGCCCCTAGTAACAGAAACATATGGGTTGCAATCCCAGAATTTTGCAATTTGTACTTCTTCAGACTCATCACCATCCGCCGTAATTTTGTTACTAATATCATAGACTTCTTTAAGCTCTTTGTAAAAAGCAGAATTCTCTTCCATGGAAAATGGTGGTGGTGGTACTGGCTTAAATTGCGCAGCAGAATCAAGGAAAAATGGTCTTATTTTATTCCAATGAGGTTCAATACCATCCATGTAGGCAGGTGGCGTTGGTTGCCATCTTGCAGCGTCATCAGTATCAACCGTAAATTTGGGCATGGTACGTGTTTGGCTATAATTATCCTTGTTCATCCATTTCTTTATATGGTCTGCTACTTTTAGTCCATAGGTTTTTGAGGCTTCAAATTCTATTTCATTAGTGGTTTTCCATTTATTAAAAAGACTGTCTTGAAGAACATTGAACTTATCTTCAGAGAAGATAAGTTGTTTACTAATGTTCATATGGGCAATCATTGCTGCCAATTCTGGATTTATATTTTGGATGGTATCCATGGCAGGTATGGGAGTTAAATCATTTACCTGTCCTGTAAGTGTTTTATACTCTGGATTTACCTGTGCCATTATCTCATATGCTGCAATATTAGGATAAGCAAATATTCTACTGGCAACAGGAGGTGAAAAGATATCATGAATCATAATCTCCACAACCTTATCTATTGAGTTATGTAAATCTTCTGGACTTATATGGATAGGCTCATTTCTTTCTGGCTTTTCTTGGGTACAAGAAATTGAAATTAATAAAAGCATGAGTGCGGAAACTTTCCTGAACATAACTTATCTGTTTTTCTTTTTTACGATGAAATATTTCTAAAAATGTACGTAAAATTACACTTAATTTATTTTTAACAGCACAATTTACGAATTCTTTATACCTATGAACAACATGGCATTCAACAGATAGGATATTAGTGGTATAAGTATTAGATGAGAAAAATGGATATTTCTATTCTTCAGAAAGTGAAACTAAATATGATTGTTCATCATTGGCCAGTACCAAATACTTGTTAGTTGAAATCTCGATGATTTGTCTGGCATTGATACCTGCTGGTAGCGGAAGTCTATTTTTAGCAATGAGTACTTTTTTGTCATCTATCTTTAAAATACCACCTGTATTGCCGGTACTGGGACCCAATTCGTTGGTGTAACCAGAATAATTGCCAACATAGAGTACATTTTTGCCGATTACTTCGAAGTCTTCAATGCTGCTCATTTGAGCCTGCTTAGGTAAGGGAATAGCTTTCATATTTTTTCCGGGATTTAGATAGGCCATTGAACGAAGCTCTTTTACTTCTCTTGCTTCAAGGATTTCTTTTTCCTTTTTACCCGTGAGATCCTCAATACCATTAATTTTCGAAAACTTGGTATAGCTTAAAAACTTCTTTTTTAAATATGGTAGTTGTTCGGACAATTTGTCTTTAGTGGCGAAAGGCACATATTTACCAAAGAAATCATAGAATATAATAGGGTCGGGCTGTCCGTTATCATCAAAATCATCAATGAATAATTTCATTGGATGCTCTGCACTGGCCTTTATCTTAAAGTTCAATCCAACGTTGCCCGCTAAGAGATCAGGTTGGCCATTGTTGTCCAGATCCGTTACAGCTACGGTATTCCACATTCCTTTTGTGTTTTCCAGCCCCATTTTTTCCGTCTCGTTCAATAATTGTGAATTTCCTTGGTTAATGAGTACCGTAATGGGCATCCAATCACCCACAATTACTAAATCCAATAAGCCATCGGCATTTAAATCTGCCCATTCGCTGTCCGTTACCATACCTATCCTTTCCTGTTGCAAAACCCTGAATTTTCCCGTGCCATCATTTTTTAGGATATAGCTCAGTGGTGAGAGTCCATAGCCTCCGGGAATAGAACGATTGCCAATAAACAGGTCTGCATAGCCATCACCGTCAAAATCGGCCGCAGAAACGCTACCTCCATTGGTTTTTATCAAAGGGATGTCCAAGCGTTCAAATGTACCAGTACCATCATTGATATAGATACGGTCTTCCAAATTGGGATTTCCTTCGACCATTTCATTGCCCCCGCTCATTACATAGAGATCGAGATCGCCATCATTTTCAATATCGAACGCCGTGACATCGACATCCTCAAAAATGGCATCCCTCTTTAGGTTCGTATTTTTGTCTTCAGAAAAAGTACCATCGCTGTTTCCAAAGTAAAGGGATGGAGATTGGTATTTGGCCCCACCTATAAAGAGATCATCAAAACCATCGCCATTGAAATCCACTTTTGCCAAAGCAGGGCCTTCATTGGATAATTTTTCTGGGATAAGGCGCTCACGCTCATAATCTATATAGTTGTTTTCTAAATGCACAAAATTGAAAAATTCATAGTTTTCCTCTTGGGATATTTCCTTTTTCGGATTATCAGTTAGGTTCGGTTTTCTGGTAATCATATGTTCCTGATTGATGCTCAATCCAGTTTCTGATTGTACCTTGCCATCCAACCAATGAATTTGAATAGAATCTATGTTTTTGCTATTGCCCAATCCAAAATGTAGCCTATGAGTGGAAGATGACTGAAAGCCCTTTACGGTGGTAAGTTCTTTCACATAGTGATTCTCATCGGAATACACTATGATTTTTGCTCCATGGGGATTGTTGTACGCTTCATTCCCTTTCAATTTAAAGGCTACATAACTTTTACCCTCATCCCGTTTACTTTCATTTTCTAGAAGACTCGCCTTTTCATTAATATTGTTCACAATTAGGTCAAGGTCGCCATCGTTGTCCAAATCCGAATATGCGGCACCATTTGAATAAGATGGACTAAGACCCGAAGTTTCCGAGAGACGTTCAAAGGTTAAGTTACCTGTATTCTTAAAAATGACATTGGGAATATTGACAGTTGGTATCGCCGCAATGAGCTTGGATTCTATTTCATTTTGTTCTTCACGCTGGTATTTCGAGAAGTCTATATTGCTCAAATAATTTATGTAATCCAAGTCATTAGGTCTTTTATAGATACCGTTTGTTATAAAGATGTCATTATGACCGTTATTGTCAAAATCCTGTACCAAAGGGGACCAGCTCCAATCTGTAGCATGGGTATTTGTCATAAGGGTAACATCGACAAAATGGCCTTGACCCGTATTCAATTGAAATGTATTTCTTGCATATTGGTCCTCAAAACCGAAACCTTTTTTTATTAAATTAACCTTGTCAGAGTCTTCACCGCCAGATCTCATAAAGATTTGTGCATCAAAGGGCATCATATCGAGCGAAAAGACATCGGGAAGCAAATCGTTGTTTATATCGGCTATATCAACACCCATGGTAAAACGTGAGGTATGGTTGAAATACTCGGCTACGGATTCTTTAAACGTTTTATCGCCTTGATTTATATAGAGATAGTCGTTCTCATGAAAATCGTTCCCCACATAAACATCTAATAGTCCGTCATTATTGATATCGGAAACACTTATTGCTAAACCGTATCCCAGGGCACTACTATAAATGCCACTGGCATCGGTTACATCTACAAAAAAAGAAGTTCCTTCATTCAGCTTGTTTTCATAGAATCGATCACCGGACAAAGGGTCTTTTTCTTGGCGTAGGGAAATATTTCCATAGCTTCTAGGGGTATGAACGGAATGGTTTAATAGATACATATCCTGATCTCCGTCATTATCATAGTCGAAAAAAGCAGCTTGAGTAGAAAAACCGGAAAAATTTAGTCCATATTCTTTGGATACCTCTTTAAAGGTAGCATCGCCGTTATTAAGATAAAGTACATTGTGGGATTTGAGACTCTTATAATCACCTACTTTACAGACATAGATATCCAAAAGCCCGTCGTTGTTGATATCCGTCATGGTTGCCCCTGTAGACCAACTTGCATCCATGACTAGGCCAGCTTCCTCAGAAATATCCTTGAATTTTAAATTTCCTAGATTCAAATACAGTCGGTCCGGTTTCTGGTTTGCCGTTAGGTAGATGTCTTCCAGTCCGTCATTGTTGATGTCACCCACGGCTACCCCGCCACCGTTATAATAGTACAAGTATTCGATAATATTTAACTCTCCCGAATCTGTGAGGTCGTTCGAAAAATGGATACCACTACTATCTGATGGCACTTTCTTAAAATAAATAGAAGCCTTTTCCTTAGCAGATTTATTATTTGGCTCCTTGGTGCATCCTACAAATGCGAGCGCAGCCGCTATTATTAGTAAATGTCTCATCAATTGAATTTAAATACGGCTATGGAGTCGCGATTTCGGCTTACGAATAACTTTTGGTCGATAATGCCCATATCCCGAATTTCGCCTTTGACTTTAAAACCCTTACCATTTTTAGCAGGTTCAAATTGTAATCCTCCTTTATTTTCCAAAAACACACCGTAAGAGGCGTCATAACGTCCTACCTCTGGTTTTACATTATATAGGTTTCCCCCGAGTAGAATATCCTGATCACCGTCCCCGTCAAAATCATTGGCGGCAATGGCATAGGTAATTGAAAATTGTGCCGTGATGGGAAGCGGCATAACTTCAAATGTAAAGTTTCCTTTGTTTACCAGTATAACAGATTCAAGGATGTTGGCTTCCAATTTTTTAGCATTTTTTAGGGCTTCTTCTGAAAAAATATCTTCGACCGAAGCATTTTTAAAAGATTGATAATCAGGGTATTTTTTAGTGATTGCCTTTATTTGTTCGATTAAGTCGTGTCTAAGTGCATAGGGATAGTCTTGGCCATCTTCAGCTCTAAATGTTAAAATGGGATCAATAAACCCGTTACCGTCAAAGTCAGCAGAGTATAAGCTGATCGGTCGATTTTTACTAGCCTTAAACCTACTGTTCAAACCATGGTTGCCAACGACGAAGTCCATGTCCCCATCCCCGTCTAAATCGCTTGGCACAATGGTATTCCACCATCCTTTCAACTCCTTTAAGGTATTGTCTTCATTACGAATAAATTTCCCTGATTCGTTGGTCAATATTTCAATACCCATAAATTCACCAACAATGATCAAGTCCTTGTCTCCATCCTCATCAAGGTCTTGAAACGTTGCCGATGTGATCATGCCTATACTTTGTAAATCCTTTGCTGCTATATTGGTGATGTCCGCAAAGTTACCTTTACCATCATTTTGAAGAAGAAACCCAGAGCAGGCCATGCCGTATTTGAGCGGCACCATGCGTTCGCCTACGAACAAATCTTCATCGCCATCGTTATCAATATCAGAAGCAACAACAGTTGAAGAGCTGTGGAAAGTTTTGCTGACGGGAAGTTTTTGATTGGATAGCTCAAAATTCCCTTTGCCGTCGTTCAAATAAAGTCGGTCAAGAAACTCTGCGGAATACTGTGAATATTCTATGCCACCACTACACACGTACAAGTCGAGGTCCTTGTCACCGTCCGCATCAAAAAACACGCTTTGCATGTCTTCGGAATTTTTGTTCTGGTCAAAGTCCGTTGTCTTTTTTAGATCGAATCCCTTATCGGTATTAATAAATAAACTTGGCAGGTTCCCTTTGGAACCACCAATGAATAGGTCTTCCTTGCCATCCCCATTTACATCACCAAAAGCCATTTTAGGACCTTCCGTACTCACCATAAGGTTGAGCAAACGGTCCCTGTCAAAATCAACGAAACGGTTTTCTTGATGGACGAATTCTAAAAGTCCATCCGCTTTTTGGAATATTTGGATCTCAGAACCTGATTTATCCAATGCTTCATTTTCAGCATCTTTTTCATATAGAACAAGGGTCTGGTTTACTTTAATATCATTTAACTTGGTTTTTTTGCCAGATGGCCAGGTTATCATAACCGAAACATTTTGATTGTTGGGCAATCCAATATTAGGTCTAATATCCATGCTGGATTGAAATCCCCTTACAGGTTGATTTTCTACTGTGATATTGTAGGGGAGCACCTCAATTTTAGAGCCTACGGCGAGGGTGTTTTTGCCTTCGCCCCGTAAATCAAACTTTAGATAGTAGGAACTCTTGGAATCCATCGTGGTGTTTTCATAGACAAAGGATTCCATGTTCAGGTTGTTGACTACCAAATCCAAGTCGCCATCGTTATCCAAATCACCGTAAGCGGAGCCATTTGAAAAACTCTCCACAAGCAAGCCGGAATCCTCATATTTTATAAATTCTAAATTACCCAGATTTTTATAGGCATGATTTTGAACTTTATTGGAAGGGATTAGATCGATGAGTTTGGCATAGTTTACCGAATCTGTCGAAATCATGGATTTGAGAATTTCGGTGTTCGATATGTACGAGAGATAGTCCTGGTCCGTTAAATCTTGATAGACCCCGTTTGCGATAAAAAGGTCTTTCAGCCCATCGTGATCCATATCGAATATCAGGGCTCCCCAGCTCCAATCGGATGCTTCTACACCACTTAATCTGCCAATTTCACTAAAGGTATTGTCCGCATTATTAAGTTGAAAGGTGTTTCTGGTAAACTGATGATAATATCCGCTATTTAAGTTTAGCTGGTATTTGTTCCAATCTTCGAAGGTGGTTACGGTTTTTAACCTTTCATATTCAGATGGAAGCATTTCTGTAACGAAAATGTCATTATAGCCATCATTATTTATATCCGCCATGTCCGCACCCATGGAAGCAATACTTGTTGCCGTAATTTGATTTTCAAGCGATTCCGTAAAGGTGCCATCTTGGTTATTGATGTATAGATAATCACGTTCGAAAAAATCATTTGATACGTAAATGTCCTCCCAACCGTCGTTATTCACATCGCCTACGGTAACCCCAAGTCCAAAGCCTATGACGCTGCCATAGATACCGGCCTTTTCGCTAATATCAATGAACTTTCCATCTACATTTTCCATGAGTTTGTCACCACCAAGGATATCACGTTTATTTCGTTCGTTCTTTTTTAGGTCAAAACCTCCAATGGCCTTGTATGAATTATTGAGAATGTAAACGTCCAAATCTCCATCTTTATCAAAATCAAAAAACGATGCGTGTGTTGAAAAACCTTTATCGTCCAAATTGTAGTCGGCCGCCATTTCTTGGAACGTCCCATCCTGTTGATTAATGAAAAGTTCGTTCTGTTTGTTTTCACCATTCAGGTCACCAGAATTACAAACATAAATATCTAGGTAACCATCGGCATTGATGTCTACCATACTTACACCTGTTGACCATGGTCTTGTACCATCAACATTGGCTTTTTTCGTTATATCCTCAAACTGAAAGTTGCCTTTGTTTAGATAAAGTCTGTTCTCTTTTTGGTTAGCTATGAAGTAGATATCCGGCAAACTGTCATTGTTGATATCACCAATGGCAACGCCACCACCATTATAATAGTTGCGATATCTATAGACGTTGAATTCCTGGTCATACTTTAAATCGTTTACAAAATCGATTCCTGTACTTTGTGGGGAACGCAACTTGAAAACCTTTTCAGTGTCGTTTTCAGCGGGAGCACTATTTTTGTCTTTACAAGCGTATAGGAACAATTGCAAAAATGATATGGCTGCTATTCTCCAAATTGTTTTAGTCAACATCGTTCTTTTTCTTACCATCCAAAACATATCTAAGGTCATCTATTTTTGCCTTTAAAATGCGGTCGTCATCTATTGGCCTTATTACTATTCTGCGGTTTCCATCAACTTTTACCAAGAGATGGGTACTATCCTTTTCAAGAGGAACTTTAATGAAATCATTTCCTGGGTACCACTTTTTCAAGGTATCCATGACAACCGGCACTAATTTATCTGTTTGTAATTTCTTGTTCCATATGGACCATGCACTGTAAAAGAATTCCAAATCCATACCTGTCATAATCTTATCATCATTGAAATCTCCAAAGAAAAGCAAAGTGATTTCAGATTTCAAAGGTGCGTCTGCACTTAAAGGTAATTTATATTTTACGGTTTTATTACCCGGTCCATTGGAGACCAATCCTTGCTGGTTCAACTGCCAACAAGCGCTTAAAAACTCCATTCTATGTTGACCGAATTTCATATCAAAAAGTAGGGAGTCATGGATTATGCCTGTCGACATTTCCCGTTCAATAAGTTTAGAATATTCTGAACCTGAGGAACAACTTAAGATAAGTAAACATATAAAGGGAATACCTATTCTAGTGATTATTTTTGAATTCATAAAAAAGAACTTCTTCATTATTTTTTGTAACCGTTAATATCTTTTTTCCTTCTAAATTTATCCATTTTAAAGCGCGTATTTGCCCATCGATAAACAACGGAATTACTTTTTCGCTGTCATTTAGAGTACTATTAGGTCCAAAGATAGCCCATCCTTTTGACGCATCATATCTCCCGAACTGGGGTTTTACCATAAATTGATTTCCTCCAAGAAAAATATCTAGATGGCCATCACCATTTATGTCTTCTATGGCAATAGAGTATATGGGTGCATACTGTATTTCTTCTGGAAGTTTCTTGGCCGTGAACGTACCATTTTCATTGCTAAAAATGACACTCTCTATCATGTCAAGTTCTGCCACATAGCTATTTTCAAGTTGTTCCTCCGAGAAAATCATGGTCATGTCAGCTTGGGCGTAATCTTTATAGTATAGAAATTTCTTTTTGAGTGCAGGCACCTGCGAAATTAACTCATCCTTATCTGCAATGGGATAATACTTACCATGCCTTTCCTTACAGATCAGCTGTTCTTGAAAACCATTACCATCAAAATCGGCAATGAACACTTTCATGTTTTCTTCATAGAAGGCATTGCGGCCAATATTGCCTGCTATGATATCTATATCGCCGTCTCCATCAATGTCCCTAGTTTCAAACGTTTGCCAGAGGCCCGAACTCTCAGAAAATCCAAATTTGGAACTTTGGTCTTCAAGAGCTCCCTTAATGTTAATAAAAATTTTAATAGGCATCCATTCACCAGAGATAATTAGGTCGTCCCATCCATCGGAATTTATATCTACCCATTGGGCATCGGTAATCATACCAAGGTCTTTAAGGTATGGATTTTCTTGGGGGGTAAAATTTCCATTGCCATCGTTTTCAAGTATATAACCTGATACTGGTATGCCATATACGTTCGTTTTATAGCGTTCTCCAACAAATAGATCTATATCTCCATCTTTATCAAAATCCGAAACTGTAACTGCCGAGGAGCTAAACGTTGAACCAAATGTTGGTGATATGTTGGATTTCTCAAAGGTAGCACCTGTGTTGATATAGTACGCGTCATTGAGTGCTATGGAATAGGGGGAAAAGGCTTTGCCTCCATGGCATACATATAAATCAAAATCGCCATCACCGTCACCATCAAAGAAAACGGCATCAGTATCTTCAGAACCGGTATCGTTTTTAAAAGGGGTTTCGTTTTCTACATACCCGTTTTCATGTGATAAAAAAAGTTTACCTGATTGGTTTTTGGCCCCTCCGATAAAGAAATCTGGTTTACCATCCCCATTTATGTCGGCTGTGGCAAATGCTGGGCCCTCATTACTACTCATATGGGGCAATAACCTTTCGTTGTCGAAATCTATGTAGCGATTTTCTGTATGCTTAAAACTAAACAATGGTTCAATTTTATTGAGGAGGTAAGGATACTTGTCTGATTTTATTAAGGATTCAGAAGCTATGGAATCATTCTTTGGCTGGTCAAATCTATATTTTTGATTTGTTTTTAGATCAGTATGCATGCTAACGGTTCCGTTAGGCCAGGTAATGATCAAGGAGTCAATTTTTGAAAGGTTGCCAACTCCAAAATGGAGACCATAAGGCACGCTGCTTTGAAACCCTCTTGATACAAAGTTCTCTCCATACCTTATTATTTTTTTATCTGATTTTATAATTGCCTTGGCACCTATTGCCCTTAATTTTCCTTCAAAAAGTGTGATTTGTATACTTCTGTGGTCTAAGGTATCTGTTTTGTTTTCATAGACAAAAGATGGCATATTTACATTATTCACTACCAAATCAAGATCACCATCATTGTCCAAGTCGCCAAAGGCACTTCCGTTACTGAAACTGGGAGTACTTAAACCCCAATCTTCAGCAACGTTTTCAAAGTTGAAGTTACCTTTGTTATGAAAAACGGAATTGGGGACTGCTTGGGAGGGCATGGCGTCTATAAGCGAGGTAATGACATTTTTTTCTTGTTTGGCAATTCTGTTTCGTATTTTCTCTTCATTGGCATCATAAGCCAGGTAGTCACGGTCCAAAAGGTCTTTATAAATTCCATTGCTGATAAAAATATCCTTTAAGCCGTCATTGTCCATATCGAAAATGAGAGCTCCCCAACTCCATTCAGTACCTGATACGTTAGCTTGTCTACTAACTTCAAGAAACGAATTATTACCAAGATTTCTCTGAAGGGAATTTCGGGCATATTGATTAAAATATCCTTGTTTTGCAGCAAGTTGTTGTTTGTCCCAAGATTCGAATAGGGTTTTTGTTTTTTTTCGCTCTTCAGTGGCTGGAAGCATTTCCATAACTATTAGGTCTGAAAGCATATCGTTGTCCAAATCCGCTAAATCTGCGCCCATGGAACCCATAGATATAGATTCAAAGTA
Organism: Maribacter luteocoastalis; assembly: GCF_048890225.1. Lineage (NCBI taxonomy): Bacteria > Pseudomonadati > Bacteroidota > Flavobacteriia > Flavobacteriales > Flavobacteriaceae > Maribacter > Maribacter luteocoastalis. The sequence goes on from NZ_JBMFZG010000002.1 coordinate 456,377, forward strand.
ATTTTCCAAATTTTCAGTAAAACCACCTTGGGTATTGTTAATATAGAGATAGTCCCGCTCAAAGAAATCATTTGAAATAAAAATATCCGTCCAATTGTCGTTATTGAAATCACCAAGGGTTATCCCAAGACCAAAGCCAATTTTACTGGAGAATATGCCAACCTCATTGGTGACATCAATAAATTTACCATCATCGTTACGTAGAAATTTATTGCCGTTTTCATCTGGAATTTGCCGTAGGTCTTTTTTTAAGTCAAAACCGCCAATGGAACGGAGGGAGTTGTTTAGTATATAGACATCTAAGTCCCCGTCCTTGTCATAATCGAAAAAGGCGGAATGTACTGTGAGCCCTTCAATATCCAGGCCATAGTCTTTGGAAGATTCTGTAAAGGTGAGGTCTCCATTGTTTATAAAAAGTTCATTGTGTCTATTGGTGCCTTCCGGTTTTCCGGCCTTACATACATAAAGGTCCAATAGACCGTCATTGTTTATATCTGCAAAAGTGGCTCCAGTAGACCAAACATTAGGACAAGCCACACCCGCTTTAAGGGTAATATCTTCAAATTCCCAATTGCCCTTATTTAGAAACAGCCTATTGTCCACCATGTTGCCTGTAAAATATATGTCCACTAGGCCATCATTGTTTATATCTCCCAGTGCAACTCCTCCACCATTATAAAAATTACGATATAGATAAGGATTGAACTGTTCATTATAAACTAATTTATTTTCAAATAACACACCAGTAGTGCTGTCTTTCAAGATATATAGTGGAGAAGATGTATTTTTAGCCTTTTTTTTACAGCTTGAAGGTAGCCCAGTGAATATAAGGATGATACACAGTAGTAGTAAGTTAATAGATTTAATCTTCATACTTTGAAACAGTCAATTCTCGAGCAAATGTTGCGCAGGGCAAAGTTATAGATCTTATTAAAAAAGGGCTGCTCCTTCGAACAACCCTTTTAAAATAAAATACTATATGAGATTAGTAACCAGGATTCTGAGTCAAGGTACCATCAGATGCATTGATTTGAGCTATTGGAATAGGCATCAATGACCTATATGTATCTGTATTGGTTTTCTCCCACCATACATCGTCAAATGTTCCAAATCGAATTTGATCTGTTCTTCTGTTTGATTCTTGGAACATTTCACGCCCTCTTTCTGCCAAGAATTCAGCGGCATCGATGGAGCTTAATGGGGCTACACCAGCCCTTGCTCTTATGGCGTTAACGTCAGGTAATGATAAGTTCCAGTCACCTGCCGCTCTAGCACGGGCTTCACCACGAATCAAGTGTACATCTCCCAATCGAATAATTGGATAATCGTTGTTCATATCTTGTCTTCCCAAGACTTCAAAGCTAAATTTTTTCATACGAGCACCTGATTGTCTGATTGAATTTGGCTCCAATTCATTGATTTCTGGAGTGTACACTACTTGAAGATCATCATCATCCGAAGCGAAATCAATTAAGGCGTTACCTGAGAAATCAGTTTGTGGTCCTACCAAGAAATTTGCCTCTTTTCTTGCATCTCCGTCTTCGTAACTATTGTAAAATTCCTCCAAAACTTGGAAACCATTCCAAGGAGCGGCATCCAAACCATAGGTCAATTGACTTGGTCCGTGTAGCGTCATTTGATTGAAGTTCATACCGCCAAGACCGACACTATTGTATTCAATAGACCAGATAATTTCTGGATTATTTTCATTATTAGGGGCGAATACGGTAGCATATCCTTCCAATGTTTCTGGATCAGAATCTACATCGGGTCTTTTTGCCAAATTTGTTGCAGTACAACCTGCATCACAAAGAATGTAAGGACTATTGTCAATTACGTAGGATGCTGCCCAATCGGCTTCTAGATATCTAGGGATGCCTGTATAAACTTCAGCGTTCAAATACAATTTGGCCAATAGACCCAACGCAGCATATTGATTAATACGGTAGTTATTTACCTCAGTTCCTAATGGGCTTCCAGACAAGTCCAAACTAGCTGTAACTGAGGAAATGCCTAAAGATGCAAGTAATTGATTTTCCACAAATTCAAAAACTTCAGTACGACTAGCTTGTGGGGGATCTTCACCTGATGCCGTAACAATTTTTACCCTTCCAAAAGTATCTAATAATCGAAAGTAAAAATAAGCACGTAGTGTCCTTGCCTGAGCGGTTTGGTTAGCATCCAATGCACCACCTTCAAGAGCTGAATTTACTTCTCCAATGCCTCCATAGGCATCGTTCCATGTCTCGCCAATACGTTCATGGGCGGCATCCCAGGTATGGCGATGTAATTGAATCCAAATTCCACCATCGAACCAGTCACCTCCTTTTTGACCCACGGCAACGGCATCGGAGGTAACGGTTTGTGTAGCAAACCAACCTGTGTTACCGGCAGAACCGTTTCGTAGTCTGGAGTAGGCACTTAAAAGGGGTCCACTGCTGCCTCCAGATTCACCAGTAGATACACCTTCAATCGAAAACTCTTCCGTTAGGGAGTCTTCTAGCTCATCATCTAAATCAGTACAAGAAAAGGCAATTAAAGCCAAACTTGCCATTGTTATTTTAATAATTCGTTTCATAGTATTTTTTTTAGAAATTAACATTCAATCCAAGAGTTATGGTCGTTGATGTAAAGTAAGCTTCTCTTCTTTCAATACCAGGAACAAGTGGATTAGGAGATCCAGACCTTAAATTTCCAAGGTCGCCACCATCTGCCAAATTAGGATCAGGGTTAATACCGTCGTATCCTGTGATAGTAAATAAATTCTGTCCTGCCAATGAAAGACGTAATCCTTTAATATAACTGTCTGGTTTCAAATCAAAGTTATAACCTACAGACATGTTATCCAAACGTAAGAAGTCGGCCTTTTCTACATAGTAGTCGCTAAATTGGGCTGTCTTAATGTTAGGATTGGCATTGTCCGTATTAACAAAGTTATAGGAAGCTTGTGAACCAATTACAGGTTCATAAAAGGCTCTAAAACTGTTTACAAGGCTATGACCTACCACGGCTCTAAAGAATACATTGGCATCCCAGTTACCAAAAGAAACCTGGTTGGTCCAACCCAATTCGAAATCTGGAAGACCGTTACCCAATATTCTAAAATCTGCATCCTCATCCAAGGCACTACCTTGACCAGTAACCAAATTACCGTCACCGTTTATATCACTTAAAATAGGTGTTCCAGAAGCATCAAGCTGTCCAGACCAAACCGGTCCCCAAATTTGACCAACTTCCTCACCTTCTTTAACACGCACAACAAAAGTGTTGTTTTGACCTGGAGCTCCAAGGTTACCCAACACTTGATCCCCTTGAGGGTTTTCCTCTAATACAGTTTTGTTATGGGTGAAGATGATACCTGTGTTGTAATTAAGGTTTTCTTGTTTGATCAAGTCATAATTTATGGCAAGCTCAACACCATTCACACCTAGAGTTCCTGCGTTTTCCCAACGTTGACTGAATCCATCAAATTCAGATGATTCAACATTGGCAAGAATAATGAAGTCTTTGATATCCCTTGTAAAGAAATCCAAGGTAGCACCCAAACGATCTGTGGCGAATTCAAAACCAAGATTGATTTCTGATTTCTCTTCCCATTTCAAATCTGGATTTGCTGCACGACCATTATTCTGTGTAGTAGCGGCTCCACTTTGCCCATCAGCTCCGTTTTGTACGTTATAAATCTGCTGAGACAACCCTACCTGTGGTGGGTTCGCCCCGGTAACACCCCATCCAAGACGAGCTTTCAAAAGGTTTACATTGTTTAGGTTCAAATACTTGTTCAAATCGGCACCTACGGCAACCGCAGGGAATATACCCCATTGATTCTCTGATCCAAAGCGGCTGGAACCTTCACGGCTCAATGCAGCGTTTAAGTAAATGGCATCATCAAAAGTGGCGTTTACACGACCAAACATTCTAATAATACGGTCATCATCTTGTCTTGAACTACTTGCTTGTACTCGACCACCTTCCAATAAATCCTGTGCATCTTGAATTCTGTTGCTAAAGTCGAAATCCACACCGGCAGGAAAATCTCCAAGTGAAAAGAAATTAAAATTTTGGTCGGTTTCTTGGAAAGAATATCCTCCTGTAACGGTTAAATCTACAAAGTCACTGACTTCTCCAGTATATGTAGCGTATGTTTCAAACAAGGTAAAATTACGTTGGGAATTCCCAAAGTTTGCTAATCCTCTACGTGTTGGACTTAAAGCATTACCCCTCCAAAGGTTCGTAGTAGGATAGTATTGATTTGAATCCTCTTTTTCATCCTCTTTCGCATAATTCACATTGATTTTAAGCGCATCAGAAATTTTGTAATCCAAATTAATATTGTAGTTCAGGGTAGTATTGCCCCTATCATTCCTATTTTGCTTAGCAATAGCCACTGGGTTGAAACTATCGAATAAGCCAAGAGTTTCAAAATATCCACCGAACTGTGCAGAATTAAACGCAAAAGGAGCATCGTCCCCAAAAACCGGGGCGGTTGGGTTGTAACTCGTTGCATAACGTAAGGCTTCATTGAACCCAACTTGTGAATCTCTAGTTGTAAATGCGGTATTTACGGTTACTTTTAATTTGTCGTCAAAAAGTCTTCCCGTAAAGTTAGTACGGAAATTCGATTGCTGGAAACCCGATTTAACCAGGATACCATCTGTATCCCTAAAATTCGCAGCAATACGATAGGTCATGTTTTCACTACCTCCAGAGGCAGAAATATTATGTACTTGAGCAATTCCTGTTTGGGTAACTTCATCTCTCCAATCGGTATCACTACCTAAATCATTACCGCCAGCTGCCAAGAACTCTTCACGATTCATAATTTCAATTTGGTTGGCAATTGTTGATACACCAAACTGTCCGTTGTAAGATACTTGAAGAGGTTGACCACTTTTTCCGCTTTTGGTTGTTATTACAATCACACCAGAAGAAGCACGCGAGCCATAAATGGCCGCTGCGGAACCATCTTTTAATACAGTGATATTTTGAATATCAGCAGGGTCCACACTATCCAAAGAACCCCCAAGGATACCATCGATAACCACCAAAGGTTCTTGGTTACCGCCAACTGTTGAAAGACCCCTAAGACGTATGGTTGGAGCTTGGTTAGGGTTTCCACCTGGATTTACAACCGTAAGTCCCGCCACCTTACCTTGTAAAAGTTGAGCTGGCTGTTGAACTACACCTTGGTTGAAGTCCTCGGCATTTACACTGGTTACCGCCGTAGTAATTTCTTTTTTAGCTTGGCTACCATAACCAACTACCACTACTTCTTCCAATGCCTGGGTATCTTCCTCTAAAGTGACATCAATGGTACTTTGACCATTCACAGCAATCTCGGCTGACTTGTAACCGATATAGGTTACAACGAGCACGGCATCCTCGCCCACAGAAAGGGAAAAATTACCGTCAAAATCTGTTTGGGTTCCATTAGTGGTCCCTTTTTCCACAACGCTGGCTCCCGGTAGTGGGCCAGATGCATCGGAAACGGTACCGGAAACCTCCTGAGCTTGAGCTATACCAAAGGACAGAAAGGCCCCAAGAACAACTAACCTTTTTAGTAGCGTAATCTTCATAAAATGTTAATTTAAGTTGAGTTAATTAATTTCAGTTGTTAAATTTATGTAAAATCATTCTTAAAATTGACTATGTGCTATAATCTATGGTAACGAAAACGGTTTCGTGTTGATAACTTTTTCAAATTGATGGTTTAGCAATACTATATTAATAAATTTATTTGATTGACAATAATAAATACCTTAGATTCCGAATTTCCAATTTTTTACAAATATATGAATTTTTAATTTTTATGGTTTATTGGATAAGAATAAGTGAATTCCTTAAAAAGTAAGACGCGGATTGTTAATTAGACCAAGAAATTTTAATTTCACTTTAACAAATCTTTTAAATATCCATTATAGTTGAAAAAAAAAATAACATTAAAGCATATTGCCAGGGAATTAGATGTTTCTATATCCACTGTTTCCAAAGCCTTAAAGAATAGTGAGGAGATTAGTAGGGATACCAAAGATAAAATCCAAGCATTTGCTAAACTATACAATTATAGGCCCAACAATATTGCGTTAAGTTTAAAAAATAAAAGAACAAAAAATATTGGCGTAATAATACCTGATATTGTTCATCATTTTTTTACAACTGTTTTTAGGGGAATTGAGAAATATGCCAACGCTAGAGGTTATAATGTAATTATATGCGTTTCTGATGAGTCGTTTGATAAGGAAGTTATTAATATGGATTTATTGGCAAATGGGAGTATAGATGGTTTTATTATGTCCCTTTCTGCGGAAACACAATCTAAAAATGACTTTAATCATTTAAGGGAAGTTACAGAACAGGGGATTCCTTTGGTACTATTTGACCGGGTAACAGATGAGATTATTTGCGATAAAGTTATTTTAAATGATGAGGAGATTGCCTATGAGGCTGTAAGCTATCTGGCGGATTCCGGCAGTAGGAATATAGCCTTGGTTACTACAGAAGACTATTTTAATGTAAGTGTATCTAGGGCAATGGGTTATTCTAGGGCATTAGAAAACGAAGGGTTTGTTTTTAAAGAAGAGCTTGTTTTGACATTACCATATGATCATGCGGATGATTCATTGATACAGGAATTTTTTGAATCCAATAAAATAGATGCAGTTTTGTGTGTAAATGAGATTTTTGCGATCCGTTGTATGGATATTGTTCAAAAAATGGGTTTACAAGTGCCTAATGATATTGCATTTATAGGGTTTACAGATGGTATATTGTCTAAATATTCTAAACCAAGGTTAACCACAATAGCACAGCATGGTGATATTATGGGCGAAACGGCAGCAAGACTTTTAATTGAGAAAATAGAAAGTGATATTAATGATGAGGAAGAAACATTTGTAACTGAGGTTATTCCCGCAACACTGATTAAAAGGGAATCAACAATTAATTAATCATTTTATGAAAACACAAAAAGTTGGATTTATTTTCGATTTAGACGGTGTAATTGTAGATACTGCCAAATACCATTATTTGGCATGGAAAAAGTTGGCCAATGAATTAGGCATTGATTTTACCCATGAGCAAAATGAAATGTTCAAAGGGGTAAGCAGAAAAAGATGTTTGGAAATCTTATTGGATATTGGTGGTATAGCTGCTACAAAAGAACAATTTGATACATGGATGGTTGATAAAAATATCGACTATTTGGCCTATATAGAAAAGATGGATGCTTCTGAAATATTACCGGACGTTCCTAGGATACTTAAATATCTTAAGGATAAAGGCATGCCAATTGCACTGGGATCTGCAAGTAAGAATGCTAGGCCAATTTTAGAAAAAGTAAACTTATTACATTATTTTGACAGTATTGTAGATGGCAATAGCGTTACCAAAGCAAAACCAGACCCTGAGGTTTTTATTATGGCTGCCAATAATTTGAATATGTCGCCTAACCAATGTGTTGTATTTGAGGATGCCGTTGCTGGAATAGAGGCTGCGAATAATGCTGGCATGGTGAGTGTCGGTATTGGTCATGAAGACATATTAGTCGAAGCAAAATATAATTTTCAAGACTTTACAGAAATAGACAATAGCTTTTTAGATAAACTTTTAAGCATAGAACAAGTAGTGAAATAGCATATTATTTTTTTAAATAATCTACAGAAATGGGCTTATGCCAAAGCCAATCTCAATCTTATAAATATGAATCAAGACTATATAAAAGCAGACCCATGGTCTATAATAGAAGAAGGGTTTGCTGCCGAACAGGTAAAATCATCAGAAAGTCTATTTAGTATTGGTAATGGTGCTATGGGACAACGAGCCAATTTTGAGGAAACCTATTCTGGGGAAACATTTCAAGGGAGCTATATTGCTGGGGTATATTACCCAGATAAAACACGTGTAGGTTGGTGGAAAAATGGTTATCCCGAATATTTTGCCAAAGTTTTGAATGCCCCAAACTGGATAGGTATTAATGTTTTTGTAAATGGAACCCCTATTGATTTGGCAACATGTAAGGTGTCCAATTATAGACGGGAGCTGAATATGCAAGAAGGATGGTATAAAAGAAGTTTTAATGCCATACTAAAAAACGAAACTGAAATTCATGTTGAGGCAATACGGTTTTTAAGCCTTAATCTAGATGAAATAGGGGCTATTTCTTATAAAATAAGGGTTATTAACATGGATGCCGAGGTGGTTTTTGAACCTTATCTGGATAGTGGTATTACCAATGAGGACAGTAACTGGGATGATAAATTCTGGAATACCACCAGTGCAGAGGTTTTTGGTGATAGGGCATATATAGAAGCCCACACAATGAAGACCAATTTTAAGACTTGTACGTTTATGCAAGCATCGTTACATTATAATAACACTTCCATTGCCGGTGTAACCGGAGCATCCCATGACACTTTTGTTTCCTTAAAATACACTCAAAATATTAAAAAAGGGGAAGAGTTAACCTTAATTAAATATGGTGGTTATACGGTTTCTAGAAATCATGACGAAACTGAATTAAAATCCGCGGCAAACACTGTCTTAGATGAGGTTTCCGTAATTGGTTTTGATTTCTTACTTAAAAAACAAAAAGCGGCTTGGGCGGCAATTTGGGACATGAGTGATATTGTCATAGAAGGCGATGTTAAAGCGCAACAAGGCATTCGCTTTAATATTTTTCAATTGAACCAAACCTATCTAGGTACAGACTCTAGACTTAATATAGGACCAAAAGGATTTACTGGCGAAAAATATGGTGGCAGCACCTATTGGGACACAGAAGCTTATTGTATACCTTTTTATATGGCTACTAAGGACGATAAGGTTGCTAGGAAATTATTGAAATATAGGTACAACCATCTAGAAAAAGCCATTGAGAATGCTGAAAAATTAGGTTTTGGAAATGGTGCTGCGTTATACCCAATGGTAACCATGAATGGTGAGGAATGCCATAATGAATGGGAAATTACATTTGAGGAAATCCATAGAAACGGTGCCATTGCGTTCGCTATCTATAACTACTACAGATATACTGGTGATTATAGTTATATACCCGAAATGGGCCTGGAAGTATTGATTGGGATTGCAAAATTCTGGTTTCAGCGTGCCAACTATTCTCAAAGTAAGGAAAAATATGTAATCCTAGGCGTCACCGGACCCAATGAATATGAGAATAATGTGAACAATAACTGGTACACCAATTACCTAGCCAAGTGGTGTATACAATATACATTGGAACAATTACTGAAAGTTAAGGATGGTTACCCAGAGGATTATCACAGAATCATAGGCAAAACAAAGCTTACAACGGTAGAATGCGAACGTTGGAAAAAAGTAGCTGATGAAATGTACTTTCCGTTTGATAAAAATTATGATGTCTATTTACAACAAGATGGTTTTTTAGACAAGGACTTGGTAAAGGTGGCGGATTTAGAGAAGACTCAAAGACCAATCAACCAAAAATGGAGTTGGGATAGAATTTTACGTTCTCCATATATTAAACAAGCAGACGTGTTGCAAGGTTTCTATTTCTTTGAAGACCATTTTACTCTAGGGGAATTAGAAAAGCATTTTGATTTCTATGAACCGTTCACGGTACATGAATCATCGCTATCACCGTGTGTTCACAGCATCCAAGCAGCTAAATTAGGTCGTATGGAACAAGCGTACAAATTCTATCTACGTACATCTCGTTTAGATTTGGATGATTATAATAAAGAGGTAGAAGAAGGTTTACATATAACCTCCATGGCTGGCACATGGATGAGCATCGTGGAAGGTTTTGGAGGAATGAGGATCATAAATGATAAGTTATGTTTTACGCCCCAAATCCCTAAGCAATGGGAAACCTATTCTTTTAAAGTTAATTTTAGGAATAGAATTATAAAGGTAAGGGTTACTGCAAATAAAGTTACTTTTGAGTTAATTGGGGATAGGGAAGTGTCCATTAGGGTCAATGATAAAAAAGTTGAACTAATTCCCAATAAATTAGTAGTGGTATAAGGTAATCTTTTAAAAAACACATTGTCCATTTAATGGGTTATTAACAGAGGAGAGAAATAATGAAAAGGAAAGCGGTAATTTATCATGTATTTACAAGATTGTTTGGTAACACAAACACAAACAATAAACCGTGGGGGACCATAGAAGAAAATGGTGTTGGTAAATTTGCTGATTTTACTAAAAAAGCACTTCAAGAAATTAAGGACTTGGGGATTACCCATATTTGGTATACGGGAGTGCCGCATCATGCTGTAATTAGGGATTATACCAAATTTGGAATTTCCAATGACGACCCAAATGTGGTAAAAGGTAGGGCAGGATCGCCTTATGCAGTAAAGGATTATTACAATGTGAATCCAGATTTGGCCTTGGACCCTGCGAACAGGTTGGAGGAATTTAAGGATTTGGTCAAACGCACACATGATGCAGGGATGAAGGTAATTATAGATATTGTCCCAAACCATGTAGCACGCGCTTACCTGGGTATTACCAATCCAAAGGGAGTAAAGGATTTTGGTGCTGGTGACCTTACATCTGTAGAATATGATAAGAACAACAGCTTCTACTATATTCCAAATATGGAGTTTGAGGTTCCCAATTGGCGAGATGGTTATAAACCTTTGGGAGGGGAGAAAAATAAATTGCAGTTTTCCACTTTAGTGGAAAACCCTGCAAAATGGACTGGAAATGGCTCTAGAAGTCCTAGGCCAGATATGAATGACTGGTATGAGACCGTTAGAATTAATTATGGCGTTAGACCAGATGGTGTGTTGGATTATGATCTATTGCCACATGATTTTGCGGATAAAGATTATCAAGAACATTATAATTTTTGGAAAGGTAAAGAGCTTCCTAATTCTTGGGGAAAGTTTAGGGATATTGCACTTTACTGGTTAGATCTTGGCGTAGATGGCTTTAGGTATGACATGGCTGAAATGGTACCGGTTGAGTTCTGGAGTTACATGAATTCCTCTATTAAAATGAAAAATCCTGATGCCTTTATTATGGCAGAAGTCTATAACCCAGACCTATATAGGTTGTACATAAATAAGGGTAAAATGGACTATCTCTATGACAAGGTAGATTTTTATGATGGATTAAAGCATATTATGAAAGGGTATGGTTGGGCAGATCATATTCCTGTTGTACAAAATGGTCTACAGGATATTGAGCACAACATGCTTCATTTTCTAGAGAATCATGACGAACAACGCGTAGCAAGCCCAGAATTTGTTGGAAATGCAGAAATAGCAAAACCAGCAATGGTAGTATCGGCAACGATTAGTACCTCTCCCACTATGATTTATTTTGGTCAAGAGGTTGGTGAGCCTGCTAAGGAAAATGCTGGTTTTGGCAGTCCGTCAAGAACATCCATTTTTGATTATGTTGGAGTTCCTGCCCACCAAAGATGGGTAAATAACAAAAAGTTTGATGGTGGACAATTATCAGGGCAAGAAGCACATCTTAGGGATTTTTATAAAAGATTGTTGAATTTCACCATAACCAATGAGGCCTTAATGGGGTCATATCGTGAAATTCACTTTTATAATAAGGAACTCACTAAAAATTATAACCATAGAGTACTATCATATGTACGTTGGTCAAAGAATCAAAAATTAATTATCGTTGTTAATTTTGATATAAACGAATCATTTGAATTTGACCTAAAATTACCAGTGGATCTAATTAAGGAATGGCAGTTAGAAGATGGTACATACCCTCTTTTAGATACACTTTATAATACTAATAATGAATTAAATATAAAAAATGGTGAAGGTCATGTCGCTGTCAGAATAGAACCTTTGCAATCTTATATTTTTGAAATTAAATAGTTAAAAAAATGTTCAATAAGCTTTTGTTTACCTTGGTAAGTATATTCATAATTTCTTGTAATATGAAAGAACCGCTTATTATTGGTCATAGAGGGGCAATGGGCCACGAAACGGAAAATACCTTGGCTTCTATCCAAAAAGCAATGGATTTGGGTGTTGATATGATCGAGATAGATGTTTTTAAGATTAAAAGTGGTGAAATAGTGGTTTTTCATGATGAAACCGTAGATCGACTTACGAATGGTCTAGGCAAGATTGAGGAGTATACTATCTACGATCTTAAGCAACTTATTTTAGATGGAGGCCATAAAATTCCATTACTCGAGGATGTATTGAAATTGATTGATAATAAAGTTGCTTTAAATATTGAGCTTAAAGGCGCCAATACTTCGGACAAGGTTAATTTTATTATGGATAATTTTATTAAAGAACATCATTGGTCACCCGAAAATTTTATTATTTCTAGTTTCAATTGGGACGAATTACGGGAAATGAGACGAATAAATCCAACGGTAAGGATTGCCGTTTTGACCGATGAAAATCCTGTTGAGACCATACCAGTTGCAAAAGAATTAAATGCAGAAGCCATTAACCCATACTTTATGAGATTAAACTTGGAGGTTGCAAATGAAATAAGAGAAGCTGGTTTTAAAATTTATACTTGGACAGTTAATGAACCACAAGATATTATTGCTATGAAAAGAATTGGTGTAGATGGTATTATAACCAATTATCCAGAACGTGTCAATTAATGTATGATGTTGTAATTGTTGGTGGTGGTGCTGCAGGGTTTTTTACGGCAATTCATATTGCAGAAGCAAGACCAGATCTAAAAATTCTGATCTTAGAAAGGGGAAAAGATGTACTTACCAAAGTAAGGATATCAGGTGGTAGTAGGTGTAATGTAACCCATGCAGAGTTTAACCCTAAAGAATTAACAACAAATTATCCACGGGGAGAAAAGGAGCTTTTAGGACCTTTTCACCAATTTGCTAGTGGTGATACTATTGAGTTTTTTGAGACCCGAGGTATTTCTTTAAAAATAGAGGAAGATGGCAGAATGTTTCCTATTACAGATTCGTCACAAACAATAATAGATTGTTTTCTTTCGGAAACAGAGCGTTTGGGAATTCAAGTAAAAAAATTGGTATCTGTTATAGCTATCGAGCAGAAAAGCATTCAAAATAAAAAAGAATGGCATATTCAAGCTGGCAATGGAATTTTTACTGCCAAGAAGTTGGTGATGACAACGGGGAGCAATCCAAAAATGTGGGAATTGCTCCGAAATATGGGACACACCATAATTGAGCCCGTACCGTCATTGTTTACCTTTAACATAAAAGACGAACGTATTGCCAATATTCCAGGGTTAAGTACTGCGGCGGAAGTTTCTGTTCTGGATAAAAAAATAATCTATAAAAATAATGGCAATAGATCTAATGGGAATATGGTATTGTTTTCCAATGGGCCTTTATTAATCACACATTGGGGAATGAGCGGTCCGTGTATTCTAAAACTATCGGCATGGGGCGCTAGACTTTTAGAATCGTATGACTATCGATTTAAAATAGCTGTAAATTGGGTGCCAGATTATCATAAAAACGGCTTGTTGTCTTTGTTTAAAGAAATAAAAAAAGTAGAGCGAAAGACCATTTTACGTACGAAAGTGGTAGATATTCCCAAAAGATTATGGGTAAATTTGGTTAGAGCTTCGGAAATAGAGGAATCTTGCACTTGGCCAGATGTATCACACCAACAGTTAGAAAATTTAGCAGAACAACTTACAAATGGTATTTTTAAGGTAGAGGGTAAAAGTACCTTTAAAGAGGAATTTGTAACTGCAGGTGGTGTCGATTTAAAGGAAATCAATTTTAAGACCTATGAAAGCAAAATACTATCTGGGCTGTACTTTGCCGGTGAAATCTTAAATGTGGATGCTATTACAGGTGGATTTAATTTTCAAAATGCATGGACCGGAGGGTATATGGCTGCAAATGGAATCATAGATAGTTTTGCAGAACATACATAATTAATCATGAAACAGTTTGTTGCATTTCTTAGGGGGATCAATGTAAGTGGCCAAAAAAAGGTTCCCATGGCAGATTTACGTAAAGTACTAAGTGATATAGGCTTTAAAAATGTACAGACTTATATACAGAGTGGAAATCTAGTTTTTGAAAGTAATGAAATTGACCCTAGCCAAATTAGTGTGTTGATTGAGAAATGCATCAAAAAAGAATTTGCTTTTGAGGTTCCGGTATTAGTAAAGGCGGTAGGGGAAATTCAATTGATACTAAACAATAATCCATTTGACCAACAGGATGATTTAGAGCAAAACCGGGTTTATTTTGTGCTTTTTCTTGAATCACCTGAAAGCAACCTTGTTAATGCTTTTAAAGAAGAAAGCTATCCTAATGAGCAATTCTATATTGGTAATGATTGCTTATATCTGAAATGTAATCTAGGTTATGGAAATGCCAAATTGAACAATAACCTTATAGAAAGGAAATTAAAAATTATAGCGACTACAAGAAACTATAGAACCTTGAATAAGATGTTGGAAATGACATCTTAACTAATTTAAAACCCAAATCTTATAGTTTAGTAAGGTAGCAAAGCAGACCCAAAGTAAATAAGGCACCAAAAGTGCTGCGGCTAGCTTGCTTACTACTTTAAACCACTTTATGGTTAATACTAGCATTATTACAAGGGTAATGATGACCAAAAATGCTAAAAAAGGATTTTTTAATCCGAAGAAAACAATGCTCCAAAGTGCATTTAGCAATAATTGGAAACCAAAATGATACAGGGCAGTCTTTACCCATTTATGATGAAATCCCTTGGCCCATACCCAACCTGAAGAAATACCCATTAAAACATAAAGAACAGACCAGACAGGGGCAAATAACCAGTTTGGTGGATTGAAACTTGGCTTGTTTAATGTGGTATACCAATCGTTGACCGAGCTTTGGGTAACAATACTAGACAGGTAGCCTATAATCAGACAAATGGCAACACTGATAGAAATGTAGGTCAGTTTCTTTTTCAAGATAAAAAGTATTTGCTCTAAAATAAGGATTTATTTTAATAGGTGTGGCTAAAAACTATCTTTGCACAAACACGCTTTGCATGACCGAAAAAGATTTTATACCATCAAAATATCAAGAACTCAAAGAACAAGGTCAGGTCTCTTATACATCGCCAAGCAACATTGCCTTGGTGAAATATTGGGGTAAAAAGGAAAATCAAATTCCTGCAAATCCTTCTATAAGTTTTACTTTGGAGGCGTGTGCAACAACTACTTCTTTAAAATATAAGAAAAGGGCAGGGGACAATTCAGATTTTTCTTTTGATTTGTTGTTTCAAGGGGAACCTAAGCCTTCATTTAAACCTAAAATCGAACAATTTTTCAAAAGGGTTATTTCATACCTGCCTTTTTTAACACAATATCATTTAATAATTGAAACTTCTAATTCTTTTCCACACAGTAGTGGTATAGCCTCTTCGGCAAGCGGTATGTCTGCATTGGCACTTTGCCTAATGGAATTGGAGAAGGAGTTTGTGCCAACCATGACAAGTGAATTGTTTGTGCAAAAGGCTTCTTTTTTATCGCGTTTAGGTTCTGGGAGTGCCTGTAGAAGTATTGAAGGGGATTTGGTGCAATGGGGTAAACATAAGAATATAGAAGGTAGTACAGATTTATACGGAATTAAATATCCTTATGAGGTACATCCTATTTTTAAGAATTACCATGATACCATTCTATTAGTGGACAAGGGCGAAAAGCAGGTGAGCAGTACAGTGGGGCATGACTTAATGCATGGCCATCCGTTTGCGGAACAAAGATTTTCACAGGCCCATAAGAATTTAGAGAACCTAAAAGTCATATTTAAAGAAGGCAATCTTAAGGAGTTCATAAAAATAGTAGAAAGTGAGGCATTGACGCTACATGCCATGATGATGACAAGTCAACCTTATTTTATATTAATGAAACCAAATACCCTGGAAATCATTAATAAGATTTGGGATTTTAGGGAAAAATCTAAGACCAATGTTTGTTTTACTTTAGATGCAGGAGCTAATGTTCACGTGTTATATCCAGAGGTTGAAAAAGCAGAAGTATTTCAATTTATTCAGGATGAGTTGGTTGCATACTGCCAAAACCAACAGTATATTTGTGATCGAATTGGATTTGGTGCAAAAAAGCTAAGCGTTAAATAAGATACTTTAAAGCATATTTGCCCGTTATTTGAAAAGAATTGAACCAATAGTTCATCAATTTCGTATATGAGTTTTGATCATATACTTAAGTTGATTATCTTTAATAGCAGTTCTAAGTATATTTAGAGGTTGACAAACAAATGAAAGGACCATTATTTTATTCAAAAATACTTCTCTTTGGAGAATACGGTATCATTAAAGACTCCAAGGGTCTTTCTATCCCTTTTAATTATTTTAAAGGAGCTTTAAAAAAGGAAAACAATTTTTCTGCAACGGCAAAGGCATCTAACTTGGCGTTAAAGAATTTTGTTATCTATCTTGAAGATTTAACCAAAAAGGACTCTACTTTGGTTTCTTTTGATTTGGAGGCTTTAAATGAAGATGTTGAAAACGGGATGTATTTTGACAGCTCTATCCCCCAAGGATATGGTGTTGGAAGTAGTGGCGCACTTGTGGCAGCTGTTTATGATAGATATGCAACGGATAAGATAACCGTTCTTGAAAATCTTACACGTGAAAAACTATTAAAATTAAAGACCATTTTTGGTAAAATGGAATCTTTCTTTCATGGCAAATCTTCTGGTTTAGATCCATTAAATAGTTATTTAAGTTTGCCAATTCTAATTAATTCTAAGGACAATATAGAATCTACAAGTATTCCAAGTCAAAACACAGATGGTAAAGGTGCCGTATTTTTATTGGATAGTGGTTCTACAGGTGAAACCGCACCTATGGTACAATTGTTTATGGAACAGATGAAGAACGATGGGTTCAGGAGGATGCTTAAAAATCAATTTATTAAGCATACCGATGCTTGTGTTGAGGATTTTATCAACGGTAATATAAAATCCCTTTTTGGTAATCTAAAACAACTTTCGCATGTTGTTTTGGATAATTTTAAACCCATGATTCCTTCAAAATTCCATGAACTATGGAAACAGGGCATAGATACCAATGATTACTATTTAAAGTTATGTGGCTCTGGTGGTGGCGGTTATATTTTAGGTTTCACTGAAGATATTGATAAAGCTAAACTGGCTTTAAAAGATTTCAAATTAGAGGTAGTTTACAACTTTTAGGAATTATCCAAAATGCTTAGTAGAAAGAACAAACTCTTACTATTAAAGGTGTTGAGTCTGTTTTCGGTTGTACGGGGCTATAATATTCTAATTATAGCTTTGGCACAATATTTAGCGGCCATTTACATTCTTGCCCCAGACCTTCCAGTTAGGAAGGTAGTCTTCGATATTAATTTATTGGTAATTGTATTGGCATCAACATTGGTGATAGCAAGTGGTTATATTATTAATAATTTCTACGATGCCGAGAAGGACTTGATCAATAAACCAAGGAAGAGTATGTTGGACAGGTTGGTAAGCCAACGCTTTAAGTTATCTACCTACTTTATCCTTAATTTTTTGGCAGCTTTTGCGGCAAGCTATGTGTCTTTTAGGGCAGTATTGTTTTTTTCAGCATATATTTTTGGTATTTGGTTCTATTCGCATAAACTCAAGAAAGTACCATTTCTGGGTAATTTTGTTTCGGCCACTTTGGCCATTACACCTTTCTTTGCCGTTTTTGTGTATTACAAAAACTTTGAAACAGTAATTTTTGTACATGCCATGTTTCTTTTCCTAATTATACTTGCTCGTGAAATGATCAAGGATTTAGAGAATATCACTGGTGATTTGGCACAAAACTACAGGACTATTCCTATTATTTACGGTCTAAAAATCTCGAAGCTTTGTATTGCATTTTTAATTCTTCTTACATTGATACCTTCCTTGCTGCTAATTCTGAAGTTTGATGTGGGCTATATGAATTATTACTTCATGTGCTGTGTGCTATTACTACTTCTATTCCTTGTATTACTTTCAAGGGCATCAATAAAAAAGGAATATGTAGGATTGCATAATATTTTAAAATTAATAATTGTTGCCGGAGTCTTTAGTATTTTATTGATAGATGTAGATTTGGTGCTAAATCGAATTTTGTAGGTAAGTGCTTGATTTTGTATTTAGTTGAAGATAAGTATCACCCCAGCACTCCAATTTCCTACCTTTGCAAAAAATTAGGTGTATTATGAGCAGGGACGAGTCCAACAAAGGAAAAAAGGCATCAGGAAGACAGGGTGGTAATTTTAGGAAAAATAGTTATGCCAGGGGCAATTCACCTATAAAGAAGAACACACCGCCAAAGCAACCGTCAGACCCTAATACTATCCGTTTAAATAAGTATGTAGCCAACTCGGGGGTCTGCTCCCGAAGGGATGCGGATATTTATATTTCTGCAGGGAGTGTTACCGTTAATGGAAAGCCCGTTACAGAGATGGGTTACAAGGTAAAATTAACAGATGAGGTTAAGTTTGACGGGCAGTTGCTAAATCCTGTAAAAAAGGAATATATTCTTTTGAACAAACCAAAAGACTTCTCTACGACCATTAGGGATGAAAAAGGAAAAAGACATGTTTCTGGATTAATAACCAATGCCTCTAAATCTAAATTGCTTCCTGTTGATAAATTGGATAAGGAAGATACAGGTCTGTTGGTTTTCACCAATGATGGGGATTTGACCAAAAAATTAAAAAGTCCTATGAACGGACTACGAAAAATCTATCATTTAGTTCTTGATCGCGATTTATCAAGTGCTGATCTAAGAAAAATACAGGAAGGGGTTATGGTAGATGAAAAAGTGGTTAGGGTACAAGCTATAAGTTATATTGATGATGCTCCAAAAAGGGAAGTGGGAATTGAGATTCATAGTTCAAGGGGGAAAATCGTAGAACGTTTATTTGAACATTTAGATTATAAAATTGCTAAGTTAGATCGTGTTGTTTATGGTGGTTTAACAAAAAAGGACTTGCCAAGAGGACATTGGCGTTATCTTACCCAACAAGAGATAATCAACCTAAAAATGATTAAGTAATACAGAACGCTTCTTTTAACAGAAGCGTTCTGTATTAGATAAGTTTTCCCATTAAAACTATTTAATCCCTAGCATAACCCTCTCCAAAAAGATAACTGATAATTAGACCATGTGTGTTGCCTAATGGAGCGTCATTAAATGCTAAATTATAGGTATAGATAGTCCGGATATTTTTGAATAGATAAATACCAGCCAACAGGTTAATGGATGAATTGGTTCGGAACCCCGTTCCCACTTCAAACCTATTTTTATAGCTCATTGCTAGATTAATATCTACTTGAAAAGGGGCTCCGTTCTCGTATTTCACCAACATGTTTGGTTTGATCATAATTTCTTCAAATTGATTGGAGAAGAAACGGTATCCAAAGTAGCTATAGTAGGCATTTGAAAGGTCCAAATTATCATCGGAAGCCAATTTATCCCCAAGCACATTGGGTGCAGAAAGGCCTACATAGAAGTTTGCTAGATTTAGTAGTACACCTAGTCCAATAGTTGGGATGGTAGCATTAATGTTCTGTGCAAAATTGGGATCACCCACGATTCCAAGTTCCAATAAATTATCCTGATACTGTTGTATGCCTCCAGAAATGGCGAAGGAGAAGGAATTGGGAGTATAAATCTGCCAATAGGGCCTATTTTTTTTGGTGTCAAAAAATAGTTTATAGGAGTAGGTGGCAAAGGCATTTGTAGAGGTAGTAACACCACCAATTACATCTCTAATAAGGCCGGTACCAAGACCTACTTTTCCTCTGTTCAATGGAGTATGAAGACTCAATGAAAAACTACGTGGGCTTCCCTCTAATTTATTAAAGAATCCAGAATTACTCAAGGAAACTTCCGTGCTAGGGGCAAGTCCGGCGAAAGCACTATTAATTAGATATGGGTTATAGTTATATTCTGCAAATGCTGGTGTTTGTTGAGCTTCAAGCTCAGAATATGAAAATAATGCAAAAAGTAGGGTCGCCGTTATAGCGATATTCTTTATAAAATGCTTCATTGAGTTATCGCTTTAGGACTACAAAACCTTGTAGTTTTTTAAGATTATGTTCGCCAGAAACTTGAATGTTAAAGAAATAAGTGCCACTTGGAAGTTCACTCGCCCCCAATTTGGTTCTTTTGTTGGCCGTACCGCTAAACACATTGGATTGATTATCATATCCTTGGATTTGGAAAACCAAATCTCCCCAACGATTATAAATATAGACGGTGTTTTCGGGGTGTAATTCAATTCCATCAATGGACCAAAAGTCGTTTATGCCATCTCCATTTGGAGAGAAGCCGTACAATGTATCGTCTTGGGTAACGGTAGTAAATATAAATTCCCCACAGCTTACTGCATCACCTAAGGAATTGTATGGGGTAATGGTTACAAAGTAGGTAGTGCCTTCCAATAGGTTTTCGGTAAATGTGTAGCTGGTTAGAATGCTTACGTCCTCATTGTCAATAAGCTCATTCCCTCCTGATGTTGTGCCCACGGAAAGTCGATATCCGTCTGCGTGGACAGACGCTTCCCAAGATAATGAAGCAGTCAATTCCACATTGATATCCCCACTATTTGGTGAAATTAAGTTTGTACAATCAGGTATTGTAAGTAAGGTTTCTGTAATGAAACTTTCCTCCGTACACCCAGATGCGATTCCCACACTATTGTAAGGGACTATCGTAACATAAATGGTCGCTGCCTCGGGTAAATCGTTTGGAAGGTTATAGGTGCTGACATTACTGACATCTTGGTTATTTAGGATATCTGTTCCACCTGAAGTTGTCCCAACGGTTAGGTAGTACCCATCCGCATTGGAGATGGCGTTCCAAGAAATGTCCGTTGAAATACTTATATCGATAGCACCGTTGATAGGGGCGGATAATGACGTACAGCTTGGGGCCGTTGCCATCGTTTCGGTGGTAAAGGACTCCTCCGTACACCCAGTCGCGATTCCCACACTATTGTATGGGACAATCGTAACATAAATGGTGGTTGCCTCGGGTAAATCGGTTGAAAGGTTATAGGCGCTGACATTATGGACATCTTGGTTATTTAGGATATCTGTTCCACCTGAAGTTGTTCCAATGGTTAGGTAGTACCCATCCGCATTGGAGATGGCGTTCCAGGAAATGTCTGTTGATACGCTTACTTCCGAAACACCGTTGATAGGGGCGGACAATGACGTACAGCTTGGGGCCATAGCCACCGTTTCGGTGGTAAAGGACTCCTCCGTACACCCAGTCGCGATTCCCACACTATTGTAAGGGACTATCATTACATAAATAGTAGTTGCCTCCGGTAAATCGTTTGGAAGGTTATAAGTGGTAACATTACTGACATCTTGATTGTTTAGGATATTAGATCCGCCAGAAGTTGTCCCAACGGTTAGGTAGTACCCATCCGCATTGGACATAGCGTTCCAAGAAATGTCCGTTGAAATACTTATATCGGAAGTACCGTTGATAGGGGCGGCCAATGACGTACAGCTTGGGGCCATTGCCACCGTTTCGGTGGTAAAGGACTCCTCCGTACACCCAGTCGCGATTCCCACACTATTGTAAGGGACTATCATTACATAAATAGTAGTTGCTTCCGGTAAATCGTTTGGAAGGTTATAAGTGGTAACATTACTGACATCTTGATTGTTTAGGATATTAGATCCGCCAGAAGTTGTCCCAACGGTTAGGTAGTACCCATCCGCATTGGAGATGGCGTTCCAAGAAATGTCTGAAGAAATACTTATATCCGAAGCACCGTTGATAGGGGCGGACAATGACGTACAGTTTGGGACTGTTGCCATGGTTTCTGTCGTAAATGATTCTTCAGCACAAGAGGCGGCATTTCCAAAACTATTGTAAGGTGTAATTGTTACGAATATTGCAGTGTTTTCTGGTAGATTAGTTGGTAAATTAAAGGTTGTAACATTACCTGTATCATACCCATTTAATATATCTGTTGCTCCCGAAGAAGTGCCTACCGTTAGATAATAACCCTCTACATTAGCTGCTGCATCCCAACTTAAGTCAGTATCCACTGGTATACCCGTTTCACCGTTTAAAGGTGTTGAAAGGTTCGTGCATAAAGGGGGTGAGTTTAAGGTGGTGGTTCCTGTTCTAAAACTCTGTTCGGCACAACCTACTGCATCACCTTCATTGTTATAAGGTATTATGGTTACATAATGCGTTCTGTTTTCCTGCAGGTTTTGGGAAAAGGCGTAGGAAGTTGTATTTCCTACATCGATATTATTTGCTACCTCAATACCACCTTGGGTAATACCTACAACCACAAGGTATCCTGTAGCGCCATCTACCGCGTTCCAACTTAAACTAGTATCGATCGGGACACCTGTTGTTCCTGAAACTGGACTTATTAGGTTGCTGCAGACTGGCGGAACCGGGATGAGCTCAGTATGGAAATTCTCTTCTCCACATCCGTTGGTATCCCCTTGTTCGTTATAAGGTACTATAGTTATAAAAATATCACTATCCTCGGGTAGGTTTGTTGGATGGTCATATGTAGTGACATTGCCAACGTCAAAGTTGTTCAGTATATCATTTCCTCCTGAGGTGGTTGCGATGGTTAATCTATACCCATCTGCGTTTGAAATAGGATCCCAACTTAAATCTGAAGTAACGGCAACGTTCGTAGCGCTATTTAAAGGTTCGGTCAAATTTGTGCATTCAGGTAGTGTAGCCGGATTGGTTGAGATGGTAAAACTTTCCTCTACACATGGGCCAATGGCATCACCGGTATCGTTGGAAGGGGTAATGGTCACAAATACGGTTTCCCCACCCATAAAATCACTGGTAAACTCGTATGTGGTATTATTAACCATAGTTTCGTTAATGACTGTTCCCGATGGTTGAATTGTGATGGAAACCTTATATTCCCGTACATATAGTTGGGGCTCCCAAGTTAAATTGGTGTTTACGGGCACATTGGTTTCACCATGTAATGGTGCTGTAAGTTGTGTGCAATTTGGAAATGGACAATCCAATACATCCCCTGTAATGCTCCAGCCAAAATTGTCTATAATAGATTGTCTCTCTTCAACTGCGTCACAATAAGGAAGACTGTTGGCGCCTAAGTTTATTCCAGGAGTTAGGGTTTGTTCAGACCATGCAATTAGGGTATTGTCATAATTTTCTAATGATAAGGAGGTGTCATCCAACATGTTTTGCATATTGGTAACATTGCTTACGTTCCAATCCCCTAAATACTGGTTAAATGCTATTGCATCATGAAACATGGCCTGCATAGATACATTGCCAGGGTTCCAAGCATCAAAAGTTTGGTTTAGGGAAGATGCCCCTTGAAACATTCTGTTCATATTGGTTACACCATTTACCCGCCAGTTATTCAAGGACTGATTGTAGCTTATAGCTACATTGAACATATCTTGCATAGTGGCAACACCGCGTACGTTCCAACTATTAATACTACCGTTAAAAGCGGTTGCCGCTTGGAACATTCCTTGCATTGTTGTTACTGAGGCAACGTTCCAAGAATCCAAAGATTGATTAAAACTTTCCGCCTCCCTAAACATTTCTTGCATGGTAGTCACATAAGAAGTATTCCAATTATCAAGATTTTGATCAAATAGGGTTGCACCATAGAACATTTGTGCCATATTTTGGGCTTCGCCGGTGTCCCAAGCATTTAATGGGCTATTAAAAACAGCTGCATTTTTGAACATGGCGTTAAAATTGGTAACCACAGAAACATTCCAATTATTCATTTCTTGAGCATAGGCAGCAGCATCTTCGAACATGGATGGCATAAGTGTAACGGAGCTCACATTCCAAGTATTCAAGGGTTGATTGAAAATTATAGCATCTTCAAACATATTACTCATATTGGCCACTGCACTTACATCCCAGTTATCCAGAGCCTGGTTGAATGAGGTAGCGCCCCTGAACATACTGCTCATATTTACCACAGAGTTTACATCCCAACTGTTCAATGGTTGGTTAAAGACAGGGGCGTAGTTGAACATGGAACTCATGTTGGTTACATTGGTGACGTTCCAACTATCAATATTTTGATTAAAAACATCTGCACTGCTGAACATGCTACTCATATTGGTGACTTCAGAAACATTCCAGTTATTTAAAGGCTGATCAAACATGTTCGCATTGTTGAACATGGATGCCATATTGGTTACTGAAGACACGTTCCAAGAGTTTAGCGGTTGATCAAATACATTTGCATTGCTGAACATACTGCGCATTGTTGCTACAGATAAGACATTCCAATTATCTATATTTTGATTGAATGCTTTAGTATAGTAGAACATTTCTTCCATATTCTGGACATTACTAACATCCCAAGCGTTTATTGGTTGATTAAATGCATCCGTTCTTTCAAACATTTTGGACATATCGGTTACCCTACTTACATCCCAATTATTTAGTGGTTGGTTAAAATTTTTAGCACTGCTGAACATTCGGGCCATATTGGTTACACTTCCTGTATCCCAACTATTAATATTTTGGTTAAATTCTGACGTACTGGCAAACATGAAATTCATGTTGGTAACACTACTAACATCCCAATTGTCAAGTGGTTGGTTAAATATCGAAGCAACCCCAAACATACCGTACATATTGGTTACATTGCTTACATCCCAATTGTTGATGTTGCCGTTAAAATTTCTACACACAATGAACATTCTTCCCATATCCGTAACTAGGGATAGATCTGGAATGTCCGTGGCATTGTATTCCATGTTTTCGCAACCTGCAAATGCACCTTGCATGGTTTCCCATGTTTGTGTGCCCCATTGGTCAATGCTAAGTAACTTGAAAGCATCGCTATTAAATTCTTCATGTCGCGGTGCAGGAAATGTTCCTATTATGCTTACAGTATATATTCCAGGTATGAGATAGGTGTGTGTAATATCTCCAGTGACATTATTATCATATTGGCCATCACCCCAATCTATACTGTAATTGTATGAAAATCCAGATGTGGTTTGAATTTTTAGTTGATCAACAGGTGTGGTTTGAGTAGAGTTTTGAAGTCTAGTATCATAAGTAAGTTTAAAAGCATTAGGACTGTTGACCCAACTTTCTACTACGGTATAGTTGATTTCTTGGCATCCAGTGGCATCGCCATCGGCGTTATAAGGAACCACGGTAACAAAAACATTGTCACCCGGCGTAAATTCATTGGTAAAATCTACTCCCACGACATTTCCCACATCGTAATTGTTATAAACCAATTGATCAATTGGTCCGTTTACTCTCCTGATCGTAATTTTGTAGCCTGTGGCATTAGGTGCTGGATTCCATCGTATATCACTATTTGCAGGTGTAGCGGTATCACTGGCATGGGGCATGGTTATCTCGGTACATAGCACATATGAGCAGTTTACACTATCTCCAATAATGTTCCATCCATTGTTATCAATTAGGCTTTGCCTTTGGGTGAGGCCATCACAATATTGTAAATTGATGGCTCCTAGTGTAATTCCGGAGTTTACGGTTTGTCCAGACCATCCAATTAAAATGGTGTCATAATTTTCCTGTGAAATTCCACTATTGGATAACATGTTGGTCATGACTGTCACATTGGATATGTCCCACATACCTAAGTTTTGATTAAAAGCGGTAGCCAGGTTGAACATATTGGACATATTGCTTACCGAAGAAGTTACCCAGGTACTTAGATCCTGATTAAAGGCGGTAGTCTGGTTGAAAAGATTTTGAAAATTGGTGACATTACTAAGATTCCAAGACCCCAATGGTTGGTTAAAAGCTTCAGCCCTAGAGAACATTGCTGAAATATTGGTCACATTGCCCATTGCCCAACTGTTGAGTGGTTGGTTGTAGAGGGGCGCCTGTTGAAACATTTCGCTCATATCGGTAACAGCACTCACATTCCAACCACTGATGTCTTGGTTAAATACTTGAGCCTCGTTGAACATACCTTTCATAGTGGTGACACTACTCACGTCCCAGCCGCCAATGTCTTGGTTAAATGCAGAATTGTCCCTAAACATATAACTCATGTTCGTTACATTACTCACGTCCCAAGAATCTAAAGGGAAATTATAAACTTGGTCCCAAAAATACCCATCGAACATACTGGACATATTGGTTACATTGCTTACATCCCAGCTGTTTAGTGGTTGATTGAACGTTCTGTTTCTTTGGAACATAGTGGACATATCTGTAACCGCAGAAACATCCCAATTTGCTAAAGGTTGATTAAATTGTCCTTGGCCAAACATGCCTGCCATGCTGGTAACATTGCTTACATCCCAGTTGGGAATGGACTGGTTAAAGGCAGAGGAATTGAACATACGTGCCATATTGGTCACATTGCTTACGTTCCAATTGTGTAGTGGATAGTTGAAGTTATTGGTACTTTGAAAGGTGCTAGACATATTGGTCACCTGGCTTACATCCCAGTTATTGATGTTTTGGTTGAACGATCCAGCACCTAGGAACATGCCAGACATATTGGTTACAGAAGCAGTGTTCCAGTTGTCCAAAGGTTCGTTATATGCTTGTGCAGAATAAAAGGTTTCGGACATATTGGTTACAGAAATGGTATTCCAGTTATCCAAAGGCCTGTTAAAAATTCTTGCCTGTCTAAATAAGCCGGACATATTAGTGATGGTGCTTACGTCCCAGTTGTTTAAAATCCCATTAAAACTTTCACATTCCCTGAACATGTTGGATAAATTGGTCACCTGTGTTAGATCAGGTGCATCAATAGCATCAAAATTCAGGTTGGAACAGCCGTAAAAGGCATTTTCCATAGTTTGCCATTGGATGTCTCCCCAAGAAAGTATCTCAATTATTTTTTCAACGTCCCCGCTATTATTAAAATAAATGGCAGGAAAAGTGCCACTTATGCTAATGGTGTAACTTCCCACAGTTGTATAGGTATGTGTAATGTCGCCGTTAACCGCAATATTTATGTTTCCATCTCCCCAGTCTACATTGTAGTTATAGGTATACGCAGGGTTGGTAGGAATGGTAATTTCATTACTGGCGGAGGAGCCGCTGCTGGTATTGTTAGTGTCCCATGTAGATATGAAGGATTGTGAAAAACCTGTCAAGCTAATAAGTAAAAGTATAAAGGGCAGTTTTTTGAGCATAATGAATAGTGGTTATTTCCCTATGTAAATAGGGTTAGTCCATAACGTATAACCAGTTCAATTATTTTACGTTAGAAGAAAGTGTGTTCCATTTGTTGTGAAACCCTAAAAAGCTGTAGAAATCATTACCATGCCATCATTAAAAACAGCTGTTTTTCTTGCTGTTAGGTAGGGGTTTTAGGGTGTTGAAATAACCTTTTTACCCTTCTTGCTGTTTTGTAATACTCGTGTGTATGTAGCGTAATTGGAGCGGTAGAATAAATTTGTATCTTCTGGGATATAATGTCTTATTTTTCCTCGAACAATAACCAATAATTTGGGTCAAGAATAATTTGGTCAGGACGCATTTTAGATTTGATTATAAATTCTTGGGATTGTTGGTCAATAGTTGCCTTAATGATTTCGAGCTCATCACCTTGTAAAACACCTATTTCCAGAGGAAATTGAAAAATATGATGATCCTGTATTTGCTTCAAAAAGATTTTCACCTTTCCTTGCTCGTATTGCCATTCCCATTCTATTTCAGGATGGCCCTTGGTAAACAACCACTGTTGAAAGAAGGTCTCCAGATTTTCACCTGAAGCTTCCTCCATGTACTTTTGAAAGTCTGTAGTAAGCACATTGGCATTCCTGAATTTTTTGTAATAGTCTCGAATGCCCTTCCAAAAAACATCGTTACCTAGTTGATGGCGAAGCATATTCAATACCCATCCTCCTTTTTGATAGCTGTTTATGCTTAAGACCTGCATGGGGTCTTTTATTGTTAAATCTACGATGGGTGATTGGTTCTGTTTGTAATAGTCGATTACTTGCTTTCGGTCGAGGGCCAATGCATCTTTTCTTTTATCATCGCCATATACATGCTCCAGGTACAAAATAGAAAAATAGGTGGCGAACCCTTCACTTAACCAAACATGGTTCCAGTTATTCTCCGTAGCAGAATTGCCAAACCATTGATGGGCAATTTCATGTGCGATTAATTCCTCTACCGTGTTCATGCCAGTTACCGAGTCTTCAAAATAGGCGATCGTTCCTGCATTTTCAAGACCGCCCCATTGTGTTTTGGCCTGCATATTTGCCAATTTTGCAAAGGAATAAGATCCTATGTTATCTATAAAATATTTTAGGACTTTAGAAGCTACCTTATAATCTGAAAAGCCTTCCAATCGGTTTTCGGGATAGACCCATGCCGTTACCGGAATGTCATAAACTACATCCAATAGGGTACTTGCGAATTGGGTAACCCCAATGGTGACCACTTTCATGGCTACAGGAGCAGGTTCTTGATAGGTAGTTAGTTTAAAGCCATTGCCCAGATTGCTTTCCTCGATTTTTTTGCCAGTAGCCAACACATCGTAATGCTCTGGTGCGGTAATCCTAAATTCAATGGTGGCTTTATCGTAAGGGTGGTCAACGGAAGGCAACCAATGCCGTGCGAGATTAGGCCAATTGTCTCCAAAAAAGGAGCGACGCCCAAATTTGGTGGTATCAATGACCAAACCTTTTTCGGGTATCCCATTATAGACGACCTTATACGTGTGGGTAGTTGTACTTTTTGAGGAGGGAGTGATGATGATTTTATTATTATGGAATATATAATTGGCATCCTGATCTCCTTCGAATACCCCAGTAATGTGCATGCCATAAACCCCTGATTGGCCAACAAGGTCTAGGGTAAATTCCTCAACCTCATTTTTAAAGTCAACTTTTATAACTGCCTCCCCCTTTATTTCATTGGAATCATCATTCAACATCAAGTTAAAGAGGTATGACTGAACATCGATTGCCTCATTTTTGTGATATTGATCTTGGGCCGTTATTTTAGTGACACCTAAAAAAAATAGGATAAGGACAAAAGTATATTTTGGTAGGATTGGGTATAACAAGTGTTTCGTTTTTAATAAATTAAAAATGTTCACGTTAAATTAAACTGTTTTTTTCATTTTTTCACGAATTTCCTTTAAACAAAGATTTCCCAAGCTTC
Source organism: Maribacter luteocoastalis (assembly GCF_048890225.1). NCBI lineage: Bacteria > Pseudomonadati > Bacteroidota > Flavobacteriia > Flavobacteriales > Flavobacteriaceae > Maribacter > Maribacter luteocoastalis. The sequence goes on from NZ_JBMFZG010000002.1 coordinate 485,431, forward strand.
CTTCATGGGTATGTTTAATATCTCTTTTGGGGGTGAAAGTACCATTATTGATTTCCTGTCCCATTTTTTTATAGGCATCTCTAAAGGGCATTCCGTTTTGTACAAGCTCGTTTAAAGTGTCCACACTAAATAAGTAATCATATTTTGGGTCTTCAAGAATACGCTTGTTAACCCTGATTTCTTTTAAACTAAACGTCAAGATTTCGAGACAGGCTTTCATATCCTGAATAGCAGGAACAATAATTTCCTTTACCAATTGTAAGTCTCTATGGTAACCACTAGGTAAATTGTTGATTACCATGGTCAATTGGTTTGGGATTGATTGTAGTTTGTTGCATTTGCCACGTACCAGCTCAAAAACATCTGGGTTCTTTTTATGTGGCATGATGCTACTACCTGTAGTCAATTCATCCGGAAAGGAGACAAAATCAAAATTTTGGCTCATATACAAACAGATGTCCATTGCCATTTTAGATAGCGTTGCCGCAATATTTGCCATACCAAAAGCGGTTGCTTTTTCTACTTTGCCGCGCCCCATTTGAGCGGCCACCACATTGTATTTCATAGTTTCAAAACCCATTTCTTTGGTGGTATAACTTCTATCGATATCAAAAGAACTTCCGTAGCCAGCAGCACTTCCTAGAGGATTTTGGTCGGCAACTTTGAAAGCGGCATCAACCAAGTATAAATCATCTATCAAACTTTCAGCATAGGCAGAAAACCATAAACCGAAAGACGAAGGCATAGCTATTTGGAGGTGCGTATAGCCAGGAAGAAGAACTTCCTTGTGTTGCTCGGCCAAATCCATTAACAAATCAAACAACCCCTTTGTTTGGGATTTGATTTCTGTCAGTTCATTTTTTAAATACAAATGCATCGCCACTAACACCTGATCGTTTCTTGAACGTGCGGTGTGTATTTTTTTCCCGGTATCCCCTAATTTTTCAGTAAGAAGAAATTCTATTTTAGAATGCATGTCCTCAAAGGAATCCTCAATAATAAATGTTCCCTCTTCAACAGATTTCCCAATAATATGAAGTTCTGTTACCAGTGCATCTGTTTCAGCTTGGGTCAATAAGCCTATTTTGCCCAACATTTTGGCATGGGCCTTTGAGGCGATTACATCATATTTTGCCAAATACAAATCCAGTTCCCTGTCATTACCTACTGTAAAATGGTCTATTTTTTTGTCTGTGCTAAATCCTTTGTCCCAGAGTTTCATAATACAAGTTCAAGTTCAAATGTCAAGTTCAAATACAATACTTTAGAGGTTATATTGGATACTTGGGTTTATGTTTATTTTTTTAGAAATCCTTCTAATATTTTAATATATAAATCAATGCCTTCTTCAATTTCATGTACGTAAATATACTCATCTGCAGAATGTGAACGCGTACTGTCGCCTGGTCCTAGTTTCAGCGATTGACAGCTTAAGGCCGCTTGGTCCGATAGGGTGGGGGACCCATAGGTTCCTCTCCCCAAGGCAATACCAGATTGTACCAATGGATGATTTTTGTCTATTCGTGAAGAGTTTAGATTTAATCCTCTTTCTTGTAATTCACACGGAGCTTCAGCCTTTAAAAGGTCCGCAATTTCTTTATTGGTGTATTGGTCGTTGACACGTACATCAATAACCAAATCTACCTGTGAGGGAACTACATTATGCTGGCTGCCGGCATTGATTTGGGTAACGGTCATTTTTACATCCCCCAAAGCTTCAGAGGTTTTTTTGAATTGATAGTCCCTAAACCATTCTAGCACCTTTATGGAATTATAAATGGCATTATTATCATTTGGGTGGGCAGCATGTGATGGTGTCCCCCTTACTATGGCATCAAAAACGACTAGTCCTTTTTCTGCAATTGCCAGCTGCATTAAGGTAGGCTCTCCAACAATTGCCACATCAATTTTTGGCAGGCTTGGTAATAGTCCCCTTAAACTATTTTTCCCGGCGTTTTCTTCTTCTGCGGATGCCACTAGTATAATATTGTGGCTTAGGTCCTTGGCACCATAGAAATGAGTGAACGTAGCTATTAATGAAACCAAACATCCACCTGCATCATTACTTCCCAAACCATAGAGCTTACCATCTTCAATATGTGCGTGAAAAGGGTCTCTGGTGTAGGCTTGATTGGGTTTTACCGTATCGTGGTGAGAGTTTAACAATAAGGTTGGTTTTGATTCGTCCCAAAACCTGTTCTTGGCAAAGACATTATTATTTTCTCTTTCAAAAGGAATATCAAAGGCCTTGAACCAATTTTGGATTGACTCTGCTGTCCGGTCTTCTTCTTTTGAAAACGACTGGATCGCTATCAATTCTTTTAATAGGGAAATTGCTTTTTTTGTCAGTTCTTTTTGGCTCATCTTATAAGGTTAAGGTCGAAAATAAAGTTGATGTGTCATCAAGCATAGTCATATCGCCTAAACAGACTTTATTTACATTATTGTTAAGGGCATGAAAACAATTTTCTAATTTGGGCAGCATTCCTTCTGCAACAATACCTTTATTTAATAACTGTTGATATTTTGTTGTGTCAATATGTTTGACCACAGAATCTTCATCGGAAATATCCATTAAAACACCCTTTTTCTCAAAACAATAAAATAAAGTGGTCTTATAAATATCACTTAGGCCAATGGCCAATTCTGAAGCAATGGTATCTGCGTTGGTGTTCAACAATTGTCCATTGCCATCGTGGGTCATAGCACAAAAAATAGGTGTTAAATTAATTTTCAACAATTCGTCTATGGTGCTAGTGTTTATGCTGTCTACATCTCCTACAAAACCATAGTCGATTTCTTTAACTGGGCGTTTGTGAGCTTGAATGGCGTTACCATCGGCGCCGCTTAGGCCTATGGCATTGCAGCCATTAGCTTGTAATTGTGCCACAATGTTCTTATTGGTTAGACCTGCATATACCATAGTAATTACTTCCAAAGTTTCAGCATCTGTAATTCTACGACCATTAACCATTTTTGATTCGATACCTAGTTTCGAGGCAAGTTGGGTGGCTAATTTGCCGCCGCCATGAACAAGAATCTTAATTCCGTCAAGTGCCGTAAAAAGCTTTAGGAACTTGTTCAACTCGGTTTTATTTTCAATGACGTTACCGCCAATTTTTACTATCGATAATTTTTGTTTCATACTATGAATTTATGATTCCTCCATCAATCGTCATTGTTGTTCCTGTAATCCACGATGAATCTTCGGAAACCATAAAAAGAGCCAACTTGGCTACATCTTCTGGGGTTCCCAATCGTTTTAATAAAGTAGATTCCCGCGCCTTTTCAACAGCTGTTTCCGGATTGTCAAATGCTCTGGCAGAATCCCAAAGTAGTGGGGTTTCCACGGGCCCTGGGCACATTGCGTTCACCCTTATTTTTGGGCCATATTCTACGGCCATTTGCTTCATCAAGGCTAATGAGGCCGCTTTAGAGGCACAATACGCCGGGTGATTTGGAAAACTTTTAAATGCCGCAATAGAGGCGTTGATTAATATGTTTCCACCGTTTTTCTCAAGATAGGGAATAGCATATTTTGATATGTAAAAAATAGAACTCAAGTTGGTATCTAATGTTTTGTGCCAATCGTCAATTGATAGATCTACCACATTACCCAGTCCTAGAATCCCAGCATTGATAGATAGTATATCCAAACCTCCAAAATTGGAAATAGCCGCCGCTGTTAGTGCTTTGTTATATTCAGGGTCACGGACATCTCCTGCGAGAAAAACCGAGCGTTTTAATTTAGTGGCTAGTTTGGAACCACGTTCAGCGTTTCGTCCCGATAAAATAATATTTGCGCCTTCACTGGAGAATTTTTCAGCTATAGCCTTGCCCATACCACTAGTGGCTCCTGTGATTATGCAGATTTTATTTTTTAATTTCTGGGTCATTTCTGAAGGCTATAGACTTTCCAAAATTTTCTTTAAAACTATTTGTGCGGCATAGGTTCTATTATTTGCCTGTTCTACTACCAAAGATTGGTCGCTATCCAATACGGCATCTTCAACCACTACATTTCTCCGTACGGGCAAGCAGTGCATAAACTTGGCATGTCCCAACTTTTCTTTGGTCATCATCCAATTAGTATCATGGTTTAGCACCTTTCCATAATCGACATAACTACTCCAATTTTTTACATAAACAAAATCAGCACCTTCCATGGCTTTATTTTGGTCATATTCAACAGGTATGTCCTTGGTAATATTCTTATTTAGTTCATATCCTTTTGGGTGTGTGATAACAAAATTGGCATCTTGTAACTGCATCATTTCTACAAAGGAATTTGCTACAGCATGAGGTAAGGCCTTTGGGTGGGGCGCCCATGAAAGTACAACCTTGGGTTTGGGTTTGGTGTTTTGTTCATCTATTGTAATAGCGTCTGCTAATGCTTGTAAAGGATGCCCAACGGAGCTTTCCATATTCACAACGGGAATTGATGTATATTTTTTGAAACCGTTGAGTACTACCTCTGCTTCATCTTTCTCCTTGTCGGTAAGCGAAGCAAATGCCCTAATCGCCACAATGTCACAAAATTGTGATACCACTTGTGCCGCCTCTTTAATATGTTCAGAGGTGTTCTGGTTCATTACAGTACCATCTTCATACTCCAGTGCCCAACCTTCACTGCCAAAATTCATGACCATAACTTCGAGACCCAGGTTCAAGGCAGCCTTTTGGGTACTTAAGCGTGTTCTAAGGCTATTGTTAAAGAACAAAAGACATATGGTTTTGTCTTCTCCAATTTTTTTATATGCCTTGGGTTGTTTTTTTAATTCTTTTGCCTGGGTTACCCAGTCATCTAAATTATCTATATCCTTTATGGAGAGGTAATGGTTCATGAGGTTATTTTAGTAAAGTTAGAATTGCCGTTTAGAGCATCTGTAATAAAATTATCTTTTAGGCCGTTAACGATCCATGTTTCAATAGCCTCTTTTTGGGCAATATTCGCCGCTTCTAATTTAGATTGCATACCCCCAGTGCCATGTGATGACTTCTCCAGACTTATTTCTTTTTCCAATAAATTTATGTCCTTAACAACGTCTATGGTCTTAGGTTGGCCATTTTGTATAGATGCCTTGGTATAGATGCCATCTGTGTTGGTTGCAATTAAAAGCAAATCAACCTTAAGGAGCGCAGCTGTAAGTGCCGCTAGCTTATCATTGTCACCAAATTTTATTTCATCTGTGGCTACGGTATCATTCTCATTTATTATGGGAATAAAATTGTTCTCAACAAGAACATTAATGGTATTCTTGATGTTTTCCTTGGACTCAGGTTTTTCAAAATCTGAATAGGACAGCAAACATTGGGAAGTAAATAGACCAAGTTCCCTAAAATTTTCTTGAAAAATCCGCATTAAATGCGGCTGGCCAATTGCGGCCAATGCTTGTTTTATATTTATTTCTCCGCCATTGTGCTCTAATTTCACAAACTGTTTGGCAGCGGCAATGGCACCGGAACTTACAATGATGAATTCATAGTTATCTTTAAGTTGGGCAATTTGTCTACCAATATCCTCTATTTTACCTCTTGATATATGGTCGGTTTCCTTTGTTAAGGTATTGGAACCAACTTTTAATAAAATTCTTTTTTTAGTCATCTTTCAAAGTTCACTATTGATTGTGAATGATTGGTTAGCCCCTTGTTTGTCCAGCTCCTTTAATATGCCATTTATTGGTTACCAAATGTTGGAGTCCTATAGGACCTCTCTGGTGTAACTTGTCTGTACTTATAGCAAGTTCGCCTCCTAGTCCAAATTGTCCGCCATCGGTGAATCTTGTAGATGCATTATGGTACACGGCCGCGCAATCTACAGTATCCATAAACTCATTTGACTTTTCACTGTTATCGGTGATAATTACCGCTGAATGTCCACCACCATAGGTATTGATGAGATGTACGGCTTCATTTAAGTCTGGTACTTGCCCGAGTACTATCTTATAATCCAAGAATTCCTGAGACCAAACATCTTCATTTTCCATTTGTTCGGTGCCTTCCAAGCCAGCAAGTTTCGCATCGGTCAAAATTTCAACATTATGTTTTTGTAGTTGCTGTATTAAAAGATGCAAAAATTCTTGTTTTCTAGGAATATCCCTTGAAATTAATACTTTGTCCAGTGCATTGCAGGCCGATATCTTTGTGGTTTTGGCATTGATAATAATATCTAGGGCCATTTGTAGATCAGCTTCGTCGTCAACATATAAAAAATTATTTCCACGACCGCTTACAATTACGGGACAGGTAGCATGTTTTTTGACAAAAGCAATGAGCTTTTCTCCACCCCTTGGAACGATAAGATCTAATTTTTCTGATGGTTTTTCCAAAAAGGATTGTGTTTGGGTCCTATCAAATTGCAAATAAGTGACCCAATCTTTAGTGCAACCGTTTTCTTGGAGGGCCTTATGCCACAGGTCTACGAGTACCAAATTACTTTTTAAGGATTCTTTTCCGCCTTTTAAAAGTATTTTATTGCCCGATTTAAAAGCAATTCCCGCAGCCTCAATGGTAACATCAGGTCTTGATTCATAAATGATCATAATGGTGCCAAAAGGTGCTGTTCTATCACTTATTTGCATGCCATTATCATGGGTGAACGCGAACCGCTCTACCCCTAAGGGATCAGGTTCTGAAGCCAATTGTTGCAATGAGCGTATCATGCCATCTATTTTACTATGGTCTACTTTTAAGCGATCCCCCATTGAAATATCATCACCTTTATAATTTTCCAAATCACTTTGGTTAGCCAGTAAAATAGCTGACTGTTCTAGAGCTATCAATTCAGCCATAGAACTTAAGACGGCATTTCGTTGGGTAATGTTAAGTTGCTTGCTCACTATAATTCTGCTTTAAGGGCATTAAAAAATGTATCTATATCTGAATTGCTGATATTCAGTGCTGGTAAAAATCGAATGACATGTTTATCTTTTGCACCACCACTGAACATATGTTGGTTGAAAATTAATTTTTTGCGTAATTCACCCACTTCAAAATCAAATTCCAAGCCTAGCATCAACCCTCTTCCTTTCACACGTTTAACTTGGGATATGTGAGCCGCTTTTTTAGTAAAATAAGCACCTAGTTTAGCAGCATTTTCTATTAAATTTTCTTTTTCTATCACTTCCAAAACGGCCAATGTTGCGGCACAAGCCAGGTGATTGCCGCCAAAAGTGGTGCCTAACAGACCGTATGAAGCCTTTATGCTTTCGTGTATCAATATACCACCAACTGGAAAACCATTGCCCATTCCTTTAGCGATACTAATAATATCAGGTTGTATGTCATGATGTTGAAATCCGAAAAACTTGCCACTTCTACCAAACCCACATTGTACTTCGTCGGCAATTAAAATAACATCATTTTCCTGGCATAGTTTGGCTATTTGTTGATAGAATTCTGTGGTAGGCTCATCCAATCCACCTACGCCTTGGATAGCTTCCAGGATTACAGCGCAAACATCCCCTTTTCTAATTTCCTTTTTAAAGGCCTCCAAGTCGTTGAAAGGTAGAAAAGTAACTTTTTGTTGTTGGTTTATTGGTGCGTTTATAGCGGCATTATCGGTTGCTGCCACGGCTGCAGAAGTTCTGCCATGAAAACTGTTTTTAAAAGCGATTACTTTGGACTTTCCTGTTTGAAACGAGGCTAATTTTAAGGCATTTTCATTGGCTTCAGCCCCTGAATTACATAAAAAAAGATTGTAATCTTCACAATTGGATAGTTCACCTAGTTTGGTTGCCAATTCTTCTTGCAACGGATTTTGGACAGCGTTGCTATAAAACCCTATTTTGTCCAGTTGGTCTTTTAGTCTTTTAATATAATGTGGATGTGAATGTCCAATGGAAATTACGGCATGCCCACCATAAAAATCCAAATAGTCTTGGCCTTTGTCATCGGTTATCACAATGCCTTTTGCAGCTACTGGCGTAACATCATATAAGGGATATACATCAAATAGTTTCATAGTATTTTTTTCTTTTAGTTCAATTTGTATAGAAGGTCTAAAAGGCTTATTTCTTTTTAAATTCGGTTATCTTATCATAAGAAGCTACAATACCTTGTATCAAACTTGAACTTAACCCTTGATGCTCCATTTCATTAAGGCCTTGTATTGTACATCCCATTGGTGTAGTAACCCTGTCAATTTCCTCTTCCGGGTGATTGCCAGATTCTATTAACAGCTTTGCAGCTCCATTACAGGTATGCATGGCTAATTCCTGGGCCTCTTTGGCATCAAACCCTAATTGTATGGCACCTTGCGTTGTGGCACGTATCAAACGCATCCAAAAGGCAATGCCACTGGCACAAATAACGGTGGCTGCCTGCATTTGTGCCTCAGGTATTTGCATGGAGTGCCCCATACGGTTAAATATAGCTTTAGCTAAGTCAATACGTTTTTTGCCTTTTTCATTACTACATATGCAGGTCATTGATTCGCCAACCGATATGGCAGTATTTGGCATACTTCTAATTATATAATTTTCTTTGCCTATTAGCGCTTCAATTTTATAAATTTCAAAGCCGGTAATGGTAGAAATTATGACATGGTTATCGGTAAGTAAATCCTTTATACTATCCAATAAAGATGCGAAATGCCCTGGCTGAACCGCAAAGATCAAAATATCTGATTTGGCAACGGCTTCCCTATTGTCTTCTGTCACGGTCACATTCCCATATTTTTCGTATTCAGATATAGATGCTGTATTCCTTTTGGTAAGGTACATGCTGGTAGCACCATTGCTATTTAATATTCCTTTTGCAATGGAAAGCCCTAAATTTCCTGCTCCGATAATGGCTATTTTCATAGTTCTTTTGTTTTTTGATGATATTGATCCGTAAACCAAATTCAAATACGCAGTATTTTTAAAATACGCTTGCTTTTAAATTGAGACCTAGGTTTTCTTCAAAACCAAAGATTAAGTTCATATTCTGTACCGCTTGTCCAGAAGCACCCTTTAGTAAGTTGTCAATAGCTGAGGTTATTAACAATGTGTTTTCATGCTTATGTAGGTGAATATGACATTGATTGGTATTTACCACCTGTTTTAAATTAATTGGGTCCTTTGCCAAATGTGTAAAAATGGCATTTGCATAAAAATCTGAATATAATTTTTCAGCTTCTTTTAAAGATCCATCGTATTGGATATATGCCGTGGCCAAAATACCTCTAGTGAAATTTCCTCTGTTAGGAAGAAAGAATAGTGTTCCAATACTATTTTGCAGCGATTTTAAGCTTTCATTGATTTCGCCCAAATGCTGATGTGTAAATGGCTTGTACCACGATACATTGTTGTTTCTCCAGCTAAAATGGGAGGTTTCGGACGGGCTCACACCAGCTCCTGTACTACCTGTTACCGCATTAATATGAACAGCCTCATTTAATTTCCCTTCTTTTGCCAAGGGCAAAAGTGCCAACTGTATGGCCGTGGCAAAGCAGCCGGGGTTGGCTATATTCTGGGCCTCTTCAATTTTTGATTTGTTCAATTCCGGTAGACCATATACAAATTCCTTACCATCAAAATTAGCATCGGCAAGTAATCTAAAATCATTACTAAGGTCGATAACCTTGGTTTTTGTGGAAAATGAATGTTCCCTTAAAAATTTAGAAGAATTACCATGACCAAGACACAGGAAGACCACATCCACATTTAGGTTTACATTTCCGGTAAATTCCATTTGGGTAATACCCAAAAGGTCGGGATGCGCCGTATTAAGTTTTTTTCCTGCTCGGGTTGTACTGTAGACAAAGTCGATTTCCGCCCCTGGATGGTTTAATAAAATTCGTATGAGTTCCCCACCGGTATAACCAGAACCACCAATGATACCTGTTTTAATCATTGCCTTGATTTACGTGGTTGTATATTTTTCCTGCATTGGATAGTATCTTAATGAAACCTTTGGCATCATCAGCTGTCCAGCCCTCGTTAATTTCACCGTAGCTGGCAAAGGAAGCATTCATTAGATCATGTTTTGATGAAATCCCGTTCAATCTAAACTGAAATGGGTATAATCCTACAAAAACATCTCCAGAAACGGTTTTCTGGGTATCGGTCAAAAAGGCTTCAATATTACGCATTACGGCGTCAAGATAGTTTCCTTCATGTAGCAACATGCCATAAAAGTTACCTTGTTGTTCTTTTTGAAACTGCTGCCATTTGGTAAGCGTATGTTTTTCTAGTAAATGGTGCGCTTTGATGATTATCAGAGCAGCAGCAGCCTCAAATCCTACTCGGCCTTTTATGCCGATAATGGTGTCACCAACATGTATGTCACGTCCTATAGCGTATTTAGATGCCATTGCCTCCAACTTTTCTATATTGGATACAGGATTGTCTTTTTGTCCGTTAATTGCTACCAATTCACCTTTTTCAAAAGTGAGTTTTACCTCAGAAGGCTCCTTTTCCTGTAGTTGGCTCGGATAGGCGGAATCAGGTAATGGTTTCTCGGAAGTCAACGTTTCCTCGCCACCTACAGAGGTTCCCCAAAGGCCCCGGTTGATTGAGTATTTGGCTTTTTCCCAAGGGTAATCCACGCCATTTTCTTTTAGGTAGGCAATTTCAACTTCCCTTGCCAATTTATTGTCCCTGATAGGCGTAATGATTTCAATTTCTGGGGCAATGATTTGAAAGATCATGTCAAAACGAACTTGGTCATTACCTGCGCCAGTACTACCATGGGCAATGTATTTAGCCCCAATTTTTTTAGCATGGTTAACTATTTCAATTGCCTGTACAATCCGCTCTGCACTAACGGATAAAGGGTAGGTATTGTTTTTAAGTACATTACCAAAAATGAGGTATTTTACAACTTTGTCGTAAAATGTCTGTACGGCATCAATTGATGTATACGAACTTGCACCTAGTTCTAATGCTTTTTCTTTAATATTTTTGATTTCTTCTGCAGAAAATCCCCCAGTGTTAACGCTTACTGCATGAACCTCAAAACCTTTTTCCTTACTTAGGAATTTGGCGCAGTAAGAAGTATCCAATCCGCCACTGTATGCTAAAACTAATTTCATATTGGTGTTATTTTTGTTCCCCTAAAGGGAAAACATCTTTATTCTGATTTATTTTTTTTCAAGAACAGACTTTCTTTTATACTTTTTAATCGCTTAAAGGCCTTCCCATTTAAATTTTCTTTTTTATCTATTTCCTTTATGGCTTTAGGGTCGTGTAACATACCAGTACACAGGCACATTTTCTGCTCTGTTCTAGTTAGGATATCAAAGTTTTTACAAGTCTGGCAACCTTTCCAAAATTCAGGATCGTCTGTTAATTCAGAAAAAGTAACCGGTTTGTATCCTAACTCGTAGTTAATTTTCATCACAGCAAGACCGGTAGTGATGCCAAATATTTTTGCATCGGGAAATTTCTTTCGTGAAAGTTCAAAAACTTTCTGTTTGATTTTCTTTGCAAGTCCTTGTGCCCTGTAATCTGGGTGCACAATAAGACCCGAGTTGGCCACATATTTTTCATGTCCCCAAACTTCAATATAGCAAAAGCCAGCAAATGTATCACCGTCCAAAGCGATGACGGCATTACCATTCTCAAGTTTTTTTTGAATGTACTCAGGTGTTCGTTTGGCAATACCCGTGCCTCTTACCTTTGCGGATTCTGAGATGGTATCGCAAATAATCTGAGCGTATTTAAAATGTGATGTATCAGCAACAATAATCTTCATTGCTATTTAAGTTTAAAAAGTAAAATAAATTGTGATTGTCGTTCTGCGGAAATGGACTCACCTATTTCCATAATATATTTTCACCCTTACGGGCGACGACGAATTGGGGTAAAAGAACATAACGGGGCGTAGGCCCAGTCAATGGAAGTAATATGTTTTTCGTTCTTCATACTGGTTCAAATGTACAAATTAATCTGAAATCTCATAGTTTGAAGCTAGATTTTTACGAAATAACACTTTTTTACCACTACGTGTTAAAATTTCGTAGAGTAAAAAGCCATATACCAAAACATATTCAATAACCAGTACCCAAAGATTCTCTGTATAACTGGTATTTGAATAGGCGAAATAGCTAAGAATTACCACTGCAGACCATAAGAGAGCATATCTATATGGGGTTAAAATGGAAAGCATCACCAAGAATACAAGGTACCAAGGATGTACGGTTGGTGCTATAAAATAGTAAAGTGTTAATATCCAAAGCATTGAATTGATTAAATCTGAGAGCTTAAAATTACTTTTAAAGAAAGTATACGACAATACGATTATGATGGTAGTAATTTGGGTTATTTTTCCATAGGTTTTAATTAGTTCCCAAGGTTTACTATCAAACGTAATGGCAATTTGTTTAATAACATTGTACAGTCCGGCATTAAACTCAAAATTTGAAAACCATAGGCCTACAGTCTTGGAATAATTGGTTATAAATTCTGGTGTATAGAACGGTATAAAGGTGAGGAGGCAAGTTATACCAACAACCATGTAAAAAAGGATGCTTTTCTTCCATCCTAAATGTTTTAAAAACAAGGGAAGAAAAAGTAAAGGAATTAGCTTTATTGAAATGGAAATACCATAGACAATCCCAGCTAGTTTCCATTTATTGGATCCAATCAAGTACAGGCCCCAAATGAAAAAGAAAAGCATTACACCTTCAAAGTGAAGGTTGCCTGTAAGTTCAATAATTATTAAAGGATTTAGAAAGTACCAGAAAATAAGATGTGGCGATAAATTAAGCTGCTTTAATAACTTACGGCCGAAATAAAATATTCCAATATCAGCAAGTATAACAATACCGCGTATAACGATAATATTGCCTAGAATAGTTTTCCCGCCAAATACTGTGGCAAGGCCAAATAGAATTTGGTTTAATGGTGGGTAATTACTGTAATGTTTGGCACTAAGTGTGCCCATACCGTTATAAAGTTCGTGTGCGTTTGCTATGACTAGGTTCGATTGTTCAATCAGTATTTCTGGTAGTTCTACATATGGATTTATGAAATTGCTAACCAATTCCCCATCCCAGATAAATCTATAAAAATCTTGGGAGAGATTTGGCTCTGCAAAAAGAAACACTAACCTAAAGAGTATTCCTGTGGCCAATAGAAATTTAAAATTCCATTTTTCAAACTGTATTAACTTAAAGCACAAAAAGAAAAGTGCGGCAAATAAAGTAATTAGTTTAATGAAATCTGTACGATCTAGATGATAGGCAAACGTATAATAAAAAATAAGCATTAATAAAGCGAGTACCAGAGGTACCTTATGAAGCTTTAAAAACGTTGACAATGTATTGGGCATGTATGTTTTAACAATAAAAGCATACTAATTTAAGTCATTTTTGCGAGTGCGGTAAGAATAAGCGAAGTACTACCGTGCACTTGTCTTTAGTTTTTTAATTAATTGTGCAAAAACATAAGAATGCACGCATAGATATCCTTATGTTTTTGCATTGTGCTTTAATGGCTACACAAAAGAGATGCCATATCTGCCGCAAATTTCACCTACCTTTTGTAAATCTGGTGGCCCTGCAGGCAACTCGGCTATTTCGTTAAACATGAGTTCTATGCCAGCGGGAAAAGCAGAGGTGATCATTTTTGCTTTTTCAGTACCTACTACCTTCCATGAATGGGGAATGTTCTTAGGTGCAAAAGCTACATCCCCAGCAGATAGAATATTGGTTTTCCCATCTACCATAATTTCAACGGTACCTTTGATAATTCTGAAAATCTCATCCTCTTTCGTGTGAATGTGGGGAGGAATACCTGCACCTGGTTCTACATCATCTACCCATTCCATAATTTGGTTTCCTGTTTCACTGCCCAAAATTTTGTGGGTTTGTATGTCTCCAATTACATTTAATACCTTACCCTCATCATTTTTAATGATCTTGGGATCTATATCATCCTCTAATATTTTACTGGTAGGCAGTTTACTGTTAATGATTTGCGGTGCTAAAAGGGACATGCCCAATCCCAATCCTGTGGCTTTAATAAATTTTTTTCTGTCCATATCTTAAGTTTTAAAGCAAGTTAAAGGCATTTTGGTATTCAAATCCTATGAAAAACGCTGTAAAACCTTTGATTTTTGGACAATTTATTAAGCTCTGTGCATAGATGGTGTAAAACCTGTATGTTGCTTGTAAAAATAACTGAAGTAATCTGGTGAGGAAAAACCTAGTTCGAACCCTATTTCTTTAATGCTTTTATCTGTAAACTTAAGGTGGTGGCGCGCTCTCATAATACGCTGTTCCGTGATAAGGCTTTTGGCAGTGGTGCCTAGGGTCTCCTTGACACATTCATTTAAATATTTTGCACTAACGTGAAGTATTTTGGCATATTCTTCCACTTCATGAAGTTCACAAACATGTTTGTCCATTAATTTTTTATATTGATAGACAATGGCCTTTTTGCTGCTGTTTTCAGAGATGATAGATTTTATATTGCATTGGCCATCACCGTACACGAAAAAGGTGTTCAATAAAGAGATAATGGCATCCTCTTTATGGTTTAGGTGAGAATCTACCAATTCATCTAGCATTTCAAGAATGCTTAATACACGTTTTTCTATGCCAGGGGCCAAATTAATTTTTGGAATCTCCTACCCAGAGAACAATCGAACCTCATTGATATGAAGTTTGCTCAACACCGGATTGTTCAAAATTTCTGGAGTTAAATATAGTATGTATCCACTCGGCGCCTGTATATCTTCATTTATAATTTCCCAATAATGCTTAGGGTGTAAAAAATAGATAGAATTTGCCGCGTTCCTAAAGATGTTATCGTCAATTTGGATGGAGGCTATCCCATCCCCTAAAAGACACACGGTAAAACAATCTTCATGCTTTTTTTGGGTCTTTTTATTTAAAATTGGATCTACTGTGATAATCGAATTCTCCATATTCGCAATTTAAGCTATTTTCTTAAAAACCTAATTATATCAACCTTTTCTATAAAATACTTCAATTTAGATTTTGAAATTTGGATGCTTACTATAATATATTGATATTTCTATCTCATTGAAAATTAATAGATTATCTGGGTAGTGCGGAAAGTTAGATTCTGGTTTTAATAATGCATTGTGGGCAATTTGGTTTCGTGGTTTGTTGAAATATATTTTTTAGGGAAGTGAGTGCTTTGGAGCAAAGTGGCATAAGACTGCTTTAACTAGATACTCTATTATTTATACTTATACCATTTTATATCCATTCTGATTGATATTCTAAATCAATTGGCTGATAATTTATGTACTGAACAATTCTTGGTAAAGTCGAATGGTTAGGCCTACTTCCATGTGGTAAAGAATGATTCCAAATTATAAAGTCTCCGGCATTGGCAGATATTGGGTTTTCATTAAAGAAGTCCAGTAGATTTACGGATCGTGGGTCTACTTTTAATGTTTTTAACCAACTATCAATTAAGTTATGGAATCCGGGGATTACTGTAAAGGCCCCTTGGTTCTTTTTTGTATCGGTCAAGTATAATAAACCCTGCATTCCATAAGGAATAGGCTGTTTTAAACTAACATCCCAATGTAAATTTGGACCCTGAAATTTATAAGTGTTCGTTTCGGGAGGATTAAAGCTAACCCTATCCATACTAACCAATAATCTCTTATTGTCCCATAATTGTTCAAAGGCATTTCTAATCTTTTTTGAATATCTATTTTTATCAAGTATTTCAGAATGGAAAAGTTGAACCATTATTCCCTTTTTTAACGGATGGGAATTATACCACGTAGTCTTGTCATTTAAATTTACTCCAATTTTATTGCAAATGAAATCAACGGTATTCTCACAATCTTCTTTCGAAATAACATCTTTTAAAACTACATACCCTTCTTTATTCCAATGCTCCAAATCTTGCTCGCTAAAAACTTTTTCAACGGTTTTATCATCTTCATTTAATTCTCTATTAATAATTAAATTAAAATAGTTGATGGCGTTTTGGGAAAATTTTCCGTTTTGTTCAATCCAAGCCTCGAAATCATCAAAGTTTTTCGAAAAATTCATGAGATATTTTACTGTTGGTTCAATACCAATTCCTAAGGTATTGAAAACACCGTTTATGTATTTCCATTCAACATTCTGAAGTTCCTTTTTGGAATACTTTAAACCGTGATAATAGTCCCAAATTTCTTTTAAGAAATATATTCCAATTTTTCCTTCAGCTTTCATTAGTGTAAGATTCTATTAGGTACTAGTAGTTATGTAAATAGTGACCTTTTAAAGGTTTTAAGGGAATATAATAAAATCGTACGATGAAAATCTACAAAAAATACGATATAGGTAAAAGAGGCTACCATTAACAAAATACCAAGGCTTTTCGGTATAAATTCTGTCTTGAGGACCGAATAGCCAAGTGTAAGGATGTGAAGGGCAAAAAATAGGTACCCTAAGAGTTTTATGGATGCGTAGTCGTAAACATCGATAATTTGAAATGCCAGGGCAATCAATCCAATTATCAACGTAAGAGCATAAAGTAACCTGAGAACTGCCGTAAGCAACGCAAGATTTTTGTTAGCTGTTTTAAGTACTATATAAAGTGCGAGGCCAATAATAGAATCAAGGACAAGTACAATTAGATAACCAACAATAGCAAAACCTAATTGCTGCCCACTAGCCTCAATATCTCTGGCTAAAGCTGTTGTATCTCCAGGGACTATGAAATTGGATAGAATAAAATCATCAACTAAGGTTACGAATAAAATCGAGGTTATAAATGCAATCCCTATGGTCATAGCGGCTTTACTGGCTGAAAGGTTAGTGATGAAATTTTTCATATTGGTTTCTGTTCTTTAATTAGATTATTTCATTGCTATACCAAACTGATTACCATTATGAAGCCTTTATTCAGGACGGGTCAAATTTCTTGTGGCTTGAGGCTTTGCTAACCAAAGTATAGCATCCTAGGTCAGCAGCAGCTGAGGTTACTTAAGTATACATGACATGTATTAAGTTGTCTCCTTAATTGCTTGATACCGTTGAATCAATTTAATTATGGGTTCAATACTGGCTTTGTCCACATAGTCAAATCCTTCCCGCTCTTCTTTACTGGCTTGGGGATCAGGATTTAGAAGTGCCCCGATTCTCATAATTTGCCTTAGTGTCCAATTAAGTTTAGTTGGATCCATTCTGCCACGAAGCACCACATGATCCATTTTTGACAACAAGGTTTCCGGTAGGGAAGCAGCGATCCACCGATTGAGTTTAGCCCCAGCCCCCGCTCCGGAAACTGTAAAAAGGATTTTTGACCTATCCATAAGGTCCACCAAATTCGCTTTCACCCATTTTCGGATTATTAACCTGTAAAATATTAACGCGCTACCTAGGATCAAAAAGTCGTACTTTGAGGGATCCTCGTTGGAGTCTTTAATATCAAATACTGGTAAACCGGTCGCTTCACCGATCCAATGGGCATATTGTGCTGTGCTGCCATACTTGCTTGAGAAGAATATTGCACCTTTCATAAAACATATTGTTTAGCTGTTTAACATCATTCGTTTCTATTATACTTTATATAATCCATTCCGTTTAGCCATGCCGCACTTTTTCTAATTACTGGACCAATCATGTAGCATTGGCAGCTATTGTCTCAGGATATTTCCTTTGAGAGATTGACGAATATTTCTATCCATGTTTTTTTGCCCACTCCTTTCTTTTCTCCTAAACGGACAATAATCAATCGTCTTTTAGGGTGCACATATAGGTACTGCCCATGATGGCCCGATGCCAGATAATCTCCATTTTCTTTCGATACCAGCTGCCATTGATATTGATAATTCCAAGCACTTCCTTCTGTAGAATCTATTTTAGTGGATTGTTCTACCCAATGCCTAGGTACAAGCTGTTCTCCATTCCAATTGCCCTTATGCAGGTAAAGTCGTCCGAATTTGGCAAAATCCCTTGCGGTTGCCCCTAAACAACAAAATACTTTTTCCAAGCCATGATCTGCACGATCCAAGCTCCACAGACCGCTATATTCCATTCCAAGAGGCTCCCATATTTTATCCTGCATATATTCTGTTATCGTTTGGGTCTTTAATGCCCTTTCTAGAATTAAACCTAGTAGCTGTGATTCTCCACTATTATATTGGAACCTTGAACCGGGTTTCTCCTTCAATCGTAACTTAAAAAGCCTCTTTTTTAGATTTTTTCCGTAATAGAATCTGGGAAGATTGGAAAACGGAGTGTCAGTTTCGGTATACGCCATTCCAGAAGTCATTTGTAGTAAATGCTCAATAGTTACCCTTTTAAAACCATTTTTTTTCAATTCCGGCACAAAATCCGTGACAGACTGTTCAACAGATTTTATGTAGCCGTCTTCAATGGCACAACCGATCAATATGGAAAAGAAGGATTTTGACATGGAAAATGATAGTAAAATGGAAGACTCGTTATACCCGTTATAATAGTTCTCCATAATCAAGGTGTCTTTCTTGATTATCAAAAAGGCGGCTGTTTTGTTGGATTCTAAAAACCCATCAAGAGGTATATTTATTTTGTCGCTATAATTGATTCTTTTTGGAACTCTAGTAGCATCCAAACCATTGGTAAAATGGTACGTAGATTCACTTGCGATTAATTCTCTATTTGGAAATAGCTTATGGTCTGTTACACTGGAAAAATTATGATAGACAATTTCAGTAGCTGTACAGCAAGATAATAACAGCATGATTGCCAAGTATGGCCATAATCTACTTCTTACTCTAAAGCAGTTCTTGCAAATCATTTATTATTTTAAAACATCTAAATTGATCTGAAACAATGTACTGGTATATTTTTCCATTTAATATGATATAGGTCATCTCAAAATATAACTTCTTTCGCTTGAAATGGTTTGTTTACCAGTTCATTAGGTCAATATTTTTTGCCTTATCCTGAATTTTATTACTGCCTACGGATATTATTTTAAACGCCTATAGCGTATTCCTATACCACTAGAGATCTAAGGGAAGTTATTTTTTAGAGAGACATGTATGGGTATCTAAAAATAGGGGATGGGAAGAAAAAATGATTTTTTACTTCAAAAGAATCCATAGTTTATCAGGGTTTTCGATTATCCGAAAATTTTGATTTTATCTCATTTAAAAGCAATTTTTATGGGACTTTGCTATTCCTGATGAATATTCTGAATTGAACAAGTTAATAAAACAGATTAAGATAACTGATGGGCCAAAAATGATTGTATATGTCCGTAACTGTTTAGTTCACTCAAATTCTAAGAAAAGACAGGATATTTTTAACCTTAGTCCAATGGTTAGAGCTGAGGTCGTTTTTCTAGCTAATTGGTATATCGAACTTTCACTTCTTAAAATTTTAAAATATAATGGCAAATTGCCGTAGAACTATTGGTAACGAATATGTTCCTTGGGCTAACAAAGAAAATACAATAAACTAGCATTACAAACACCATATAGAAATAAAAACAAAAAAGACTTAAAAAGCTAATAATAAGCTAATTAAGTTTTTGTTAAGTGATCGCGAGAGGAGTGCATATCCTTACAGCACTCCGTGCTGAGAACCAAAAAAGGAACAATCACGCTAGACTTCAATAAAAAAGCGAGCTACTTTATTGAAGCCCGCTTATATTCCACTATTTTGTGGTTCATTCGTGATCGCGAGAGGATTGGCTTCACCTTTCCAATAACGCTCCGCGTTGAAAATCAACAAAAGGAAAACTTCACACTCCTAAAAAACAAAAGCAAGCTATGTTTTTTAGCTTGCTTCGTTTTCAATATTTTATTGATTTATTCGTGATCGCGAGAGGATTGGCTTCACCTTTCCAATAACGCTCCGCGTTGAAAATCAACAAAAGGAAAACTTCACACTCCTAAAAAACAAAAGCAAGCTATGTTTTTTAGCTTGCTTCGTTTTCAATATTTTATTGATTTATTCGTGATCGCGAGAGGATTGGCTTCACCTTTCCAATAACGCTCCGCGTTGAAAATCAACAAAAGGAAAACTCCACACTCCTAAAAAACAAAAGCAAGCTATGTTTTTTAGCTTGCTTCGTTTTCAATATTTTATTGATTTATTCGTGATCGCGAGAGGATTCGAACCTCTGACCGTCTGCTTAGAAGGCAGATGCTCTATCCAGCTGAGCTACGCGACCATTTTGCATTTAAAAAAGAACGTTTTTTTAAATGTGGGTGCAAACTTAGTAAAAAATACAAAGTTGTAAAACCAAAATGCATTAAAAGATACAAATATCTTTAGGTATTTGGTTCAATTCTGGTTTGACTGCTATCATACTGGTCAAAATTCTCATAAAGTTGGTCTAAAACTTCATAAAAAATTTCAAAAGAGGCATCGGGAATTCCCTTTGTACTGGCTTTTCTTAAATCTTGTATAAAAGGCATTACCTTGTCCATTAAGGCTTTTCCATTTTCGGTCATTATTAACTTATAACGCTTTTGATCGTCCCTGAATCTAGATTTCTTCAAGTAGCCTTTTTTGCATAACCCACTAATGACCCTAGAAGTGGTAGCACGGTTTCTAAAGTTAGATTTGGCAATATCTGCCTGTGAGGCATCCTTACCCTCAAGGTGAACCCGTTGTAATATTACCCATTGCTCAATGGTAAGGTCAATATCGTTCTCAGCAAAAACTTGTAAAAATGTACTCTGTACCTTCTTTAATGTTCGGTCTATATATACACCAAATCCCTCCGTCCTGTCCATAACTTAAATAGTTCTCCCCAAAAATAAGGGAGATAATCGTTAAAATTGTTGTTAATGCAACAAAGTACAAAAAATTGAGTATATTTACACTAAATATTACCTAGGATTTTAATTGTTGAAATAGATGGGCTTACCTTTTAAACAATACATACTTGAAGATAGCACCTATAAAGGTGGTGGCAAGAAAATAACTATGCCTAATGGTATTGAGGTACACAAACTTTCTTCTAATGAAAATCCGTTGGGTTATTCACCAAGAGTTAAAATGGCATTAGCAGCAGCATTAAACGATTTAAGTCAATATCCAGATAATACAGACATTCGTTTAAGGGAGGCTTTAGTTAAGGATTTTGATGCTATGTTGACAATAGATCATTTTATAACGGCCAACAGTGGCTCTGAAATTATAGATATTATTTCCAAGGCTTTTTTAAACGATGGTGATGAGGTTATAGTAAGTCAGCCTTGTTTTTTACCATATTCAGCCTTTACCAGATGGATGGGTGCCAAAGCCATCAACGTTCCTATGACCATAGATTATGACTATGATTTGGAAGGTATTCTTAATGCCATTGGCAATGAAACTAAAATTATTTTTTTAGCATCGCCCAATAATCCCTCCGGAAATTATATTCCACGCAAAGATTTACAATGGTTCTTGGAACAAGTACCAGAAAATGTGATTGTAGTTTTGGATGAAGTGTATCGTCATTTTGCCGAAGCGGAGGATTATACCTCTGGCCTTTCTTTTATCCTAGAGGGGAAAAATGTTATTGCTATTAACAGTTTTTCAAAAACCTACGGTTTGGCTGGCTTAAGAGTAGGGTATTGCTATGCCCCATTACATATCAGTAATTACATTAGAAAAATTTGTAAACCTTTTCTTTTGTCAACATTAGCGTTGGAAGGTGCTATTGCCGCCTTGGAGGATACCTATTTTGTTGACCAAACTGTACAATTGATTAAAACGGAACGTAAATATGTATTGCATGGTTTAGATGCCCTGGGCATAAAATATTGGCCCACACAGGGTAATTTTGTATTGATAGATCCACCAGTGCCAGATGCAGAATTTGTACTTTTCCTAGAACAACGCGGTATCATGGTTAGATCGGTAGGTAATTTTGGAGCTTTAGGTAAAGTGCGTATTTCTTTTGGTACCAGAGCTGCAAATAAGGCTTTGTTGTTATCCTTGGAAGCACTTTTAAAAAGTATGGCAATAAGCGTATAGATTCTATTTTTTTAATACAAATGTTGCATTAACAACAATTATATAATTTTAATAATAAAAAGTATGTCAACTTCAACAGTAATTGCAGAAACACAACGGGAAACAGCCGATTTCATGCCTATCAATGGGACGGATTACTTAGAACTATATGTGAGCAACTCTAAACAAGCGGCGCATTATTACAAAACTGCCTTTGGTTTTAGGTCTTTGGCTTACAAAGGCTTGGAAACTGGAAGTCGGGAATTTGAATCTTATGTAGTAGCCCAGGATAAAATAAGATTGGTACTGACCTCCCCATTAAAAAGTGGAACGCAAGTAGGCAAGCACATAGATAAGCATGGTGACGGTGTTAAGGTAACTGCACTCTGGGTAGATGATGCCACCTATGCCTATGAGGAGGCCGTAAAGCGTGGTGCTCAACCCTTTATGAAACCAACATTAGAGGAAGATGACAATGGTAAAGTTGTACGTTCTGGAATTCACACGTATGGTGAGGTAGTACACATTTTTGTAGAACGTAAAGATTATAATGGTGTCTTTTTACCGGGATATAAAGAGTGGGAATCGGACTATAAGCCTGTATCTACAGGGTTAAAATTTGTTGACCATATGGTAGGGAATGTCAATGAGGGAAAAATGAACTATTGGGTAGATTTTTACGAAAAGGTAATGGGTTTTAAACAAATTATGTCTTTTGATGATAAAGATATAAGCACAGAATTCACTGCATTAATGAGTAAGGTGATGAGCAACGGTAATGGTCGTATTAAATTCCCTATTAACGAACCGGCTCCGGGTAAGAAAAAGTCGCAAGTAGATGAATATTTGGAGTTCTATGAAGGGGAAGGCGTTCAGCATATTGCGGTTGCTACGGATAATATCGTAAAAACAGTGACCGATTTAAAGAACCGCGGTGTTGAGTTCTTGACTGTTCCTACGACCTATTACGATGTGCTAGCCGATAGGGTTGGCAAGATAGATGAGGATATAGATGCGTTACGCAAACTAGGTATCTTGGTAGATCGTGATGATGAGGGGTACCTATTGCAGATTTTTACTAAAACAGTACAGGCAAGACCAACCATGTTTTTTGAGATTATACAACGCAAGGGAGCAACATCATTTGGAAAGGGAAACTTTAAGGCCTTATTTGAAGCTATTGAACGCGAACAAGAACTTAGGGGAACTTTATAAATCGAGGAAGTAATCCAGTTAGGATTAGCGTAACTTTAGAAGTAACAACTTAAACTTTAGAGCATGCCTATTTATCACAAACAAGGAACTATACCTCAAAAACGGCACACCCAATTTAGGAAGTCTAATGGGGAATTATACTCAGAGCAGTTATTTGGGACCATAGGCTTTGATGGTATGTCATCTTTAATGTACCATTACAACAGGCCTACCATGGTAAAGGAGATTTTAAAGAGTACCGATGTTTCCCCAAAAATTGCCTTGGAAAAGAATATCCGTTCCCTAAAACTCATCAGTTTTAATACAGCTCCAAAAGATGATTTTTTAGAATCTAGGGAACCCTTATTGGTTAATGCCGATGTGCATATTGGGGTAGCGGCGCCTAGAAAATCGGTCACTACATATTTTTACAAGAATACCGATGCCGATGAAATGTTGTTCATTCATAAGGGTAGTGGTACCCTGAGGACCATTTTTGGACAAATACCCTTTGAGTATGGTGATTACCTTATAATACCAAGAGGCACTATTTATCAGATAGATTTTGATACGGAGGAAAATCGCATTTTTTATGCGGAATCCTTTTCACCTATTTACACCCCAAAACGCTACAGAAATTGGTTTGGACAATTATTGGAACATTCCCCATTTTGTGAGCGCGATTATAAATTGCCTCAGAACCTAGAAACGTTCATAGACATTGATGAACATTTGATCAAGGTGAAAAAACAAGGTGTTATTCACGAAATGGTTTATGTAGGCCACCCTTTTGATGTTGTTGGATGGGACGGTTATAATTTCCCATACGGATTTTCTATCCATAATTTTGAACCTATCACTGGTAGGGTTCATCAACCGCCACCAGTGCACCAGACATTTGAGACTTCGGCCTTTGTGATCTGTTCGTTCTGTCCACGTTTATATGATTATCACCCACAGTCCATTCCGGCACCTTACAACCACTCCAACATAGATTCTGATGAGGTGTTGTATTATGTAGATGGCGATTTTATGAGTAGGAACGGGGTGGCACCTGGTAATATATCCTTACATCCTGCAGGCATACCACATGGTCCGCACCCTGGTGCTGTAGAGCGTAGTATTGGCCAGAAAAGCTCTGAGGAATTGGCGGTGATGATAGATACGTTTAGACCACTTCAGGTAACCGAAAATGCTTTAAAAATAGATGATGGGGATTATTATAAATCTTGGTTAGATCATTAAATTATATAAATACATGACTAAATTACAGACTTGGGTAGAGGTACCCAGTACTTCAGATTTTACAATATATAATTTGCCTTTTGGTATTTTTTCAACTGATGGTAATTCGCCAAAAGCTGGTATTGCCATTGGGGAGCAGATATTGGATGTAGCGGCAGTGGCCCATTTAGGTTTGTTAGATGTGAGTGCTACCTATTTTGAACAAAGCACGTTGAATGCGTTTATAGCTCTTGGTAAAAAAACAACAAATAAGCTCCGTTTGGATGTGCAGCAATTGTTGATTGATGCTAGTTCACCCTTAAAAGACAAACCAGAAGTTTTTGTTTTACAACGAGAAGCTACCATGCATTTACCTGTTCAAATAGGCGATTATACAGATTTCTATAGCAGCATTGAACACGCTACCAATGTAGGTAAAATGTTCCGTGATCCAAAGAATGCCTTGTTGCCTAACTGGAAACATATTCCCGTAGGGTACCATGGTAGGGCTTCTTCTATCGTAATAAGCGGCACACCTATTCATAGACCAAAAGGGCAAGTGATGCCAAAGGATGCCACCACACCTATTTTTAGACCTTCGGCACGATTGGATTTTGAATTGGAAATGGGTTTTATTGTGGGCAATAACACGGATTTAGGAGCTAGTATCCCTGTTGATAAGGCTGATGATTATATTTTTGGTCTGGTACTTTTTAATGATTGGTCTGCCCGTGATATACAAAAATGGGAATATGTGCCCTTAGGTCCGTTTTTAGGAAAAAACTTTGCGTCTAGCATTTCACCCTGGGTTGTAACCGTGGAAGCTCTGGAACCTTTTAAGGTTAAGGGCCCATCGCAAGAGCCAAAAGTACTGCCGTATTTACAATATTCGGGTGAAAGGAACTATGATATTCATCTAGAAGTTGGGCTTATGCCGGAGGGTAGCGATGAAGAAATTGTGAGCAAATCCAATTTTAAATATATGTATTGGAACATGGCGCAGCAATTAACACACCATACAGTAAATGGTTGTAATGTGAACGTGGGTGATGTTATGGCTTCTGGGACAATCTCTGGGAAGGATGAAAGTTCATATGGTTCTATGTTGGAGATTTCTTGGGCAGGAAGTAAACCCGTAACCTTAAAAGATGGTACAACGCGTACCTTTATATCTGATAATGATACCGTAATTATGCGTGGTTTTGCGGAAAAAGAGGGTATCAGGGTTGGTTTTGGGGAGGTTTCTGGAAAAATATTACCGGCGAAATAAACAAACAAGATGACTAAAAAGATACTTACCATTGATCCTAAGACTATTTCCCAGCCAGAATTGCACGGGTATTTATTAACTGCAGTGGCGCCTAGACCTATTTGTTTTGCCAGTACAGTAGATAAAATGGGAAATGTAAACTTGAGTCCGTTTAGTTTTTTTAACGTGTTCAGCTCAAATCCGCCAGTACTTATATTTTCCCCATCACGCAGTGGTAGGGATGGGTCTTTGAAACACACCCATCAGAATATAGTTGAGGTGCCAGAAGTATCGATAAACATTGTGAACTATCCAATGGTAGAGCAGATGTCATTGGCAAGTACTGCATATGAAAAAGGGATAAACGAATTTGTGAAAGCTGGTTTTACCGAAGTTTCGAGTGAGAAAATAAAACCGCCAAGAGTAGCAGAGGCCCCTGTTTCTTTTGAATGTTCCGTAATGGAAATTATAGAATTGGCAAATACACCTGGTGCTGGAAATCTTATTTTGGCAAAAGTGGAACTCATGCACATAAATAATGAGTTCTTGGATGTTGAAGGTAAATTAGATACTCATAAACTGGACCTCGTAGGTCGTATGGGGGGAAGTTGGTATACCAGGTCTAGTGGTGACTCCCTTTTTGAAATTCCGAAACCCATACGTAATAAGGGTATAGGGGTGGACCAATTGCCACAAGGAGTTCAAAACAGTATTGTTCTTACTGGCAATAACTTGGGCCGGTTGGGAAATTTGGAACGGTTGCCGACACAAGAACAACTTCACAGAATTGCAGAAAATCCTGAAGTAAAACCATTGGTAGAGGTAGCGATGGATGTTCAAAAAATACATGCATTGGCAAAAAAATGGCTGGATAACGGTGAAGCCGAAAATGCGCTGGCACTTTTATATCTGTTGGAGTAACTTCTAACAACTATTTTCCAAATAGGTTAATCAATTCTTCATTTGAGCGAAGGTAATCTAGTGGTATTTCTAATTTTGTATCAGAAAATAAAATACCATGGCCATATTAGGAAGTATTATTAAGGGCATCATTGATGCATCAGAAGTTATAACAAGTGAAAGCAATCCAGTAGAAGAGCAACAAGAAGTCTTGCTGCAGCTATTGGAAACCGCCAAGGATACCCAATTTGGAAAAGAATATGATTTTTCAGGGATTCTGGAAAATGAAAATACCGCAGGGTCGTTTGCCAAGAATGTTCCCTACTTCGATTATAACCAAATCAATAAAAAATGGTGGCATAAATTACATGATGGCACATCAGATGTTACTTGGCCTGGCAATCCCGACTATTTTGCATTAAGTTCTGGAACAACGGGGAAAACCAGTAAACGTATCCCTGTAACCGATGCCATGGTACAATCTATTCGAGGTGCCGGTATTAAACAGGTGTTGGCACTGTCCAATTTTGATTTTTCTTCAGATTTTTTTGAAAAAGGGATATTAATGTTGGGGAGTTCTACAGATTTAGAGGAGCATAATGATCATTTAGAAGGTGAAATAAGTGGAATAAGTGCCAGCAATATCCCATCATGGTTTAGCGGTTATTATAAGCCTGGGAAGGAAATTGCTAAAATTGACGATTGGGATCAACGTGTCGCAAAAATAGTTGAGGAAGCACCCAATTGGGATATAGGTGCCTTAAGTGGTATTCCTTCATGGATAGAACTTATGTTGAAAGAAGTTATAAAGGGGCATGACCTAAATAATATACATGAAATTTGGCCCAATTTAACCGTGTATACTTCTGGGGGTGTAGCTTTTGGACCTTATGAAAAAAGTTTCAATTCCTTAATGGGCAAACCTGTTTCGGTGATAGATACGTATTTGGCCTCTGAAGGGTTTATGGCATTTCAAAACAGGCCAGAGACCGATGCTATGAAGCTGGTAACGGATAATGGTATCTATTTTGAATTTGTACCCTTTGAACCAGATTATATTTTGGAAGATGGTTCTTTGGCACAAGACGCACCATCACTTACTTTGGGTGAAGTAGAGAAAGGCGTTAACTATGTCTTGATTATAAGTACGGTAAGTGGAACATGGCGTTATCTAATAGGCGATACTATTGAGTTTACCGATGTGGAGCGTGCCGAGATTAAAATTACAGGACGCACAAAATTCTTCTTAAATACCGTTGGTTCGCAATTATCGGTAAATAAACTAGATGATGCATTGCAACAGGTAGAGAATGCATTTGATCTAGAGATACCAGAATATACCTTATGTGCAAAAAAATACGAGGATGGCTTTTACCATACATGGTATTTGGCCTCAGAAAGTACGGTGGATGTCAAGGAAATTGCTAAAAAACTTGATGAAGCCCTAAAAGATGCCAACAAAAATTATAAAGTGGCACGTTCAAAAGCCTTACAGGGTGTAAAAGTTTTTTTAGTGGAGCCAGATGTGTTCTATAATTGGAACGACAACAATAAAAAGAAAGGCGGTCAAGTAAAAATGGAAAGGGTAATGTGTGAAGAGAAATTTGCTGAATGGGAAGACTTTGTAGCCAAGCAAAATTAAATTTTCTCAAGCTTCTGAAATAGTATCACGTTCTTCTACCAATTTCATGATTTCCTCTGGTGATAGATAGAATTTTTTAATTCGATCAATATACTTTTCCGATAAGCCCGCTTTTTCCAATATAAACTCTTTTGTTGCCAAAATATACTTTTCCATACCATGTCTTACCGCAAATGCGTCCGCACGACGTTCTGCCTCCTTTATATAGCGTTTTGAGGCTAAATATTGAATTCCAAAACCAATAAGGTTGAGTCCGTTTCTATTTTGATAATCCATAATATGGCCTAATTCATGTCCTAACCAACCTATCATTATTTCGGCGGGTATATTCTTGGTATAATAGGTAGAATCCGCAATTTTTATCTGCTCACTTATCAATATTTTATACCTCCTATTTTTCTTACTATTAAAAACACTGGTAAATTCAGGTTGTGCCTGCATAGTAGATTTCTTAATATTAGGTTTAAACTTAAACTCAATAGGGGTATCTTTTAGCTCAGGATAATGGGATAATGCTACTAGGGCCTCATTTTCTATTTCTTTTGGTATAGTATGTTGTGCGCTTAAAGTCATGCAAATTATTATGGATATGATGTTTAATAGGTTCAAATAATTGGTATTTTGTTTATAGTAATGGACCAAAGAATTTTGATAATCCTTCCATAAATTTCTCAAACACAGACCTGTTCCTGTAGGCTACATACTCGAGCTGAATTTCTTTGGTACAGTGATCCCTAAAAAGTAGATTTATATCCTTTACTATAGTGGTGTCATAAATAATAATATTGGTTTCAAAATTGTGCTCAAAACTTCTGTAATCAAAATTACCTGAGCCTACAGATGCTAAATCCCCATCAATTATAATTACTTTGCTATGAGAAAAATCGGGTCGTAAATAAATTTTGACACCTGCCTCTAACAAAGCCTCAAAACTAGAGAACATACTATATTTGGCGATGAGCGAATCTGATTTTTTTGGTATCAATAAATTTACCTCAACTCCGCTTAGTGCGGCAATGCGCAATGCTTCTAGTACGGGTGCACCTGGTATAAAATAGGGATTGGCTATAGAGATACACTCTTTGGCTACATTGATCATGGCCAAATACTGCTGCATTATAGCTGGGTATTTGGAATCTGGTCCGCTAGAGATTACCTGTGCTATACTGTTTCCGTTGGCAGGGATCTTTGGAAAATAGGTGTCTTGTAATAATAATTCTTCTCCACTTGCGAAATGAAAATCTTTTACAAAAACCCTTTGTAAACTATTTACAATTGGGCCTTCCAATCTTAAATGTAAATCTTGCCAAAGCCCCAAATCAGAGATAGCCCTAATATATTTATCTGAAACGTTAAAACCTCCCGTAAAACCAATCTTACCATCCACTACCACAATTTTTCTATGGTTCCTGTAGTTTAGTGTAAATAAAAGATTCCCAAATTTAAATGGCATCGTTGCATAGGCCTTAACACCAATTTCTTTGAACCGTTTTACTACTTTTCCCCTTAAGGAATTACTGCCAAGGGCATCATATAATAATCGGATCTCAATACCTTCTTTTATCTTTTTTTCGAATAGTTCAAAAAAACGGTCCAATAGTTTACCTTCTTCCAATATAAAGTATTGCAGGTGTACAAAACTTTCAGCTTTATCTATTGCATCAAAAATGGCTTTAAAAGCTGTTTCACCATCGTTGAGAAGGGAAATTTCATTGCCATCATAAGGTGCAAAATAACTGTTTTTACGAATTAGGGAGGCTAGCTTGTTTTTGCGGTAATCATCAAATTTATGAACACTTTTATTACCTTCTTTTAATTCTTTATAGGTCTCAGAATATAATTTTCTTTTTTGCGTCTGGGCAAGTTTAAATAATTTAAATTTTCTCCTATTTACGCCAAACATATAATACAATAGAGGTCCTGCAAACGGTATAACAATTACGACCAAGGACCAACTTATCATTTTCGTTGCCCTAGAGCCATAAAATATAATATTTACAATACTCCAGAGTGTGGTAATTAAGTATGTTATCCAAAGTAAGGTGTTCATAAAATCATTTTTAGCTACACCAACAATATACTGTATTTAATTGTGCTATAATAGTGTTTACAGGTATACGGATAACCTTTGTGGGATATGGGTTAAAAGTATAAGGTCGATGCCAAGTAATTTATTTGTCAATGATGGTTCTAGGGTAAGTGGAAGTGGAACCTCCACAGTACAAAATCTTCTTCAATTAGTTGTGGGTGGATTCGCAAGGCGGCCTTATAGATGTGTTTTCAGGCGATGGTAAAAGGAAGATTAATCTAAAAAGAGAGCGCTATGTGCGCTCTCTTTTTCAATTTAGGGGAACCTACTTAATATTAATTATCGTCGGTGGCATCCTCAACGGCATCCTCTACTTCTTCAGCACCTTCTTCAATACCGTCTCCAACCTCTTCTATTCCATCTTCAATTTTTTCCCCAGTCGATTTTTCTTCCCTACAACTCATTGCAAATACTACTGTCATTAGCGTAAATGCAAACATATATAGTGACTTTCTCATATTTTAAAATTTTTAAATGTTAGTATTAATTATTGTTCAGATTAAGGTACGTTTAGAATACTTTTTTGCCTCTAAGCAGTGAAATTATAAAGAGTACTATGAATAAGAAGAAAAGAATTTTTGCAATTCCTGCTGCTCCTGCAGCTATCCCTCCAAAACCTAAAACTCCGGCGATTAATGCTAATACTACAAATGTGATTGTCCAACGTAACATAATTTGATTGTTTTTAAGATTAAGTTGTCTAAAAGGGCGTTCCTTTCTTTCAACAATGTAAAGATGCGGCTATTTAAGGTGGTTCCTTAGTTGTATCGAAACGATTCTTGATCCATATGATATTTAAGTTTAATTTTTTGATTTTCAATTAGTTGAATAGATAATGTTATGTACTTTTCCCAATTTTAATTATGTGGATATTCATAGGGTAATAAAAGGCTATCATATGAGATATCTTTGTTAAATAACTCCTTGGCAATTGGGTTTGCTTGTAAATGTTCCTTAGTTGGTGTTTTGAGAATTTGCTTTATCCTGTCTAATGAAGTGTTTTTGTTTAGCCAGTCCTCCTTAAAATCCTCAGACAGTAAAATAGGCATACAATCTACCGTATTTTGGTAATTTCGAATAAACACATTTGGTTCACCAACTAGTAAAGAACAAGTGATAAAACCATCTTCCAAAATATTATGAATGCTGGCAAGGTAAAATGGTTTGTCGCTTTTAAGGCTAATATAATAAGGAAAGCTCGCCCCATTTTTAATAATGGAAGTAAAAAATCCGGTTACGGGGACAATACTCCTACGGTTTTTTAAGGCATCTACATACCATAAATTAGAATTCATGGCCGCTTCATGTAAATTTAAGGTATTGCTTATGTTTTGAAAAACAGTCCAATCCTCTTTATACTTTTCTGGTAATAGGCCCCAT
The DNA here is from genome assembly GCF_048890225.1 of Maribacter luteocoastalis. Taxonomy (NCBI): domain Bacteria; kingdom Pseudomonadati; phylum Bacteroidota; class Flavobacteriia; order Flavobacteriales; family Flavobacteriaceae; genus Maribacter; species Maribacter luteocoastalis. The sequence goes on from NZ_JBMFZG010000002.1 coordinate 516,956, forward strand.
ATCGCAAAGGAGATTTCGGATTGCGCCTCCATTGTGATAATGGGTATGGTTACCTCGTTTAATCCATTGATGATAATTTGTGGTCGGTATAAGTTGGGATATTCAAAAGAGGCATTTGTAGTTTCCTCCATTATTTCCTTCGTCGCGGTATTTGATATTCTAAAATACATCCTTCTCTTTTTCTTTTTTATTTCCAAATTACCAAATAGTACCAATACATTTTGGCGCAAGCATTACAAATACTAATACATAATATCATTAGTATTGTTTTTAAGTTTCTGTTTGCCACAATTAAACTCCATTATTTCACATCTGAAACCACTTGAAGGGCCTTGGGAAAATCTAAAGTTCTAATTGGGAATGGAATAGTAATATTGTTTTTACCAAAAGCTTTCTTAACCGCAATCATAGCATTGGTCTTGGCTTTGGCAACTTCTAATGCCGAAGTGGAGTTTATCCAGAATCGTGTTTCAAAATTAATAGCGCTATCGCCGAAATCTTGATACAGAAAAATAATCTCTTCTTTGTTCTCTACCGATTTAAAATTTTCTAAAATTGTTTCAGTGACCAGATTACGTACATATTCCAAGTCGGATTCATAGCCAACACCACAGTTAAGTATTACCCTGGATTGTGCGGTGGTAGAATAGTTTTTAATAGGATTTTCCACCACAAGTTTATTGGGTACAAACACAAGATTGTTATCTGGTTGTTTTAGTGTTACCGATCGCAGATCTAAATCTACAACTTCACCCTCGTAGCCATTAATCTCAATCCAATCCCCAAACTTTATATGCTTTATGTAAGATAGTACAATACCAGAATACGTATTGGCCAATGCTCCCTGTAGAGCCAATCCCACGGCTAGGCCAACTACACCTGCACCGGCTAAAATTGTATTTAAGGCTTTACTCAGATTAAGGATTCCCAAGACTAAGAATATTCCAAAAAGTACTATTATGATAGAGGCTATTTTGGCCATGAGACTTTTCATGGAAGCCTGGAGCTTCGTTTTTTCCAATAGTCGAGCGACACCTTTGCTCACGTATCTAGATATCATAACGGACATGGTAAAAACAACAATTGCTATAATAATGTTTGGGAGATTTACAATGAGAGCATCAAACCATGCTGCTAATTTTTCTGCCATTTTATTCCAAGCATTTGAAAATTGTTTGTCCATTTTTAATTTTTTATAGGATTGGGTGAAGGCAGTCGGTCTTAGGAAAAGACGCTATTCTTTAAAGGATATCCATGTAGGTACCTCCACATAATCAACCATCAACCATAATAATTTTAAAGTTTACCCAAATTTATAAGCTAGCGCTATAAAATCTTTGCTGTATCGGTTTGATCCTTAACCGATATGGCAATTCTGTAACGATAGATTAATTTTTGGATTATTTGAATTTTTTGGAATCAATTTTATAAAAAGGGGGGCTATATTGCACCATTAAATTCCCCCTGATTTTTAAATAGCCTTATGAAAACATCACCAACCTTGATTTGTATTCCTGATATTAGTGGGTTTACCGAATTTATGAGCGAAACCAATTTTGAACTAAGCTCTAAAGTGATTCCAACATTACTTAACAACATTATCTACTCCAATGAAATAGGTCTTAAGGTTTCTGAAATTGAAGGGGATGCCGTGCTTTTTTTTAAGACAGGGGAAATGCCTCCACTAAATCAATTAATAGACCAATGCGTGTTTTTTTATAATGAATTTTATAAGCAATTAAATCTTCTAAGGGAAAAACATAAAGATGATGAAGAATCGGTGTTAATACCTGAGGTATTGGGCTTGAAAATTATTTTGCATTATGGTGAGGAGGTTGCTCTTACTAAAGTAGGAAACAGGATTAAGCTATTTGGTGAGGATTTGATTATTGCCCATCGCCTTTTAAAGAATGATATTAGGATGGAAGAATATCTACTCCTTAGTGAAGGACTTACCAACTATTATAAGGTAAATAGCCTAGATGATAAGTTTGATTGGGGTAACTTAAAACAAAATTTTACTGAGTATGACCATGTAGGTAAAATTAATTACCACTACATTAATTTAAAACCTTTACAAGAAATTTAATAGTTGGTTTTCATTAATTGGAACCATAATTTTCAAACGGGTCAACATCTATATTTTTAGAGCAAAGCGGTGCTTTTTATGTTCAGTAATTTTGAATAGAAATTAATTAAGAACATTAAAAAATATAGTTATGAGCTATTTAGATATTAATTCAAAAAAGGTAAAACCTGTTGTAGAGGAGTTAAACATCTTGTTGGCAAACTATAACCTTTACTATCAAAACCTAAGAGGTTTTCATTGGAACGTTGTGGGTAAAAACTTCTTTGACCTTCACGAAAAATTTGAGGAATTATATACCGATGCAAGAATCAAGATTGATGAAATTGCAGAAAGAATATTGACTTTAAGGCACCATCCAGAAAATAGATTTTCAGCGTATGCAAAACAAGCAACAATAGCCGAAAAGGCTTCGCTAATTTCTGACCAAGATATGGTGAGTTGTGTACTGGATAACCATGAGGAAATTTTAAAACAAATGACCAAAGTAGTAAACAAGGCTGAAGATGCTGGTGATGAAGGTACTATAGATTTGATGGGAGGCTACATTGGAAGTCTAGAAAAAGTAAGTTGGATGTTGGATGCTTGGACAAAGGATTCACAGAAATAAGAGTGTAAGTTACTATTTTAAAGGACCCTATATTAGGGTCTTTTTTGGTTTTAATGGTTAGTGAAATTTTTGATATGGTCTTTCAATACTAATGTTGCGTATATACGTATAAATTTGCACTATATTAGGCGGTAGATTTTTTAAAATAATTGTTTCCAAAAATTGAGAAATCAAATATGATTACCATACAAATTACTGCAAGCACTACAGAAGGAACAGTGCGTCAAATTCAGGACCATATTGGTGGAGAAATATCCCAAAGATGGGGAGAGTATATCTTAACTGTAAATAATGACCGCGCAACAGGCAGTATACGATTTATAACTTTTGACTGGGGTGTTAGCCTGTTGGAATATGACATTACCTTTCATGATGACTTGACCTTGGTGATGGATACGTCTATGTACAATCCAATTCATTTCACCTATTGTTTAGAAGGGTATTGTAAACATAGGTTTGGTAATCAGCCAAAAGAGGATGTTCGTGTTTTGGAACAGTTTCAATCTGTTATTATCACCAGTAAGGACGATGGTTACAATTATGGTTATTTTGACAAAGGTGTTAAGTTGGCTATTAATGTTGTACAGATTTCCCGAATCAAATTCTTAAAAAAGAGGCTTAATGGTGTAGAGGCATTAAATGCAAAGCTGTATGAGGTTTTTATGGATAAGGATCATAACAATCGTTTTTCCTTTTACGGGTCCTATAACTTAAAATTGGCAAATAAGATAGGCGCATTAAGAAATATGCGAACCAAAAATGGTATGATTCGTCTAATGCAAATAGAAGGTTTGGTATATGAAATTTTAGCCATGCATATAGCCCAGCATGAAAGGGAAAGAAAAAACACCCTACCACAAACTTCCTTGCTACGCAGAGAACTTAAAATTATTAGGGAACTTGCGAAAAAAATCACCAATAATGTAGCTGTAGAATACACGTTGGAAAAATTATCCCAAGAATCTGGTCTATCACAAGCAAAATTACAGGAGGGATTTAAACTGCTTTACACGAGAACGGTTACAGAATACATACGTCATGTACGATTGGAGGCTGCTAGGGATTATCTAAGTACTACAGATATGAATATTTCCCAGGTGGTATATTCTATTGGTTTTAGTAGTAGAAGTTATTTCTCAAAAATATTCAAGAATAAATACAACATAAGCCCAAGTGAGTTTCATAACAACGTGAAACGCCCAATGGCTATGGAGACAACTTAGCATAGCAGTCACTATCTAAGTATTTTTCGTATTAAATAAAGGATGCCATACTTTTTTACCGCAGAAAGTATGGTGCTTACCCAACTTATAGGACTTAAATCTTCCCGTACATCTTCTTTAAGACCTTTTAATTCTTCTAACGCTATTTTACGTTCAAGGTCTAACTTTTTTAAATCATACTCTACTTCTTCAAAATTCCTGTACATCTATGATTGATTAAAAAATTTAACAGACATTTTCTTTACAACTACATTGTCAATCTTTTTTCGCATTTTAAATAGAATGGCAACAAAAACAAAAAAGAGTATTCCAATTAGTAAACAGGCCAAAATAGTACTGCCAAGAAGTTCACTTAAATAGATGGTCCCAGCAACGGTAAAAAAAAGCAATCCTAAAAATGCTAAACTACCCAGAATGGCCATTTTACAGAACATTCCGGTAGTTGTAGCTATTTGATGAAAGACCTTTAGCTTATAATATTGCTGCGTCTTTGTGTAAAATTGCTCTCCTGCGTCTACCGCTTTGTTAGAAGTTTCATTAAGAGATTGTATAATACTCATCTATGAACTTTTTTGTAATTTTTTATTCTGGGCCTTAAGTTCCCTTAATTTTTTCTCAAGAGTGGTAATCACATCTTCAGTTTTATAACTCACATCTGAAACCAAAGATTCTACCCTAGTATCTAAAGTGTCTTTTTCGGCAGCTATGGTACTTGCTACCCGGTCTTTTAAATCAATGGCATTGGCGGCTAAATTGTCTTTGGTTTCTGCAGCCTTGTCCGCTATCATTCTTCTTGTATTCTCGCCCTTGTCCGGCGCATATAATATTCCCAACGCGGCACCAATTGCTGATCCCGCTATTACGGCTAAAAGTGTATTTCCATTATTACTCATATAAATAGATTTTAAAATTATAGAATGATGGCTATCATCATTTATAGTACAAAGGTGCGGATAAGTAAATGGCGTTCTTAGCTCAAATACGGTAAATATTAACCTTAATGCAATAAAGGCAAAAGGGTTAAGATTTTAGGGAAACGCATTAATAAGGGAGCGTTGTTGGCCGTAACTTTACAAGTACTAAAACTCAAGTCATGTCAAAAATTACGTCAATAAATCCCTATACGGGAACAACGTTGTTAACCTATACATTGGATAACAAACTATCTATCGCTGATAAGGTACAAACTTCAAAACAGGTGGAAGTCAAATGGCGAAATACATCTATTAAGGATAGAGGCAAGTTATTGGCAAAAGTAGCAGATTTGTTATTGGACCGAAAAGAGGAGTATGGTGAGTTGATGACAAAAGAAATGGGAAAACCTATTTCACAAAGTATCGCAGAGATAGAAAAATGTGCATGGGCATGTGATTTTTATGCTGTAAATGCAGAGGATTTTTTATCAGATGAAATTATAAATACGGATGCGGAAGAAAGCTTTATTAGTTATGACCCTTTAGGTTGCATATTGGCCATTATGCCATGGAATTATCCATTTTGGCAAGTAATTCGTTTTGCGGCACCCACATTAACTGCTGGTAACACGGCTTTCTTAAAGCATGCTAAAAATGTGCCTGGTTGCGCCAAGGCATTAGAACAGTTATTTATAGATGCCGGTTATCCAATAGGGTGTTTCCAGACCCTTTTAACCGGGCATGGGGAAATTGAAGATTTAATAGCCAATGAGCATATAAAGGCGGTTACATTAACAGGTAGTGAAATAGCAGGAAAGGGTATTGCCAAAGTTGCTGGGGAACAATTAAAGAAAACCGTATTGGAGCTGGGAGGCAACAATGCGTGTATTGTCTTTGAGGATGCCAATTTGGATGAGCATCTGGATACTATGGTTAAGGCTAGAATGCAAAATACGGGTCAAAGTTGTATAGCAGCGAAACGGTTTATTGTATGTGCTGATATTTATGATGAGTTTTTAGAACGATTTACCAATCAGGTAAAATCGCTGAACATAGGTGATCCAAAGAATAAGGAAACCTTTATTGGTGTTATGGCTAGAGAAGATCTCGCCATAACTTTGAAGGACCAAGTAGATCGGTCAATAGAAAAAGGAGCTAAGGTTATATTGGGAAATAAACAGGATAAAGCATTTTTTGCACCTACTATTTTATCAGATGTCACACCAAATATGTCCGTATTCAAAGAGGAGACCTTTGGACCTGTAGCGGCCATAGTAAAAGCAGATAACAGGGAACATGCTATTTCCTTGGCGGTAAATTCTCGTTTTGGTCTGGGTACAATGTTATTTAGCAGGGATACCGAAGGGGCCAAAAAACGTATTTCTGAAATTCCTGATGGAGCCTTTTTTATAAATGATATGGTAAAATCTGACCCAAGGCTTCCTTTTGGAGGAACCAAAGCATCCGGTTATGGTCGCGAACTTTCTAGAGAGGGAATCTTGGAGTTTGTAAATGTTAAAACAGTGTATATAAAAAATTGAAATACTACAGCAAGGAGAAGAGGAAACAAAATTGGTGAAGGAATCAGAACATAATACAGATAGATATATCCTTTAAAAAAATAAAAAGGCCAAAACTGCAATGGCAATAATAGATTTCCTAATAATCATCGTTGTAGCAAAACTATAGAGTGCATATCAATTTTAATAAACCTCAAACAGTTTCAAATAAAATAATTTTATGACATACCTTATCCTAGTAAAAAACTATTTACAAGTCAATAGTGTTAAGATTGCTTTAATTGTACTTATTGTCTTAGTTGCTTCTTGTGCAACTTTTAAAGAGCAAATAAAGGCTCCAATAACTAGTTTAAATACAGCTATTAAACCTAGCCATACTTTTTTTATAGCTGGAGGATATGGCAATGAATCCGATATTTCCAATGCAAATTTATTGAAGGCCTTTAAGGGTCAACTTGAAAAGGCAGGGCCCCAAAGCACTATAATTTTTACCGGGGACAATATTTCAACAGAGTTGAATGCTTGGTCTAAAGACAGCCTAATGATTACTAAACAATTGGAACTTGTAGGGAATTTTAAAGGGAATACCATTTTTCTTCCCGGTAATAATGAATGGAAGAGTTATGAGTTAAATAAAATGGAGTTGGTAGAGGATTATCTAAAGGATATTGATAAGGACGGCATTGCAATATTTCCAGAAAACGGTTGCCCAATTGAATATAAAGTTATTAATGATGATCTGGATTTAATTTTGATTGATTCCAAATGGTTTGTATCCAATTGGTCCAGATTAGAGGATATCAATAAAAAATGTACTGATATTGTTACTAGAAGGCGATTTATGGAGGAACTTGAGGGTTATATTAAGGATGGCCAAGGTAAAAATATTGTCATCGCCATGCATCATCCAGTATTTAGTAATGGCACATATAACGGGGCTACGACTTTTAAAGAGCATATTTCGCCATTACCGATTTTAGGAACCATTAAAAATGGGCTTATGGATTTAGGGGCTTTTAATCCAGAACATCTGAATTCAAGAAGATATAATTATTTAAGGATTGCGGTAAGTGCCTTGGCCCAAGAAAATGATAGAATTACTTTGGTATCCGGTCATGAGGAAAATTTGCAATTACTTTCTGGCGGGGGAATTCATCAAATAATTAGTGGTTCATTAGGTAGCGCAAGTGCCACAAAAATAGAAAAGAACCGTATAACCGCTATTGGCGGTTCAATGGGGTATGAAGGTAAATATTCCTACGGTGAAAGGGGGTTTTCGCGTTTGGATTTTTATGCGGACGGAAGCTCCAAAGTCTCTTTTATCACACAGGATGATTTGAGCAAGGAAACTACATTTGATGTTTTATCGCCAAAAGAAAAAGCTGAGGAATATATCAATTTTGATACATCGAATGTGATTTCTAAAACTACTAAAATACTTGAAGACCCAAAGGACTATGAGAAGAGTGGGTTTTATAAGTTACTTTGGGGAGAGCGGTATCGGTCCTATTTTGGCGAATCGGTTACCGCCCCAATAGTTAAATTAGATACCTTATACGGCGGATTAAAGGTGGTTAAGGAAGGTGGAGGACATCAATCTTTTTCGCTTAGGCTTGAGGATGGCAAGGGAAGGCAATATGCCATGCGTTCCCTGAGAAAAAGTGCTTTGAAATTCTTAAAATTTAAGCTTCCCGGTATTTCCTATAACGCTGATGATTATCGTGATACCTGGGCTGAGGAGGTTATTTCAGATTTCTTTACCACAGCTCACCCTTATATGCAATTGGTTATAGACCCTTTGGCAAAATCGGCAGAAATCAACCATTCCGATACCGAACTTTTTTATGTGCCCAAACAGGCCGGCTTAGGAGAATATAATGCTGACTTTGGTGATGAACTGTATTTTATAGAGAGAAGACCATCAGAAGAACAACTTAACTACAAAGGCTATAGAAGAACAATTACCAAGGCTACTGGCCAAGTTACCGACTATGAGAGTACAACAGATATGTTGGAAAAAATAAAAAGTGATGAATCCTACACTATAGACCAGCGAAACTTTATTAGGGCAAGGGTTTTTGATATGCTTATTGGAGATTGGGATAGACACCAAGACCAATGGAGGTGGCTAGAATATGAAAGCTCGGATGGTGATAAAGAATTTATGCCTATCCCAAGGGATAGGGATAATGCCTTTCCTAGGTTTGATGGCACAGCCATGAAATTTATAAAGTTATTTGTGCCAAATAGCAGAAGGTGGCAAACATTTGACAACGACATTAATAATGTTAAATGGCAAAATATGGGTGCACATAAGTTAGATAGGGCTTTGATCACCAAGTTTGGTCCAGAAACTTGGGCAGAAGAGGCAAAAGTTATTCAGCAAAGCATAACGCCTGAAACTATTGATAAAGCCTTTAAAAGGTTGCCAGAAGAGACAAGGGATAAAACAGCAGCCTATATAAAGGAAAGTTTACTGGAACGACTTAAGACTTTGCCTAAGAAAGCTGAGGAATATGGAGAATATTTAAATACCGTAGTAGCCATTACCGGTACTGAAAAGGATGATGTTTTTGAAGTAGAAAAACAGGCAGATGGAAAAACATCGATTATAGTTAAAAGAATACTATCTGATGAAAAAGATGAGCTAATGTACGCTCGCGTTTTTAATGATAAGGAAACCAAGGAAATATGGTTATATGGTCTTGGCGATGATGATGTGTTTAAGGTAAAAGGTGGGCATACCTCAGGAATAAAAATAAAAATTGTCGGTGGTTATGGAGAGGACACCTATGATATTCAAAATAAAAGCAAACTTAAGATTTATGATTGGGAACACGAAATAATAAATTTTGAGGAGGAAACGCCCAAAACCCAATTAAGTGACATCTATAAAACGAATACCTATCATTGGCGTTATTTTAAACCGAACACCAATATGTTGGTGCCTGCAATTGGATTTAGAACAGATGATGGACTTTTTCTAGGTGCGTCCAATACCTATGTCTTGAATGGATTAAATGGTAATCCCTTTAAACAAAAGCATACTCTAAAGGCTAATTATTATTTTGATTTTAGGGCAACTGAGCTACAGTATTCCGGTGTTTTCGGTAATGTCTTCCCAAAATGGAATTTTGAGATTGATGGCTATTATGCAAGTGATCGTTATGCCAGGAATTTTTTTGGAATTGGAAATGAGTCCCCTAATATTGAGGATGTTGAAGGTAGGGATTTTTATAGGGCTCGTTTACAACAAATAAAGGCCAGTACAGGTATCGCATACTATACTTTACGATTAAGGGCACTTTATGAACGCTTTAAATTATCTGAGAATCCACAGCGCTTGTTCAATCAAAATAATTTTAATCCAGTTTTGTTTGAAAGTCAAAATTATGGTGGGGCGGAATTTTCAGGTTATTATGATAATGATGATGCCGGTGATTTTCCATCAAAATCTATTTACATAGGTTTAAAAGCAGGGTATAAATCTAATCTTAGTTTACGTGACAATAATTTTGGGTACGCGTCTTTAAAACTTGGATTTAATCGGAAACTTATTTCAAGCGGTGATTTGGTTTTAGGTAGTATGGCCGAATATAGTACAGTATCAAAATCTGACAATATATTTTTCTATCACTTGCCAAGTTTAGGCGGTAATAATGGACTGCGAGGGTTTAGGGACGAACGTTTTACCGGAAGGTCATATTTTTATCAAAACACAGACTTAAAATTACGACTTAAGCGATATGTAACTGCTGTGTCACCAGTAACAATTGGTGTTTATGGTGGATTTGATTATGGTAGGGTCTGGCAAACAGGGGAAAGCTCTCAAGTTTGGCACACTTCGCAAGGTGGTGGGTTTTGGATAAGTAGTTTAAAAGCGCTGACTTTTACTATTGGCTATTTCAACTCGAAAGAAGGAAATTTAGTTCAGGTTGGTTTTGGCCTATCTATCTAGAAAAAGACCCATTAAAATCTAAAAAAAACGTATATGACAAAAAAAATGGATACCATCATACAGAAATCGGAAGTGTTTGTTACCCATAAACTGGGTAATGAGATCAATGAGAAATATCTATATCATAATCTTAGGCATACACAGCGTGTGGTAAATAGTACAAAAGAGTTAATAGATGGCGAAAAAGTTACTGAAAAGGATAAAGAAAAGCTTTTGGTGGCAAGTTGGTTCCATGATCTGGGTTATTTGGAGTCACTTCAAGACCATGAGGAACAGAGTTGTAGAATGGCACGTGAATTTCTCTCTGAAGAAGGTTGTGACAAGAGTTTTGTAGATGCAGTTTGTGCCTTGATTATGGCTACCAAAATGTATTACGTACCCAAGGATGATTTAGAAAAGATAATGCGTGATTCAGATTCATCCCATTTTGCAAAAAAGAGTTTTGTGCAAACCTCCGAGCTTTTACGTGAGGAGCTTTCCTTATTAGGTTTGGCAGATTTTACCATTGATGAATGGCGAAAGGAAAATATCAATTTGTTACGGGTTAAACACAGGTATTTTACAGATTTTGCAAAAGAAAATTGACAGGCAAAAAAGGATAAGAATGTAAGGCGATTGGTAAAAGCGAAGAAAAAAAACAAGAAATTGGTTAAAAAGGAATCGCTGAAGGCCAAATTTAAAGGAAACCTTCCAGATAGGGGTGTACAGACACTATATAGGGTAACCCTTCGTAATCATATTAAGCTTAGTGATATTGCCGATACCAAGGCAAATATATTATTATCTGTAAACGCAATTATCATTTCGTTGGCATTGGCCAATTTAATTCCAAAATTGGATAACCCATCAAATGATTATCTATTTTATCCAACATTTATTTTCATTTTTTTTAGCATCATTTCCATGATAATGTCCATTCTCGCTACCAAACCAAATGTGACCACTGGAGGGTTTACAGAAGAGGATGTTCGCAGCAAAAAGGTAAATCTGCTGTTCTTTGGCAATTTTCATCATATGGAACTAAAGCAGTATCTGTGGGCCATGAAGGAATTAATAAAAGATAAGGATTATATATATTCCTCTTTAACAAAGGACCTTTATTTTTTGGGTATAGTTTTAGAACGAAAATATAGGCTTCTAAGGTGGACATATACCGTTTTTATGATTGGTATGATCCTTTCTGTAATCGTATTTGCCATTGCTCTAAAATTTTATGGGCCAGAACGTGTTTTGGATTTACCCGAATTGCCACAATAGTTAAAATTTAAAAATAGAAACAACACCTTTTTGGATAGTATTCTTTCTAGTGGCATTATCATGTAATATCACAGAAAGTCAAGTGCCAGAACCTATAAAAAATGCTTTTAAGAGTACATGTCCGGTGGAAAAAGACCCTAATTGTAGAAAGGACAATAACTTTAATTTTGATTCATATTTTAAAAAGGAAGGTGAGCAGTATAAGGCAGATTTAACACCAAATGGTTCTTGGGGAGAAACAGAAAGCAGCATTAAGAAAAGGGACTCGCATAAAGTGGGACAGGAGGCTGTTGGGAAAGAATTTTAAAGCAGTTGAAATTGGTGGGATAGAACGTGTTGTACATCACCAAAAAAGGCCTCTTCTATGATGTGGAGTTTAAGATTGATGGTGGGAAAAAGGATTTGGAATTCAATGTATCTTGGGTATGTATAAACTGATTCCATAAGTGTAATGGGCATGCTAGAACCATTGAAAAACAAGGTTCAGCATGCTCATTATTCCTAGTAGAAAGCTTAATAACATAAAGGTTATTAGGCTAATGTGTATGGTTTTATCTTTAAAGTCCATGTGTTCCATATTTAAAAGTTTAGCACTTCATGTTTCTTGATCAAATATGCATATATACATTTGGATTAAAAATGACCTAGCTCAATTAATAGGATTTTTTTCCAATAAAGACATCAAATTTTACAATGGAAATATGTGGAGGAACAAACTGTAATTACATATATAATACGGGGCTTATGTATTAAAGGGTCAATCTAATATAAGTTCTATCATGCGTTAAATAATTCATGTTGGCTAAACATGGAAAGAAATCAATCAAAAGATTCTAATTTCAAGTTCAGAGCTTATTTTTATACCTTAACATGGCCTCGATTAAGTAATAATCGCCATAACTTAATGGGACATCCACTTCAGATTTTTGAGGTAAGTGGCCCACACCATGTTTTAACAAAAAACCGCCATTGGAACCTTCTTTGGCAATGTATTCATCAGTAGTTAGGGTTTCAATGATTTTTTCTGCCGTATGAAAATAGGTTGCTTTTAAACCCGCATCAACAAAACCATTTAATTCTAATAAGGCAGAGGCAATAATAGCGCCTGCTGAAGAATCCCTTAGTGCATTGGGAATATTAGCATCGTTAAAATCCCAATACGGAACTTTATCTTCTGGTAAATTGGGATGGTTTACTATAAAATTAGCTATGGCTATGGCTTGATCTAGATACTTTTGTTCTTTAGTGGCCCTATACATTACCGTATAGCCATATAAACCCCAAGCTTGCCCTCTGGCCCATGCAGATTCATCTGCATAACCTTGTGCTGTTTTTTTGTTTCTAACATCACCAGTGGTTTTGTCGTAGTTTATTACATGATAGGAGCTATTGTCCCCACGGAAATGATTATTTAGCGTAGTATTGGCATGGGTTACCGCTATATCGTAATAGGTCTTGTCACCACTATATTCACTTGCCCAAAAAAGGAGTTCTAAATTCATCATGTTGTCAATAATGACCAGATAACTGTCGTCAGATGAATCCCATGATTTTATACAGCCAACGGTTTCATCAAATCTAGAAATTAAAGATTTGGCACTGTTCATTAAAATTTGGGCATATTCTGGCGTAGGGTTTAACCTATTCGCATTGCCAAAACTGCAAAACATCATAAAGCCAAGATCGTGTGTAGAAGTGTTGAACTGCTCCTTTTCCAAATTACCTAACACACGTTTAATTTCTTTGGTAAACGTATTGGTCTGTTGTGCTTCATCCAAATAAATTAACGTACCAGGATAAAAACCACTGCACCACCATTCTGAACCGCTAGTCTCTAATTTATCATCTTTTTCATGATAGGTTTTAGGAAAACGCCCCTTAGGCAAGTCATCCATTAAATACGTGTACTGTGAGGTAGCTCTTAGTAAAGTATCGTCAATTTTAATGCTCAGTGTTTTCGATTTTGAAGTACAGGAAAACATTGAAATAGCTAGTATCAGAAATAAATATTTAAAAAACTGGGTCATTAGATTAAATTATTTAGGTTTTCCGGCATAGGGTGTTCTAAAATAGGAAAAATATAATAGGTGTAATTAATGGAAAGGGTTTTGGTAAATAGGTCCAAGCAATTACTTAGGGCTAGTGTTGTACTTTCGTTATTCATTGTTATGATCTTCTATTGCTTGCAACAATTCTTTACCTACAGTTATTTGCTCATCGTAAAAGCCTGTTAGTTCAGCTGTAAACAAGAACCCCCTGTACAAAAGGGATAATACAATATCACTTCCCTTATGTTTAGCAAGAAGATCGGTATAATTTCCAATAACTTCGTTCAACTTTTGATTCGGCCTTTTTTTGAATTCCATCCAACGTGAAAAGAAACCACTTTTGTGTAATTCTAAATCCAGGTCATTCGCCCAGACCTGCAAGCTGTTCTCCTCAAAGATGACTTTATCCACAGCATTATAATACTTATATATCAGTTCTTCTATCTTAGGATTGTCTAGGTGTTGTAAGTATCCTGAATTTTTTAATGACTCAAAACCACTACGATTAAAATTTAAGGGTTGCTCTATTATCATTGTAAATACAGCATTAGTGATTTTTTTTTGGTCACTCCAGTCGTTGTTAGAAATCAATTCCGTAGCCTGTGAACATAACAGTGATTGTTCAGTCCTTGTTTTAATCATTAACTCACCTACTTTAATATCACTTTTTACATTTAGTGCGATTTTTTCCAAGTAATTCTTTAGGGCTTTCTTTTCGTTGGTGATTTGATTTTTGTTGTTTACTTGAAGAGCTATTAAAATTCCAATAACTACTAGAATAATTTCTCCAATGGCATAAATCAGATACTTACTGAGCTTGTTTTCTGAGAGTAATTTTCGCCTAATTTTTCTAAAGAATTTTATCATTTTATATATGTAATAATGGCAGATAAGGTCTAGCGTAAAGATATTTTTCACTGTGTTGCAGCGGTTCTTTTAGCTTTTTATCTCAATCTAGTTTTTTCATTTCCAAAAAGCCGGTTTTATTGGTTAATTCGCCATAAGTCATCGGTTGCTTGCAAGATTTTTAATCTGAGTTGTGGATTTAGATTTGGATTCTCTTCCAAGAATTTGGTCAGTATGGTATAGGCTTCACTGGATGTATACATTCCAATGGTATTGTTTAGCCAATTTTTTGGAAAAAAAATATCACCGGTTTTCTGAATTTCCTCTATAAGTTCCAGACTGAGGTTAAGTGACTCAGCAGTGGTTTGTTGCCTTAAGGGGTGATGAATATAGTAGCAGGCAGATAATACCCAATTTTCTTTTTCTCTATTCTCCTTTTTAGTGAATGAACGAAAAAAATCATTTCTGATTTTTGCTTCCACTGATAACGACGGCATGAGAAAATCGAATCGTTCAATTTTGTTGGAATCTTTAATGGAAGCTCTTGCTACGTTAAGTATCTCCGATGTCTCAGGATGATCATATAGGGCCAAGCGCATTGCTAGTTTGGTAAAATCATCTTGATTTAGGTTAAGGTTTGGAATGACCAATTCCTTACTCCAGATTTTATACAATTTATCCTTAGCAATCCCTGTATAACCAAATGATATATACAAATTGAACAAGGTCTTTTTGATGCTGGATTCCTCATCTGATTCTAGCCTAGTGAATAATAGATTCGTAATTTCATTTTGCATCCCTTGTCGATCCTGCTCGGAAAAATAAGTCCAGAACAAGTGACTTGCCTGACTGCAAAGTAATGATAGTATCAATTCATTTTTTTCACGCTTTATGCCTTCCTGATACACCTTAAATGCCTTTTCTACGGTAAGATTTCTAAGTAATACATTTTCATGGCAGTTCTGGTAAATGGCAGCACGGGCAATTTCGTCCTCAATAGTTGGTACCAGCTCCAACGCTTCATTTGTTATAGGGAAAACGCCATATCCCAGCCCGTTGCTGTTATATAATATGATATCGGGCCTTTCTAGGCCCTCTGCTGCCTTTATCTGATTTTCTTGCTCTTTTAAATTAACCCTGATCGGATGCACGCTGTCTTTATAAACTAGGGAAATTTCAAATACTTGGGGCCAAATATTTTGGGATGTATATTCTGGCTGCTGCTCCAAGACAAAGGATTCTATTTTGTTGGATTCATTATACAGAACTTCACTTGTTATTACAGGTCTCCCAGGGGAATTTACCCAAACATTACTCCACTCTTTTAAATCTATATTGGTGTTCTTATCCAGAATGTTTATTAGATCATTCCAGTCAGCATTATCATTTGCATACGTTTTTATGTATTCCACAATGCCTTTTTGGAAATTTTCTTTCCCAAGAATTGTCTCCAACTGTCGCATCATAATAGGTGCTTTGTGATAAATTATACTACCATAAAGCGAACCCGCATTGTTCAAATTATCAAGACCTTGACGAATGGGATTTGCCCCTTTACTGCGGTCTATTGAATAGGCCGATGGATAATGATCCACAAAAAAGGACAAATCATGATTTATACTTTGAAACTGGGGATTGACAATTTTATCGGCCATAAAATTGGCAAATACTTCTTTTAACCAAACATCATTAAACCATTTCATGGTCACTAAATTTCCAAACCACATATGTGAGGTCTCATGGGCAATTAATTTGGCACGCCGCAATTCCTGATTACGTGTGGCACTATTGTCCAAAAAGAGAGAAGATTGTTGGTACTGTATTGCTCCTGTATGTTCCATACCGCCATAGGGATGACTGAATATAGCGGCATAGTCTAATTTTTGAAATGGAAAATCATATTCAGTATACTTTTCCAAATAGTCAATCGACTGCTGATGGAGATTGAATATCTTAGGAGTACTTAGTTGAATTTTAAGACTATCCTTCTCCTGATGGTATAAGGCCATTTTGAAATTTGAGTCAAAAGTGTTTTCTATATCAAATTCTCCAGCTACAAACGAGAACAAATAAGTACTCATTTTATCTGATTCTTTAAACCGGAACTCCACAAAATCATCAGTATTTTTTGTACTTTCTAATGGTGAACTACTTAATACTTCCCAATCTTTTGGGGCACTAAGGTTTAATACATAGGTCGATTTAATATCAGGTTGATCAAAACATGGGAATAAGGTTCTGGCACGATCAGGGACGAGCAATGTATATAAGTAGTGTTTGTTTCGGTTTAAAGACATTTCACCAGCAGTAAAATCGATCTCTATTTTATTATTGCCAATTAAGAGGTGTTCTGAGGGAATTATCAAATGTTCCTTTTTATATTGAATTGGAACCTTTTTTCCGTTTACAATTGACAAAGGGGGATTTTCTCTGTTTGATTTAAAGTCCAATAGTAGCGGTTGGCTTTTATCATGTATTGACAGTTCCATAATAAGTTTCGAGCCGATTGAATCTTCTCTGATCAACGGAATTTTGAAGTAGAGGTTGTATTTAACGTTTGAAACCTGATTTTTTCGGTAAGAGGCAAGTGCTGCTGAAACACCTTCAGTATGGTCAAGGTGATGGTCTAATTTCCTATCACAGGAAATCAATAGTATAATTATAATATAAATCAGACGGATTTTCATTTGATTTTATTTTCTGAAATTGTGATAAATTACCGCCAAATGGTTGTCTGTATAAGAATAGTTGTGGGTTTACGTACAAGGATTTTTCACAGGAAAATCAGACATAGTAAACTTTCAACGACCTTTGGTTAAGCCCAAAATTGAGCAGTTATTTTTATACACGTTTTAAGTTTGATTGCATTTAAATTGTTATGAAGGGTTTTTCATTAACCTATTCCTTGTTACCTGCCGCAATAGTCGCCAATTTTTCCCTTGCTTTAGAAAAGTGATTAAGTAGATTAGGTATTTTATTATCACCATAACCAAGTTTCATTCTTTTCTCTGATATTTCCAATATGTTGAGGAGTTTATTGGCAGCATCAATTTTAGCGTTAGGCATTGTGCTGCCGACTTCGTTAAGCCATATAGGTGAACTCTCTGCAAATATATAGCTGTCCATCATTGGCCATACAGATTTGCTCCCAGAAACTCTTGCCGTAACCCATCCGCCTTTAGGAATTTCAATTGAGCCACTATAGGTTTCACTAGTACCATTCTTGCTTTTTTTTATAGCAACTACTTCCCCATTTATGAATATTTCTACTTTATCGTATGAAACCGGGGAATGAACTATAAGTTTCCATCTGGCTTTGTTTTTTTTAATTGTAGCCACATCACCAACGTTATGATCATCTACTGTAAATATAATTTGAGGACCGTTGCTCATAAAACTTCTCCCTTTTTTAAGGGCATCAAGGTAATTCTCTACAGTTAATTCCCCCTCTGGTTTTACATACAGTCTTGTTGATCCTATCGCCATAGTTCTATAAATGTTGTTCATAACATCACTACCAGCCGATAATGCAATAGGTATACCTAGGTTAAGAATTTCGTGCCATAAAGAGGCCGTGCCAATTTCATCTGTCCAGAGGCACCCAACTTCCAACATATCTATTTCTTCCATAACGGCATCAGCTACCAATGAAATAGGTACATATCTACCACCACCTTCCTTAAAAGGTTCTTTTATGGAAACCGGGTGCACGTACCCTCCCAATCCACCTTGTTCGCGGGCAAACCGAAGTGTTTCTGCATTGAGTCTGTCGTCAGCTCCATGAATATCATATCCAGGTCCCCACACCCAAGGCCAGTATAAATTTTTAGTTCCAATTAGATTTAGGTGGCCTAAAAAATGTGACCGCACCTCTTGTCCAAAAGATATAATCGGTAGATCTTCATTTTGCCATCCGAAAAGGTCTTGTTCAAGTAACCGATTCCCAAGATTGGCAACCAATGGGAAAGCAAAATCTATATCCTCTGCTTTAAGGTCTAATCGTATATCTTCAGGGTCTAATTGATTGGTTCCCCCATAGTTTAGGTGAAAATGGTTATCTGCAGAATACCAGCCCTCTTTATTTGCATCCCAAATTCTATTTAAATTTATTTCAACTTTTGAAGCACCTTCTTGCAATTCAATTTCTTTGGATTGCTTAATCGTTGAAAAACCATGAACGGCAGTAATGGTTAGATGGCCAATAGGAGCTTCAACTTCAATTTCTCCAGGAGAATAGAAAAAGACAATTCCATTTTGTCCTTCAGAATGTATGATACCAGACTCTGGAATAATTGGATGTCCGTTCCTGTCCGTAATATTCATTCTAACGGCTTCCATTGCTTCGTCAACATAACTGGTAATTTTTACTTTTCCTGTTGCGGTGCCCCAATCCCATTTCTTAACGGATAATACCTCTGGAGAACCTCCACTTACAGCTATTCTTTTTATTTCTGAGGTCTCATTTTTGTTATTTTCAGAAAAATAAACCCAATTGCCGTCATGGTTAAACTTTGGTGATAACGGAAGTCCATTACTCTTAGTGAGAAGCATTTTGCTTTTAGGAATTGAGGTATTTAATAACCAAAGCTCATAATCATCGCCATTGGGCCAAGTATAAGCTAGTGTTTTGTCGTCTTTAGACAGGGTAAAGGCAGCTTGGGAAACAAAATTCTCCTCTAGTAGGGGAAAAGACGTGCCATTTTCTAAATCCAACAATTCTATTGAATCATAAGAAAACCCTTTTTTATGGAGGTAAATAACATGGTCACCATCACGAGTTGGCACTGGAAGACGTTCAAGACTACTTTCTTGGGTTAAAATGGTGCTTTCTAAAGATATGAGATTTATTTTCCAAAGGTCGAATGACCCGTTTTTAGCCGATGAATAGTAAATGGCATTTCCATCTGCAGAAAAAATTGGGTCTAAATCTAAAGCGCTTGAGTCAATAAGTATCGTCTCTTTCGTAGTGTTTAAATCCAATAAAACCAAATGGGTATTGCTCCCATTATCTCGAACAAAAACTATTTTATTTCCGTCTGGCGACCAATTTGGTCTAGAATCCATATCAGGAGAAAAAGTTATCCTTTTAGCTTCAGCTGTTTCGGGTTCCATAATCCACAACCAACCTTTAGCCGAAAAAACAACTTGATTATTTAATGGTGATGGTGCAGGGTCTGTTGGTCCTGAATTTAGGACAGGCAGTTCATACCCTTCTAAATAGACATGATGCCCATACCCATCAACTTTTGGATAACGGTTGTTCCATTGGGCATTTAGAGCATTTGATATTAAAAGGAGGAAACTTAAAACGGCAATATTATTTTTCATAATTAACTATTAATGTCACGCTCTAAAATAAGGCTACGGATTAATACTTGAATATCAGCGGCATATTGATGCGCGTACTTAGGTGTTTTATATTCTAAAGATAAATGTAATCTTTTGTTGTTGTACAATTTGTTTGCATTTTTGGTTACTTTCATTACTACAAATAGGATATAAAAAGTAGGCTATTTCTTTGTGCATACCTAAAAGATATGCACTTACTTTGACACGCGTCTGAAACCTCTATTTTACCAATACCGCACCTATTTTTTAAAAATCGTTACCAACGTATTATTACTATTATAGAATTCATTTTTGACAGTAACCAGCTATCGTCTATTTGCAAATTACCAAAATTTATAAATAACTCAACCACCATTTATCTTTATTGGTTGCTTTATAAATCATATATTTTTTGCTTAATGGATAGAGAAGTAGCACCACTCCAATCCAAACCAGATAAACAACAAATAGTGAGTAACCATAGGTTGCAAGTTTTTCGTTCATAAAGCTTTCTGAGGTTATAATCATATCCTGCCAATTGCCACCAAAAACTAAAATACCGATAATGGCAAAAACATGAATCGCTATGGTGTGCAAGAAGTAATAGAATAGCGGCACTCTTCCAAATACCAAAAAGAAATCCGTTAACTTATTTTTTATGGTTTCAAAAGCAACTAAAAACAACATGGCCGGACCTAGTGTAATACATATATATAGCAATGATGGCGGGTATTTTGTAACATTAAAAAATGATAGTATTGTTTTAATACTGGTGTCTTGAACAGACCATGGTACCAAGTCACCATATATGTTGAATCCTCTAAAAATAAGAAAGAAAACGAGGGACCCGAAACCTAATCCTAGCAACCATTTTTTTCGTAAGGAAGTATCAAAATCCGTTTGATAAAATATGCCAAAAAGGTAACCTAATGTCATTAATCCAATCCACGGTAATAGGGGATATTTTATTACTATTGCATGATTAGGATTGAGTACTACCATATTTTGCTGATGCAGTGCATACCAGAGAATATCTTGAAAACTTTGGCCTTGCATCAAAATACCATCCAAAGCATTGTGTAAGACAATCAAAAGAATTCCTAAAACTAAAATCACTTTTTTGGGAAGGAAGATGAGAAATGACAAACAGATCATACTAAAGCCAATAGCCCAAATAACTTGAAAAATTTGAAGGCTAAAACTAAAGTCGAAAGTCCAGATAAGATTATTGACTACAATTTCTAGAAGTATCAACCAAATTCCCCGCGTAAAAAGAAATTTGAATAATTCAGGTTTTGTTTTTTTACTTCCATATAAAAATGCAGACGTTCCGGCCAAAAACACAAATACCGGCGCGCAATAGTGGGTAATAAATCGTGTAAAAAACAGTAATGGTGTAGTGGTTTCCAAATTGGTAGGGTCAATAAAAAATGAGCCATAATGAAAATAATCCCTAACATGGTCCAATGCCATTATTACCATCACAACTCCTCTTAATATGTCTATGGATTCTATTCGGTTGGTTTTAATTTGCATTCATTTTTTGGTTTAGTCAGATTGGTTTTTTTGTAATGTTGTGCCAAATTTCCAATGTCTTGGGGTTTTGCATAGCAACGTATTGAGACAAAGGTTAGCTTCAGCTGAATTGGTGCATAGTTCGTATAAACGTAAGTTAAAGGTTAAATTAACTATAATACTCGTCTTTACATATCTTTTCGTCATTGCGATTGGATTCGCTTGAGCCTGCCCTGAGTGCAGTCGACGGGTAGTCGAATCCACCGTAATTGCCGTTATACATTATTTTACTTTCGTTATTCTTCTACAGTTTCAGAATTTAGATATTTGTCAATGTTAAACAAAACTTCTTCTATACCAGATTTCGTGTTATTACATCGTAGTATATAAAACCCAATAAATCTGTTTAAATAGCCTAATTGATCAATAAAATCATCATCCAATAGTGCTTGTTTGTCAAATACTAATCTTCCCATTGAATCGTCAATATAACGTCTACTTTCCCAATCTATATAACCAGTTCGTTCGTCTACAATTTCTCCATTATAGATAACTCGTACGTATAAATACTCATATAAATTTAAAATGCTACGTTTTAATTCTTCATTGTTTATATAATCAATTAAGCCATTATTTTTTGCTGCATTATACGAACCAACTGTGGGAAAGAAAGTGATATTTCTTCCAGCTTCATAATACTTTATAGAGTCATTTAAAATTCTTGAATTTAAATCAGGATTTCTACTTAATTCAATAGCATCTGCCATCGCTTTAGATCTCATACTTTGTTCTTCAGTTACCTCATTAATTGCTTTTAAATCATTTCTTAAATCAGATTTTAAACTAGTTAGAAATTGTTTTGTTTTTTCTTCTGATTTGCGATTTTCATTCCAATTACAACAAGAATTATCTCTCCAATAGCATATTTGAGATACTTTCCAGTTTTACCTTTTGAAAGTAAATCTTGTCTGATTTTTCTAAAGAATTTAAGCATTGGTTAGAGGTTTGTCATAAAGAAGCACAACGCCCCGCTAAACATAGTGAGGTTCTGGATTTTAAAAATAGGGAATTTATTCCTGTAATTTTAAAAGACAATTGAACCTTTCCAAATTTCTTTTAGCGATTGTTGTGTGAACTGGACGGTTTGAACCGGCAGCGCCAAAGCTGAATGTTGGTAGGGGGATAAGCAATTTGGTTTAGCGGGGCATTGTGTCGAATTTCCTTTGGTGCGGGGCTTTGCAGAACTTGTTTGGATGATCAAGATGAGATAGGTGATGACAATTTTCTTGTCGATAGCATTGATGCCCACCATTTCTTTATGTTTTTCCTGAAGCCAATTTTGAAACCTTGTAATATGACTTTTGTATTTTGGGTAGGAATTTGGGGATAACGTATTCTTTTTTATGTTCAGACCCAATTCAAGGGCCTTGTATATTTCCATGCCTTCGTTTTCCTTTGTCCGCTCTACCAGGGTGGTCTTTATTTGTTGTTTTTTCGATTCTTTGGCCGACAAATCTTTGTGAATATCCGATGTGCTATCTATATTTTTAGGATGGTGCCCCTCCATGGATTCCACAGGCTCCCCTTTTATTTTGGTTATTAAAAGGTTGTTGTCGGAATAAGGGTCGAATCCCATGGCCAAGAGTTGTTCAAGGTTCCTTCTCAATATAGAAAGAAATCTGTACCTGTCCCGTTTGTTCTTCAACAAATTGGCACCTCCCTTGATATTGGTCTGTCTCTTCATCTTGCCCGCGACAGGGTCCTTGATAGGAAAAGTAAATATACCATTGTTAGGAAAGTGCCTTTGAGCGCTCACTTTTTGTAAGGGTGGACCATTTGGAGATGTCTACCCCACCTGTAAATATTTTGGGCTCGGAAAAGTTTCGCTCTACAGACAAATCGTATGCACTTTCGTATTCATTTTTGTATTCATTAGAAAACAACTCCTTAAAATTAGGCATAAAAAAACGGCTTAGTGAAAACTAAACCGTTGTTTTTTAAGATTTTAATCTTAGTAGCGGGAACTGGACTCGAACCAGTGACCTTCGGGTTATGAGTTTAAAACCTCATCTCGCTAAATATATAAATAATTGATTTATAAGTAGTTAAAAATATAAAATTCAATAAAACACTTATTGCCGTATGCGGTACCGTATACGGTTTTAGTTTCAGAAAGATACCTAAAATTTGAATAATATCATAAATTTTTATCCCGTCAATTTCGATATATTGTGGATGTTATTTCATGGTAAACACACTTGCTTATCAAGCAGCAATTGAAATTTGTATAAACACCGTTTCTAATGCATAATAAACCCCTTTTTTAACCTCGTTTATTCTAACTAACATATTAAATAAAACCTTAAATGATTCATTCAATAGTCGGAAATACAATGTTAGTCGGTATGGTGTTGATTTGGATAATGATACTGACTATCGCCAAGTATTCTTTTCTCCTGACCATCCTCCTGATTAATTAACTTAACTAGCGACTCTTTTTTCAATAGGGATATAACTAAGGGGTCTTTATACTATTTGAATATTATAACATTCTATAGCAATGAAAACTACACTGGATCTAACCTTTTAGGGCAATTCTAATTTAGTTCAAATCTGTAATTTTCATTTCATTTAAAATTAGATATGAACCGTTTTGGAATTCATTTACTATTTTTAAATTACGAAAGTTTAAACAATCCTTTCAGGGAGACCTTTTCGGTTACCTGAGCATCTCCCAATCTTTAGGATAGATTTTGGATTAAATCAAGTTCTGGATAATTATTATTCTTCATACTACTTTTTGTTGTTTTATCAAATATCTTTTTAAAGGTATTTGATTGTCGATTCCTTGATGTTTTTTCTCGTTTTTATAATAGTAAAAGTATTGGTTCAATTGTTAATAGAGATCGATTCCAGAATCTAGTGGATTCAAATAAATATTTTCATATTTGACACTTCTCCAAAGTCGTTCTATGAATATACTATCGATAGCCTTTCCTTTGCCATCCAAACTCAGTTTGATATCATTTGACTGAATAGCAAGATGAGTAAATACTTCGGAAGCAAACTGACTGCCCTAATCGGTATAGAGGATTTTTCGGGTTTCCATATAGCACCGTAGCTGCTTGTTAAGCCTCTTTGCTCCTTTGGGCATCCCATGCTAATTAGTTAAGTACTTAGCGGCTAAGCGGGTCTATGATGGCCACCAAATAGATGAACCCTTTCTACATCGGGATATAAGTAATATCTGTCGCCCATACTTGATTAGGCCCATCACGTGCATGAGTTCTAGGTTAAGTTCACTTTCACCTTTCGGTATATAATACAAATCTGAACGGTGCAGCGGTAAAGGCTTTCTCTATTTTACGACACTTAGATTAGAATAATCCTTGCTTATCATTAGGCGACTTTCATTTATGGGCTTCGGCGCAAGACGTCCTTTAACAAAACAAGCCCTACTTTTTGTTGGCCGATCACTTTTAAAATCCGACCCTCTTTTTCTTCGGATTCGCTCCTGGCGGATTTTTGGCCTTTGTTAAATATGGATTCCTCTTGTGCCAGAAACTTGTGCTTCCAAAAGCTTACCTGTTGGGGGAAATCTCGAACCTTTGAGCCAGATCCTATGCCGTTTCGCGTTCCTTGGGGCTTCCAAAACCGCCTTGGTTTTGACTTCGATGCGAATTTTCCACGTGTCATATCAGTAAATTTAAGTTTCTTTTTAAGAACTTATTTTACTGTCCTATTTTTTGGGGAATGCTCATAAAGACCTAGACCCTTACAACCAATACAATGCTACTTTATTTGTTTGAGGAAAAGGCAAAACAGGAAAAGGACGGAATGGGAGAGATGATATCAAAATATGTGTATAACAGATTGAAGGAAATTCGAAAGGAGAAGATAGAGGATTTGCTTAAATTCCTTCTGAAAGTTGAACATGTTAAACCTAGGTACGGAAACCCTTATTGGAAAATTGATATAAACACCACTGAATTGGATAAGCTCAAGAACAAGATGTTACAAGACTAGGATATTTTATCTTGCAAGCAGACTAGTTTGGTAAGGATTTTAGATCGAAAAAGTTTTCAAAACTCATTTATGAAAGAAAAACATTCTGTTATTTTACTGAGTATCAAAAAAAAATCGAGGCACAAGATGAACCACCTAGTAAGGCCACAGGCGAATGCTACATTAATATTTTCGTTAATGTATTGAACTCTTTCTAAGAAAAGAAGATTTAAGTAAAAAGAATTAGTTCCGTGTTAAGAACCAACTAGTTGTTGGTTTTATAAAGGAAAGAATTGTATCTAGAATTATACCCACGATTAGATCTTCTTCTATTGAACAAATTAATACCTAATGTAATTTGATGAAATCCGCCATCCCTTACAATCAAACCACCTAATTGATGGGTATAGGTATAGGCGATTAAAAATCGGTTGAATTCTATGCCAGCGATTGGGGTTAGAAGACTTAATTCTTGTAAGTCATTACGATCTAAACTTCTCCTATAGGACAAAGCCAACCATACTCTTGCAGTTCTTCCAAATGTTTGATATACTTTGGCATTTACATCTAAAAGTTTTTCGTTGGTAGCCTCTATATATTGGAACATGGCCGATGGTTCGAATTGAAGGTTTTTTCCTCTGCCAAAAAAATAACCAACATTTAGCAAATACCTTCTTAAATTTAATGATTTAAACTCCGGATTGATGTCCTGACGCGCATTCAATACTATATTTTTAATCGTTACATAAGCAAAACCATCTAGATTATGATAGGCAAAGCTTAAGTCTGCGTTGAAGTACGCATCAGATTCTATAACCTGTGAAACCACGGGGTCAAAATCTACAAATTTGGTTTGGTCCAAGGTATTTTGAACATATGATGTGGCCAAACCAAAGGATAACTGATTTAGTGCTTCAGCGTTTCTGAAATTCAAATGATACGCATAGGCTCCCTGTATGCCGATCTGCGAATGGAAACCGTTTTTATCATTAAATACCAGAGCACCTATAGCTGTATTTTGACTTAGGGTGCCATGAAAGCTGAGGGTTTGCAGTGATGGTGAATTTCCGACACCGTTCCATTGTTCACGTTGGGTCATTCTTAATTTTGCACTATTGCCAATACCCGCAGCACTAGGGTGTACTATAAAAATGTTATCCGACAAATAATCTGAATAGATGGGTAAGGTGCCTTGTGCATTTGTGTGCAGGGTAGCGCATATGATAAAAAAAAGCAGAAAAGCATACTTTAATTTTCTCATGTGATATTTACCTTCTGATTAAACTAAAGTGACCCTTTTTTTGTTTGCCCGAATCTTGTACGATGACGTACCAATAATCATCTTCGACCATAGGATTGCCTAGGTAAGTACCGTCCCAGCCTTCCGATTCGGAGAAAATTTGTACCAGTATTTTACCAAAACGGTCAATGATATAAACATATGCGATACTGTTCCAATCACCCCCTATATTCCAATAATCATGGTAACTATCATTGTTGGGTGTGAAAAATTGTGGTACAAAAAAATGCAGGTGATCAATGCTTGTTATGGTATCACAACCAGGGCTTTTCACATAAATCGTATATGCCCCTCCTTCAACACTTTCAAATTGGGGACTTTCTTGGAAGACAACACCATCTAGCGAATACATGAAATCGCCTGAGTTGGTTGTGGTAATCTCAATGTCGGCACCGTATGAAATAGCGGAATCAATGATGGGCACTTCCGTGGGGTAGACATTATAGACTATTGTTTCAAAAGAATACATGCCGTCTGTAATTTCAACTGTATAAACTCCTATTTCGTTAATGGTAATTTCATTGGTAACCGCACCGGTATTCCATACAAAATTGGGTATTTCGATCTCAGTATTTGGCTGTAATACGAGCTCATTGCCATCACATAATTTCACATTAAGTTCTGTTGTACTAACCGTCGGCGTTATTGAAACGCTCCAGGTGCATGTTTGCGAATCAAATATGGCGGTTTCCCATGATTCCACTGGTGGTTCATTTGGCATGGTACCTGAAATTACCCATGAACAATTGGTGTCACTGAAGGTGGCGGATTCATAGCATTCAAGATCGGGCGGTAAGGATCTGCTTCCAGAAACTTCCCATGAGCAGGTTACCGTATTAAATGTGGTACTTTCCCAGCATTCCGTGATAGGCTCAATAGGCTGGGTTCCGGTAATATCCCAAGTGCAGGTGGTAGCATTGAAGGTGGCCATTTCATAACAGGCAATCTCCGGTGCTTCCGTAGCACTTCCAGACACCTCCCACTCACAGCTAATTGTATTGAAAAAGGCACTTTCACCACATTTCAAATTAGGCTGTTCTGGTTGTATACCTGATAATTCCCATGCGCAAAGGGTTTCATTGAAAACTACGGTCTGCCAACATGCAACCATTGGCTGAATAGGGAGAGTTCCAGAAATCTCCCAAGTACATGTTAGTTCATTAAAGCTCGCCGTTTCGAAACATTTAATATTTGGCTGAAGTGTTGGACTGCCAGAAACTTCCCAAATACAAGTAGCAGTGTTGAAAATAGCAGTTTCTCCACATTCCAAAGAAGAGGGGTCTGGTTCTGTTGGTTGTATACCAGTAACTATCCAACTGCAGGCATTAGTATTAAATGTGGCCGTTTCCCAGCATTCAAGTAATGGTTGTAAAGGTTGCGTTCCGGTAATATCCCAAGTACAGGTAGTATCGTTAAAGGTTGCATTTTCGTAGCAAGCAGTATTTGGTTGAATGGGTTGCGTTCCTATTATATCCCAATTACATGTGACATCATTAAATATTGCAGTTTCCCAACATTCAAGGTTGCTCGGTGTTGTTGGTTGGGTTCCGGTAACATCCCAAGTACAAGTAGTTGCATTGAACATCGCCGTTTCCCAGCATTCAAGTAATGGTTGTAAAGGTTGCGTGCCTATTATGTCCCAGTTACATGTGGCATCATTAAATATTGTAGTCTCCCAACATTCAAGGTTGCTCGGTGTTGTTGGTTGCGTTCCGGTAACATCCCAAGTACAAGTAGTTGCATTGAACATCGCCGTTTCCCAGCATTCAAGTAATGGTTGTAAAGGTTGCGTTCCGGTAATATCCCAGGTACAGGTAGTATCGTTAAAGGTTACATTTTCGTAGCAAGCAATATTTGGTTGAATGGGTTGGCTTCCCGTTACTTGCCATGTGCAAGTTGTGGGATTTAAGGTCGCTGTTTCCCAACATTCCGTGTTGGGCATGGCAGGTCCCGGATTAACTGTCACGGGGTATACATCAGAAAAAGAGATGCATAGGTTGTTGTTCAGATTGGCCGAATCTTCAGCAATTTTAGCTCTATAAAAACCTGAGGTGGTAATAGATGCGTTTAAAGTTTGATTATTTGCCCCATTGATATCATTCCATATGGTGCCGTTTGTACTTTCTTGCCATTGAAAAACAGGAGTATTGTAAACTGAGCCATCAGGAGTAGCATTTAGTTGCAATATATATGGAGTTGCACTAATACATAAGCTTAAAGATGTATTGCCTCCACTATCTAAAGTACTAGCACTATCACCACATGATTTAAACTCAATATCATCAATAGCTAAGTCATTGCCACAGCCACCAGTACCATTATTAATCATTTTTAAGATTACAGAGGTTTGGTTTCCGGTATTGAATACCAAGCCATATTGGTTCCAATTTGGAGTGCCTGCTTCAGTTATAGGCCCAGTATTCCCAGTACTCAATACGACTGTATCTAAAGCGTTGCTAATTTCAAATGTCACATTAATAGGGATGGTTCCGCCTGGTTGTCCTGAACAAAAACTATTTGCTATTACCAGATTAATTAGCCAAGCTGAAAATTCATAGGTTGTATTTTGACATAGTCCAGTAATTACTGTTCTATAAAATTCACCTGGGTCCACCCCTGCATTTACAATTAGTGCTTTACCATTTACATCACCAATAGTATGGTCTTCTGTTTGATGCCAATCATATGGGTTTCCAAATGTCCCATTAGTTATGGTATAAGAACCATCTAGAGGATAACCATTGCTATAAATATAAGTAGTGGTAGCAGTAAGTAGTGGGTTGTTGGTGGTTCCAAAACCGAAATTCTCCAAAAAAATGGTATCACCAGAATTACCTGGACAAAATCCTAATTGCCCATGTAAATTACAAATGAAAAAATATGATACAATAAATGTGGATATTATATACTTTCTTACGATGGTTTAGTATTTTAATTAATAATGCCAACGTGTGACCAATTGCTATATTAAGTAAAGGGATAACATTCCTTTCGATTTTGAGTTATTTTATGGCGATATAAAAACTATACAAGGACTTTTGCAAAAAATGTCTATACTCGTTTATGAAAATACTTTAATTACAAAATCTGAATAATTAGTTTAATGCAAAAAAAGTCTGATATAATTGGTGAATGATATCAAAATTAATGTATAACTATAATAATATTAAAGGTTTAAAAATGGGGTGTGAATTTGTAAACGTATTCTAGTGAGAAATGGTTTGAGGGAATAAGATATCTTTCCCAGCTCATTTTTTAATTAATAATGTTAAAACGATTTATCACACATAAGTTATTCTTTTTTTAATACGATATGTCCCATTAACTTTGAGACTTAAATAGTAGTTTAAAACATACTTTAATAATTGACTAGGCGTTTTAAATAGATGGTTAAATTACCATAATAGGTAAAGGTCGGTTGAATTCATTTACTTTTGAGACCAATATTAACCTTATTAAACCTATATTATTAAATTATGATGTTAACAGATATGTATAAATGGTTAAAATAAAAAAGATTTTTCCTAAATGAAAGTTAGCATATCTCAACCCACACTTTTTCCATGGATAGGCTATTTTGATATGATAAAGGAATGCGATGTTTTTGTTTTTCTCGATAACGTAGAATTCAAGAAGCAAACTTGGCATATGAGAAATAGGTTAAAAAATGGATCTAAAATTGAAGATTCTGAAATCTGGGTTCATATTCCTACAAAATTGCCAAAAACGAGGGCATTAATTAAAGACGTGCTAATTGATAATAATCAAAATTGGAAGCAAAAGCATTTAGATATTTTTCAAAGTAATTATGGCAAGAAGTATAAAAAAGTATCTTTTTTGCAGGAACTATATCAAGAAGATTGGAATAAAATCGCTGATTTTAATATAAAATTTATAGCTGAATGTTGTAAGTACCTTAATATATCTACAAAATTGGTACTAGCTTCAGAACTTGACGTTGAAGGAAAAAAAAGCCAGTTGGTCTTAAATATTTGTAAGCAAATGAAAGCCGCGGAGCTTTTTGCAAATAATGGGTCAAGAGATTATTTGGAAGAAGATAGGGAAATATTTATACAGGAAAACATTAGGGTGTCATATCAAATGTATACGCATCCAATCTATAATCAAAGGGGAAATGCTTTTCTTGATCATTTATCTGTTTTGGATTTACTTTTTTCAGAGCTTGAAAATTCAAAAAAGTTTATTTAAAATGACCAAATGTATCTTTCCGGTTTATTCACAATTCAATCTATGTTAAGTACTTGATATTCCACTATACATTACCACAACATAATACTTTAAAATTTCTCAATTAAATTCATACCTACTACAATTTTGTATAGTGTGTTATTCAGAATAATAGTCTTCAAAGAATTCAAAAGAATAGGGTAATCCAATGTATTTGTATTTCAAGATAGTTTTAAATATTGATTAATTTATATTGGATTTGTATAGTTTTAATATTAGCCGTAATGGAGATATCATAATTTAAAGGATTATTTTTAATGATATTCCTAATTGAAAACTATGTTCCCTAAGAAAAAAACAATTCATAAGAGAATATTATTTGCTCAAAATCTAGTTTTACCGCCATTTTATAAAGTATTACCTGTAAAAAGTCTATATAGTTGTTGGCTATTATTTATAGTCTTTTTTTTTACTCTACTAAGTAAAGGACAGGAAATCCCTTCTGTCAAAAATTTTCATCCAGCTGATTATAAGGGTGAGAATCAAAATTGGGCGATTTCCCATTCTTCTGAAAAATTAGTCTATGTGGCAAATAGTAAAGGACTTTTAGAATATAATGGCGCATATTGGAATCAGTACATCTCCCCAAATGAATCTATAATGAGGTCTGTACTAGTTGTAGATGATTTAATATATACAGGATGTTATATGGAGTTTGGTTTCTGGAAAAGGAATGATAAACAACTTTTGGAATACACCTCTATATCCAAAGATTTAAATATTGATCTTCTTGAGGATGAGGAGTTTTGGCATATAATACGTTTTGATGATTGGATGGTATTTCAATCATTAAATCGCATTTATATATATAATGTAATAGATCAATCTGTTAGTTTCATTGAATCGCTTGTTAAGATATCCCAAATATTCGAAATTAATGGTGAAATATATTTTCAAGGATTGGGGAAAGGACTATTTAAAATCAATAATGGTGAGGCTATTTTATTTCTTGACACTGATGCAGTTAAAGAAAATGAGGTCATTAACGTTTTTGTAAGTGGTGGTGACTTGTTAATCTTAACAAAAGAGGATGGCCTATATCGTTATACCAACAATACCTTAACAAAATCCAGTGTTTTGTCAAATGATATTTTATCTGATGTAAGTATTTATGATGCCATAAAATTGAAAGACAACAAATTTGCTATAGGAACCATTGCTAATGGGTTATATATTTTAAATGAAAAATGGGAAATAGTATCTCAAATAAATCTTATAAATGGATTAATTAATAACACAGTACTCGCAATAACAGAAGATAGCTCAAATAATATTTGGTTAGGGCTAGATAATGGAATTAGTTATATAGATACTGATTCACCATATGAGATAAATAATGAAAAAAGAGGAATTCTAGGAAGTGTATACGCATCAGCCATACATAATGAATACCTTTATCTTGGAACCAATCAAGGGCTTTTTTATAGGAAGTTAAACAGTAAGGCTAATTTTAATTTCATTAAAGGCACGGAAGGGCAAGTTTGGTTTTTAAAGAATATAGATGGCGATTTACTATGTGGCCATAATTCTGGCACCTATGAGGTAGAAAATGGAAAGGCAAATAAGATATCCAATGTGCAAGGGACTTGGAGTGTAGCTAGGATAGATAATAACAGGAACATTTTGCTTCAAGGAAATTATGATGGACTATATGTACTTGAAAGAACTAAAGTTGGTTGGAAACTAAGAAATAAACTTAAAGGTTTTAATAACTCATCCCGTTATTTTGAAACTTTAGGTAATCAAATATTTGTGAATCATGAATATAAGGGGATTTTTAAATTAGATGTTAGTAGTGATTATTCTACCATAAAAAAAGTCACTATTGATTCTACCCTTAAAGGTTCTGATTCTGGAATAGCCAAGTATAAGGGAGAGTTGTTATATGCGTACAAAAAAGGAATATTTAAATATGATACAGAAAATCAAATATTTGTAAAAGACAATCAGTTGAGTAAAGCCTACACGGAAAATGATTATGAATCTGGAAAATTGATTGTAAATGAAAAGGACAATAGCATATGGGTTTTTACAAAATCTAATATTGTTAATATAAGCCCAACCGGTTTAACAAACAAAGAGCGTATAGAGTATATACCACTCACTTCCGAAATAAGGAAAGGTATCATAGGGTACGAAAATATTTCAGGTCTGGAAGATGACAAATATTTACTAGGGTCTATATCGGGTTATGTCAATATCAATTTAAAAAAATCTTTAAATCAGGACTTTGAGGTTCATATTGGAAAAGTTTTTAATGGAGCCGATAAATCTAACCTGCAGCCGCAAAACATAAATGAACCAGGAAATTTTAGTAATAAACAAATTAATTATAAAATTTCTTTTTATACTACAGAATTCAATACCTACTTAAATACCAAATATCAATACCAACTTTTAGGATTATATGATGAGTGGAGCGGTTGGTCTGATAATCCTGTTGCTTCATTTGAAAACTTACCGTATGGTAAGTATGTTTTTAATGTGAGGTCAAAAATTGGCGATACCCTTTCCAATAACGTTGGTACATATGGGTTTGAAATTGCAAGTCCCTGGTATATATCCAAATTAATGATTACTATGTATACCATAGGCACTATGTTACTATTTTTTTCAACGCATAACCTTTATAAACAGTATTATAAAAAACAACGACAAAAATTAATTTTCAAAAACGAAAAAGAACTTATCCTTTCACAGGTTCAAAATGAACGGGAAATTATAAAACTTAGAAATGAGAAGCTAAAAATTGATTTTAACAGTAAAAGCAAGGAATTGGCTGCTTCTTTATTGAGTATTGCAAAAAAGAACGACGTCTTGCGAAGTATTAGGGAAGAACTAAGGGTACAAAGAGGGGATGATCCAATAAAGACAGTAATATACTCCATAAATAAAAGTTTAAAACAAGATGATGGGTGGGATTTCTTTCAAGAAGCATTTAACAATGCAGATAGTAAGTTCTTAAAAAACTTAAAAATAAAACATCCAAATCTTACTCCGAGCGACCTTAAATTATGTGGTTATTTACGGCTGAACCTATCTACAAAAGAGATATCGGATCTGCTAAACATAACTCCAAGAAGTGTAGAGATTAAAAGGTATCGATTACGTAAGAAATTAAATTTGGGACACGAGGATAATTTGGTTAATTATATTTTGGGGCTATAATCATTATAGTGTAATCACTTTTTCACCACAACACAACCCCTACAAAGGATTTTTTGCAAAAAAAGTTTTTTCTAATACCACACCAAAATCCTTCGCGATTTCTTTTGTATAGCCCAATAAAAGGGAGTTTCTATTGCTAAATTGGTATAAAAAACACATTTTATTTGTTATCTATTATTTTGTTGAGGTTATTTTTTGTGGAATCGACAATTTAACGCAATAAGTTTACTGAAAAATAATTGATAAATGAAAATAGTCAGAATACATCTACTCAAATTTGTACTTCTGTTATTAACAACCAGTTCTATTGCACAAGTATCTATTGAAAAAAATGACAATGGAGATAAGCTGTTGGTTAAGGGAGAAGACTTCATTATAAATGGTATGAATTGGGATTATGTTCCCATTGGAACTAGTGTGACTAGTTACAGTTTATGGAATCAATCAGATGATATAATCAAAGCTGCCTTAGATTCCGAAATGGGACTCTTAAAAAATATGGGTGTAAATGTGATACGACAATATGAAGGTGTACAGCCCAAATGGATAGAATATATCTATGAAAATTATGGAATATACACCATGATAAATCATGCATTTGGAAGATATGGTTTAACCCTTAAAGGAACTTGGGTTCCTAATACGGAATATTCAGATCCTATCACAAAAGAAAAATTATTGTCAGAGGTAACCGCCTTGGTTAATAAATATAAAGGAACACCAGGTCTATTGATGTATTTGTTAGGGAATGAAAATAATTATGGTCTTTTTTGGGATGGTGCTGAAACTGAGGATATCCCAATCGATGATAGAAAATCAACCAAACGTGCCAAGGCAATGTATAAATTGTTCAATACTGCTACACTTTTGATAAAGAGCATAGATGACTCCTTGCCTGTGGCCATGTGTAATGGGGATTTATTATTCTTGGATATTATAGCCAAAGAGTGCAAGGATGTAGATGTCTATGGCACTAATATGTATCGTGGTGTGTCTTTTACAGACGCTTTTCAAACTGTAAAAGATAAATTGAACAAACCTCTAATGTTCACTGAATTTGGTGCAGATGCTTTTAATACAATTTCAAATGAAGAAGACCAAAAATCTCAGGCATATTACATGGTTGAAAATTGGAAGGAGATATATAGTAACGCCGCAGGGTTAGGTAATGTAGGAAATTCTATTGGGGGTTTCACTTTTCAGTTTAGTGATGGTTGGTGGAAATTTGATCAGACCAAAAATTTTGATGTACATGATACTAACGCATCTTGGCCTAATGGAGGTTATCAAAGTGATTTTAAAGAAGGTCGGAATAATATGAATGAAGAATGGTTTGGCATTTGTGCCAAGGGGCCAACAAATGAAAAAGGACTATATGATTTATATCCTCGTGCTGCGTATTACGCTCTCAAAAAAGCACATCAAATAAACCCGTACTCGGAAGGCATGACATCTGATTTCATTAGTGATTATTTTAATGATATAGAATTAACAGATGCTGTTTTAAGAGCTCGCGGAGATAAGGCAGCCATAGACGGAGGAACTACTAACAAGATTAGTATAAGCAACTTAAGAGCTGAATTTACAACCTTTAACACTGGTGGTACGCTACTAACTACACCGGTAAATTCAGACCTTGATGATGAAACAACTTTCCCTGATCAGCTTGGTTTTGATCATATGCAATCCTATTATATCGGTGTGCGTGGTAATCCTACATCTAATATGAGTGCAAATGTCAACTTCAATATCATTGGTAATGTAGCGACAAACCCAATAGATGAAATATTTTACGAGAATAGGGCAAGGGTAAGAACAGTATCTACAGAAGAAGGTCCATTAGAGGTTACGGATTTTAATAGAGTTCAAATTTACAATGCAGAATATACTTGGAATACGGAAGAATTTGATTTAAGGGGATTTTATAGGACAGGACATTACCATTGGGCCTACGAGGGTGATTTTTTCGGTCTTTATCCGGAAGCCAACTATGGTCCCAATTTAGATATTTATAATGGAGAAATAAGTGGTTTTGAACTTGATGCCAAGAAAGCACTCAATGGTCTAAAAGCTGCCTTTGGTCCACAATTATGGTGGGGAGCTAATCCTGCATTTTTGTTAAAATATACAAGAAAAATAGGAGATTTCGATTTAGCAGCAGTTTATCATGAGGATATTTCCGATGCGCCCCAGGCGGTTACTTCAAATTTTATTCCACAGCCAAAAACAAGAAGGGCAACCTTATATGCAAAACGGAAAATAGGAAACCTAGGTATAGAAGCGGGTGGTATATGGGGTGGCCAACCTTTAAATGGTAGAAGATTTCAAGTTGCCCTTGGAAATACAGGTAACTATACCATATTAACCGATGAGGTCAACTCCCTTGATAATTGGGGAGGAAAAGCTAAAATCACCTATTCAAAAGGTGCATTTAATGGTTATGTACAAGGAGCGGCAATGGGACTTGTAGCCAATGGAGGTGCAGATCAAACACAAACATTTACAGGTTGGAAATTGAAAGATTCCGGAAGTGGGAACCAGACCAATTTTCTTGCAGGTTTTACGTATACAATAGGTAAGCTACAAATTGCACCTAATTTTTTATGGCAAAAGCCCTTGGTGGCAGCAATGCCCAATGATGCTCCTGCCCCAGGTAGGTTGAGAAACATACAGGATGATCCATTTGTTGTAAGGGGAAATAGGGAAACCACGGCAGGTGAGCTTTTGTTCACATATGACCCTACACCTGCCACTTGGATGTATCAATGGGATAATGATAGGGCGGAAGATGCCAAACTTGCAATTAGTGCTGGATTTGTTTATAGGCATCTGCCTACGGCACAAGATGCTGCAATAGGCTTTCTAGCAAATAGAACATTATTTGCCTTCCCAAATTCGGCTCCTGCCCAGGATTTATGGGAAGCACATACACGAATTGTATCTAAAGTAAGTCCCGATTTAGGTGTTATTGCAAATCTATACGCAGGAAATGGGCAGGCTAATGGTAGTGATGAAAGATTGATTAAAAGAGGGGGTGGTGATATAAGACTTATATATAACAAGGTCAAGGTAATACACTCTTTTAAAATAAATGATTGGGGACCTTTTGATTACCATCGAGATTTTAACCTTACATATCCAGTGCAGCTAATGCTGGATTTGTCTACCACATTAGGAAAACCGGATTGGTTTATCCTTCCAAATACTAAGATTGGAATACGTGGTACATGGCGTTCTCTAAACGAATTTTCTCCAAGGTATTTGCCAAATGCTGCTCTGGAATTTGCAGAATCACCAATAATTAGCCCAGTTGGTTTTGGTGATGGCTCTGAGTGGGAAATAAGAACTTATGTACATATTAATATCGGCAAATAAATTAATAAAATGAAAAACGAAAAAAAAATGTATTTAAGATCAATTCCGTTTTTAGGATTCATTTTTATGATTTCCATCAGTTGTGATAGAACATTATCAGATGAGGTTGAATTTGCTACTTTTCCTAATAATGCAGAAGTCTATATAGACGGCTTTAGTGCCGGATTA
Source organism: Maribacter luteocoastalis (assembly GCF_048890225.1). NCBI lineage: Bacteria > Pseudomonadati > Bacteroidota > Flavobacteriia > Flavobacteriales > Flavobacteriaceae > Maribacter > Maribacter luteocoastalis. The sequence goes on from NZ_JBMFZG010000002.1 coordinate 554,525, forward strand.
CAGTATTTCCCTTTTGAAGGTTCAAAATTTGATGCCTTTTCAGTTGATACTAATGTGAAATATTCTGGTACGAACTCTATGCGTTTGGATGTTCCGAACGTTGGTGATCCTAGTGGGGCATATTCAGGTGCTATTTTTCCAGTTGAGGTAGGACGTAATCTTACGGAATATGATGCACTTACCTTTTGGGCAAAAGCATCTCAGGCAGGTACAATAAATGAAATAGGCCTTGGGAATGATTTTGGCGAAAATAAGTATGCAGTCACAAGAACGAATATGAGGATAAGTACCAATTGGAAAAAATATATTATTCCGATACCCAATCCAGAAAAGCTTACCCGCGAAAAAGGTATGTTTTGGTATGCCGAGGGTCCTGAAAATAATGATGGATATACTTTTTGGATTGATGAATTAAAATATGAGAAAGTTGGGACTTTCGCACAACCTAGACCAGCAATTCAAAATGGGGTTGATTTAGTAAGTGAGGCTTTTTTAGGTGACCAAACTATGGTAACGGGCCTCACACAAACTTTTAACATGGAATCTGGTATAAATGAAACAGTTTCTGCAGCACCGTCATATTTTGATTTTAATTCTTCAAATGTAGATGTGGCCCAAGTTAGTGAATTAGGTGTGGTAACTATACTAAGTGTTGGTACGGCTAAGATTACCGCCAGTTTGGGAGGTATACCTGCAGCAGGTTCACTTACCGTTAATGTCAATGGAAGTTTTGACTTTGCCCCACAGCCTACAAGGAACCCGGCTGATGTTATCTCCATTTTCAGCGACGTCTACACTAACATCAATGTGGATTTTTATAATGGTTACTGGCAGCCTTTTCAAACTACAGAATCTGCAGACTTTTTTATTGATGGAGATAACATATTAAACTATACTAACTTTAATTTTGTTGGCAATCAATTTAGTAATCCAACAGTGGATGCCACTGAGAAGCCCAATTTTCATGTTGATTTATATATTCCAGGTGAAATTAATCCAGCTGTGAACTTATTGATTACCCTCAAGGATTTTGGTGCTGACGGTGCTGATGGAGGTGGTGACGATGAAATTCAACAAATATTTTTTGAGAGCTCTGATTTTGTTGGCAATGAGTGGAGCAGTTTTGATATCCCTGTTACTTTAACGAATAAAAGTAGAATAGGCCAAATTATATATGAAAATATAAATGGTTCCCCACTATCTAATTTTTATGTGGACAATATCTACTTCTTCAAATAATTAATTTGATTTTAAGATTATAGGGAATTTGGATTGGCTTAATAAATAATAAAATACAGATGCAAAGAACATTTTTTATATATGCTTTTTTTATATCAATAGTATTGGTTGTAACAAGTTGTTCTATTGATGAAAGACAAACGGTAGCAAATTTCACAACACTTGTATTGGAAGATGAATTCGATAGCGACGAGGCACCAAATAACGCTGTTTGGGATTATGATATTGGAACTGGTGCCAATGGTTGGGGTAATAATGAATTACAATACTATACAGATCGCAGTGACAATGTAAAAGTTGAAAATGGAGCATTGGTCATCACAGCAAAAAGGGAACTTTTTAATGGTTCCCCTTACACCTCTGCAAGACTTGTGACCAGAGGATTGTTTGAACAGGCATACGGCAGATTTGAAGCACGTATTCAACTGCCTTTTGGCCAAGGTATTTGGCCGGCGTTTTGGTTGCTTGGGGCAAATGAAGACGATTGGCCTAAAAAGGGTGAAATTGATATTATGGAGTATCGTGGCCAAGAACCTACCAAAGTATTGGGTACCATTCATGGGCCTGGTTATTCCGCTGGTGAATCTATTTCAAAGAGTTACAGTTTAGAAAATGACCGTTTTGATACAGGTTTTCACGTATTTGGAATTGAATGGGCTCCAGAATATATCAACTTTTACGTAGATGATGTGTTATACAATCAAATTACACCTGCAGATGTTGCCGGTGAATGGGTTTTTGACCAACCCTTCTATATTTTAATGAATGTTGCTGTAGGTGGTAATTTCGTAGGCTTGCCTAACAGCGAAACTATTTTTCCCCAAACCATGATCGTGGATTATGTGAGGGTTTATACAAATGATGAATTAAATTAAAACTAAAAAACAGCGAATTATGAAAAAATTATTAAAACAAACAAATAGGGTTGTTGCTTTAATCCTGGGAATATTCTTGTTGGGATGCAGCAGTGATGACGGTGGTGGTGTTGAGCTGCCAAAAGTTGTTGCGGGCTTTACCTTTACCCTAAATGCTGATACTGGAACTGCAACATTTAAAAATACGTCTAACAATGCAAATAGCTATGCATGGGATTTTGGTGATGGAAATTCATCTACGGAAACGAATCCTATCAAAAATTTTTCTACAGGAACATATACTGTAAGTTTAAAGGCATCTAATGATGCTGGCTCCTCGGACACGTTTGAGGATGAAATTACGGTTGAACTTCCAGAGGAAGGCGCCATGGTTTCCTTACCAGTTACATTCGATAGCTCAGAAGTTAATTATGAAGTTACGGCATTTGAGGGTGTCGCATTTAACGTAGTTGATAATCCAGCACCTGGAGGTTCTAACACAGTAGCTTCAAAAGTAGGGGCCATTACTAACATAGGAGCTGTATTTGAAGGTTTCTACTTTGATTTAGGCAATGATATCGATTTAACTGAAAATAAAACGATTAAAATGAATTTCTGGGCAGATTCAGCAGTAGATGTCCTTATGAAATTAGAAGAAGGTACATCAGGAGCTTTAGAGGTAACTAGAAGTCATGGTGGCACTGGTTGGGAAGAATTGCTTTTTGATTTTAGTTCTGACGCTAGTTATTCAAGGTTAACCTTATTTGTGGATGGTCCTGGTACAACGACAGGTACATTTTATATAGATGATATTGAGCAAATTGAAACCGTTGGCGGAGGTGACGTTACCTGCGTAGCTGAAACCATGCAATCACTTAATGCTGCTGATTTTAATTTAACATTTATGTCAGACCCAACGTCTAGCATTGAATCATATGATGCTAATTTTTCTTGGGTAAATAATCCTGATGTTGATGATGTTTTGAACAATTCTTGTAAAGTAGGTCAGATAAACAGAGTTGGTTCTGCTGAATTTGCGAATAACCAGATAGTTTTAGATGCTAAATTGGATTTTAGTGCGAATGCTGGTTTTAAGATGAAAGTATGGTCTCCAAATGCAGGTACTAGCGTTTTAGTGAAACTAGAAGACCAAGTTGAGGCTGGAATATTTACAGAATCATTTGCGACTACCACACAAGCAGGTGCTTGGGAAGAATTAACCTTCCCTATTGCAGCTGGTGAAAATGGTAAACATGATCGTATTATATTATTTTTTGAATTGAATACCAATACTACTGAAACTTATTATATTGATGATTTTGCACTATATGCAAGAGAAGGCGGAACAGGAGGTAATGGTACTGATGAAGATAACCTAATTACAAACGGTGGTTTTGAAACGGGAGATACAACAGGATGGGAAACTGATATTGCTGGTAATAATGGCAGTTTCACGGCAACTGATACAGCTTTTAAATGTGATACATATTCAGGTAGTTTCTCTGCAGATTCAGCTCAGTTAATGGTAGTTAGACAAGCTAATATTGGTGTTGGCGTAGTTACTCCAAATAGTGATATTACAATTTCGTTTGATTTACGTGGCGCAGCTGGTGTTGGTGGCGTATTTATAGCACAACTATTCTCAGAATCAACTACGGACGGTGTTACTAAAACAGATATCTTAAATGATGGTAACCCGATTTCCTTAACCGATGCTTGGACAAGATATTCTTTTACAACAACTACTGGTCCGGATGTTTCAAATGGAGTTACGCTATTGTTGAAATCTGAATGCGGAGCAGTTGATGGTTGTTCTGTTCAAGCTAATATTGATAATGTTTTTGTTGGCCTCGGTACCGAAAGTGGTCCTGCATGTGATGGAGGAAGTACTGGCGGAGGAACAGGTGGTGGAACCAATGATGCCGATTCAGACGGTGTAGCTGATGAAAATGACGATTGTCCAAACCAAGCAGGACCAGCGTCAAATAACGGATGTCCTGTTACTGGAGGTACAGACGGAATTGAATTGGCAATAAACGGAGATTTTGAAACTGGAGACGATACAGGTTGGACTATTTTTGAAAACAACGGTGTTTTTAATGTTACCAATGTAGATAATAATGGTGGAAGTTTTTCTGGCACACTCGTTTCTGATGTAGATGGAGGAACAGGGGGAGCATCTTTCCCAGTACTAAAACAAGCTAATGTAGGTATTGGAGTAGTGATGCCAAATAGCACTGTTGTTGTTTCATTTGACATGCGTGGTTCCTTATCTGGGGCTGGTGGCGTATTTTTTGCGGAATTCTTTTCGGAACTAGCAACAGAAGGGGTTTCTAAAACAGAAATTCTAAGTGGTGGGCCACTTTTCCCAACAGAAAATTGGACAACTTATACCTATACAGTTACAACAGGGCCTGATGTAAGCGGAGGTGTTACATTACAGTTAAAGACAGACTGTGGACCTGTAGCTGGTTGTGGAGTTGAGGCGTTTTTAGATAACGTATCTATTAGATATATCGAGTAGTATACTAGAATTAAGAGCAAATTTGTTGGTTGTTTAATTGCGAGTAGGGGGTATGTTAATACCCCCTTTCGTAATAAAGAATTTTATATAAATTAATAAAATGATAAATAAACTTAGGTATATATATGGTAAGGAGATTAATGATTTTTTGATTTTACTATTGATAGTAATTTTTTGCTCTTGTTCTAAAACTTTAGAAAATAATCCCATTCCAGAACAAACGACTACTAGTCCAAAAAATCTCACTTGGTCTATACAGATTGTAGGTTCAAATTCACAAAACCCTAATGGAAATGGATCAGGTTTAATACGATGCGAGGTTAATGCGGAAAATGCTGTTAGATATGTATTTAATTTTAATGATGAGGAGGTTCTGGAAAGTGCCAATGGAATAGGAGAATATATTTTCACCAAGACGGGACTTAATGACTATTTAATAGGAATTACAGCTTTTTCCTCATCTAATGAGCAAATTGGAATAACAAAAAGTATTACTGTTCATGTAGATGGAGAAGAAGAAGTTGCCACGGATGATTTTCTAATGTGGTCAGATGAGTTCAATGCAACTGGCCCTGTTGATACATCTAACTGGTTTTCAGAAATTATTCCTCCTGTTAACGGAGGTTGGTACAACGCAGAGCAGCAGCATTATACGGATAGATTGGAGAACGCATTCGTCTCTGATGGTACCTTAAAAATACGTGCCAAAAAAGAATCCTATACGTTCGCTAATTCTACAAAAAACTATACTTCTGCAAGGTTAAACTCAAAATTTTCTTTCACTTATGGGCGTATTGAGGTAAAGGCAAAATTACCTGAAGGAAAAGGAACATGGCCCGCCATTTGGACCTTAGGCTCCAATCTTAACAGTATAGGTTGGCCTTTTTGTGGGGAAATAGACATTATGGAACACGTAGGGAATAAAATAGGTGATATTTCAAGTGCCATACATACTCCCTCCAGTAATGGAAATACTGTAAATATTGGGCGCATTGATATTCCGGACGCCACAACTGAGTTTCATGTGTACGCAGTTGATTGGACTGCGGATAAAATGGATTTTTATGTTGATGACATACTTTTTTACACCTATGACCCAACTATTAAAGATAATAATACTTGGCCATTTAATTCTGATCAGTTTATTCTTTTGAATATTGCAATGGGTGGAACACTTGGTGGAAATATTGACCCTGACTTTGAGCAGGCCGTTATGGAAATTGATTATGTAAGAGTGTATAGAAATTAGGAGTGAAATAATCTGTAAGATATAATAATCGATTGATGAAAGCCCTGATTTTGATTTGTGGCAAGAATTACCTTAATCAGAATTTAGAGAACATTTAACAGTAGCAAAGATAATACATGAAACAAACGGATATTTATATAGGAAATTCAAAAAGAAATATTGATCAAAGTGAGATTAGTGGCAAATTGGTGTCCTTTGAAAATGAGGACTATTATAAAATCTCAAATGTCGATTCTATGAGACCCTTTTTCATGAGTATTGTTAGTGATGCTAACCATTGGATATTCGTTTCAAGTAATGGTGGTCTAACAGCAGGTCGAAAAGATTCTGGATTTGCCTTATTTCCTTATTATACTGATGATAAGATTTCTGAATCATCCGATATTACAGGTAGTAAAACCATACTGCATGTTGTTAAAGATGGTAAGACCCAATTATGGGAGCCATTTTCGGAAAGGTATGTTGGAATATATAGAACAATTAGAAATCTTTATAAAAACTGCTTTGGTAATAAGGTGATTTTTGAGGAGATAAATGAAGATCTTGATTTGACATTTAGGTATCAATGGAATTCAAGTGATCAGTTTGGTTTTGTGAAAAAATCTACTTTATTGAATAATTCCGATCATGAAATTAAGGTATGCATTCTTGATGGGATACAAAACCTAATGCCTTATGGCGTTGATACGGGGTTACAGGCGACCAGTAGTAATCTTGTAGATGCTTACAAGAAAAATGAATTAGAGGCAGAAGTAGGTTTAGGGATTTATGCCTTAAGCGCTGTTATAGTTGATAGGGCAGAGCCTAGTGAGGCTCTAAAAGCTACAACCGTTTGGTCTTTAGGAATTGAAAATCCAACACATCTGGTTTCTTCTCTGCAATTAAACGATTTTAGAAAAGGAAAAAAACTTATTCAAGAGGTTGATGTTAGGGCTGAGAAAGGAGCCTATTTTATTTCTAAAGAGCTGAATTTGTCCGCTAATTCAGAAAGACAATGGATGTTTATTGCTGATGTAAATAAATCTGTAAGTTCTATTGTTGAAATAACGCAAAAAATTAAAAATTCAAATGATTTGGCATCGTTAATTTTAGACGATATCGAATTAGGTACAAAACATTTATTGGAATTGAACGGCGCTGCTGATGGTATTCAATTAACAAATGATAAACTTAGAGACACCAGACACTTTGCAAACACACTTTTCAATATTATGCGTGGTGGTATTTTTGATAATAACTACACTATTGAAAAGGTAGATTTCCTAAGGTATACTAAAAATGCAAATAAAGAGATCTTCAGGTCAAAGGAAGATTTGCTTAATGATCTACCTGAATTATTTTCTCTAGAAGAGTTACGGACTGTTATATCTGCGTTAGACAATAATAATGCAAATAAGAATTTTGCACGTATCAGTTTTGAATACTTGCCCTTAAAATTCAGTCGAAGACATGGGGATCCGAGTAGGCCCTGGAACAAGTTTTCTATCAATACAAGAAATGAGGATGGGTCAAAAATCCTGGACTACCAAGGAAATTGGCGGGATATTTTTCAAAATTGGGAAGCTTTGGCACATTCGTATCCTCAATTCATGGAAAACATGATACATAAATTTTTAAACGCAACAACCTTTGATGGTTATAACCCGTATAGGGTAACTAAAGATGGCTTTGATTGGGAAACTATTGAAGCAGACGACCCATGGTCCTATATTGGTTATTGGGGTGATCATCAAGTTATATATTTATTGAAATTTTTAGAGTTTATCGAAAAGTATTCACCTTCTGGCCTTACTAAATATTTTGATGATGATGTATTTGTATATGCCAATGTACCATACAAAATAAAGCCCTATGCAGATATTTTAAGGAATCCTAAGGATACCGTTGTTTTGGATACCGACTCGGAAAAGAGAATTCATCAGAAAAGGCAGGTTTTAGGTTCTGATGGAGCTTTGTTAACGTCTAAAAATCAATGCATTTACCAAGTAAATCTTATTGAAAAGTTATTAGCTACAATTTTGGCGAAAATGTCAAATTTTATTCCCGAAGCAGGAATCTGGATGAATACCCAGAGACCCGAATGGAACGATGCCAATAATGCTTTGGTAGGCAATGGTGTTTCTATGGTCACACTTTACTACTTACATAGGTTCTTGAATTTCTTTGAGTGCATCGTTGAAAACTCACCAGTAGAGAATTATGGGGTTTCTATAGAATTGATAGAATTCTTTAAAAGGGTTTGGCATACGTTAGAGGTTAATTCTCATATACTCTCTGGGAAAATTTCTGACACCGATAGGAAATCAGTCTTGGACGGTTTGGGTAGTGCAGCTAGTGATTACAGGGGCATTATTTACGAAAATGGTTTTATTGGCGAAAAGAAGAACATATCAAAAAAGCAATTATTACAGTTCTTGTTAATATCAAATCTGTACCTAAAACATTCAATATCCACCAATCAGAGGGAAGATAAACTCTTTCATGCTTACAATTTAATGACTGTAGAGAATGACACAAAAGTATCCGTATCTCACCTTGCGGAGATGCTAGAAGGTCAAGTTGCAGTTCTAAGTTCAGGCTATTTGTCCGGAGAAAAATCCCTTGAAGTATTAAACGCTTTGAAAGGAAGTGCTTTGCTTAGGGCTGATCAGTATAGCTATGTTTTGTATCCCAACAAAGAACTGGCAAGATTTACTAAAAAGAACAATATACCAATTGATAAAATTGAAAAGTCTCAACTTATAAGAGAACTCCTAGAGGACCATAATTACACTATTGTAGAAAAAGATGTAATGGGGGGGTATCATTTCAATGGTAATTTCAATAATGCAGATAGCCTTAAGAAGGCACTATTGCAATTACAACAGCAAAATTATGAAAAACTCGTTCAAAAAGATACCGAACTACTCTTAGAAATCTTTGAAGATAATTTTAATCACAAATCGTTTACGGGAAGGTCAGGTACTTTTTATGGGTATGAAGGTTTGGGTTCCATTTATTGGCACATGGTGTCTAAATTACTCTTAAGCGTTCAAGAAGTATGTTTAAAGGCAATCGAAAATAAAGAAAGTAATATCATAATTGACGGACTTTTCACCCACTATTATGAAATAAATGCTGGTATAGGTGTACACAAATCACCGGAATTGTATGGAGCATTTCCAACAGATCCATATTCCCATACTCCAGGAGGAAAAGGAGCACAACAACCTGGAATGACCGGTCAAGTTAAAGAGGACATACTATGTAGGTTTGGCGAATTAGGAATAGTTGTCAGTAGCGGAATACTCGCATTTAACCCCCAATTATTGAAGAAGGAAGAATTTTTGAAAAAGCCAATGTCTTTTCAATACAGAGCTATCGACAAACAGGTGAGGTATTTAGATTTAAATGAAGGAGAACTAGCCTTTACCTATTGTCAGGTGCCTGTAATATATACATTGTCAAATAAAAAGGGATTGAGTGTTGAATTGACTAATGGAAAGATTTTGGAGTTTAATTCAATACAACTTGATGAAGATATAAGCAGTAAGATATTCAAAAGAACTGGTGAAGTAGTGCAAATCAAAATGTATGTAAGCTTATGACAGTATTTTGTTGCTGTTTATTTGTAATGAACAAAACATGAAAAGAGTACAAAGATTTATCGTTTCTATCGTAATACTAATGATGTTGGCCTGTTGTTCAGAAGTTCAAAAAGAACTTCCAAATAAAACTGCGGCCGATATTTTGGGAAACCCGAATTATTTGGCAATTTCTTATGGGGGTTACAGACAGAATTCAAGGGACATTCAGCCTACCTTAGACGAGCTCAAGGAGGATATGAAACTATTGGAGGCCATAGGTATTAAAATTCTACGCACTTATAATGTTCATTTTCCACATGCTTCTAATTTACTAGAGGCTATACGGCAATTGAATAAAGAGGACCCTAGCTTTGAAATGTACGTGATGTTAGGGGCATGGATCGATTGCAAAAACGCTTTTAATTGGAAAAATGGCGAGCCAGACCATAATCAGGAAAGTGAGCGTAACCTTAAAGAGATACAGACTGCAATTTCGCTCGCTCAGGAATATCCTGAGATCGTAAAAATAATTGCAGTTGGTAATGAGGCTATGGTAAAATGGGCAACTAGTTACTATGTAAGGCCTGGTGTAATTTTAAAATGGGTAAATCATTTACAAGGTTTAAAGAAATCAGGGGAACTATCTAAAGATTTATGGATTACTAGCTCCGATAATTTTGCCTCATGGGGCGGTGGCGCTAGTGAATACCACGTTGATGACTTAGAAAAATTGGTATATGCGGTAGATTATGTTTCTATACATACCTATCCTATGCATGATACGCATTATAATCCACAGTTCTGGGGCATTTTGGAATCAGAAAAAGAGTTGTCTAAAATCCAAAAGATAGATGCTGCAATGCTACGATCTAAAGTATATGCAATTTCACAATATGATAGTGTATCACGATATATCAAAAGTCTAGGAATTGACAAACCAATTCATATAGGTGAAACTGGCTGGGCAAGTTTATCAGATGGCCTTTATGGAAACGAGGGATCCAAAGCAACGGATGAATACAAGCAAGCGCTTTATTACGACCATATGCGGGATTGGACAAATGAGGCAGGAATTTCCTGTTTTTATTTTGAAGCTTTTGATGAAAATTGGAAAGATGCATCTAATGATTCAGGGTCTGAAAACCATTTTGGCCTTTTTGATTTAAATGGTCAAGCCAAATACGCCCTATGGGAATTGGTAGATAAAGGAGTTTTTGAGGGTCTGACCAGGAACGGTAATATTATTTCCAAAACCTTTGATGGTGACGAAAAGGCAATGATAAAAAACATTTTATCTCCATCTACTTTGGGTGAAGTAGAAGTTGAATAAATTTTTATAGAACAATCAAAACTATTTAAATAAGAATATAATCTAAACTAAAAATATGAAAAACATCGCAATTCCAAATGAAGCAAAAGTTCCTACAGCACAGAAAATTGCCTTTGGATTAGGCATGCTTGCTAATCAAATGTTTCCGGCAGCTTTACAGATTTTTATGATGGTATTGGTAAAGGGATTGGGCTTTTCGCCATTGATGTGGGGAATCATATTTTTTGCACCCAGAATTTTCGACGCATTTACAGATCCTATTATGGGCTTCATTTCAGACAATACAAAGTCTAAATGGGGAAGGCGTAGACACTTTGTGTTCACCGGTGCTATAGTAATGGGAATAGCATTTGTTGCCATGTGGCAACTATATCCCGAGAGTGGACTTACTTATAACTTTGTCTACTTTATGGTATGGTCTTTTATTTTCTACATTGGCCTAACCATTTTCAGTGTTCCTTACGTGGCAATGGGTTATGAGATGAGTGATGATTTTCATGAAAGAACCCGTATAATGGCTATAGCACAGATGATTGGTCAATGGGCATGGGTTATTGTGCCTTGGTTTTGGATTATTATTTACGATGCGGAAATGTTTGAAAGTGCTCCTGCGGCAAGTAGGGAATTATCTTATTATGTTGCGGTATTTTGTACCATAATGGCCATTATTCCTGCGATTTTTATTAAGAGTGAATCTACCTTGGATAGAACGGATTTTACTCCAATTAACAGGGATAACATATCCAATAGTTTAACTAAAATATTTGGAAGTTTTAAAGAGGCGTTTCTAATTCCTCAGTTTAAAAAATTATGCGTAGCTACCTTCTTAATATATAACTCATTCATGACCATTGCGGCATTTTCATTCTTCATAATTGTTTCTTATATGTTTAACGGCGATGCTGGCGCTGCAGGTATTTGGCCTACCTTACACGGTAGTATAGGCGCTTTGGCCACCACATTCTTAGTCATACCAATAATTGATAGGATTGCGAGAAAGATTGGTAAGAAAAGGACATTTATGATTTCTCAGGGAATATCGATAATTGGTTATATCTTATTTTGGTTTTTGTTTATTCCTGGAAAGCCATACATGTTCCTAATTGCTCTCCCATTCTTCTCATTTGGTATAGGTGGTCTTTTTACATTGATGATGTCAATGACCGCAGATGTTATTGATTTGGACGAACTGAATACAGGTTTAAGACGTGAAGGTGTTTTTGGCGCCATTTACTGGTGGATGGTCAAATTTGGTTTTGCTATAGCGGGGCTACTTAGTGGTGTATTTATGGCCTGGGTTGGGTATACCCCTGATGCTGCAACACAACCAGAAGGTGCAATAACCGGAATGAGATTGTTTTATACTTTCTTTCCAATACTTGGTACTTTAGGAGCTATGTATGCAATGCGTAGTTATGATATTACAGAGCAAAAAGCACGTGAAGTAAGTGCAGCACTGGCTAAACAAAAAGATACAAGGAACTAAAAATCTACATTTTTAATTTATGAAATAAAAATTGATGGCTTAGAGAAAACCACGTAGGCTTTTCATCAAAGTTTGAAATATTTTTAAATGGTTGTAGGTATAATAAATCAAAATACTTGACACGGTTTGGGTATGTTATATGGTACATGTAGATTTTAATAAGATCTGTAAATCTTGATAAAACATAAAATATGGTAAGGTATAGTTAGTTGTATAGCTTAGATTTTCACAATCTACCTTTAATTCGGAGAATTTTAAGTTAATTATTTTACTCTAAGTTATTTCTGAAATTGGATAAATTAAATAGTTCCACCTTTTTTTAAAATAAGATGGTATACTTTTTCAAAATAAAGAGGTAAACCTTGCTCGAAAACTATTTAAAAACTTTAAAGACTAACAGTGCAAATAATTTTTTATTTAAATAATACAACATTACCGCATCATAGATAATTTTTTTTTATTTCTAGTAGCAGCTATTAATACTTTTAGAGATGTGAAAATGTAAGATTTTACATCTAAAACTTTAAATCATAAATGGTATCAGCGATGTAATATGCTGTTGGTCGATCTTTTTAAAAAAGTACTAAAATTCAAACATAAGTGTATAGTTTGTTTATAGTTCAATATTATGGGGATTAAGTTCTTTAACGCTAAGTTTATCGAAGTAAAGACAGCTCAATTTGATCGTAGTTATTTTTAACACAATGGTTTATGATTTCTCAATCTTTATTCCGCTTAGATCTAAATCGGTTTAATCCAGTATCTTTTTTAACAATCTACTAATTTAAATAAAGCTATGTCCCACATTATAGATTTATTAGTTACAAAACATTTGTTTGCTTTAACTTGTGTAGTAGTAACATTTTTGTTCAGTTACAGGATGTATCCCGTCATTATATATATATCGCAAAAAAAGAGATTAATGGAAAGGCCTGGCGAACGTGATTCACATGTTACGGAAACTCCTTCCTTAGGAGGAATTGGATTGTTTTTTTCATTTTCGTTAGCTCTTATTTTATTTGGAATAATGTCTGAATTGGATCAATCTAACTTAAATAAATTATTATCAGTATTGGGAGCTACTCTTATTTTGCTGTTTTTAGGAATTAAAGATGACCTCATAGTTTTAGCTCCAAAACAAAAGTTTATTGGTCAATTAGTTTCTTCATGCATGGTGATTTTCATGACAGATATCAGAATAGAAAATTTCAATGGAATCTTGGGCATTTACGATTTGCCTTATATGGTTTCGGTTATTTTTACACTTTTTGTTTTTATTCTTGTTATTAATGCTTACAATTTAATTGATGGCATAGATGGCTTAGCTGGGTTTTTGGGAATTATAGCAAGTTCTGCTTTCGGAATTTTCTTCTTATTAAATGACCATAGACTTTTTATGCTGGTTTCTTTCATATTAATAGGTTCTATAATTAGTTTTTTAAAGTATAACCTTTCGGATGACGATAAATTATTTATGGGAGATTCAGGATCATTGTTTGTGGGCTATTTACTAGCTTATCAGGGCATATGTTTTCTAGGTATAAATGCTACTTCAACTATGCCATTTAATTTTACAAATGCACCTGTGCTTTTATTGGCCATACTATCATTCCCTTTATTGGATACTCTTAGGGTTTTTGCTATTAGAATCAAGGCAAAGAGAAGCCCATTTACTGCTGATAGGAATCATATACATCATAGACTTCTAGATATTGGATGCACTCATAAACAGTCTACTTTGGTAATTTCTATGGCTAATGTCTTAGTAATTGTTATGGCTTTGCTATTAGATGGTGTTGAAATCCATTTGCAATTAATTTTAGTTATAGTAATAGGAGTGTTGGTGTATTTATCTCCTTTTATGATTTCGTTGAAACCCAATAATATAGAATTAACAGAAAAATCTATATCCTATGCACTTTCTGTAGATTTAAATGAGTTAAATAATCAAGTAAAGTTTAGGAATAGATTAATTGATGAAAAAAATAAAAACAAATCTAATATCATTGATGGCGAAAGTATAATAATTATGGAGGGTTCTGATAGTAAAAAAGGAAAATCCGTGACCCTTTTAAAAGATGCTATGGAAAAAAGAGCCTGGATTTTGAGGAATTTTTCGTCGACCAAAAGTAGGTCTGTAGAGGATGTAAATAATTAAATCTTAACTATTATCTAGTTTGATTATAAAAATTTTTAATAATGGACAAAATAATTTTTTTTGAATTAAATGAAGTGCCTATTAGAGTTTTTAATTACTACAGAAAGATGAGGCCAAACTCGTGGATAGCATTGAATTATCCAAAATTCAAGAAATATGAGACTATTACAGAGAACAAAGGGCATCTTTCACCTTGGAATACCTGGCCTACGCTACATCGTGGTGTTCCTAGTGATAAACACTTTGTTTCCGATTTTAATCAAAATCTTACCGAAGTAGACAAGGAATTCCCACCTATTTGGGATTTACTGTCAAGTAATGGCGTAAAAACAGGTGTTTTCGGATCTTTACATTCCCAGTCCGTACCCTTGAGTTTAGATAATTATAATTTCTTTGTGCCCGATGTATTTGCACCCAATCACGAATGTTTTCCTAAAGATGTGGAATTCTTTCAAAAGATCAATTTAAACCTATCAAGAAAGTCAGGGCGTAATGTGGATAATTCACTTCCTTACAGTGAAATATTAAATGGATTATTACATATTAGAAAACTAGGTCTAAAACTAGATACAATGACCAGTGTTGCAAAACAATTGGTGGAAGAAAGAATAGACCCTTGGAAAAATGTAAGAAGAAGAACCTACCAAACGGTCTTATCTTTTGATGTTTTTTACAAACTGTTGAACGATAAAAGGCCGGACTTTGTAACTTTTTTTACAAATCATGTAGCTTCTAGTATGCATAGGTATTGGGCTGCTCTTTTTCCTAATGAATATGAAAAACTAGACTATGATGATGAATGGATAAATACCTATAGCGATGAAATCCTTTTTACGATGAACCATACCGATCGTATGCTAAAGAGGCTCTCTGATTTTATAGATAAAAATCAAGACTATAAGCTTATTATCACATCTAGTATGGGGCAAGACGCCATTGAATGTGAGCCTATTGAAACACAGATCGTTATTGTTGATAATCCTAAGTTTATGGCTATATTGGGTTTGAAAAAGTCTGACCAATATAAGGTCATGCCAGCGATGGTTCCTCAATTCAACTTTGTAATTTCTGAGGATCATGTAGATGTATTTGAAGAAAATTTAAAAAGCATGACCATCAATAATGATCATATTATTTATAGAAAAAAGGATGCAAATTACTTTTCCATAGATTTAATTTATTTGAATCTTCAAGACATTCAGATAAAAGTAGGAAATACATCTTTTAGTATGGATGATAGTGGACTTAAGAACATTGTTATAGATGACAAATCATCGGCTACCGCATATCATATTCCTGAAGGGCATTTATTTTCATACCACCCTAGAAATGAAGTATCCAGTTTTATTACAAAGCATTTACCCACCTGTGATATTTTGCCCATAATTCTGAATAATTACGGAATAAAGCAAAAAGAGTATATGAATAACACCTCGTTTATTGACTTGTAGTGATAGGAGGTGCGAAACGGAGTCTATCAAAAATATAGGTGTTGTTTTGTGTTTGAGCCGTAAATAATCATATGAAATTATCATTTAAGAGAATCACCTCATCCGGAAGCTTTATTCCAGAAATAGACGGTTTACGGTTTATTGCCATTGCAAGCGTTATGGTCATGCATGCCAGTGTTTACATTATGCTAAAAGATCAATCGGTGTATGTAAACAATTTTGATTTTGAACTATTTGGTAAAATTCTACACCGCGGTATGCTTGGGGTGCCTATTTTTTTCGCCATCAGCGGTTTTATTCTTGGTTTGCCATTTGCTAAATTTCACTTAGGTAATGGAAAGGCAATTAATCTTAAAACTTATTTTATTAGGAGATTAACGAGATTGGAACCTCCTTATATTATTGTATTAACCCTGTTATTTCTTGGGTATACCGTGTTTTTTAATACGATTCCCTTTGATACAGGAATACGTAGTTTCTTAGCTTCGCTCATTTATTCACATAACCTTATATATTCTGGGGTACATCCTTTTCCGCTTCTTAACCCTAATCTTTGGAGCCTTGAAGTAGAAATTCAATTTTATGTATTAGCGCCTATATTGGCCTTCGTATTCGCTGTAAAGTCGAAAACTATTAGAAGGTCTTCCATAATCTTAATGGCCATTGCTTTTTCAATTTATAGCATATTTTATGTCTTACCTTTTTTAAGTATCATAAAGTTTTTTCAGTATTTCTTGGTTGGTTTTCTGTTGGCCGATTTATATGTCTCTAGGCAATTCCTTTTTAAAAAGACTAAATACGATGTCTTTATTGGAGCCTTTCTTTTTGTTTTTATTTGGCTTTTTGAAACTCATGATTTCAATACTATTATAGCCCAGTGTGCTTGGGAAGTGATTAGGTTGATGGGTATATTTTTTCTTTTCTATTATGTTATTTTCCATAAATGTTTAAAGTTTTTGGCATACCCTTTGGTAACGAATATCGGAGGAATGTGTTACTCTATTTATATGCTACATAGTCCCATAATTTATGTGTTTGGAAAGTACATTGTTATGTTTACCTTCTCCAAATATGCGCTGGTAAATTTTTCTATTTATTTGGTCTTATTGGTCACTATGATTTTGGCTATTTCCTCTGTGTTTTATCTTTTTATTGAAAGGCCTTGTATGGAAAGGGATTGGCATAAAAAGTTGTACTCATGTTTAAAGCTTGGTAAGATTAAAAACTAACAACATTTAACAGTGAGATAGGTGTTCTAATTTGGAATATGGAACAGGGAGACATTAAGGAACATGAATGAAAGGTTATTCGAATTTATTTTTTAGATACTGATTTATTTTTTCGCTCAATATCTCATATCCTCTGGAGTTTAAATGAAGCCCGTCGGTGGTGAGGGTTGCTTTTAGACCCAAAGAATCATACATGATAGGGTTCATCTTAATGATTTCTATTTGCGTATTGAGGCAATATGCCCTTAGAATTGTATTTATGCTGTCTATGTTCAAGTTGAAGCTAATATCGCCACGTTGGTGTATTAATTCTAAAAAAACAGGCTCAATGTTTTGTTGCTTCAATTTCGTAGCTATCTTCATCTGATTACTTAAAGTTTTATAAGGATTAAAATCCTTATGAAAGATATCGTTCCCTCCGCAGAGAATGAAAACAAATTTTGGTTTGAATAATAGTATGTCGTTAATTTTCTGAACAAGGTTTTCAGAGGTGAATCCAGGCCAGCCATATCGTAATACCGCTTTTGATTGTAGCGTGGAATTCCATTTCCCATGAGCCACATGTGAATCCCCGAACATGACTATTTCTGCCTTCTTATCAAACCGAATATATTTTTGAACCAATTCTTCTTTATGCATAAATAAAAAGAATATAATAAGTGTGCAAAGTGATATAATTGGCCAAAGTCTGTCCTTTTTCATATGAATTTTTCGGCTGTTCTTGAACCCTTTTAGTTAAAGTTAAAACTAGTTGAAAATTCATTGGTTTTTTAGTATTTCCTAATAGTTTATAGTTTATATCCAACATTATCGTTAATCGGTCTATTTAATCGGTTTTAAAGGTATGATGTATAGTTTTTGTATACGGATTAAAATCGCCTTAGGGGATGCATTCACTTATTTTTGTTTCTTTAGGATTGATTCATAAAATAAACCAAACAATTAGATGCTCAATAACAAATCAGTATTAATTACAGGAGGAACCGGCTCTTTAGGAAAAGCGCTTGTAAAGAATATTTTAGAAAAATGGCCTTCGGTCAAGCGTTTGGTTATTTTTTCTAGAGATGAGCAGAAGCAATTTCAGATGGCGCAAGAATACTCATTCTCTAACTATCCTCAAGTTCGATTTTTTATAGGGGACGTTAGAGATAAGGAAAGGTTGATGCGCGCTTTTCAAGGTATAGATTATGTGATTCATGCAGCAGCGATGAAGCACGTGCACATTGCAGAATATAACCCGAGCGAGTGTGTAAAGACAAACGTGGGCGGTGCTGAAAATGTTATCTATGCGGCATTGCAAACAGGAGTTCAAAATGTAGTCGCCCTTTCAACAGATAAGGCTTGTGCGCCCATCAATTTATATGGGGCTACTAAATTAACCTCTGATAAGCTCTTTGTGGCAGCTAATAACATAAGGGGAAAGAATAACATAAAGTTTTCGGTAGTTAGATATGGCAATGTAATGGGTTCTAATGGTTCGGTAATTCCATTCTTCCTTAATAAAAGGGCAGAGGGTGTCTTACCAATTACTTCCGAGGCAATGACTAGATTCAATATTTCGCTTCAGGGTGGTGTAGATATGGTTTTACACGCGTTGGAAACGGCTTGGGGTGGTGAAATCTTCATTCCTAAAATACCTTCATATAGAATAACCGATGTTGCTGAGGCGATAGGGCCTGAATGTGAGCATAAGGTTATAGGCATTAGGGCAGGAGAGAAAATTCATGAAGAAATGATTACCTCTTCCGATTCATTTTTCACGTATGACCTAGGCAAGTATTTCGTAATTATTCCACAAACACCAATTTGGGATGTTGCTCAATATTCAGCTGAATTTGGTGCAACAATAGTTCCTGAAGGATTTTGCTATAATTCAGGCACCAACACAGAGTGGGAAACAGTGGCATCTTTACGTACCTTGATCGCCGAGCATGTAGATTCAACCTTTAAAGCTTAGTGATGACATCAATACCTTACGGAAGACAACATATTACTGAAGAAGATATTCAGGCGGTGGTGGCCGCGCTCAAATCAGATTATTTGACCCAGGGTCCAAAAATAGCCGAATTTGAAGCAGCTTTTGCCGATTATGTAGGAAGTAAATATGCGGTTGCGGTTTCTAATGGAACAGGTGCATTGCACCTATGTGCTTTGTCTCTAGGGGTGCAAGAAGGTGATAATGTGATAACAACACCTATAACCTTTGCGGCGTCAGCAAATTGTATCCGTTATTGTGGGGGTGAAGTGGTCTTTTCAGATATTGACCCAGACACCTATTTACTCGATATTAATAAAGTAAGGGAATTGCTCGAAGCATCTCCAAAAGGCACTTATAAAGGTATTATACCCGTACAGTTTGCCGGTCGCAGTACTGATTTACAGGCTTACAGGAAACTGGCAGATGAATATGGATGTTGGATTATAGAGGATGCTTGCCACGCGCCAGGAGGGTATTTCAGGGACAGTGCTGGAACAAGCCAAAACTGTGGAAACGGCCATTATGCAGATTTGGCCATTTTCTCTTTTCATCCTGTAAAGCATATTGCATCAGGTGAAGGTGGTATGGTCACTACCAATGATGAAGCGCTATACCAAAAGCTATTGCAATTACGTACGCATGGCATCTTAAAAGATACCGATCGCTACAAGAATTCCATAGAGTTGGCCGGGGGTAAAGATGAATACCCGGGCTGGTATATGGAAATGCAAGATTTAGGTTTTAACTACCGCTTAACCGATTTTCAAGCTGCGCTAGGTTTAAGTCAGTTGTCAAGAGCTGAAGAAGGTTTAGATAGACGCCGCGAAATCGCAAAAAACTATTTTAAAGCATTTAAAGGCGAACCATTCGTTAAGGGGCAATCAGCAGTGGTTGAAGGTCACGCGTACCATTTGTATATTCTTGAAGTAGAAGAAAGGTTGGGACTGTACAATCATTTAAGAACCAAGAACATTTTTGCACAGATTCATTATATACCATGTCATTTCATGCCGTATTATAAGGATTTGGGCTGGAAAGAAGGAGATTTTCCAAATGCGGAAAATTATTACGAACATTGCATAAGCCTACCAATGTACCCAACGTTGACGGAACAAGAACAGGTGTTCGTAATCAATGAGGTTAAAAATTATTATCAATGATATTTGAGATCCCTAAAGAGCAAATTTTAAAAAACTTGGTTCGTCAATTGAATTCTTACTTTAGTCTTAGCGATGAGGAAAATAAGATAATAAAAGACCTAAGTCAAGGTGTTTTTTCCCGCTGTGCTACTTGTTTTTCGAAAAATAGTAATAAATACTATTCTAAAGATGGTGAAGCATATTTTAATCCGTATCATTCCGGACAATATTCTATTTTCCTATACTATTTTTCCAACGCTATATTTCGTGATTCGAAAAACAATATTAGATTGGCAGATAAAATCTATTACCTGAATAGGATCATGAACGCGTTAGACTTGTTTTACGAAGTAGAGCTGCCAGAAATATTCATGCTGGATCATCCGGTAGGCACCGTAATAGGTCGTGCAACTTACGGTAATTACTTTTCATTTACCCAAAATTGTACCGTAGGTAATAACAAGGGCATTTACCCGGTGATTGGTGAACACGTAACCCTATCGGCAGGTTCTATGATTCTTGGAAATTGTAAGATTGGCAACAATGTTATTCTAGGTGCCTGTGCTTGCGTAAAAGATGATGATATTCCTGATAATTCAGTGGTATTTGGCAGTTCACCTAATTTGATAATCAAAAAAAGACGATGATTGATGTCTAGTTTGTTAATCATACCTGCCCGAGGCGGAAGTAAAAGAATTCCTAGGAAAAACATAAAAGAGTTTTTAGGTAAACCAATAATCGCCTATTCTATACAAGCCGCTATTTCTTCTCATTTATTCGATGAAATCATAGTATCTACCGATGATGAAGAAATTGCCAAGATAGCAATAGAATATGGGGCTAAGGTTCCTTTTTTAAGAAGTGGCCAAAATTCCGATGACCATGCTACCACTTACGATGTGGTACATGAGGTAGTATCTAAGTATAAAGAACAGAACAAGACTTTTGAGTATACTTGTTGTTTGTATGCCTGTGCACCCTTTGTGACAGCAGCTAAGTTAAAAGAGGCCCTAGAGGTGCTGAATAAAAACGATTTTGATTCGGTTTTTCCAGTAATGTCTTTCGATTTTCCGATACAGAGAGCTTTAAAAAGGGATGAACATAAAATTGTTCCTTTTTATCCTGAATTTAATTTAATTCGATCACAAGATTTGGAAAAGGCTTATCATGACGCAGGACAGTTTTACTGGATGCAAACGGCTAAGTGCATGAATAAAAAGGCAATCATAACAGATAATACCGGAAGTATAAAAATCACCGAACTTGAAGGACAAGATATCGATAGCGAAACCGATTGGAAATTAGCAGAATTAAAATATGAACTCTTACATAGCCTTAAATAAAGAGTCTTTTTCTGAAGGCGATCGAAGCATTGTCCCTATTAGAATGGAAGATCGTTACCTCATTATGAAGTGGCGTAACGAACAAATTTTTCATTTAAGACAGAGCAAACCTTTAACCAATAATGATCAAGATCATTATTTTAATACCACGGTCGCTAAGTTATTCGGCAAAGAACAGCCAGACCAATTATTGTTTTCGTATCTAGAGAATGGTAAATGCATAGGTTATGGTGGTTTGGTTCATATGAATTGGACCGATAAAAATGCAGAGATATCTTTTATTACCGATACCGCTATACAGAACGAGGCCTATGCCTTTCATATGTGCACTTTTTTAACCTTGATCACAAAAGTTGCTTTTGAAGAAATTTCTTTTCACAAACTGTTCACTTATGCTTTTGATGTAAGACCATACATTTACCCTATTTTAGAACAGAGTGGCTTTAAAAGAGAGGCTGTTTTAAAAGAGCATTGTTTGTTCAATGGTGAATTTAAGGATGTTATCATACACACTAAGTACAATACCGATAACAACCTTTAGTATGGCCAATTCTACAACTAAAAAGGTATTTATAATAACCGGGGCCAATAGAGGGCTTGGCCAAGCATTTGTAGAAGAACTGATCAAAGAACCATCAAATTATATTATATCAATTTCTAGAAGCCGAACAAAAGATCAAGCTTTGTACGATAGTTCAAGATTTCATTTGTTAGAAATAGATCTATCAGAAGAAAATTTAGATTCAAAATTATCAGTACTTAAAAATTTAATCGATCGGCAAGAGGTTTACTTTATCAATAATGCCAGTATCATACTACCCATTGTCAAGATTGAAAATTTAACCTATGAAGATATAGAGCGAACGCTCGCCGTAAATATTACCGCCGCTACTCTAATTGTTAAATTTATAATCAGACACTTTAAGACCAATGCACATTCTTTTGTAAATATAAGTTCTGGTGCCGCGCATAGAGCAATAAGCAACTGGTCGTTATATTGCTCGTCAAAAGCCTTTATGGATATTTTTTTTAAAGCGGCCCAAGTAGAATATCCAAACTATCGTTTTTACAGTATAGATCCAGGTGTAATCGACACGGCGATGCAAGAAAGTATTAGAGATAGTGATTTTCCAGAGGTCACCAATTTTCAAAACTTGAAGAAAGATGGAAAGCTTAAATCTGCGGCAACGGCTGCTTCAGAAATTTTAAAAACGATTTTATGAAACTAGCGGTCATCTCCGATATTCACGGTAATTATGAAGCCTTACTTCAAGTTTTGAACAAGGCTGAAACTAAAGGCGTAGAACATTTACTGGTTTTAGGGGATATTGTCGGGTATTATTATCACCCCGATAAGGTATTGGCATTGCTTGAGGATTGGAGTTATGATATTATAAAGGGAAATCACGAAACGATTATGGAGAATTTGATAGCGGATCCATCAATAGGGGAATCTATTAGATTAAAATATGGTAGTGGTCATAAGGAAGCTGTAGAGAAGCTAAATGATGACCAAATTAATTTCTTGATTGATTTGCCTGAAACAAAGTCGTTGAAAATTAATAATTTAGATATTCTAATGTGCCACGGAAGTCCGTGGGCCAATGATTTTTATATCTATCCAGATTGTGATTCTAATATTCTATCTAGGTGCGATTCATCTATGCATGACTTTGTACTTATAGGCCATTCTCATTATGCCTTTGCGGTTAAAAATGAGCATAGTGTATTACTTAATCCCGGTTCGGTGGGCCAGTCTAGGCAAATAGGCGGTAGGGCATCTTGGGCAATGATAGATACCGAAAATAAATCTTTTCAATTATTGACAACAGGTTATAATGTTGAAAAATTACTTCACGAAGTCAATGAAAAGGATGCTGAAATAAAATATTTAACAAAAATCTTAAATAGAGAATAACACGGCTGTTATGAGTAAAAGGCTAAACATATTGGTCACGGGTTGTGGCGGTGATATTGGACAAAGTATAGGAAAGATTTTGTTAGCATCGAAGTATACCAAAAATTTGCATGGGGTAGATATAACTGACCGTAACGCAGGTCAGTTTATTTTCCCTAATTTCTCAATTGGCCTGCCTTTTACACACCCAGATTATTTGAGTAAGATGAAATTGTTCATAAAAGAGCAGGAAATAGATATTGTCATTCCAATGGCAGAACCCGAACTACGTTTTTTTTCTTCACATAATTTGTTAAACAAGATAGGTGATGCCTTAATGATCACGGCATCTTCAAAAGCTTTGGAAATAGGCTTTGACAAATTTAAAACAGCAGAATTCTTAAAATCGGTGGGTCTTCCGTTTCCTAAAACTACATTGGCAGAGCACGTAGAAACCATTACATCTTTTCCGATTATTTTAAAATCTAAAACGGGATCGGGAAGCAAGGATATCCATAAGTTGGATACAATGGATGAATTCAGGTTTTATACTAGAAAGAACGTAGCTGATTATGTGGTGCAGGAATTTATTACCGAAGTCGATGGGGAGTATACCTGTGGACTGTACAGAAGCTCAAAGGGCGAACTGCGCTCCATTATTCTTAAGAGAGAGCTAGACCATGGTTACAGTGGCTATGGAGAAGTTGTAGAGAACACTGAAATCACCAATTTATTGGAAAAATTGGCCATAGAAATAGATTTGGTTGGCTCTATAAACGTGCAGCTAAGAATGTTAGATACTGTACCTATGGTGTTTGAAATTAATCCAAGATTTTCAAGTACGGTCCTATACAGGCATCTCTTTGGTTTTGAAGATTTGATTTGGTCCATAGAAGATAAGTTAGGTTTTGATTTGTCCGATAACCAAAAACAAGTAATTGGGAAGAAATTTTATAAGGGTTATCAAGAGTATATAAAATAAGATAAGATGAAGGAGTTGAAAATTGCGGATTATAGTATTAACAAGGATTCACCGGTATTTATAATTGCAGAATTATCGGCAAATCATAATGGAAGTATAGAAACTGCCATAGAAACGGTAAAAGCCGCAAAGAGAGCAGGTGCAGATTGTATTAAATTACAAACGTTTACGGCAGACACCATTACTCTAAATTCAAAAAACGAAGATTTTAAAATCACGCAAGGCACACTCTGGGACGGTCAGTATTTACACGATTTGTATAAAACCACCCATTTGCCATGGGAGTGGCACAGAGAGCTTATGCAAGTTGCCAAGGATGAAGGTCTCATTTGTTTTTCTTCGCCATTTGATCCAACTTCAGTGGAATTTTTAGAGACATTAGGAGTTCCTGCCTATAAGATTGCATCATTTGAAATTACCGATATTCCATTGATAGAGCTCATTGCTTCTAAAGGCAAGCCTGTAATTATTTCTACCGGCATAGCAGAAAAGGAAGACATAGTCTTAGCCTTAGATGCTTGCAAAAGAATGGGTAACGAACAAATCGCTTTATTAAAATGTACATCTAGTTACCCTGCACCTATAGACGAAGCCAATATGTGCATGGTTAAAGATTTGGCAGAGCGTTATAAGGTTATCAGTGGACTCTCTGACCATACCATGGGAAATACGGTTCCGGTAGTAGCTACGGCAATGGGCGCTAAAATCATAGAGAAGCACTTTATACTAGATCGTTCAATTGGTGGTGCCGACGCTTCTTTTTCCATGACCGAGGTCGAATTTGCCAATATGGTAAATGCAGTAAGGGAAGCAGAAAGTGCTATTGGGGTGGTCGATTATAAACTCACTGAAAAACAGCGTAAAGGCAGAGATTTCTGTAGATCACTTTATGTTGTTGAAGATATTAAAGTTGGTGAGCTATTGACCAAAGCCAATGTACGAAGCGTAAGACCGGGTTTTGGTATGCACCCTAAGCATTTTAATAAAGTTTTAGGCAAAAAAGCAAAGACAGATTTAAAAAAGGGTGAGGCCTTGAAATGGGAAATGATCAATGATTAGAATTACTACCGTAATGGACAATGAAATTAATTAAGATTAGAAAATAAGTATTCATAAATTATGAGGATTGCTTTTTATAAAATAATGTTTATATGCATTACATCGTTTTTAATGAACGATGTGGTCGCGCAGACATTGGAAAGCGATTTGTCACGAGGTTCGTATCTATTATTGCAAAAACCTTTTCAGATAGAGGCTATGGGCTTTCCTCATAGATTTGATGACCAAACCAATACCACTAAAAAAATGCAGTGGGACTTAGAAACGTTTAAGATGTCTAATTATACAAGTCATCTAGTAAGCGTTTGGAACCTGGATTGGTGGCCAGTTGGGGCAGGGGACCTGCCTTGGAGTAAGGTTGAGCAGGCCGATAAAGAAGGATTTCCAATACCATTAACGGCAACAGAGCGCAGTAAGTTCAAAAATATAGTTAGGGTACAATGGGAAGATGATAACCTTCATCCGGCGTTACCTGAAATGGTTGAAATTGCTGAACGCTGGTTCAAAGACCGTTTAGCTAACGCCGATTACAAAGATATTGTTCTAAGCATAGATTTACCACCTTATGGGTATTCATCTGATCAATTAGATGATATGTTAAAAGCGCTTCAACCTGATTTGATCATGTGGAATAGGTACCCTCAAGAGTGGTCGCAAAAGCTTCACTTAAGGCAAATTGAATATGGCTGGTATGCAATGCTCGTTTACAATAGAGATGTCGCGCAAGGGGGTAATGATAGAACAGGAAGAAAACCCGTGCCACATGGCGCCTACACACAAGCCTTCCGCAACGGCTATGCAGATGCAATGCCACATTCACGTATGTATTATAACCACTTTTTAAATCTACTTTTCGGCGCAAAATACCTATCTACTTTTTTATACACCTCTTGGCCAGTATGGAATGCAGAAGAACATGACATCAATGATCGCGACCCTAAGTTGAATCCTGAAAATGCCGGGTTGGTAAGTACGCTATTCAATTCAAAATATCCCTTTCAACCTACCGCAGAGTTTTACGTACAAAAGGAAATTAACAGACAAGTTTCAAACATAGGCAATGCGTTATTAAGATTGCAAACATCTGGTATTAGATTTGTTAGGGGAAGCAATATTGAAGCTGTTGTACAAAAGATGCCTTTTGCCGGGGGTATTTACGATTGGGATTATGGTGAAAGACCTGATCCATTGCTTACAAAGGTTTCTGTAACTCGCCCAGGTTTTAACGATACTCAAGATGTATGGGTGGGCTGGTTTCGACCCATTCACGAAACCATAGATGGTTCGGGCACCAAGAATGAAAATTATTTTATGGTCGTTAATGGCTGTTGGGATGCCAATGATGTCTCCTCTGAACAAGTCATAAAATTAGAATTCGATTTTGGTGACGATGACACTATAAACAGTCTTTTGCGAATAAGTAGGTTAACCGGTGAAATCGAAATTGTACCACTAATTAATATAACAGAGAATAGGTATTGCTTGGATCTAGTCTTAAATGGGGGAAGCGGTGATCTTTTTAAGTACAACAACGGTATCTCTTTTTTAGGTATCGAGAATAACGAATGATCATCAGTCATTAAAACCCTAACCGCAATGTTTACAAGGGTAATTTAAAACAATAATGACAAGCTCTTTAGCTTGTTACAGAACAATCAAAAACAATTAAAAAAAATAAATTAACATGAATAAAAATAAAAATATCATCACTTTTTTTTTGCTGACCCTATTAAGTTTCTCGTGTAGTAAAAAAGACAATGGCAATTTTGATGATGCAAAAGATGATGAAGAAACTTTTGAAGATGTTGACGTACCCATTGAAGGTTTGATCGCATATTATCCGTTTAATGGCAATGCCGATGATGAAAGTAGTAATGGCAATAACGGAACAACTTTTGGGGCAGTTTTGAGCACAGATCGTTTTGGAAACGACAATGCCGCTTTTCAATTTGATGGCGATAATGATTATATTGAGATAACCCCTATGTCCGATGTTTCCGCGATTGGAGATTTTACGTTTTCGGTATGGACTTATTTAGAGCAATGGGAAATTCAATCGGGGTTTAGGGAATTGGATAGACAGTATGTTTTTGACGGCCATGCCGATTCTAGTACAGCTACCGATAATTTCCTTAGACCTGGTTTTAATGTAGAGTTTGTACTTTCTTTAACTGAGCAAGAGCAAATGCAGAATTCGTTTTTCTATGCTACGGACGATATTTTGAACAATTATCTAGAAACCAATACCAATATGCCCGTAAAGGGACAATGGTACCATATCGTTTGGGGTAGAAATGGGGATCAAGATTTCACTTACGTAAATGGTGATTTAATGGTGCAAACGTATGCAAGTAAAATCAATAAGGATACGGAACTAGATATGCAGCATAACTGGTACATCGGCACCTTTTCAGGTAATAACCCCAACTATAGCGAATTCAATTATAATTTTCACGGAAAAATAGATGATATAAGATTTTATGATGTTGCCCTTGAAGAGAAATTCATTAAAGCCTTATATAGAGAGTAAAAAATGGTTTGAGACTATTTGGTAAATTTTTAAACAGCAAATTTTCTCCGCTAAATAAGTAATCGTATCTATAATAAGCAATAGGTTAAATATTGAAAAATGGATCAATACCTCATAAAATACTTGGTTGAAAATAGTGATAATCCGTTATCAAAAAAATACATCGATTTTTTTAAGGCAGAACTCGATTGGCATCTTTATATTTCAGAAACCCATATTGCAAAGTCATACCATAGAAATGCCGAAATACCCATAAAAGATAGATCAAAAAGGTTTTACCAATATGTGACGGCACTATTTTTAAATCACGGCATAAAACAATCGAATAAGTTAAATATACTATCGACCTTAAAACTATCTCAGCAGCAAACATCATTCCTCTCAGATTTAGGTTTTGATTCTTACTCACCTATTTGGCACCCGCTGCGCAAGAATAAGATTTATGGAGATTATAAAACGCTGAAATGGCATAAGAATATACAACATCGTATTAGAACCGCCGATTTTCATACTTTTCTGAAATCAGAGTTTCATCAAGAATTGGAAATTTTTCAAGAGCATTTAATTACGCAATATCAACGTCAAGATTTTAAAGCGTTATTGCTATATACCGATCAATATTTTTACAGTAAATATGCCATAGATATTTTTAAAAAATTAAATAGACCGTCTTTTGTTTTCTCTCACGGTATGCCAGGCGGTTATACACTTGCGGTAGATAACAGGGCCGATTATTTAATGGTATGGAGCGAAAAAATCAAAGCTAATTATATAAACGCTGGATTTGATGCCGATAAAGTAAAGGTGGTAGGTAACCCACATTATAAAAATATTGAAAAGCATAAGGTATTAAGATCAGACCTATCGGATATTTTGATCATCCCGGTATCATCGGTTACTTGGCATCAGCATGCTTATGATAATATTGTAACCAACGATAGTAGTCTGGTTGTCTTGTACCTGTATAAAGTACAGGCGGTATTGCAGAAGTTAGGCGTAAAAAAGGCTAGGTACAGAACGCATCCATCATTGAACAAGGGCTGGGTACACCCAATGGTTGATCAAGATTTTTATAGTATGGATACCGAACCCTTGATTACCTCTTTAAGTAGATCTTCATTGGTAATCGGTGCGGTATCTACCGTTTTATTAGAGTCGATCATGAATGGGGTTAACTATATAGGGTTCGATCCTAAAAAAGAGAGCGGTTTAAATTTCGCGGGGTATACCTCGGCACCACCTTTTGATGGTTCTGACGAAAAATTAATACTTACCGATAATGAAGAAGACCTAGAGGCAGCGTTGAAGGCCAATGCCATTACCGATTACGGTCTAGTGCACGATTATATGCAAGATTTAGACCTTACCGTTTTAAAAGAATTAATAATGGCATAATGAGCGGAAGCAAGCTTATAAAAAACACTACGATATACGCATTGGGAGACATTGTACCTAGGCTTATCGGTTTTATAGCATTGCCTATTCTCACACGATACCTAACACCCGCAGACTATGGCATTGTGAACTATGTTAATACATTGAACACATTTTTGCTGGCCATTGGCTTTTTAAGTGTCAATACTTATTTTTTGGTCCATTATTACCGATGTAAAACGACTGAAGAGAAAAAAAGGCTATTAGGGAATCTTTCCTCTTTTGTTATTCTGGTGAATATCGGTATTGTTCTTGTTTTGTTATTCTTAGGTGAATATTTCTTCAATGCCCTGGGCAGTAAAATTCCATTTTATCCGTATATCGTAATTGCGGTACTTACTAATTTTTTCAACCTTTTCTCTATACTTCCTGCCGCCCTTTTTCGGGTTATTGAGAAACCATTGCCCTTAACCGTTCTTAACGTTTTAAGAGGATTGATCGCCTTCGTTCTAACACTGGTGCTTGTAATAAAATTCGAGTATACGGCCTTGGGTGTTCTTTATGCTAATTTAATCGTCAATTTTATTTTTGCCTTTGTTTTTCTGTTCATGGTGAGGCACCATATAATTTGGAACATAAATATGCCTCAAATAAAAAAAGTGCTGATCTTTACCCTTCCTTTGGTACCGGGATCGATTGCTTATTATCTCACAACCATTTCAGATAGAATATTGATAGATAAATATTTAAGTTTAAACGATTTGGGTATTTATAGTATCGCGGCATCCATTGCGTTGATTTTAAACATATTTTCTTTTGGAGCCTACAAGGCTTTTGAACCTTACATTTTTAAAAATTGGGAAAGTGATCGCTTTTTAAGCATTTTCGAAGGCATTAGAAATGGCTTTGTGTACGTGCTGCTAATAGGTGTACTTTGTTTAAGCGTTTTCTCAAAAGAGTTTTTTCTACTAATGACCGATGTTAAGTTTCACGGCGCTTATTGGTATGTGCCTATGATCATTGTTGGCGTCTATAGTTCTTCGCTTAGTATGTTGTACGGTACCGTTATTATGGCAAGGGGAAAAACTAAAATTAATTCTCTTGTAAGTATTGTAGGGGCAACCATTAGTGTAACGTTGAATATTATATTTCTACCAAAATATGGCTTGCTAACGGCGGCGATCGTTTCGAGCTTTGCAATGACCGTTATGCTTTTCATAGCCATTTGGTATGCAAAATTGAACGTTAGTCATTACCGACCCTTTTTTAGCTTGTTGCTTGCTGCGATATCTATTTATATAATGGTTTATAGGGTAGATATTGATCACGTCTTGCTATCGATCTCACTAAAATTGGTGGGGGTATTGGTGGTTATGATAGGTATATCCATTTTACTTTCTATCAATCCCGTAAGTATGGTAAAGGGTTTTATAAAAAAATAAAAAGTATATGAAAACAGTAGCTAGAGTCATTGCATTTTACCTGCCACAGTATCATCCAATACCTGAGAACGATACTTGGTGGGGCAAGGGATTTACAGAGTGGACAAATGTTGGTAAGGCAAAACCTTTGTTTAAAGGGCATTATCAGCCAAGAGTACCGGCAGATTTAGGATATTATGATTTACGTGTTCCCGAAACAAGAAAGGCTCAGGCAGACATGGCTAAGCAATATGGTGTAGAGGGCTTTATATATTGGCATTACTGGTTCGGTAACGGAAAACGATTAATAGAGCGACCTTTTAATGAGGTTTTGGCATCTGGAGAACCAGATTTTCCTTTTTGTCTAGCTTGGGCAAATGAGACTTGGAAAGGATTTGCCCATGGCATGACCAATCGCAATATTTTAATAGAACAATTATATCCTGGTGTAGATGATTACACGGCGCATTTTTATGAAGTGCTGCCAGCTTTAAAAGATAAAAGGTATATCAAGGTAGAGGGTAAACCTTTGTTTATGATATATAAGCCTTTAGAGGAGCCAGAGGTAAATGTGTTTATGGACACGTGGAGAAAATTGGCCTTAGAAAACGGTTTGGAAGGCATTTATTTTGTGGGCCATTGTATAGACTCAAAGTTTAAGGTTAACGATGTGTTGGCCAATGGTTTTGATGGCGTTAACACCACACGCTTGTTTAACTATACCTTGAACCACCGTACGTTTGTACAAAAGCTTTACAATAGATTTAATAGAATATTCAGAGGGGTGCCCTTGGCGTATCCTTACAAAACAGTGTCAAAGTATTTTATTACACCAGAAGAAGATAAGATAGAGAACGTTTTTCCGAGCATTATACCTGGTTGGGATCATTCGGCAAGAAGTGGTCGCGAAGGCCTTGTACTTACAAATTCAACACCCGAGTATTTTGAAGAACATGTAAAGCAAATGGTCAAGGTTGTTGAACATAAAGCACCCGAGCATAAAATAATATTTTTGAAATCTTGGAACGAATGGGCAGAAGGTAATTATGTCGAACCTGATTTAAAATGGGGTAGAAAGTATTTAGAAGCATTAAAAAAACATATTGTTAAATAGGTTTTTTGAAAAATACAGGAATAGTAGTGATCAAAATCGATGGTTTCAGTAGTATAGCCAGTAATGAACGATAATTTAAATACCAATAAGATGATAGTTTATATGGGCTTCAACAATATGTTGAAGCACAAACGTGGTGTTGAAAATGTTATCGATTTTCAATATAAAGCTGCTTTTGGAAAAATAAATTATTACTTGCATTGGGATGTTCGTACCGCTGTTTATCGTTATAAAGATTTTATATGTATCTCTATAAAGAACGATACATCGAGATTTTTAGCGCTAAATTATATCTTACGAAAAATTAAAAAAAGGGATAAGTGTATATTTATTCATTCGCACAATACACTAATGAGTATAATGAGCGTCTACAAAACAGACCTATTTACGGTTCATGACGCTTTGTATTATCAGAACAAGGCGGTAGGTCATCGCTTAAGTAATTTTTTTTATTTGCTAGAAATCCTACTATATAAAAGAGTGGCATTTGTTCATTTTATTTCCGATTATGCCAAAAAGATGAGTTTGTTCTCAAATAAAAATAATTTTTCCATTATCTATAACACCTCGCATTTAGAAAAATACAAATATTCAGGACCGGTTAAGTCTACCAAGGTGCCTTACCGTTCATCGGCCATAAAGGTATTTGTGGTAAGAGGTATAGAAGAGCGTTCTAGAATAGATTTAATACTAAGTATCGCTGAAAAATTGGGTCATGGCCAATATGAATTTTTGGTAGCGGGTAAGGGTCCATTATTTGATTTTTATAATGATCAAGTAGCGGCACTTCAACTAAAAAATATTCAATTTTTAGGATTTGTCAGCGATGAGCAACTTATTTCATATTATGATGCTTGCGATTTAGTTCTAATGCCCGCAGAATATGGTGAAGGTTTTGGTCTGCCTATCATTGAAGGTTACCTGTTTAATAAACCCGTAATAGCATCTAATAGATGCGCCATACCAGAGGTCATATATTCTAATGAGTATTTGTTCGAGAATAACGTAGATAGTATCATAGAAAAATTAAAATATGCTGGTAAAGATCTAGATGATGATTACAGACTTTATTATGACACTAATTTCTCTAATACTCTTATTAACAATAAATTACATAACTTATATAAATCGCTCATAAAATGTTGATTTATAGTTTAACATTTTTGGTGCTACTGGTTTTTTCCTTTGTTGAATTAAGGACTAATGTGACCGAAACTCAACACCGGGCAATGGCTTTTTTTGTCTACGCTTTACTTGTTTTTCAGGTAGGTTTTCGATGGCAAACGGGTACCGACTGGGATAGCTATCTGCAACATTTTGAAGAAATAAATACCATCTCTGATGTTTTTCTTACCATTACCGGTTTTGAGCAAGGGTATAGTTTTTTTGTTTTGGCGGTTAAATCTATATGGAATAGTTATACAGCCTTTCTAGTGGCACACGCCCTATTTTACTATGCATTGGTATTTTCGGCCTTTAAAAAGTTAAGCCCATATTTCTTTATCTCGATGATGCTTTTCTATGCCACTAATATGGGTGTTCTAGGCGCCAATAGGCAATTAATAGCCCTTGGTATTTGCTTATTTTCTTTACGTTATGTTATAGATCGTAGTGTTGTTAAATTCTTTCTTTGTATCGGTTTTGCCTTTTTCTTTCATAGTACGGCGATTATGTTCGTGGTCTACTATTTTTTATACCGTGATATTGACCGTTTTTGGATTTTTGCCTTACTTATTGTTTCCTTTATCATTGGAAAAACCGGACTTCCGTTTTTTCTTTTTTCTTTTCTGGGGGATAATATTGGCGGTATGGGATCCGCCAAAGTACTTTATTATACAGAAAGGTACCAAGAAGATTCTGAGCTTTACCGGTTGGGTATTATGGGACTTGTTAAGCGATTGGTCTTTATAGGCTTGTTCATTTATAATTATGATTATTTAACGGCTAAACTTTCTTACTATAAACTTATTTTCAATGGATATTTTGTGGGGCTTATTATCTACTTTTTATTCTCAAGTTCAATACTTGTGCTCGTAAATAGGGGAGGTCTTTATTTTGCTACAATGGAGGTGTTATTGTTGGCTAGTCAATTTCTTTTATTGAAGAATAAAGATCATAAAGTGTTGATGTTGGTTATCATTTTCGTGGCATCTATCTTTTTGTTTTATCAATCTTTGGCTAATTATGGAGATTTGTTCATACCCTATAAAGGTATTTTTATAAATGAGGATTTTCACAGATACCGACTAGATTAACCCATATGGTTTAAAAAGAAAGATGCAAAAACAGACCCTAGTAATCTCATCTATAAATTTCTTTGAAGGAGGCCCCTTGTCTATCTTAACGGATTGTTTGGTTTACCTAAACAATAGTTCTTACCCTAAAACGTATAGAATCATTGCATTGGTTCATAAGAAAGGGCTTTTTGATCAAAAAGATTTTGAAAATATCGAGTTTGTCGCTTTTCCTAAATCTAGAACTTCATATATATATCGCTTATATTATGAATATTTTCATTTTAAAAAATTCGCCGAACAGCATAACGCTTCTTTTTGGCTGTCGCTTCATGACATTACACCAAATATAGGTAATGTGCCACAGGCTGTTTATTGCCATAATCCATCACCCTTTAACAAACTAAATGTTAGCGATTTATATATTCAACCCGTACAGTTTTTTTTCAGGTTGTTTTATAAGTATTTGTATCAAATTAATATTAAAAGAAACAAATATGTAATCGTACAGCAATTATGGATAAAGCAAAGATTTAAGGAAATGTTTGGTTTAGAGGGTGATCAAATTATGGTCGCAACTCCTCAATTGCCCATAATTTCAAAGGTTTATCTTAATAAATGTAAAGACCCGGGTAATGAGGGGAAATCATTCTTTTTTCCCACCTTTCCAAGACCTTTTAAGAATATTGAGGTGATTTGTGAGGCGGTAAAAGTATTATCGTACAAAACCAATGAAAAATTCAAGGTAGTCATTACCATTGATGGTTCCGAAAACACCTATTCAAAGCGCATCGTTGAAAAATATGGCCATTTAAAAAGTCTTGATTTTATTGGGTTGATTAAAAGAGATGAGGTCTATGAGCATTACTCAACATGCGACTGCTTAATTTTTCCATCGAAGTTAGAAACTTGGGGGTTGCCAATAAGCGAGTTTAAACAATTTAATAAACAAATGTTGTTAGCCGATAAACCTTATGCAAGGGAGACGGTGGGCCACTATGAAAAAGTTAACTTTTTTAATGTTGATGACCCGACTGGTCTTGCCAATTTAATGTTGGCAGCGTTGAGTGATCATTTAATTTCGGAAAAAACAGTCAAGATTATTTACGAACAGCCATTTGCAGCTAATTGGGATGGTGTTTTTAAAAAATTATTACACTAGAATTTAATATTAGAACGAATGATAAAAAAGTACGGTATACTAGGTACGTTCAAGTTAATTGTATCATTGATATATACAAAGTTGTTTTTCTCCAACGCAAGATTAATTAGGTTGCCATTTGATATACGAAATAAGAGATATATTAAAATCGGGGATAATTTCACTACGGGTTTTGGTTGCAGGATCGAGGCTTTTCCTTTGAACGAAAAAAATGGAATATGTCTAACGATAGGGAATAACGTTGAGATAAACGATTATGTACATATCGCCTCGGTAGGGTCGGTAATTATCGGCGATAATGTATTATTGGCTAGTAAGATTTATATCTCTGACTGTTTACACGGCACATATTCAGGGGACACGGGTCATAGCCATGCGGATACTACACCTAATTCTAGGGCATTTAGTTCTAAAGCAGTAGTAATTAAAGATAATGTATGGATAGGAGAGTTCGTTAGCGTTCTTCCTGGTGTAACCATAGGTAAAGGATGTGTTATAGGTGCTAATGCCGTTGTTTCAAAATCGCTTCCCGATTACGTAATCGCAGTTGGTAATCCTGCAAAACCGATTAAATCTTTTAATTTTAAAACGGAAAGATGGGAGTCTATTTAAGGACAAAGACTTTTAAATCCATTTTCGTTTATATAAGGCTTCATTATAGAATTCTTTAGTGATTTCGTAAAATAAAGGTGTAAATAATTAGAATTTGATTTAATTCATCAATAATTAACACTTTCCAGCGTGTCAATCACCTAAATAACTCCAAACATTACCACATCATTATATCAGTATTACCTTCTTATTGTACAAAATAAATAGTTACAAACTGTTTAAATCAATAGTTTGAAACCCATTGTTTAAAGGGGTAATCATCTATCAGGAAAATTATTCGTTCAATTAGACTAATATGTATAATTTTTGTTGAGGTATGGATTTCAAATTCCTGCAAATCAAAAACTACCTTACGACTATCATTTATTATTTCTTACCCAAACGTTATTTAATTTCAGTTGGAACAAGCAATAATAGAATACCATAAGGTTAAATGAATGAAATTTCAATAATTACGGCATCTCTAGTGGTCTATCACAATTCTAAGGAAGATATTAGATATGTTATTGATTCATTCCTTGGATTTGGCAACAATACGGTGCTTTTTGTCGTTGATAATTCTGCAGATAATGCCTTAGAGGAATTATGCAACGATGAACGAATTATTTATATTTTTAACGGTGCCAATTTGGGTTTTGGTACAGCACACAATATCGCTTTCAAAAAAGCGTATAAGCTGAATAGTACTTATCATATTTTGCTTAATCCAGACGTGCATTTTGAGTCTAAGATAATTCAGAATTTAATAGACAAAGCTAATTCTAATCCGTCTATTGGCCTGTTAATGCCTAAAGTTGAGTATCCAGATGGTGAAACACAGTATTTATGCAAATTACTTCCTTCCCCTAAGGATTTAATCTTAAGGAGGTTTTTACCCTTTAATAATCTTAAGAACCGACTTAGAAATCGGTACGAATTACGTTTTTTCTCATACAATTCAGAGGTTCAAATTCCAGTACTTTCTGGCTGTTTTGCGTTTATAAGGACAGCAGTTTTAAGAAATGTGGATGGTTTTGATGAACGCTTTTTTATGTATTTAGAGGATGTGGATCTTTGTAGAAGAATAGGTAAGGTGAGCCGCCTAATATATTATCCTAAAGTTAAAATTACGCATAATTACGCTAAAGGTTCTTATATAAACCATAGACTCTTAAAGTATCATATACGCTCGGCCGTTTGTTATTTTAATAAGTGGGGATGGTTTTATGATAGTGATAGGTCTAAAATTAACCATGATGCATTAGAGCGACTAAACTATAA
Organism: Maribacter luteocoastalis; assembly: GCF_048890225.1. Classification (NCBI taxonomy): domain Bacteria; kingdom Pseudomonadati; phylum Bacteroidota; class Flavobacteriia; order Flavobacteriales; family Flavobacteriaceae; genus Maribacter; species Maribacter luteocoastalis. Next base: position 591,716 of record NZ_JBMFZG010000002.1, read on the forward strand.
AAATCTATAGCCTTAAAAATGTTTATACTAATACATTGTGGATTGTATTTTATAAAAGCACGCTGAATCTCTATTCAAAATATCCATAATTAATAGAGTAAAAGTTAATTCTAGAATTATACTATTAAAAATCGAAAAGAACAATAAAATACTCCAGAGGAAATGTTTGATATTAAAAATTTAGTAACATCTTCGCAAATAATCAATGCAAGCTTTTATTCATTTCAAACGGTTAACCTATTTAATGGATATAGAATCGACAAATAGTCGTTTATCTGGAAACATTAGTTTTCATGCACGTTATTCTAGAAATAAAATTCATTCAGCGCTAAAAACGGTTGCCCTTAGTTATTTTTATTTTATTAATTTGTGATAAAGAGTATTGTTGTGCCAATTGGTATGGGCATAAATGTTTAACGACTAAAGCAAAGGGACATTTTAATAGAATAGGTCGCTGATGAATTTTATGGCAGAAAAAAGAGGCATTATGCAAAATAACAGTTTTGAATTAGGGTCTATTAAAGATGATTCGTTCAATTTTAGGGAAACCTTAAATAAATACATATACCATTGGAAATGGTTTTTATTTAGCATATTTATCACATTAATATTCTCGGGGATTTACCTATTAATTACTCCAAAAAAATACCAAGTAGCCTCTGCTATACTCATTACTGAGCTTGATGAAGGACAAACGAGCACAGAAAGTTCAGCTTTTGGAGATCTTGGTCTTTTTGATGGCCCAAAAAATTCATTAGATACAGAAATAAGTATTTTAAAGTCAATTAAGTTACTAAAAGAAGTAGTTAAGGAACTTGATTTGAATATTAGCTATCAAAGAAAGGAATATGGTTTGATGAAAGAAATTTATTCTCAAGAAGTTCCCTTTAAATTCAATTTATCCATTAAAGATTCAATATTGGAACAATTGAGTTATCAATTTTCGATGATAGCATTATCCAAATCAAAATTTACTTTATTTGATAATGAAGGCAATCTGCTGATAAATGGTTCTTTTGGTGAGAAAGTTTCTATTGAACACGGCGATGTTATTGTCACCCCAAGATTATCGGAAAATATTATATTGAATCGAAAAATTTTGATAAATATTAGCCCTTTGGAAGATGTGGCTATGAACCTACAGTCTCGCATTAAAATAACACCAGAAACCAGGAATTCCAATCTCTTGCTGTTAACACTCATTGATCCTTTTAAATTAAGAGCACAGTCCATATTAAATACTTTGGTGATTCACTATAACAAAGACGCGATTCATTATAAGAACTCGATTGCTAGTAGTACTGATGATTTTCTCAATAAAAGAATTGCTGATATTTCATTAGAATTGACCGGTTTTGATAGGGGAGTGGAGACTTATAAAAAAAGAAATAAGCTAAGTGATATTAATTCTGAAGAAGGGATTGTTTTAACATCCAATGCAGGGATTGGTAATCAAATTATACAGTTAACCTCTCAAATTAAGCTGATAGATTACATCAGTGAATACATAAAAACAAATAAGAATAATTTAATTCCTCAAAACTTGGGGCTACAAGACGCCAATTTTAGAGAAACTATAGTGAATTATAATAACTTTCTTCTAGAAAAGAATAATTTATTGAAAAGCGCAAGTGAACAAAATCCTTTGGTCCAAGGTTTGGAGAATAAGCTAAATCAATTAAGGATAAGCATTAAGCAAAGTATGCTAAATACGCGTAAATCACTCACTTTTTCTTTAGAAGAAGCCAAACGGGAAGAATCAAAATTAGCATCAAAAATAGCATCATCACCTAGAGTAGAAAGGGAAATAAAAGATATTCAACGCCAACAAGAGATTGTAGAAACTTTATATTTATATCTTTTAGAGAAAAAGGAGGAAAATTCTATTTCTTTGGCAATCACAGCACCAAATGCTAAAGTTATAGACACGGCCTATGGAAGAAACGTACCTGTTTCACCTAGAAAATTGATGGTATTGTTTGTGGGATTAACTTTAGGTATAGTGTTTCCTTTTGGATTTATTTTTTTACAATCTTTGTTTGATAATAAAATTCATATACAAGAAGATATTGAAGATGTTATTGGAGGAACAATATTGGGTGATATCCCAATATCTAGTACTTCGGATAAGCTTATTTCTTTTGAATTGAAAAATAATTTGACGGAGTCTTTTAGATTGTTAAGAACTAACGTGGATTATGTATTGGGTAACTCACCTGCTGGAAAAATTATTTTTGTTTCATCTACGATAGCAGGTGAAGGAAAAACATTTATTGCTATTAACCTTGCTAAGGCATTTTCTTTGATAGGAAAAAAAGTATTATTGATTGGAGCTGATATTAGAAAACCAAAGATTGAAGAATACATTAATACTAAGCAAGAAAAAGGACTAACTGATTTTTTAATAGATAGGAGTTTAGAATTATCAAAAATTATTATTTCTTATAAGAAAACTAATATTGATATATTGGCGGCAAGTAGAACACCCATAAATCCTTCTGAATTATTAATCAATGATCGTTTTGAAGAAGTAATGAAATATGGCAATAACAATTATGATTATGTAATTGTAGATACTGCTCCAATAAACTTGGCAACGGACACATTACTAATTAGTCATCATGCTGATTTATTTATTTATATTATTAGGGCTAATCATTTAAACAAACGATTATTGAAAATTCCGAAAAAAATGTTTGACAATAAAAGGTTGCCAAATATGACTTTTCTTTTAAATGGTGTCAATTATGAAAAGGAGGGGTATAGTGGTTCATATGGTTATGGAGAGGAATATTCAAATAAGTTATGGTTTCAAAAACTCTTTTAACGAACAACAAAAGTAGCCAGTACAATGACAGGAACTTAATTTAATCAAAAATCCGTCCTATGGATTAGGTGGGGGATGCTCACAAAGCTGACACTTTGGTAAAAAGATTCAGAAAACATTTGTTTTGGGGCCTTCAATACCTTAACAACACATCTCTCAATTATGGTTCAATCCTGAACTATATTATAAATAGTAGTACAAATACATCGGTAGAATCCTTCAAAGCAAAAGCTTTTAAGACCAAGTTTAGAGGGGTTAAAAAGTTAGAATTCTCCCTTTACAGATTAAGCACAGTTTTTGCATAAACACAACAATTGGTCTAGACCCTAAAGTTTTTTGTAAATGTAATTCTGGAATTAACCAAATTTCATATCCTTTTACAATTAAATAATTGGGAATAGAGAAGTACTGTAAAATACTGCAAAAAAGTAAAAAAAAGTCAAAAATGCCGGGGTCATGAAGATAATTCAACATAGCAAAACTTGAAAATTGAACACCGTTCCTCAGAGGAATTATTTAGAACAGGGGAACTGCAAAAGGGAACAGGCTCCTATATTGTGGCATCTCTGGTCTTGGTTACCCTTATCTGCTTTTCGATTAGTCGTATTAGAGTAGCGGTCCAATAAAAAATATGGAAGAATTTCAAAAATTAACAGCCCTTTTTAAATATTGCTTTTATGATTTACTCCTTGTACGATAAACAATAAAACTTCAAAACCAATCTAATTCCATAGTTTCATTTGGTCATATGATGATATGTTCAAATGACCATAACTATATAGTAATATGGAAATATAGAAGGAAATATGACTAGGTTCCAATATTCGTATATAGTGATAGTTGTTTTATATGGGCTAAGGACAAACACCCTAAGAATGAATGTCCGTTTCTTTTAAGCGCAGCGTACTTTTAGGCTATCTTTCTCCCTGTCCATAATTTTAGGACTGTTTATTGTGGGTAACAATCCTTTATGATTCGAAGTATTTGTTGTCAGGGGGAAAAAGACGAACAATTTTGAAAAAAGTGCGATGGTCCGAATGTGTGTTGGCTTTACATTAAGAAAAAGGTATGCAGTAAGCAACCCTGGGCTTTAAAATTAAGTTGTCGAAATTTAATAGCAAGCACTGGTCATCCTAAGTATTTCGGGAAATCCGACCAATTGTTTTTGAAAAAACCATATAGAAGTCCTTATCCCCAACCATAAGCTCTTAAAAGGAACAGATTTTAAATGCCCATTGAATTATGGAACAGACCAAATACGATTAAGAGTTGATGGGTATGTAAGACCATTTGGCCTGATCTTTCTATATACTCAATCATCTTTTACCGTTATTCTAGTTTTTCTAAAAGTGGTGTACACTACTTTGTGTACAGCACTCAAATTCTAATTCTTCACTTGCCCTTAGGTTTGCCATAAGTTAATCGGAGGTCACGTAGCAAGCTATGTTTTTGCTAGCAAAAACTGCTCACTTTGTTCGCAAGCTTGTCGGGGATTCTCCCCAAACCCCAAAACTATGGCACGTCCAAAAAAGAATTTGGAATCGTTACGGGCAATGCAGATCAACATAAGATATAGTATATACGAATATCTCGTGGTTTCTGATAATGCGAATTGTCTTGGAATTTCAGTAGCCGATTACATAAGGAGAAGAACTACGGGAGTGGTACTACCAAGAAAAAAAGTCTCAACAGAGGATAGAAGGCTATTTATAGAATTGAGCCGGGTTGGGAACAATATCAACCAACTCACCAAAAAAGCCCACTCTGGCAACCACTATCCAAGACAATTACAAAATGAACTGAAAGAACTTAGAAAGTTGTTGAATGCCCTGACCTTAAAAATCATTGACCATGATAGCTAAGATCATCAAGGGGAAGGATTTCTATGGTGTCCTGGCCTATAACGACCAAAAGGTAGGACAAGGGAGTGCCCACATCATCGATGCCAATATTGGTCTTGGTTCAACGGTAGAAAATACCAATACTTTTAATTTGGTTCGGGCATTACGGCCCAATTTGGGAAAAGCAGTATTGCACGTTTCCTTAAACTTGCCTTATCAGGATACGCTTTCCGATAAGGAATTCGCCAAACTAGGCCATGATTACCTGACAGGCATGGGATTCGATGACAACCAATATATCATCTACAGGCACCATGACCAAAAACACCAGCACATCCATATCATTGCCAATCGGGTAGGTTACTCTGGTAAGGTGGTAAGCGATGCCAAGGACCTGTTCCGTAGTAAAAAAATATTGCGAAAACTGGAAATAGACTACAAACTCACCCAATTGGATGGGACCATAGTCAAAAAGGAATCCCCCATTAGCCAACAGGAAATTGAAAAGGCATTACGTACCGGGAATGCCCCAATACGCTACATCTTGCTGGAGAAAGTAAGACTGGCTATCCATAAATCACTGGATACCCAAGGATTTATCGAAAAACTACATGCCCAAAACGTTCATCCAAGGTTCAACGTAAGCAGGACAACGGGTAGGGTAAGCGGAATTTCATTTGAACATGATGGGATCATATACAAGGGCAGTACCCTGGGTAGGGGCTATTCATGGAACGCCATCATCAAACACATAGATTATGAACAAGACAGAGACCGTGCAATTGTTCTCCAAACTAATTCAGCAGAACAAAGAAATTTTAGAGGAATTATCTCGGCTAAAGAGCGGGCAGGAGAAAATCCGGAACAACCAAAAGGTGCTATCGGAGGGGCAGGGGAAATTGTTGGCCAACCAACGGACCATTTGGGACTTTCTGAAAAAGATGTCCTAGGGCAGGAACCTTTCAATAATTACAAAAACGAACTGGATGGTCCGCTCTGGAGAAAGCGAAGGAAAAAAGGGAGAAAAAGGCAGTATTAACAAATGGGTCTAGGTGCGGATAACATATTGAACCTTTTGGTAGACAGTCTTACAGTTGAAGAACTGGAAGCCGCACTCCGGCGCAAAAAAGGTATTTCAAATACGCTTCCAAAACCCATGACCGAAAAGGAACGCCTCTTCGATGAATATAGAAAACGAATGATAGCCTTGGGCATCCTACATCCACCGAGAACCAATTGATCTTATCTTAATTTAAATAACCACTATAATCCTCGGGCAATTCGGCATCGATATCCCTTAAATAAGCCGTTAATGCCTCCAATGTGGAGTGTCCGGTAATCAGCATCAGTCTGTCATAGGTCTCGGTAGTGGAATAATCCTTTCTCAATTCACGGTATAGCTTGGTAATAAAGGTATGTCGAAAGGAATAGACCGTATGGTCCTTGCCCAACTGAAAAGAATTTCCTTCCTGCTTTAAAAATAGATTATATTGGATTTTGGCCTTTTTGAAGCGCTTTGAAAAATAGTTGCGTCTATTGGTCTCCGTCGTGTCCCATGGACCGACACCCTCAGGTGATACCAGAAAATGGTCGGCATTCGAAAGCTCAAGTTTTTTCAGCTCATCCAGGATCTGGTCGGGGATGATCTTCGTCTTTACCAATTTGTTCTTGGCCCTGACCTGAAGTTCTTTCTGACCAAAATTTATGTCACCTATCTTTAATCGGCACACCTCTATAGGTCTCAGGAAATTATAGGAGACCATTTTTATGAAGAAAAGGAGTTGGGGGTCATTATCCTTTAAAAAGTCATAAAGGCCGTCAACGATATTGAGTGCATAGGTCTTGTTCCGTTTGGGATTGGTCTTTAACTTCTTGATGTTATGTATAAAATTCCTAGGGATGATCTCATTGTCTTCCAGAACTGAAAAAAGAGCACCTAATACTACCTTGGTATTGTTACGGTTACGGGCACTGGATGTTTTTTGTATCTCGTTAAGATGCCCATTGACCACTTTTTTGTCGATGTCAAGAATATTTCGATGAAGAAGGCAATGCTCCTTTAAATAGCCTTTGAATCTTCCCAACCGGCTCTTATAATCCCTTATCGAGGTCTCGCTTAAAAGACTTTTCTTTAGGTCAAAAGCAAAATCAAGTGCGGATTCGGCTGTATAGGCCATAATTTTTCCGTCAACTTTTTCTACATAGGGTGAATATCCGTCCTTCAACATTTGGTGCAGGGCATCACGTATCAACTGTAAATGGAACAGACGCTCCTTTTTGGCCTTATATCGCTGATTAACTTTTAAGGTTATGGGTGTTTGACGTTTTAAAATGGGATTTCCCTTAGCATCTTTTTTTGTGGGATGTTCGAAGGAATAATAGACATACCAACGTTTGGAAAGGTCAAAATCCTCCCCACCATGGTATATTTTTGGCTCTGTAAATTTTTTTTTCAAACCGTGACTGTATGCGGTAGCGTATGCGGTTTGTAAGGTATTAAAAAAATAACCCATTGACAAGAGGTTTAAGAACCTATTAATCAATGGGTTAATTAGTAGCGGGAACTGGACTCGAACCAGTGACCTTCGGGTTATGAGCTCTCTGGTTGGATTTTTTCCAACAGTTTTATTGGGCTCAGACGCTATCAAATTATAAAATCGTATGCAAAAACGTATGCAGTTTTAGTTTTCTGATTGTTAATAAATATTTTAAGCAATTTATCTAAAAAAAGTAACTAATTCGCACTTTATTAGTTTTTTATCATATACTGATTAGGCTATCTCAAAAATGAACTTTAGGTTGTCTTGTCCTGAAATATTGCTACAGGTTAAAATTGGATTTACGCTGTTAATTTATATACCATATTCGGTGTTTTATATTCTAAAGATAAATGTAACCTAATTTCATTGTAAAGATTAATTGCATTTTTTGTTGCTCTTTTAGCGTGTTGCAGGCTATCAAAGGTCTGGTCAAGATAAAATTCGTCTTTTAGAATACCATTTACCCTTTCTGCCACGGCATTTTCGTAACAAT
>NZ_JBMFZG010000003.1:0-753226 GCF_048890225.1 Maribacter luteocoastalis
AGCCTGCAACACGCTAAAAGAGCAACAAAAAATGCAATTAATTTATACAATGAAATTAGGTTACATTTATCTTTAGAATATAAAACACCGAATATGGTATATAAATTAACAGCGTAAATCTATTTTTAACCTGTAGCCATATTTCAGGACAAGACATGAAAAAAACTACAATAGAACTTTATATGAGACTAATAATTATTTTCATCTGTCTATGTTGTTTCAGCTGTAAGAACAAATCAACATTAGAAAATGTAGTACAAGATGAAACACAAGAAAAGAAAGTTAGGTTATGGAACGATGCTATTGGCTATACAAAATACGATTGGCAATTGGATTCTATTTATAGCCGTTTAGGTATTAAGGACTCTAAAAATAATATGAAATGGAAAGCAGCAATTTGTCCTCACGATGCTTATAAATATTCTGGTCGTTTGTATTACGAATCGCTCAAAGGAATTAATGCCAACACAATTATTTTAGTTGGTGTTGCCCATTTTGCCAGAAATTTTGATTTACAAGACAAAATAATTTTCGGAGATTTTACTCATTGGGAATCGCCTTATGGAGACTTAAAAGTATCTGACTTAAACTCTGAAATTATTGAACAGCTTCCACAATCTTCATACATAATTCATAATGAAATTTACAAAACCGAACATTCAATAGAAGGAATTGTACCTTTTTTACATCGAAAAAACAAGAATCTTGAGATTATCCCAATACTTGTGCCATATATAAATTATGAAACTATTGAAGGAGTGAGTAATAATCTCTCAAATGTTGTCTCAAAAATTTTAAAAGAAAAGAATCTTGAATACGGAAAAGATGTAGCGATTGTAATTTCTAACGATGCTGTGCATTATGGTAATGAAGGTTTTAGTAGTGATTTAGCACCTTTTGGAGTTGATGATAAAGGCATTAAAAAAGCAAGAGCCTTGGACATGGAGATAATTGAAAAGTGTTTAGTAGACGAAATTGGTAATGAAAAAGTGAAAAAATTTACAGAATATACCGTGCAAAATAACGATTATAAGGAATATAAATGGGTTTGGTGCGGTCGCTATTCTGTTCCATTCGGAGTGAGTTTCGCAAATAAATTAAATCAGGCATTAAATAATAAACCGTTATCAGGTACATTTTTAGAGTACGAAACAAGTATAGACCACGACCTTATAAAAGTGGAAGATTTAGGTGTAGAAACTAAAACTATTGCAAACCAAAATCATTGGGTCGCTTACACAAGTATAAAATTTGAATAGTTTATTTGGTGCTTTAATTAACTGGAAATAATAACTTAAAATCACTACCGCTAACAGCGTGTATAGCTTATTGCGGCTGAATTCCTTAATCGGAATTCATTGCAATTTATCTTTCGGTTACAGCAGAAAATCATAGCTGATTTTCCGCAACGAGCCATATTTCAGGACAAGACATAAAAGATAATCATGAATTTCGAACAGATTAAAGAACGAACAAGACCCTTAGTCAATAAAGTATCTCCTGTATCGGAGGGGTCATTAGATCTGATAAGTGACTTGATTTTAGTTGAAGTTTATGAAAAAGGAGATGTGTTTATTGATAGAGGGAAAAAAAATAACAAGGAATACTTTGTTTATGAAGGCGTCTGCCGGAGCTTTTTGCTAAGCCCGGAAGGTGATGAAATAACTATATCTTATTTTCTTGAAGGCAGTGTACTCTCTCCGAATAAAACGAGAACCGCCAATCAAATATCTCACCTCAACTTTCAAGCGCTTACAAAGCTAACCGTAGCTAGTTTAAACGCTGACAAGTTTGAGCAGCTAATGATAAATCACATTGACATACGCGAGTTTGGAAATATGGTTTTACAAAATGAACTCCTTGCAAAAGTTGAAAAAGAAATTGCCCTCGCCTCGCTGAACGGGAGAGAAAGGCTCATTCTTTTTAGAGAAAAATATCACTTTCTGGAAAATCTAATCTCACATGTTGACATTGCCTCCTATCTGGGAATTACAAATATTTCCCTAAGCAGGCTCCGTAAAGAACTCAGGAAGTAAAATGTCATCCTTTAACAAATGTTAATGGAATCGGAATCACAATCATCAATCTTTGTAGTGAACTTAAAAACAAAGAAAGATGAAGAACTTTTCACGGACCACCTCACAAAGATTTGATGTAAATAAAATTAATCCACTATGGTATCTTGTAATTGGACTAGCTACCATGTCCCTAACTCACATGACCTTTAGTATTGAAGTCATGGCTTGGGTTTCAAGTGTTCCGTTTTTAATTTTTTTAAGTCTCACACAAGGCTGGAAGTCAAGATTAACCTTTTTTCTCGCTTTAGTTTTGGCTTGGTCCTTTGTTGTAACGAAGATTATCAGCGAACCAATTCCATTGGTACTGGTCTTCCTTTACTCGATCCCAATAAGTTTATTTCACCTGCCGGGATACTTGATCTGGAGTAAATTTAAAAATCAAAAATATGCGCTGTTTCTATTTCCTGTCATCATGGTTATTATGGAATGGATTCAATACACCTTTACACCTCTTGCCAGTTGGGGCGTAGCTGCATATACCATGCACGATAATGTATCGCTTATTCAAACAGTATCCCTATTTGGGATGGCCGGTCTAAGCTTTCTGATTTATTGGGTTAATGTCTCAATTGCCAATATCATAATCAAAAGAAAAACCGCTATTTCAACATTTCAGCTCCCGTTAATTATGTTGTTCCTTTTAATTGTTTTTGGCTCCATCCGATACGACATGAGCAAAGCCAATGGTATTGACACGGTAACTGTTGCCGCAGTTGGGACAGACTCGGAGGCAAGTGGTTTACCATTGCCAACTAAGGAAAGAACGGAACAGACTAAAACGGCATTATTTAAACGAACCAAAACTGCAGCGGACGGTGGTGCTAAAATAATATCATGGAACGAAGCCGCTATATTTATAATGCCTGAAGATGAGAAGGAATGGATTAACTCCATCAAGGAACTGGCTGCTGAACTCAAAATCACTTTGGTAGCTTCTTATGTGATGCCTATTTCACAAACTCCCTTGAGATATGAGAACAAGTACCAGTTTATCGATTCGTTAGGAAACATTACGCATGCATATCTCAAGCATCAACCCGTACCAGGAGAACCAGCGGTGCAAGGAAAGTCACTTTTAAAAGTGGTTGATATAACCGGAACAAAAATCGGGGCTGCAATTTGCTATGATTATGATTTTCCATATCTGGCAAAAGGGTATGGTGAATTAGGAGCAGATATAGTTATTATTCCGTCAAGTGATTGGAGAGGCATTGACCCTGTTCATACAGAAATGGCAGCCTTTAGAGCAGTTGAGCAAGGTCACTCGGTTCTTCGTTCAACGCGTTTTGGGCTCTCCGCAGCAATTACACCATACGGTGAAATGGTTTCACAAATGAGCAGTTTTGACAATAATGATAAAATCATGTATTCACAACTGCCTACCAAAGTTGTCACTACATTATACTCAGTTATTCAAGATAGTTTCGTCTACCTGTGTATTGGATTCTTACTGTCGTTCATGGCTATTGTGTCTCGATCAAAAAATAAATCAAAACCTACAACAATAGATGATTGATTTAAATAGAGCTATATTAGTATTACTTGCTACAACAAAACCTAAACTGCATTAAAACGCAGTTTAGCCAAATGTTGTGCTTCATTAGGACAAACCAAAATAACCTATGATAAAATTCTTTAGGAAAATTCGTCAAAAACAATTCTCTGAGGGGAGAACTAGAACATACCTACAATATGCGATTGGTGAAATACTATTAGTCGTTATTGGAATACTTATCGCGTTGCAAATAAATAATTGGAATGAAAATCGTAAATCAAGAAGAACCGAAATCTATGTCCTGAATGAAATTGTGAGCAACCTTAATGAAGATGCTAACATCTTAGATGATATGATTTTTCGGCGTGAATTGACAAAAGCATCCGTAGCCAATATGTCCATTTATCTGCAAAAGGAAATTATTGATAAGGAGATCTTAGAAAAGGATATGGTTAACTTTTTAACTTTTGAGCGGTATTTCTCAATTAATAACGCCTATGAGATTTTAAAATCAAAAGGATTACAGCTTAGTAACAACGATCTAACCAGTAAAATATCACGTTACTACGATTATGAACAAAATAAGATAAACCGAAGTGTTGTAGACATTGAGAATGCAATTTTGAAAATAATAGAGAATGATTCTGGAATACTTAAGTACGTTGAATCCATAGACCTAAATAATAAAGTCTTGATTACAAATTACAATAATCCTGATTTTAAAGAAGCATTACATCGAATATTAGTTGGCTTCCAAAACAACAATACAGGCACCTTGAAAAAATTGAAAACCTTTCATGAGTTGAACACAATACTCAGATTAGAAATTGAAGCTGAACTCAAAAGTTTGAATAATGATTAAATTCTTTAGGAGAATTAGGCAAAAACTACTTTCTGAAAACAAGTTCAGTAAGTATCTGGCTTATGCCATTGGAGAAATTGTACTTGTTGTTATAGGGATTTTGATTGCATTGCAGATAAATAATTGGAATGAAGAACGAAAGGAAAATATAACTTTAATCTCCATTCTGAAAAATGAAAAAATATCTATAGCAATCGAAATCGAAAAGGAGGAGATCCAAATTCAATTAATTAATGGTTGGATCGACACTGTACTTAATGCCCAAATCATTATTGAAGACGTTGAAGTGCTCACACTTCAACATGGAGAGGTACTAGATAAAGCTTTTGAGGTTTTACCTTACCTAGGGCTCAGAACTCGGAAGATTGAAAATTTAGAATCCCTTTCTCAAAGTATTTCCAGATCAAAATTAGCCAGTAAAAACGAGGTGGTAAGAACGATAAGCAATCTAATCGATGGGTTTGGGCTTGGAAAAGACTTACTTGATAGTCATCAAGAAAATCTTTTTAATCATGATAAATCCCTAAATAGTGATGTATTAAGGTTCAATTCTAAGGATGAGGCTATTTACAATTTTGAATTAATGAAAACTGATTACCAATTTCAGCACTACTTAACTAGGTCCAGGCGACATAAGATTGCCTCTCGGAATACAGGTCTTAGAATAGTTGAGAACTATAAATTATTAAACGATCAGATTGAAGAACTACTTAAAGAATTAGAAAAATAGAAAACGAACCACCAATATGGGCTATACCTGCCATTTGTCCTTACGGGCAAAGTGCGTATAGCCAAGGTCGTTATGCGGCAGTTGAAAAACGATTATCGGACAAAAATAACGAGCTGATAAAATTTTTTAGAATTTATGTCCAATTCAACTAATCTCGATTGTTATTGAAATATAAAACAAACATTCATTAACAACTAAAATTAAGAAAAATGAAAGAATTCCTTCTTATTTTCAGACACGAAAATGCAAATGGGAAAGTTTCACCAGAGCAAATGCAACAATGGATGAAACAGCAAAAGGACTGGGTGGATAGTATTGCTGCCCAAAACAAATTTATTGGCGGAACAGGACTACTTTTTGATGATGCCAAAGTTGTTGATCATAACAAAATGGTTACGAATGGACCGTTCGGGGACATAAAGGAAACCCTTGGCGGTTACATTACGATTAGAGCGGAATCGGCAAACGAAGCAGCGGAATTTGCAAAAGGCTCGCCTGTTTTGCAGGGCGAGGGCAACACCGTTGAAGTTAGACAAATAGTTACACACTAAATTCAACCAACAAGCCCCTGAATTGGGGCTTTTTTTATGAAAAAAAATGATATCATATCAAACCTGTTTAGATCAGAATTCAGCAAAATTGTTGCTGTACTTTCCAATTTATTTGGCATCAAACATATTGAAATTGCTGAAGACATTGCGAGCGAAACTTTTTTAACTGCCATGGAAACTTGGCCATATAAAGGCATTCCCAAAAACCCTTCAGCTTGGCTGTTTGCCGTAGCAAAAAACAAAGCCAAAAATCATTTTATAAGAGACGGCATATTTAGAGATAAGATTGCCAAACAAATGCAGGAAAATCGGATAGAAGAATTCGACTTTGACCTTTCCGATAAAAATATTGCTGACAGTCAATTGCAAATGTTGTTCGCTGTTTGTCATCCAACCATTTCGGAAAAATCTCAAATCAGTTTAGCTTTAAGGATACTTTGTGGTTTCGGAATAGATGAAATAGCTGATGCTTTTTTGACCAATAAAGAAACCATTAACAAAAGGCTTCATAGAGCAAAAGAAAAACTACGGTCGGAAAACATACAAATGGAAATTCCACCGAACGACCAGTTACTACCGAGATTGGATTCCGTTCTACGAATAATATATTTAGTATTCAATGAAGGCTATTATTCCGAACGCAATAGTTCTCTAATAAGACAAGAACTTTGTCTTGAAGCTATGAATTTAAATTATCTACTACTTCAAAACGACCTTACAAGCACACATTTTTCCAATTCGTTGATGTCCCTGATGTGCTTTCATTCATCACGATTAGAAGCAAGACTCACGGATAAAGGCGAAATAATCCTTTATAAAGATCAGGACGAAAATCTTTGGGACACAGAACTTATCGAAAAAGGATTCCATTATCTACAACAAGCATCGAAATGGGAAATTGCCTCAAAATACTACCTTGAAGCAAGTATAGCCTATTGGCATACAATTAAAAAGGACACCGAAGAAAAATGGGAAAGCATTTTTAAACTGTATGACATTTTATTAAAAATAGAGTATACACCTATTGCAGATTTAAACAGGATATTTGCTCTTTCAAAAATAAAAGGGAATAAAAGAGCATTAGCAGAAGCCGAAAAACTTAACTTAAAAGATAATCACTTCTACCACCTGCTTTTAAGCGCACTTTACAAAGGCTCGGACGAAAACAAAGAAAAAAGAGCATTGAAGAACTCATTAAAGCTTTGCAAAACCGAAACCGAACGAAAATTCATAAGAAAGAAAATTGAGAATTTTCAAAAAAGTGAAGAAAGCCGACCGCATAGCAAGGTATATAAAAAATAGCGGTTTAAGTGCTTAAATCAGAAGTAGTTTGTAAATTTAAAACCTGCATAAACCGATAAATTAGTGCGTGAAAATCCGCTATTATTCACATACAAAACCGTTGTAGCGAATTAAAATGAATACAAAACCACTCATAGAATATTTTAACCAACATCTTCCTTTGAATGAAGAAGAAAAGTCTATGGTGGAGAAGGTTTTCAAAGAACGAAAAGTTAAACGAAGGCAGTTTATTCTCCAAGAAGGTGATGTGTGTAAACTCAACACATTTGTAATTGAAGGGTGCTTCAAAATGTACATGGTTGATGCAAACGGTAAGGAGCATAATCTTCAGTTTGCAATAGAAAATTGGTGGATTGGTGATATCGGCAGCTTTCATACCGAACAGGCGAGTAAACTATATATTGAAGCCATTGAAAACTCAGTAATTCTGCAAATCAGTAAAGAAGACCAACTAAAGTTGTTTGTTGATTACCCTAAATTCAATCGAATTTTTAGAGTAATAACCGAAAACGCTTTGGTTAGCACTCAACGGAGAGTATTACAGAATATCAGTTCAACTGCAGAAGAACGTTATTTAGATTTTATGGAACGATATCCTCATTTCTTTAATCGTATTTCCAATGTTCAAATAGCCTCTTACCTTGGGGTAACTCCTGAATTTCTGAGCACCATTCGTAAAAGATTGGTAAAATCTTAATCTTCCTTAAGCTTCTTTCTTAATATACCTTATAGGTAAGCATGATTCTATTTCTTGAACTTTGTGTAAACAAAATTTGAAAAAATGAAGAAAATTTTAATACCCTTAACTGCCATTTTGATAATGACATCTTGTGGCGAAAAAAGCAATCAAAAATCAAATAAAAGTTTAACTGAAAAAACAGAAATTATGCAAAAAGAAGAGAAACAAAAAATAGAAGAATTACTAAGTGAATATAAAAAGTCATTGAATACTTCCAATGCCAAACTCGCCCAAAGCCTTTATACAAAGGATGGAGTATTTATGCCAACAGAGGCACCTTCAGGAATAGGCTCTGAAGGTATTTTAAAATCATATGAATTTGTTTTCTCTAAAATTCAGTTGAATATTGAATTCTTCATTGAGGAAATAGAAGTTGAAGGAAATATGGCCTTTGCCGTAACCAGTTCAAAGGGAACAGTTAAAATTCACGCAAATGGAGCTGAAGTACCAGAAGCAAACAGAGAGCTCTTTGTATTCGAGAAAGTAAATGGAGAATGGAAAATTGCTCGTTACATGTTCAATAAAACTGAGCCAAAAGGATAAAGAACTTGCGACAACAATATATAATAGCAATAGCGGTTTGAGAACTAACTCAAACCGTTTTTGCCTTTAAATAAGTATCTTGCTTCCTGTAAGGCAAGTGCGTTTAATTCACTAACCCTCTTATACCAAACGCTGGCATTAATTGTGAAAACTGAAATGATAATTAGAGAAGCTCATAGAAATGAATATACCATTTCAACCGACAAGGATAAATTAGATATTTTGAGCATTCACAAATTCCTTGCAAACGAAACTGATTGGGCTAACGGAATTCCAATCAATACTTTGAAAACTTCAATTGAAAACTCTTTGAATTTTGGGCTTTATTACGAAAACAAGCAAATTGGCTTTGCTAGAATAATTTCAGACTATTCAACTATTGCATATTTAGGAGATGTTTATGTTTTAAAGGAATATAGAGGAAAGGGATTAAGTAAATGGCTGATAAATGAAATAATGGAGCATCCAAATCTTCAAGGATTAAGACGCTGGATTTTATTAACTGATACAGCTGAATGGCTTTATAAAAAGTTTGGTTTTACAGAAATACTTAATCCTAAATTTTATATGGAGAAACATAACCCGAATGTATATAATGGAATAAAAAACTAATGCCAACAAAGCCTAATCGCAATGTGGACTTTGGGGCAAAACCGAAAGGTCTGTGTATATTTAAAAAGTCGCTAAATCTTCTGAATTTAGCTTTGGACAAGAAAAAATAAAACTAAACAATAAGCTTTAGCTTCGTACACAGACGGAAACAGGCCAACGCGCCAACTCACCCACTGCTAACCCAGATGACGTACCTACGCAGTACGTTTAGCTCGGACGTTGTGTACATGGCAAAACCAACCAGGAACCCATGATAAAATTCTTTGGGCGTATTAGACAAAATTTATTTTCAGAAGGCAAAATCAGTACGTATCTGTTTTACGCAATGATTTTGGCAATTAACCATAAGCTGTCAGACTCACCCCTTCCGAAACTCCCCTGGTGCTACACCTACCCGTTTCTTGAACAAACGGCTAAAATAGGCTGGGTCGTTAAAATTGAGGAAATAGGCAATTTCAGAAATGGAGTAGGAGGTATTCAATAAGTATTTTTTGGCCTCTGTGATGGTAAAATCCTGAACTACCTTTAGGGCTGTAGTATTTGCCACCACATGGCAGATGCGGTTAAGGTGCATTTGGGTAATGTGCAGTTGGTCTGCGTAGGCCTTGATGCTCAACGGTTGTTGGGCAGATTGCTTGATCAACTGTTGAAACTGACGAAAATACCCGAGTGCCCTATTGGTATGTACAATTTCAGGTCGCTTGGCCTCCAGTTTACAACGGAATAATGCCACAAAGAACAATTGAAAATACGACTGCATGGCCAATGACTTCTCTGGGTGTTCCTCAAAGATTTCTTCCTGGATCTTGTTTTTCAAGTACAAAAAGTCCTTAAAAATAGGGCTGTTGGCCTCAAGCAGAATCCGGTTGAGTTGTTGTAAGGATTCCTGTAAGTTGGGTCTGTCCTTGAAAAGGGTATATAAAAACGAATTGGAAAGGGTAATGACATCCCCCTTAATGGTGGCATCAAATGTAAATCCGTGTAATATGTTGGGCGGAATTACTAGAATACAGGGCCCTTGAATGCGCAATTCCTTTTTTTCCGACACCAGTACACCTTCCCCTTTTTGAATCAAGAATACTTGAAACAAGTCCGTATGAATATGCTCGCTAATCTCCCATGCATAAATTTTACTTCGTATAGCCAAGGGTTCAATATGGATGAAATCCGAAACAAAACCAGGTTGGTTGTCTCCATAAAGTCCTTTATATTTTAGAAACCCTTGCGGCATAAATGTGTATTATGTCTTGTTATTTTTTGTGTATTTTTTAATCTTAAAACCCTAAAAATAGGGTTTTTATATCATATTTATAATTTTAAACATTCAATTTAGTTCTAATTAATGTTTATTTAGTCCTGTATTAAAACGAAAAAATCCAAGGTAAATTTTATAGTTCACCTTAGATTTGGGTGATCACAAAAGTTAAAAACATATGGCAACAGAAACCAATGATAGCTTTGATATAGAGTTGCAACCGCCGTATTTGGCTCCCGATTATAAATCGACACTGCTACGGGCGCCAACAAAGGAATTGGTACTAGTGAAAAAATCACTTTCCGATCTAACTGCACCCGTATTCAACGACCTTGTTTTGGGGGAATTTGATCATGACCTCACCAGGAATTCAAGAAAGAACGGGGAGCCTTTGGGCGAACGTATTGTGGTACATGGCCAAGTGACCGATGAAAAGGGAAGACCGCTTAAAAATACGCTGTTAGAGGTATGGCAGGCCAATGCTGCCGGAAGGTATGTGCATAAGGTAGACCAGCATGATGCACCCTTGGACCCGAACTTTTTGGGAACGGGTCGCTGTATGACCGATGCCAATGGGAATTATAAATTTTATACCATCAAACCCGGTGCCTACCCTTGGGGAAACCACCCGAACGCATGGCGCCCCAACCACATCCATTTTTCGCTTTTTGGCGGGGATATTTCAAGTAGGCTGATTACACAAATGTATTTTCCGGGCGACCCGCTATTTGCATATGACCCTATTTTTAAGGCAGTACCGGTAAAAGGTCGTGACCTTTTGATTTCTAGTTTTGACCTGTCCATTACAGAACCCAACTTTGCCTTGGGGTATCGTTTTAATATCGTGCTACGCGGAAATAAGGCAACGCCCTTTGAAAACAACTAATTATACACTCTAAATGATAGTATGAAAACGGAACTAAAACCACAAACACCATCACAGACCATAGGTCCTTACTTTGCCTACGGCCTCACGCCCGAGCAATACGGATATGACTTTAAGAGTTTGGTAGATGGTACCATGGCAAACGTGAAAGCGCATCAGAATACCATCACTATTACAGGAAGGGTTTTTGACGGCAAAGGTGTTGCTGTAGATGATGCCATGGTAGAATTATGGCAGAATGATGGGGAGCATCAACTTTTTGGTAGATACGGCACCGGTACAAAACCGGATAATAGTTTTGAATTTCGCACCATAAAACCAAAATCTGTAGACGGGCAGGCACCTTTTATCAATGTGATATTATTTATGCGAGGACAATTGTTGCATTCGTATACGCGCCTCTATTTTTCCGACGAAGTCTTGAATGATACGGATGTGGTACTGAACGCCATTCCTAAAGAGCGAAGAAATACGGTAATCGCTAAAAAGAGCGGTAGCGAATATGTTTTTGATATTCACATGCAGGGAGAACAGGAAACCGTATTTTTTCAAATCTAACCAAAGTTCATTATGTCGCTTTATTCTGAGACCTTTTATGCAGATGCCATCAATCGCCTTTTTTCCGAAAGGGAAACCATAGGATATATGCTTAAGGTAGAGGCTGCCCTTGCGGAGGCGCAGGCCAGTTTGGGAATCATACCCAAGGAAGCGGCTATGGTAATTTCGGCAAGTTGCAATGTTGATTTTATTGATGTGAACAAGCTGAAGACAGATATTGTTTTGGGTGGAAATGCTGCCATTCCTTTAGTACAGCAACTCACAAAGATTATAAAGAATACCGATTTTGAAGCGTCTAAATACGTACACTTTGGTGCCACCAGTCAAGATATTATAGACACCGCCAATATACTTGCCATTAAGGAGTATATAACTTGGACCGAGGAAAAAATACTGCTTTTAGAAAAAGTACTGGTGCAGATTACCAACCAACATAAAGGCACGATCATGATTGGGCGTACCTTGTTACAACAAGCGAGGCCCATTACCTTCGGCTTTAAAACGGCAGGTTGGTTGCAGTCCGTTACCAATACCAAAAAAAGGGTACAAGCCATAAAATCACAGCTGTTTCATATTCAATTGGGAGGTGCAGTGGGCAGTGGAAACATTACTATAACTGAGGAAGTCCAAGCCAAGTTTGCGGAGATCTTGGGATTGGAAAAAAGCTTTCCGTGGCAATCGCAACGGGATACCTTAAATGATTTTGCTGGAATTTTAGGGGTTCTAAGCGGTTCGCTCGGTAAAATCGCCAAGGATATCTCCTTAATGATGCAAACCGAAATTGCTGAGGTTTTTGAAGGGGCGGCCGAAGGAAAAGGGGGATCCAGTACCATGCCCCATAAACGAAATCCGGTAACCTGTGCCCTTATTCTCAGCAATAGTACCCGTACCCCTGGATTGGTAAGCACCATGCTTGCTGCTATGGTACAAGAGCACGAACGTTCTGCTGGCTATTGGCATGCGGAGTGGGAAACCTTGACCCAACTCATGGGCCTGACCGCTGGTTCCTTGGAAAAAAGTCTGGATTTGATCCAGCACCTGGAAGTAAGCCCGGAGCATATGTTACGGAACATTGAAATTACCAACGGACTCATTTATGCCGAAAAGGTTTCCTTGTATTTGTCCAAGTCCATCGGAAAAATGCAAGCGCATGAAGCGGTGAAGAAAGCCTGTAAATCTGCTGTTTCAGAAGAGCGACACCTAAAGGAGGTGGTACAGGAGGCTTTTCCCGATATCACCGATTTAGAGACGCTTTTTCAACCTGAAAATGCCATAGGAAACAGCGTTTCTTGGGTAGAGACTATTTTAAAAAATTACAATACCGATTAAATCAACAGCACTGATATGGTTACTAACTATAAACTTCAAGGAACACCAAATAGTCCCGTTATCGTATTCTCCAATTCGTTGGGATCTACGATGCACATGTGGGATGAACTGGTACCTTATTTACTGCCTTATTTTAGGGTGTTGCAATATGATACCCGAGGTCATGGCGATAGTGAGGTGACTCCAGCACCGTATACGATAGACCTTTTGGGTGGTGATGTCATTGCATTGTTGGATGATTTAGGTTTGGATGAAGTATATTTTTGCGGGTTATCCATGGGCGGATTGATAGGGCAGTGGTTAGGTATCCATCACCCTAAACGCATTAAAAAACTTATTCTTAGCAATACCGATTCTAAAATAGGGGATAGGCAGCGTTGGAACGACCGAATTGCCCTCATTGGGGAAGAAGGTATGGATGCTTTGATCGATACGACTTTGGTAAAATGGTTCACCGATGCTTTTAGAAAGACGAATCCCGGACGCGTAGCGGAAACAAGGAATATGTTTTTAGCGAACAGTATTCTAGGGTATGGAAATTGCTGTGCCGCAATAGGAGCTGCAGATTTTAGGGAGGAAATCAAAAATATTTCGGTACCTACCTTGATTATTACCGGTGATGAGGATGAGGTGACCAATGTGGCCGCAGCAAAAAAAATGCAGCAGGCCATTCCCAATTCACAGTTAAATGTAGTACATGCGCGCCATTTGGCCAGTACAGAATTACCGGAACAGTACACACAGCTGTTATTGGATTTTATTGTGGGCCATTCCACCTTTGAACGGGGCATGCATGTAAGGCGTACCGTTTTGGGAGATGCCCATGTAGATCGGTCTATCACGAAGAAAAATAGTTTCAATTCAGATTTTCAAGAGTTTATCTCAAACTATGCATGGGGAGAGATCTGGACCAGACCAGGATTGCTAAAACGCCAAAGAAGTTTGATCACTTTGGCGATGTTGATTCCCTTGAATAGGGGAGCTGAATTTAAGATGCACATTCGTGCCGCTTTTAACAATGGCGTTACCGTTGCTGAAATTAAGGAAGTAATCCTGCAATCCGGTATCTATTGTGGTTTACCCGCGGCAAACGAGGCCATGCATAATGCGGAGGAAGTTTTTAAGGAATTGGGGATTGAATACTAGAAGAATTATTTTCTTAAATATGTGATTAAACCAATGATGTCAGGTCGAGTGCATTCGAGACCTAATTTTAAAGTACGTTAATTTAAATGACCTCTCGACTGCGCTCGAGGTGACTGTAGTATATTAATGATAAGGATATGAAAAAGTGTATCGAATGAAAAAAATAACAACGCAAGTCGGAATTATTGGTGCAGGCCCTGCGGGTCTGGTATTGGCACATTGGCTAAAAAAACATGGGATTTCATCCGTGATTTTGGAATTACGTTCACGTGAATATGTAGAGGGCCGTGTACGCGCAGGGCTGTTGGAGCAAAATACGGTGGATATCATCAACGATTTGGGTTTGGCAGACCGACTTAATACCGAGGGGATTGAGCATGATGGGGTGTATTTGAGTTTTGATGAAGAACGCATTCATGTGCCTTTTGCAGAATTAACAGGAGGTCGTAAGATTACCATTTATGGACAACAAGAAGTGGTAAAAGACCTTACCGATGCCTGGTTGGAGCAGGGTGGGCAATTGTATTTTGAAACCGGGGCAACCGCTATTGTGGATTTTGATACGGATAGGCCTAAGATACATTTTGAAAGCGATGGGGGTGAACAGGGAATACTGGAATGTGATTTTGTAGCGGCTTGTGATGGTTTTCATGGTATTGGAAGAAAAACCATGCCCAAGGACAGTTACCAATCCTACGACATCACCTATCCTTTTAGCTGGTTGGGTATTTTGGCTAATGTAGCACCTTCTACCGATGAGCTGATATATGCCTATCACGAAAATGGATTCGCCCTTCATAGCCTTAGGTCCGAGACGGTAAGTAGATTATACCTGCAAGTAGATAATGATGAAAAACTGGAAGATTGGCCCGATGAACGTATTTGGGAGGAACTGTCCACAAGATTGGCCACTAAAGGATGGACCTTAAAATCCGGACCTATTTTCGATAAGAGCATAACGCCAATGCGTAGCCATATGATCGACAATTTGAGTTCTGGTCGCCTGTTTTTAGCTGGCGATGCCGGTCATATTGTCCCACCTACGGGAGGGAAAGGGTTGAACCTTGCCGTTGCAGATATAAAGCATCTAGTAGATGGCTTTGTGGATTTTTACAAGAACAACTCCCTTCAGAATTTGGATGATTATACACAAATGGCATTGCGAAGAATCTGGAGGGCACAGGACTTTTCCAATTTTATGACACAGCTATTTCATAAACAGGATGAGCATGGCTCTTATACCTATAAATTACAAAAGGCCAAAATCGACTATATAAAAATGTCAAAAGCCTATAAAACCACCATAGCGGAAAATTATGTGGGCCTACCTTTTGAAACCTACGAATTTTAGAATACTATAATATGAAGAAAGTACCACAAATAACGGCCCAAGCAGCGGCGGCGATGGTGAAGGACGGCGATGTGATTTTGGGTGGTGGTTTTGGCATGACCGGTAACCCAGTACATGTCATTCATGCCTTGGCGGAAACTACAACTAAAGACCTTACGTTTATTGCCAATAATGTTGGGGAACCGAACATGGGTGGTGGCCGTTTATTGAACAACGGACAGCTTAAGAAAATGATAGGTTCTTTTTTTACCTCCAATCCAGAAGCGGTAAAGGCTGCACAGGAAGGCAAAGTGGAATATGAGCTATTACCGCAAGGAACCTTGGCAGAGGCCATACGTGCAGGCGGTGCAGGTATAGGTGGGTTTTACACCCCTACCTCTGCAGGAACTTTGATTGCCGAAGGGCGGGAAACCAAAATGCTGAATGGTAAGGAGCAGGTGTTCATTGAAGGTATTCGTGGAAATGTAGCCATCGTACGTGCTTGGAAAGCGGATACAGCAGGTAATTTACAGTACCGTATGACCGAACAAAATTTCAATAGGGCCATGGCTACGGCAGCTGATTTGGTGATTGCCGAAGTTCAGGAAATAGTTCCCGTAGGAGCTATTGACCCTAATCAGATTCACACACCAGGTTGTTTTGTGGATTATCTTGTTCAAAAAGAATTGACCGAAGAAGATTTAGGGACTTCCGCATCGGTGGGCTCATCTAAAGTGATAGATGAACGGCGTATGAACATGGCAAAAAGAGCTTTTGCGGAATTGGAAAAAGGCGATGTCGTGAATCTAGGTATTGGGATTCCAACCTTAGTGGCAGATTTGATACAACCCGAGGATGGCATTATTTTACATACCGAAAATGGGATGTTGGGCGTTGGTCCAGAACCTTCAGATGGCGGTGGTGCCATGCATTATCCCGTAAATGCTGGTAAAGTTCCCGTAACCGCCTTGCCAGGAAGTAGCTATTTTGATAGTGCGGATAGTTTTGCCATGATTCGTGGCGGGCATATAGATGTAGCCATCATGGGTGGTCTTGAAGTGGATGCCCAGGGCAATTTGGCCAATTGGGCGGTTCCCGGAAAACCACTACTGGGTGTTGGAGGTGCGATGGATTTGGCATCGGGCGCAAAAAAATTAATCATTACCTTGAGCCATACCGATAGGGCCGGAAATTCCAAAGTGGTAGAAACATGTTCATTGCCCATTACGGATTTCCATTGTGTGGATGTATTGATTACGGATTTGGCCGTTTTTAAATTTATTGAGGGACAATTGACCTTAGTTGAAATATTGCCTGGAAGTTCTTTGGAGGAAGTCCGTGAAAAGACCGATGCCAAATTTGTTGAAAAATTAGAGCAGAAATAAGATGAAAGAAGCATATATCGTTGATGCTATACGTACCCCCATAGGAAGCTTTAGAGGAGCACTAGCGCCCGTTAGGGCAGATGATTTGGCAGCTATTCCCATAAAGGCCTTGTTGGCTAGATATCCCAATTTGCCTAAAGAGGTGATTGATGATGTGATTTTGGGCTGTCATAACCAAGCTGGGGAGGACAATCGAAATGTGGCCCGAATGGCCTTACTTTTGGCAGGGTTGCCCTACTCGGTTCCCGGGGAGACCATCAATAGATTGTGTTCTTCGGGTATGTCCGCTATAATTCATGCCAATAGGGCCATTAAGGCCAATGACGGTGATGTATTTATTTCGGGAGGAATGGAACATATGTCGCGTGGACCCTATGTGATTTCAAAAGCGACATCCGCCTTTGGGAACGACTCCAAAATGGAGGATTCCAGTTTTGGATGGCGCTTTGTGAACAAAAAGTTACATGAGATGTATGGTACCGATGCCATGGGCATTACTGCCGAGAATCTGGCGGAGCTATTCAAAATTAGTCGCGAAGACCAAGATTTGTTTGCCTACAATTCACAGATGAAAGCAGCAGCGGCACAAAAGAATGGTACACTGGCAGAGGAAATTTGCTCCGTGGAGATTCCGCAAAGAAAAGGAAATCCTGTAATCGTAGATCAAGATGAATTCATTCGTCCTGACACCTCTTTGGAGAAGTTGGCGACCCTCCGAACCGTTTTCAAAAAAGACGGTACGGTAACCGCTGGTAATGCATCTGGCCTTAATGATGGCGCTGCGGCTATGTTGATCGTTTCTGAAGAAGCCTTAAAAACCTATAACCTAACACCAAAAGCACGGATTGTTGCTTCTGCCGTGGTAGGGGTAGAGCCCCGGATTATGGGTATAGGCCCGGTATATGCCACCAAAAAAGTATTGGAGAAAACAGGATTGACGCTAAAGGATATGGATACCTTGGAATTTAATGAGGCATTTTCCGCACAGTCCCTAGCCTGTACGCGACAGTTGGGTATGGAAGATAACGACCCACGTATCAATCCGAATGGCGGGGCCATTGCCATTGGACATCCTTTGGGCATGTCAGGTACCAGAATTGTACAGGCTGCCGTGAATCAGTTGGGAAGAATTGGTGGTAAATATGGACTTGCTACCATGTGTGTGGGTGTAGGTATGGGCTATGCCATAATTGTAGAAAGGGTTTAATACGGTGCAAGGTAAAAACCAATAAACCAAACGGATATTTTTTAATGCAATAGGAGGTATGATCCAATGGTATGTTTATACACTTATTGGAAAGACCTGTGATTTTTATTGAGGCCTGAAGCTAAAATTAAAGTATTATGATTTTAGTGGGCTTTCGTAATTAATATCGTAAAAATCTAGATGTAGATGGTCTATTTATAGTCGTTGATTGCTTAATCCCTTTATCTTCCAGTAACTTTGCACTTCTAGAATACCTCTTTGTGAAGAAAGCAGTTTTGTTCATGGTAATTAGTACGTTCTCATTCACTTTAATGAATGCGTTGGTAAAATACCTGAACCATTTTCCAACTTTTGAAATTGTTTTTTTTAGGTCGGTAGGCTCCTTGATTTTAGCTACGTCTTACATTCTGTTTAAAGGAATCCCTATCATGGGACATAATAGGAAACTGATGTTATTAAGATCTTTTGCAGGATTAACGGCTATGAGTCTATTCTTTATGTCCTTAAAATATTTACCTGTTGGCACAGCGGTTTCGTTACGATATATAGCACCGATCTTCGCCACCTTTTTTGCTGTTATTTTACTTGGTGAAAAATTACGTGCCATACAATGGCTCTTGTTTGCCATTGCTTTTTGTGGGGTGCTGGTAATTAAGGGATTTGATGATTCGGCAAGTACCGTCGGATTACTATTAGTGCTTACCGCTTCCGTTTTTAGTGGATTGGTATACGTTATTATTAGAAGAATAGGAAAAGGAGATCATCCTTTGGTTGTGGTCAATTACTTTATGTTTATTGGAACCGTAATAGGCGGTTTGTTGAGTATAAGGGATTTTACGTTTCCAGTAGGAATTGAGTGGTTCCTTTTATTAAGCTTGGGGATTTTTGGTTTTTTTGGACAAGTATTTATGACCGAGGCGTTTCAAACGGCAAAAACCACACTAGTGGCCCCTTTAAAATATATAGAGGTTATTTTTACGGTCTGCGTAGGTGTCTTTTGGTTTGGGGATGTGTATACCATTTGGAGTCTGTTAGGTATACTTTTGATTATAGGTGCTTTGGCAACCAATGTATTGGTTGGTAAAAGGTGAGCAAGTCAATGCTTATCTACCTGTTCTGGTTTCCGCTATACTGTTATTAATATCTGTCATTGAATTTAGTACAACTTGGGTAATTTCCTCTTCAATTACATGGTAATATTGAAAAAATAACAGGGTGGTTACCACAAGCATCACTATTAATAGTATGTCCGAAATCATTTTTGTATCAAATAAATTCCCAGAAGTATTCATAATTACGCATTTATAAAATCAACCTTATAAAAATAAAAAATTCTAAAATAATTAACAAATAATTAAGACAAAATGTATTTATTGTTAATTAAAACCCAACAATCCTTAAGGTTAGAATATCGGGTGAACTGCTAAATTTCTTGATGAAAAACTCAAAATTTATCAAAAAAATCAAAAAACCTATGAATTTTTGTTAAGTATTGGCTGCTGAACAATTAAGAACTTTGTCATGTAAATCCCCAAAATCTACAAACATGAGAAATAACTTAAAACACAGATTGATAATAGGGTGCATGGCCACCCTTTGTTGTGGTTCCCTGCTCGCTCAAGCGGAGCTGGTCTCAAATGACCGCATTTATC
The DNA here is from genome assembly GCF_048890225.1 of Maribacter luteocoastalis. Classification (NCBI taxonomy): domain Bacteria; kingdom Pseudomonadati; phylum Bacteroidota; class Flavobacteriia; order Flavobacteriales; family Flavobacteriaceae; genus Maribacter; species Maribacter luteocoastalis. The sequence goes on from NZ_JBMFZG010000003.1 coordinate 19,661, forward strand.
AGAAAAATGAAAGTTCGAAGCGCCTTCAGAATTTTCAAGAATTAAAATCCTTAGGGTATACTGAAAAGGAAATTTATGAGGACCTGGGCAATGCACATTTTCTGTCCAACAATTATGAGACTGCCCTTTTTTGGTATGATAAATTAATTGAATTGAGTGAGGATGGCCAATTGGAACCTTCTTATCAGAAGCGTTACGACCATGCAGTTTCAAAATTGGGAAGTTCCAATACAATTAAAGAGGTTGAAGATGAAAATTGGACAGAATTGGTAAGGTCCGATTATCAGATGACCCATGTTTCCTCAAAAGTGGCTAAGCGTTCAAATTTTAGGGACAGGTTTAAGCCTTTGAATTTTTCAACTGAGTCTGGCACTGCTTCTTTAGGCGGTATTAATGCCCATAAGGTTACAAGTAAACAAGTTCTTAGTAAAAATGAATTTGAGTACGAGACGCCAATAGTGGTTACCAAAGACGGTAATACGGCATATTTTAGTAAAGCTGTTATGGTTAAACCTACCACAGGAATATTCTCAAAAAAGGAAAAAATACATAAAATATATAAAGCGGATAAAGTAGACGGGCAATGGAGAACCATTCAGGAATTAGCCTTATGCCCTAGTAACTATTCGGCATTGCACCCAGCGATTTCCCCTGATGGTAAGCGACTTTTTTTTGCATCTAATATGCCTGGAGCTTATGGCAAGTATGATATATATGTGTCGAATATTAGTAAGACAGGTACTATAGGTATTGCCAAGAACTTAGGTGAAAAGGTGAATACGGTTAAAAATGATATTTATCCTAAGGTAATAGAAGGGAATACGCTTGTATTTGCTTCTGAAGGCCATAAAGGCTATGGTGGCTTAGATGTGTATATGGTAGAGGTAGGTCAGAAAAATGTAGGCTTGGCCATAAATTTAGGTAGTCCAATAAACAGTAAAAAAGATGAATTCTCTATTCAACTTGCAAATAAAGACCAGATGGCCTATGTGATATCAAACAGAGGGCAAGAGGGTGAGGATTTGCAAAAAGTAGCCTTTTCCTATATAGGTGAAAGGAGTGCTAACCAAGGTAAGGATTATCATTTGCTGGAAGCCTTAAATAGTGAGGACCATGTAAATTATTCTACCTCTGTATTTGAAGATGAACAATAGTTAAATACATCATTTCTAAGGATTAAAATATAATAGACCTTTTCAAGGGAAATTGCTGAAGTATATTCCACCCAAATAGACCAACGCAACCTATAAACGCCCTTGCTTGTGATTAGTTACCCAAATTTTAAAATTTACTCAGATGAACTACGCAAATACAACATTTAAGAAATTAGGTTTACTACTTCTTCTTGGTATCGTTTATGGAAACTTAAGGGTTGTGGCCCAAGAAACGAATACCAACCTAAACTCTAGTACTACCTATCATAATCAATTATTTTTTAATAGGTATTTAATTAATCCTACGTTTTCATTGGTGCGCGAGAACAAATCGTACCTAAACATATTGCATAGAAACCAATATGCCACTTTTGACGATAACAGTCAGAATTATTATTTAGGTTTTAGCAATAAACTTAATGAACGTACGGCCTTAGGTATTGGTGTGTATAGTCAATGGGCTGGTGTGGTACAGGAATTTGGTTTTAATGCCAATTATGCTACAGCTGTTAAATTAGGGCAAAAAAGCCAATTGGCATTTGGGGCCAACATAACGTACTTTAACCAAGGGTTAGACAAAAATAGGGTTGTAGTAACTGAAAATGACCCAGAGATTTCTGAAGCAAGGAAGGAAAGTAAAATAGCGGTTCAACCTGGAATTAATTTAACCATAGGTAATTTTGATTTTGGATTATATGCCAAGGACCTTTTACGATATAATCAGACTACCAATGAGTTTTTAACAAATCTATCTACAAAAAGTGTGAATGCATCTGTTCAATACACGCATACGTTTGATGCAGGTAGAGGCCTTTTTGAAAACGGTAGGTTAATGCCTTTGGGGCAAATAGGGAAAAATGTGGACGGTAGTATTTATTATTTAGGTTCCTTATTATTGGATTTGCCAAAATATGGATGGTTGCAGACTACTATTGATCAAGAATTTGGCGTATCTGCTGGTGTAGGGTTTAATTTAAGTGAAAAAATGTCGCTGGGTTATTTAATGGAGAAGGATATTTCTAAAGATGAATCCAATTTAGGATGGAACCACGAGGTCTCTCTTGCTTATAAGTTCAAGGATGATGACATGTCCTTAACTATTGCAGATAGATCCAACGATAGTAAAATAGACCGTATCGTTAGAAATTATGAAGAACAGATAGCGGATTTAATTACTGAACGCGATAAGGCTAGAAAAAATAGTAATAATGTAAAAGGAAAAACAGAGGTTACGCTATCTACAAACGATGACGCGAACACTATAGCGTATCAAAATAGACTAATATTAGATGAACTTATCTTAAGACAAGATTCCATTGAAGAGGCACGTACCGCTGCTTTTGAGCATCGATTCGAAACCATAGTACGCCTTTTGAGAAATGACATTAAGGACAATATCAAAAATAACCTTCTAAATTTCGACCAAGATCAACAGACGATGTTATTGGCCAATGAAATGCAAAGGGAACATGACGCTGCTGAAGAAGAGGAGCACAGTAAATACAAAAAGCTACCAATCAGGGTTTTTGGCGAAGGCGATTTAGTAGGCGTAAAAACAGGTTATTATGTTATTGCAAACGTGTATAAGAATAAAAATTACCTGAATGCCTTTATGGCCAAATTAAAGAAAGAAGGATTGGATGCCAAACAATTCTATAACAAGGAAAATGGATTGTACTATGTGTATTTAGCAGATTATGATTATAAAAAGGATGCGCAAACAGCCTTCGTATCAAACATGAACGGTAAATACAATGATGATAAATGGATTATGCAAGTAGACCATGCCACGGCTACTGCTTCAAATACTTTTGAGGATGATGACACCTACAGTACAGAACAATAACAATACTGTACTTTAATTACAATAAAAATCATTTGAGCGGCGTTGGGTTTTAATATTTCTATGTTTGAGTAAATTGCCGACTAAAGGAGGGGTGGTATCCGGGGGGATAGCCAAGTCCCCTCCTTTTTCATTTAAAAAAATTCAACCGATTTTTCCGATGAAATGCAAATCGCTATGTATTTGAACGAAAAAACCTATAGTTTTAGCCAACTTATTTGATGAGTTTATATATTTAAAAAACAAACATATGATATAAATAAAGTTTAACCCCCAAATCCCCCCACAATATGAATACACATTACCTACAATTTGTCTTAAAAACTAACTTTGCTTTTAAGGCATCCAACAGTTCCAAACCAAGATCTCATGACTTCAGAGATCAATTCAAGTACCTTTTCAAATATGCTTTTGGCATAAATTCAGGGTTACTAAGTACCTGAATTAATTTTTAAAAAGGGAACAGTTCTATAGCCAAATTTTGATCCAACCAACATTCAGTGTCTGGATATAGGTTCGTTTTACTTTGGTTGTCATAATCACTATACGTTTTATTTTGATGGTATGGATGAACCTTGCTATGAAGAATACTGTTCCCTAAACCTTATATTTTACTCATAACTAACCATTGCTATTCTGTTAATTATCAACAGGATGTAATAAAATACTGTTTAATATGAAAACTCAAGATTTAAAAATTATTATAATAGAAAAGGATAAAAGTCTACATAATGAATATGAGGATTACCTAGCTCATTTTACGGGTTACAAACTAGTTGGCATGTACACAAATGCGAATAAGGCTCTGAAGGATATAAGGTCAAAAAAACCGGATATTATAATATCGGAAGTTACTTTAGATGGTATTTGTGGTATGGACGCCATAAAGTTATTCCGCAGAAAAGATTGGAACGTAAAGATTATAATGATAAGTGAAATAAATGATTTTGATGTCATTAAAAAGGCTTTTAAAAGTGGAGCAAATGGTTATTTGACTAAACCAATGACCGCCGATAAAATTCAACATGCACTTATGAATGTAAAAAAAGAAGGTGCTACCATGAGCAACGATATCGTTACCAAGGTGATAAGCGATTTTCATAGAAAATCATTTAAGTTTTTCTCTGATAGGGAAAATCAGATTATAGACTTTTTATGTAAAGGCGCCACCTATAAAATGATTGCGGACAAGCTTTTTGTGACTACCAGTACCGTGAATTTTCATATTCAGAATATTTATCTAAAATTGGATGTGAACTCTAAGTCTGAAGCATTGCTAAAATTGGAACAAATGTAAACCCTACTTATGTTTAATTGAGGCCCTTAGTGTATCACTTACTAAGGGCCTTTTTTATAGTTTACGAAAGCGGTTTCGTAATTTTTCGAAAATCACGAAAAAAATATAAAAATCTAATAATCAGCATTTTAAATTTACATATTTCTCACTCATATTATAATATTTTTAAGGTATAGGCAATTATTTTAATTCTATGTAAGGGTAATACCATTCTATTCTGTTATTTTTATTCCAGCAATACTACAATTGTATTGCTATAAAATAGCATCATGTATTATTTAGGTCTTGATATAGGTAGTTCATCCATAAAAATTGCTTTAGTAGCATCGGACAGCGGAAAAAGTGTTGCTGTGGTACAAGAACCACAAACGGAAATGTCCATGCTGGCCATTAAAAATGGTTGGGCAGAGCAGCATCCAGATGATTGGTATACCCATGTTTGTGTTGGTATCAAAAGAATTTTAAAAGAGAACAACGTTCCTTCAACTGCAGTGATTGGCATTGGCATATCATATCAAATGCATGGTTTGGTATTGGTGGATAGGGAAGGTAAACCCCTAAGGAATTCTATTATTTGGTGCGATAGTAGGGCGGTTGGTATTGGACAAAATGCGTTTAAGGAAATTGGTGAGGAAAAGTGTTCCGAACACCTATTGAATTCTCCGGCAAATTTTACGGCCTCTAAGTTAAAATGGGTAAAGGATAATGAGCCAGAAATTTATGAAAAGGCCTATAAGTTTATGTTACCCGGCGATTATATCGCCTTTAAGTTGACAGGTAAAATAAACACCACCATATCCGGATTGTCCGAAGGTATTTTTTGGGATTTCAAAAAAAATGAAATAGCCGATTTTTTATTGAAATTTTACGGGTTGGATGCTTCATTGGTGCCAGAAATTGTGGATACGTTCTCAGAACAGTGCTCAGTAAACACTAATGGCGCTTTAGAAAGCGGTTTAGAAATTGGAACACCAATTTTATATAGGGCAGGGGATCAACCTAATAATGCATTGTCCTTAAACGTGTTCCATCCGGGAGAAGTTGCTGCAACTGGGGGCACTTCTGGTGTTGTCTATGCCATTACCAATAGCCTTTCGGTTAAGGAGAGCGCAAGGGTAAATAATTTCGCACATGTAAATTACCAAAAACAATACGATCCAAGAATCGGTAAACTATTGTGTATAAATGGTTCTGGAATACAATATAGATGGTTGTTGAATAATTTGGATGTCACCTCGTATGATGAAATGAACCAATTGGCATCGGGTATAAAAGTAGGTTCCGATGGTGTTGTTATAATACCTTTTGGTAATGGAGCAGAGAGAATGCTTAACAATCAAGAGGTTGGTACGAGAATAGTAAATATAAACTTGAATAATCACGGTAAAGAGCATTTGTGCAGGGCGGCTTTGGAAGGCATAGCCTTCTCTTTTGTTTATGGAATGCAAATAATGGAGTCTGATGGTATTCATGTGAATGTGATGCGTGCAGGTAACGACAACCTTTTTCGTTCTGAAATCTTCTCTAATACGGTGGCGACCTTAATTGGATATGATATAGAAATTTATAATACCACCGGGGCCATTGGTGCTGCAAGGGCCGGGATCTTAAGAGATGGTGATTATAAAAGGTTTGGCAGGGCCATTATGGAAAATGATTATATAAAAACGTTTACCCCATTACCTAATAAGAAAGAATACGAATCTGCCTATGGGCAATGGAAAAAGGAATTAGACTTAATATTGAACAAATAATAGATAATAAAATGGCAAACAAAGAATATTTTAAGGGGATAGGAAATATAAAATTTGAAGGAAAGGATTCTGACAATCCACTGGCATTTAAATATTACAATCCAGACCAAGTGGTTGCAGGGAAAACAATGAGAGATCATTTTAAGTTTTCCATAGCTTACTGGCATACCTTCTGTGGACAGGGTTCTGATCCTTTTGGCCCGGGGACTCAAAATTTTGAATGGGATAAGGCTGCAGATCCTGTACAGGCGGCCAAGGACAAAGCAGATGCCGCTTTCGAATTTTTTGATAAAATAGGCTTTGATTACTTCTGTTTCCATGATTTTGATTTGATACAAGAGGGACCAACTTTTGCAGAATCAGAAAAGAGGTTGCACACTATCGTAGATTACATAAAGGAAAAGCAAAATGCTTCTGGTAAAAAATTACTTTGGGGTACGGCCAACTGTTTTTCCAATCCACGTTATATGAACGGTGCAGCCACAAATCCTGAATTTAATGTTTTGGCGAGGGCAGGTGGACAAATAAAACTGGCATTGGACGCCACTATGGCACTAAATGGTGAAAACTATGTGTTTTGGGGTGGCCGTGAAGGGTATATGTCCCTATTGAATTCTGACATGGGTCGTGAATTAGATCATATGGGGCAATTTTTGGTAATGGCAAGGGATTATGCAAGAAGTCAAGGTTTTAAAGGTAATTTCTTTATTGAGCCTAAGCCAATGGAACCAATGAAACATCAATATGATTTTGATTCCGCCACAGCAATTGGGTTTTTAAGGGAGTATGGTCTAGACAAGGATTTTAAAATCAATATTGAAGTCAACCACGCAACTTTGGCACAACATACTTTTCAGCACGAAATTGCCGTGGCTGCCAAAGCAGGAATGCTAGGTAGTTTAGATGCCAATAGAGGAGATTACCAAAATGGTTGGGATACTGATCAGTTTCCAAATAATATTCAGGAAACAACGGAAGCCATGTTAGTGTTCTTGGCAGCAGGCGGCTTGCAAGGTGGCGGTGTTAATTTTGATGCTAAAATTAGACGTAATTCAACCGATTTGGAAGATATTTTCCTTGCACATATAGGTGGTGCAGATACATTTGCCAGGGCTTTGGTCACAGCTGATAAAATAATGTCATCATCAGCCTACAATAGCCTTAGGGAAAAAAGATATAGTTCTTTTGATGCCGGAAAAGGAAAGGCATTTGAGGAAGGAAAACTAGATTTGAACGATTTATATAAGATTGCCCAAGAAAATGGTGAGTTGCCATTGGTTAGTGGAAAACAGGAATTGTTTGAAAATATAATCAATCAATATATATAACCAGTAAGATATAAGTGAAGAGGGTCTTGAGGTGTAATCAAGGCCCTTTTTGGTTTTAATTCATGAAAAAAATAACCTTAAAGGATATTGCCAAACATTTTGGTGTTTCTATTTCTACTGTCTCTAAAGCAGTGAATGATAGCCACGAGATAAGTAATGCATTAAAAAAGCAGATACAGCAATTTGCCAAGGACCAACATTACAAACCCAATAAGCTTGCCTTAAACCTCTTAAATAGAAGCACTAAGACCATAGGGGTAATCGTGCCAAATATTTTAAATTATTTCTTCGTCCAGGTACTTTATGGTATTGAAAAGGTTGCCAATGAGCATGGGTACAATATAATTAGTTGCATTAGTGATGAATCGTATGAAAAGGAATGTAAAACATTAGAGTTACTGGATTCTGGTACCGTAGATGGTCTCATTATTTCTTTATCGGAAGAAACGCAGGTAAATGATAAAATAGATGCATTAAGTGATCTTTCAAATAGCCAAATACCTTTGGTGTTGTTTGATAGGATTTCGGATAGGATAGATTGTGATAAGGTAATCGTAGATGATTTTGAGGCAGGTTATAAGAGTTCAAAACATTTTCTAAATATTGGTTGTAAAAATATTGCATTTGTTTCACCTATAGGTAAATCCAGTGTGGGCCAATTAAGGTTGCAGGGATACAAAAAGGCACTGTTGGAATTTGAGATAGCGTTTGATCCAAAATTGGTAATAGACTTCAAACCAAATGCTGATTTGGAACTTTTAATGTCACTATTATTAAATTATAAACAGATTGATGGTATTTTGGGCCTCGACGAGATAACTGCTGTTAAAATACTTCACATAGTTAAAGCTAGGGGGTATAATGTTCCCGAGGATATTTCTATAATTGGATTTACCAACGGACAGTTATCAAAATACGTAACTCCATCATTGACCATGGTGAGTCAACATGGCAAGTATATAGGTGAAAGGGCAGCCGAACGTTTAATCAATAGAATTAAAAACCCTTCCCAACCATTTAAGACGCAAGTGGTTAAAACCAGTTTATTGATTCGCGATTCTACAAAGAAACTTCAATAGATCAAACAGTATCGGGATTGGGGTGAACCCAGGTACCACGATACGTTCTCTCCAGTAAATTTGTAGCCTCCTGGTCGTTTACGACCGTTTTGGTTTTAGGATCATATACCAAAGGTCTTTTTAAATCCATGGACATATTGGCTAGAATACAACTAGCGGTAGAAATGTGCCCTTCTTCTATATCAGCAATAGGTCTAGTTCCATTTTTTATCGCTTCTAAAAAGTTTATCATATGTCTTCTTGTAGCTGGTGCCGCATTAAGTTCATTATCCTTTTCCACTAAATCTTCTGGATATTTTTCTTTTTCGTAGAGAACATCAAAGTGTAAAGGTTCTCCTTCGCCATAAGGAATAAAGTCCGCTTGCATAGTGCTTCCCTTAAGAACGCCCTTATCTCCATAAATTATAAAGGCCCATGGATATTCTGGGTCTGCAGGGTACCCCCAGCTTCTATGTTGCCATACACAGTTTAAGTCATCATATTCAAAAATTGCTGTTTGCGTATCTGAAATATTGGACTTACCGTCTTTTTGAACATATATGCCACCTTCACTGCTAATGCGTTTTGGCCACCCCAAATCCAACATCCAACGAACAGTATCCAGCATATGAACGCACATATCGCCCATAATCCCATTACCATATTCCTTAAATGTACGCCACCACCTTCTATGTGGAATACCGTCATAAGGTCTGAGTGGAGCAGGTCCGGTCCACATTTCATAATCTAGAAAATCGGGAACTGGTTGTAAAGGAGGATTTCCATTGGCACGCATGTGATAATAGCAACACATTTCTACATGTGCAACTTTGCCAAGTAGGCCAGCATCAACAATTTGTTTTTTAACATCAATTAAATGCGGTGTGCTTTTTCTTTGTGTACCTACCTGAACCACTTTATTATATTTTCGAGCTGCGGCTACCATAGCTTCTCCCTCTATCACATCAACACTAATAGGTTTTTGAACGTAAACGTGTGCTCCGGACTTCAAGGCTTCGATACACATTAGGGCATGCCAATGATCCGGCGTGCCAATTAGTACAATGTCCAAATCACTCTTTTTTAGCATTTCCCTGTAATCTGAATATAATTTGGGCTTTTTACCATTTTTTTGTCTTTCTGACACAAGTTCTGCAACTTCATTTAAAAAATTGGAATCCACGTCACACAAAGAAATTACTTCAACATTGGCAACTTGTATAAGTTTGAATAAATCACTTGTACCATACCACCCTGTTCCAATTAAACCTACTCGTTTTGGTTTTTCATCCTTGAAAAATTCAAATCCATAGGTGCCAACGGAAGAAAGTAAGAGTGATGCGGTAGCTCCTTTTATAAAATTCCTTCTTTTTAACTGATACGGTTGATTATTCATTTTTTTTTTGGTTTAAACGCTAGGCTGTCAATTATTCGTAAAAGTTATAAAATGATTTTTACACTTCTAAATATAATCAGGAAAGAAATAACTTTTAAATGCAATCAAATGATTCATGAATTTGTGTTGTTAATATATTGAAAAACCTTCTTTTTTTTGATAAATTCTTTAAATTGTACCTATAATCAAACTACAAATTATGCAAATAAAGGAATCTTCAGAAATCTATGATGTAATTATTGTAGGTTCGGGAGCAGGTGGTGGTATGGCCACCAAACAGTTGGCAGATGCCGGATTAAATGTTGCCGTGGTAGAAGCGGGACCTTATTTTGACCCTGCGGATCCAGTAACCATGACACAATTAAAATGGCCTTATGAATCCCCTAGAAGAGGAGCAGGTACTGACAGGGCTTTTGGTGAGTGGGATATGTCTTGGGGAGATTGGGAGGTTGAAGGGGAACCTTACACCCATGAAGAGGGTACTGATTTTAAATGGTGGCGTGCAAGAATGCTTGGAGGACGTACAAATCACTGGGGCCGTATTTCCTTACGGTTCGGACCTAAAGATTTTAAAGGAAAAACACGTGATGGCCATGGAGATGATTGGCCTATAGGATATGAAGATGTTAAGCCTTATTATGATAAGCTAGATAAGTTAATAGGTGTTTTTGGTACCAATGAAGGTAGGGAAAATGATCCAGATGGATTTTTTCTTCCCCCGCCAAAACCAAGATTGCATGAGTTATTTTATATAAACGGTGCTAAAAAATCTGGAATTCCTGTAATTCCAGGTCGACTTTCAATGTTGACCAAGAAAATTAATAATGACCGTGGCGTTTGTTTTTATTGCGGACAATGCTCAAGATCATGTCAGGTGTATGCTGATTTTTCAGCGGGTAGTTGCTTAATATTCCCAGCACAAAAAAGTGGTGGTAAAGTCAAGATTTTTGTTAACTCAATGGTGAGGGAAATTACAACAAATGAAGAAGGCAAGGCTACAGGCGTATCGTACATAAGTAAGGATGATAGAAAGGAATATAAACTAAAGGCGAAAGTTGTAGTATTGGCTGCATCTGCCTGTAGTTCAGCACGAATACTCTTAAATTCTAAAAGTAAACAACACCCAAATGGTTTGGGCAATAGTAGTGATATTGTTGGTAAATATCTTCATGATTCCACAGGAGCAAGTGCCTCTGGTGTAATTCCTGGTTTAATGAACCGAAAAACTTCTTACAACGAAGACGGTGTAGGGGGTATGCATGTGTATTCACCGTGGTGGGGAGACAATTCCAAGTTAAATTTCCCAAGAGGTTATCATATCGAGGTTTGGGGTGGTATGGGGCAACCTAATTACGGTTTTGGATGGGACCCTAATGGTATGAACAAATATTTTGGACTTAAAGTTGGAGGTTATGGAGACAGTCTTCGTGATGATGTTAAGAAATACTATGGTTCAGTAATTGGTTTCGGTGGACGAGGTGAGGCCATAGCTAGAAAGGATAATTATTGTGAAATAGATCCAACCACAGTAGACCAATTTGGAATTCCTGTTTTGAAATTTAATTATAGGCATTCGGAGTTTGAAATTAACCAGGCCAAACATATGCAGGATACTTTTGAAGAATTAATTCACAATATGGGAGGTATACCTTTAAATGAAAAACCAGGTAAGGATAAAGATTATGGCCTTCTTGCCCCTGGGCAAATTATTCATGAGGTAGGTACTACAAGAATGGGCGATGATCCTAAAACCTCAGTTACCAATAAGTATCAACAATTACACGATGTTGATAATGTTTTTATAGTAGATGCTGGTCCTTTTGTTTCACAGGCAGATAAGAACTGTACATGGACAATTATGGCCCTATCATGGAGGGCATCAGATTATATTATAGAACAATTGAAGCAACAAAATATTTAGAAGATGGATAGAAGAAAGAGTTTACAGACATTACTACTTGGTGGGGCCGCAGCAGGTTCTGGCTTGGTTTTCAACGCATGTAATCCAGAAAATAGTGAAACTATTGATAAGGCGATTGCTGAGAGTAGTGAGAAGTATTTTGGACGTACACCGGAAGAATTGGAACGTTTGAAAAAATTAAACGCAGAACAACTTTTTAATGAACATGAGATGGAAACTATTGGGGCATTAAGTGTTGTTATTCTTCCGCCCAAAGAACCCCATGGTGGCCCTATAGAAGCAGGTGTTCCTGACCTGGTAGAATTTATGGGCAAGGATATACCCTCTATGGCACCTACTTTATTAGGTGGTTTAATGTGGTTAGATCATAAAAGCAATACAGAATTTGGAACCGAATTTAAATCTGCAACGTTAGAGCAGAAAAAACAGATTTGTGATGAAATTTGTTGGCATGACGTAGAGGTTCCTTTGGACAAACAACCTTTGGAAATCCAATTTTTCTATACTATGCGGGGTTTGACAGTTACAGGTTATTACACATCTAAAGTGGGTATAGCAGATTTAGGGTACAAAGGAAATACCCCAAATGTTTGGGATGGCGTACCACAGGATGTTTTAGATCAACATGGAGTTGCCTATGATCCAGAATGGATCGCTAAATGTATTGATCAGAGTAAACGAGGTGTTATTGCCGAGTGGGATGATCAAGGAAATTTATTAACATAAACGAAACTATAAAATGAAAAATTTAGTGACCGTACTAGTGGTTATAGTTTTTGGTAGTTTTTTCACACAAGCACAAGAAGTAGGTTTACAGTTATATAGCCTTAGAAATCAATTTGATCAAGATGTTTCCAATACCTTAGGGTTAATAAATGAATGGGGAATTACCAAAATTGAGGGTGGAGGGACCTACGGTATGCCTTTGCCTGAGTTCAAAGCTTTATTATCTAAAAATGAATTAGAGGTAGTAAGTATTGGTGCTGGATTTGAGGATTTGGAAAAGAATCTTGATAAGGTAGTTGAAAATGCCAAAGATTTTGGTGCTAAATATGTGATGTGTGCTTGGGTTCCCCACGATGACAATAAATGGGACTTGGAGGAGACCATACAAGCTACAAAAGTGTTTAATGAAGCGGGCAAGATTTTAAGTAAGAATGGCTTAATACTGGCATATCATGCGCACGGATACGAATTTAGACCTTATAATGATGGTACTTTATTTGATTACATGGCAGAAAATGCAACTGATTTTAAGTTCGAATTGGATGTTTATTGGGCTCAACATGGAGGTGCGGACCCTTTGGCACTCATGAAAAAATATCCAACCAAGTTCGTTTTACTTCATTTAAAAGATATGAAGAAAGGTATACAAGGGAATAACACAGGTCATGAGGATGTGGAGACTAACGTAGTATTAGGTTCTGGTCAAATTGATATTGAAGGTGTTGTTGCTGAAGCCAAAAACTTAGGAATTGAATATATGTTCATAGAAGATGAATCTTCAAATGTTGTTTCACAAGTACCTAAAAGTTTGGAATATTTGAAAAGCCTTGAATAGAGTTATTTAGAGTTTTTTAAGAGGAAGAGGAGTACTGGATTTGGAGATTAGACAAAACCGTCCAAATCCAGTATCTTTAGTTACCATTAAGGCTTCCGGTAATGAAAAATATACTGTTTTTTTTCCTGCTTATAGGGTCATTCTTGTTAGGATGCGAAAATGAAGGAAAGCATAATGAAGGCAACGTAAAAAAAGCCCTGCCTAATATTATTTGGTTGGTGGCAGAGGATCAATCGCCTGACTTTTTTCCAATGTATGGAGACAGCACCATCTCTTTACCAAATTTAGAATCATTGGCTAAAGACGGCGTTACTTTTACCAATGCAGTTTCTCCTGTACCCGTATGTGCACCAGCCAGAAGTGCTTTGATTACTGGTATGTACCCAACCAGTCTAGGCACACATAATATGCGTACCTATACACCATGGCGAGAAGTTAACGAACCGCTACTAGATAGTTTACCAAGTTATTCTCCAATTGTTCCCAATGGAGTAAAAATGTTTACCGAATACCTTAGAAAAAATGGGTATTATGCAATTAACGGACCTAAAGAGGATTATAATTTTGAACGGACCGATGCCGCATGGGATGAAAGCAGTAAGGACCGTCATTGGAGAAAACGTAAATCGGACCAACCATTTTTTGCTGTTTTCAATTTTGGAGTTTGCCATGAATCGCAGATATGGGCCAGAGGAAAGGATTCTTTATTTGTTGCCCCGGAAACTGTTCCAGTACCTCCCTATTTTCCTGATAACCATATTGTAAGGCATGATTTTGCTGTTAATTACAGTAACCTCAAAAGATTGGATGACCAAGTAGGTGAAATTATTTCAGACCTAAAAGAAGATGGTCTTTATGAAAACAGTATTATTTTTTTTTATGGAGATCATGGAGGTCCTTTTCCTAGGCATAAAAGGGCGCTTTACGATTCTGGTTTAAAAGTACCCTTGGTTATTAAGTTTCCAGAAAACAAGAAAGCTGGCAGTAAGGATGAACGTCTTATTAGTTTTATTGATTATGCCCCTACCGTTCTTTCAATGGCAGTCATTGAACCACCCAAAGTGATGCAAGGTGTAGCACAATTTGGAGCTTATGGAGTACAGAAGGAAAAAAAATATACGTTTCATTCCTCAGATCGGTTTGATGAATTTTATGACCGATTACGAGCTGTACGTTCAAAACGTTTCAAGTATATCCGAAGTTTTAATACGGATTTACCACATGCCATACCTGTTTCTTATCGAGAACAAATGCCCATGATGCGTGAATTACGTAGGTTATATGCAGAAGGAAAGTTAAATAAGGAACAATCACTTTGGCTTAAAGCACCCAAACCAGAAGAAGAACTATACGACTTACAGGAAGATCCATATGAATTAAATAATCTTGTTGACCAACCAAAGCTTAGGGACACCTTAGTACATTAGCGTAAACTTCTTAATGATTGGATGAAGCAAACCTATGATTTAGGGATATTTGATGAAAGGGATTTGATTGCCAAATGGTTGCCAAACGGACATCAACCTAAACTACCACCTTTGGAAATACAGGAAAAAGAGGATGGTGTCCATTTATTAAATAAACGAGCCGATGTATCTATTGTATGGAAAAATCCCAAAGACTCCATATGGAATATGTACACAGAACCTATTCCTTCCAAGATGACTTTTGAGGCAAAGGCAGAACGAATAGGTTATTTGGACAGCGAGATTCTATATTTTGAAGAATAATATAGTCCTCAGCTTATGAAAACATACTATTTTGAAGCACAGTTTCAGTAAAAAAACATATAGAAAAATAAGGAATATTCAACAATTATCGATAATTATCGATAATTTAGGAAATTGGATAAATATTGGAAAAAATGCAAAATATTAAGAGTTTAAGTGTTCGGTTTCTTTTAGGCCTTATGATTTTGGGGCTTACGGTATGGTCATGTAAGGAAGCGACGGTGCCCACTTCAACCCAGTCAAAACAACAACCCTTATTGGGTTACCGCAGCGCTACTATATTAACCATGGAGGGCTTGCAGTTCAAGGACCTAAATCGTAATGGTCTATTAGATGATTACGAAGATTGGAGGTTGACGGACGAGGAAAGAAGTAATGATCTGGTATCGAAAATGACCTTGGAGCAAAAGGCCGGTTTTATGCTTATAAGTACAACTAGATTAGAAAATGATTGGTCTTTTGATACCCCGCAATCTGAGGGCCCCATTACTAGTGGTTTTAATGAAACAGATATGGTAAGAAGTGTGAATATGTTCACCAGAAAACCATTGGATTATCCAATGATTTTTGCTGCTGGAACAACAAAGGCGGTCACACAATTTCATGAAAGACATTTTATATTACGCGCGAACACCACACCAAGAATATTGGCCGAATGGTCGAATAACTTGCAGGCCCTTTGCGAAAGTGATGGTTTAGGTATCCCTGCAATAATTGCTTCCAATCCTAGAAACCATATCACAATAGATGCCTCAATCGGGCTTAGTGTTGGTAAAACTCCATTTTCTGTTTGGCCTGGAGAGCTCGGTTTGGCAGCCATGCGTGATTCGGTATTGGTTCGTGAATTTGCAGATATCGCTAGACAAGAATGGTTGGCAACGGGTATTAGAAAAGGGTATATGTATATGGCCGATCTAGCAACGGAACCACGCTGGCAAAGGGTAGAGGGTACTTTTGGTGAGGATGCCGAGCTTGCTTCACAAATGATACGCGACGTGGTTTTGGGTTTTCAGCGTGAAAGGCTAGGGCCCACTTCAATAGCGCTTACTACAAAACATTTTCCAGGAGGAGGCGCAACCGAGGGTGGTCAAGATCCACATTTTGACTGGGGAAAACGAGAGGTTTTTCCTGGGGGGATGTTTGAAAATAACTTAATACCTTTCAAGGCGGCAATAGCGGCAGGCACATCGGCAATTATGCCTTACTATTCTTTTCCGGTTGGCACTAAATATGAGCAAGTTGCCTATGCATATAACAAGCCTATCTTACAAGATGTACTCAGAGGAGAACTTGGTTTTGATGGAATTATAAATTCTGATACCGGTCCTATCCATATGATGCCTTGGGGGGTAGAGCAGTTGAGCGTTATTGAACGTTATAAGAAGGCGGTAGAAGCTGGTGTGAATATTTTTTCTGGAACGGCCGACCCGACACAACTGATAGAAACCTTGAAAAACAATCCAGATTTGCATGAAAACGTCAATATATCTGTTCAGAAATTGCTTTTGGAAAAATTTCGATTAGGACTTTTTGAGAATCCATATACGGATGTGGATATGGCTGAAAAAATCGTAGGGAAAAAACAGTTTCAAGAAAAGGCGGATGTCGCCATGCGTAAGTCCATCGTTTTACTACGCAATGAAGACAATGGCGAAACGAAGTCGCTCCCAATCCGGTCAAAAACAAAAGTATATTTTGAAACGTACTACCCAAAGAAAGGTGCTAAGTCTTCTAATATCTATGCCCCAGAAGCGAACGATTGGGATATTGACATCGTTGATAACCCCGATAAAGCGGATGTAATTGTAGTATGGGTAATTCCAAAATCACCGTCGCTTTTTGAGTCTGATGGGTCACCGTTGCATGTGAGTTTGTCAAAAAACAACGTAGATATCGATTATATCAATCGACTGAGTTCTAAAAAGCCGACTGTTTTAGTGGTCAACTATAGTAACCCATGGGCCATTGATGAAGTTTACAACCAATCCTCATCAACTATCAAAGCGGTATTGGCAACTTTTGGAACCACACCTGAAGCAATTTTAGACGTGTTGACGGGAAAATTCACGCCAAGTGCTAAAATGCCATTTTCCACGCCCGTTTCAGATCAAGCTGCACAGACTCAAAAGTCAGATGTGCCCGGCTATATGGAAGGTGAGGGATATGCCCTATTCAATTTCCATGAAGGATTATCCTATTGATGGAAAAAGGATAGCGTTATACTTTATATAGT
Source organism: Maribacter luteocoastalis (assembly GCF_048890225.1). Classification (NCBI taxonomy): domain Bacteria; kingdom Pseudomonadati; phylum Bacteroidota; class Flavobacteriia; order Flavobacteriales; family Flavobacteriaceae; genus Maribacter; species Maribacter luteocoastalis. The sequence goes on from NZ_JBMFZG010000003.1 coordinate 36,936, forward strand.
AGAGTGGTGGATAGCATATGGTTTATTCCTTTATGGCAAGGCCTACCATAGAGTCTGCCGTTCCATAATATAAAAACCATTTGTCCTTAAAATATACAAGACCTTCTATAAAGGTTGTCCCTGCCTTATATTGGCCACTAACCTCATGTGGTAAACTTGGGCAAATAAATGGTGTTTCTAACCTTTTTATGAATTTTGTTGGGTCATTTTTATCAAAAAGAACCTGGCCACCGCAATAGGTGCCCTCTGGATATTTGGTAGTTGCACCTTCGCCACTTAAATTTTTGCCATTATATAATAAAAGAATACCGTTATCGGTATATAATGCGGGTGGTCCAGGCTCCGTTAAATGGCTGTCGAACTCGTTCAAGGTAGGTTCAAAAACATGAAGAGGTTCGTTATTTTGGTTTAAAGTAGGCACCCAATTAACTCCATCTTCAGATTGTGCAAGATTTACATATAGTTCTCCCCAATACATTTGGTATTTACCATTAATCCTCTTAGCAATTAATCTACCATTAATCAATTCCGTTACCATAGAACCAGATTTGCTCCAGATATCTAGGAATTTTCCACCATGGGCCTCTTCAAAAACAGGCCCTTGTTTGGTCCAATTTTTTAAATCCTTGGAGGTAGCACTTGATAGTCGCGCAATATCATTGTTCCAACTGGTGTAAAGCATTACATAACTACCATCTGGCATTTCTGTTATCCTCGGATCTTCTATTCCACCTGGTTGGTCCCACTTGGCAAATTCATCATTATCTGGAAAAAGTACTGGTTTTGGGTATTTGGTAAAATTTATACCGTCAGTACTGTAAGACAGACCAATTCGAGAGGTACGTTCCCCTAAAATGGCATCGGGATTGTCTTCTGCCCTAAAAAGGAGAAAAACCGTATCATTTCTAACTATGGCCCCTGGATTAAAAACATCTGCTCGTTGCCATTGCACTTCTTTTTTATGTATAGGGTCTAAAAAAATATAAGTTGAGTCTGATTTCATTATGGGGTTTATATCTGTTTTTTCAAAACCAAGCATCCAAGGTTCCTTATTTTTTTTTGCTTTTTGAGATTTGCTTTGATCTGTTTTACATGATATAAGAAATACGCAAAATGCTGAAATAATTAAAATGATAGACCTCATAATTTTTTTTTAATTGAATTTGTTTAAAGATAAAGCACCTCTATTGAAATTCAACTAAAAGGTAGAAAAATGCTAATTTTGTGTTCTAAAATCAAAAGTTCTAAGATTTTTGATACAAAAAAGATCTGTATCTTCAAACCTTACTATTTTAGCGAAATGTCTTCTTCTAGAAACTTGGATATTTTAGTGTTGGCCTATTTGGTTTTAGCTATTGGCTGTAAAAGAAGTACCAATGCTAAAACCAAATTGGTTCAAGAAAATCCAACAGAAGTATTACAAATAGATACTGTCATTAAGAGTAATGTATCCAAGCCTATCTTTAAAAATTTAGATGGCCTTGCAGATACTACTTTTGTTAGATTGGTGGATTATAGTGATGGATTTGCGTACGATCTTCGATATGCCACAGAGAATAATTTTCTAAAAGCCAAGGTGTATGACTGTGCAGAATGCTATACCAGAGTAAAGACGGTCAAGGCCTTATTGGCAGCTAACGAGGCCTTTAAGGCACATGGGGTAAAAATAAAGTTCTACGATTGTTATAGACCCAATTCAGTTCAATACAAAATGTGGGCTATCGTTCCCAATCCACAATACGTTGCTAACCCCGTAAAGGGATCCATTCATAACAAGGGTGGGGCAGTGGATATTACCTTGGTTACTTTGGATGGTAAGGAATTAGATATGGGTACCGATTTTGATTTTTTTGGAAAAATGGCCTATCATGACAATATGGACCTTCCCCAAGAAATTTTGGATAATAGAAAATTACTAAAGGAAACCATGGAAAATCATGGTTTTTGGAGTATAAGAACAGAATGGTGGCATTATAACCTAGGTATAGCCTCTAATGATAAGATTGCCGATTTTAAATGGGATTGCGAAAGATAAATTCCAGGTTAACTTTTAAAGAGCACAATGAAAACACTAATCTTAACAACCGCATTTTTAATAAGTCTCAATTTGCTTTCTCAAGATACCATTATACCATTATGGCCAGAGGGTAAGGTTCCTAACTTTATTCAAAGTGGTGAAAAGGAAATCCACAAGAATGAGGGTATTCTTATAATTAGTAAAGTGCAAAAACCAACCATAGAAGTTTATCTGCCTTCGCAAAGAAATGCTACTGGGGAAGCGATGTTAATATTTCCAGGTGGCGGTTATGGCGTTCTGGCTTATGATTGGGAAGGGACGGATATCGCGAAATTTCTTAATGGTAAAGGAATTGCGGGAATCGTTGTTAAGTACCGATTACCTTCAGATATTTCCCAAAAGGATAAGCACTATGTACCATTAATGGATGCCCAAAGAGCGATGCGGTTGGTTCGACATAATTCAGCAACCTTTAATATAGCGGCAAATAAAATTGGAATTATTGGTTTTTCTGCCGGAGGTCATTTAGCGTCAACTTTGGGTACTCATTTCAATGAAAAGGTCTACGAATATGTAGATGATGCGGATCAAGAAAGTGCTTGGCCAGATTTTATGGTATTGGGTTATCCGGTAATTTCGTTTGGAAATAGCACACATGGAGGTTCTAAAATGAATTTAATTGGTAAAAATCCATCAGCGGATTTGGTACAACATTTTTCAAATGAAAAACAGGTGACCTCCCATACGCCTCCAACTTTTTTGATGCATGCTACAGATGATGAGGCCGTACCGGTAGAAAACAGTTTGTTATTCTATCAGGCCTTAAAGAATAACGGTGTATCAGCAACTATGCACGTTTATCCAAAAGGTGGTCATGGATTTTCACTAGCAAGAAATGATATCCATCTGCGTGGCTGGACGGAGAGAATGTTTGAATGGATTGAAAGTTTGCGTTAGCTCTAAATTTTACAGAAAGATAGGAGGTAATCGATTTTACTTTTTTATTTTTGCCATCCAATTTGGGGATGTAGCTCTTTGGTGAATTCAAGATAAACTGCACTATAGTGATCTTGATTACCGTTGATAAACTACAAAGCAAGGTAGAGTTGGTTTTATATATTATAATTCGGGATGTAGCGCAGTCCGGTAGCGCACTCGGCTGGGGGTCGAGTGGTCGCAGGTTCAAATCCTGTCATCCCGACAAGCTAAAGCGATAAGGGTTTTCGTAGAAAGTTTACTTTCTTAAGAAAACCTTTCTCATTTGGCTGAATTAAAGCTTCGCTTTAATTTGCATCAATAGCGATGTAAAAGGATTCTGCAAATCCTGCTTTCCTAAGAGAACCAAAGCTTTTGTTTTATAATAAAACGAAGCTTTATTTACAATGAGGGTTTATTGGGATTATCTAAATCCTATCATCCCGACAAGTTAAAGTGAAAAATCACTACCTGAAAATTTATTTTCCTAAGAGAGCTTTTTGAAATTAGTTTATTTCAAGATTTGACTTTAGTTTCACATTTGCACTTAGTGTTCATTAGGATTAGGTAAAGTTTGTCATCCCATTTTGTATCTGCAACTTTAAGCTCTTCAAACAAATTGTAAAAAATAAAAAAGTTTGGGTAGTCCTATTTTTCCGTAAACAGTACATCAATACTTACTTTAGGGTAAATACAATGGGTACTGCCGAGAAAATATAGCAAAACTCTTTAGGTATTACGCCAAATGCAGTGATCAGGGTGTTTTTTTAAATTAATCAATATCAGGCATTACCAAGAACGGAGTAGTAATGTGATAGCCTATTTTCTTGATAATAGGTTCTATAAATATTCGTTCTATGAAAGTGTGTTTGTTTTGTATCATGACCAGTAATTGTGTATCATTTTTTTCTTGAAAATTGGTAATGGCCTGTATTACTTCTTGGTTTGGATACATATGAAACAGATGGGGAATGTCTACCATTACATTGTCTAACAGTCTTTTATTTTTTTGCTGTTTTTCAGACAAATCATAACCATAGGAAACATGAAGGACATCTATACTTGAGCCATGGTCATTGGCAATGTCCAAAAGTACTTGCATTGAAGATTTCTCATACGCTACCTCATAGTCGGTCGGAAAAAGGATTTTTTCTGGTGGTTTAAAGTTATAGTTTGGCGGAATAGCAAGTACCGGCACCTTTGATTTTCTAATGATATGAACGGCATGGGTACCAAGAAAAATTTCTTTAGCACCTGTGGCTCCTTTGGTACCCATGGCTATAAAATCAATTTTATAGTTGTTTACAAAATCCTTTACTTCATCAATTAGGATATTGAAAACCGAATGTATAACCAACTCATGCTTATAATTAGGTAATTCGTATTCCAATTTTTCTTTCAAAGCTTTTAAATTAGTCTCCGAATCATTTTTATAGGCTTCATAAATGCTAAACTGTTCTGGGTTTACCAACATATAGTCTGCATGGTAAATAGCTGGTGTAAAAGTGTTCAGCAAATAAAATGTACACTCCACTTTATTATAAAGCTTCATGGTATAGGTAATCGCATTATATGAGGTTTCAGAAAAATCGGTTGGTAGGAGAATGTGCAACATGGGAAAATATTTTATTTAAAGCTAAAGCTAAATGTAAGAAAGCGTTAAAACCATGATATTGGTCAGTTTTCACTTTCCTGTATTTTGTAACTTTATTATTTAAATCAGTGTTAGGAATGAAAGGTAATTTTGAAAAAGTGATAGCTTCTGAAACACCGGTGTTGGTAGATTTTTATGCCGATTGGTGTGGCCCATGCAAGATGTTGGCACCTACACTTAAACAAGTAAAAGCTGAATTGGGAGATGCTGTTCGTATTGTAAAAATAGATGTGGATAGAAACCAACCACTAGCTGGTAAATATCAAGTTAGGGGGGTACCCACAATGATTTTATTTAAAAACGGTAAATTACTATGGCGTAAGTCTGGGGCACTACCAAAACATGAAATTGTGGATGCCATCAACGCTGCACGATAAGGGAATGGTAACCATAATAGCGGTTTAATCCGGTAAATGCAGCACCAATAATGGAACTTTGGTGTTGAAAGTAATGTTTTTAATTACAGATTCGTGTGTCAGCTTTTCTAAGAAACTATGCCAGTAATTAATAATTACTACCATGCCTATAGCTGGGTTTAGCGCGGTGATTTTTTCTATCTCGGTTGAAATCTTATTTGATTTGGTTACTTCTAAAATATCATGTTGTATATCTTTTAGTCTGTCTTCAATAACCTTTCTAGCAGTAGCTTCTGTTTTTGTTTCCCCGTTTCCTGCTATAAGGTGAAGCACATGTATTTTAGCATTCCAAATTTTAGCAAGCGTAATCATAGGATTTAATTCATAGGTGTCATATACATGTTCAAAACCCGTGGCAAATACTATTTCTTTTGGGGTATCTATTTCAAATTCCATAGGAACGGCTATCAATGGGCAAAAGTTGATTTTTGAAATTACTTTAACCGTGTTACTTCCAAAGAACACCGTCTTTAAGCCTGTAGTACCCTTTGTACCCATAAAAATATACTGAATACTATTGTCCAAAACCGTTTTACCTATGGCATTCAAAAGCGTGTCGGCAATCGGTAATGTTTTAAAGGTATGTTTTGGATTTATGCCCTCTTTTTTGGCAATTTCACGTACTTGATCTAGGTTATGTTTAACAGATTGCCGTACAGTCTGGGACAATTTCGTATTTGTCTGTTTTAATAAAGGTACAGCCAAGATACTTGTTTCCTTAGCGTAGGCATTTAAAAGATAAAAAGTACATGGTTCATTTTTAAAAAGATGCATGGCATAACGCAGTGCATGATAAGCATTGTCAGAAAAATCCGTGGGCACTAAAATCTTTCTCATGAGTTTATTTTTCAATTTGTATTTGAAGATAGTTCTAGTATCCTATCTACAGTATGATAAATATCATTATTATCTAATGGTCACATAGTTAACTTTATTCATTGTTTAATTACATTGTGTATGTTGGTCAAAGTATCCCGTGCCATCACTTTAGGAATCATAATTTTAACCTTGTTTTTGTCTTGTGGGTCATCTGAGCAAAAGATATTACCAACGGTTACTACCATTACAGAATCTGTTTATTCTTCGGTCACTATACAGCCAGACAGTCTTTATCAGGCCTACGCCATTGTAGCAGGAATTTTAGATAAAAATTTAGTGAATGAAGGTGATGTGGTACAAAAAGGTCAGGGTATTTTACAAATAATAAATACGACCCCCAAGCTAAATACAGATAATGCCAGGTTAGGTTTAGAACTAGCAAAAAAAAATTATAGCGGTAGCGCAACGGTCCTAAACGGTATAAGGGATGAAATTAATGCAGCCAAGTTAAGGTTGAAAAATGATTCTTTAAATTATTTTCGCCAAAAAAGGTTATGGAAGGAACACATAGGATCACAGACAGAATACGACAATCGTAAATTGGCTTATGAACTTTCTAGCAATGCCTTAGCACTTTTGAATGGTAAACTGGAACGTACCAAAAATGAATTATTGACTCAGTTAGAAACAGCAGAAAATAATTACCGGACCGCCTTGGTGACCAATAGGGATTTTACGGTGACGAGTAAAATAAATGGTAAGGTCTACGCACTTTTTAAAAAGACTGGCGAGTTGGTAAGTACTATGGAACCGTTAGCTTCTATTGGTAGTGCCGATGATTTTGTTATAGAATTATTGGTTGATGAGGTGGATATTGTGAATGTTGAAATTGAACAACAGGTATTTATTACCTTGGATGCTTATGGAACCGAAATTTTTAAGGCGAAAGTAAGTAAGATATACCCTAGGAAAGATGAACGTTCGCAAACTTTTAAGGTAGAAGCCAAATTTGACACACTCCCAAAAATTCTATACCCTGGACTTTCCGGTGAGGGGAATATTGTCATTGCCCATAAAGTGGATGCCATGGTTATACCTAAATCCTATCTAATTGAAGGAAACAAGCTTAGGACAGAAGCTGGCCTGATAGAGGTAAAGACAGGCCTTATGAGTTTAGATACTGTAGAAATTATTGGAGGTCTAAATAGTAGCACATATATTATTAGACCTGAATAATTATGTGTAATGCCAAACGTAATACATACGAGGTTATTGGTTGATAACCTTTTGGTTGATAACCAATAAAGGTATTTTAATCTGTGATTCAATCGTTTTTATGGTGTCTTTATGAAAGAGTTTTTTTAATATATTTTGTTCCGTTCTTTCCAATAAAGCAATTGCGTCGGCGTTTTCATTTCCAATAAACCTACGTAAACCTTCAGATATCGAATCAGCCTCTACTATCGTAAAAGTTATGGGTGTATAGGTTACAGTTTGGGATACCATTTCTTTGAACCATGCCATCTGTTCATTTCCTTTTTTATTATCTCGGGTATCTATATGTATTATTTTGATGGTGGCATCAAAGGCAATGGCAATTGGCAATACTTGTGAGATGGCCTCAATATCGTCCTCCTCAAAATCTGTGGCATATACAATTGTCCTTAATTCATTATTAGCAATGTTATTAGGTACAATCAATAGGTGACATGCTACCTTCTCCAGTATTTTATTTGCTATATTACCTGAGAAAATGCCTCTTTGAGTATGTACATCCTTCATGCCAATGAGGAGCATGTCTACATCAAATTCCTTTGTTTTGTTAAGTATGGCCTCTGAAATAGAAGTATGGTATTCAGCAATATAATGAACTTTGGTTGTATTGATTTTTCCTGAAAAATGTTGTTCGCAATAGTTGGTCATGAATTCTGTTTTCTCATCCTTTAAACTACGACCTACCTGTTCTTTCGATTTTATAATTCTTCCCATAATTGGTGGCACATCGTAAACATAAAGTACTAGGAGTCTTGTATCTAAAGTAGCAGTTAAGTTTTCAGCGTACCGTAATGCAGCTGAGGATTTAGGGTTACAGTCCGTAGCATAAAGAATCGTCTTCATAACAAATTTGATTATAGTGCTAACAAAGTATAATAAATGTATTTGTTCTGTAATGATAATTATCATATATACAGCACCTTACAAGTAAATACTTAGTGTATTACTGCATTTTTTAAAAATTCAGGAACTAAAATACGGAGGTTGTAAAAAGACCATTAGTACATACCTGGAAGAACTAGATTTTCTTTATGTAGTAGAAAGTAATGACTTGGTAAAGTAGGTTACTTTTTGATAAGGTATCCTCGTAAACTAGGATATGTTAAATCATAAGCTTCTCATATTGGGCTAGTCTTTGGATGTAAAGGCAAATCCAATACTTAGAAATGCAGAATCGTTTTTAAATTCTGCATTTGGAAGTATATGCAATATGCCCTTTAGTGTAACTAAACTATTTTAATGGGGTAATTTATCCTTTATCAAACCATAAATAAAGGTGCCCACCATAGCAGAAGCAATTACTATAAAAATAGGAACATAACCAGCACCTACTAAAGTGAACATAGGTCCTGGACATGCGCCTGCCAATGCCCAACCTAATCCAAAGATTATACCTCCAAACATATATCTGCTAAAGCTTTTGGCTTTTGGATGAAAAATGATTTTTTCCCCATGGAATGACTTGATAGATAGTCTTTTGATGAGTTGAACCATAAGTATCCCTATAACAAGTGCAGAACCAATAATTCCGTACATATGAAACGATTCAAATTTGAACATTTCATAAATTCTAAACCAAGAGGCTGCTTCTGATTTAAACATGGTAATTCCAAATACAATACCAATTAATAGATAGGAAACTGTTCTCATAATCTTAGAATATTAAAGGGAAAATTAAATGGATCATTACCAATCCGCCAATGAAAAAACCAATTACCGCAATTAAAGAGGGTAATTGTAAATTGCTCAATCCAGAGATGGCATGCCCGGAGGTACATCCACCCGCATAACGGGTGCCAAAACCAACTAAGAGGCCACCAATAATGAGCAGTGCTAAATTTTTAACATCCATTAAGGCATCAATGGAAAACATTTCTGTAGGAAGGTATGCAGAACCTGCACTTTCAAAACCAAGTGTTTTTAAGTCATTGATCGTATCAGGATTAATCGCAACAGAGGAATCGTTGCTTAACAGTTCAGAACCAATAAACCCACCAATTATAGCCCCAAGTACCACAACCAAGTTCCATCGTTGCGCTTTCCAATCGAACCTGAAAAAATCAGCTTTGTTCCCTGCACCACATATCGTACACATGGTTCTTAAATTAGAGGACATTCCAAAATTTTTACCTACCATGATCAATAAGAACATAATAAGAGCGATCATTGGGCCAGACACATACCACGGCCAAGGTTCATATATCCAATTCATAATTATAATTTACGATTTGCAAATGTACGAACATTAGACCAAGGCATAATGTAACATAGGTTACATAAGTGGTAAATCAATTCTTAAAGCAATTAGTAGCTGGTATCATCTAACTTTACTTTGCCATGGAATGTCTTATAAAGGAACAAGAAATAACCAGCCAAAAGAGGTGCTCCAATAACTACGATAGTCAACATAATCCCTAATGATTTTTGGGAAGATGCCGCATTGTAAATGGTAACGGAATAATTTGGGTCAAGGTTGCTAACTATAAGTACAGGATATAACTCAATGGCAACCAGTACCAATAAAAAGGAAATAGTAATAGTAAGGGATGAGAAGAAAAAGACCGCATTTTTTTATGATGAAAATATTTCTAATCATCTCTAAGAAAGTTAAGGATTGATTTATTTTTTACCGGTAAAACGAATCACGGATGCTTCTCCCTGATGATATTTGCCTTCGTTTAATTCTACCTTAGTTTCAGTGAGGTGGTTAAAAGCTATTCCGTTAAATTCTTTTTTGATTTCTTCAATAGAAAATAACATGTCTATATTTTTGGGCCCTCCGGAAAGATTTCCCAGTTGAGATTTGGCGAAAGCCTCAAAAATAATAGTACCATTAGGTTTTAAATATCGTAGTAAATGTTTGTGGGCTTCCTTTCTAATATTGGCGGGGAAATGTGCATAACACAAGGCAAGTACATCATATGTTTTGTCGGAAGAGAAAGATAGTACATCGGATACTTCATACTGTAATGGCAATTTTTCGTCGTTCGCAAATTCCAATGCTTTTATCATGGCAGAAGGGCTAAAATCAAAAGCATGAACATGCCACCCTTTTTTTAAGGCATAAATCGCATTTCTACCTTCACCTTCAGCAGGAAGTAATATAGAACCAACAGGCAATTTATCTAGTTCCTGTTTAAAATAGGCATTAGGCAATTGTCCGTAGGCAAAACCTTCCTCTGCATAACGATGGTTCCAAAAATCTCTCATAATCTACCAATTAAGGCATTAACGCATAACCCTTAAGCTGATAATTGGCAAGTACGGTCATAGCAGAAAGCGCTAATTGGGTGTTTGGGTTTAAATCTTCTGCAGTAATTCCCCGAGCTGCCGTAGCCTGGGAACAAACATATAGTTTAACTCCATAATTGTTCAATAATTCCAATAATTCGGCATTTGGGTTGGCTTTCCCATATTTTTCTTGATATTTTGTATCGCTCAATGATGAGAAGGTTGCCCCACCATGGATGGCTGCTATAATATGAACTTCAGCACTGGGAATGTTGGAAGACCCTAGCATATTTATTACCCTGGCAATTTTCCAAAGGCCTATATTCACACCGTCCATTTCACGGTCGTCCTTAATATCAAACACCAAATTATATTTTAAATCTGAGCTTGGTTTAACCGCTACATCTTCAAAATTTTTAATTTTCCCATACCCATTAATTACAGGGGTTTCCCAATCTTGCGAAAATAATAAGCCAGAAGTAAGGCATAGAGCGGTAATCATCATTTTATTCTTCATACAGTTATTTGAATTTATGGTTGCCCATTATTTTATGGTTTTGAATATACTAAAATTTGGTTCTGGCATAATTATACAGATGGACTTAAAAGTGGCTAAAAATACTATTTCCTAAATAAGTGATCTGTAACAATTGTTACTGTTAAACCTAATTCAAAAAACTAATTTAGCGGTTTATTGGGGTAAAGATTTCTACCAAGGTTATGGAGGAGTTCAAATTTTTGACAAGACGTTTGTTTTGGTTGTTTTTAAGTGTGTTGTCGTTAATTACGATAATGTTCATAGGGCTTCTAACATATAAACCCAACAAAATCATTCTAGATTTACCAGACCAAGTGATGGTTGTAAATAACAAATGGGAACCCAAGAATGTTTTAATGGAGCTTGAAAAAGATGCTATGCCCTCAGATGTGAAACTGGGATATCTACTGGTAACTGAAACCACTCTGTATATCGGGCCTCAGGCTAAGGAAACGGCAAAACGGTATGCGGGAAATAATCTGGCTTGTACCAATTGCCATTTACAAAAAGGTTCACAAGCCGGTTCGGCATCTTGGGTGGGAGTGGTCGACCGTTTTCCACAATTTGGAGGCAGGTCCAATAAAATTGGAAGTATTAAGGATCGTATCAATGGTTGCATGGAACGCAGTATGAATGGAAAGCAATTACCTGAAGATTCTAAGGAAATGAATGCTATCGTTGCCTATATGGATTGGTTGGGAGAAGGTTTACCCACAGAACAGATAGAAGTCTACAAAGGCTATCCTAAAATAAAAATACCGAATGAAGCAGTAGACCTGGAAATAGGAAAGGCAGTATATGATAAAGAATGTATGGTTTGCCATGGTGCCAATGGGCAAGGTATTAAAAAACCAGGTGGTACTACGGGGTATCTATACCCACCTTTATGGGGTCCCGATAGTTATAACCATGGTGCTGGGATGCACCGGGTAATTACTGCAGCCGAGTTCATTAAAAGTAATATGCCATTTGGTTTGGCTACATGGGAAAACCCCAAATTAACAGATGTAGAGGCCTATCATGTAGCAGGATATATCAATAGTTTTAACAGGCCAATTAAGTCAAATGCTGAATTCGATTATCCAGATAAGAAATTAAAACCAGTTTCTACTCCTAATGGTCCATGGGAAGATAATTTTACTCCAGAACAACATAAATACGGTCCGTTTCCACCAATCATTTCCTATTACAAGGAAAAGTACAACATCTCCAAGGCCAAATAATTATTCATGAGGAACTTACTATATCTGCTAATTTTACTGCCCATTATTTCTATAGCACAGGGGTCGTTAGCAACAGAAAAGAAAGGCCAATTCTCTGGTCAATGGCGTACCTTTTTTTCGAATACGGTGAATAAGGGTTCACTTAAAGACTATAGCGCTTTGGCCACAGGAGGGTATATCAAATATCAATATGGATTAAGTAAACGCTTACATCTTGGTACAGCGATATACAACACAACCAATTTAGGGCTTCAAGATTTGACGATTGCTGATGCCCAAACGGGAAAATTAAGTAGATATGAAGAAGGCCTTTTTGATATATTGAATGTAGAAAATGACATGATCTTTCTACTGGGAGAACTCTATGTGGATTATAGTTTAGACCGTCATCAATTTAAATTGGGTAGGATGAAAATTAATACGCCTTTCATAAATCCGGAGGATGGAAGGATGATACCCACACTGGTTCAGGGCTTTTGGTATAAGTTCAGGTCTAAAAAAGAAAATACCCTACAATTGGGAATTTTAAACCAAATAGCCCCTAGATCAACAGGGGAATATTTTGGAATAGGGGAAAGTATTGGAACTTATGCTGTTGGAAGAAATTATACGGGACAGACAAGTTTATATGCTGGGAATACAAAATCTGATTATGTTCTGGTATCCAATTATAATCTTAAGGTCTCGGATAATTTTCAATTGGATGCATGGGATTATTATGTAGAAAATATATTTAACTCGTTGTATGTAAAACCAAGTTTACGATTAACACCACAACTAACGATAAATGGGGAGTGGCTGCATCAAAACCAAGTTGGAAATGGTGGCAATACCCAAGAAGCTTTTCAATATTTTAGAGATACAACAGCGGATGTTTTAGGTTTAGAAATAGATTATACATGGAAGACATCTCAAATTACTTTGGGCTATGATCATATAGTCACTGGAGGACAGTTTCTTTTTCCTAGGGAGTGGGGTAGGGAGGACCTGTTTAGCTTTCAAAAGCGGGAAAGAAGTGAGGGTTCTGCCAATAACCACGCCTTGGTGTTTCACTATAATACTTTAGTTCCCCTCATTAAGGATAAAGCAGACATGAGGACCATATTTAGTTTAGGTAAGCATTGGAAACCATCTGTACAAGATCCTATTTTAAACAAATATGCCATGCCAGATTATACCCATATCAACCTTGATGTATTTTTTAACTTTAAAAGGCTAAAGCAATTGAAGCCGGAGATTTTGGTAACCACAAAAATTGCTGATGGCAATATCCCAGAAAACCCAAATTTTTATTTTAATAAAACCGACATGGTCAATATTAACATAATACTGAATTATAATTTTTAAACATATTGAAGTAAATAGGGATATTAATAAAAAAAGATGAAACAAAATGGTTTCATCTTTTAATGTATTGGGGGAATTTTTTAAACATCCTTACCTTTCATCATTTTATTCCAATATAGATAGGGCAAACCATATTTCTTCAATATCCACAACCTCCAATGTTCCTTAGATGAATCAAACACCAACATTTGTTTTAATTTTGGGTCTGGAGTAAAATTGTTATTATAATCAAATTCAGCTAATACCATTTTGCCATAATCCGTTACCAAAGGACATGATGAGTAGCCGTTATATGCTTTGCTGCCCAATTTATGGGATTTTATCAATATGTCTACATTATCTACTACAATTGGCACTTGTTTGCGAATCGCAGCCCCTGTTTTAGCAGTTGGTAAAGCAGCAACATCTCCTAATCCAAAAATGTTTGGATATTTATTATGTTGCATGGTTTGGTGGTTTACATCTAGCCAACCTGCATCATTTACCAATACAGAATCTTTAACAAATTTTGGAGCAACAGATGGAGGTGCGGTATGCAACATATCATAATGTATACCATATCTATTACCTTCTACGGTAACTTTAACATCCTTATAATTATACTGGAAAGACTCGTCCAAATGGTTATCATCGTCTTCACCAGACATAACTACACAACCGCCTGCCGAAATATCCTTACCTAACTCATACCATGCAATTTTTTTATCAGCATCAACCGCTACTAATTTATGGTAAAACCTAAGATTGATATCTTTTCTATCAACCACTTTCATTAATGTTTTGGCTATTTCCTTTACTCCAAAAATAACCGTGCCACCTGTAGCAAAAACAACATCGGTCTTTTTTCTGACACCACTTTTTCTAAAGTAGCTTTCTGCCAAATACATTATTTTTTGTGGTGCCCCTCCACATTTTATCGGTGTGGTAGGCTGTGTAAATAAAGCCGTACCACCTTTGAAGTTTTTAATAACCTCCCATGTATGTTTTGGATCGGTATAGTTGCTACAAACCACACCTTTGTCCATGGCCTCACCTAGGCCAGGTACTAGGCTATAATCATATGCCAAACCTGGCGCTACCACCAAATAGTCATAAGTAATATCACCCGAAGTAGCTGTTTTGACTGTGTTGTTTTCCGGGTCAAACCCGGTAGCCTTATCTTTGATCCAAGTGGCGCCTTTAGGTATTAAGGAGGGCATAGGTCTTGCCGTTTTATCAAAGTCGTAAGTACCGGCACCAACTAAAGTCCAAGCAGGTTGGTAGTAATGTGTATCCGATGGTTCAATGATAGCAACGTCTTTGGCGTGTTTCTGTTTTAGTAATTGCGCGGCTACCATGATTCCTGCGGTTCCACCGCCTATAATCAATATTTGATGATGTGAGCTCATTTAGTGTTCAATTTTAATGATAATATAAATATAGGGTGTATAAATTATCAATAGTGTAACTTTTGTTACACAAGAACTAATTAAGGGTATGGTAACCAAAAACAAAACACCCGTTTCTATAAATCGAAGCAGGTGTTTATGATTTGTGATGGATTCTTATTCTTTTACCTTACAAGTACTTATACCAAAGAGGGTATATAGTGGGCAAAAGCTGATAAAGCTTGTTAATAGGAAAATTGCGGATATTGCTAACAACACATACGCTAAAGTTCCATCAATTACTTTAAAATAAAATAATGCAGCAATAATTAATGCAGCAATAATTCGAATTGTACGGTCTAAACCGCCCATGTTTTTTTTCATATTGGATAAATTTAGTTGGTTAATACATTTTCAACAAAGAATACTATTCCTGTTATTATCGCAATACATAAAATACATACCGCTATGAGTTTAAGTACTTTGTTAAATTTCATAGTACAAGTTAATAATTCAAATCTTAATAATTTGTAACATTTGTTACTTTTAAAAATTAGGTAAGCCCTTATCTTTGAATATACTATCTATACAAATGAAGCATTATTTAGAAGCTTTTTGGAACGCATTTATGGGAACTATGGATTGGACCTGGAAATCTATAATTTTCGATGTGCCTTGGTATACCAATTATTTTTGGGGTCTTATCATTATTTCCTTAGTGGTTTGGTTTTTGGAAATTATGTTCCCTTGGCGAAAAGAACAGGGAATTTTTAGAAAGGATTTTTGGTTAGACGGATTTTACATGTTCTTTAATTTTTTTCTGTTCGCTATCGTTATAAGTGGCGTATATAGGGTGTTACAGTTGTTTTTTAAGGATATAGGCATTAAAGCAAGTAGTTTGGCAATAATGGATATAACATCATTGCCTTCTTGGGCCCAACTTCTTATATTCTTTATAATCTTGGATTTTGTACAGTGGTTTACGCATGTTTTGTTACATAAATATGCCTTTTTATGGAAATTTCATAAAGTACATCATAGCGTTAAGGAAATGGGTTTTGCCGCTCATTTACGTTACCACTGGATGGAAAATATTTTTTACAAACCATTAAAAACATTTGGGGTGATGATATTGGGTGGTTTTGAACCAGAACAGGCATATATTGTTCATTTTTTGGCCATAACCATTGGCCATTTTAATCACTCAAACATTAAAATAACCTGGGGGCCTTTTAAGTATATCTTTAACAACCCGGTAATGCATCTGTATCATCATGCCTATACATTGCCCAAAGGCACCTACGGTGTTAACTTTGGAATAAGCTTAAGTTTATGGGATTATATTTTTAAAACCAATTATATTCCTGAAGATAGTGGAAGCATTACGTTAGGATATCCTGGAGATGATGAGATGCCAAAAACATTCTTTAAGCAGATTTTGTATGGTTTTGGCCCTAAGGATAAGCCACACTCTTAGTTTTA
Organism: Maribacter luteocoastalis; assembly: GCF_048890225.1. Lineage (NCBI taxonomy): Bacteria > Pseudomonadati > Bacteroidota > Flavobacteriia > Flavobacteriales > Flavobacteriaceae > Maribacter > Maribacter luteocoastalis. The sequence continues at coordinate 53,280 of NZ_JBMFZG010000003.1, forward strand.
AATAATTTTGCTATTGTTCCAACACTTACAATGGTGCCGCCATTTTTTTAGCTTGTTCATTAACATTACTTGTAGGCAGATATTACCAAGCTATGGCTTAATGTAATTAAGAAAGGTGTTTAACCAGCAAATCTGGTGAGGAAAGTTCTCTACTATTCTCCACAACTAAAGACCGCAATAACCAATATTTTAATTTCCGTAGACCGGATGCACAAGATGATTATCCATTTCGTAACGCTTATCTTCTATAGTATATTCACTAGTATAAAAGTGTGCATGTTCCAAATACTATTTTTCATTCTAGAATAGGATAGAATAGCCTTGTTCTAAATTTCTTTTATGGTTGTACCATTGTTCGCAACAGTTTACGGCAAAGTTTCGTATTTGTATTCTATTTTCATTTTTTTGGAAAGTGATAGGGCATTGGATAGGTAGAGACCTATTGGAGATTGCATTGTACGCTCACAAAAGCTACTTGGCAAGGAATCAGCCCATTTTCCAGTTGCATTCAGGTTGTCGTAGTTCTAAACCTAATCTGTAATTTCCACTAAAAACCTTATGTTATTGTTCATTTTTTTTAAAATAGATACTCCAGACACCCCTAACTTCATTGGCTCTATATCCTACAGCTTCATCCATTGGATATTTAATTTTTAAGTTGTTTACCACATCGGACCGTATATCACTACCAATTTCTCCATGACATTGTAAACATAAACTATTGGTAATAATAGGGTAGTAAAAGTTAACACCCTTGCCATCTTCTTCTATAATAGGTTCATATTTTTCATTTGCGGCAACTACATTTTTAAAATAATCTATATGTCCCAATTCTATGCTATTTGCTTGGTTTGCAGGGTTACGAGGTTTATCTGTAACACGTTTAATTATGGCATTATGTACTTTTGATATACTGTCCGTTAATGGGTAAGCTCTTTCATTGCAAAAATCTAATGCCGCTACGGTTCCCTTATTTTGTATAGTACCCATAAGGTTTTGTCCTAATATTTTTTTCGTGTTGTTGGCATATGTCAATTCAATTTCAACATAGTTTTTTTCGTGTGTGTTGATGGTATTCCCCAATTTCTTTCCTTTCTGCTGGTAACTGCCCTCACCATGGCGTTCTTCCCAATGTTTTTTAAACCATGAAGGTTCTTCTATTTGATAATCGAAAATAAAATCGGAAATCAGTCGAATGTCTTCTTCATTATAGGGTTGATAGGGCATTACGCCAAAACGGTTTATGGCACCTTTCATTTTTGCCTTCTCTTTTGAAGGTTTTTCTACAAATGCCCAAATAGCATTGGTAAATTCCTGTTTTGTTAAATAGTCCTTTAGATACCTAGCTTTTATGGCTGCCATTGGTGGGGCAATACGTTGCTGGTGACTGGCATTTGGATCGTGACAGCTATAGCATTTAGTTTTTAGTAACGTACTAGCATCTTGTGATATTTCTTGGGCTAATAAAGCCATTACATTGGACCCTTTTATACCTTGTTCAGTTGTTGTCTTGGGTTTATCCTTACAGCTTGTCAGCCCAATGATAGTTAATAATAGGATTATATTTTTCATGATTTTATATTTATCTTCTTATGCAACCCACAAATGATTTGGCTTAAAAAATTATGGTAGTACTACATCCTTTATATTCAATATTTCGCATAGGGATGGTGACTTTAAAAGAGTAAAGGTTTTTATCTCCAATTATTATATCCTCCTTTAAGGTCATAGATTTTGGTAAATCCCATATCAAGTAGTTTATATGCAGCTTTTTGGCTTCTAGCTCCAGATCTACAGTATAGGTATACGGGTTTATCCTTATCCAATTTTTCAAATTCCCTTTGAAACGTATTCGCATTGAAAAAGTCAATATTCAAGGCGTTTTTAATATGGCCGCTGGTATACTCTAACGATGTGCGAACATCAACCAATTGAATATTTTTATGTTCAATGGCTTCTTTATATTCTTCCTTATTTAATATAGCGATACGGTCTGTTTCTTTCTTTTTTGATCCGAAGAGTGCGCTTATAAAAGACATAATTTTATATTTTTAATTTAAGTTTTATTTTAAAGGAAACGGCCATTTAAATGAACCGTTTCCTTAAACAACCAACCAATAAAAGCAGTTTAATTAAGATTTTTTTTGGCTAGGTACCAATCTATTTTCTCTAGGCTGTCATCCACCAATCTAGCATTTAGTTCATCTAGGGTCTTTGGAGGCGAAACAATGACCTTATCTCCTTTTTTCCAATCCAATGGCATAGATACTTTATGCTTGTCCGATGTCTGCAATGCTACTAACGCACGTAGTATTTCATTCATATTTCTTCCAACATTAAGAGGGTAGTACATGATTAACCTTATCTTTTTCTTAGGATCAATAAAAAATACGGCACGTACTGCAGCTGTCTCACTTTCATTTGGTTGCAACATGCCATATTTCTTGGAAACTTTCATGTCCAAGTCGGCAATGATAGGAAAGTCAAAATATACGCCAGTATTTTCGCGTACGTTTTGTACCCATCCCAAGTGTGCGTGTATACTATCAATACTCAACCCCAATAATTCGGTATTTAAATCGTCAAATTCTGATTTACGAGTTGCAAAACCACTCATTTCAGTAGTACATACTGGTGTGAAATCTGCAGGATGAGAGAACATTACAATCCACTTGTCCTTAGCAAAATCAGATAGTTTTATACGACCCTTTGTAGTTATCGCCTCAAAATCTGGTGCTATATCTCCAATTCTAGGCATGGTATTTACTTCTTTATTGTCTATAGTTTCCATATGTTATTATTTAAAATAAAGATAGCCCTATGACCTATCTTGCACAGTAACACTGGTTACATTAAGACATAGAACTCATGTAAAACATTAAAAAATTTGAGGAATGGAATAAATAATATAAAAAAGGAAAATTCCCCAATTGGGGAATTTTCCTTTTCAATCAATCCAATAAAACAATGAGTTAAAGTGTAGAAGGGCAAACGTATTCAGAAACAGGTATCTCCGCTTCTTTTATGGCCTTAAACCCTCCTTTAACATCAATTAAGTTATGAATGCCGCGGCTTTTTAGGATAGACGATGCAATCATACTTCTATAGCCACCCGCGCAATGCACATAAAATGGTTCATTATCTGGGAACTCTGCCAAATGATCGTTTAGATAATCCAATGGGGTGTTATTGGCCACCAACATATGTTCAGAAAGAAACTCACTTTCTTTGCGAACATCAAAAACAGGAGCCTCTTCGGATGCTACTTTTTCTTTAAGCCCTTTAGCATCTATTTGGCTAACGGTATCATATTCCATAGCTGCTTTTTTCCAAGCCTCGAAACCACCTTCCAAATAACCTAATGTATTGTCAAATCCAACCCTTGATAATCTGGTAACAGCTTCTTCTTCCATACCATTTGGAGTTACCAAAAGTATAGGTTGTTGTACATCTGCAATTAAAGCACCTACCCAAGGTGCAAAGCTGCCATCCAAACCAATAAATATGGAACGTGGTATGTGTCCTTTGGCATAGTCGTCTTGATGGCCTACATCTAAAACAATAGCACCTGTTTCATTTGCCGCTGTTTCGAATGCCTTTGGGCTCAATGCAGTGGTACCTCTTTCCAAAACCTGTTCAATATCCTCATAACCTTCCTTATTTAACTTAACGTTTAAAGGGAAATATTGTGGAGGGGGCAACAATCCTTCTGTCACCTCATCTATAAATTCTTCCTTGGTCATATCAGCTCGCAAGGCATAATTCATTTTTTTCTGGTTACCAAGAGTATCTATGGTTTCCTTCATCATGTTCTTGCCACATGCAGAACCAGCCCCGTGGGCAGGATAAACAACAACATCGTCCGCTAAGGGCATAATTTTTTCCCTAAGGCTATCATAAAGAAAGCCAGCAAGATCTCTTTCTGTTAAAACACCCATTTTTTGAGCTAAATCAGGTCTGCCGACATCACCTAGGAATAAGGTATCCCCACTAAAAATGGCATGGTCTTTTCCATTCTCATCTATTAGAAGAAATGTGGTACTTTCCATGGTATGTCCAGGTGTGTGTAACACTTTAATGGTAAGATCCCCCAGTTTAAATTCTTGATTGTCCTCAGCTATGATTGCATCAAAAGTAGGGTTGGCGTTTGGACCGTAAACAATTGGTGCCCCGGTCTCTTTTGCCAAAGTAACATGTCCGCTAACAAAATCTGCGTGAAAGTGGGTTTCAAAGATATACTTGATCTTGGCATTATCCTGTTTTGCCCTTTCAATATAAGGTTTAACCTCTCTTAAGGGATCAATGATGGCAACTTCTCCTTTACTTTCTATATAATAGGCGCCTTGAGCAAGACAGCCTGTATAAATTTGTTCAACTTTCATAGTAACACATTAAAATTTCAAACACAAAATTACGAATTGGAAATAACTAATACAGTAACATTGGTTACATTGAAGTTAAGAGTAAAAAATGCCCCAAAAATATCAGGGCATTTCCTTTTGTAATCCATGGCTTAAAGCAATGTAGTGGGGCAAACATATTCTGATTTTGGTATGTTGGTCTTTGAAATAGCTTCAAAACCTCCTATGACATCAGTAAAATTCTGCCAGCCTCTTTGTTTTAAAATGGAAGCAGCAATCATGCTTCTATAACCTCCAGCGCAATGTAGTACAAAGGCTTTATCTTTTGGGAATTGTGATAAATGCTGATTTATTTCATTTAAGGGCACGTTAATGGCGTCAATGACATGTTCAGAATCATATTCACTTTTTTTACGAACATCTATAATTAATGTTTTTACATTTTTTATGGACTTCTCTAGTTCTTCGGCCGTAATACGTTTCGAAGTCTCATATTCTTTTCCTGATTCTTTCCAACTTTCAAAACTGCCTTTTAGATAACCGACTGTATTGTCATAGCCAACTCTGGACAATCTAGTGATGGCCTCTTCTTCCTTGCCTTTATAGGTCACCAATAAAATTTCTTGTTTTATGTCGGGAATCATTTCACCTACCCATTGGGCAAAGCTTCCTTCTAAACCAATATTAATACTGTTTGGGATAAAGCCTTTAGCAAAATCCGCCGCATTTCTCGTATCTAAAACTAAAGCACCTGTTTCATTCGTAACCGCTTCAAAAGCCTCAGGTGAATAGGCGGTTGTGGCCCTATCCATTATATTGTCCAAGCTTTCATATCCTTTTATGTTCATTAAAACATTTTTAGGGAAATATCCTGGAGGTGTGGTTAAACCTGTTAAAAGTTCTTTTACAAATTCCTCTTTGGTCATATCTGCACGTAGGGCGTAATTCACTTCTTTTTGGTGTCCCAAGGTGTCTGTAGTTTCCTTGCTCATCATTTTGCCACATGCTGATCCCGCCCCATGGTTTGGGTATACTATTAAATCATCACTTAAGGGCATTATTTTATTACGAAGGGAATCAAAAAGGTGGCCAGCAAGTTTTTCTTCAGTAAGTTCTGATACTACATGCTGCGCCAAATCAGGTCGTCCTACATCACCAATAAATAAGGTATCTCCAGTGATAATGCCATGTTCCTTTCCGTTTTCATCTATTAAAAGGTAGGTAGTACTTTCCATGGTATGACCTGGGGTATGGATTACCTTTACCTTATAGTCGCCTACTTCAAATACTTGACCATCTTTTGCGGTAGTAGCTTCATAGGCAGGTTTTGCACCTGGGCCAAATACAATTTCGGATCCTGCCTTTTTCTTTAGGTCTAAGTGTCCACTAACAAAATCTGCATGAAAATGGGTTTCAAAAACATATTTAATCTTGGCATTGTCTTTTTTAGCCCGATCCAAATAGGGTTGTACCTCACGAAGTGGGTCAAAAACAGCGGCAACACCTTTGCTCTCAATATAATAAGCGGCGTGTGCTAAACATCCTGTATAAATCTGTTCTACTTTCATGATTATTATTTTTAAGGTTATACATTAAAAATACTCATGAAAAGTCGGTTGTACAGTTACATAGGTTACACAAGACTGTTTTTTGATTGAAGCGAAATTTTTTCTTCCAAGGCAGACTTTTTATTCAATAACTTACAATGGTTATAGGCTTCATTTGTTTTAACAAAAAGATTATCTTTTCCAATGATATCAATTAGGCCACTACTGTAAAGAATATCTCTTGTGGGACCTATAGCACCTGCAACAACGAAAACAATTCCTTCCGATTTTAAATCTGTTATGGTTTTTTTAAGCATATGAACAGCACTGCTATCTATGTAATTGATTGCCTCAGCATTTAAAATCACATACTTAACCTTGTTTGTTTTTTCATATAAATGTTTTCGTAATTCTTTTCTGAAAAATTCCTTATTTCCGAAATAGAGTTGCGCATCAAAACGCACAATCAAGAAGTCCTCAAACTGTTCAGTATCCTCAGGAAATCGTATTATATTCTTAAAGTACTCAGTATTACGAATGCGCCCCAATACTGCCATATGTGGTCGTGAAGTACGATAGACCAATAGTAACAGTGAGATTAAAACGCCCAATAAAATTCCTTCTTTAATACCAATTGTTAGTGTAATCAAAAATGTGGTTATGAGTAGAAAAAATTCATCTCTTCGGTTTTTATACAATTCCACCGGATATTTTAAGTCTATAAGACCAAATACGGCAACCATAATAATTGCGGCCAGTACGGCATTGGGTAGATAATAAAATAACGGGGTAAGGAATAGTAGGGTCAAACCAACAACCAAGGCACTAATTATAGGAGCTACACCAGTTTTTGCCCCTGCCTGATCATTTACTGCAGTTCTGGAAAACCCGCCTGTGGTAGGGTAAGATTGGAAAAAGGAGCCAATGATGTTTGATGTGCCTAAAGCTATAAGTTCTTGATTGGAATCTACCTCATAATCATCATGCTTTTCCTCAACTGCCTTGGCAACGGAAATAGCTTCCATAAAAGCAATTAAAGCCAATGTCAATGCAATAGGTAATAGTTCTGAAATTCTTGTAAAATCTATAGTAGGCACATTTAATGATGGTAGGCCACTTGGTACTTCACCAACAATTTTAACGCCTTGTTCATGTAAGCCAAAGGTATAAATGCCTATAATTCCCAATACCACAACCACGAGCGCGGCCGGAATGCTTTTATGAATTTTTTTTATAGTTTTTATCAGTATAATTGCTATTATTCCAATTATTAACGTAATACTATTAATATCTCCAAGAGATGTAACGGCATTGCTTAAAAGTATATGTACCTGATTACTTCGTTCTATATTGGTTCCCAATAAATGCTTTAATTGACTTAAACCAATGATTATGGCCGCTGCCGAAGTAAATCCACTGATTACTGGTTTCGAGAGAAAATTCACTAAAAAACCCATGCGTAACAGTCCCAATCCTAGTTGAATAAGACCCATGAACAAGGCTAGAAATATGGCCATTGAAATATATTCATCTATGCCAGAAATAGCTAACGCCCCTAGTCCAGAAGCTACTAGCAAAGAATCCATGGCAACAGGTCCTACCGCCAATTGGCGTGAAGTGCCCAATAATGCATATATAATCTGGGGGATCAAGGAGGCATATAGACCAAATACAGGCGGTAGACCGGCAATCATGGCATAGGCCATACCTTGTGGTATCAACATAATCCCTACCGTAATCCCAGCACTAATGTCGCCAGACAAGTAAGATTTTTTATAAGATGGTAACCACTCTAGAATTGGCAAGTACCGTTTGAGCATAGAAAATAATTTTCAACAAAAATATACTTCTAAAGCACCCTATACAGTAACATTGGTTACAAAGCCTTATAGGTCTAGGATTTTGATATAATTTCGGTGAAGTTCAATTTTTCCCAATTGCTCCAACTTTTTGAGAAGTCTGGATATGACCACCCTTGAACTATGGAGTTCGTAGGCGATTTCTTGATGGGTATTGTGAATGATATCCTCCTTATTTATACGTGCCTTTTCTTTTAAATAGCTTACCAACCTGGCATCCATTTTATCAAATGCAAGGCTGTCTAATGTCTGAAGTAGTTCGTTAAGCCGAATATGATAACTGTTAAAAACAAAATTTCGCCAAGATTTATACTTAGCGGTCCATTCTTCCATTTTTTGAATGGGTACCATGATTAATTTGGTATCGGTCTCCGTAATGGCCCTAATTTCACTTTTGGTATCACCAATACAACAAGCAAGGGTCATAGAACAGGTATCTCCTTTTTCTAGATAGTATAGCAGTAATTCATCACCATCATTATCCTCTCTTAATATTTTGATAGCACCTGAAATCAGTAGGGGCATCCCCTTGATATACTCTCCTATTTCAATTAATTTAAATCCTTCGGGCACTTCTTTGAAAGTACCTACTTGTAGAATTTCATTTAATAATTCCTTTTCAAATATATCACCGTAACTATCAGTAAGTTCCTGTATCATTGATGTTATCTTATTTTACTTGTTCCGCTATATTTTTGTCATACTTAAAAAAGATGTTTGCCCAAATAGATTTTGAAACAGCAGCTATCCAAGGCATCGCCAATACTAAAGTTGTGACCATTAGTCCAAAAAGCTTGGCCACATTTAATTCCAAACCAAAAATTAATGTCAGTACATATACTGCCACGGCAACTGCTATACCCACAGCATACGAAACGTACATACTGCCATAATAAAAACTTGGTTCTAAACTATACTTAAGTTCACATTTGGGACAACGTTCCTTAACTTTATTAAAGTTACTTAATTTATAAGGGTTTGCCTCAAGAAAATCACCTTCTTGACATCTAGGGCATTTTAAAAATAATATGGTATATACTTTGGAACCTTTAGCGAACATAAAATAAATTTTAAGGTCAAAAATAAGCCAAGATTCCATTTAAATAGGTAACAAAGGTTACAAAGCTAAAAAGAACAATTAAATTTAAAATGATAAAAATCATTTAGTAGTATACTCTTAATACTCTTTTAAAAAGATGGTCCCATGATAGGAAACGACAAGTCCGTATCACCTCTGTTTAGCTTCTAAAAACAACGCATTTATATTGGTTGAATTTTGTTATATATTTGAAATACAGTTACTTATTTGTGTTTCTTCCGAGGTTGGGATCATTATTCTATAGTATGTTAGAACTTTTTTTTCACAATCTATATCCGTCTTCCAAATACAATTAAGAAGCGCCAAAAACATTAATAAACGCTGTAATTGCCTACAATTTATTTTAGGTCTTAGAAAAAGGTTTGAACATCAATACTAAATATGTCCTTAAGATGAAATTTGAAGATTGATTATTGATAATGCAAAAAAGGACCCTATAACTGTGGTATGGATAAAAATGAGCAGTTAATATCCACAAATCCCATTAGTTGCTAATTAAGTGGTTATCTTAGATACTATTGATAACAAGACAATACTATGGCTCTAAAAGTAGCGATCAGACATAAGACAAAATACAAATACGATCGAAGGGTGAACCTTTCCCCACATATTTTTAGATTACGGCCTGCGCCACATAGTAGGACTCCCATTGAGGCTTATTCCATAAAGATTAAACCAGAAAATCATTTTTTTAATTGGCAACAAGACCCATTTGGGAATTATCTGGCCCGTATCGTTTTTCCGGAAAAAACCGATGAACTGTCCATAGATATCGAAATTATTGCGGATATGAAAACCATTAATCCGTTTGATTTTTTTGTGGAGGAATCCGTTGAAGAATTTCCATTTACCTACAAACCCGAGCTAAAAAAGGAACTGCTACCTTATTTGGAGATAACCGAGGATGGAACCTTGCTACAAGATTGGTTAAAGACCATTGATAGATCACCAAAACGTAGTATCGATTTTTTAACCGGTCTTAACCAAGATCTTTATAACTATTTGAATTATACCATTCGTATGGAGCCCGGGGTTCAGACATGCGAACAAACTTTGGATAAAAAGTTGGGCTCGTGCCGTGATTTTGCTTGGTTATTGGTTCAGACCTTGAGACATTTGGGTTTGGCGGCGCGTTTTGTTTCGGGATACCTTGTGCAATTGAAAGCGGATGAAAAGTCCTTGGACGGACCTTCTGGGCCCGAAGAGGATTTCACTGATCTTCATGCTTGGGCTGAGGTATATTTACCAGGGGCAGGTTGGATCGGTTTGGATGCTACTTCCGGTTTATTGGCTGGGGAAGGGCATATTCCTTTGGCATGTACGCCATCGTTTGAAAGTGCAGCACCAGTGTATGGGCTTACAGACCCTTGCGAGACTGAATTTGAGTTTGAAAATTCCGTAACAAGAATATTTGAATCGCCCAGGGTAACCAAACCATATACAGAAGACCAATGGAACGCCATTTACAATTTGGGATTTAAGGTAGAAGAGGAGTTGCAACAAAATGATGTTAGGTTAACCATGGGTGGGGAGCCTACTTTTGTATCAATAGACGATATGGAATCTGAGGAATGGAATACCGCTGCCGATGGTGACCACAAACGTCAATTGGCAAGTGCTCTTTCCTTACGCTTATTGGAAACCTTTGGAAAAGGGGGCATGTTGCACCATGCACAAGGAAAATGGTACCCTGGAGAACCCTTGCCTCGATGGTTGATCGGTGTGCATTGGCGAAAGGATGGTGATGTGATATGGAATGAACCAAAATGGTTAGCCTCTTTTACCAAAAAGTATGAGCTACCTAAAGATATTTCTCATAAATTCCTCCAAACCCTGAGCAATTATTTAAAATGTCCGGCTGATTCCATTATGCCAGCTTATGAGGATGCGTTTTACTTTTTATGGGAGGAGCGTAAGTTGCCTATAGATATAAATCCAAAGGATTACAATACAAAGGATACGGCCCTTCGAAGAAAATTGGGAGAGATTTTGGAGCAAGGTATTGGTAAGACGGTGGGACATGTATTTCCCTTGGCCAAAAAAGAATCCTTATGGATTACAAACCCTTGGGAGCTAAGGGGGAAACACCTGTTTTTGACCCCCGGGAATTCGCCTATAGGGCTGCGTTTACCATTGGAGTCCTTACCAAAAGATCCCGAAGTGCCATCCGAACCAACTGCAGAGCCAGAGCTTTTTGAGCCTAAGCCAAATTTAAAGCCTTATGGTGTTGATTTACAAGAACGTATATCTGTTGGCCTTGTCAACAAAATTAACAAGCAACCTTTTGTACGAACCGCCCTATGCGCTGAGGTTAGGGAAGATAAATTGTTTCTATTTATGCCTCCTTTGGATAGTGCAGAAGATTTTTTGGATTTGGTTGCCAGTATTGAAGCTACGGCAAAAGAGTTACAGGTACCGGTAATTTTAGAAGGTTATGAACCGCCACGGGACAATAGGTTAGAAGTATTGAAGGTAACCCCTGATCCTGGGGTCATAGAAGTCAATGTTCATCCCGCTAACAATTGGAAAGAACTTACCGACAATACCTTGAAACTTTACGAAGAGGCTAAAAAGTCCCGCTTGGGAACCGAAAAGTTCATGTTAGATGGTAAGCACACAGGAACAGGCGGAGGAAATCATGTTACTTTAGGCGGTGTGACACCTGCCGATAGTCCCTTGTTGCGAGACCCACAACTGTTACGAAGCCTATTGACTTTTTGGCAACATCATCCTGGATTGTCGTACTTGTTTTCAGGAGCTTTTATTGGCCCTACAAGTCAGGCACCGCGTGTAGACGAGGCTCGGTTGGAAAATTTATATGAACTGGAGATTGCCTTTTCACAAATTCCTGAGGATAAGGAAGTTCCTTTTTGGTTAACAGACCGTTTATTTCGTCATTTATTGACGGACATAACAGGGAATACACATCGCGCTGAATTTTGTATCGATAAATTATACTCACCCGATTCCTCCTCAGGACGGTTGGGCATCTTGGAGCTTAGGGCTTTTGATATGCCCCCCCATGCCCAAATGAGCTTAATGCAAATGTTATTGGTACGGACCCTTGTCTCTTGGTTTTGGAAAAAACCATATAAACACGATTTGGTGCGGTGGGGTACCGAACTGCATGATAAATTTTTGTTGGAGCATTATGTGAAAGACGACATAAAGGATATTGTTGAGCAGTTGAATGATGCCGGTTACCCCTTTAAGCTGGATTGGTTTGATCCATTTTTTGAATTCCGATTTCCATTGTATGGTATGGTCGAAATTAACTCCATTCAATTGGAATTGCGGATGGCCATTGAACCTTGGAACGTATTGGGAGAGGAAATGTCCGGTAGGGGCACGGCAAGGTATGTCGATTCTTCTTTGGAAAGGGTTCAGGTAAAATTAAAAAACTTCACAGAGGAACGGTATACACTAACATGCAACGGCGTAAAAATTGAATTGAGCCCTACAGGGACCAAAGGGGAATATGTAGCTGGAGTACGTTTTAAAGCATGGGAGCCATGGTCTGCGTTACACCCTACAATAGGTGTTGACACACCTTTGGTTTTTGATATTGTGGATGACTGGAACAGCAAATCCATTGGGGGCTGTACTTATTTTGTATCGCATCCAGGGGGGCGTTCCTATGATTCTTATCCGGTAAATAGTTACGAGGCAGAGTCTAGGAGGATAAACCGTTTCTGGGACTTTGGCCATACGCAAGGTGAGGTGACGCCGATGGAAATGGAACCTTCAACAAATTTTACAGGCAGAATGGTACAACCTAAGGTTGCTTCCAATACCTTTGTATACAAGGAGATTCCTATTAATCCAGAATACCCACATGTGACGGATTTGAGAAAGAAGTAATTTGTGAAATTTAATGCCAACAACTACGAAGACGAGCTGGTTAGATAGCTATACCACAAAATTTGGAAATGATGAGTTGTTTAACTCGGATAATGGCGTAAAAGCCCATTGGAAAAAACTGTTTGCCAGTTTTGATCAAATGGGTGTTAACGGATTAATAGGACGCCAAAAAGACATCGATTGGATGCTTTCTGAAAACGGGGTTACTTACAACGTTTACAACGACCCACAAGGAATGCATCGTCCATGGAGCCTTAATGTGGTTCCTTTGTTGATGCACCAGAACGAATGGAAGAACGTAGAAGCTGGGCTTAAACAACGTGCAGAGCTTTTAAACTTGGTGTTGGCGGATGTATATGGAGAGCGTAAACTTATCAAGGAAGGAGTACTACCACATGAAGTTATTTATGGTCATAGGGGTTTTTTAAGACAATGTTCGGGTATAACTTATACTTCAGAAAAATTGTTATCTATTTATGCGGCAGATTTGGCTCGAGGAACCGATGGACGGTTATGGGTGGTAAATGATCGTACTGGGGCACCTTCAGGTATGGGTTATGCACTGGAGAACAGGTCTACCACCAGCAGAACCCTTCCGGAAATGTATGCCAAGATGAATGTTACGCGTTTGTCAGGTTTTTTTAAGGATTTTCATCAAATGCTTATTGATGCTTCTCCAAGTAAAAAAGACAATCCAAATATCGTAATCCTTACCCCTGGGTCACATAATGAAACTTATTTTGAACACGCCTATTTAGCATCATTTTTAGGGTATCCGTTAGTGCAAGGAAATGATCTAGTGGTAAGGGATGGCTACTTGTGGATGAAATCCCTTCATGGTCTAAAGCGAATAGATGTTGTACTCCGTAGGGTCGATGACGCATTTACAGACCCACTGGAACTACGGGAGGATTCCCATCTTGGAGTAGCCGGATTGTTAGATGTGGTCCGCAGGAAAAACGTATCCGTAATAAACCCTGTGGGAAGTGGCATTATCGAAAATCCAGGCTTAATCCCATTTATGCCGGCCATTTGCAAATACTTTTTAAATGAGGAATTGCTATTGCCCCAGATTGCCTCTTGGTGGTGTGGACAGGAAAAGGAAAGGAATTACGTTCTAGAAAACCTTTCATCATTGGTTATAAAAAGAATAGACCGGACGAACAGGGAAAATATTTATTTTGGTAAATTTCTGAACCCTAAAGAACTTGAATCCTTAAAAAATCAAATTTTGGAGCGTCCGTATCGGTTTGTGGCACAAGAACAGATCAATTTCTCTACGGCGCCTAACCTCACACTTGATAGCTTGGCACCAAGAAATGTGGTTACTAGGGCATTCTCCATCGCTTTTGGTGATGGCTATCGTATTATGCCTGGTGGATTGGTACGTGTAGCCCCTGATAGTGATACCGTTAGGGTTTCAAATCAAAGGGGTGGTACGAGTAAGGATTTTTGGATTTTGGAGGACAATAACGTAAAGGAAGACAAAAAAAGAAATTGGGAACAAAAATCATCCATTGCCATTTCTGGGTTAGATGATTTACCAAGTTTAACAGCAGAAAATCTTTATTGGGCAGGTCGCTATGTTGGAAGGACCCTAGTGAATGCTCGTTTTATCCGTATGGTTATGCGGCAAATGGCAGTGGTAGAAAATAGGAATGAAACTCCCGATTCCATAAAACTTCAAGTACTATTTAAAGCAGTTACACAATTGACGGGAACCTATCCAGGTTTTGCAGAAAAGTCAAAGGATGGGCAACAGGCCATGGAAAATCCGTATGCAGAAATGCTATCTGTTATTCGAAATAGGGATAGAGTTGGAAGTCTGGCACACACTATTGATATGTTTAGTAATTCCTACTATTCCATTAGAAATTTATGGTCTTCGGACATGTGGCGTGTTTTTGAAAATATTCAAAAATTATGGCAAGCTTTTCAAGAAGAGGAAACTCCCTCTATCCAAAGGATTCTTAAGGTGCTAAATCAATTGATTACGCGATTAATTGCTTTTATGGGCCTCATTGAGGAGAGTATCATGGTTCAGCAGGGACTATTACTTTACTTCATTGGTCTGCAATTGGAACAAAGTATGTTGACCATTACCAAATGTAGATCTTTGTTATCGGTTAAATATGAGACACAGATAGAATATGATCTTTTGGAGTATTTGTTAACGAGCCATGAAAGTTTAAATATTTATAGGTATAGTTATCGTTCTTTTATACAGTTGGAGCCTGTGTTGGATTTAGTGGTGCTGGATTTGGAATATGCAAGATCATTGACTTTTATGATCAATAGATTACAAAAAGATATCGCAAGATTGCCTCATTCCAAGAAAGACCATCAGCTTACGAATTACCAGAAATATGTTTTCAATGCATTTTCAAAATTACGTTTAGCAGAATCATCAAAATTAAGTGCCACAAAATCTGATGAGGATGTGGTTCGGGAAGATTTGGACAAATTATTTGATGAACTCTCCGAGTTATTATATAAAACATCCCAATCTATTACAGGAACTTATTTTAACCATACCGACAAACAAACACAGTTGTTTGCACAGTCTTTTCCAATCTAAGCATGGTCTTTAACGTAACCCACATTACCACATACAAATACAACGCACCTGTTAACTATTGCCATAATATTGCAACATTAAGGCCAAGAAAGTCAAATGGTCAGGAATTGTTGGACTATAAGATTCAAATTAGTCCCAAACCCACGGAAATATCTGAGCGGGAGGATTTTTTTGGAAATTTTATTACCCGTTTTTCCATACAGAAGGAACATCAAGTTTTAAGAGTGACCACTAAAAGTAGGATCAATAGGGATTATACCGGTTTTCATGATTCATTTTATTCAGACTCATGTAAAAATGTGACAATGAACGATGCGCTTTTTGCTCTTAATGGGAATGATCCTTGGGTTTTGGAAGCGAAACAATATGTGTTGGAATCGATTTTTATTCGAAAGACCGATAAAAATATTAGAGAATACGCTGAACTTTCTTTCCAGGGAAATCGCTCCGTTTTTGATGCCGCCTTTGAATTGATGCAACGTATTTATACCGATTTTGATTTTGTTTCAGGGTTTACAAGTATTTCAACACCAATAGAAGAAGTATTTAGGCTTAAAAAAGGGGTTTGCCAAGATTTTGCACAAATTGCCATTGCCTGCATACGTTCCGTGGGATTACCCGCTAGATACGTAAGTGGTTATATAGAAACACTTCCCCCACCCGGAAAGGCAAAACTAGTAGGTGCCGACGCCTCACATGCCTGGTTTTCCATTTTTATTCCTGGTTTTGGATGGGTAGATTTTGACCCTACCAATAATCAGATTCCCAAAGACCAACATATTGTGGTAGGTTGGGGTAGGGACTATTATGACGTACCACCACTCAAAGGGGTAGTTTATGGAAGTGGAAAAAGCAAGTTAAAGGTATCAGTGGACATAGCACAGGTGCACTAGGTAAGCTTTTCCTTAAAGAAATCAATAGTTCGCTGCCAAGCAAGTTCAGCTGCTTCACGGTCATATCTAGGTGTGGTATCATTATGAAAACCGTGATTTGCATTTTCATAAATAAAAGCCGCGTATTCCTTGCCGTTTTGCTTTAATGCTTCCTCATAGGCTGGCCAACCCGCATTTACCCGAGTATCCAATTCTCCAAAGTGTAGCAATAACGGGGCGTTTATGTTTTCAATTCCTTCTGTAGGTTGTCCGCCATAAAAGGGTACGGCAGCACCAAGATCTGGTACTTTTACAGCCATCATATTGGATATCCAGCCACCAAAACAGAATCCTACAACGCCAACTTTGCCATTACATTCTGGATGATTTTTTAAATATTCAAAAGCCGCGATAAAATCCTCTAGCATTTCATTACGATCCCTTTTACGCTGTAATTCTCGACCATCATCATCGTTACCAGGATAACCTCCCAATGGGGTCAACGCATCTGGTGCAATGGAAATAAAACCAGCTAATCCGGCACGTCTCCCCACATCTGCAATATGAGGATTTAAACCTCTATTTTCATGTACTACCACTATGCCCGGTAGTTTTTCCTTAGCTTCCGATGGTCTTGATAGTAACGCCTTAATTGAACCACCACCTTTTGGGGAATCATAATGTATATATTCTGATTTTAAGTTAGGGTCATCTTGAGAAACCTGTATTTTTTTAACATAATCAGGTGAAATAAAGCTGAGCAAGGAACCCACAGTTATTCCCCCAACGGCATAGGTAGATAGTTTATCTAAAAATATTCTTCTGTTAACCCTATTATGGGCATAATCATCATACAAATCAAATACTTCTTGTTTAATGTCTTCTTTTGTTAATTTTTTCATGATATCCAATTTTTAGTCTGCCGATTTATAAATGAATTCTATTATCCTGTCCGCATTGATAAAGCCTTGCCCATGTGTTTCGTCCCACTCTTTGGACAATCCCATTTGTTGCATTTCTTCAAGGGATTTACCCTCATCTCTAGCCTTTTTGACTCGTTCCCTTAAGATAACTAAAATATCCGTATAATTCTTCAAATCTTCTTTTGAAGAAATTTCCCCATGTCCAGGTATTATTTTAGTAGTATCATCAATAAGTTCCAAAGCCATGGAAACATTGGAAATCAAACCATCAATGTCACCGCCTGACCCTAGGTCTATATAAGGGTAGCGTCCACTAAAGAAGTTGTCTCCCATATGAATCACGTTGTCTTCAGGAAAATAATAATACGTATCCCCATCGGTATGCGCTGGATTTACGTGCATTGCATGCACGCTCTTTCCATTTTTAAGGTAAAGGGTCATTTTATCGTTAAAGGTAACAACTGGCCATGCTTCTTTGGGTTGGGGCTCTTCGGCAGAGACCATTCTCTTTCGTACATTGTCATGGGCAATAATAAGGGCACCGGCATTCGCTAGATTTTCATTACCGCCGGTATGGTCGCCATGCAGGTGTGTATTAAGTACAAAACTAACAGGCTTATCCGTTATCGTTTTTACATGGGTCACTATTTTTTCGGTCAATGCTCCGAATTGGTCGTCAATTAGGTAAGCAGCATCCTCCCCAATGGCAACTCCTATATTTCCACCGGCACCAAAAAGCACATACACATTTTCAGTTAGCTTTTCTGAGGTAATCTCTACGTTGCTCAAGTCTCTTTGTGCAAAAAGATTTGCACTTAGGGTCAATAAGGTTATTAATGTGATTTTTTTCATATTAAATGTGTTTTAGTTTTGATGTGCTTTTTCCAAGTGTTGTTTTAATAAATCTTTACCATAATCATTTCCGTTAGGTGTTCTAACCACAGTGTGAATATGATTGCGGGTAGGGCCCCTATGCTCAACATTGGGAACGCCTACCACTCCTTGATGGTCAAACTCTATAAGTACTACGGGGCTATGTATTCTATAGTAGAATACGGCATCATCGGTAATAGTACCATTCCAGGCAAACCAAGTATCATTTAAGTGGTCCTTGATATCATCCATTCTGATCTTTCGATGTCCCTCTTTCATATTGCCCACATATTGGGATATCAACTTTAAAAGAGCCTGTTTTTTTTCTTCAGATAAACGAGCTACAGATAGTCCCTCATACTCCAAAACTATATTGTCCTTAAAAGCTTCTGCTTTATTGTCATTATGTTTTTTTTCTTTTTCAAGAGTGGCTTTTTGTTGTTGTTCCGATGTAAGGGATTGCATAAAGGAAAGCCCCATATTCTGCTCATCCTGAAACAATGTATTGCCAGCGTATTTCCCAGTAGTTGTCAATATAGGTTCTCCGCCCATAAACACTGGTGACATTACAATTTGGTCACCCATTACAAAATAGTTGATGACAAGATGATGCCCATCCAATTGCCATCCCCATGGTTCTGATGTTGAAGGTGTTCCCATCACCGTAAAAAAATATAATTCTTCGCTAAAAATATCTGGTCTGTTGTTCAGCTCGGCCAAAGTATGATCGGTCTTCATAATATCCTTGCTGAGTTGTAGTCCCTTTGCACTCAGCGATTCTTGCATTAATGAAAATGCGGATTCCTTTTGGTCAGTACTCATTTCCTTTAAGGATATTCCTTGGCGCTTAAAGATGCCATTATCAACATTGGACCACTTTCTCCATTCAGGATCATCTATGTCAAAAGTGGTTCTTGCCAATTGTTCCTGATTTAGGCTATTTAAAAATTTCTTTGCAGCATCGGTAATTGGAGCCGTGGATACTCCTGTTGAACGAATTGGGAAAAGGTTTGCAATTTCACCATCGGAAGTCTGTATTCCTTTAAACTTTTCGGCAAGGGCCTTACGATCTAATTCGGCAAAGAATTTAAGAAAGTTTGGCTGTACTTTTTCCTCCTTTTTTTTTGTGGTTTCTTGCCCGATACTCTGGATACAGTTAAGAAGAAACGGTAGTATTATAAGAATGACTAATTTTTTCATTTGTGTTAATATTGGTTCATTTGGTTACTAATCGTATAAAATTCTCCTTAAAGGCCCTACCTATAGGTAGGCTGGTATTTTGATCAAGTCTTACCTTATTACCGATTATCTTTTCAATTTTTGAGGTGTTCACAATATAGGAACGGTGTATACGCATGAAGGTTTTGGTGTCAAGATTTTCTTCCCAATGTCGTAATGGTTCTGGAGTCAAATATTTTTTGTCGTTTGTATAAAGTTCTGTGTAGTCTGCATCTGACTGAATATATCTAATTTGGTCAATATCTATCTTTACAAGTTCATATCCACATTTAACAAAGATAAATTCCTTGTTTGTAGCCATTTTAGAAGCCTTAGGCTCCTTTTGTGTTAATGTATCCTTTGTTTTTATTTTGGATACTGCTTTAACAAAGCGTTCAAAGGAAAATGGTTTCAATAGATAATCAACCACATTGTAATCATAGCTTTCTAAGGCATATTCAGAAAAAGCCGTGGTAAGGATTATATTAGGTGGTTTATGTAGGGTTTTTAGAAAATCTATTCCTGAAATTTTTGGTAGGTGAATATCCAGAAAAATTAAGTCTACCGATTCCGAGTTAATAAATTCGATAGCCTTTAGTGCGTCGGCAAAGACCCCTTTTAACACCATGGTTTCCATTTCAGCAATGAACTTTTGAAGTACACGCTGTGCTGGTGGTTGATCTTCTATGATAATACAATGAACCAACATATTCAGGTTTTCAATTTCATTTTAAGTGTGACATGATATATATTTTCTTCCGCTACAATACTAAGTTCATGGGCATTGGGATATAGTAATTCCAATCTTTTCTTAACATTGCTAAGTCCAATTCCTTTAGAAAGGCTTTCTGTGTTGCCTAAGGGCAAGTAGGAGTTTTGGCATTCAAACACCAGTAGGTCCTGCTCGTCAACCTTTATGTCAATATTAATGAAAATATCCTCAGATTGGCTGGCCGTACTGTGTTTAAAAGCGTTTTCAATAAAAACTGATAAAATTAGTGGTGCAATTTGATAGTGGGACTTTATGTTTTTAGTATCAAAACGGACTTCACCGCGTTCCTCTATTTGTAATTCGTTTAGTTGTGTAAAGTTTTTAAGGTGCTCAATCTCCTTTGATAGGGAAACATAATCTTCCTTACAATCATACAACATGTATCTAAGTACAGAGGAAAGTTCTAAAATAATAGAAGGTGTTTTCGGCGATTGTTCTATGGCATATGAGTAAAGGTTGTTTAAGTTATTAAAGAGAAAGTGTGGGTTGATCTGCGATTTTAAAAATTGTAGTTCACTTTCTTTTACTGATGATTGTAGGGTTTCTACCAGAAGCTGTTTTTTTGAGGCATCCCAAGCAAATTTGAAACCCGTTAAAATTGTAATCACGGGCATAACATCTAGCATGCAATAAATTATGCCCAAAAATTTTGTACCTCTGGTATCTGGATAGTAAATTTTTTCAAGTACAAACTCTTCTATATAAATAATAACCGTAATGATAATAGCTACAGTTAGTAAAAAGTAAATATATTTTTTCCTGTAAAATAACTTAGGTAGTAATATATAGTTAATAACAAAGGCACCAATGGCATAATTAAGAAATGCCATTATTTTAAATTCTTGGATTTGAGGTTGATATCGGTCAAACGAAAAGAACAAAAACAGTACAATGTGTAGCAAAATCTGGAAAATAACTTCCTTGATAGTACTATTAAATACAAATGGTTTTTGCGTCATAATACTAAAATATAAAATTGTAGCAAAAACAATTTTTAAATTGTGCCATCGACAGAATTAATCGGGTCAACGTCAACTTAATCCTCTTTTGTCGTTTGCGGTGGTACCTTTGACGTTTACAGAATTTAAGAGGCCTAAACCAAGAAAGTTTTACATTTTTGTATATGAACAAATTAAGGAAAAACATGAAAAAGAAGATGTTGTTGATGTATCCCATACTAGTATTTTTAATGGGATTGAATGGGTTGTTCGCACAACAAAAAATAAAAACTATAACGGGTTTGGTTATTGAGGAAACTACTGCCCAACCTATTGCTTTTGCTACTGTTCTGGTTGCTGATCCAGAAACCCAAAAGCCAATAACGGGAACTACGACCTTGGATGACGGTTCTTTTTCAATTGAGACCGATGCCGATAATTTCTACATTGAAATTAGTTTTATTGGTTTTACCTCGAAAACGTTTGGGCAACCCGTTACCACAGGAAAGAGTATAAATTTAGGTACCGTGGTACTTTCAGAGGATGCACAGCAATTACAAGAGGTTGTTGTGCAAGGGGAAATTTCAAGGACTGAATTTAAGTTGGACAAACGAGTTTTCAACGTAGGGAAAGATATAAGCAGTACAGGGGTAAGTGCATTGGAGGTCTTGAACAATGTACCGTCAGTAAATGTAAATATTGAAGGGCAGATAAGTTTAAGGGGAAGTCAAGGCGTACAAATTCTAATCAATGGTAAACCATCTGTAATCGCAAGTGAGGAAGGAAATACCTTGGGCACCATAACCGCTGACATGATAGATAGGATAGAGGTTATTACCAACCCATCTGCCAAGTATGACGCAGAAGGTACATCGGGCATTATAAATATAGTCATCAAAAAAGACCAGAGAAAGGGGTTTAATGGTTCAGTATCCGTAAATACCGGGGCTCCTGATGCACATAGTGTTGGTATCAGTTTGAATAAAAGAAGTGAAAAATTTAATTTATTCAGTCAGATTGGCTTTGGAATAAGGGAGTTGCCTGAGGATACAGAAAACCGTAATGTAGATTTAGTGAATAATACCACGGTATTATCCGCGGGAACAGAATATAGAAATGAGACCTTTTATAATTTGGTTTTAGGGACAGATTATTACATTACCGATAGTAATGTGCTAACCTTGTCAGGAAACTTTGCCATGGAAATTGAGGATCAACCTTCTGCAACAGGGTTCACCTCTTTAGATGGTGCTGGAAACATCACTTCAGAATGGCAACGTACCGAGGTTACAGAGGCAGAAAACCCAAAGCTACAGTTTGAACTTCAGTATAAAAAAGATTTTAAAGGAGATGAGGACCATAACTTGATTTTTAGCTCATTAGGAAGTTTATTCGCAAAAGATCAATCTTCAGACTTTATAAATGAAACTATTAGTGGCAGTGACAATGATGCAGAACAAAAAACCAGGACTGATTTTAAAGAAGCTGTATTCACGTTTAAATTGGACTACACCAAACCGTTTACCGAAAAATGGAAAATGGAAACAGGTGCACAATATGTTATTAATGATGTAAACAATGATTATGAGGTAAGTAATTTTGATGGCAGTAATTTTATTGTAGATCCAGGACTTACCAATCTATTTGAATTTAACCAGAACGTTTTAGGGTTTTATGGCACAGGATCATATGAAGGCGAAAAATGGGGCGTAAAAGGAGGGTTGCGACTAGAGCAAACTTTGCTAAACACATATTTGGCCAATACAAATGAGGAAAACGAACAGAACTATACCAATTTGTTCCCTAGTGTTCATACGTCATATAAATTCACTGAGAAAATTTCCATGCAAGCGGGGTATTCTAAACGAGTATACAGACCGCGATTATGGGATTTAAATCCATTTTTTAATATCCGAAACAATTTTAGTATTCGACAAGGAAATCCCAATCTACAACCAGAGTATACCGATTCGTATGAGATTACGAGTATTTATATTTTAGGTAAAGCATCTATTAATTTTGGGGTATTTTATAGATACACCACCGATGTTATTGAAAGGATTTCCGTTTTTGAAAATAATGTAAATACCGTTAGACCTGAGAACATTGGGAAAAACAACTTAACAGGCTTAGAGTTCAATGCAAAGTATAGTCCTTTTAATTGGATGTCTTTAAACGGGGATTTCAACTATACTACCTTCACAAGGGAAGGTACTTTTGAGGATACGGTTTTTGATTTTAGTGGAGATCAGTGGTCATCAAAATTAATGGCAAAGGTACAACTACCGGCAGATTTTGAATTACAAACAACGGGTAACTATCAATCTAAGGTAAAAACTGTTCAAGGTGTACGTAGTGATAATTTATTCTTGGATTTAGGGCTGCGTAAGGACATTCTTAAAGGGAAGGCCGTATTAAGTTTAAGTGTAAGGGACCTTTTTGCTTCCAGAGTAAATGAAAACCAAATAGCCCAAAACGATTTTGAGGTATATGACAGAGGGCAGAGAGGACGTTTTATAGCACTAGGTTTTAGTTATGGTTTTGGAAAAGGCGAGGCCATGCAGTATTCTGGTCAGCAACGTAGGTTTTAATTACATGTTTTTTAACATAAACTAAAGAAACCATATTAAAAATGAGTAACCTATTATTTATATATTAACCAAAATTTAAAATCAGAACATTATGAAAAAAACAGTATTTCTTTTATCACTTCTTGTAGGTACATCGCTTATTGCACAATCTACGTGGAAGGCCGATAATGCACACTCCAAGGTGGGTTTTGCCATTACACATTTATTGATTTCAGAGGTTGAGGGAAATTTTGATGAATTTGAAATTACAGCCACGGCTGATGACACTTTTATGACCCCATCTTTTGACGTGTCAATAAATACTGCAAGTATAGACACGGATAACGAACGAAGGGATGGTCACTTGAAAAGTGCCGATTTCTTTGATGTGGAATCTAATCCTTCCATTACATTCAAGACTACTTCCGTTGAAAAAACTGGGGACAAAACTTTTAACATGACAGGGGACCTTACAATGCACGGTATAACAAAATCTGTGACCTTGGAAGGCAAAGTGAATGGCGTAATTACCGATCAACGTAGTCAAAAATTAAAGGCAGGCCTTAAAATTACAGGAACGATCAATAGAATTGATTTTGGAGTAGGTGGTGAGAGTGCTGCAATTGGTAATGACGTAGAGTTTACCATAAATTTGGAAATGGCCCAACAATAAAACTTTTTATTAAGAAACGTATAAAGCCCACTTTTAAGTGGGTTTTTTTATTAAGGGATGTGTGTACGATTTATTTACTATTCTTATTTAGAATTAATAAAAATAATTTGCGAACTTCGTTCTTTGTTGCTAGTTTTAGCCGAAATTCAAACAACACATGATAAAATTTACATTTAGAAAATTGATGAATGACCTTCACCTTTGGCTAGGGCTAGGCAGTGGTATTATTCTTTTTCTCGTTTGTTTCAGTGGAACATTGTTAACTTTTGAAGACGAGATCAAAGAATTGTTCATAGAGGAGATGGTTGTCAAATCTAATGGCAATGGCAAAAAGTCTATTTCGAACTTAATGCAGAATTTGGAAAAGGAGGGTATAGTAAATAGCGTTACCATTTCTTACCATGAACATGAACCCTATCAATTTTCTGTAAAGACAGACCCCAATCAAAGACGAGGCAACACCTATTTGGTTAATCCCTACACCGGAGTATACCAGCAAAAGCAAAAATCCTCTTTGGATGGTTTTTTCATGACAATGTTTAGGATGCATCGTTGGCTATTGTTGGATAGTAAAATTGGAAGACCTATTGTTGGGGTAGCTACCTTGATTTTTTTATTTCTGTCCATTAGCGGACTCTACCTTTGGTTTCCTAAGAAATTAAAATGGAAAAATTTCAAATCTGGTTTTAAAGTTAAATTTTCAGCCAATTGGAAGCGAATCAACCATGATTTACATAATACGCTGGGTTTCTATGCCTGTGTATATTTGGTTATTATGACATTGACCGGACTTTGTTGGTCTTTTGAATGGTACAGGGATGCCAGCAGTGCTGTTTTGGGCACTAAGGTTTTTGGAAGTAGGGGAGGTGGTCCAAAGTTCGAGTCTCAGTTATCTGATACCATAAAAGGGCTTTCATTAGAAGAAATTATGAAGATTTCGAACTCCGAACTAAACTATGAAGGAACTACCAGTCTGTCTTTTGTCTCTACAGAAAAAAGGGTTTATAGCATTGCCAAGAGTAATGCGTCTTCATTATCTCCTGTAACTTCAGATAAGTTGATTTTGGATAGGGATGGTACCGTCTTAAATAAAGAACTTTTTAGTGATAAACCTTTAAATGTGCAAATAGCTTCGTTAATTAAACCTATCCATACCGGGACTATATTTGGTTGGTTTTCTAAAACAATCTACTTTATTACCTGTTTAATTGCTACAAGTTTGCCTATAACCGGTACGTTGATTTGGTGGAATAAGTTACAAAAGAAACGTAAGAAAAAATGTAACAAATCGCCGCTAAAAATGGTGTCCTAGGTACTTATACATTAAAATATGCTAAAAACTCAAAAAATCACATACTAGATTATTATGGAGTACGGTTCTTTAGGTTTTAGTTTTAAATAAAAATTATATTTATTACTATTGCATCATTAAAATTAAGTGTTTTTTATACATTTAATATTAAGTTTTTGAAATTCAGAAGGTTAATTATAATGTAAAAGTACATTTAACAATTAAAGTTTGCGAAAACCCTTTCGGATGAAAGAAAATTAATGATTTAGGTATACTATCAGGTTTCCTTTTTGTTATGTTGTTTCATTTATTTTAAAAAACCTTTCAAATAGGGTATCTTTGGTGGCATTAAAACAAGCATAAGAACGAATCACAATCGTAAAAAATAACCATTTTTAGAAATGAATCAAGAACTAGACCAATTAGCAGCAGATAATATCAGGGCACTTGCCGTAGCCATGGTAGAAAAGGCAAATTCAGGACATCCAGGTGGACCAATGGGCGGTGCAGATTTTATGCATATCCTATACACAGAGTTTTTTAACTATGATCCATCTGATATGCATTGGCCTTTCAGAGATCGTTTTTTTATGGATGCAGGTCACCTGTCAACATTAATGTATGCCCAATATTATTTATTAGGAAATTATAGCAAAGATGACGTTGCCAATTTTAGACAATGGGAATCTGTTACTCCAGGTCACCCCGAAGTTGATGTTGCTAGAGGTATAGAAAACACTTCCGGTCCGTTAGGGCAAGGCCATACGATGGGAGTAGGCGCCGCAATTGCTGCCAAGTTCCTTAAGGCCCGTTTTGGTGATTGGATGAATCATAAAATTTACGGATTTATATCTGATGGTGGTGTCCAAGAAGAGATTTCACAAGGTGCAGGTCGTATTGCGGGACATTTGGGGTTGAACAATTTTATAATGTTCTATGATTCCAATGATGTTCAGTTATCTTCAAAAACAGATGAGGTTACCTCAGAGGATACCGCAAAGAAATATGAAGCATGGGGTTGGAAAGTAGTTACCATTGATGGGCACGACCATGAACAAATTAGACAGGCATTAAAAGATGCCAATGCAGAAACAGAGAAACCTACGCTTATTATCGGTCAGACTATAATGGGTAAAGGTTGTGTAACTGCAGATGGTACTATGTATGAAGGTTATACGGAATTGCATGGTAAGCCTATAGGGGATACAGGTGCAGATTACGCAAAAACCTTAGAGAATTTAGGTGCAAGTGTAGATAATCCATTTGCTATTTATGATAAGGTAGAAACCTATTACGAAGATGTGATCAACCGTAAGAAAGATGCGGCTCAGGCAAAGAAAAAAGAAATAGATGCATGGCGAGCCGATAATTCTGAATTATCAAATAAATTAGATGGCTTCTTTGAAGGTAAGTTACCTAAATTGGACTTTAGTTCTGTGGCTCAGAAAGATGGTCAGGCAACTCGTGTTGCCTCTTCAAATGTTTTGGCTTATTTAGCAGAAAATGTGGAGAATATGATCGTTTCCTCTGCCGATTTATCCAATAGTGACAAAACTGATGGTTTCCTTAAGAAAACATCGGTACTTCAAAAAAATAATTTTTCAGGGGCATTTTTACAAGCAGGGGTCGCAGAGTTGACCATGGCTACGTTAGCAAACGGTATTGCCCTTCACGGTGGAATTATTCCTGTGGTTGCCACGTTCTTTGTTTTCTCCGATTACATGAAACCTGCTATTCGATTAAGCGCCATACAGGAATTACCGGTAAAATTTGTTTGGACGCACGATGCCTTTAGGGTAGGGGAAGATGGTCCAACCCACCAACCCATTGAGCAAGAGGCGCAAATTCGTTTGTTGGAGAAATTGAAAAACCATAGCCATGAGCAAAGTTTTGTGGCATTACGTCCTGCAGATTCACAGGAAACTAATGTAGCTTGGAAAATGGCTATGGAAAACCAAAGTACGCCAACGGGCTTAATATTGTCTAGACAAGGAATAAAAGATGTACCTGCGCAATCTGGAAGCCGTTATGAAGCTGCTTTAGGTGCTGAAAAAGGCGGCTATTTAGTTCAAGAGGTTAATGATCCAGATATTGTATTGATAGCTAATGGATCAGAGGTAGCTACCTTGGTGGCCGCTTCAAAACTTTTGGAGGAAAAGGAAAATCTAAAGGTAAATATAGCCTCTATACCTTCCGAAGGTATTTTTAGACAACAGACCAAAGAGTACCAAGAAAATGTAATACCAAGTAACAAGCCAATATTTGGACTTACTGCTGGTTTACCTGTAAACCTGGAAGGTCTTGCGGGTCCAAACGGAAAGGTTTTTGGACTAGAACATTTCGGGTATTCTGCCCCAGCAGATGTTTTGGATGAGAAGTTTGGTTTTACTGGAGATCAGGTTTTTGAGCAGGTGAAACAATTTTTAAATAAATAATTATAAATAGATAAAGGATGAAATTTTTTATTGATACTGCGAATATTGATGATATTAAGGAAGCCCAGGATATGGGTGTGTTGGATGGTGTTACAACCAATCCTTCATTAATGGCAAAAGAAGGAATTACAGGTGCTGAAAACATTTTAAACCATTACAAGAAAATATGTAGTGTTGTTGATGGCCATGTTAGTGCAGAGGTGATTTCTACCGACTTTGAAGGTATGGTGGCCGAAGGAGAAAAATTAGCCGCTTTAAACCCACAGATCGTAGTTAAACTGCCAATGATCGCTGATGGTGTAAAAGCGTGTAAGTATTTTTCGGACAAAGGGATAAAAACGAACGTAACTCTAGTATTTTCAGTAGGTCAAGCTTTATTGGCAGCCAAAGCCGGGGCAACGTATGTATCCCCGTTTATAGGACGTTTAGACGATATTTCTACAGATGGACTTGGTTTAATAGCCGATATCAGGTTAATTTATGATAATTATGGTTTTGAAACTGAAATTCTAGCGGCTTCTGTAAGACACGTAATGCATGTGATTGACTGCGCTAAAATTGGTGCTGATGTAATGACAGGACCTCTTTCTGCAATTAAAGGCCTTCTTAATCATCCCTTAACGGATAGTGGTTTGGCTAAGTTCTTGGAAGATTATAAGAAAGGAAACTAATATTCTTTTTTTAAATTTTTTAATGCACCATGCCATTTTGGTACTGGTGCATTTTTTATATACCATAAAATATTTTTGTGCATTAAATAGTGATAAGTAATGATAAAAAAGGGGTTTACGGTTTTAGGATTTTTAACGATTTTGGTTTGTTATATTAATTGTGGAGATATAAAGAAAAAGAATTCGGACCAACCTAAAAGTGAAGGCAGTACTCTAGAAAACCCAATAGTGGTTTTGACAGATCAGCCAGATTATATTGAAACGCCAAGTAATATGGTTTGGATTCCTGGTGCTACTTTTTTACAAGGTGCCGTAGATCAAGATAAAATGGCAATGGAACATGAAAAACCTGCTATACCAGTAACCGTGGATGGTTTTTTTATGGATATTACCGAGGTTACCAATGCACAATTCTCAGCTTTCGTAAATGCCACCGGATATTCAACGGTGGCAGAGCGAGCCATTGATTGGGAAGAACTTAAAAAACAGTTACCAGAAGGTACAACAAAGCCCCATGATTCCATTTTAAAACCAGGGGCACTTACCTTTAAAAAATCGAAAACATCGGTTCGGAACTTATTTGATTTTTCACAATGGTGGTCATGGACCATTGGAGCCAATTGGAGACATCCAAATGGGCCGAGTAGTGATATTGTTGGCAAAGAAAATTTTCCAGTAGTGCAAATTGCATATGAAGATGCTCTGGCATACTGTGCATGGGCCGGTAGGCGCCTGCCTTCAGAAGCAGAATGGGAGTTGGCCGCTAGGGCTGGCAACTACGGAACAACATACTTATGGGGCGAAGATAGTTCTACATTAAGTAAATATGCTAATACTTGGGAAGGGGAATTCCCGGTCATGAATAGTAAAAAAGATGGTTTTGAGTTAAGGGCCCCGGTTAAGTCCTACCCTCCAAACGCATACGGCTTGTACGATATGGCAGGTAATGTTTGGGAATGGACCAGTGATTGGTATAATTCAAACTACTATAAGGATGTATTAAAATCCAATAGTATACAAAAAAATCCAAATGGTGCCGCTACTCCCTATACACCCAATAATCCTCTTGCTAAAGAAAAAGTAATTAAAGGGGGGTCTTTTTTATGTTCCGCTTCCTATTGTGCGAGCTATCGTGTTTCCGCAAAAATGGGCTCAAGTATGGACTCCGCTTTGGAACATACTGGTTTTAGAACCGTAGCCTCGGTTGGGATGCTAGCGCAGTAAACTGTTTTGTTATTTACCAGTGTAATAGCAATTGAAAGTTCATTTTTCTGTATTTAACATTTCTGAGCAATGATTTTGTATTTAACAGGTAAGCCGTTCCAAAGTGAAAACTTTTAATAACTTAGAGGTAAGGTTTTTATACAAAAACCTACTTTTGCAATACAAATTGAATGAATAAATAATATTATGTCGGAAGCAATTGAGAGAGTAAAAACATTGATTATAGGATCTGGACCTGCTGGTTACACGGCAGCTATTTATGCAGCAAGAGCAGACTTAAAACCTTTGATGTATACGGGAATGGAGCCTGGGGGACAATTAACCACGACTACAGAGGTTGATAATTTCCCTGGATATCCAGAAGGTATAGATGGGCCTACTATGATGGTACAGTTACAACAACAAGCCGAAAGATTCGGCACCGAGGTACGTATTGGGATGGCAACGGCTGTTGAGTTTAGCAAAAAGGTTGGAGGAATACATAAAATAACTGTTGATAATGATAAGGTTATAGAGGCGGAAACCGTAATTATTGCAACTGGAGCCTCTGCGAAATATCTAAATATTCCTAGTGAACAAAAACTTAGGGGCGGCGGTGTATCAGCCTGTGCGGTATGCGACGGATTTTTTTATAAAGGTCAGGATGTCGCTATTGTTGGGGCGGGCGATACTGCAGCAGAGGAGGCATCTTACTTAGCAAATATCTGTAATAAAGTAACCATGTTGGTGCGTAAAGACCATATGCGTGCCTCTAAAGTAATGCAGCATAGGGTACACAGTTTAGGGAATATTGAGGTAAAATATAATACAGAGGTTGATGAGGTTTTGGGAGACCAAGTAGTTGAAGGGTTACGAATGGTTAATAACCAAACCGGCGAAAAGGAAGATATTGCCATTACCGGTCTATTTATTGCCATTGGCCATAAACCAAATACCGATATATTTAAAGGTCAATTAGAGATGGATGAGACTGGTTATTTGATTACCAAAGGAAAATCTACAAAGACCAATATACCAGGTGTTTTTGCGGCTGGAGATGCACAGGACAAGGAATATAGACAAGCTGTTACTGCAGCAGGTACGGGTTGTATGGCAGCGCTAGATGCTGAACGGTATTTGGCTAGCATTGGCTCGGTAGAGGAAGCTATTGCTGATTCGTATAATGTCTAAGAAAAACACAAAACGAACAAAAAAGCACCGATATTCGGTGCTTTTTTGTTAATGACAATGTATTTAAGTTAGTCTATTCGTTTATAATTCTCTGAAAACGTACGGTTGCCATCTTCATCCACGCTAATTTGACTATAACTGTCATCATTTAGTTGAAGTTCAAATGTGAACAAACGCATAGTATCCAGGGCCATCATCATTTCATTGTCTCCAAACTCAATGGTCTCAAAAAGTTCATTATCGGTAATTTTATAAGAACCATACCCAAACCTTGCCGTTTTATCCTTGGGCACATATCTTGACCACATTATTTTACCATTATAATACATTTTTACTTGCCTATAACCATCTGTGGCCGGCACGGTATCTATGATATTTTGACCGTCATAGTTATAAAAACTAACAAGTTCCCAAGTCCCTTCAATGGTATGGTATGGTCTTTTTTCCGTTAAATCCATATTGGATGCAGATATCAATATCAGCATCAACAGCACTAATCCAAATATTTTTTTCATGGTCAATAGTATTAGGAAATTAATAATTATATAAAAGTTACGAAAAATACTAATGAAATCATAAAATTTTAAAATGTTAATTAAGGATTATATATTTTTTAGGAAAAACTCTTAATTGTATTGCAAAGTGTATTTATGTCTTGTATGGTATGTGAAGCACTTAATACGATACGACTCGTAATCTTTGAGTTTTCGTTGGGGTAGTTAAAATTGGTGATTATAATACCGTGTTTTTCTAAATGCGTTACAAGTAATTCGTTTTGAAATGAAAAGGTGGGATGCCCTTCCATATGTCTAAATTTTACATCAGAACCTACTTCTTTTAAAAAGTACCCTAGATTTTGCCTTAAAATGGACCGTCTTTGATTGTAAAGTTTATCGGCCTGTACTAAGGTTGCCATAGCTGCAGGACTTGCAGGACTTGAACCAACATAAAGGTGAGCGCTTTCCAATTGGGACAAATCCTCAGAATTACCAAATACAGCACCTGCCTGAATACCCAAACCCTTACCAAGCGAACAACAAACGAATAAAGTTTTAATAGGTAACTTTTGGAGTGTGTTAAAAATACCTTGTCCATTTTCACCTACTATTCCAATCCCATGTGAATCATCTGCAACTAAGATCATCTTTTTTAATGGTAATATTTTAAGGCTTTCAAAATTGGGGTAATTGCCGCCAGAAAAGTCAATGGCATCCAAATATAAAACAGGTATTTTTGGATTGGGTCCATTTAAATAATTTCTAACTGCAATATTAAGGCTGGCATAGGTAACATAATTTTTATGTTGGGTACAATTTCTAAGTAAGGCGGAGTGGGTGTTAGGGGCATAAAAAGCCTTGTACTTTTTGGTTTGCAAATATTCAGCAATAAACTGACCTGCCAAGTAACCAGATGATAAGGTGATGCAACGTTCACTACCTACTAAATCTGCTAAATAATTTTCGGCGTCATCAAAAATTGGAAAACGAACATTAGATTTTCTGGAAGCGCTATATCCTGTGCCATATTTTCGAATATTGTCGATAAAAAGTTCCTGAAATTCAGGTAAATCTTGCAGTCCTAAATAGGATGTGCCGCCAAAATACAGATAGGGTTTCCCATTTATGTTTATTTCGCGTCCAGGAAAGGAATCAATATATACCGCCATTACAATAGTGTAATTCCACTGCCAGGTAGATCTGGAAATAAAACCCTTCCGTCTGTTTTAATTTCTACTCCTTTAGCAATATCCGCTTTTAGTAATAGTGCACCATCCATATCAACAAAATCCAATTGTGGCAATAACTGTGCAATCGCAGAAATACCAACGGTGGACTCTGTCATACAACCCACCATCACTTTTATTCCCAAATCCTTTGCCTTTCTAATCATACGTAGTGCGGGTGTAAGACCGCCACATTTGGTAAGTTTAATATTAATACCACTAAAGTGTAACGCGCATTTTTCAACATCACTTTCTACAATACAGCTTTCATCTGCAATTACTGGTAGTACACTGCGGTGCATTACTTGTTCCATGCCCTTCCAATCATCTGCTTTTAAGGGTTGCTCCAAGAATTCTACACCAAGTTCCTTTAATAAAGGGGCGTTTTGTATCGTTTCCGTTGCTGTCCACGCACAATTGGCATCTATCCTAAAGATGGCATCCGTATGTTTTCTAAGCTCTTTTACAATGGCAACGTCATCTTCCGTCCCCAATTTGATTTTGTAAATAGGCCATGGCATTTCTTTCATTTTTGACACCATTTCTTTTATTGGTGCAATTCCTATGGTATAGTTGGTAGTGGGATATTGTGTAGTGGCTGTTCCCCAAATTTCACATAGTGGTTTCCCTTCCAATTTCCCATATAAATCATGGGCTGCCAAATCAAGTGCGCATAGCGTAAAATTCGTTAATCCTCTAGATGATAAAAAGCTATGAAATGATTCAGGAACAGTGAAATTATAATTTTCAATCTCTTTACGGATGTCTTCAATTTCCTGCATCATACTTTCTACAGAAATGTTGTAATAAGGATTTGAAGTGGCCTCACCATATCCTGTTTGTCCGTTTAAAGAAAGACCAACGATTAATGTATCCTGAAAATCATGGGATTCCCGTGATATACTAAAGGTGTGTTTTAATGAAAGTGTATACTTTTTTAAATGTAGTTGCATAATACTAAGATAATCATATGGTAGCTATTGTAAAATGAAAAACCCATTGAATTTACAATGGGTTTTTAGGTGAAATTGTTCTAATTGAATTTATCTAATATTTATGTACGTTTCCAGAAACCGATTTGTTTTTGGTTACAGAGGCATCACCGGAATAGGTAATATTGGCGCCACTACTGGCATCAGCTATTAGTTCTTCGGAGACATTCACACTTATATTGGAGCCACTGCTAGCATCTGCCCTACAAGTTTCTATTAATAAGTCCCTTGCACGAATATTGGCACCGCTACTCCCATCTATATAAACTTTTTTGGCCTTTCCGGTAAGGTCAATGTTGGCACCGCTACTGGCATCTATATCCATTTCATTTGCCGCTATTTCTGCATTTAATATAGAACCACTACTGGACTCAACGTTTAACTCATCGGCTTTAATAAGGTTCTGGGTAGATAAATGGGCGCCGCTAGAGGTTTCCAAGGATGTTATTTCAGGTAAGGTTACAAATATTTTTTTGGTTGCCCTTCCAATATTCTCAATACAATGGATCCTTAATTTGCCATTTTTAATATCTGTTCCAATCAAATCCATTACATTTTCGTCTGCTTCTACCGAAATACTGAACTCGTCATCTTGGGTGATGTAAACTTCTAATCCTTCCGATGCAGAAACCATAGTAAAATCACCTGTTATTTCCCTTTTTTCATCTATTACGATGCCATTCCCTTTTTTTCCAGAACTGAAATCGCCAAAATTAATATCAAACCCGCAGCTTGTTAAAAATAGTGAGAGTGCTAATGCAATGGTAATTCTTACTAGTGTTGTCATGATTGTTGATTTTTAGATTGATGTAAAACTCCTTGTTTTCTTATTGTTATGCTATTAGATTATACTGAACTGTTGTATTTGACTACTAGAACGTAATAAAATGATCTATTAATCCTTTTTTATGCTTTTGCTAATGGTTGTATCGCCATCCTCAGCTTTTATTTTCACGCCATTTTGATCAACTTTCATTTTAAAAGACTCGCCATTGTCATTCACATCTATATCAATTCCGTTTTCATTGATGATGATTTTTCCCTTTTCTCCATTATCATTGATATTTATGTCAATTCCGTTTTCATTGATACGAATACGATTTTCATCGGAACTATCAAATTCCATCCCTTCTGGACAATCTAAACAGATTAATTCTCCGTTATTGTTCATTTTCCA
The DNA here is from genome assembly GCF_048890225.1 of Maribacter luteocoastalis. Classification (NCBI taxonomy): domain Bacteria; kingdom Pseudomonadati; phylum Bacteroidota; class Flavobacteriia; order Flavobacteriales; family Flavobacteriaceae; genus Maribacter; species Maribacter luteocoastalis. The sequence continues at coordinate 88,107 of NZ_JBMFZG010000003.1, forward strand.
GCTAAAATCATCCAATTGGTCAACATCCCTATCGGTATCTGCATTCATGATCCAACTTCTTCCTTCGCCTTTATCATAGGTAAGGATAGTACCAACGGGAATATAAATATTAACCCGTACTTCTTGATCATTAAACTTTGTTTCACCTGAGGTAGACAGAAAATCGTTCAATTCCAGCGTGGTACCCTCCATCATATAGCCATAGTCTATTTGCTCCGCTCTTTCTTTTGCTTCCACAAATGAAGATCCGTTGGCCTCTTTTCTAATCTCAACCCTAAAAATGGAATCCTTAGATTTTTTTATGCGAAACCGAACATCTTGGGAAACCAACATTTTATTCCCAGCATCATCATGGGTAATGATCATTTTGCCCATAATCATTTTATTGTTCCTATTGTAATCAAATGAACTCAGCGTTATGTTCAAGGTATCCGAAGGATTTTCAATTACAATTTCATTTTCTGTTGTAACACTGCCAGAATAGGCATGTGAGGCTGCTTCCCTAATTCCAAAAACAATGAGTAGAATCACAGATAACAACCACAGTCCCAATAACGTAAACTTGGCTATATTGCCTATTGATTTTAAGTTGGTCACTAAAATTTTTAGTCCTAAATAAAGCAAAAAGAAAAATGGAATCCCTACCGCAAAAAAGGCCAAAAGTGAAATTAACCAAATAGGCATATTGCTAGAATTTACAACATGGTAGAAATCTATTCCTGGTAAGTGAACCATGTCTAATATGCCCACAGTTAGCAACCCTATGAATAATCCTATTACAGTTGACGCGCCTATTATTACGAGTAGTACACCAATGAATTTTCCAAATATTTTGAACACGAACATTATAATGTCGCCGATAGTATCAAAAAACGTTTTGCCTCCTTTTTTGACGGTGTTCCCTACTTTTTCATAGTCAACACTTTTTACACGATCCGCTACGTCATCAAAACCCTCTTTAACTTTTCGCTCAATATTGCTAATGTTTACAGCTTCCCCGCGCATATCTAACTTTTGGGCTGTGGTTGTAGCTTCTGGGATAAGAATCCAAAGTAAACCATATAAAAGAATAAAGGAACCAGCGGATCCTACGGTTAAAAATACCCATAGCAATCTAATCCATATAGGGTCTATTCCAATGTAGTGTGCAATACCAGCAGACACACCGGCAACATATTTGTGATCAATATCCCTATATAATTTTTTAACCCTGGTTTTGGCACCTGTATTTTTACTAATGGGCTCATCTTCAAAGATATCCTCATCTACCATATAATCTTCAGGCTGTCCCATTATAGTAATTACCTCGTCTACTTCCCTTTGGGTAATAACCTGTCTTTCGTTCTCCAATTTTTCAGAAAAAAGCTCAGCGATACGTGCTTCAATATCGGCTATTATTTCATCGCTTCCAGGTGTATTGGCAAAGGATCGTTTTACAGATTCTAAATACCTACGCATTTTATTGTACGCATCTTCGTCTATGTGAAAAAGCGTGTTTGCTAAATTTATATTTACTGTCTTGTTCATCGTTAGCTGTTTTTTGTGTTGGTTACCAGATTAGTGGCCTTTCTTAATTCGTCCCAAGTGGTATCCAATTCTTTAAGAAATAGTTTACCTGTTTCTGTTAGTGTATAATACTTTCTTGGCGGTCCTGAGGTAGATTCCTCCCAACGGTAATTTAGAAGACCGGCATTTTTTAATCTTGTCAATAATGGGTATATAGTTCCTTCTACTACCAGCATTTTGGCATCCTTTAGCGTTTCTAAGATTTCCGAAGCATATTTGTCCTCACCATTTAGAATGGATAGGATGCAGTACTCCAAAACACCTTTACGCATTTGCGCTTTTGTATTTTCTACATTCATAATGTCTTTTTTCTTTTTATGCAGCTCAGACCCTTGTGGGGAGTGCTCCTTGTGTGCTGTGCTTGTCTGCATGTTAACGGTTCGTTTTTTGATTGATGAATAAACATCTTGATTTGATTTTTGATTGATTAGTAAACTCCTGAGGGCTTGATTAGAACCCCGATTATTTTTAATGTAAACTTATGATCCTGCTCATTTGCCAGTCTTCGGCTGTTTGTTTCCAAATAACAATGAACTTTGTAGGAACAGATACGGCGTTTGGTTCCAGATTATTGTAAAATTTATGCATTCCAATCTGTACTGCACCATAATCCTTAATTTCATGTACCTCTACACTATCTTCTACCAAAGACCTGGTAACTTTACCGCAAATATTCTGTTTTAAACTTTCTAATAATTCCGCTTTGTTTGTTGCAAAACCGGCCTTATCATGATAAAACTCTAAATCTTCCGCATACATTTTTGCTTGCACCTCCATGTCACATTCGTTATAAGCGGTAAAGTAAACACTGTCCATTTTCTTTATAGTCTGGTATAGTTCAGAATTCGTTGCTACCTGCCCAGAAAGAAGATTAGCTACAAAAAGTATGGCTATATAGATGATGATTTTTACTAGTTGCATTATTTGATAAATTTAATGGTTATGGGATACTGAAAAGTTTGACCTTCATTGGTTCTAATGGTCGCCAAAATGGTATAGACTATGTTTACAACAAATAGTGCACCTTGTAATAACCCTGCAATGCCCACAGGTAGCAACCAAGTTCCAAATCTAAAATCGTCACTATCAAAATGAATGTTTAGATTATTGAAATTGTTCAAATGATCAAATCCAAAATTGTCAAAATCAAAAATATCCGGAAAGAAACCAATGAAAAAGGGTATGGTAATGATTCCTAAAAGAATAGAATAGAGAAAAAGGCTTATTTGAAAGTTTAAAGCCTGTTTACCATTATAATCTACAAATTCGTATTCTTTTTTATTCGCTGTCCAAAGCACCAAAGGCAAAATAAAATTCCCGAACGGGATAAAGAATTTTGAAAAGGTACTCGCATGGATCAATGCGGATAAATTTCGTTCGTGTTTGGTTAGTGTGTCTGTCATGATTTGTTCTTAATTGATGATTGATTTTTAATTGCTATGTTATGACTAATTATATTGATAACATAATAACTTACTATGCAAATATATGTCTAAAAGAAGGTACTTTGCAAAACATAGTACTAATATTTAACAATAAATTAACATTTTAAGAAACGGATTTTAATCAATACATTTAGGCAAAATAAAAGTTGATATGGCTGTAAGCATTAGCAAATTCAATGCGTTCACGTTTTTTAAGTTACCATCTGCATGGTGGTGTGGAGTACGTTTAAGGCATTTGGATGATAACAAGGCAGTGGTGACCGTTAAACACAAATGGTTTAATCAAAACCCGTTTAATTCCATGTTTTGGGCAGTACAGGGAATGGCTGCAGAGCTTACGACCGGCGCTATGATGATCGATCAGATCAAGAATAGGGGCAAGAATATATCAATGTTGGTGGCTAACAACAACGCCAATTTCTCTAAGAAAGCTACAGGTAAAATTACGTTTACCTGTGAAGATGGCCATTTAATAAAAGAAGCCTTGGACAAAGCCATAGCCACAGGTGAGGGGCAGACCGTATGGATGAAATCTGTGGGTGTAAATACAGATGGAGTAGTGGTGAGCACCTTTAATTTTGAATGGACGATGAGGTTAAAAACGTAGCGTATTATAGTATTAAGTGAATACCGCCTTTCTTTTTATACAAACCCAATATCAGATGAACTTGCTAACATTGTTACAAAATAAGCTACCTTATTTTGTAACAAAACAGTTCTATACTACTACTTATAAGCATCAACAAAAAACTATAAAAAATGAACGCACACGAAATAGACTTTGAAATTTACGGAGAGGAAATGCAATACGTAGAAATAGAGCTGGATCCGCAGGAGGCCGTGGTAGCCGAGGCCGGTAGCTTTATGATGATGGACACCGATGTTAAAATGAGCACTATTTTTGGGGATGGCTCCAATCAGGATTCGGGAGTTCTGGGCAAGATTTTTTCTGCCGGCAAGCGTATGCTTACAGGTGAAAGTCTTTTTATGACTGCCTTTTTAAATATTGGGCAAGGAAAAAAGAAAGTCAGTTTTGCATCGCCCTACCCAGGAAAAATAATACCCATAGATCTATCGGAAAAAGGAGGAAAGTTTATCTGTCAAAAAGATGCCTTTCTTTGTGCCGCCAAAGGTGTATCTGTTGGTATAGAATTTTCTAAAAGATTGGGAAGGGGACTTTTTGGTGGCGAAGGCTTTATCATGCAAAAATTGGAAGGCGATGGTATGGCCTTTGTACATGCGGGTGGTACCATGGCCAAAAAGGAACTGGCTCCGGGTGAGGTTATAAAGGTAGATACTGGTTGTATTGTAGGATTTTCACAATCTGTAGATTATGATATTGAGTTTATTGGTGGAATTCGGAACACCGTTTTTGGTGGGGAAGGTTTGTTCTTTGCAACCTTAAGAGGACCGGGCACAGTTTATATCCAATCCTTGCCATTTAGTAGGTTGGCCGGTCGTGTATTGGCCTCTATACCACGTGGTGGAAAAGATAAGGGCGAAGGAAGCATTTTAGGTACACTTGGCGATATTGTTGGTGGCGATAACCGTTTTTAATTTTTAAGGTAGTTAGTAAAAAACGATAACTCTAAATTGCAAAGCACAACCGTGCTTTGCAATTTTTGCATTAAATACAATTATTTATAATAAAATGGATTTTAAAAAGCTAATCAATTTCCTAAAAGCACTTCATCAAAACAATACTAAGGAATGGATGGATGCCCATAGAAAAGAATATCATACCGCTAGGGATGAATTTATTTTATGGTTAGATGGTTTAAACAGTAAGCTGTTGGCCATAGACGATGATTATTTTGATACGCCTGGCCGTAAGGGAATTAATAGAATCAATAACAATTTAATGTTTCACCCTAACAAACCAATTTATAAGGACCATTTTGGTGCTGGATTGGACAAACGCCCAAATACTGGTGATTTTTATATAGAGATAGGTATTCAAAGTTCCATGTTTGCTGGTGGATTATGGCGACCGGAATCGCAAAATCTAAAAAGTATTCGTGATGCTATTGATTATGACGGTGAGCATCTAAAAAATATTCTTAACAAGAAGTCATTCAAACAAACCTTTGGTCCGTTGGTTGAAGATGTAAAACTTTCCAGACCACCAAAGGGTTTTACAAATGATCATCCGCATATAGACCTATTAAAGCATAAAACCTTTGCTGTAATGACACCTTTTAATACTACTGAATTATTTGAAGGTGATTTTGATAAAAAGGTTCTTAGGGTTTATAAGGAAATGCTTCCCTTTAGGCGTTATTTAAATAAGGCAATATCGGTTTAAGTTAAATTTCCAATTTGGTCTAAAAAATTAACGAAAAGCTTTTCGAACTTTATTTAAAAGTAGGGAGTTCAAAATAATATATCGCAAATACCTTTCAACAATGCCCTATAGACTTTAATTGAATCTTAATTAAATATAAAATTCCCAAAGGATTTTAATTTTGAAAATCATATAATGAATTAGGATTTATTAGTATTTCTATATAAATAGTTACCTTTAAATGGTAATCTAACATAATAATAAAAATGGCCAATTTTAATATTGATGCAAAGAAGGATGTAACCTATGACGCAATTGTTATAGGTTCAGGTATAAGTGGTGGATGGGCCGCCAAGGAACTTTGTGAAAAAGGCTTAAAGACCTTGGTTTTAGAACGTGGTAGGGTAGTAGAACATGTTGTGGATTACCCGACCATGAATTTAGATCCTTGGGATATGGAGTTAAGGGGAAGTCTTACACCGGAACAAAAGGAGAAACATTATAAAGCCATTAGGTCTGGTTGGATTGGAACGGATACTGAGCATTTTTGGGCAGATGATAAGGCAAACCCATATACGGAGGAAAAACCATTTCTTTGGTTACGAGGACACCAAATGGGTGGTAAGTCCCTTTTATGGGGTAAGCAGACCTATAGATGGAGCGACCTTGATTTTGAGGCCAATGCCAAGGATGGCCATGGTGTAGATTGGCCAATACGTTATAAAGATATTGAACCTTGGTATACCTATGTGGAGAAATTTGCAGGTATAAGTGGAGAAGCTTTAGGACTACCACAATTGCCAGATAGTCACTTTCTTCCTCCAATGGAACTTAACTGTGTTGAGAAACATGTAAAAGAAAGAATTGAAAAGGAATTTGAAGGTAGGAATATGATTATTGGTCGTGTTGCGCATTTAACGCAACCACATAATGGTCGTGGTCAGTGCCAAAACCGTAATAGATGTAGTAGGGGATGTCCTTACGGTGCTTATTTTAGTAGTAATGCGGTTACATTACCACCAGCAAATGCTACTGGTAACCTAACTTTTAGGCCATATTCAATAGTGCAATCGGTTATTTATGATGATCAAAAAGGAAAGGCCACTGGTGTGCGAATTATTGATTCTGAGACCAATGAGGCTATCGAATATTCAGCTAAGATTATTTTTATTAATGCTTCAACCTTAGGGTCTACACAGATCATGATGAATTCTAAGTCCAGCCGTTTTGAGAATGGTCTTGGTAACGATAGTGGTGAATTGGGCCATAACCTTATGGATCATACCTATAGAGTGGGAGCGATAGGTAAAGTTGATGGTTTTGATGATAAATATTATAAAGGTAGAAGGCCCAACGGTATATATATTCCTAGGTATGTAAATATTGATGAAAAGAGCAAGTCGGACAAGTTCGTTCGTGGTTTTGGATATCAAGGTGGCGCATACAGGGGTGGTAATCCTGCAAATATCGAAGCCTTTGGTGCTGATTATAAAGATAGTATTCTTAAACCAGGTGGTTGGGAAATGTTCATCACAGGATTTGCCGAGTGTTTACCTTATCACGATAATAAAATTTCGTTGAATACGGATGTATTGGATAAATGGGGGCAACCTACCTTAACCATTGATGCAGAGTTTAAGGCAAATGAGAAAGCATTAAACAAACAAATACAGGAAGATGCGGTAGAAATGTTAACCAAAGCAGGAGTAAAAGATGTTATGGGATTTGATAATGAGCATCCACCAGGGTACGGGGTTCATGAAATGGGAACAGCACGAATGGGTCGTGACCCAAAGACATCGGTTTTAAACGAATTTAACCAAGTTCATGGTGCAAAGAATGTTTTTGTGACCGATGGGGCCTGTATGACTTCTTCGTCTTGTGTAAACCCTTCCTTAACATATATGGCATTGACGGCGAGAGCTGCTAACCATGCGGTATCAGAATTGAAAAAACAAAATATTTAAACGATGGACAGAAGAAAAGCACTTAAAAAAGCAGGTTTATTGGCAGGGGCAACTATAGCTATGCCTACAATGTTCTCGTTATTGCAATCTTGTAAAAATGAGTCTAGGTTAGATTGGCAACCACTATTTTTTACGGAGAGTGAAGCAAAAACAATTGCGGCACTTATAGATATGATTCTGCCAACTACGGATACTCCGGGTGGTTTGGATGTGAAATCTGATATTTTCATTGATAAGGTCATATCCAAAACTTGGGACAAAAATGGACAGGATTCTATTAGAGATGAAATCGCTGTATTCAATGAAGATTGCCAAAAACAATATGGTCAGGTATTCTATAATTTGAACGAGGCAGACAAGACCAAGGTTCTAAAAGCAGCAGAGGCCAGCAACGGCAAGTATAGTTCTGGGGTTTGGGGAACTGCTGTAGGTCCTCAAGAAAAAATTGGTTTTTACAGGTCTATGAAGTCAATGGCCATATGGGCTTATTTTACATCTGAGGAAATAGGGAAAAATGTATTAAGCTATGATCCGATACCAGGTGCATACGAACCCTGTAAACCTTTATCTGAGGTTGGTAATCGTTGGAGTTTGTAATTAAAATGGTAGTTACCATCCTGTTTTTGCATTTAGCATTGTAGATGTAACTCTATTTGTTTGAAATTCAATAATGTTAAAGGATTCTAAGGTAGTTACCAATATTAGAAAACACATCCATCTTGAAAGAGCCGATATTGAATATCTTGAAACTATTTTTTCGTTTAAAATAATTAAGAAAAAAGAAACACTATTCAATCAAGGTCACTTATGTAAAGAGTTGTATTTTGTAGAGAAGGGCAGTATACGTGCTTTTAATTTAACTGAACAAGGTAAGCGTTCTACAATGATGTTCGCCATAGATGATTGGTGGATTACAGATATTTATTGTTTTTTAAATCAAAAATCTGCCTATCTGACATTAGAAGCATTAGAGGATACCAAGGTAGCAGTTTTAAACTATACTAGTTTTGAACTTCTACTAAATGAGTTACCCAAATTTAACCGATTTTTCAGAATATTATTTCAGAATGCATATGCTCGGGAACAAATGAGGGTCTTAGAATCCATTTCATTATCAACAGAAGATAGATTTACAAGGTTCCTACATAACTATCCACAAATTGTTGAAAAATTGACACAAAAGGAGATTGCTTCTTATTTGGGCGTAACCCCAGAATTTTTGAGTTCGGTAAAAAAGAAATAATTACCTCTTAAAGTATCTTAATATTTATATCCCTGTATTTTACGTTATTTACAAAAACTACAATTATGATGATAATGATAGCCGGACCTTATAGGAGCGGCACTAACAACGATCTAAAGTTAATCAAGAAAAATATGGATAATTTAGAATCAATGGCACTTCCTATTTTTAAGAAAGGGCATATACCTATGATAGGTGAATGGGTGGCAAATCCTATAATTGAATTAGCTGGTTCTAAAGAAGTTGGCGATGCTGTATTTAAGGAGTTTCAATATCCTGTTGCCCATAGATTATTGAAAAAGTGTGATGCTATACTTCGTATTGAAGGTGCTTCAGTAGGAGCTGACCAAGATGTAGAGGTTGCAAAAAGTTTAGGTCTTAAAGTATATTATCATATAAATGAAATTCCGGATGTCAAATAAAAACGTAAAGGACATTGAAAGAGAAATACTTTCAGATAATTGGTATACACTTAACAAATACACTTTTAAATATCAAAAGCCAGATGGTAGTTGGGAAACCCAACACAGAGAAGCTTATGATCGTGGAAATGGGGCTGCCATACTTTTATACAATGCCAATAAAGGGACAGTAGTGCTCACCAAACAATTTAGGATGCCCACCTATGTAAACGGTAATGAAGATGGCATGATGATAGAAGTCTGTGCTGGTTTACTAGATGGTGATAACCCAGAAGATTGCATCCGTAAGGAGACAGAAGAGGAAACGGGTTATCAAATCCAAAAGGTCAAGAAAGTCTTTGAAACCTATATGTCCCCGGGCTCGGTGACCGAGATTTTGCATTTGTTCATTGGTGAATATAACGATAAAATGAAGATTGGGGAGGGCGGAGGTGCCCGCGATGAAACAGAGAACATCGAGGTATTGGAACTTCCATTTGAAGAAGCTTTGGAATTAATAAAAACTGGTGAGATTTGCGACGCAAAAACAATACTACTTTTACAATATGCCCAAATTAACAATTTAGTTTCTTGATGGTATTACGACTAACAGGGTATGGGTAAAGAAAACAGTATTGCTCTTGGTGGTGGATGTCATTGGTGTACCGAGGCCATTTTTATGTCGCTTAATGGAATAAGCAAAGTGGAGCAAGGTTTTGTTGCTGCGAAAGATGATCCGGACCGTTTTTCAGAAGGGGTTATTGTCCACTATGTTGAGGAAGTTATATCACTTAAAGATGTTATAGCTATTCATTTAAGAACCCACCACAGTACAGCGAACCATACGATGAGGCAAAAATACAGGTCGGCTATTTACACTTTGAACGCCAATGATTTTAAAAGGTCAGTCGAAATTTTAAAGAGCGAACAATTGGAATTTTCAAAACCTATAATTACCGAGGTACTGACATTTGGTAATTTTAGAGCTTCGGACCGTGAGTTTAGAAATTATTACTATAAGGATATTGACAAGCCGTTTTGTAAAACCTACATAACACCTAAGTTAGTATTCTTAAGACAACATTATGCCAAGCACCTAACGGATTAATACGTATCCCGAATTGATTCAAATATGCCTTGCATTCTTTTTTTTAATTCAGAAGATGAATTTCTAAAGTGGTTATTCATAAAACTGAAGATGACTACCTTACCAGATTTAGTAATTAAATAACCGCTCAAACAGTAATTATTTCCGAAACTACCAGACTTGGCAAAAATAAACGGTTTATCATCTGCACCATACCAATTTTTTAATGTGCCGCTAATCCCTCCTGCAGGAAAAATATGGAATAAACGTTCCTTAGGAAACTCTTTATATAGCTTATCCAGTACAAAGACCATAGATTTTGGTGTGAATAAATTATATCTAGAAAGGCCAGAACCATCTACCCACCTAGGTTGTTGGGGAAGATCTGCCAATTCATTGTTTAAAATGTAATCTATAGCACTTCTAGAATTTAATGTATCTGTTTTTTCAGATGCAGAGAGGATCAATAATTGTTCTGCAATAAAATTATCGCTATCGTGCATTAACTTTACGTAAAGGGAATCGGCATGTATGCCATGTAACGTTCTTTTTGGCCCTGCAGGCATAGTTGAGACCATTGTAATTTCTTTCCCTAAGAGATTTTGGAGTATATTTTTTGTTGTATTGGTACTTGTAATAAAGGGTACTTCTAAAGTATCAGTGCGGTCACCTTCAAAATAAAACCTATTCTTTATTAAGTCTCTATGATAATCATTTTTATCAATTACAACGCTGTCTTTAAAATAGATAGGGAAAACGTTCCAGTCTGGTACATTGGTAATTGTGGTAACATTACCATATATGGGAAAAGCACTCCGTTCAGGCGAATAATACCAATGAAAATCGTCCCAAGCCCATCCAGGGCCAAGTTTGGTATCATCAAAATTATTTGGGTAAAACGCCAGATTTTTTTGTTTTTTTAAAAATAAATATGACGTGCTATCCTTTAAATAAGGATGCATAAAAGAAGGGTCGCCCGTACCCTCAAAATATAAGGTGTCATTATTTTCAATATATCGTAAAGAAGGAATTTTTAAGGGTAATGATTTTAATGCCGTATATAGTGTGAATATTTTGGTGTTACTTGCTGGTGTAAAGTACCTGTTGCTATTTAGATCATAAAGCGTGTCTTTCGTCTCTGGATTAACGATTAAAAGCCCTGAGAACTGATTCCTATAGAAATTGGTCTCAAACTCATGGGTGATATCCTTGGCAATACGCTTTTTGTTTGATGCACAACCTATTAATACCAATATAAATAAAGCAAATGTGTAGCGTTTTTGGATGTTTATGGACATATATCACGTATCGTTAAAAGTGCTTTGCTGGTTGCTCTTTAAAAGTAGTGAAATTTTAAGATAATGAATATCATAGCCTTTTAACATATTGGTAGTTTTTTTAACTTTTTGCTTGCAATATTAACACTCCTTTTCTGTTTAAATTTATACCACAACTAATTAATAAATAAAGTACGTATGGCAAGAACAATGCTGGAGTATAGTAAAACTGTACTCAGGAAAGTTAGTTTTGATGCTAAACTATTTTACAAGGAACTAAAAAAAGCACTTGTAAGATTACTGCCAGAAGAGGCAGAGGAACTTAAAGTTTGGTTGGAACAATTTGTGTTAGATAAACCAGAGCTCCAACAAAGTTTACTTTATTTAAAGAGTTAACTAAAAAGCCACTTATAAGTGGCTTTTTTTATACTTAAAAGCAACCAAACAGGTTTTTAGCTAGCTAAAAAAATTAAGGTTTAAATGGGTTCAATAATTTCTTTTTTATTGGTCCTATGCCTGTGGGTAAATTAAAATTGAATAACCTATTTGGTAATTGGGCTGATAATTTTTACGTCTTGGAACGCAATTGCACCTCTAATAACTCCAGAAATAACGTCTCTTAATGCCTCTGTAATTTGTATTTTAAGCTCACTTTTATGATAAATTAAGCTAACTTCGCGGGCTGGTGAAGGATCTTTAAAATATTTCAGGTTTTCTTTTTTTTCCTTGTCCAGTTCTAAGGTGTTTAAAAAAGGAAGTAATGTCATGCCTAATCCTTCATTGGAGAGGTTAATTAAAGTCTCAAAACTACCACTCTGTAATTCAAAATGATCTTCGCCCAGTTTTTTTGTCGCTTTGCAAAGATTTAAAACACCCTCCCTAAAACAATGGCCATCTTGTAGAAGTAGTATATCCGAAACATCTAAATCCTCAGGCACCAATTTTGAGCAAGAACTTAGTCTATGCCCTTTTGGAACATACCCTACAAACGGTTCATAATATAAGGGCCTTTCTATTATGTAATCAATTTCTAATGGTGTAGCCGCGATAGCCGCATCTAAATGTCCATCTTGAATATTTTGGATTAAATTTTCGGTGCTCTGTTCCTTAATAATTAGATTAACCTTGGGATATTTATTAATAAAGGCCTTTAGGAACATAGGTAATAATGTAGGCATAACGGTAGGAATAATACCAAGAGTATATTCACCACCTATAAACCCTTTTTCCTGATCTACGATATCCTTAATTCGCTCTGCCTCATTTACAATATTTTTTGCTTGGGCCACAATTTTTTTACCTACTTCAGTAATAGAAATTGGTTTTTTGCTACGGTCAAAAATTAATATATCCAATTCATCCTCAAGCTTTTGAACCTGCATACTTAACGTAGGTTGGGTAACAAAACTTTTCTCGGCAGCTTGGGTGAAATTCCTATATTCTGCAACCGCTAAAACGTACTGTAATTGGGTAATGGTCATCGCTATAATTTAACTGGATAAAGGTATTAAAAGCATCAATAAAACTTATGATAAACATCATATTAATTCCGTAAACTTATAGTTAATTATGCGACTGAGTAATTGAACAATCTAAAATTTATAATGAAATGAAATTGAATAGTATAGGCTTGGATGCCGATAAAGCCGAGCAAATAAGTAGCGACTTAAATGTGTTGTTGGCCAATTTTCAGAGGTATTATCAAAATTTACGTGGAATACATTGGAATATAAAAGGCAAACGCTTCTTTGATTTGCACATAAAATTTGAGGAGTTGTACAATGATGCCAACATGAAGGTAGATATGATTGCAGAACGTGTATTAACCCTAGGGGGTGTTCCTTTTCATACTTTTGAGGATTACAATGACAACTCCACTGTTCCGGTCGGTAAGAATGTTACCAAGGATGAAGATGCGATACATCTTATAGTAGATTCATTAAAAGAACTATTGTTGATTGAGCGTAAAATTTTGAATACTTCCGATGAGGCCCAAGACGAAGGCACCAACTCTATGATGAGTGATTTTATTTCTGAACAGGAAAAAACGGTTTGGATGATGAAAGCATGGCTTGCAGAGGATATTTAAGGATTTACCTGGGCCTTGTTTTGAAGTTCCTTTAACTTAAATAAGGTCATTTTTTTAATCAACGAAATAGGCAAGGGACTACTTAAAGGAAATTGAACCGAGCCTTTACCTCGTTTGTAACCAGAAAGTTCCTTTTCAAATGCCACATGGGTGCTTGGGGTGCCATAAAAGCCAATATGTTTACTCTGGGCGGCAAAATACACCAAGGGTTTGCCATTATACTTGTATGCGGGCATGCCATAGCTAATTGCTTCTTTTGCCTCAGGTGCAATTTCATTAATAGCACTACGGAGCTGAACGAGTTTCTCCTGTATTTCTAAAGGGAAATGTTTACAATATTCATCAAAAGTTGACGCTTTTATCATATTAAGCATAAGGAGTTATTTAAAAAATGCTATTAAAAATATAAAAAAGGCTTCCAATTAGGAAGCCTTAATTTTTAAAGTTTGATGGTTGTTTTAAAATCGTATTCTAATTGCCAAGTCTTTATTTGCAACCTCAAATTTAGAATCTTCAAAATTTGGTGGTCCAAAAGATACCTCCCCAGATGTTGCATAACTTTCTTGTGGCATACCGTTGGTATCAAAATCCATTCTATTATTCCCATTAGTATCATGCATTATCAGTAATGCAAATGTACCTGGGGCTACATCAGAAAAAGTGAGAGATGCCTCTCCTGTAATGGCATCAATTATTGTGTTTTTAATACCAGGTCCTTTCATAAAAGTATCTTGTGTATGTAATGCACCAATAATTTTACCTTCATTGGAAAGTACGTTTTCAATTATTATAGTTACGTCTACGCCCTTAGTGTCTTGTGCTTTTACTACTAAACCTGATAATAGCATTCCTAAAATGAGTCCCAATGTTTTCATGTCTTAACGTTTTTTTTATTAATTCTTCAAATTTCCGTAAGCAGTTATTCCTGTAAAAAATACAATCACCCAACTGTTGATAATAAAGCCTGAATTGTAATGGTAAAACAACCACGCAATTCGATTGTTAAATGCTACGGTTCAGTCATATAGTTTGGTCTATAAGATGAAAAGGGAACAGTTTTGTGGTAAATAATCAACAATCATAAAGCATGAGAACCTTAGCATTTATTCTACTACTCACATCATTTTATTGTTCTGCCCAATCTTTAATTTCTGGAACCGTATACGATAATGATAATAAGCCAATTGAAGGTGCAAATGTATATATAGAGGGCACCTATGACGGTGCATCAACAACAGAAAAAGGGGTGTTTAATTTTGAATCAACGGAAACGGGAACCCAAACGTTGATCATCTCTATGATTGGATATGAAAATTATGTTCGGACGGGAGATATCACATACCTAAGAAATTTGGACATCACCTTATCACCGGTAATAAAACAGTTAGATGGTGTTACCTTGACGGCGGGTAGTTTTCAAGCTGGGGACAACTCCAAGGCATCGGTTTTAAAACCTTTGGATATTGTAACTACAGCTGGTGCGGCAGGAGATTTTGTAGCCGCTTTACAGACATTACCCGGAACTTCTACTGTGAATGAGAATGGGCGTTTGTTTGTGCGTGGGGGAGCCGCTGGGGAGACACAAGTTTTTATAGATGGACTTCGAGTATTCCAGCCTTTTAGTGCAACTGCCAACAACGTTCCTACGCGAGGAAGATTTTCGCCATTTTTATTTAAAGGGATAACATTTAGTACTGGTGGATATTCGGCAGAATACGGCCAGGCCCTCTCCAGTGTTTTACTATTAAACACTACCGATGTTCCAGATCAGGAAAAGACAGATATTTCAATTATGTCCGTAGGAGGGGGTATCGGCCACACCCAGATTTGGGGAAATGAGTCTTTAAGTATCAATACCTCATATGTGAACCTTTCTCCTTACCAAGCACTTGTACCTCCTGATCAAGGCGCTAGATGGAAAAAACCTTATGAATCTATATCTGGTGAGGCAGTATTTAGAAGTAAAGGTGAGAAAGATATTTTTAAATTATATACGGGTTTTAATTATGCCAGTTTTGAAATTGAGCAAGAAGACATCAATTTTGACGAGTATGTACCTTTCAAATTACAAAACAAAAACCTGTATTTAAATAGTTCTTATAAACGATTCTTTGATAATGAATGGACTATAACCACAGGCACTAGTGTTTCTCTAGATAAAAATGAAGTAGGAATATTTGAAAATAGCATCAATACAATAGAGACAGCAGCCCATATAAAAACCAAAATTGGCAAGAATTTTAATAATCGATTTAGATTAATTTTTGGAGGAGAGTATTTTATTCAAGCTTTTAAGGAATCTTTTGTGAACAGTGTCAACACGAATTATATGACCAACTACAATAATAACTTATTGGGTGTATTTGGTGAAACCGATGTATTTTTCAGTACTAAACTTGCTATGAAATTAGGAGCAAGAATAGAACATCATGAATTGATGGGCTCTAAAGTTTCGCCAAGAATATCTTTTGCTTATAAAAGTAGTGCAAAAGGTCAGTTTTCTTTGGCATACGGGGATTTCTATCAAAACCCACTGACTGAGTATGCTAAATATGACCAAGACTTACTTGTGGAGAAAACATCGCATTATATACTAAATTATCAATATTTGGATAATAGGAAAACGTTTAGGGCGGAGTTATACTATAAGAATTACGACAATCTTGTTAAGTTTAATACACCTTTGCCACAATTTGATTCGGCCTATAACAACACCGGAAATGGGTATGCTACCGGACTCGATGTTTTTTGGAGGGATACTAATAGCTTTAAAAATTTAGACTATTGGATTTCCTATTCCTATTTGAATACAGAACGAGATTTTAGAAACTTTAGCGAAAAGGCGACACCTAATTTTGCGCCTAGACATAGTTTTTCATTGGTGACTAAATATTGGATGTCCAATTGGCGATCACAGATTGGGTTTTCATATAATTACGGTTCTGGAAGACCTTTTGACAATCCCAATACAGATGCCTTTATGGCGGAAAAGACCAAGGCATATAATAATCTTAGTGTTAACTGGGCGTATTTATTGTCACAACAGAAAATTTTATATTTTTCAGTAAGTAACGTAGCAGGTTTCAACAACGTGAATGGATATCAATATGCCAATACGGCAAATGAAATTGGCAAGTATGAAAGACGCACTATCAAACCAACAACAGATACTTTTTTCTTTGTAGGTTTCTTTTGGACCCTTAGTAAGGACCATAAAAGTAACCAGCTAGATAATTTGTAAACTTAAAGATAATGCTTGCTGATATAATAGTCTAAACCGAATTTCCCAGAACCAAAACCAAGATAAAATAGTCCTGTACAGAAAAACAAAAATGTAGGAAGTATACTCCAACTATTGTCCCATTCCCTAAAAAGTATGGTTATGAACATCGTCATCACCAGAAAAAAAGATGTAATTCTAGTATTAAGGCCAAGAATCATCAAAAAACCTCCGAAGGCCATTGTAATGATAGCAGACCAACTAAACACTAAAGGCATCAAATCGAATGGAGGGCCAAAATCGCGCACATGCCCAACAAACGTGGGATTTATTTTTAAAAGTTGAAGATTTAAATCCTCTGGTGACCAAGGGGTGCCTATATTTTGGGGGGCATAAACAAAGCATAAAAGAATCCCTGAAATTACCCTTGGCAATAAAACTAATAGGTTATTTAATAAACCATCTAGTTTGTAGGGAATTATTATTCCTTTGAGTTTGTATTTTAATGAAGACATTTAAAATTTCCGGTTCTTGGTTGTTTAGTCGGTTATTTAAATTTATGATTAATTTTAATTTTTTACCCAACTAAAATGGTAAAACGGTCCAGTGAAATTTATGGATAGCACAAAAAAAAACAGCCATTAGGCCGTTTTTTTTAAATCGAATTATAAAATAAGTTACATACCGGTTAAAGCTGTAGTTTCTGCCGGTACTTCTTCCTCTTCCAAAGTAAAGTCCAAAACCGTCTTGTTTGCTACGTTGATTTGGATATCCATGGTGTCACTGCCTAAATAGCCATCTACTTCAGCTACAGACCTATATGCTCCGGCAGTTAAACCCATAATCATATAATTACCATCTAAATCTGTAAAAGTAGCGGTAGTATCAGTTTCATTAAATACTTTTACCTGTGCACCTTCCAATCCAACTAAAGATTCCTCAACCAGAGTACTTACATTACCAGCCAATGTTCCAGCTACGGATATATTACAAGCCTTGATAACAGGTTTAAAATTAAAGCCCTTAATACCGCCTTCAACCCTTGGATTCCCTTTAGCAATAAAAGATCTGCTTACATCAAAATCTAATAATAAATCCGAGGATAGTCCTCCTACCACTGTAAGTCCCGGTGTAATAAATACTTTTATTCCAGTTTGTTCCCCGCTAGGGACTTTAAGCTCGTAGGTATTGCCATTTCTTAAAACCACATTAACTCCTTTCACATATACCCTAACCAAATCATAGGTGCCTACGGGTACGTCCAAATTAGCCATGGTCTCCGTATTTCCATTAGTAAGTTCTAATAGGTTCATAGAAATTTCCTCTTCCATCAACACCACAAAAGGGGAATTTTGCCCAGAATCTTCATCTGTGACCTCAGTATCCAATTCAATTTCACCTGAATCCTTTAAACGGGCATCTATCTTAAAAACGGTAACATTGGCTTCAGAAACTTGATCAAAAGGGAAAGGGGCATCCGTCATAACAACCTTTAATCTGCCCATTTCTAAGTTGTCATTAGTATTCTCGGTACAACTATAGGTTAATAACAAAAATGTACAGGCTAATAGGAAAAAGTGATTTGTTTTCATGTTTACTTGTTTAAAATTAATTCCATTGCTATTATGGAATACAAAAGGATTTTAAAAAAGTTGGGCAGGGCAAAGGTCTTGAAAAAGTTTAAGGCTGTAAAATAGATTATACTATTTTCGATGAATAACATGGTTATTCAAAATGCAATTATTGACGATTCATTGGTGTACCATACCATTTGCCTATTACATTCTCTGCGGGTTTAAACCTAGGTGAGAAGTCTTGATCGGTGTCTGTACTTTCAATAGTTGTCTCGTTATGCCATTGCCAAATATAGATACCTGCCAACCAAGGTTCACTCCAAGTTTTTTTAAAAAGGGCCTCATAAGCTAATTGTTGGGTTTTATTCGACTTTTTCTTTGTAAATTTTCCTAAAAAAGTGTCCCATTCCCATGGTTTGATTGTAGCATTGGCCATGCTTCTATAACCCACCTCTGTAAATAAAATTGGTTTGTGGTGGTCTTCATAAAATGCCTTTAATTCCCTTAAATGTTTATCCCAACCTTTTTCTATAATTTCTAAGTCTGGGTTCTCTTCTTTAGTTAAAGGAAAATAGGCCTGTACCCCAATATAATCTAACTTGTCCCAAAAGGTAACATGTTCATATTCATCATACCAGTTGGCGGCATAAGTTAATTCACCATTATAAATAGTTCTTATTTCATTAATTAGGGTATCCCATTTATGAGGTTGCTGTTTTATAGAGGTTCGTAATTCCGTTCCAATACAAAGTAGTTCCGTATTGGTCTCCTGGGCCATTTTAGCATACCTAAGCATATTAATGCGATACGATTCAAACCAATTATCCCATTCTTTTTCGCTCTGTAATGTGATATTGGAACGCCAACCATCCCGCATCCATAGGTGTGGTTTAAGTTGAACTCGGATTCCATTATTATGCAAATCATTTATGGCTTTGATGAAATTGGAATCTCGTCTAGAATATTTTTCAGGGAATTCAGGGGTATTTATTAATTTGGTTTTTTCGTTCTCTTGAAACATAAATGGTATTACCGCGACCCATTCTATATTTGCTTTTACAAGGCTTTTTATTGCCTTGGTATTGTTTTCAGACCAACCAAAAACACTCATGCCCCTATGTTTGTTATCTAATTCATAAAGGTTTTTTACCTTGCCGGAATTATTCATATGATTAATATCCCATGTATAGTTATGCCATTCGTTCGCATTTACAAACACTAAGGTTTTTAATCCAATGAAAATACAGAGTAGGGGAAGTACAAATTTTAATGAAAATTGTCGCCAAGCGGTATGTGTGTCTTTCTTTTTTGCCACTTTGATGAAATGACGTACTATAAAATAAAGTCCGCAGCAGAGTAAAAATATTATATGAAATCCTATGAGGATAAATTTTCGTGAAGCTAGTTCCACGAAAAAAGAAAAATAGTCGGCCAAACTTCCATTTCTTCTGGAAAACCGAAAAAGTAAATATACAAAAGCTACTATCCAAAGTAAGAGGTAGAGGATTGTTAAATGTATGAGTCTTCTTTTCATACCTTTATTTTTTGTCCATTTCCTGGGCTATGGCAATGGCTCCGGCATCACGTTGGTTCAATTCATCAATAATCTTTGGATGGTCGTGTTCTCGTCCCTGTGACAATTTGTAGGTAGCCTGTATTTCCGTAATTACTATTTTAAAACCTACCACACCTTTAACTTGGCGCATAGTTTTAGCAGATAGGTTAGCCACAGAAATTGGATTAATTTTACCCTTTTCATACTTGTTCACCAACCTGTCTAGTGAAGATAAAACAGCCGCTTCCTCCAATATTTCAATGGTTCCGTAGACATGTACCGCAATGTAGTTCCAAGTAGGCACTTCTTCATCTTTATACCAAGAGGAAGATATATAACTATGTGGACCATTAAAGATGCAAAGTACTTCTTGATTTTGTTTAAAGGAATGCCATTGCGGATTAGCTTTAGCCAAATGGCCCGTTAGCACGTCATTGCCATTACCGTCGGTTTCTAGCACCAAAGGTATATGCGTGGCCCAAGGTTTACCGTTAACCTCGTTAACAAGAATTCCGAAACTATTTGCTTTTAAGAATGCTTTAATTTCGTCTATATTATCATTTTTATAATGTTCTGGTGTGTACATACCATAAAAGTAATCAATACATTAATTAGTTAAATCGTCTTTTGATTTGTGTTTGATATTTTAGCCAAGATGTTACTTAAATGCCTTGAGTTTTTGAACATGACGAATGACATAACTAGAGGTATATACATTCAGGTGTATAAGCTTTCAAGTAAACCCCTCGGTATTTTATTCTAAAATGGCCAAAACCGGTAGATGATCAGAGATATGTTTGTTGTTCTCCATACGGTCA
The DNA here is from genome assembly GCF_048890225.1 of Maribacter luteocoastalis. NCBI lineage: Bacteria > Pseudomonadati > Bacteroidota > Flavobacteriia > Flavobacteriales > Flavobacteriaceae > Maribacter > Maribacter luteocoastalis. Next base: position 108,633 of record NZ_JBMFZG010000003.1, read on the forward strand.
TCAATATGTATGTAGCTTTTAACCACAAGATTCTTTGCAAAAATATAATCTATTCTATTTTCCAATGTGCTGTTTGGGTCAAATCCATTAAATGTACCTGTAGGTCCATAAAATGGTTTTTGACTAATTTTTTGTCCGTCTAACATATCTTGTTTTATTAAATGGATGGGATTTTCATCTGGAGTTAAATTAAAATCGCCCATTAAAATCACGGGCAAACCACCAACATTGATTTCATTGATCTTTTTTATGATTAATGCTGCTGATTTTTCTCTGGCAACCTTACCTATATGGTCAAAATGGGTATTAAAAACATAAAGTTTCTTCTGGGTGGTCTTATGTTGAAACAAGCCATAGGTGCAAATACGCTCTAGAGCCGCGTCCCAACCAACGGATATTTCGTTTGGGGTGTCAGACAACCAAAAGGTTTCATGATGTAACAGTTCATAGTTTTTACTATTGTAAAACACTGGAGAAAACTCTCCTTTTTGTTTGCCATCATCCCTGCCTACACCAATATAATTATAAGCTGTTAGTTCATCGTCCAGATATTGCAATTGGTTAAAAAGGACTTCCTGTGTTCCTAAAAATTCTGGAGTATAGTAGTTTATAAGGTCAGCCATACCTTTTTTACGGTCGTTCCAATTATTTAAGGTGTCGTTAATGTTGTCGTATTTAATATTATAGGTCATAACACTTATGTCTTGCGATAAAAGTGAAGAGCTAATAGAGAAGAGCATTAAGATTAGTATAAAAGTTTGTTTCATCTGATTTAAATTTATGTAATGAAGTTTTGTTAGCATCCAAGTTATCGAATATACTTTATATTTATGTTATGGGAACAAAAGGTTATCTTCATCAAATTCATCCGGTTCTACCAGTTTGGGATGTGGTAGAAGCCTTGGATTTCTATGTAAATAGATTGGGTTTTAAAATTGCCTTTGCCGATGATTCCCAAAAACCAACGTATGCAGGAATTTTGCGTGATGGTATTGAAATTCATTTACAATGGCATGATGTAAAAGAGTGGGAAGCGGAAATAGATAGACCTTTGCTGCGGATAGTAACCCAAAACATAGAGGCTTTGTTTAAGGAATACGCAGATATGGATGTATTCCAGACCCATACCTTATTGCGGGAAACAGCATGGGGAACACGGGAATTTGCCTTTTATGACCCTTTTAAAAACGGATTGACATTTTACAGGGATGTTTAAATAAATTGAACCATACAGACGATAAAATATATATAGCTTAATGAAAGTATTATTTATAGGGGGAACAGGAAATATTAGTACACCAAGTAGTCTTTTAGCCTTGAAAAAGGGAATGGATCTATATCTGTTGAACAGGGGCAAGTCAACCATAACTATTGATGGGGCAAGCACTATACTAGGTGATATAAATAAGCCTGAAGAATTAACGGAGCTTAAAAAGCATAAGTGGGACGTAGTGGTGAATTGGATTGCTTTTACTCCAGAAGACATTGAAAGGGATATCCAATTATTTAAAGGTAAAACCAAACAATACATTTTTATCAGTTCGGCTTCTTGTTATCAAACCCCTTTAAGTTACCCGGTAATAACAGAATCTACCCCACTAGGTAATCCTTTGTGGGACTATTCACAAGGTAAAATAGCATGTGAGGACCGCTTGCAAAAAGCCTATCGTGAAGAAGGATTTCCAATTACTATTGTACGACCCTCATTAACCTATGATACGGTAATACCGATAGCTATTGGCGGATTCAATAAATACAATACGGCCAAAAGAATATTGGAAGGGAAGGAGATTATTGTTCATGGCGATGGTACCTCCTTATGGACCGTTACCCATTCCGATGATTTTGCCAAAGGCTTTGTTGGTCTTTTAGGCTTAACAACCGCGATTGGGCATGCTTTCCATATTACATCAGATGAAATCTTATGTTGGAACATGATTTATAAAATTTTGGCAGATGCCTTAGGAAAGGAAGCCAAAGTAGTTCATATAGCTTCTGATTTCATATGTAATATAGAACCATCTTTTACAGGGACATTATTAGCAGATAAAGCGGAAAGTGTGTTATTTGATAATAGCAAGATCAAAACTTTTGTACCTGGATTTAAGGCTACTATTCCTTTTTCAGAGGGAATAAAACGAACTCTCAAATGGCTACAGGAAAAACCTGAACGCCAAAATATAGATATGGATACTGAAGCTAAAATTGAAAATTTATTGAGAGCCTATCGGTCGCTTGGTTGATCCAAATCAGATCCACAATCCAAAATAGAATATTGTCTTTGTTGGAGCTTCTTTTAAGGAATCTACTAACTGTGAAGATGCAATAATGGCTGTTTTACTCAACGTATTTATTTCCATAAGACCATTTTATCCTGAATATGGTTTTTCCCATTTCTGTTTAAGAATACCCTTTTCTAAAATATGATTTTTATGTTCTACCTTCCAGTTGTTAATCTATAAGCCAATCAAGATTCCAATGACCACCAATACAATCTCGCCAATGGCATAGAGCAGATATTTGGAAAACCTGTTTTCTGTTACGAGTTGCTGCCGTATTTTTTTAAAGAATTTGATAATGGGTTTTAGTTGCTTTGAGGTTTCGAAAGTTCAATTATTTTATCTAAAGTGGCTTGTACTTTTTGTAGTTCACCGCTTGTATTCAATATTTGATCCACTAAATCGTACCTGCTTCTAACCAAATATTCAAACTCCAGAGTTTGCAGTGCGTCAAAATCATTTCGTTCGTCTTTAAAATTAAAGTTCCAATCAAAATGTTTGGACAAGTAAGGGTCATATTGACTCCAAATGTGATCTCTGGAAGCTAATTCTTCCTCTTGATAATCTGTAACTAAGTCATTCCAGGAAATCAATAAATCGCGTAAGGTTTCATTTTTAATAATATAGAAAGAAGATGTGCTGGCAAGGGCATTAATGCTCGTTTGCATGGGATTGAAGGTATTTCCACCATAAGTCCACCAAAGCATAGTTCCCAATGAATCCAGTGCTTCCGGTTCTGGTTTTGATTTTATCGGGAATAGACTAATGACCCTGGCGCAATTTTTAAATACAACCTGGTGCTTACCAATAACAGAGTCCAATTGTTTTTTGTTCTGCTTAAACTCTTTATGAATATTAGCTAAAACAGTAGTTTCTTTAGCAGAATTTATTCGGTTTTCATTCCAGTTATTGATCTGAAGGGCAATCAAAATACCGATTACGACCAGTACAATTTCACCAATGGCATACGTCAGGTATTTCCCAAACTTATTTTGGGTTAGTGATTTTAGCCTGATATTTCTAAAAAATTTGATCATAGTTTTAATTAATCGGTATAAGTAATTACATTTTCTATTATTTTTTGTAGGCCTTCATATTGATTTTTTAGGGCGGAAAGGTGGTATAAATTATTATCGATTATATTTTCAAATTTTCTTTCCTGAAAGAGTTTGCTATAGTCATCTTCGAATTTGGAGGTTTTAGACCAATTTAAAACACCGTATGCATCTACATTCTTAAGGGCGATGTTGTCTGAATAATAGGGCAACATCGGTTCTTCAATCCATTTTTCATAAACAATGAACGTGGATTTGTTATTTTCTAATTCGCGATTCCAAGCAAATAACTGTTCCTTTAATTTTTTACTGGATATAATTTTGAGATTTCCAGTTTGTAAAACTTCAAAAAGTGAATTATTTGAAGGGTTGAAGGGTTTATATTCAATGGTAAAATATAGTAGGCTGTCTATATTATAAGTGGAAAGGTCTACGTGATCATCTTCGAGCAATGACATGATTTTTTTACAACTGGCCTCACTTTTTTCGATAGTGATTATGGTCTGTTTGATAATTTCTTCATTGATTTTAAACTCGGTATTTAGTTCTGAGATAATCTGATTTTCTGCATGTTTGTTTTTTCTATCCTCATTCCAGTTGTTGATCTGCAAGGCAATGAGAATACCAATGACCACCAATACAATTTCACCTAAGGCATATCTGAAATATTTTGTGGTCTTTCCTTCTAAAAGAAGAGATTTTCGGATGTTTCTAAAGAGTTTGATCATGGGTTGGCGGTTCGTTTATTTTTGTAAATGGGCTTTTCTTTTACTCTATGGTAGTTTCTGCCAAGATTTTCTGTATTAATATTTTGGCTTGCGTATAGGCAATTTCAGACTCCTTAAGCACGTAGAGTTTGTCATCGATATAGTTTTCAAATTGAATGTTTTGAAGCAACATGGCATTGTTCATTTTTAGTTGTGAGGGACCGTATTGAAATACCTTAGATCGGGTATCAATGTTTCTAAGCGAACCATGTTCCCTAATATATTCGATCAAACTGATATTAGTCTCTTCAGACTGAACCATTGTTTCTTGCAGTTCATTAAAAAAGCGGGACCAATTAAACAAAAGAATTTTTAGCTCCGTATTGTTCAGTTTTGAGAGTCCACCGGAGTTTTGTAGGTCGTTCAATACAAATTCACTAGGCTTCCAGGAAGGGCTTTCTATGACATAATGCAATAAATCATCAATTTCGTTTGATTCTTGAAGTTCTCCTTCCTTAAACTTGCCAAAAATTTTCTCAGTTGCCTGTATGGTGCGTTTTAAAATAGTATTAATGGAATCCAAGTCCCTTAAATTTTCGCGGAACTCGGTATGAAGGTTTTGTATGGTGATTTTTTCGCGGTTAAACTCTAAACGTGCTTCATTCCAGTTGTTGATCTGCAAAGCGATTAAAATTCCAATAACAACCAGTATAATTTCACCAATGGCATATCTAGCATATTTGGAGGTTTTGTTTTCCATAATGAGATTTTGACGGATTTTTCTAAAGAGTTTTATCATTGGTCAATGGTTGGTTATTTTAAAACATTAAGGCGCAGATCTACCTGTCATGACTAGCTTTTATAAGTAATGAACAGCATATAAACCATTCCACTAGGGTTATTTGGTTTCCTCTAAATAATTTAATATTGTTTTAGCTTTTAAAATATATTTTTCAAAATCTTGCCTTATCAATATTCTGTAGGCTCCAATCATTCCTACTTGGGTTTTGATAAATTCATTGTTCTTGATTTGATTCCATTTTACCAGGTATTGGGTGGCATTGGATTCTATTGGTTTTTGGAATTCATAGAAATCTTCATACAGTCTTGGACTATGAAATTTGGACATTTCATCACGGTAATCATACCAAGCCGTTTTAAGTATTCGAGAATTCAAAAGTTCAAACCAGGAATTTTGTACATAGTAATCGTCCAAAAGTCTTTTCAATTTTACATCATGGAATAATTGAAGGTTATTACTATTGATCAAATCATTATAAGTAGAGGATATGAGCGATTTATTGGGAACATATCCACTAAAAACTATGGAATTTATAAGCCTTAACGAATCTATTTCAACTAAGGCGTTCTCTAAATAGGAAGCAAGGTAAACTCCTTCATTTTCAGCATTGGTATTAATCGTATTTAAGGCCTCTAAATTTTGGATGTCCTCATTCAAATCGGCAATTAAATTTTCTACTAAGGATTCTTTAATTTCAGTGTTCTTCCTCTCTTCATTCCAATTGTCGATTTGTATGGCAATTAAAATACCAATGACCACAAGCACAATTTCACCTATGGCATATTTTAAATATTTGCTGGTTCTACCTTCGGAAAGTAAGTTTTGCCTAATTTTACGGAAGAATTTAATCATGATAATGTCATTTTGTTTTGTCCGTAAGCGGCTATCTCAACCAAATGTCTACCGGACAATTGATTTTGCTTAGGAAAATAGTATTTAGATAATCGAAAGAATTTGATCATGATTATTTTAGTTCTTTACGAATAAGTTCTTCAACATTTTCTATTTCTTTCAATAAATCTTTCAATAACCTAATGGATTTTTTCTCGGAAAAGTCCATCCAATCTTGAACGGCCTCTATACCTAGAATGATATCTGTATTGTTTTTTCCCATGTTGAACAATTCCTTCAATTCCTTTTGATTTCCTAATCTTTCTTCTAGACTCATTGACCCAATAAGCATACTAAGGCGTTCCGTTACGCCGGTTTTACCCCTATTATCCAAGCTTTCGTCAAGGGTAATTTTTTGTTGCATCCGTTTTAGGTCTAGCAGCTTATTTCTTAAAAGAGGTGGAATAATTACTATTTCTCCACTATTTTGGAGCGATTCAATAGTACTTGTATTGAAGTTGAGTGCGTAAGATTCTGGGTTCAAGTTTAGTAAATCCTTGTACATGGATTTTATGGTAAATTGGTAGGTTTTGAATTTGTTGAGATAGTCTTGATAGGCTTTTCTCTGCAATTCAAACTTTATAATGGTATGCTCTGCAAATGTTCTATCCTTGTTCAGGTCTTCCAGTAGCTGTTTATAATAATTTTGGGTCTTGATCTCTAGTTTTTGGTCTTCGTTCCAATTGTTGATTTGAAGGGCAATCAAAATACCGATGACTACGAGCACGATTTCACCAATGGCATAAATCGTATATCTCGTAAATCTATTTTCTTTGAGCATACGCTGACGGATTTTTCTAAAAAAAGGGGTCATAGTATATCATTTTTTATTAGCTCAATAATCTGTTCAATTCTTTTTTTTAGGGGCTCGTAAAAAGCGACATCCAAATTTCTAGAAGCTACTATAAACAGGTAGAGCTGACTTTCAAATTCTTGCTGTTCCAAAAATTTGAAATTGTTATTTGGGAATTTACTGGGTTTTGCGTCGAGCAGTGCATCGTCTATCAAATCAACGTGCCTTCTAAAATTTCCCTCCTTCAAAAAGAAATCGTGCCCTACATCGCGCCTTTCCACAACGTAGTTTTCTTGGCGCTTCACGGTTTCGAGTGTCGATTGCCATGAGGATATGGCCTTGCGAAGTTGTGCATTCGATAGTATGCTTAATCTGCCCGAGTTTATGACCTCTTGTACCGTACCCTGATTTGGCGAAAACCTTGGCTCATTTTTAAATATCCCCACCATTAATTGCGAAAGTTCTTTTTCATTGATGTCCGATATTGAAGGTCCCGTATATTCGCCAAGTCGTATGCTGTTTTCTATGTTTGCGTTGTTCAGGTAAATGGCATCGTCCAACAATTGAAGATTAGACTCGAATTCGGTCAATAATCCTTTTAATAGTTGTTGCTCGAGTTTTTTGATTTTATTTCTTTCATTCAAATTATCGATCTGTAAAGCAATCAAAATCCCAATGACTACCAGCACAATTTCACCAAGGGCATAAATTGTATATCTAGTAGCTCTATTTTCTTTTAGCATACGCTGACGGATTTTTCTAAAGAATTTAATCATTTTGCCAAATATTCTGTTATGGTTTGAACGAGTATATCTGCTTGGTCTCTAAACCTTTTTAATTCATTTATATAAATAGAATAATAGATATAATAGCTGCCAGCTCTTCTTTTTGCATTTGGTTCTTTCGCGAGATAATTAAAATAGCCTTCGGTCTTTTTTTCAAAATAGAGTTTAACACTCCAATCAAGGCTCTCAAAGTATCTGTTATTATAGGTGAATGCTGTGGTCAGTTCATTTTGTGCAATATCTATCTCAATAAGATGATCGTTATAAAATTCATCAATTTTTGATGACAGGTCTTGATCTAAAAGCACTGGAATAGATTGCTGTTTAAACAAATCAAAGCCTCTGGTGTTTACTGCAATATCTTCATAGCCGTTAAAGATTTTAGAAAATAACACAGCATTGGCCTTTATTTCTTGTAGCGTAGGATTGCCAGAAACAAGAGCCTCAAAAGATGGTTTTCTTATAGCTTCATAGTTTACAATAAAAGAGTCCACTTCAATTACATTTCTATTTAAATCGTCTAGAATAATTTTATAGATTGCCCTTAGTTGTTTTTTCTGTTGGCGTTGTTGATTCCAATTATTGATCTGTAAAGCGATCAAAATACCAATAACCACCAACACAATTTCGCCAAAAGCGTATTTTAAATACCTATGTAGTTTGTTTTGTTTACTTAATTTATAGCGTATGGTACGGAACACTTTCATTACTTGATTTTTTTAAGATATTCACAAATGGAATCCATGAGTTCCAGACAAATCCTATGGCTGTCGTTATAGCGATTACTGACCCGTCCTGAATGACCAAAGGTTATTTCTTGGTGAATAAGACCTATCATTTCCCTTTGTTTCATGGATTCAAAAAATAGCTTAACATCTCATTGTGTTCGTTTGGTTAGGTTAAAAATAGATCTTTAATTTTTTTATGAGAGTGCGAATTTTTATTCGTCTGCAAAGTGCTGTAAAATTTAAAAGTATAATAAACTACTTGTGCCCATCTGTCTAGTTTATGTATATCTCCTCCCATTTTTTTAAAAATCTAAAATAGAAAGAAACATCGTAGCTAGTCTTATTGATAACTGAGGACGCTTTAATTACCAAAACTGTGAAAGTTAGGAAATCTTTTAATATGTTTAAATTAGGGTAAATTACCATTACCTGTCTTATTACCGTAAATAGTTTTAAATGAGGAAAGAAAGCGATCAGGCATAACAGGTTAATAGGTTAAATAGAACATAGAAAAATGTCGTTTTATGCGCTAAAACCTTCTAATAGAATTAAAAGTTACGAGCATAATTGTATAGACTTAAAAAGAAGCAATGCTAAAACTTAATAAACGATATTGTCAAGTATTTTACTCAAATAGCGTTCCGCCGCTGAGAATTTGCTATCCGAATTGAACAATTCATTGAATTCTTTCTTTAAATCTGCCAGCTCCATATGGCTAAATTGGTGCTTGCCAACCGAAGTTTCTATTTTTTGAATACTGATATCTTCGTTATCCATTTTAAATTCCCGGTAAAGGGATTCGAACGTTTCGTTATCGGTCTTACTTTTAATGAGATTTAGTTCTTCTTGAGATAACATTGAATCTGCTTGCCCACATAGTAGTAGCATGTAAATTTTTAATTCATGCTTAGACCAGGTTTTGCTTGTATTTACCATTATTGAGGTTTAAAGGGTTGTATTTTTTGTTTCAGTTGGAAATAGCATCTATAACCACAAAATAAAGCCACCATATTAATGTTTACTGCAACCCTAAGGGGAAACGAATTGCAAATTCTAAACATTTTAAATATACAATAATAATAAGAAAATAGGCACCAAATGTGCTATGCTTATAACACTTTTAGTAATCACACCAGCAATATGCCAACGCTACAAAAGTCTTAGAGGTAAATCAAAAAAAGTACGGGATTATCGTATTAAAGGGATTTATACTAAAACCGACCCTTCTATTTTTTGTTCAATAATTTCTCCAGCATTATTGAAAACAAAATAGGAGTGATTGTTGCTGTCCAAAGAAACGGAGGTATGGACCTGTTCATTAATAAAATGTATTGCGGATCGGTCATCACAAGCATAGCCATCGGTAAGATTGCCAGAAAGGATATTGTTGTGGTAAAGGGGTCTTCGGGATGTTTCAGAATTGTAATGTGGACAATGGCTCCTGTCAATAAAGGACATGCCCTTTACAATGCTTAATTCCTTAGGCCTACTATCAGTAGTGCCTGCATTGAACCAGCATAAAGATCCTGCACTGCCACCTCCCATAACAACCCCATTGTCATAAGCTTTTTTTAGGGCAATATCTATACCTTGCGCTTCCCATATAGCCAGCATGTTTAGCGTATTACCACCCCCCACGATAATGGCATCCATACTGGAAATAATTTCGTCGAAAGATTCTTTTTGGTCGTATGAGTTTATCCAAACACGCATTACATGTGGTATCACATTAATGTGCGAACAAACTTCAAAAAATGAATCTATGTAGGCTTGGTCTTCACCACTAGCAGTAGGAATAAAGCACATATTGGGTTTTTTCTTCCCTGTAGCTTCTGCGATATAATTTAAAAAAGGTACGGTATGTCTTCCGCTACCGTATATAACCAATTGCTTTTTCATTTTTTAAATGAGATTATTGGTTAAAGATAAAATGATTTTCTAACAGAAGCTATTCGCTTCTGCCAGAATCATTTCGTTTTTTAGGTCTGTTGGTATTTCTATTGTTCTTACCTCGAAAGTTGTTACCTCCTGGTCTATGGGAATTTCTGTTTTTGTTTCGTGGATTTCCTTGTTTACTAGGTTGTTGTGCTGGTCTATCGATAGTGTTATCTTCAGCATCTTCATCGGTAAACTGATGCTCGGGCATTCGGGGTACTTCTTGCTTTATCAGCTTTTCAATATCACGTAAGTAAGGTCTCTCATCCTTATCGCAAAATGAAATTGCTATACCGCTAGCGTTTGCACGCCCTGTACGTCCTATGCGGTGAACATAGGTTTCAGACACATTGGGTAAATCGTAGTTCACTACTAATGAGAGGTCCTCTACATCAATGCCACGCGCGGCAATATCCGTAGCAACCAATACTTTTAACTTACCATCCTTAAAATTTCCCAGAGCTTTTTGTCGTGCAGCTTGGGATTTGTTTCCATGTATAGCGGCAGACCGTATACCGGCCTGATCCAGTTTTTTTACAATTTTGTTGGCACCGTGCTTTGTCCTAGAAAATACAATTAGCGTGTTTTCCGGGTTTTCATTAATAAGATGTACCAATAGTTTTGGCTTATTCTGTTTGCTAATAAAATAAACGCCTTGTTCTACTTTCTCAGCTGTAGCCTGTTCTGGTTTTATAGTGATCCGTTCAAAGTCGCCCAGCATTTTTCTAGAAAGTTCAACAATGTCTTTTGGCATGGTAGCTGAAAAGAAAAGCGACTGTCTTTTTGGGGGTAGTTTGGCAATTATTTTTTTGATGTCGTGTATAAAGCCCATATCTAACATTTGGTCAGCTTCATCTAAAACCACATATTCCAAATCCTTGAATGTAATAAAACCTTGATTCATAAGGTCTAATAATCTACCTGGGGTAGCAACTAAAATATCTACTCCGTTTTTAAGGGCGTTTACTTGTTTGGCTTGTTTTACACCCCCAAAAATTACCGTGTTTCTTAATCCAGTGTGTATGCCATAAGCGGTTATGCTCTCACCAATTTGTATGGCAAGTTCCCTAGTTGGGGTTACTATTAAAGCTTTTATTTTTCTTTTTGTGGTACTTAAGCTGATCCCTTCATATAAATGATGTAAAATAGGAATACCAAAAGCTGCTGTTTTACCAGTTCCTGTTTGTGCTACACCTAGTAGGTCTTTTCTTTTTAGTAAAATGGGAATGGCCTTTTCTTGAATTGGGGTTGGATTGGTATATCCTTCTGCCGATAAGGCTCTTAGAATGGGTTCTGCAAGGCCGAGTTCTTTAAATGTCATAAATTTTTATAAGCGGCAAAGGTACGGTTATTCATTTGACTTAATCATTTATAGCGTTAAAGGCTTTAGTAATATTAAAAAAAGTGAATATTTTATTCGTTAACACTGTTTTTTCAGCCATTTACAACAAAAATTTATGTAATTCTTCAATTCCTTTTAAGTTTAACCCGTAGTTCCCCGCCATTATATATAAAGAATACCACCAAATGAACTCTAGATACATAGTGCTTGTAATTATGATTTTCTTTATTAATGTAATTGTAAAAGGACAAGAAACTTATATAGACAATTTTAATTCGGGTAGTTATTCGAACAATTCAGGGACAGCAAATTTTTCTACCTCATGGGTAGAGACCAATGAAACTACAGACCCTTCAAGTGGAAGGATAAGTATTCAAAGTAATCAATTACGGCTTCAAAATTTAGATGATAGGGAAATTACCAGAACACTTGATCTTTCAGGAGCTATTTCAGGTACATTAACTTTTACCTATAATAGAACCGATGGAAACGAAAGAGTGGATGTTCAATTATTCGATGGTACAGCATATTCAACCATTACTACATTAAATGGTAGCGGTTCGTTGAGCTATTCACTTAATCCTTCTCAATTATCCGCGAATTCCGGGATACGATTTAAGACGGGAAGTGGTGGTTGGAGTGGTTCAGAGACCATGTTAATTGACAATGTAATGTTCAATATTCAATACCCTACCACGCCACCTGAGGTAACTGGTTATGGGTATCAAAGGTATTGTAGAGGAAGTTCCAAGCCAATTGTGGAAAGTATAAGTATTACAGATGTTGATAATACAAGTACCGATGCAGTTCATATTCAAATATCAACTGGCTATGTTAATGGTGAGGATTTATTAACATTAATAGGGTCACACCCTAATATTACCGCTTCCTGGGATGCATTGCAAGGAAAATTATCTTTGGTAGGGCCAGCAACATATACAGAATTTGAAACCGCTATTTCTGCAGTCAATTATTCTAGTACTTCAGCAAATCCAAGTGGTATTAGGCAGTTTTCTATTACAGTAGGTGAGGCAAATTATTTGCCTACAACCCAACATTATTATGAATTTGTCGCGGCACCAGGCATTACTTGGACTGTGGCAGAAACAGCAGCAGCTTCAAGAACGTATTATGGATTACAAGGTTATTTAGCGACCCTGACTTCACAACAAGAGGCAGATTTTTCAGGTTCTCAAGCACTTGGTGTTGGTTGGATTGGGGCTACGGATGCCGCTGTGGAAGGTGAATGGCGTTGGGTGACAGGTCCTGAAGCTGGTACTCAATTTTGGAGCGGTGGGGTCGGTGGCACAGAATTAACCTTTGCTTTTTGGAACAATAGCGAACCAAATGACTTTCCAGATGGCCCTAGTACACCTGGACAAGAAAATTATGCGCATATTACCGATAACAGTGTGGGTGTAGAGGGCTCTTGGAATGATTTACCCAATACTGGTGGCGGAGGTGCCTATGCTGCACAAGGTTACGTGGTAGAGTATGGGGGCATGACTGGTGACCCAGTTATAAATGTTACCTTGACAACTACACTGATAATGGGGTGTTCCGTGATTACCAACCGCAATATAACTTTTAGGGTAAAAAGGAATTAAAAACATTATAAACCTTTAGTAGCCGCTTCTGCACATCGTTCCCCGTCCATTGCAGCAGAAACGATACCACCCGCATAACCTCCGCCTTCTCCACAAGGAAAAAGCCCTTTTACAACAGGATGTTCCAATTGTTCGTTCCTAGGGATATTAACGGGGGATGAGGTTCTAGATTCTACACCTACAATATTAGCTTCCGATGTGTAATACCCATGCATTTTATCTCCAAAAGCTTTAAATCCTTGACGTAATCTTCCACCAATTAATTTTGGCAATAGCGAGTGTAAGGGAGCGGAATTCAATCCTGGTTGATATGAGGTTGGGTTTAAGTCCGTCGATAAATTCCCTTCGACAAAATCGGTTAAACGCTGTGCAGGAGCAGTTTGTGTGCGCCCGCCTGAAGTGAATGCCAAGCGTTCTAAGTTCTTCTGATATTCCAGTCCTCTTAATGCGCCAAATTTCTCATACTTAGGAATGTCGGTATCCACATTGATTTCCACTACAATACCGGAGTTTGCAAATAGGTTATTTCGTTTAGATGGAGACATACCGTTCACAACCACTTCACCTGGAGCGGTTGCGGCAGGAACTATAAATCCACCTGGGCACATGCAAAATGAATAAACCCCTCTTTCCTTTACTTGTTCTACCAAACTATATGAAGCTGCCGGTAACAATTTGCTACGTTCGCCAGAACAATGGTATTGAATACTATCGATTATTTGTTGTGGATGTTCTACACGTACACCCATGGCAAAGGATTTAGCCTTTAGCGCAATTTCTTTTTTATGTAAAAGCTCAAAAATATCGCGAGCGGAATGTCCGGTAGCCAAAATAACGCGTTCCACGGCCATTTCATCCTTTTCATTTAAAATAATTGCTTTTAAGGTATTGTTTTTAATAATGAAATCGGTCACCTTGGTATTGAAATGAATTTCGCCACCGTGATGCAATATGGCCTCTCTAATATTCTTAACAACTTTTGGTAGTTTATTGGTGCCGATATGCGGGTGGGCATCTACCAGAATTTGGTCAGTAGCGCCATGAAATACAAGGCTTTCAAAAATCCGACGAACATCACCACGTTTAAGGCTTCGGGTATATAGTTTCCCATCGGAATAAGTTCCCGCGCCACCCTCGCCAAAGCAGTAATTGCTTTCAGGATTTACTTTATGGTCTTGATTAATCGCTTTTAAATCTCGTCTTCGGTCTTTTACATTTTTGCCTCTTTCAAAAACAATGGGCTTAAAACCAAGTTCCAAGCATCTTAGTGCTGCCCACATTCCTGCTGGTCCGAAACCTACAATATGAATTGGTTTGGCCTTTGATACATCTTTGTATTCAAAATTTAGGGTATTGCTGGGTGCAGGTTCGTCAATAAAAACGGCCAGTTTATAATTAAAAAAGATTTCTGGTTTTCTTGCGTCAATGGATTTTCGAAGTATTTTTAAATAAAAAGACCGATCCCCTAAACCAAGATATTTGGCGGTTTTCTTTTTAAGGCTTCCTTCTTGCGCTTCTTCCTCTAACGTTAATCGTATTTGAGCATTTTTGACCATGTTGCAAAATTAATTGAATTTAAAGGATTGTTCTAGTAAACCTCATATTCCTTTTTATAGGCTAAAGGAGTTCGTTTGGTGATTGCTTTAAACTGTTTATTAAAATTGGAAAGTGTTTGAAATCCACTCTCATAACAGGCCTGGGAAACGTTCATTTTTGCCTCTATAAGTAATTTACAAGCATGCCCAATCCTTATTTCACTAACAAAGTCAGAAAAGGATTTATTGGCATGCACCTTAAAATAACGACTAAAGGAAGTTGGCGTCATATTAGTAAGCTGTGCCAGTTGTGCAATAGACATTTTCTCCTTAAAATGATTCATAACAAATGCATATACTTTATACATACGCTCTGTGTCCGCTTCCCTCAAGGTATTGGAATAGCCAGGACTTGCCAGAAGATTATAGTCTTTTGACCTACTAATAACATCAAGAATCCTCATTAATTGGAGTACACCTTTAAATCCCCGCATGGGTACCAATTCTTGCATCAGTGATTTTAATGTCAATGCTGTTTGTCCCTTAAACTCCATTCCACGTAAGCTTTTATGGAAAATTTGCCTAATTCTAATGGCTTCCTCAGAATCTATTAGTTTATTACTGAAAAAATCCTCTTTAAAATAAACAACAACACCCTCAGACCATGCAATGTTGAGTTCTTGTTCGTTCGTCTCATCACTCCTCCACAGATGTGGTAGGTTAGGCCCCGTAAAGGTAATATCGCCTGGTTTATAGGATTTTACACTATCCCCAATAAATCTAGTGCCACTTCCTTTAAGCACCATAAAAAGTTGGTATTCTGAATGAAAATGCCAATGAGGATCAAAAACAGCTTCGTTTAAGGTTTTGGCAAGGTAGGCACGGGTCTCCGGAATTGGGGATTTTTGTAAGGCAGATTTCAATGTTCTGTTATTAATTCAAAATATAGATAAATTTAAATAATCATACTAATGTATCATTATTATTGGCATTTTTTATAAATAAAGATATAATATAGTCGGTATGGGGTAAATAAGAGTATTTTTTAATCCTAAATATTGTGTAATATTGGTAACAGAAAATATATGACGTCATGAAAATTCTCAAATTTAAAATTCCCTATCTACTATTAGTGTTGTTTATAACCTCTTGTGGAACCCAGCAAAAGGAGTATAAAGACGATGAGCCTAGAAGAATAGAAATATTGTTTTTGGGCCATAGTGTAGAACATCATAATTCCAGGGCTTATTATCCCATTTTAGCTTCAGCATTGACTAAAAGCGGGATTAATATTACCTATTCTGAAAAACCATCCGATCTTAATCAAAAGAACTTAGAGAAATATGACGGGCTTATTGTGTACGCCAATCATGAAACTATAACCAAAGAGGAAGAAACAGCGCTTTTAGATTTTGTAAAAGGAGGCAAGGCATTTATTCCATTGCACTCCGCAAGTTTTTGTTTTAAGAACTCACCAGAGTATATAGATTTAGTAGGGGCACAGTTCATGAGTCATGAAACAGGAACATTTACTACTCATATGACAACCAATGATCATATGTTAACCAAGCAATTAATACCTTTTGAAACTTGGGACGAAACCTATGTACATGATAAAATTGCAGGTGATATAACTGTATTGATGGAACGTATAGAAGGAGATCATAAAGAGCCTTGGACATGGGTTAAAGAAGTAGGGGAAGGAAAAGTTTTTTATACTGCTTATGGGCACGATGAGCGTACATGGGGTAATCCGGGATTTCATGAGTTGGTGAAATCAGGTATTTTATGGGCCGTTGACGATAATGTGAAAAACAACTGGGAGGCATATATGGTAGATATGCCAACACTTAGTTATGAATCTAGGGACAATATTCCAAATTATGAACAACGAGACCCTGCACCTAAATATCAATTACCATTAACTCCAGAGGAGTCAAAAAAATTAATTCAGGTTCCGCCAGGTTTTGAAGTGCAGTTATTTGCATCGGAGCCCGATATCATAAACCCAATAGCTATGAATTGGGATGAAAGAGGACGACTTTGGGTTATAGAAACTGTAGATTATCCAAATACAGTGAGAAACGATGATAATATAGGTGATGATAAGGTAAAAATACTAGAAGACACCAATGGGGATGGTAGGGCAGATAAGGTAACCGTGTTTGCGGAAAACCTGAACATCCCCACAAGTTTTACGTTTTACGATGGTGGAATTTTAGTTTCACAAGCGCCTCACTTCCTCTTTTTAAAAGATACTAATGGTGATGATATCGCAGATGTACGGGAAGTACTAATTGACGGTTGGGGCACTCGCGATACTCATGCCGGACCATCTAACCTTCAATATGGTATTGATAATAATTTATATGGTGTGGTTGGGTACTCTGGTTTTGAAGGTAAGATTTTTGATAAGGAAGAAAAGTTCGCTCAAGTGGTTTATCGTTTTGAGCCAAAGGATAAAACATTTGAAGTGCTCACAAATACCAGTAACAATACTTGGGGATTGGGAATTACTGAGGATAATTCACTTTTTGCATCTACCGCTAATAATACCCATAGTGTTTTTGTAGGATTGCCAAATAGGGCCTTCAAAAATGTCAAGGGCTTAAATTTAGCAGGTAGCGAAAAAATTGATGGTCATTATGACATGCAACCAATTACCCCTAATGTAAGACAGGTGGATGTTTTTGGAGGATTTACGGCTGCTGCGGGACATCATTTTTATACGGCACGTAATTACCCGAGTACTTATTGGAATAAAATCGCATTTGTTTGCGAACCTACGGGAGGTTTAGTGCATCAAGCACTTATAATAAAAGATGGTGCTGGGTATTCAGAAGAAGATGCTGGAAATTTATTTGCATCTAGTGATGAATGGGTTTCGCCTGTAGAAGCTAAGACAGGGCCTGATGGTGTAGTTTGGGTGGCAGATTGGTATAATTTCATAGTACAGCATAATCCTACCCCAAGTGCAGACCGAGGAGGTTATGACGCCGTAAATGGTGATGGCAATGCTTATGTAAACCCATTACGGGACAAATCTAGAGGAAGAATTTGGAGAGTTGTTCCTAAGCACGGTTATGAAAACGAACCATTGGAATTATCAATAAAAAACCGAGAGCAATTATTGGCTACATTAAGCCATGACAATCAATTTTGGCGACTAACGGCCCAAAGATTACTGGTGGAACGTGGGGAAAATGACATACTTAATGACCTTTATAGGTTGGTTAATACCGATGAGGTAGATGCCAACGGTCTAAATAATGCCGCCTTACATGCGCTATGGACCATAAATGGTTTAGGAGTTTTGGAAAATGATAAAAATGCATTAGGAGTAGTACAAGGTGCACTTTTCCATAAAGCTAGTGGTGTTCGTAGGGCAGCTGTACAAATACTTCCTAAAACTGTTGAAACCGATCAAGCTTTGTTTAGTTCAAAAACCTTGGAGGATAGAGAACCAATGGTGCAATTGGCCGCACTTACATATTTTACCGAAAGGTCTTCATCACAAAAAATAGGGAACATACTATATGCTATGTCCAAAAATGAAAATACCATGAATGATCCTTGGCTTTTCAAGGGTTTATTTGCTGCATCATCAACGCATTCGGGAGGATTCATAAATGCATTTAAAAAGGAAAATCCTAATTTTAAAATAGAGGTATCTAACAACATCACTCCAAGTATGTTGGCCTATGATGACAGTGATTGGGATACCATGGAGATACCCCAATATATAGAAGATGCAGGCTTGGAACTTGATGGGGTGATTTGGTTTAGAAAGACACTAAACCTACCAGCTAACCTTGCCAATAAACCTGGGGTGTTATCATTGGGACCAATTGATGATTCTGATATCACCTATGTTAACGGTGTGGAAGTTGGAAGAATGATTGCCAGTTATAGTACGGCACGTAGTTATGAAATTCCGGAGGGGATTCTTAAAAGTGGTATGAATACCATTGCTGTAAGAGTAGATGATACCGGCGGTGAAGGCGGTATTTATGGTAATACTTGGCAATTGAACCTTAGGTCAGAAGACACTAGGACAAGTCTTGTCGGGACTTGGAAATACAAAGTGGAATTAAACTATGCCAACAAGAAACAAAGTGCTATTTCTGTTAATGAAATGGCAGAACTACTTATTAAAAATAATGGAGAGACGGGTAGTGAATTAAGTGATGAAAAAGAGGAAGCCAATGTTGCCGGCAAACACATAGTGATCAAGACTATTGTTAACAAAATGAAGTTCGATGTTACAGAATTCACTGTCAACGCAGGTGAGCAAGTAGCTTTGGAGTTGCAAAACCCAGATTTCATGCAACATAATCTGGTTATAACCATGCCTGGGGCTATGGAGAAAGTTGGGGCAGCAGCAGATAAAATGGCGGTAGACCCCAATGCTGCACAATTAAATTATGTACCACAGATGGGCGAGGTTTTGTTTGCGACGGCATTACTTAATCCAAATGATACGGTAACCTTACAGTTTACCGCACCTACTACACCAGGAAAATATCCATTTATATGCACTTTTCCAGGGCACTGGAGAATAATGCAAGGGGTAATGATCGTCAAGTAAGAGTTCACCATTACAAGTTTAAAAGAATGAAACAAAAACTAAAATTAGGGGCGAGTACATGGTTATGGGAATCCCCTTTTAATACAGAATCGGTTACATTATTTCCCAAAATAAAGGCTCTTGGCTATGATTTGGTAGAAATACCTGTTGAAGATCCAAAATTAGTAGATGGACAAGAAGTTAAAAAGGCATTAATAGATAGTGGTCTAGAAGTAAGTGTTTGCGGTGCATTTGGGCCAAGTAAGGATTTAACCCATGATGATGTTAAGGTGCATCAACAATGCTTTGATTATTTGGAACAATGTTTTGATCTCTGTAACCTATTGGGTGCGCAATTTTTGGCAGGGCCTATGTATTCTGCTGTGGGTAAAGCTAGAATGGTATCTCAAGACCAAAGAAAAAGGGAATGGGAGTTGGCGGTTTCCAATTTGTATAAAGTCTGTAACATGGCAGATGAAAAGGGACTTAGTATCGCATTGGAACCTTTGAATAGGTTCGAGTCCGATATGGTAAATACTGCCAATGACGTTATGCGATTGGTAAATGATATTAATCACAGATCAGCTAAAGTCTTGTTAGACGGCTTCCATATGACTATTGAGGAAAGCAATATTAGGCAAGCAATAAATACGGTAGGGGATAAGCTTGTTCATCTTCAGGTATCAGAAAACCACAGGGGAATTCCGGGTACAGGATTAACGCCTTGGCATCAATTTAAAGAGGGATTACAAGATATAAATTATCAAGGCGCAGTGGTAATTGAGAGTTTTACCCCAGAAATAAAGGAACTTGCGGCAGCGGTGTGTATTTGGAAGCATATGGCCGACAGTCAAGATGAATTTGCGAGTAAAGGGCTAGAATTTTTAATGAATACGTTTAACAACCAATAATAGTTAATATGAGTAAAAAGAAAATAAGAGTTGCCATTATAGGTTTGGGATTTGGTGCTGAGTTTATACCTATTTACAAAAAACACCCAAATGCGGAGTTGGTAGCGGTTTGCCAGCGTAATGAGGAGAAATTAAACCAATTGGCGGATGCCTTTGAAATTCCAAAACGGTTTACATCTTATGATGAACTATTACAAGATCCAGATATAGATGCAGTTCATATCAATACGCCAATACCAAATCATGGTGAGCAGTCTATAAAAGCGCTGAAAGCGGGTAAACATGTGGCATGTACAGTGCCTATGGCCACTACAGTTGAAGAATGCAGACAGATTGTGGAGCTAACTGAAAAATCTGGGCTAACGTATATGATGATGGAAACCGTGCTGTATGCCCGTGAATTTCTTTATATGAAAGAATTGTACGATAATGGGGAGTTGGGCAAAGTACAGTTTCTAAAGGCCAGTCATCAACAAGATATGGATGGATGGCCAAATTACTGGCCAGGCTTACCGCCAATGCATTACGCTACCCATTGTGTGGGTCCTGTTTTAGGATTAACAGGGGATGAGGCGGAATACGTCTCTTGTTTTGGTTCAGGTACAATACGAGAAGAACTTATTGGCCATTATAATTCACCTTATGCTGTTGAGACGACCCATATTAAGTTCAGAAATTCGGACTTGAGTGCACAGGTTTATCGTTCATTGTTTGATGTCGCTAGACAATACCGTGAGAGTTTTGAGGTATATGGTTCCAAAAAATCAGTGGAATGGCCATTAATAGAAGGAAACCCATTAGTGGTTCATACCGCTAAAAAGCCAGAGGCAGAAATCCCAGAGGAAGTACAGAGTCCAGATTTTGCGAAATTACTACCAGAAGAAATACAGGACTTTACAACAAAAGGGGTTTATGATGAAGATGAAAATCAACACTTGTCTTTTACACAAGGTGCAGGTCATGGAGGATCACACCCACATTTAGTGCATGTTTTTATTGATGCACTGGCGAAAGGCAAGTCGCCTTATCCTAACGCAAAACAATCGGCAAACATAACTTGTGTAGGTATTTTGGCGCATGAATCAGCTGAAAAAGGAGGTGAAATCATAAAACTGCCCAGTTTTACATTGTCATCTTAAGTAAGATACAGCCAACCACGTAAAAAACCGGAATCACTATGTTATGATTTCGGTTTTTTTATGGGTTTATAATAGGTTCTAGTGAAATGAAATCCCACTCGAACAATTCATCACGTAATTTCTACAGTTCAGTAATTTTCATTGTTAGTCCTATGATTCTTGGCTCAATTTTGTACCATAAAAATTAAAAAATAGTAGTCATGAAAAAAAAGGTACTAGTACTAGCGGTTCTATTCTCTGCATGGATGAATGCCCAGGATCAATATACCAAAGGTATGCAAAAGGCATTTGAATTATGGGGACAGGGAAAACCTGTTGCGGCTTCCAATTTGTTTGAACGCATAAGCTCAGTGGAGCTGGATAATTGGTTGCCTTATTACTACGTGGCGCAGGTGAATACCGTAATGTCATTTGATGAAAAGGATGAAGCTAGATTAAAACAACAATTAGATAAAGCTAGGGAGTTCTTGGAATTGGCTAAGGTTATTTCCCCAGATAATCCAGAAATTTTGGTGCAAGAAGCTATGATGCATACCGCTTGGATTATTTTTGATGGTGCCACGTACGGGATGACACTTTCTGGAAAAGTAGCGGCATTATATGCGAAAGCTATTAAATTAGGTCCTAAGAACCCTAGGGTTGTATTTTCAAAAGCCGAATGGGACATGGGTGCCGCAAGGTATTTTGGACAGGATTTAGCCCCCTACTGTAAAGATGTAGAACGTTCGTTGGAACTTTTTGCTAACTTTAAACCAGAAAGTCATTTCCATCCTAATTGGGGTGTGGAAAGGGCAATGGAAACATTTGAAAAGTGTAAAGGTTAAGCAATGCAGAAGTTTCTAAAATTGTTAAGAATATCAATTTATATTACAGCAGGGGTAACCCTGCTAAATTTGTTTTTTTTTCTCGATGAGCTCTTTTCTTGGGCGGTATTCCTTAGGTATTTTGGTATTTGTTTTTTGTTCAGTTTTGTACTAACTCTGGTGAACGCCTATTATTATGATGGTGTTTCCATAAGATATGATTGGGCAACGCAGCCCAGGACACGTCTTTGGGTAGGGGCGATCGGTTCCATAATCCTTTCAATTTTAGCCTTTGGACTTATGCGCGTGTTTTTATCCTTGGTGATATATGGTAATTCATTTCGGTTTTTTTTAGAGAACGAAGCATCATCCTCTTATGTGTTCGCTATAGGCTTAACGGCTATGATTTCCTTATTTCTTCATGCTTTTCACTTTTACAAGGCGCTACAAGAGAACCGGGTAAAGGAGCAAAAAATTATTGCCGGTGCGGCATCTGCCAAATTTGACGCACTTAAAAATCAACTGGACCCACATTTTCTTTTTAATAGTCTTAATGTGTTGACCAGTCTAATTGAAGAAGACCCCCATCAGGCGCAAAAATTTACTACTTCCCTTTCTAAAGTATATCGCTATGTGCTAGAACAGAAAAATAAAGATTTGGTTTCCGTAGATGAGGAATTAGAGTTTGCAAGGACTTATGTGAAGCTCCTGAAAATGCGATTTGAGGATAGTATTATTTTAGATATCCCGGAAAAATCCTGTAATCCAGAGGCTAAAATTGTGCCTTTGTCCTTACAATTGTTACTTGAAAATGCCGTAAAACATAATATTGTGAATTCCGCAAAACCCCTACATATTAAAATTTTTGAGGATGACGGACAATTAAAAGTAACCAACAACTTACAGGAAAAACAGGTAGTAAAAAAGAGTAGTGGAGTAGGATTGCAAAATATTCAACAGCGCTACGAGCTCTTAAGTACGCGTAAAATGGAAATTGAAAAAACGGCTACCAATTTCACCGTAATTCTTCCCATGCTGACCCAGAAAGTATCCATTGTGGAAACCCAAGAGGATTTCATTGAGGACAAGCGTTATCAAAAGGCCAAGGAGAAAGTTGAGAATATTAAAGGCTTTTATGGCAATCTTATAGCCTATTGTATTGTAATACCCTGCCTTGCAGTATTAAACTATAATACCACAAGTTTCCCTTGGATAATCTTTCCCGTTGTAGGTTGGGGATTTGGTCTGTTGACCCATGGGTTAGAGGCTTTTGGATATCATCCTCTCTGGGGTAAAAGGTGGGAGGAAAAGAAGCTTCGCCAGTTGATGGAGAAAGATGATTTTTAATTCCGATTCCGTTAAAATAGGATTATATTAATTAAAAGGACACTCCCATTTTGAGCTTTAATTTCTGTCAAGCTCCTCATTAAGACCAAGATTTATTAAGTAACTAGTAGCGTAAGTTACAACCCATCCTCAAAAATATACAGTTGGGTAACTCCCTTTTTTAAATAGTTCTTCTTTTAAAGAACTTTGAAGTATACACAAAAAATAACCATGGGGCCATACTCACTAAAAAGATAAATTATGAATACTTCAAACGAATACAAGTTTAGAAAAGCAAAAGAAAGGGTGGATGCAATTAAATCATTTTACAACAACCTGTTGGCATATTGCCTAGTGATACCTTTTTTAGTATGGGTAAATTACAATACTACAAGTTTTCCTTGGGCCATTTTTCCTGCAATAGGGTGGGGAATAGGATTGGTGGGACATTGGTCAAATGCCTATGGGTATAACCCCATATTAGGCAAAGATTGGGAAGAACGTAAAATTAGGGAATTTATGAATGGTGAGGAGTTTTAAGGAAAAAAGTATCTTTAAGTGATTCTTATCATCAACAAACGTAACTATCATGACACACAGAGATAAAGAAACGAAATATTATAGAGCAAAGGAACGGGTAGACAACCTAAAAAAATTCTACACAAGCCTACTTTCCTATGTACTATTCATTGCCTTTTTGGCTGGTGTAAATTACTGGTTAGATCAATGGAATTATCCGTGGTTTCTTTGGGCCGCATTTGGATGGGGAATTGGGTTGGTATTCCAGGCAGTGAAAGTATTTGGGTACAATCCAATTCTAGGAAAAGACTGGGAAACCAGAAAGATGAACGAGTTAATGAAGGAAGATGAAGAACAAGAAAAATGGAGATAACCATGGAAAGAAAGGATAAAAAAATGGAAAGGGCCAAGGAAAGGCTAAAGGAATTAAAAGGATTTTACTGGCATTTAGCCGCTTACATCGGGGTAAATAGTTTTATTACTATCTCTACCATAATAGGTAGGATGAATAATGGATCAGATTTTGTGGATGTGCTGGATTTTGGAACGTTTGCGGTATGGTTTTTCTGGGGAATTGGTTTATTTTTTCATGGCTTGAAGGTGTTCTCCTATAATCCTATTTTTTCGAAAGAGTGGGAAGAACGTCAAATTCAAAAATATATTGAGAAGGACAAACGTGAGGCCCAAAAATTCAAGTAAAAAAGGGAAGGGCATTTCAAATAATCAAGACGATAACTAATGGTAGATACTAGCGAAAAAGAAAGATTAGATAGAGCACGTAAAAGAATAGCTGAAATAAAAGGCTTTTATACGCATCTCACGGTATATTTAATCATAAATACTGCGATTACATTAATGAAAATAATAGGTAACGCCTATTATGGCGAATATTTTATGGGGCCTTTCTTGCATTTCAGTACGTTGGCAACTTGGCTTTTTTGGGGAATAGGCCTTTTTCTACATGGGGTAAAAGTATTCTCTGTTAAAACCATTTTTTCTAAAGAATGGGAAGAGCGTCAATTGAAAAAAATTATGGATAAGGATAAAAGAGATAAGGAAAAATTTAGTTGAAATGGAATCAAAGCAATCGTTAAAATTTTTAAAGGCCCAAGAACGGGTCAACGATATGAAAAAGTTCTATCGTCACCTGAGGGTCTATAGTATTGTGAACGTAGTGTTGCTTTTTGTAAAGCTGAATCTTTTTGAATGGTTCAAAGGCGATTATGATTGGATGCAATCTGCCAACTTTACTAATTGGTTTAGTATAAATAT
Organism: Maribacter luteocoastalis; assembly: GCF_048890225.1. Classification (NCBI taxonomy): domain Bacteria; kingdom Pseudomonadati; phylum Bacteroidota; class Flavobacteriia; order Flavobacteriales; family Flavobacteriaceae; genus Maribacter; species Maribacter luteocoastalis. Next base: position 133,629 of record NZ_JBMFZG010000003.1, read on the forward strand.
TATAGGAACACCCCTACTTTGGGGAATAGGATTGGCGATACATGGACTATATGTATTTAAACTAAAGTCTAAGTCTTGGAAAGAATTAAAACCGGAATTCCTTAGAAGGTGGGAAGAAAAACAATTGGAGAAGATCTTAAGGGAAAATGAAGAAAACGAAATCAAAAAGCAATAGTCTAAATTTAACACCTTTAATTACTTAGAAAGCAAAGCAATAAAATGAACGTAATAATAATAGAAGATGAAAAACCGGCCGCAAGGCGATTGGGAAGGCTATTGTCGGAATTGGAGGTAGAAGTCTCTACCATGTTGCATTCTGTGGAAGAATCCATTGCATGGTTTAAAGAGAACCAGCACCCCGACCTTATTTTTTTGGACATACAGTTATCCGATGGTCTATCGTTTGAAATATTTGACATTGTAGAAGTCAAAAGTGCCATCATATTCACCACTGCTTATGATGAATATGCATTACAGGCCTTTAAACTCAATAGCATAGATTACTTGCTGAAACCTATAGATGATGAGGAATTGGAAAGTGCCGTAAATAAATATAGATCCTTAAAGCCGGAGTTCAAAAAATTATCGTTGGATTTTGAGGATATTAAAAACCTTCTGGTAAATCCCATTGAGCGAGAGTTTAAAAAAAGATTTACCGCCAAGGTAGGACAGCATCTAAAAATTATAAATGCAGATGAGGTGGAATGTTTTTATAGTGAAAACAAAGGTACCTACGCAGCAACGACTGACGGTAGAAACTACCTTTTGGATACCACGTTAGAGCATTTGGAAAATGAATTGGAACCTAAAATATTTTTTAGGGTAAGTCGTAGACACTACATCAATATTAATCATATTAAAGATATAATTTCATACACCAATTCTCGACTTCAAATTAAGTTAAATACCTTTTCTGAACAGGAAATTATAGTTAGCAGGGAGCGTGTAAAAGACTTTAAGTTATGGTTGGAGTAATATTAATTAAATAGCTGAAAAGGAGTTATTTGTAATTTAGTATAAATTTTATCTATATCCTTAAAACTGATACTTTACTCAGTTTTTTCAATCCGATTTTCATCAAATGATGATGGTAATAATTTGGGAATTAATTTTATAAAAATTGGGAGGAGAACCGCACCGCCCGGTAGAAGAAAAATTGCCAAAGAAGGTATACTTTTAAAAATATCCAACAACTGTTCCTGTACTTTTTTTCGTTCTTCTTCAGATAGGTCCCTTAACGTAGATTTAGATAAAAGGGTTACCAGTTCAGCACTTTCAGACAGTTCTTTTTGGAGTCTTTTGCTATTTCTTAAAATTAGCCTATTAACTAATCTTCCCATACTATCATAAAACTGTACGGCCAAATTTTGTTCCTTAAGAATAGGTATGGTTGCAGAATTTTTGGCAAAAAAATGTGTGACATCTGTCAGTGATGTACGAATGACTTCGTCTTCTAAACCTAGGTCTTTTCCAATGCCATAGATGAATTCAGATTCTTGGTATTCCAAAGAATGGTCTTCCCAAACGGTAAGACATGCCATATCTAAAAGGTATTGGTTTTCCCAAATAGATTCATTGGCCAAAAGTTGTTTCCTGTAAGACCCATCAAATTGTTTTGATTCGCTGGTTATATATGTTAAGGATGAGGCTAAGAGCTGTGCCAGTTTTTCATCCTTTTTATTCATCTCTTTAGAATTTAAAGCGTGATAAGTAATGTTTATGGCTAAATACTCTAGTCGTTGGGCATGTTGTACTATGTTCTTTGTGTTTGTTAAATAGGTTCTGAATAAAAGAACATCTACAAATAAGAGAGAATTGGTAATGAAACTATTAAATGTTTTACTAATAATATTGTCTTCTAGATAAACTCTGGATTCTAAAACCTTCTCCAATTTATTTGATGTTTTGCTACCCGTAAACAGTTTGCCTAAAAAAGAAACGGTATTAACTTCTAAACTTTTATAAAATTTAAAAATTTCCTCAACAAAACTATGGAAGTCGGTTTGTAAGGTTTCTAGCTGGTAGGTAAAGTATAGAGCACTTAAAAGATTTATTTTTCCTTTTTCGTCCTCGGATAGTTTATGATTGGGAGTTATGAAGGATGGTATACCAACATTAATTCCATATACAAAACCATTTTCCTTTAAGTCTATATATAGCTTTTCAAAATTTGGATATAGACTTTGATGCTTGGTAACAAGCGATCCAAATTTTTCTATCCAGCCAGTGGCGGAAGGGTTCATAGTAAGCTATTTTATCTGTGGTAAAGTTAAGTAAATGATAAAATTAAAATTCCAACTCCATTAATTTCCATAGTACAATCAATGATAAATAGAAATTCTTTTTAATTATTTAAAAAACGGATTCTAATTAACCGTCTGAAAAATAATCATTTACGAAGATTATAAGTCAAACATCCTCTGATTACTGGTTTAACTTTTTTTTAACATTTCAAACCAAACCCTTCAAACAATGTCCCGTAAATAAGGGTGATTCTAATCTAAAAATTAAATAGAAATGAAAAAATCAAAATTGTTTTTTGGTCTTGGGGCACTAGCCATTGTTGGGGCCTTATTAGTGGCAGCGGATCATATCGATGCTCCAGGTTCAATGGGAACTACGGCCGATATTGCTGATTATTATGCTTTTGAACCTTCTGAGGGTTCTAATAACACTGTTTTTGCGGTGGATCTGCAATCCAATGTATTGCCAGATTTAGCATATGGTACATTTGATGAGAACATCTTAACGGAAATAAATATTGATACCGATGGGGACTTGGTAGAAGACCTCGTTATTCAAGCCATTCCAAGAGATGGTAAAATGTATTTTTTTGGACCGGCGGTACCTTCATCTACGGGCACAAGCAGTGAAGTTTTGGTAGGCAGTCCTTTAGGTTCTGTAGATATTTCAGCAGAAACAGCAATAGTTGAGACGACTACCGACGGGGTTTCCTTATTTGCCGGACCCAGACAAGATGCTTTTTTCTTTGACTTTTTTCAATTCAATGCAGTAATTGGAGGCATGGCACCAGAAGGTTTTAAGCCAGCTGGAAATCCAATGAGTACGGATGATGACGATACAACAGGCGTAGACACTTTTGATGGTGCGAATACCATGTCTATCGTGGTAGAATTGCCAAACAGTTTATTAGGGGAAACCACTGCTCAGAACGCTTTAGGTCTTACCGTATATAAGACTTGGGTAACTACAAATGCAAAACAATAAGAAACCTTTAAAAAGAAATAAAATGAGACTAAATACTATTAAAATTATGTTTTTATCACTTTATACGGTGGCAGCTTTGTCATCCTGTGATAACGATGACAATTATGAATCTGGACTTCAAGCAACATGTAGTGATGGTATCATGAATGGTAATGAAACTGGAGTTGATTGTGGTGGCACTTCCTGTGTGCCCTGTGAAGATGACAGTATGCAACCTATGATGCCAGATTTTACAGGTATATATGCCCAAGTAGATTTTATGGGGCGACCCGGGATCAATACCGTACTTAGTGCTGATGACGCAACAAAAGATGCCCATAATATGGCAATCCCCTCTGAAATGAGTGCTGCTTTTCAAGCAGGATTTGAAGCTAGGTTAGAGCAATACCATGATGTATATGCAGTTTTGTTAGGCGCTGATCCGGCTGATGTGAATTATGAGAACAATATCCTAGGACTTGATGCTGCAACGTTAACCGGTTATTTAGCGGCTGATGTGTTGGAGGTTGCTCCCGATTTGCCAACAACGTATTTCAATCCTGGAACGGATAATGACATGGATGGCAGAATTTTAGTGCCAGATGGTGATGAGGTGGCATTAACAGGTAGGACACCACAAGATGATATAATTGATATTTCCTTGATTCTTTTATTTGGAGGTATGGAAGGTGATCGTTTTAGTGGTCAAGATACAGATATGGATGGTGTATCAGATTTACCAAGATTAACATCAGATGGTGTTGGGCTTACCGCCGATATATCAACAACTTTCCCTTATTTGGGAGCTCCTGAATAAGTCTATGAAAAAGGAGCATATGGGAGGGCTTTAATGCTCTCCCATATTTTAATCATTCTAATTTCATCCAACAAAAAACACATCCATGAAACCTATATTATATCTTATTACGTTGATGTTTTTCATTTCTTGTGCCACTGAAAATGGTTCTTCAGTAGCACAAAAAGAAGATTATGACAAATATTTAGTTGTGAACCCTATTAAAACTACGTCCAAGTATTTTGAACTTTGGAATTCAAAAATTAGGCCTGATAGTATGCAATTAACCAGTTTTGGTGTGGTTGGTGGCGAATACAATAGATATTTTAAAAATACCGGTGATATCCAATACTTAAAGAAGGCGGAGAAAAGTTTTAGGAAAGCTGTAGAAATAGCGGCTGTGGGTAGGGCCGGATATCATAGGGCATTGGCCAGAAATTACATATCACAACATAGATTTAAAGAGGCATTGGTAGATGCTGAGAAAGCTAAAGCTATTGGTAGTGATTTAAGTGCAACCCAAAGCTTGCTATTTGATGTTCATATGGAACTTGGCAACTATGGAACAGCAGAAAAATATCTGGACAGTATTAAAAACATGACTGATTTTGGATATCTAATCAGGTTATCTAAATGGAACGATTACAAAGGAGATTTAGATACTACAATTAAATTTATGGAGAAGGCTAAAAATATAGCTGAAGCCTCCAAAAATAAAGAGCTTATGATATGGAGTTATACCAATTTGGCCGATTATTACGGTCATGCAGGCCGTATAGACGAATCCTATGAGCACTATTTAATGTCTTTGGAAATAGACCCTACCAATGCCTATGCTAAAAAAGGTATAGCCTGGATAGTATTTTCCAAAGATAAAAATCCGGAAGAGGCTCTTAGAATCTTAGATTCTGTTACCATGTCTTATAATGCACCGGATTATTTCTTATTAAAAGCGGAAATAGCAGACTACTTGGGTGATGATATTAAAAGACTCCAAAATTTAGACCATTACTTTTTAAATGTTAAAAATCCAGATTATGGTGAAATGTATAATGGGTATAACCTTAGTTTGTTTATTGATGAAACAAATCAGTTTGATAAAGCGATAAAATTGGCACAAAGGGAGGTTGAAAATAGACCCACACCAGAATCATATAGCTGGTTGGCCTTTAGTTATCTAAAGAAGGGTGATAAGAATAAGGCTAAAGAAATCATAGATACATATGTTGTAAATAAAACGTTTGAACCTATTCTTTTATACCATGCTGCCGAGGTATATAAGGCCCATAATGAATTAGAAAAGGTAAAAGAACTAAAAGGAGAATTAATAGGCGCTCTTTATGAGCTAGGTCCTAATATGGAAAAGCAAATCCAGGAATTGTAATTATTGCCCACTTATTTTTACACCCGGTTTGTTTTAGGTTGGATTGTTTTATGGAAACGCCATGATCATTAGATCATGGCGTTTTTTGTCTCAACCCGTGTATTTCGTCGAAAATTAGTCTTTTTTTAACAAGCGTATAGATGAAATGTATATATTTATCGATGAAGCGCAAGGTTGAATAAATTAATAGCCCAATGATTAATTCAATCTTTTGAATTTAACCAAAACCAACTACTTTTTTAAATTACTTTAGTTATGGATTATATTCTATTCTCCTTATGGATTGTCGCTATGGCGGTTATGGTAGGTAAAAGTATTTTGGCCTATCGTTCTCTACAAAGAACCTTAAACCAAAAAAACACAATTATTTAGTAAGTATTAGTTTCCTAATTAGTACAGGTAGCAAGATTAGATCCAGTACCAATGCGGTGACTAGGGTAACGCTTATAATTATTCCTATAGTTCTGCTGGGTTGATGTATTGAAAATAACAGTACCATAAACCCGAAAAATAAGATTATTGTGGTTATTACCAAAGCTCGGCCCGTTTGGGAAAATGTTTTTTCCATTGCCTGTTCTTGGGTAAGTCCTTGCGATATGCCTAATTTGTACTTTGCTAAAAAATGTATAGTATCATCTACGGCTATTCCAAATACTATGGCGAAGACTACGGATAATGATGCTTCTAACGGTATACCCAGGAATCCTAATATAGCGGCAGAAAATAAAATAGGCAAAAGATTGGGTATTAAAGAAATAACGAACATTTTCAAGTCCTTAAATACAATGGCCATTAGTATGCCAATTAAGAGTAGACCATAAAAAAGGCCTTCTAAAAGACTAGCCCTTATATATTCTGAATTTTTATCCAATAATTTGCTTTTACCGGTAACCTTCACTTTAATTTTGGTGGTATCCAAGGTATGCTTGGCAAATGATTCTATTTTTGTATAGATAAGCTTTAAACTATCTGTACCTATATCTTGTAACCTTCCATTTATTCGTGCTATTTTTCCAGATTGGTTAACGTACTGTTTTAATTGATTTTGTGCTAACCTATTCGCATCCTTTTTATATCGTGCAAAAGTTGTGGCATCGTCAGGTAGTTTAAAGAAACTTGCCTTGTTAAGGTTATTGGCCTTATTAATGATCTTATACACGAAATTCGGGGATTGAATATTGCCAATACTTTTAATTTTATCAAGAAAGCTTGTTAGCTGCTCAATTTCCTTTGCGATTGCAAAATCGGTAGCCTTGTATCCTTCTTGTACAAGAATGGCTATTTCTAAAGGTCTAAAACCGGCATAGTTGGTTTGGAAATACTCGAAGTCATTCGCAATTTTACTGTCGTTGGGAAGAGTTTGCTTAAATTGATTATCTGTACTGATCAAACCTATTCCCAAACCACAAAAAATGGTAAATACAATGGTGCCGTAAATAATCCTTTTTGGATAGTTTTTGGTGAAAGTATTGATACCCAACAAATAACCAATCCATTTTTTTGATACACTTTTTTGACCTAGTAATCTTTTCTCCGGCACACTGATTAAAAGTGACCCAGTAAATAAAATTACAGTAACATAGGCTACTATAACGCCTATAGCTGCATTAATACCAAAATCCTGTATACTTACCAATCTGGAGGAAAGCAAGGTAACAAACCCAATAGCAGTAGTTACGGAGGTTAGAAGTGTAGTGAGGCCTACTTCCTTTAATGATGATACTATTGCCCCGTACCGCTCACGCCCGTTTTGCAGTTTTCTTATAAAACTATCGGTTAGGTGAATAACATCTGAGGTACCTACTATTAGCATTAAAACAGGATAGAATGCCGCCATGGCATTTAATTCCTTCCCAAGAATGGCCAGTAGGCCCATAAAGAGTAATAATGACAACGCAATGGACAAAACCGAAATAAGAACTACAGGTAAACTTCTATACACCAATACCAGTATGATAAACACTAAAACAGCGGCAATAATAGTGGTCTTTAGTACTTCATTTTTTTGCATATCTACTATGGCTTCGTAAAAAAAAGCCCTTCCTAATAGGTGATATTGATTTAATTGGCTGTTTTTAAGAGCTGTTCTTACCTGGTTTAATAACACTTCAGACTGTTTATAGTCTAAATTATCATCGGTCTGTAAGGCCACGACTAAGGAGTTTGCCTTTTCGTTGATAAGCATGTTAATGAAGATGGAATCCTCTTTTATTTTTTTCCAGTCTTTGCTATAGTTTTCTGGTTCTTCTACATGTATTATGGGTAAGCTTGTATACCCAAAAGATGTTTTTAGTGGATAGGATAATGAGGTAAGGGAAGCACTGGCGGTAACAAATTCAAAATCCTTACTGGCTTTTGAAAATTCATGAAATTTATTCAAAAAATCTTTTTCAAAAACTGAGTTTTTATTTTCAATGGCAACTAGTAGAAAATTATCATCTGTGCCAAATTCTTTGGTAAAGTCTTCATAAAAAGCCAATTCTGGGTCTTCTTCTGGAAAAAATTGGCTAAAATCAAAAGAGAATTTTAGATTACCTAGGACAGATGCCGAAAGTATTCCAAGAACAATAAAAATTAAGATACCTAGACTTTTTAGTAAAGGAAGTCTTTTTATAAGGGATGCCAAACGTTCGTTTTTGTCAAATTGGGTGCAAATTAATCAAACTTGGGCATATTGTTATACTAAAGTTTTATTGCCTAATGCTAAGTTATTAAAAGAGTTTTGGTTAGGGCTAATTTCACAACGCAATAAAATTTTCCAAATCTAAAGTCCAGTCATAGTTTTTATATATAAGGTCTGCTCCATCGGTAGTTGGTATAAGTCCTTTATCCTTTAAAATCTTTTTTATACCACTTTTACCACCAAAGTCTCCTCTAAACCAATTAAATAATGAAGTAACTGAAACTTCCTTGGTAACAGGATTATAAGAAGTGGTTCGTTCTAAGTACTTTTTTGTTCCTTTTTCAAACTGTTCATCTAACCTTTCCCATTCATAAATTGCAACTGGTGGACAGTCCTTTGCACCACAGTTTAACGCAAAATGTATTCTGTAGTCCCTCTTGTCTACACGTAATTTACGTTCAAATTTGTTTGGGAACCATTTCCGGATCATTCCTAGTCCATATTCCCATTGTGATTTTCTAATGATACCATGTTCTATTTTTGCAAAAGAAATATGTTCACCGGCAATATGTAATTGATCCATCTTAAAAAAAGCAGCCCTATCCTTATAAAGTTCTGGATTTCTTTTAAGTATTAATTGAATATAGCCATTGTAAATATTTACCCAAAATGCTAGTCTTTTCGCATCTGTATCTAGAGCTATTTCTAATTCAACTAAATCAGCATTAGCAATTTTAGCTTCTATTTCCCCAGTGTCTTTATTATCTTTTAATTGATTCAGAAAATCTTCAGATAGCGAATTAAAATCATCGGGGCTGTTAGTTGCAACCTGCGCTTTAATGTCGCTTTTACAAGCAAAAAACGATATTAGCAGAGTATAAAAAAAGACATTTATATTTTTCATATTTATTATTTTAAGTAACATACCTACGTAAACTAAGGTAAATGGTTTGTCTTTTGAGTCGTAAAAGAACATTAAACTTTCAAAGTTCGGTCGTGTTTATGTTTATTAAATGAAACCCTTAGTACCTTTTCTACGTAGATTTAGTATATTATAAACACGTTTGTTTTAGTGAGAAATTTCAAATAGTTTAAAATAAACAATGCATTTTTTATATGATAACTATAATTATCCCTGCACATAAGGAAAAGCAAAATTTAACCCTGCTTTTAAGCAGTCTAAAAACTTATGAAGGATATGATACTGCAGAGATATTTGTAGCCCTCTCCCCACAGAGCGAAAATAAGTACATTGAATTTGAAAATAGGAATATTCATTTTATCACCTGTGCCAAAAAGGGTAGGGCTGCACAAATGAATGAGGCTGCTAAGTTGGCAAATGGTAATATACTCGTTTTTTTACATGCTGATGTAAAACCACCTTGCTCTTTTTTAACAGATATTAGAAGTACCATTTCCCAAAATTATGATGCAGGTTTTTTTTCCTATAAATTTGACAAAGAGAGTCCATTACTTAAAATTAATGCATCCTTTACCTCTAAGGATGGTATTTTTACCGGAGGAGGAGACCAATGCCTGTTCATTAAAAAGGATATTTTCAATGTCTTGAAGGGCTTTAATGAGGAGCAATTGGTAATGGAGGATTTTGAGTTTTTTAGGAGAATGAAGGAAAATAAAGTGTCTTATACCATTGTTAAAAAAGACCTTGTAGTCTCTGCTAGAAAATACGAAAGTAATTCATACCTCCGCGTAAACCTTTCTAATCTTTTGTTGGTAATATTATTTAAAATGGGCTATTCTAGCCGAAAATTAAAATCGCTGCACGACAAATTAATACGTACCCCATATAATGGTTGAAATTATAAACGGTATTCAACAAATAGGTTTGGGGGTGTCCAATACCAAAGAAGTATTTAATTGGTATAGAAAATATCTTGGATTTGATATTCTCTTGTTTAGGGATGAAGCTACCGCCTCTCTAATGACAAAATATACCAATGGGAAAGCAGAACGAAGGGATGCCTATCTTTCCTTAAATATGAAAGGTGGTGGTGGATTGGAAATATGGCAGTTTAAAGACCGTATTCCCGTGGCACCTAAAACTCCGGTTAGGTTTGGTGATTTTGGTATAAATGCCATGAAATTAAGATCTGCTGATATTCATGCTAGTCATGCCGCACTTCAAAAAATTAATTTGCCCTATTTAGGGATTTTGGACAGTAATGGCACAAAGGTTGGATTTTATTTTACAGATCCATGGGGAAATAATGTTGAAGTAGTTGAAGATGGGTATTCCTTTTCAAAATCCAACACGTATAATGGAGGGGTTTTAGGAGTGATTATCGGTGTTTCGGATATGGAAAGGTCATTGAAATTTTATCAAAAATTACTAGGGTATAAAAATGTGATTTCTGATGGATCAATAGAAATCAATACTAGTGCTACCGCTAATAAATCAGAAAAATTTAGACAGGTAATCCTAGAACATTCCAGGCCTAAAATTGGTGGTTTTGGTGAATTATTGGGACCAACACAGATAGAGTTGCTACAGGCGTTGGACAGGGAAGCAGTTAAAATATATAAAGACCGAGTTTGGGGTGATCTAGGGTACATTCATATTTGTTTTGATGTGCAGGGTATGGATATACTGCGAGATAAGGCCGCTCATTTAAACCATCCATTTACAGTAGATAGTGCCCAAAGCTTTGATATGGGAGATGCAGCAGGGCATTTTAGTTATATTGAAGATCCAGATGGTACGTTAATAGAGTTTGTGGAAACACACAAGGTTCCCATCATAAAAGCCATGGGCCTGTTTTTAAATCTTAAAAAAAGAAATCCAGAAAAACCTTTACCAAAATGGTTGGTAAAAACACTGCGCTTACATAAAATTTCAAAGAATATTTAACAAAAGGCTTAAATTGATTTTTTGCTTTGGTATTAGGGATTTGCCCTATTCCTGACAAGAAAAATATGGCACCTAGAACACCATAAACAATAAGTACCATTATAGTGTCTGTGAAATTCCCAAATAAAATTGCTGCAAATACAAGACCTTCAATTTCAAGATGTGTTCTATACGGTGCCTAAAAATTCTTTAAATCCATGGCTAAAAAATTAGAAAAAATCTAATAAATACCTAAAACTTAAGAGGCAGATACAATACCTAATGTATATAATTGTTCTAAAGTTGGTGATTCACTACCTCCTACCGGCTCTAAGGTTATACCGAATGCTTCAGATTCATTTGGATTTTCCAATGAAAAAACTTTATTTTCATCTGAAGTGAAATCAGCTAAAAGACCAACACTAGTTGGTGTTAAGGTTGGGGATAGTTTAAGGGACCAAACTTGATAAACAAAACCAGCTGGTGGTTCAGGTAATCCTTGGGCGTCTATAAATACTTTTTGCTCTTCTTTATTCCAATATGCCTTAGCATAGGATGTTGGTGAAATCTCTTGTCCACCTAAAGGAACAACCGTTATGTTTTTATCCCTAATGGTACTTAATAATACTTTTGTATTCTCTAATGAAGAATCAGAATCTGCTATTTGTTGTTCTAATTGTATGTTTTGTTGTACAACCACCTCCATTTCAGATTTCAGCTCTTTATTTTGGTCATACACCCAAAACAATCCAATTGCCAATAGGATGGATGCTGCCCATCCTAAATATTGCGTCCAGTTGGCCCTTCCTTTTGTTAATGGAATAACCTTGGTTTCAGTTAGGTCTATTTTTCCTTTGATAGTCTCAAAACCATAAGGAATTACTGTATTTGCCCTGCTGCTTAAGGCTAATATAGCTTCCTCTATGGCAATAATTTCTTTTTGAATTTCTGGATATTCCTTGGCATAGGTGCTTATTTCCAGATTTTCCTTTTCTGAAAGTACCCCGGCAACATAAAGTTCCAGTATTCCCGACGCTATGTAGTTTTGAACATCCATTTACTTCGCATCCATATTTTCCCGTAATTGGGAAATGCAACTTCTATTTCTTGTCTTAACGGTACCTACTGGAATTTCCAGTTCTTCCGCAGCTTCCTTTTGTGTGTATCCCCTAAAATAAAGTAACTCAATTATCTGAACACATTTTTCTTTTAGATTTTGCACTAATTTTCTTAAACCCTTAGTGTCAAAAGAAGTACTATCCTCTTCATTACTGTTATCCAAAATACCTACGAAGTAGTCTATGGAAAGGTTCTTTTTTTGATTTTTATACGACCTACTGCGTATTTCATCGATGGCTGCATTTCTGGCGATGTTCAGAATCCAGGTAAAGAAGCGACCCTTGGATGAGTTATAATTAGAGGAATTGTTCCAAATTTTAATAAAAACATCTTGGCAAATCTCTTGTGAGAGCACATCATCCTTAACTATGGTGTTGATCACACCGCATATATTTTCAGAATACATGCCATAGAGTTTTTCAAAAGCGGAAGCATCCTTCTTTTGAAATTGTTCTACCAAAACCTCTAATTGCATAAATTGTAATTTTCTTTCTAAAAATAGAAAAAGCTACTTCAAAGAGTAGCTTTTTCTTCACTATTTTTTTCTTACTGAATAATACCCGTGCAACTTACTCTTGCACCAGCAGCGCCACTAGGCTGTGAAGTATAGTCATCAACACCTTGGTGCACAATTACCGCCTTGCCAACAATATTTTTGTTTTCATCATCACATCCAATGCACCATTGGTCTGTTGAGAATTCAATAGTAGCGTTACCGTCTGCATCTGCCACAAAATTACCGATATCTCCTTTGTGGTAACCTTCAGCCGCTCCCCATTTACCATGGGGTTCATTGGTAGGGTTCCAGTGCCCTCCGGTAGATGTGCCATCGGCAGCGGAGCAATCGGCTGTCTGGTGAATATGTATGGCATGCTCACCTTCTGATAAACCAATTAAATTAGCTTTCATCTTTACAGTTCCACCTTCACTTGTAAAAGTTACTTCCCCAGTAACGTTACTATCACTTTTTGGTTCCATCATAAATGAAATGCTTTCCATCGCAATTTCCTCTTTTACTTCCTCCATAGTTTCTTCTGCTTCTTCCATACCATCTTTAGCTCCTTTTTTTAAATCTTTACAGCTAAATACAGTTATCGCCACAAGCGCTATTGAAGAAATTTGTATAATTTTTTTCATGTTTTATTTTGTTTAAATATTAAGAAGTATAAAACTAAGAAAATCTACGGGGTATATGAACTCATATCAAAATGATTTTGACCTTATCCCTAATTTCGATTCTTCTCTTTCCTTTTAAATAGGGTTCTTAAGTCCGGGTTATAAAATACACCCACTTGTAATCGGTCATAATCAGTGGAAGTGAAATGGTTTTTTAAGTAGCCCATCTGCACACTGAGGTTTTCTGTAACTTTAATGCCTAAAGCCGCATACAAGCGATTTTGGCCAAACGCATTTCCTTGTAAGTTTAAGAACACTTCGTCATAAAAGTTTAGAAAGAAAATATTGGTTAGTGGCAAGGTTACCTGTAATCTATATCGAGCCCTGTGTTCTGTTCTGCTTAAATCTTCTTCTGGGTCACTACGTATATTTGTTTGCGATATAAAGCGTTGTTCTAAACGATATCGATGTTCAAAAAGGAACTCAGAGACCTTGTTTTTTATAATAAATTGCTCAAAAATACGGTGTTCACCCAGGTTTGACTCTCTAGGACTTTCTACAAAAGTTGGATCAGTATCAATATACCCATACCCAACGGTAGCAGTGGCATTTGGGTTAATATGATAGTTTAACCCGGTACGCAGTAATAATTGATTAAAGTTTTTAGCTTGTTCAAAATAGCGAAGCTGAACTTCCGAATGTATACTTAACCTATCTGAAATTCTATTGGTCCCAAAATACATATGCCAACTACCTAGTTTATCTTCTCCGGTTTCTTGAGCAGATAGTTTTAAGGTACATATAGTCAATATAAATGCTAAAAATAATTTGTTCATTTTATTTGTTTACTGTTGTATTACGGTTAAAAGTAAAGTTCTTTGTTTCCTTTAAAAGTAGACAATTTTAATGCCTCTATACCTTCATGATATTCTTTCCATTTTCCAATAAATTCTGTGGATTCCTTTCTTTTTAGGTGTTTAGTATTGTAAAGTACAATTTAATCTATCCCCAACATAAAAATCAAATTGAATAGAATCTTTTTCTGAATGCCTATTAATTTATGTTACTGTTTTTTTTTGCTTTAAATCCCGTTACTTCTGCTCCAAATCTACTACCAATAGGTTGTTGGAAAGCTGGGTAGTACGCTCTTGGCAGATTAAAACGTTTGGTATTTTAATTTGATTGGTTTTGACCGATGCAACAATTGATGTGCTTGGTAAGTGGTCTATTTATGCAAGTTTTAAATACAAAATGCCAATTGGGAAAAATGCATGTACAGAACTGGTAGTTTTCGAAATCCTAGGTGCAATAATTCTGCTTTAAAACGACTAAAGACGATACTTTTCAACTCAAATGCTACATATCCATTAAAATAATTTACCCTTAATGTAGATTGAAGCCAATATTCAAACTTAGAAAATGAAATTATAGTGTAAGAAAATAGAGCAAAAAGGCTAAATTTAATGGTCTGGGTTTATTGAAAAAATTGGCGCTTTTTACACCCTACGTAGCTTACTCAAAACCAAAAGCTGACAAAATGAAATTCCAAAGCCGAAAAGACATAGTATTTAGCTCAGTTATTCTTGGACTAATTGCCTTATTACTCTCAATTGCCATTATCGGTCTGGTTACTGAAGAAATGGACGAGTGCAAATATTGGACATTGATCCCTATTCCTATATTTATAGGATTTTTTTTCTGGTTGTATTTCGGAACGAACTATGAATTGACCAAAACGGAGTTTATTTATAGATGTGGGCCATTTAATGGAAAAATAAGCCTTGGACGAATTACAGAAATTGGACAAGGAAACCCACCATGGATTGGTTTAAAATACGCAACTGCAAGAAATGGTTTAAGAGTAAAATATGATAAGCATAATGAAATTTATATAAGCCCCAAAACCAATGAATCTTTTATCGAAAAAATACTTGAGTTGAATAATGAAATAAAAATAACGGAATAACCAACCAAACTCGTGACTGAAAAAGATAAAATGTTAAAAGGAGTGTATTATGATTCTAGAGATTCGGAATTGATAAAAATGTATCATAAGGCGCGTAAATTATTGAAAAAGTACAACAATATTGATTCGGAATTAGTGGTACAGCGAGAACAGATTTTAGCGGAACTATTAGAATTTAAAGGGAATGGAGTTTGGATTGAATCACCTTTCTTTTGTGACTATGGCGAAAATATTTCAATTGGAGAAAACACATTTGTAAATACGAATTGTATGTTTTTGGACAATAATAAAATAACTATTGGAAAAAATGGATTAATTGCGCCTTACGTGCAAATTTATACTGCAAGTCATCCTTTAAAAGCATCAGAACGAATTATAGGGAAAGGCATAGGATCTCGCTATTTGACATCAACAAAGCCAGTAAATATTGGTGATAATGTTTGGATTGGTGGAAATTCAGTGATTTTTCCTGGCGTAACTATTGGTCATAATGTCACTATAGGTGCTGGTAGTGTAGTAACCAAAAGTTTACCAGATAATGTCTTGGCTTTTGGCAATCCTTGTAAAATTAGAAGCGAACTTTGAAAAATGTTTGGTAATGGGAAAACACATTACTTTTTATAGACCACGCCATCTTTCATTACAAACATTACATCTCCCATTCTGTTGATATCATTAGAAGGGTTGCCTTTTACCGCAATGATATCGGCAAGGTACCCCTCCTTTAAATTCCCTAAATCTTCTAAGTGAAATATTTTTGCATTGCCTGATGTAGCCGCTTTAAGTACAGCCAATGGAGACATACCGTAATCTACCAAAAGTTCCATCTCCTTGTGATTTTTGCCATGTGCAAAGACACCTACATCACCACCAAAAACAATATTTACACCAGAATCTAGAGCTGTTTTAAAGGATTTTCGTTTTTGTTGAATACGATCTGGTTCTGGCTCAGTGGCATTATTCCACCCGCGATATTGGGTTATAGCGTCCCCAGCAGCTAGGGTGGGGCAGTACCCAATACCTTTTTCTTTCATCATTTTAAAAATAGCCAATGTTCCACCATCACCATGTTCAATGGTTTCTACGCCACCTTCAATTGCTCTTTTCATGCCTTCTGGTGTACTGGCATGGGCAACCACATATTTTCCTGCACTTTTTGCAGTGGCAACCATGGCATTAATTTCCTCCTGTAAAAAAGTAGGTTGGGAATCAGCTCCGGGTGTCCATCTATAATCGGCATATATTTTAATGAAATCTGCCCCATTGCCCATTTGTTTTCGCACGGTTTCAATGCAATGCGCTACCCCACTTGCGGTATCAGCGCCTAATGGGGTACTTACCCCATCATGAAAGCCTTTAGGTCCATAAGCTCCTGTAGCAACAATTGCAGGTCCGGCAACCAATAATCTGGGGCCTGTTACAATGCCATTGTCTATAGTTTTTTTGAGATATACGTCTGCATAACCAGCACCTTCAGAACCTAGATCCCGCATTGTTGTGATGCCTGCCATCAAGGAGTTTTTTGCATGTACCGTGCCTCTGATAGCTCTTTCTACAGGTGATTCTTTCAATACCTGATCATTCCATTCTGTCTCATTGTACGGGTGTAATAAGAGATGTGAGTGCCCTTCAATAATACCAGGTAGTAAGGTTGTACCCTTCAAATCTATTATTTCAGCTATTTTAGTTTTTGGAATGGTAGTGACAGGGCCGGTATAATGGATTTTATTTTCATTTACCAGTACCACCCAGCCCTCATGCATTTCTGTTCCATCAAATACCCTATCCGGCTGAAGTAGTGTTTGGCTTGTTAAGGTTAGGCTATAGCTTAGGAATAAAATTAGCAGATACTTCATTTGTCTTAATTTTAATGTATTATGGTTTAATAACAGCCGATTTCAGTAATGAATCCAATTGCTTTGAATTATAATACCTCCCTTTCTTAATTACCATAAAGATATCGCTTGAATTCTTTATATCCTTTAACGGATTATCATTTAACAGAACTAGGTCCGCTATTTTATTTTCTGATATTTCGCCATAATCATTATCTTTTTTAAGGAATTTACTTCCGTTGTATGCAGATGTTCTAAGTGCTTCTAAAGGAGAAATACCAATGGAGACCATAGCTTCCAATTCTTTATGCAAAGAAACCCCAGGGTATGTAAAACTGTTATAGGCACCACTATCGGAACCAGCCAATAGGGAAACCCCAGATTTATTTAAGTTTAATGCCAATTCCCCAAAAAAACTATCCAAAGCTTTTCTGTCGGCTATAGTTTTGGCAGTAGCATATTTAACTCGGTTTATTCTACCTTCATAGGTCTTTATGATAGCTGCTGACATATAATTTAAATAAGGGTCTTTACTATGGTCGTTTTCCTCTAAATAACTCAAAGTATGGCCAATATGCAGAGTTGGGACCACAAATACATTATTGGATTTCAGTTGGTTAAAGGTGCGCTTTGCAATACTGTCTTGATATGTGCTTTGCAAAAGTGGCATAGCATCCCAAAAGCCCATTTCATTCTTCACTAATTTGGCAGTAATTTCCTGTTCATTGCCAGAACAGCCTTTCATAATGTAGTATAAGTGTTCTACGGCATCTAGTCCAGCTAAAATGGTTTCTTCCAAGGTAACCGTAAAAGGCATGTGTCCCGAGGTAATCAACCCTCTATTTTCTGCTGCTTCAATAGTTTTCAAATAGGCATCGCCTGAAATTTTGCTATCATAAAGTTTTACAAAGTCAACAGGAATTTTTTCCAAGGAATCCAATGCGATATCAATGCTGACATCATCGGTCACTTGAAGAGAACCAGCCCAAGAGCCACTTGGGCCATCAATTTTTGGGCCAGAGGTAAAAATGGTAGGTCCGTCTAAATTACCATTTTCTATACTTTTTTTCCATGATATTACAGAAGTAGTCAAATCACCTCCAGCATCCCTTACTGTAGTAATACCGTTGGCCAGAAAAAGTTTTAAGAAATTTTTGTTCGCTAAAATTAAACTATCACCACCTCTAAAATGTACATGATTGTCCCAGAATCCTGGTAATGTGTATTTTCCAGTACCATCCACATTTTGAAGAGCGTTGGTGTTCGTCACAGTATTTACGCTATCCAATTTCACAATCTTGCCCTCATTGATAAATATATCAAGGTTTTGTATGGAACCCGTTTGTAAATTAATTACTTGAGTATTGTGGATTTTTAAATCGTATGCAGGTTTGGAATTTTCAGAGCAACTTATCCAAAGGAAGAAGAAAATGATAATATAACTTAAATGAATGATAGTTTTATGATGCATAGAAATAGCTTAAAACAGAAAGGTAAAAAGAATTACCGATTCAAGAATTGTCTAGTTATAATAAATACCAATATCATTATGGAATAGGCTATGAAAAAAGGAATGATATAATGCTGCCAACCAAATGTGAGCATTAAACCAATAAGCAATAATTGAAACCCTAATCCAAATGAAGAAACTGCAGTCATGAACCAATTTGGGAAGCGTTTGTCTTTAGCTGCATTCTTATCTAATCTATAAATTATTTTATCAAAAAAACCGTAGCAAAAAGAATAGACTTTAAACATAATGTTTACTGTTTGCTGACTTTCTCCTTTCAGGGCTTTAGGACTTTTGTTTTCAAAAACCCTACTGGTAGTATCACCATGGTACCTATTTCTAAGTATTACGTAATAGTAATTATAAAGTGTGCCCTGTAATTGTAAACATAAAAATGAAATTATGGTAAGTACAATAAATCCGTTGGTAATATACCAAATGGACAAGAACAGTATTAGGTTAAGGATGATATCAGAAATAGAATCTAAATACCTACCTGTATGTGAGGGTGTCTCTTTAAGTCGAGCCAATTCACCGTCGGCAGCATCAAGGACTGATTTTAGTATTAAAAAAAGAAATGCTAGTCCGTAATGTTCCTTAAGTAAGCAACCAATGGCTATTAGGCCACATATAATAAAACCAATAGTAATGTGTATTGGGGTTAGGGAGGTTGTTTTTAGGACGTTGGCTATTTGAATGGCAAGTGGTCTGCCGTAATCGGATAAATCCAAAAAACGGTGTTCCTCAGGTAGCTTGGACATTTAAAGTGAATTTAAGGGAAAAACCAATAACGAGAACACGTTAGCTTGGCACACCGTTTAAATACATTATAAAAATAATGTTTTATTTACAATTCACATGCTAGAAGGTTAGCTCACAATTTTTAAAAGTCTTTATCTACTACCACCGTTTCTATATTTTAAATTGTCTTCACAGTGTTGTATTATTTCTGAAATGCGCTTTTGCCTCGTTTCCAACCTTTTCGCCTGGTTTAACCAATATAAGTAACTTTTTCGTTGCCCTCTAGTAAATTCTTCAAAGTTGCTGAATGCCAATATATTACTATCAAAGGCTTTTTTTAAATCATCTGGTATAATGCCATTTTCAACATCATCCAACGCTATCCAGGAACCATTATTCTTAGCTATTTTAATAGCGGATAATCCACTTTCATGCATTTTGTTATCCCTTAGTAAATCCTTTATATAATTTTTATTGACCTTACTCCAAACACTTTTTGGTTTTCGGGGACAGAAATATTGTCTTCTTTTCCCATTCCCAAGACTTTTAACGGTGCTGTCTATCCATCCATAACAAAGGGCAACACGCACTGCTTCTTCCCATCTCATACTTTGAGATTCATGATCTATCTTATAAAATATGAGGTAAATTCCTTTGCATGTCAAGTGATTATCATGTAGCCATACCCTAAATTCACTGTCTTTTTGAAAGTATAACTCTGGAATAGTTGACACAATCTTTGTATTTTATATTAAATTTTCATAAAAATACAATCTTAGGTATAAATTCTGTTGGTAAATACCATTCCTAATGGTATTTTTAGCGCTTCTTAAACTAACAAAACAAAAACTTTTAAGGGATGAAAAAGATTATTGGAGCGCTTTTGGTATGCATGGCGCTAATTATTGTCTCATGTGGTAACAATAAACGGGATGGGGCGCCAAAGGTTTTGGTATTCTCCAAGACCATGGGATTTAAACACGCTTCTATACCAGCTGGGATTGCAGCCGTTCAAAAACTTGGTCAGGAAAATGGTTTTACCGTTGATACCACCAAGAATGCAGCACTTTTTACGGATGAAAATTTAAAAAACTATTCTGCAGTAGTATTTTTAAGTACTACTGGCAATGTTTTGGATCATAACCAAGAAGCAGCTTTTGAGCGTTATATTCAAGCAGGAGGTGGTTACGTAGGTATTCATGCAGCGGCTGACACAGAATATGACTGGGGTTGGTACAATGACTTGGCCGGAGCTCAGTTTTTAAGTCATCCAAGAGGGACACCAAATGCGGATTTTGTCATTAAGGACAAAAATTTTGTAGCAACATCATTTTTTACTGACACTATTTGGAATAGAAATGATGAATTATATAATTATAAGAATATCAATCCAGATGTAAATGTTTTAATGACCTTGGATGAATCATCTTATGAAGGTGGTGAGAATGGTGATTTTCATCCTATTGCATGGTATCATGATTTTGATGGGGGTAGAGCGTTTTATACCGGTGGTGGACATGCCGATGAGTCTTTCTCTGAGGATTTGTTCTTAAAGCATCTTTTAGGAGGTATCAACTACGCCATAGGTGATAATTCTATTTTAAACTATGAACAAGTAACATCACAAATACCACCAGATACCGATCGTTTTTCCAAAGTTGTATTGTCTGAAGGTCAATTTTTTGAACCTACGGAAATGGCGGTTTTACCAAATAGTGATGTGCTAATTGCACAAAGAAGGGGAGAGGTCATGCTTTACAATGATGAAACCCAGCAATTAACACAAGTTGCAAAGCTTGATGTTTATCATAAAACGTTGAACACGCCAGGTGTAAATGCAGAGGAAGGTTTAATGGGCTTACAGAAAGATCCTGATTTTTCAAATAACAATTGGATATATCTGTATTATGCACCAACAGGTGATAAATGGATAAATAGGTTATCACGTTTCAAATATATTGACGGCAATTTTGATCTGACAACAGAGCAAGTTATACTTGAAATAGATAGTCAGCGCGAAATTTGTTGCCATACCGGTGGATCTATAGCTTTTGGTCCAGATAACCTTTTATATCTTTCAACAGGTGACAATTCAACACCTTTTAACGAGAAAGGGGAAAAGTATGTGAACAATGGTTTTGCGCCGTTAAACGATACCCCAGGCCATGAACAATTTGATGCTAGAAGAACTTCTGGTAACACTAATGATCTTAGAGGTAAAATTTTAAGGATAAAGGTGAACGAAGATGGCAGTTATGATATTCCTGAAGGCAATCTTTTTCCTGTTGGAACTGATAAGACAAGACCGGAAATTTATACGATGGGTCATAGAAATCCTTATAGAATCTCTGTAGATATCAAACGGGGGTATCTATATTGGGGAGATGTGGGTCCAGATGCTAGGGCAGACAGCTTGGCCACTAGGGGACCAAGAGGTTATGATGAAATGAACCAGGCCCGTAAACCAGGAAACTTTGGTTGGCCATTATTTATTGGGGGTAATTATGCCTACCATGAATACAACTATGAAACTGGCGAAACTGGACCGGAGTTTGATCCAGAAAAACCAATGAATACCTCTA
This sequence comes from Maribacter luteocoastalis, assembly GCF_048890225.1. Lineage (NCBI taxonomy): Bacteria > Pseudomonadati > Bacteroidota > Flavobacteriia > Flavobacteriales > Flavobacteriaceae > Maribacter > Maribacter luteocoastalis. The sequence continues at coordinate 155,356 of NZ_JBMFZG010000003.1, forward strand.
GAAACAATACAGGTCTAACAGAGTTACCTCCAGCTACTGCTGCCTATATATATTATCCATATGTAGAAACTAGCTTATTCCCACAAACAGGAACAGGAGGTAGAAATGCTATGGCGGGCCCAACATATTATTCAGATCTTTATACAGGTGATGAGAAACTTCCGAGTTACTATGATGGAAAAGTAATTATTTACGATTGGATGCGTGGTTGGATGTTTGCCGTACACCTTAAAGAAGATGGTAGTTTCAATAAAATGGAGCCTTTTGCACCAGACGTTAAGTTGAACAATTTAATAGATATGGAAGTAGGACCAAATGGCAAAATATATTTGCTAGAATATGGCAGTGGTTGGTTCTCCCAAAATGCGAATTCTGGTCTAAGTTACATTGAATATAATGGTGGTAATAGACCTCCAGTTATTGATAATTTAATTGTAGAAGAGACTTCTGGAAAAACACCATTATCTATAAACGCAAAAGTTGAGGCAAGTGACCGCGAAGGTGATAGCATAAAATATATGTGGGATTTTGGAAACGGGGAAACTAGGGAAACGGCGGAACCAATGGTTAGTTATTCCTATGCCGATGCAGGAGCCTATAATTTAAATGTTACTGTGGTGGATGACAAAGGTGCATCTGCTGTAAGCGAAAGCACTAGTATTGTAGCCGGTAACTCTAGACCACAGGTAAGCATAACGTTAAAAGGCGGTACACCATCTTTTTACTTACCTGGACAAAAAATCACCTATGCCGTTAGTGTAACTGATCCTGATGGTGGTACGGTTGACCAGAGCAATATCTTTGTAAGTGTTGATTATTTGGAAGGAATGGACAAAGTTGCGATGAATTTAGGTCACCAACAAGTATCTGCTGCGGTTACAGGTAAAGCATTAACCCAGGCAATGGATTGTAAGACTTGTCATAAGGAGGCTGAGGCTTCCATTGGTCCAAATTATATGGATGTAGCCCAAAAATATAAGGATAGAAGGGATGCCATGAGCTATCTTCAGACTAGGATAAAAACTGGTGGAAGTGGCGTTTGGGGAGAGGTGACCATGCCTGCCCACCCAAAAATCACTTCTGATGAATCTAGACAAATTGCACTTTACATTCTTTCCCTTTCCGGTGAACAGGAAGAAGAAAAGTCCTTACCAGTTAATGGAACCATAACTGCAGAGGCATCAGCACCTGGAAATATGTTAGTCTTAACAGCTAGTTATACTGATGAAGGGGCAGAGGGAACCATTCCTTTGACCGGTTCTAAAGCTGTGGCTATTCCAAGTAGTACTATAGAGTTTACCGAAGATATAAAGACGAACAACATGCAAGCTATGAGCTTTGGAGGAATGAACCTAATGTTGCTAAACGGAGCGACAGGTTGGCTCGAATTAGCAGATACCTCACTTAAAGGGGTTAATTCTTTGACTTTAAATGCTGCTTGGCAAGGTGCGCCTAAATTGAGTTTTACATTCCAAATTCATGAAAATACTCCAGACGGTCCTGTTCTGGGAGAGGCAACAATGCCTGCTCAGTCTGGTGGACAAGGAACGCAAATAAATATTCCAATTTCGGGAGTATCCAGTGATGGTCCTTTTTATGTAACCTACAAGGCGGAAGAAGGAAAAGAGTTTTCTGCAATTGCCCTAACAGGTGCCATGTTTAGGTAAAAAGTTATATATAATTTAAAAGCCCGCTCAATTAGCGGGCTTTTTTTTATTGCATAATTTTATAGCGGTATATCTAACCAATCTCTTGGCAGATTTTATTGCCTATATTCATTAATGTTTCTATTTCTTTTTCGGTGAAGTCGTAGGGTACTGGCTTGGCAATACCTATGGTACCGTATAGTTTGCCTTCATAAATCAATGGTGCGGCCAATGAGCCTTCAACTTTTGTTTCCTTGGCAGCTGGTCTGGCCACACCTGAATCATCGGTTTGTAAATTACACATCTCTACTGGCTTTAGCCTTTCCGCTGCAATTCCAGCCATTCCTTTGCCTATAGGAATTGTTGAAAGTTTTGGAATTAGAAATTCTGGAATACCGATTTGAGTTTCCAGTTCCAGCATGTTATTTGAGTGGTTCAGAAAATGTAAGGTCCCAGTAGAACATTCAAAAAGAGCTAATACCTCTTTTAAAACCAAATTCCAATCAACGGTTTCTTTGGTAATAAGTATTTTTAACTTGTCTGGAATTGATAAACTTTGCTTAACCATATTATTTGTTCTCTTTTATTTCTATATAAAAATTTGCATCAATTGCTAAGGTTCCCAAGTCACCTTTTGTTTTTAAGGTCTGCCATTGGCTGGTTGGTTTTATCCATACCGGTTCGTCTTCTATAAAAATGCGAAGAGGCATTTCAAAACCTTCTACTATATTATGGTATTTATACGTTAAGATATCCTCCTCCATATGGTATTCAAACAAAGGTATTTTGGTGGTGCGTAAATATTGATTAAAAAAGGGCCTAAAATCTCCTCCCATCTGTACGCTTAAGTAATGTTCAATCTCGTCGGAAGTGACCGTTTGATGATAAAACTCTTCGTTCATGCCGCGTAAGGTAGCCCGCCATTTATCATCATCTTCCATAATTTGACGCAGCGTATGTAATATGTTTGCCCCCTTATTGTACATATCACCCGACCCAGATTTGTTCACCTCATAAGGGCCTATTAAAGGCCGGTCGTTACGAATATTGTTTCTAATACCTAAAAGATACTCAGATGCGGCTTCTTTACCATAATAGTAATCTAAAAAAAGACTTTCTGAGTACATGGTGAACCCTTCATGAACCCACATATCGGCAATATCCTTGTAGGTGATGTTGTTGGCAAACCACTCATGTCCGGATTCGTGTATGATGATATAATCGAACTTTAAACCCCAACCCGTTTTGGATAGGTCCCTACCTAAATAACCATTACCGTATTGATTTCCGTAGGTAACCGAACTTTGATGCTCCATACCCAAATAAGGAACCTCTACTAGTTTGAAGGAGTCCTCATAAAAGGGGTAGGGGCCGAACCAATATTCAAACGCTTCCATCATTTTTGGAGCCTGTTTAAACTGCTCCTTTGCTTTTTCAAGATTATTCCTTAATACATAATAGTCCATATCCAACATGCCTTTTTCACCTTTGTAGATTTCTCCAAAGTGAACATAATCGCCAATATTGACATTGACGCCATAATTGTTAATAGGATTGGAAACAAACCAATGGTAGGTATTGGTCTTTTTATCTATCTTACGTAAACGTCCATTTGATACATTCATTAATCCTTTAGGTGCTTTTACACTGATCAGCATACTGTCTACCTCATCATACATGTGGTCTTTATTTGGCCACCAGACACTGGCACCCAATCCTTGACATGAGGTAGCTACAAAGTCTTTGCCATTGCTATCTTTTTTCCATGAAAAACCACCGTCCCAAGGAGCTTTTATAGCTTCTTTGGGATGTCCGGAATAATGGACTATAATTTCATTGTGGTCATTTACTTTTTGTTGTTTATGTAAGGTTACGAAATGAGCATTACCGTTACTGGTAAAATCTAGAGTTTTACCGTCTTGGGTAATTTTTTCAATGATTAGGGGAGGTTGAAGGTCTACTTGTAATACTTTTTTTTCCGTCAACACTTTGTATCTGATCGTATTGGTACCAGAAATAAATTTATTCTTAGGGTCCACATCAATATCTAAATGATAATAGTTTAAATCCCACCAAGACCTTTCGGGTGTAATAGACCCTCTCAAGGTGTCTTGTTCAGTGAATGTTTGTGCGTGACTTATATAAATAATACTGCAGAATAAGACGTATAACAGTTTTTTCATTCTTTCTAGATGTTTATTGCTTAATTATCTAAAAACTCCTGTCGGGAAAACTACAGGGCTCTCGAATCCATCTTTTCCAACCGAAGAAATACCAAAAAAGTAATTATCAATAACAATACCTTTCAGCGTGAATTCTGAAATATCACCTACAAACCTACTATTGTCCCAAGTGGGTGCGGTTGTATCCCGCCAATAAATTTGGTAACCAATGGCACCATCTACCTTACTCCATTGAAATTTCGCCGATGGCTCCACAATACCGCCAATTTTAACTTCTTCTGGTGCTGGGGGTGCCCATGCCAGTGAAGCCAGATTAATGGCATTTACTGCGGTTAATTTTGCAGCATAATCAAAGTTTACATGTTCTAATACATCACCATAGGCAATACCGTTCTCTATACGAATATCTTGGTGTTGTTGCGTATAGTTTTCATGGGCTTCCATAATGCGAATGCCTGGAAAACCGGCATCGTTAAAAGGGCGATGGTGTCCACCTCTTCCAAAACGATCTAAACGATAGATCATCAAAGGGTTCATCTCTGGCATATATTGTTTTACATTTTTATGTACATAACGCGCTAATTGGCGGGATATACCATCTACCTCACCGCCATAAAAACGTCTACGCCTTCTTTCTTCTTCTGTCTCCGTTGGTGGAACCGGCTCAGAAAATATTCTAAAATCAACATTGCTTACAACCCCATCTACACCGGTTATGTTTCCGATCATATCATTATTGAAGATGCCAATGACTTCCCAGCCTTGATCTTTGGCATACTGGGCAACTCCGCCACCACCAAACAATCCTTGCTCCTCGCCAGAAAGGCCCATATAAATAATACTATTCTCAAAGGTATATTTAGATAATACCCTTGCCGCTTCAAGTGTTCCTGCCATACCACTTGCATTATCATTTGCCCCAGGGGAATCATCAGTAAAGTTGGTAGGGTCGCTTACTCTAGAGTCGATGTCACCACTCATAATAATGTACCTATTCGGGTACTTGGTTCCTTTTTGTACCGCAAGCACGTTTACTACTTCCACATCATGAACAATACGCTGATTGGCATCCTTTTTCACCAAATCCTTTTGGTAGAAAACCTCTAGGCAGTTGTTACAATCACTGGAGGTTTTCTCAAATTCCGATTTGATCCAGCGTCTTGCTGCGCCTATGCCACGAGTTTGTGAAACGGTGTCACTTAAGGTGTGACGTGTTCCAAAATTGGCCAAGGTGGTTATATCCTTTTCGATACGCTCCGCTGAAACAGCATCGATGATGTCATAGATACGTTGGTTTGTTTGTGCGGATACGGTAAAGGATAAAATGGTGAGACCAATGAGTAATATGTTTTTCATACTTATGTTTGTTATCAATGTTTTACAGATGTTTTTTACGGATGTTTTTTTGGTATATACCTTATTCAATTTTTATAATCTGATGTTATTTTTTCTAATACCCTGTACTCACTAAAAGTATTAAAAATTAATTGTTTTTAGCACCCATTAGCTGCGACAATCCGATAATTGGCCCAATAGATAGAATTATGAAAATAAATATGGGTGATATCTTATCGGTCATGAGTGCCAACAATTGAATGCTTACAATGGTTATTCCGAACCCTAAACAGTTTACTAGTGTTAAACCTGTTCCCTTTAACTCAGGAGATAAGGAAGAAGCAACTAAACTGGAAAATTGGGGTGAGTCTGCTGTAACTGCCATCCCCCAAAGACACCATCCCCCTAAAAAAATGGCTGTAGATGACTGAAACAATAATGGAGAGATCAAACAGAATATCCCTGAAATTGTCAATGCGAAAACAGCCACTTTTTTACTGCCCCATTTCTGTGAAAACAATCCGCCTATAGCACTGGATAAACCTCCGAAAGCAATTACAATGCCTGTCCAAAAGGAAATGGATATGTTGCTTTTAAAAATTTCATTATAGCTACTTATGGCAAATGGAGTGAATGCCCAAAAGGCATATAATTCCCACATATGGCCAAAATAGCCAAAGGCAGCTTTACGAAAACCGACAATACCAAATAATTTTGTACCAATAGAGAAATCCAATGTATTACTAGCTTTTCTAAAAGGTCCGTTTGGCACAAGAAAATTAATAGCTAAACCACCAAAAACAGTAAATGCGGAAGTTAGTTTAATTACTGTATCAGGATTACTACCCCATAAAGTCCCATTAACCAAGTAAGGAAAAGCAGTGCCCAATACTAGGGCACCTACTAAAAAACCTAAGGCCCTTCCCAAGCCTTGTTCGTAATAATCTGAAGCAATTTTCATCCCTACGGGGTATATGCCCGCCAGAAAAAAACCTGTACCAAACCTAGCGAAAAGTAAATCCCATTTATCTAAATTTTCTTGTAGGAGCCAAAGATTACAAAGGGCTGCTATAACGGCACTAAACATAAATACTTTCGATGGGGCGAACCTATCGGCAATCATGAAAATGGCATACACTAGTGTGCCGATGATAAATCCTAACTGCACCGATGATAAGACCCACCCCATGATTTCAGTGCCAAGACCAGTTTTTAAAGTAAGCTCATCAATAATCGTATTGCCAGCAAACCACGGTGAGGTACATGCAAATTGAGCAATGACGATAACAGGTAGGATATGGGGTTTTATTTTCAATTTAAACGACAAAGATTTTTTAGGCAATATCCCAAACTCCGCATTTGATACTAATCATAATGTTCAATACCATCATCGCTTTTCCGCAAAACGGGCTAAGATATCCCTAACATTTTTAGTGTTGTCCACAAAATACTTCGCCTGTGTTTTTTGGCGACCAACTTTAACGGTAATACTATCTTCCGGTAATTCTTGGAACATAAATTCATCTGTCCAGTCATCACCAATGGCAAATACAAAATCGTAATCATTTTCAGAATAAACGCGCATAGATGCACGTCCTTTGTTTACATTACTACTTTTTATTTCCATTACCTTATTTCCGTTCAATACGCTTAGATCATCATTTGCGATAAGGCTTGTTAGCACTGTATTTAGTTCTACAGCTCTTTTCTGTCCAAAATCAGGGTCTGTATTTCTGTAGTGCCAAGCCAAAGAATAATTTTTTTCTTCTATAAAACTACCGGGAGTACGATCTACAAAGGATTCCAATACAGGATGTATTTTTTCCATCCAATCTTTTTTTACGGCCTCTAGCATTTTAAACGCCTCACCATTTTGTGAGATCCACACACCATGCTCTACAATCATATTATACTTTTTGGGTAAAAACCATTTGGTAAAGGTGTCTTTGTCCCTCCCGCTGATCAAATACATATCTGTATTCTCTTGAGATGATATTTCGTCTAATAGTGTATATAACGCTTCATCTGGACTAGCTTTTTGTGGATCGTTATGAAACCCTGCCAATGTGCCGTCATAATCTAAAAATACGAGCCTTCTTTTAGCTGCGTTATAGTCCTTAATAATTGTATTCATTAGGTCTACAGAAAGTCTTCTAGATATATAGGTATCGTCTTTTTCTTTCTGGTGCAAAAGTGAGGTCATAAAGTCGTTGGCCCATTTCTCTACATTATACCTTTCCAATCGGTTTTGTAACAAGGCATTTCGTTGTTGCTGTTCTTCCTTAGGCATTTTAATAGCTTTGAACAAGGTGTCTGCTATTTCTTCAAAATTATTAGGGTTGATCAATAAAGATTCGTTCATTTCGTTGGCTGAACCTGCCATTTCACTTAAAATTAATACTCCTGTCTTGTCGGTTCTGGTTGCTATATATTCTTTCGCAACAAGATTCATTCCATCCCTAATTGGTGTTAACCAAGCAATATCACAAGCAGTATACAGGTCTATTAAGTTGTCAAAAGGCATTGATCGGTAGAAATACCATATCGGTGTCCAGCTTACTGTAGAAAGCTCACCGTTTATTCTACCAACAAGTTCATCTATCTCCTTTTTAAGTAATTTGTATTGTGGCACGTTGGACCTTGAAGGTACAGCGAGTATTATTAAGCGTACTTTTTCCTTGTATTCAGGGTATTTGTTAAGGAAATATTCAAAGGCATTTAGTCGTTTGGCAATTCCTTTGGTATAGTCCAGACGGTCAATCGAGAGGAAAAATTTAGCATCAGGAGTAGATTTTTTATGGGTGTCCAAACGTTTTTGTAGCTCAGATTTTTCATCCTCACTTCGTTGCGAATGTTCTTTGGCCGCATCGTTAAATTTTTTGTAGTCAATACCCATAGGGAAAGAATCCACCTTAATTACACGATCATCCAGATAAATATCATTAAAGCTGACTTCCAAACCCAAAAGCCTTCTAACAGAGCTTAAAAAATGTCGTTCATAATCATAGGTGTGAAATCCTATTAAATCTGAACCCAGAAGTCCTAGTAAAACCTCTTTACGCCAAGGTAATGTCCTAAAAATCTCAAATGATGGAAACGGAATGTGTAAAAAGAAACCTATAGAAATATTGGGACGTTTTTCCCGCACCATTTGTGGCACCAACATTAATTGGTAGTCATGTACCCAAATGGTATCGTTATCATCCGCTTTTTCTAATATGGCGTCCGCAAATTTTTGGTTTACGGCCTTATAAATTTCCCAACTTTCCAATTCAAATTCTGAATATTCTAGAAAGTAATGGAATAAGGGCCAAATTGTTCTATTGCTAAATCCAAAATAAAATCCATCAACTTCTTTTTTGGTCAATTTCACTTTAGAAGAACCATGTTCTGCAAGGGCACTATCTATTTTAGGGGCTATTTCCTCAGGAATTTCCTCATCTGTAAGTCCACTCCATCCAATCCAAAGGCTATCTCCCCCAGAATGAACAGATTTCATACCTGTGGCCAATCCACCCACACTTGGTATTGCAGTGATACTTCCATTGCTAATTTGTAATTGTACGGGTAGTCTATTTGAGATTATGATAGTTTTGGACATAATTAGCAGGTTTTGCTTTGATTTAAATTTTATTTCTCTCAATTTCGGGAAAAAGAAGGGTAATAACAATTGAAAACCCAAATGGATTAACATTTTTATTGAATGGACAATTTAGATTACGGAATAATAGGGAATTGTAGAAGTGCAGCATTAGTTTCTAAAGATGGCTCTATAGATTGGTGCTGTTTGCCAGAGTTTGACTCATCCTCTTTATTTGCCAAGTTATTGGATGAGAAAAAGGGAGGCAGTTTTGAAGTTATAGTGGACGATTCCTATGAAATAAAACAACGTTATAAAAAGCATACCGCCGTTTTAATAACCCGATTTTCATCGGGTGATAACATTTTTGAGATTAGGGATTTTATGCCGCGATACCGCAAACAAGGGGGAGGCTATAATTCACCACCAGAATTGGTACGTTATTTTAAGCATGTTAGCGGAAAGCCTAAATTCAAAATACTATACAATCCAAAATTGGAATATGCACATGGGAAGACAGAAACGTATGTTAAAAAGAACTTTGTTGTAAGCCTTACCCATGGGGAAAAATTTGACACTTGTTTTCTTTATACCTCTTTTAATAAAAATGCCGTGGTAGACGGTAGGGAGCTTGAGCTAACAAAAGATGGCTATTTTCTTTTAGGATATAATGAGAAATTATTTAAACCTACCGTTCGTAAAATGTATACGGAACTGGAAAGGACTAAGGTTTACTGGTTAAATTGGAGTAGTAGGACCCCAAATTATAAAAAATATAATTCACAAATAAGTCGTAGTGCCATTACCTTAAAATTATTGAGCTATGATAAAACCGGGGCTGTCTTGGCCGCAGCTACAACTTCATTACCAGAGACCATTGGCGAGGTTCGTAATTGGGATTATCGTTTTTGTTGGATCCGTGACGCCTCTATGGCAATAAAAGTAATAGGGGATTTAGGCCATAGAAATGTTGCTAAAAGATATCTGCAGTTTATTGTAGACTTGATTCCTGATAAGGATGAAAAACTACAAATTATGTACGGTATCAATAAAGAGAAAAAATTGACCGAACATACCTTGGACCATCTTGAGGGTTATAAAGGGTCCAGCCCCGTTCGTATTGGTAATGCTGCATATAAACAGAAGCAGAACGATATTTACGGTATTTTAATGGATGTTATCTACGAACAACTTTCTAAATATAGCAATGACACCGAAAACGGAGAGGAACTTTGGGGCATTACCAAAGGTATCGTATGGATAGTTGCCAAACACTGGAAAGAAGCAGATAAGGGCATATGGGAATTTAGGACGGAAGATCGTCATTTTACCTTCTCAAAAGTACTTTGTTGGGTGGCGATAGACCGGGCGATTAAAGTGGCTAGGATTTTTAGAAAAACGGCAAAAATTGAGAAATGGACAGCCCTTGAACAAGAAATTAAAAATGATATCCACGAAAATGCATGGAATCCAGATGTTAACGCATTTACGCAATCGTATGGTTCTCCAGATTTAGATGCATCGGTCTTATTAATGGAGGCCTATGGGTTTATACATGCAAAAGACCCAAAATTTGTAAGTACCGTAAAAGCTATTGAGAAGGATTTGAGCAATGATGGCTTATTATACAGATATAAAAATGAAGATGACTTTGGTTTACCATCATCCTCATTCACCATTTGTACTTTTTGGTTTATTAATAGCCTTTTTAAAATAGGAGAGGAGGAGAAGGCAATGGCGCATTTTGACAAACTGTTATCTTATAGCAATCATTTAGGTCTCTTTAGTGAGGATATTGATTTTAAGACAAAAAGACTATTGGGGAATTTTCCACAGGCCTATTCACATTTAGCTTTAATAGAGTGTGCCATTAACTTTTCAAAAAAGGAAAGTGAAGCGCAAGTATTAGCGTCTATAAACTCGTAATCAAGGTCTAATTTAATTTCAAGAGATGTTGGGCCAAGCTGGTAACCTTAGCTAATAATTTTTTTAAGTGTTCAGTTGTTGTAAACGGATTCATTATAGTTACCCGTAAGTAATGTGAACCTTTTAGTTTGGTCTGCACAATATAAAATTCGCCATCCTCTAATAGTTGTTGGCGAATTTTTGCGTTTAATTGGTTTAGTTCGCTTGGGTTTAATTTGCTATCTATATACCTAAAGCAAACAATGTTAGACATTGGTTTAATGGCAAGTTCAAAGTTGTAATTGTTTTTAATAATTTCCCCAAAAGTTGCACCCATATCATATAAATTGGTAACATATGCATCAAAAACCTCTAATCCATAAAACTTCATCAAAGTATACCAATGAATAGACATCATGGTCTTTGTACACTCAAATGTACGTTTACCAGAATTATACCAATCTTCATGTTCAGATTCAGTAAGTAAATAGTCAGCTTTTTGACTAAAGGTAGCATTGGCGTGTCTTCCTTCTTTTAATAAAAGGGCTGTGGTAATGGTGGGCATCATCATCATTTTATGACCATCTATCACAACAGAATCAGCTTGGGCAATTCCTTTTAAGGTATATTTATATTTTTGCGAAAAAATCCCGGCCCCACCATGTGCACCATCCACATGGAACCATATTTGCTGTTTTTTGGCGAAATCCCCAATTTCATGAAGATTATCAAATATTCCTGTTGCAGTACTAGGGGCACTACCCACTATTGCAAAAATATGTACACCTCTATTCTTTGCCGCTGCAAATTTTTGTTCCAGTAGACTCGTATCCAACCTATAGTCCCCGGTAACGGGAACTTTAATTATCCCTTGTTCTCCAAGCCCCATAATTTTTGCTGCTCTTTCAACACAGTAATGGGCCTCCGCACTTACCATTATTCCTAATTGTTGCTGGTTACCCTTATTCCACACATCTTCCTTTAGAATCGCTTTCCTTGCCGTTAAGAGAGCGGTTAAATTGGCTAAGGTGCCACCTGAGGTTAAAAATCCTCTTGAATTTTGGTCATACCCAATTTTTTCACAAACAATATCTGTAACCACACGTTCTATGGCACTTGGAGCCATACCCATTTCATATACCGCCATACCATTATTGAGTAAAGAACTTATTAACCCTGTGAGACCAGTGATGGGTGCCGTGGGACTCACCTGATGGCCAATGTAGTTTGGGTGGTGAACATAGGTAGTGCGTTTGGTGATTTCTGTGAACAAATGATCTTTCTCGCCATTTTTTAAAAATTCTTGCCAAAATAAAAGCTCCTTTTCAGGGTCGTTCCAGTGAATAGCCTTGTTGGATTTCTGGTTGAGTTTATCGTCTAGGTGTTTTGTCAGATCATCAATTAGTTGATGCCCTTTTTCTTTGAAAAACTCAGGGTTGTAAACCGATTCTAGGAGTAATTTGTTCATTTGCTAAAATTAGATGCTTCCAACAATTTGAACAAATAAAAACCGCTCCAAAAGGGAGCGGTTTTTTATTAATTTCTGAGGATAGTTTTTATTCTGTTACCGCCCTATATGCGTTTACCCTACCATTTCCATAATAAACACTTACACCGTTACCATCTATCTTATCGGCCGTATTTACAATTTGTTTGGTTACACTATGAGGTGCCATTTCTCCTCCATTTTTACCAATAATTAAAGCAGCAACTCCTGCAACGTGGGGTGATGCCATGCTGGTCCCCGCACTCCAAGACCATCCTCCAGGTATGGTACTAAATACCATATCATAATACCAATATGGGGAAGGACTATCAAAATCACCTCCAGGTCCTGCCACGGTTATATGACTTTTACCATAATCTGTATAGCTAGCAGGAATATCCAAACTCCCTGTTGGATTTTCTATCCAACTCATAGGGGCTGTTGCTGATACAGATATCACATTGTTTAATCCAGCAGGTAATTTTAAGGCAGAACCATTACCATCATAATTAGTGCCTCCATTTCCTGCAGAAACCACTATGGTAACTCCATTTCTATAGGCGAAATCAATAGCTCTTTGTTGCGCATGTTTAATTTCTGCGATTAATTTGCCAGGTACTTTAACTACTGAACCATCTTCTAGAGGGATAAAACCATTTTTATTGAACGTAGCGCCAAGACTCATATTGATAACATCCGAACCTATTAAAGCCGCGTAAACGATACCAGCGTTTATACTGCTGAAAGGTCCAGAACCGGTATATTCCGATAATACTTTTACTGCTACTATTTCTGCATTTGGGGCAACACCAATAACACCAAATTCATTATCAGCTGCTGCTATAGTCCCTGCCACATGGGTGCCATGGTTAAAATAGAAACCATCCCGTACGTTCCAATCTTCGCCTTGCACAAATGAGGCACTCAATTCTGTGTTCAAATTTGGTGCTAAATCTGGGTGTTCGGCGTCTATACCAGAATCTAAAACAGCGACCCTTACCCCAGCCCCAGTGTAACCTTGATTCCATGTCTCCGGTGCGTCAATTGCATCCATACCCCAGAGATAATCAAAGTATGGTTCATCACTGCCAATACTCAATGGGGAAGCCTCTGGATTAAGGTCTTCATCTATCCACTTAACATTTAAATCCGGAACAACAGATCTAACCTCAGAAATAGAAGCTATTGCATCACTTGCTTTTTGCGAAGATGAAATAATAACAATTCCTATTTCATCAATAGAAGAGGTGACAGATGCCCCCAGTTCTTCCAATTGTGTCTTAAAGCCCTCTGGAATTGCTTCATTTTTAAGAATTACCATATAATCCTTCTTCGTTGTACTTTTTGCATAAATTGCATTAAGCTCACCATTTTCCAGGGTTTCATTTTCAGTACTACATGATGTAAAAAGAGAAATTCCTAGAACCATTGCCAGGATAGGTTTGTGGGGAAAGTAAATACGTTTTTTCATTCTTTAATAGTGTTTTAGTTATGGTGTAGAAGATATTATAAAATTTAACATTTACACACTATATTGTTGAAAAAACGTTAAAATTGTTAATTTATTAATATGGAGTCGTTTTTAAGGAAATTAATGTAAATCACTGTTTATTCATGCTTGTAAAACATTAGACAATTTAAATAGATAATAGGCTTATAAATAAAAACCGCTCCTATAAGGAGCGGTTTTACTTCTGTCTAACAAAACAAAAGGGTAATCTGAATTAGTCAAAGGTGTAACCGTTATCTGAAGCTACTTTATTTGCAATTTGTGTACGTAAAGCTACTACATTAGGGTTATTGGTATATTTTGTAAAACGTTTTAGGCCCATTAGCATCATTCTTTGTTCGTCTCCTTCGGCAAAAGAAACAATAGCTTCCTTACCTTTTTGGATAACGATATCCGTCGCCCGGTATAAGTACAATTTAGACATGGCAATTTGGGTCGATTGCGATTCTTCCCCAAAGCGTTTGGCATTTTTTTCCGTTCTTAAAATGGTGGATTCCGCCAAATACACTTGTATCAATATGTCCGATGCTGCCATTAATAATTGTTGGTGCTCATCTAACTGTGGTCCAAATTTCTGGACTGCGCTACCTGCTACCATTAAAAACACTTTTTTTAATCTCTTGATTAAATCTTTTTCCTCGGCAAATAATTCAGAGAAATCCGGTGTGTCAAAAGATGGTATTCCCATTAACTCTTCACCCACAGCGGTCGCAGGTCCTAATAGATCAACATGGCCTTTCATGGCTTTCTTCACCAACATTCCTACGGCCAACATGCGGTTAATTTCATTGGTACCTTCATATATTCTTGATATTCGAGCATCCCTCCAAGCGGATTCCATTGGAGTATCGGCGCTAAAGCCCATACCACCAAAGATTTGGATGCCTTCATCTGTGGTATGCTGTACGTGTTCAGAAACCGCAACTTTAAGTATAGAACATTCAATGGCATATTCTTCAACACCTTTTAATTCTGCTTCTTGGTGAGTATTGCCTTCAGCTTCCCGAATTGCAATTCTATCCTCAATATTTTTTGCTGCACGATAACAAGCAGACTCATCTACATACGCATTGGTAGTCATATCTGCAATCTTGGCCTTTATGGCTCCAAAAGAAATTATGGGAGTTTTAAATTGGATACGCTCGTTAGCGTATTTGGTAGCTTCGCCAATAATACGTCTTTGAGCTTCTAAACATGCTGCAGCTAATTTTATACGGCCTACATTCAAGGCGTTCATGGCAATCTTAAATCCATTGCCACGTTCCGAAAGCATATTTTCTGCCGGTACTTTGGTTTCATTGAAGAATACCTGACGGGTAGAGGAGGAGTGGATACCTAATTTTTTCTCTTCATCACCTAATGTAATGCCATTTGAAGGATCGTTCTCTACAATAAAACCCGTAATGTTCTTATCATCCTCAATTCTCGCAAAAACAATAAACAGATTACAAAAACCTGCATTTGAAATCCACATTTTTTGACCTGTAATACTATAATACTTTCCGTCTTCTGAAAGAACTGCTTTGGTCTTTCCCGAATTGGCATCAGAACCGGCACCTGGTTCAGTTAAACAGTATGCCCCAAACCATTCACCAGAGGCCAATTTTGGCACATATTTTTGCTTTTGTTCTTCGGTGCCATATAACGTAATTGGCATGGTGCCAATACCAGTATGTGCTCCAAATGCTGTACTAAATGAGCCTGTAGCACCAGAAATATAATCGCAAACCAACATTGTGGAAACAAAACCCATTCCCATACCACCATAAGATTCGGGTACGGCAACACTTAGCAATCCCAATTCCCCGGCTTTGCGCATGGTCTCCTCGGTATAGGCATAGTCCTTTTTCTCAAATCGCTCCCAATGTGCCCAAAGTTCCCTATCTACAAATTCCTTGGTGCTTTCACGCATCATTTTTTGCTCTTCGTTCAAATCTTCCAAAGTGAAGATATCGTCGCAATTGGTTTCTTTAACAAGGAATTGGCCTCCTCGTAGCAAGTTATCTTTGTCTATTGTTTCTGTACTCATTTTTATGAAGATTTTAGAAAATAGAAGCTAGAAGAAAGATTTATACAAGTGCACTTTGAAAACACATTGTCATTTTTTGAAATTCTCCTAACTTTTCTTCTGGTGATTTTAATTTATGATCTGTTATATATTTTTTGTGTTTTGCGATTAGTAATTGGGTTCCTAATTCAAAGGATGAACCCAGGCTAATATCAATAAAATGACTAAAGGATTTATTTGTTCTTGAAGATCCTTCGGCAATATTACTTGGAATCGATATAGAACACCTACTCATTTGGGACGACAGTCCAAATTTTTCATGATTAGGAAGACTTAAAACCAAATCAGATACATCATTTACAATTTCTAAACCCAATAGCCAAATCTTTAAATTTTTATAGTTGTGCCTAAAAGTCATATAGAGTAGGATATTTATTTTCTTTTATCTCTTCGCTAAATTCTTATTGAAGGAATTCATAAATACCAGCAGCTCCTTGCCCTGTTCCTACACACATGGTTACCATACCATATTTACCTTGCATGTTACGTTTGCGCATTTCATCAAATAATTGGACAGAAAGCTTAGCTCCTGTGCATCCTAATGGGTGCCCCAAGGCAATGGCGCCACCATTTACATTCACGATATCTGGATTTAATTTTAATTCACGGATAACAGCTAAAGATTGTGAGGCAAACGCTTCGTTAAGCTCAATTAATTCAACATCTTCCTGTTTTAAACCCGCTTGTTTTAAGGCTTTTGGTACAGCGGCAACAGGTCCTATACCCATAATTCGTGGAGGCACACCCGCCGCGGCATAGTTTACCAAACGGGCAATGGGTTCCAGATTTAGCTCTTTTACCATTTCCTCGCTCATTACCATCACAAATGCAGCACCATCACTCATTTGAGATGAGTTACCAGCCGTAACACTACCATCGGCTGCAAATACAGGTCGTAAATTATTTAAAGCTGCTATAGAAGTCCCTTTTCTTGGTCCTTCATCTTTGGTTACCGTATATTTTTTTGTTGCTTTTTTTCCATTGGCATCTATGTAAGTCTGCTCAACATCAATGGGTACAATTTGATCTTGAAAACGGTCTTCTGCTTGGGCACGTAGCGCTTTCATGTGTGAGTTGTATGCAAATTCATCTTGGTCTTCACGAGATACATTAAATTCTTGTGCTACCGCTTCGGCCGTATTTCCCATTCCCCAGTAATAGTCCTCATGGCCAGATTTCACCAGATCATAATTCAATTCGGTCTTATAACCGGTCATAGGTACAGAACTCATACTTTCAGCACCACCGGCAATGATACAATCTGCCATACCTGATTGAATTTTGGCTGTAGCAATACCAATGGTTTCTATACCCGAGGAACAGAATCGGTTCACGGTAACCCCAGGAACATCAACAATGTCTAAGCCCATTAACGAAATTAAACGGGCCATGTTCAAGCCTTGAGAACCTTCAGGCATAGCGTTACCTACAATAACATCATCAATACGTTTTTTGTCTAATTGAGGTAGCTCTTTCATCATGAATGCAATGGTTTCTGCTGCCAATTCATCCGTTCTCTTAAAACGAAAAACTCCTTTTGGCGCTTTTCCAACTGCTGTACGATATCCTTTAACTATATATGCTGTTTTCATGTTTTTAATTTCTTAGAGGTTTACCAGTTTTTAGCATGTGCTGTATGCGCTCCAACGTTTTACGCTCTGTACAAAGCGATAAAAATGCTTCTCTCTCAAGGTCTAACAAATATTGCTCACTAACATAACTTGGCTCTGACAGGTCACCACCAGCCATAACGTAAGCCAGCTTATTCGCTATTTTTTTATCGTGCTCACTGATATAGTGACTAGCTTCCATAGCATCCGTGCCAACCAAGAACATTCCAAGCGCTTGTTTTCCAAGTACTTTTACATCATTTCGTTTAGGTGGTTTTGTGTACCCTGCTTCTGCCATAAGTTTGGCATGGGCTTTTGCCATTGCAATTTGTCGGTCCTTGTTCACGACAACAATATCTTTTCCTTGCTGAAGGATTCCCAAATCATAGGCTTCATATGCGGAAGTGGAAACTTTAGCCATACCTATTGTCAAGAAATATTCTTGCAGGATATTTAATTCTACATCACCTTTTCTAAAAGAATCGGAAGCGCGGAGTGCAAATTCTTTTGAGCCACCGCCTCCTGGAATAACACCAACTCCAAATTCTACTAGCCCAATGTACGTCTCTGCAGCGGCTACCACTTTATCTGCATGGAGCGATAATTCACACCCACCGCCGAGGGTCATGCCGTGTGGCGCGGATATAGTAGGGATAGATGAATAACGCATACGCATCATGGTATCCTGGAACATTTTAATGGCCATGTTCAATTCATCATACTCTTGTTCAACGGCCATCATAAAGATCATGCCAATATTGGCCCCTACCGAAAAATTAGCTGCTTGGTTTCCTACTACCAATCCTTGGAAATCTTTTTCCGCTAGATCAATAGCCTTGTTTAAACCAGCAAGGACATCACCACCAATGGTGTTCATTTTGGACTGGAACTCGCAGTTAAGTATACCATCGCCCAAATCTTCTATAACGACTCCGCTGTTCTTGAAGACCTCTTTGGATTGTCTAATATTATCTAAAATAATGAAAGCATCCTGACCTGGAATTTTCACCATTTCTTTGTTAGGAATATCATAGAAATAGGTAGCACCGTTTTTTAAACTATAAAAAGAAGTGATACCTGCTTCTTTCATTTCTGCAACCCACTGTGCCGCTTCTTGTTTTTGGGCTGAAATAAATTCTAAACCTTTGTCCAGACCTACGGCGTCCCAGATTTGAAAAGGCCCATGTTCCCAACCGAAACCCGCTTTCATGGCATCGTCAATCTTATATAGCTCATCTGTAATTTCCGGTATACGGTGTGAAACGTAAGCAAATAATTCCCCAAAACTTTTTCTATAGAATTCTCCTGCTTTGTCCTTTCCGCTTGTTAGTACAGAAAATCTGTCAACTACTTTATCTATCGTCTTTGTAAGTTCTAAGGTGGCGAATTTTGTACTTTTTTTGGATCTATATTCCATAGTGTCCAAGTCTAAGGTCAGAATTTCACTGTTGCCATTGTCCCCCTTTACTTTTTTATAGAAGCCTTGACCAGATTTACTACCCAGCCATTGGTTTTCCATCATAGTAGTGATGAAATCCGGTAGTTTAAAAAGTTCAAGACGTTCATCATCTTTACAGTTTTCATGGATACCGTTGGCAACGTGAACCAAAGTGTCCAAACCTACTACGTCTACCGTTCTAAAAGTCGCAGACTTTGGTCTTCCTATAACGGGCCCAGTTAGTTTGTCAACCTCCTCAACGGTCATTCCTAAGTCCTTAACCGCATGAAAAAGGCTTTGAATACTGAAAATTCCAATTCGGTTACCAATAAATGCTGGCGTGTCTTTTGCAACAACAGACGTCTTGCCTAAAAACTTTTCACCATAACCATTTAAAAAGTCCAACACGTCGGGATTTGTTTTTGGACCAGGGATAATCTCAAACAATTTTAAGTATCTGGCCGGATTGAAGAAGTGTGTGCCACAAAAGTGTTCTTGAAAATCATCACTTCTCCCTTCACTCATAAATTTAATAGGAATACCAGAGGTGTTTGAGGTGATTAATGTTCCTGGAGTCCTGTATTTCTCAATATTCTCAAAAACCAACTTTTTAATATCAAGGCGCTCAACTACCACTTCTATAATCCAATCGACCTTTGCTATTTTAGAAATATCATCTTCCAGGTTGCCAGTTATAATTCTATTGGCAAATTTCTGATGATAAATAGGTGATGGTTTAGATTTTAGGGCCGCCGCCAATGAATCGTTTACCAATCTATTACGTACAATATTATCCTTTAGGGTTAGGTCTTTGGCTTTTTCCTTATCATTGGGTTCTCTTGGGACAATATCCAATAAGAGAACTTCAACGCCAATGTTGGCAAAATGACAAGCAATTCCGCTTCCCATTATCCCAGATCCAATTACCGCTACTTTGTTGATGTGCTTGTTCATGTAATATTAGCTGTATTAATGATTTGATGCGTTTTCAGTATATATCTTTTTATCTGCAATGAGTTTGTTAATCGTCTCCGTAACTTCAAAAAAAGCATTTAGTTTCTCCTCGCTAAGGTGCTGTTTTACAACATCATTAAATCGGAGTACTACATTTTTTGAATCTGCTCTTTTTTCTAATCCAAAATCCGATAAATGTATCAAGACACCTCTACCATCAGCTGGATTTGGTTTACGAATAATAAGCCCTTTCTCTTCCATACTTTTAAGTATTCTTGATAAACTGGTAGCTTCCATACCCATTTTTGGTCCTAATGCGGTTGATGGTGTGCCAGTTTTAGGGTCAATACTTAATAATGTAAAGCCAATTGCCATTGTAGTGTCAAAATGCTTTGCCTCTTCGTTGTACATTCTGGCAACGGCTTGCCAGGTTGCACGAAGGGCATAATCAATGGTAATTTCCTTCATATATTCTTTAGTTGGTCTTCAAATATATGAAAATTTATTATGCATGCATAATAAATTAAATTTAAGTTTTTTGGTTTTGAACTTTAGATTCTATTTAAAGTGTTGTTATGTTCTACTTTTGATCTCCTTATCTAATTTAGAACCATATAGTATTAGAAAGGCTAGAGGTAGAATGGAAATGAAGGAAATATCAATATGATTGGGCGATTTTATAAAATTCAACACAAAAAGAGTTATGATTATAATAACATAAATCGAAGTAATCCCTACCATAGCACCCTTTTTAAACTTGAGTTGTGCGTTGGTAAGATTTTTAAAATAATCTTTTAACATTTAATAGTACTAATGTCCGTAAATGTCATTGTAAAGATGGATATACTTCTCTTTAATAATTTTTCTTTTCAGCTTCATTGTAGGGGTAAGGTGTCCGTCATTTATTGTCCAAACATCAGGTGTTAGTCGAAACTGTTTCACCTTTTCCCATTTGGCAAATTGTTCATTTGCCAAATCTATTTCTTCTTGAAACCTTTCCAATACCGTAGGGTTTAAGGTAATATCTGACGTTTGCGATAAAGAAATTCCTTTTTTGGCTGCCCAATTATTTAAAAAGTCGAAATCTGGTTGTATTAATGCAGCTGGCATTTTCTCACCTTCTCCAACTACCATTATTTGTTCTATAAACCTGGATTGTTTAAATCTATTCTCTAGTAGTTGGGGCGCTACATATTTACCGCCAGATGTCTTGAACATTTCTTTTTTACGGTCGGTAATTTTTAGGAATCCATCTGAATCTATTTCACCTATATCACCTGTATGAAAATATCCGTTTATAAGAACTTCTTTAGTTTTTTCTTCATCTTTGTAATAGCCCATCATTACGTTAGGACCTTTACAAAGTATTTCACCATCTTCAGCTATTTTGACTTCTACATCTTTGATGATTCTCCCAACACACCCAATTTTCCATCCACCACCTTCTTCCTGGTTTACGGAAATCACAGGCGAAGTCTCCGTAAGTCCGTAGCCTTCCATAACAGGTATCCCTGCAGCACCAAAAATACGACTTAACCTTGTCTGCAATGCCGCACTGCCAGAAACCATGGTGGTAAGATTACCTCCAAGGCCTTCTTGCCACTTGCTAAATATTAACTTTCTTGCCAACGCCAGCTGTTTTTCATACCACCAGCCATTTTTACCATAAGGTTCAAATTTTAGACCTAAATCTACTGCCCAAAAGAACAGTTTTTTCTTAATACCGGTAAGCAGGCTTCCTTTGGCTATAATTGCATCATAGACCTTTTCTAGCAGGCGTGGCACAACCGTCATTACATTTGGTTTCACCTCTTTTAAGTTGTCACTGATTTTATCCAACCCTTCAGCAAAATATATTTCTATACTGCAGTATTGATATAGATATAAGATCATTCGCTCAAAAATATGACAGACAGGTAAAAAGCTTAATGCACCCGCGCCAGCTTCAAATGGAACCCTAAGCTCGCTAGCAATTACGTTGGAAACAATGTTGTTATGGGAAAGCATAACCCCTTTAGGTCTTCCTGTTGTACCTGATGTATATATTATCGTTGCTAGTTGTTCAGGCGTAACGGAATCTTTTAAATCCTCAACTTCATGTTGGTTGGATTCATCTTTCCCTAAATCAAGAATATGCTCCCAACTCTCACAATTAGAGAGGTCATTAAAGGAGTATACTCCTTTTAGGTGTTTTAAGTTACTTTTTATAGCGTTAACCTTGGTAAGGACTTCATCACACGATACAAAACAATAGCTAGCCTCTGAGTGATTTAATACATACTCATAATCTTCTTCTGATATAGTTGGATAAATAGGTACGGTCTGTGCACCTAACTGCAGCACACCTATATCTGTAATATTCCATTCCGTTCTATTGGTAAGTGAGATTATGGCAATTTTGTCATTTGGTTTTACACCCAAATGCAGCAGCCCACGGCTCATAGCGTTGGCT
This sequence comes from Maribacter luteocoastalis, assembly GCF_048890225.1. Classification (NCBI taxonomy): domain Bacteria; kingdom Pseudomonadati; phylum Bacteroidota; class Flavobacteriia; order Flavobacteriales; family Flavobacteriaceae; genus Maribacter; species Maribacter luteocoastalis. Next base: position 177,523 of record NZ_JBMFZG010000003.1, read on the forward strand.
TTATTAATATATTCCTGCGTAGAGGTACTAACCCACTTTCCATCATATTTTGTGGTAAGTGATTTTTGTAATGGATGGTTTTCCAATTGATAATATGGAAAATCAAATAAGCGGGTAACTTTTTGCATACTTAGTATCTAATAAGGTATTGCAAAATAGTGAAAGAACACCGGATTTTAAAATAGTAATTTTAAAATAGCTTCGATATTATTAAGAATGTGATAAAACAATGGGTGCAAACAAAAAGGGTATCCACTATTTTTTAGATTGTACAAATTTAATTCTTTGGTAACCAAGGTGTTTCCCGTTTAAACCGGTATCCGTGATTTTATAAACTTGAACTGACCATTGTGGTTGGATTCATGTTCACATACATGAAACCATTTACAATAATTGTTGGTAGGACCCCAAGGCCAATCCTTATCTACGGTCAAAAGCCACTCATCATCCCTTTTTGCAAATTCAGTTAAGGTGTTTTCCCTTACTTCAGAAAGCTCATTTAAATAAAAATCATACGAATTACCCTTTATTTTCTTTCTAGCAGCATCGCCCAAACCTGACGCAGTGGTCCATTTTTCCGCATCTTCCCTTGGCCAATCTCCCCAAATCTTATTTTCAAAGGTATGTATTTGATAAAAACGTTCGGTAGCGGCCAAATGCATAAGCATGGCCCCAATGCTGTTTGCATTTTCATCAACCAAATAATCCAAATCAGAAATACTCATATCCTTTACTGGTGACAAGATTACCATGCGCATCCAATTCATCATGGAAACTAAAGTGCCTATATGCGGCGTATAGCCTTCTTTAGGCCCTACAATATTTATATCGTTTGCCTGACTTGGTTTTAAGGGTGAAACGTCAGAAACAGCATACATACTGGCAGTTCCCAAAGTACCCAATGCAAGTACCGAGGATTTTTTAATAAAATTCCTTCTGTTAAACGGAGATTCTGAATTTTTCATGGTCTATTACTTTGACCATAAGTTAGTTATTAATTTTCATAATCCATTCCCTCGCATTGGTAAAAGCTTCCAGCCACGGAGATACTTTATCATTGTTTTGAGTTGGGTAATGTGCCCAATTCCATGGAAAGGTAGAACGTTCAATATGTGGCATAGTTACCAAATGACGTCCTGTTTTGTCACATAACATGGCCGTATTGTAATCACTACCATTTGGATTAGCAGGATACTCTTCATAGCCATATTTGGCAACAATATCATATTCGTTTTCTGGTTGTGGTAAACTAAATTTACCTTCTCCATGTGAAATCCATACTCCCAATGTACTTCCTGCAAGAGAAGACAACATAACAGAATTATTTTCTTGGATTTTGACCGATGTAAAATTACTCTCGTGCTTATGAGAGTCATTATAGGTCATTTTCCCGTGAACAGCATGTTCTGGATTAATTAAATCTAGCTCCATGAATAACTGGCAGCCATTGCAAATGCCTACCGATAAAGTGTCCGGTCTAGCAAAAAAGTCGTTTATAACCTTGTTGGCTTTCTCATTATATTTTATTGCTCCGGCCCAACCTTTGGCACTACCTAAAACATCTGAATTTGAAAAACCACCAACAGCACCTAGAAATTGGATTTCCTCTAAGGTTTCCCTACCCGAAATTAAATCGGTCATGTGCACATCTTTTACATCAAAACCTGCCAAATACATAGCATTGGCCATTTCCCTTTCAGAATTACTTCCCTTCTCGCGTAAAATAGCCGCTTTAGGTCTAGTTCCACTAAAGTTTATGGATTTACCCGTAAATTGTTTTGGAAAAGCGTAGTGTAATGGTTGGTTTTTGTAATTATCAAAACGGTCTTTGGCAAGATTATTCGACGTTTGTTTAGCATCTAACAAATACGAAGTTTTAAACCATATATCCCTTAAGGAGGCAATGTTCAGGCCTAATTCCATACCCCCATTTTTAATGGTCAAAGTAGCCTCGGATGTTACTGTCCCTATTGTATGCACCGCAATACCAGCGTCTATCAAAGTCTTTACCACAGTATCATATTTTGTTTGAAAAACAATCCCAGCATTCTCTGCAAATAATACTTTTATACTATCAGTCACCCCTAAAGACGATAGGTCTAATTTTGCACCTAGGTCTACATCTGCAAAACATAACTCCAAAAGGGTTGTTATCAATCCACCTGATGCAACATCATGACCTGCAGTAATTTGACCTGCTTTGATCAATCTTTGCATTTCATTAAATACCAATTTAAAATAGGCATCGTCCTTTATGGTCGGAGCCTCAATACCTATACTATTTCGAATTTGTCCGAATGAAGAGCCACCCAATTTATAGGCATCCTTTGATAGGTTAATGTAGTATATAGAGCCACCATCTTTTTGTAATACAGGTTCAACAACTTTGTTGATATCGTTACAATTTCCTGCTGCTGAAATAACCACAGTTCCAGGTGCAATCACATCGCCATCAGCATATTTTTGCTTCATGGATAAAGAATCCTTCCCAGTTGGTACATTGATTCCTAGGGCGATTGAAAAATCCGAAACCGCCTGTACCGCTTCATATAAGCGAGCATCTTCACCTTCATTCTTACAAGGCCACATCCAGTTTGCAGATAAAGAAACGGATTTTAAGCCCTCTTTTAATGGGGCCCAGATAATATTGGTCAAGGCTTCGGCAATACTGTTTTTACTTCCTGCCGATGGGTCTATCAATCCAGAAATAGGGGAGTGCCCTATACTGGTGGCAATACCTTCCTTGCCTTTGAAATCCAAGGCCATTACTCCACAATTGTTCAACGGTAATTGTAGTGGTCCTGCACACTGCTGTTTGGCAACACGGCCACCAACACATCTGTCAACTTTATTTGTTAACCAATCTTTACAGGCAACAGCTTCTAATTGTAGTACTTGTTCTAAATAATCATGAAAAAACTCAAGGGAATAGGATGCCTCAGTATAATTTCTAATAACCGAATTGTCTGTCATTATAGTTTTAGGGGAACTTCCAAACATGTCCTCTAGTTGCAGGTCCATAGGTTTTTCACCTGTAGTTTTCGACTCAAAAGTAAATTTATCATCGCCAGTAACTACACCTACTTCGTACATTGGCGAACGTTCCCTGTCTGCTATTCTTTTTAAGTGCGCCAAATCTTTTTCTCCAATGACCAATCCCATACGTTCTTGGGATTCATTACCAATTATTTCTTTGGCTGACAAGGTTGGGTCGCCAACCGGTAATTGGTCCAAATCTATTTTTCCACCAGTTTCCTCAACTAATTCTGAAAGACAGTTGAGGTGTCCGCCAGCACCGTGGTCGTGTATAGAGACAATACTGTTCCCATCACTTTCAACCATACCACGAATGGCGTTTGCCGCACGTTTTTGCATTTCTGGGTTGGAACGTTGTATGGCATTCAATTCAATGGCTGAACTAAATTCACCCGTATCGGCACTTGATACTGCAGCACCACCCATACCTATTCGATAGTTGTCACCACCAAGAATTACAATTTTATCGCCTGTCTGGGGCGTGTCTTTTAATGCCTGTTCTACTTTACCATAACCAATACCACCCGCTTGCATGATAACTTTGTCATAGCCCAACTTTCTACCTTCTTCCTCATGTTCAAAAGTTAGAACAGAACCTGTTATCAGCGGTTGGCCAAATTTATTTCCAAAGTCAGAAGCGCCATTAGACGCTTTGATTAGAATATCCATTGGCGTCTGGTATAGCCATTTACGTTCTGCCATTCCTTTTTCCCATAGTCGATCTTGTTCCAATCGGGATAAAGCGGTCATATAGACAGCGGTGCCCGCAAGTGGCAGTGAGCCTTTACCACCAGCTAAACGGTCTCGTATCTCACCTCCTGAGCCGGTTGCCGCACCATTGAATGGCTCAACGGTGGTAGGGAAATTATGGGTCTCGGCCTTTAGGGAAATTACGGATTCAAATTCCTTTTCTTCGTAATAGTCAGGTTTATCAGCGCTTTTTGGGGCAAATTGAACTACACTAGGGCCTTTTACGAAGGCAACATTATCTTTGTATGCCGAGACGATATCATTAGGATTTTCCTGCGAAGTTTTTTTGATAAGTTTAAATAATGATGTTGGCATTTCTACTCCGTCTATAATAAACGTGCCATTAAAGATTTTGTGCCGACAGTGTTCGGAATTTACTTGACTAAAACCAAATACCTCCGAATCAGTTAATCTTCTACCAATTTTTTTTGATAAAGTATTTAGGTAATCAACTTCCTCATCACTTAATGCCAAACCTTCTTTTACATTATATGCCGCGATATCTTCAATCTCCAATATGGCTTCTGGAGAAACATCTATCTTAAAAATATTTTGATTTAGACCTTCAAATTTTTGCGAAAGCATGGGGTCATAATCTGTAAAATCCTTTGGGACTGTTTTAAATTCCTCTATACGAATTATTCCAGTAATACCCATATTTTGGGTGATTTCCGTTGCATTGGTGCTCCATGGGGTTACCATCGCAGCACGAGGGCCAACAAAAAAGGCGTCTAGGGACGCCGCATTTATTTTTTGTAGGTTGCCGAACAACCATGTTAATTTTGATTCGTCTGAGTTGGAAATTTCTTGAGCAGTTTGGACGGCAAAAACCTTGTTTGCCATGTCCCCAAAGAAATGGATCATATTGGTGTTGTTCTTTTACAAAATGGAAAATGCAAATTTACAATTTTAAGCTCAAATTTATCAGCTGTAGTTTAACACTTTTCAACTATAGTTGTTGATAGTTTTATTTGAGAACCAAGTTTGTCATTGCTATCAATTATACATTATTAGAGATCAAAAAACTAGATTTTTATAAAACTTGATGCCTATATTTTGAATTCTATAAAAGTGAAATGGGTATATTGAAATAACGATGAATTTCTGTACTTTTTAACTGCTAATTCAATAAAAATCCAAAATGATCAAAAAAAGCTTTTTAATAGCAATGTTCCTATGTTTTAATGGAAATGTTTTGCTACATGCCCAAAAGAAATATTCCCAAAAACAGATAGCGAAATTAAAATCAGAACTAACCACAACGATAGAGGGCCAGAAGAAACAGGCACAAGTAATGGTAGATAAGATATTCAGCTTTGCCGAGCTTGGTTTTCAGGAGGTGGAATCATCAAAATATATAACTGGGATTTTAGCCAAAAATGGGTTTGATATTGAACATTCCATTTCTGGAATTCCCACGGCATGGTTTGCCAAATGGAGTAATGGTGCCGGCCCAGTAATTGCTCTAGGGAGTGATGTAGATTGTATTCCCAAGGCATCGCAATACCCTGGTGTTGCTTATCATAAACCTATAGTTGACGGGGCACCAGGACATGGTGAAGGACATAATTCTGGAATTCCCTTGAACATCTTATCGGCGTTAGCGGTGAAGGAACTTATGGAGAAGGAGAATATAGGGGGGACTTTGATTATTTGGCCAGGTATCGCGGAGGAGTTGGTTGCAGCCAAAGCATGGTATGTACGTGATGGCCTTTTTGACAATATTGACATGTGTATTTTCACCCATGTTAGTAATAACCTTAGTGTTTCTTATGGTCCAACCCGTGGAACAGGACTAATTTCAGTAGAATATTCATTTGAAGGAGAAGCGGCACATTCGGCTGGATCCCCTTGGCGCGGCAGAAGTGCCTTGGATGCTGCAGAACTAATGAATATTGCTTGGAACTATAAGCGTGAGCATCTACATCCTTTAAAACGTAGCCATTCCATATTTACCGATGCAGGTGACCAACCCAACGTTGTGCCGTCTAAAGCAGCCATTTGGTTTTACTTTAGGGATGTGAAATATGAGGGAATCATGGATATGTATGCCTTGGCAAATGATATGGCCAAAGGTGCTGCCCTAATGACGGGCACTACTATGACATCAAAAGTTTTGGGAACTGCATGGCCTAGACATTATAATAAGGTAATTGCTGAGACTATGTATGAAAACATAAAGGAAGTTGGACTGCCCACATGGTCAGAGGCTGACCAAATCTTGGCCAAGGCTGTTCAGACAGAGGTGGCGTCCGATAAAATAGAAGGCTTGCCAACAGAATTATCCCCATTAGGGCTTCCAGTGGAAGAACCAATAAGTGGTGGTTCGGATGATATTGGCGATATTTCATGGAAAGTGCCCACAGTAACAATGCGTTTTCCTTCCAATATTCCTGGTTTACAAGGGCATCATTGGAGTAACGCTATTGCCATGGCAACACCAATTGCGCATAAAGGGGTAGTGGTAGGTGCTAAGGCGGAAGCCATGACAATTCTCGATTTTTTACTGAAACCCGATTTATTGTCTGGGGCTTGGGACTATTTTAATAACGTTCAGTCAAAGGAAACTACGTATAAACCAATGATTACTGAGGATGATTTGCCCCCAATTTATCTGAACACAGATAAACAGGGTCAGTTTAGACCTCTGTTAGAGCCATATTATTATGATGAAACGAGGTATGATTCTTATTTGGAACAACTCGGTGTTAAATACCCTACATTAAAAGAGTAATTTTTTTATTCCTTAAATGGCCCAAATTCTAAAAGGAAGACTGTAAAATGCATTTTAATATTAGGTTTTTACAGTCTTTTGCATTGAAATAACTACATCTAACAGCTAAAATTTTGAAATAATTCTTTTTGCTTGCTTTTAAAAATTACTCTGTAGTATGCAAAATAGACTTATGTGGTATTTGAAATAGTATGATATATGAACTTATGTAGCTATATTTGAATCAATATCGATTAAAATAATATGAAACAAACCGAAAAAGCTACAGTAACGGACGAGAAATTAGTGGCATTGTTACAATGTATGGAAGTAGTAGGCGGTAAGTGGAAACCCATATTGCTCTATTGTATTTCTGGTGGAAAGAATAGATTTAATATGCTTCATAAGCATGTTCAAGGCATTACCAAACAGATGCTTAGCAAACAGTTAAAAGAGCTTGAAAAATCAGGGCTAATAGAAAGAAAGGTTTATGCTGAGGTACCACCAAGGGTAGTATATTCTCTAACCGCAAAGGGCCAGTCATTGTCACCAGTTTTACAAGCTATGCAGCGTTGGGGTCAGAAAAAGCCCAAGCAAGTAATACATGCTAGCAAGAAAAAAAACCAACAACTTCCTTTATTTGGATAGAAGTCTATTGCGCTTTTTTGTCTAACAAAGCCATGTAAAAGCCATCAAAACCACTTTTAGAAGCATAAATCTTCTTTTCTTGCACTAAAGTAAAATCCTTTCCTTCTTCAGAAGCCAAGAAAGAGGTCACCTGATCATTGTTTTCTTGGGGTAGTATAGAACATGTAGCATACACCATCTTGCCACCAGGCCTCACAATTTTACTATAGCTTCTAATTATTTCATGCTGTGTTTTTGTGATTTTCTCCAAAAATTCTGGCTGCATTTTCCATTTGCTATCAGGATTTCTTCTCAGAACTCCAAGTCCAGTACAAGGAGCATCTATTAAAACCCTATCTGCACTGCCATATAATTTTTTGAAAACCTTTGTAGATTCAATCTCCCTTGTTTCAATATTATGGGCTCCGTTTCTTCTGGCACGTCTCTTTAATTCCTTCAGTTTACTTTCATAGATGTCCATGGCAATTAACTGACCTTTATTTTCCATAAGTGCAGCTATATGAAGTGATTTGCCGCCAGCACCGGCACAAGTATCCACCACACGTTGTCCTGGTTCTATTTGTAACATTTCAGCAACTAGTTGCGAAGAGGCGTCCTGTACTTCAAATAATCCTTTCTTAAAGCATTCGGTTACAAAAACATTAGCTCTTTCTGGTAGCCTTAGTGCTACGGGGTACCCCTTAATGGGGTCAGTTACTATGCCCTCGTCCAACAGCGCTTTTCGTAATTGTTCCTTTGTGGTTTTTAAAGTGTTGGTTCTTAGGATAACTTCAGCAGGCTCATTAAGTTTGGCCATTTCTGCTTCCCATAACTTTTCACCCAATGCTTTCACACCTAATTCATCTATCCAATCTGGAATCGCTTCTCGATATTTTCTTATTTTGGAAAGTTCATCAAACCTACCTTTTATGCGTCTTTCTGGTGTAGGTTCTATCTGTTTCCAGTCCGGTATTTGTATACCTTTTAAAACGGCCCATACCGCCCACATGCGAAACAGATCTGGTCTGCTAAAGGGTGCTTTTACCTCTGCAATTTCCTCATACAATCTCTTGTAGCGAACCATTTCATAGGTGGTTTCAGCAATAAAACCGCGATCACGAGCTCCCCAACGTTTATCAAACTTTAATACCTTTTGTACCACTTTATCAGCATATTCCTTTTCATTAAAAATCAAATTCAAGGCATCTATTACTGCAAAAACTAAGTTTCTATGCAATTTCATTTTAAAAAATTAAGGCTACAAAGGTATTGTTTTAGAAGTGAATGGCTTTAATTTTGAGAAACTTTGTACCTATGCGATATTTCTTTGGATTATTAGTTTTCATTTTATTCTTTTCCTGTTCAGAAACAAAAGTACATGAGCCGTTTCACTCAGTAAAAATAAATTCTTTGTATCAAGATTCGATAAGTATTAGGGCTATTGAATTGATGGGAAACAGTCTGGCATTTGCTGGAAGTAATGGAATTTTTGGATCCATTGATCTGCAAGCTGGAAAAGTACGTACGAATATTCAAAAATACGATACACTTGTACCCGAATTCAGGGCAGTCGCACATACGGCAACTGATTTTTTTATGCTATCGGTAGCAAATCCGGCTTTATTGTATAAAACGGGTGAGCAAGGTAGCATGGAGTTGGTTTATAGAGAAGAAGATGAGGCAGTTTTCTATGACGCCATGACATTTTGGAACGACAAGGAAGGCATTGCAGTGGGAGATAGTATGAACGGTTGTCTCAGCATTATTATTACGCGGGATGGAGGTTCTACATGGAATAAATTGCCTTGTTCGGATTTGCCGGAAGGCATTGAAGGTGAAGGGGCATTTGCAGCCAGTAACACAAATATTGTAGTAAAAGGAAATAAGGCATGGATTGCCACTACGAAAAGAATCCTATACTCTGGAAATAAGGGTAAAACTTGGGTGCAATTTAGCACACCAATACTAACCGATGAACCCACTCAAGGAATATATTCGATGGACTTTTATAATGAAAACTTAGGTGTTGTAATTGGTGGTGATTATACGAAACCCAATAAAAATACCTCTAATAAGGCGATTACCAAAGATGGGGGTAATACGTGGGACCTGATTGCTGATGGGAGACTTCCCGGGTATAAAAGCTGTATTCAATTTGTGCCCAATACAAATGGGAAAGAGATGGTAGCTATTGGTTTTACAGGTATATCTTATTCCTTTGATATGGGGGAGACATGGAAAAACTTATCCGATGAATCGTTTTATACTATCCGTTTTAAGAATGATTCCTTAGCCTATGCAGCAGGAAAAAACAAGATTGCAGAATTAATTTTTTGATAGGGACTAATTTACCCAATATGGATTGGATTTATTTTAAGATAACGATTACTAGCGATTAGCTCTTTTTTGACGGTACTGTTTTATGAGTTGTCGTTTAAAATCTTCTTCTGTCCGCATTAATAACAATGTTTTTTTTGCAGAAATTACCTTGCTTACATCTTTTAAAAATGCCTTGTCCAATTCTTCCTGTTCCTCTTCCAATTTGATTAATTGGCCCAATAATTTTTCCGCTTCCTTTTCAGAGAAAGCATCAGCATCTTTTATCTTATCTTTTATTTGGACATGTTCTTTGCGTCGTAAAGCATTTCTTTTTTCTTCATATGCATTATAAACAGGCCAGAATTCCTGTGCTTCCTCACTGCTTAGGTCAAGATGCTCAGTAATGTAAGCAACTTTTAATGATTTTATTTTTTCCCAGCTTTCCTTTTGTGCAAAAGAAAACGTGGCAAATAAGATAAATATGGGTAAAAGTATTTTTTTCATGTTAATCTACGTTTAATTCCTCCAAATAATCAATGTTCTCATGTAGGTAATCCTCAATGTTTTCGTTATTAATATGGATATCTAGAATATCATTTATTTCTAATTGATCTACCGGCAATACTTCTACCAGTTCATATGAGGACATACCTAGGTCATTTGAGTCGAAATAGGCTTCTATTTCTGAATTGGCCAAATCCATAAAACCCACATCATCTATGGAGTTTATTTGTTGTCCAATAGCAAATACCAATAGTGCTGCTACCGCCGCCGCAATAGCTAAATATCGTTTATAGGGCACTAACGTAATAACTTTGTTATCTTGTTTTAGCCTTTTGTTGAGTTTAAGCTGAAAAGTATCAAAATAAGCATCTGGAACACTAAAACCTTCATTTGTAGGAATGCTAGATTCCTCTTTGGAAAGTGTATCCATTAGGTTAGCCTCAAAAGTATCAAAATAGCCTTTTGGAGTTATAAACGGATTTTTATTTGTGTTCTTTTTCATTGTACTAATATGACTATCAAAAGTTTAAATGGTTTAATCCTCTTTTAAATAACTTTCAATTTTTTTAACGGCCAGATGATAAGAAGCTTTGAGTCCACCAACTGATGTTTCCAGTATCTCAGAAATTTGATCGTACTTGAGTTCTTCAAAATACTTCATATTAAAAACCAATTTTTGCTTTTCCGGCAAAGTAGCTATTGCTTTTTGAAGTTTCATTTGAATTTCATCTCCCTCAAAATACACATCGGACTGTAAATTTGCTACAAGTCTGTCTTGTAAATCAGCATCATCCATCCCTATCTTATTGGATTTTTGCTTCAGAAAGGTTAAAGCTTCATTCGTGGCAATACGGTACATCCATGAGAATAATTTACTATCACCTTTAAATCCATCTATATTCCGAAATACTTTTATAAATGTATTTTGCAGAACATCGTCTGCATCGTCATGGTTTAAAACTATTCTACGGATATGCCAATACAGTCTAACCTTATAAGTACTCACAAGTACCTCAAATGCGCTGGACTGTGTTTTTTTTGCCTTTAAATCCTTAACTAAAGTTTCTTCCGCAATCAACCGTAATAGGTTTGGTTATGTATTGGACTATGAATTTACAAAAAGGTTTAACCTTATAAAAACGCAGTATTGCAGAGTGAGTAATAATTTATGATTTTTTATGGAAAACTTACTTCTGATATTTTGACACTATTATGCCAATGACTGCATAGTCACCAGTTTTTTATAAGTCCCATTTTTGGCAAGAAGTTCTGTGTGAGTACCTTGCTCTACAATTTCACCTTTGTGAAGTACCACAATAGTATCTGCATTTTGAATGGTAGAAAGACGGTGTGCAATTACGATTGAGGTTCTATTTTTCATCATTTTTTCTAAAGCATCCTGCACTAAACGTTCACTTTCAGTGTCTAAGGCAGAAGTTGCTTCATCCAAAATCATAATTGGTGGGTTTTTTAATACGGCCCTGGATATTGAAAGCCGTTGTTTTTGTCCGCCACTTAATTTATTACCACTATCACCAATATTGGTGTCATAACCATTTGGCAAATCCATAATAAAATCATGTGCATTTGAAATTTTGGCAGCAGCTATAATTTCTTCTTCAGTAGCATTTTCTTTTCCCAGACCAATATTGTTTTTAACGGTGTCGTTAAATAGGATAGAGTCTTGTGTAACCAAGCCTAATAGGTTTCGTAACGAATTTTTACTAAGGTTTTTAATGTTATTGCCGTCAATGCGGATTTCTCCTTGGTTAACATCATAGAACCTCGTCACAAGATTTGCAATGGTGCTTTTGCCACTACCAGATTGCCCAACCAAAGCAACCGTTTTGCCTTTTTCAACTTTTAAGTTGAAATTTTTTAAAACATAGTCATCTTCATACTTGAATGAGACGTTATTCAAAATAATGGCACTTTCAAAGGTTTCTTGATTAATTGGATTCTTAATTTCAGTAATTGGATTTTCTGTTTCTAGAATTTCCAATACGCGTTCTGCCGCAGCATTTCCTTTTTTAACGCCATAAGAAGCCTTGCTTATAGCTTTTGCAGGGGTTAATATTTGATAGGCCAAGCCCATGTAGGTTATAAAAAGGCCAGCTTCCAATGTTTTATCTACTAAGACCATTTTACCACCGTACCATAGAATAACACCAATGGCGGCAATACCAAAAAATTCACTAGTAGGAGATGCTAGATTTTGTCTGTTAAGAAGACTATTTGAAAATCTATAAAACCGTTCAGTTGAATTTTTAAAGGTTTGATGAAATTTTGATTCCGCATTAAAGGCTTTAATTACTCTAAGGCCACTTAGTGTTTCTTCTAGTATTGATAAAAACTCTCCTTGTTCTTTCTGTACTTTATCTGATTTTCTTTTTAGGGACTTTCCTATCAATGAAATGAGGTAACCGGATAACGGAAGAAAAATAAATACGAAAACCGTTAATTTGGAACTAATGGTTAGCATTGCCAAAATGGTAAATAGCAAAGTAAGCGGTTCCCTAACAACTAATTCTAAAATAGAAAGAAATGAATGCTGTATTTCTAGTACATCTGAAGTTATTCTAGCTATAGTGTCACCTTTTCTTTTTTCTGAATAGTAAGAAATGGGTAGACTAATTGTTTTGTCATATAATTCATTCCTCAAATCCTTAAGAACCCCATTACGCAGATAGGTAATAAAATACATGGCTAAGTAACCAAAAAGGTTTTTTAAAAAGAACATGCTTATTACTAGAATTACCATAAATAATAACGCTTGTCCTTCTCCTTCATTTGCTTGGGTAGTCACAAAAAAATTAAGGTAATTTAAAACGTATTCTTTGGCTTGGGTAATACCCATCCATTCTGGCGCAACTGTAACTCTTTCTGTTTTATTGAATAAAACGGTAAGCATAGGAAATAGAGATACCATTGCCAATGTTGCAAAAAGCGCATAAAAAATATTGGAGATGATATTTAGTATTGCATAAACCTTATAAGGCTTCGCAAAGCGAAGAATCTTTTTGAAATAATTCATTAACCTAAATTAAGCTCGCTCAGAATGCTATTAATTTTGGCATCTAACTGAGCTGAAACCTCTTTATAGTCCTCCGCTTTTTCAAGAGTAGTGTTGGTACTTATATAAAACTTCACCTTAGGTTCCGTACCACTTGGTCTTGCTGCAATTCTGGTTCCATCTTCCGTTTCATAAATAAGAACATTTGATTTGGGAATATCTATGGCCTTTTCTTCACCTGTCAATACATTTTTAGCGATTGACGTGTTGTAATCCTCTATCCACTCCACCTTGGAGCCAGCAACAGAATCCACAGGGTTTTCTTTAAAATCTTTAAGCATCTGTTTAATTTCTTCTGCCCCGCTAATTCCTTTTTTAGTGATAGATACTAGGTGTTCTTTGTAAAAACCATAGTCTACATAACATTGTATCAGGTCTTTATAAAATGAACTTCCGTTAGCTTTTGCCGCACTGGCAATTTCACAAGCCAATAGGGTAGAGGTCACAGCATCCTTATCACGAACAAAGTCTCCTACCATATACCCAAAACTTTCTTCTCCGCCCCCAATAAAATCTGACTGTGGAAAATCTTTTATCATTTTGCCAATCCATTTAAAGCCAGTTAAAGCGGTTTTAAACTCTACGCCATATGCTTTGGCCATGGCTTCCATCATTGGGGTAGATACAATAGTGGTGGCAATAAATTCATTTCCCTTGAAACCTTTTGCCTTTCTTTTTTCTAAAAGGAATTTGGTCATCAATACCATAGCTTGATTACCGTTGACAATTTCCATGTTTCCTTCAAGATTACGCACGGCTATTCCCAAGCGGTCACTATCAGGATCCGTACCCACAACCATATCAGCGCCTATTTCCTCCGCTTTTTTTACGGCCATAGACAAGGCTTCGGGTTCTTCAGGATTTGGTGATTTTACCGTAGGAAAATCACCATTGGGAACAGCCTGTTCTTCTATAATAGTTACATTCTTATATCCAGCACACTTTAAAACCTCCGGTATGGCAGTAATAGATGTGCCATGTAATGAAGTGAATACTATCTTAAAATCATCTTTACCTGCAGCATTAAAATTGCCATTCGCCACAGATTGCTCGATAAATGCTTCGTCTACCTCTTTATCAATTACTTGAATTAAACTATCATTGGCGTCAAACTTAATATCCTCAAATTCCAAAGCATTTATTTCTGCAATAATTTCTCCATCTTGTGGTGGTACTATTTGGCCTCCATCTGTCCAATACACCTTGTAACCGTTATATTCTGGAGGATTATGTGACGCTGTTAAGACTATACCAGCATGGCAGTTTAAGTATCTTACGGCAAAAGAAAGTTCTGGCGTAGTACGTAGTTCGGAGAAAAGAAAAACCTTAATTCCGTTAGCGGAAAATACTTCTGCTACTGTTCTTGCCAATGTATCGCTATTATGTCGGCAGTCATAAGCAATGACTACTTTTATTTCTTCTTTGGCATAAATTTTATTTAGATAATTACTTAGCCCTTGTGTGCTTTTACCCAAGGTGTATTTATTGATTCTATTTGTACCAACGCCCATAACCCCTCTCATACCACCAGTACCAAATTCCATATTTTTATAGAAACGGTCCTTTAGTTCCTCGGTATCATTTTCTATTAAGTGCTGAATTTCTTTTTTAACTGCAGGGTCAAAAAAATCGGTTAACCAACTCTTGGCGGTATCAAGGACATTATTCATATGCTTTACTTTATGTTTGAATTTAAATTTACAAAGAATATTGTTTTTCTTCTGTATTCGTATTTATTTCTTCCGCTATTCTATAGCGAAGCTCATTTTTGCGGTTTCTTATTAATATTTCACCAATAAAACCGGCTAAAAATAATTGCGTTCCAATAACCATTGATGTTAGGGCCAAGTAGAATTGAGGTCTATCTGTGATCAAGCGCCCAAAAGGGTTAATAAATAATTTATCAATTCCGAGATATATGGCAAATCCAAAACCAATGATAAACATTAAAACGCCTAGGGCACCAAATAAGTGCATGGGGCGCTTTCCAAATTTAGAAACGAACCAAATAGTAATCAAATCTAAAAACCCATTTATGAAACGTTCCATTCCAAATTTGGTCTTCCCATATTTGCGGGCTTGATGTTTTACAATTTTCTCCCCAATTTTATTAAAACCTGCATTTTTAGCCAATACGGGAATATATCTATGCATTTCTCCTGAGACCTCTATGTTTTTTACCACAGCTTTGTCATAGGCTTTTAAGCCACAATTAAAGTCATGCAGTTTAACACCTGAAGTTTTTTTTGCGGCCCAATTAAATAATTTGGAAGGTGTGTTTTTAAATAAGACCGAATCGTAGCGTTTTTTCTTCCAGCCAGAAACCAAATCATAACCTTCATTGGTTATTAGATGGTATAATTCTGGGATTTCCTCTGGATTGTCTTGTAAATCTCCATCCATGGTAATTACAACATCTCCTGCTACGGCCTTAAACCCCGCATGTAATGCTTGTGATTTTCCAAAATTCTTTAAAAATCGTATGCCTTTAACATTTGGGTTTTGTTTAGAAAGACTTTTGATTACTTCCCAAGACTGATCGGTAGAGCCATCATCCACAAATAAAATTTCATATAAAAAATGATTGGATTGCATCACGGATACAATCCAATCATGTAGCTCTTTGAGCGATTCTTCTTCGTTTAGTAATGGGATTACTATGGATAGTTGCATTTGTTACTTAAGGAATTCTATACCAAAAGTACAAATTACTAAAGTATCAATACGCAGCCTCTTGTTTTTTCATGGCCAATCCTGCAATTAAACCAACCACCAATCCTATAACTACATTGATAATCAATATAACAGGGTACGAAATCCAAGCAAATTTCTTTTGCATTTCTATTCCTTGATCTATTTGTTCTGCGGTAAGATTAGGGTTTTGTTCCATAGCTTTCACTTTCCCAATCTCGTACATCTTATCCATATATTCTGGTTCTAGGACATTGGATAGGGTAAAAAACCAAAGCAAGCCTATTATCCCGGCAATCAATGCAACGCCAGCACCTACTTTTAAAGCATCTGAAATATCTAAAAGTCCCTCATTGGCTTTTTTATATTGCATGATACCTATCACGATACCTAAGGCCAATATAACAGTTTGTGTTATTTGGACTCCTGCACCTTGCTCATAATGCATATCCATAACAAAGAGCATAATTGCGAATACCACTCCCACAATACCTGTTATGGTGCCAAAGTTTAAAGCAAATTTTCCAGTTTTTGGTTTATTTTCCTCCATTTTAAAATGTTTTTTAGTTGATTAA
Source organism: Maribacter luteocoastalis (assembly GCF_048890225.1). Classification (NCBI taxonomy): domain Bacteria; kingdom Pseudomonadati; phylum Bacteroidota; class Flavobacteriia; order Flavobacteriales; family Flavobacteriaceae; genus Maribacter; species Maribacter luteocoastalis. The sequence continues at coordinate 193,811 of NZ_JBMFZG010000003.1, forward strand.
TGGATAAGTATTGTTTTAAATTAAAATGTTACATAATGTACAAGAAATAAATTTCATAAATTTTAGTATTTTAAATTGTTAGTTTGTATTAATTAACTAAATTTGCAGCCTTAAAATGAGTACCCGTCGGAATGGGTACATTAAATATTTTAAAAATGAGAAAAGGAATACACCCAGAAAATTATAGATTAGTTGCCTTTAAGGACATGTCCAACGAGGAGGTTTTTTTAACCAAATCTACTGCTGACACCAAAGAGACATTAGAAGTTGATGGCGTTGAATACCCATTGGTGAAATTGGAAATTTCAAGAACATCCCATCCATTCTACACAGGTAAGGCTAAATTTTTGGATACAGCAGGACGTATTGATAAATTTAAGAACAAGTACAAGAAATTTTCTAAACCTGCTGCAAAGAAAGAGGAGGAATAGTATTTTTCTATATAATAAGTAAGCACCCTCGAAGATATCGAGGGTGTTTTTGTTTTAAATATATCCCGGTTTTGTTACCCTTGGTCAGTAATGTTGTTTTACGTAGTCTAGATTGGTTAATTTTGGCATAAATTAAAATACATGAATTGCATTCTTTTTGATGGACCAGTTAGAGATAACCTATTGCCTTTTACCTTTACCAGGCCTGTAGCGGAAATACGGGTTGGCATCATGACAATAAGGGAAAAATGGGAAGCTTATTTAAATTGCCCCATTTCATACCTTACCGAGGATTATTTATCTGAGAAATATCCATTGACCTTGGCCAATACAAATTTGATGATCAATGCATCAATTTTACCAAGTGAAAAATTAGTTCAGGAATTAAGGAATTTATCAGAAAATGAAGTCTTGTTAAAAGATGATATTATAATTGCATATTGGAGTAAGACCGCAGATAAGGATCAGGATGTCTCATCCTTTGACCAATTGAATTACAATGGTGAGATAGTACAGATTTTAAACACCTGGGATATATTCTCTAAAAATGGGGAAGCACTTCAGGCAGATTTTGATTTCTTGACCAAAGGAAGGAAAAGTCAACCTATTTCAAATACAAATAGCTTAATTCATCCCGAACGTATCTTCTTGGAAGAAGGTGCTAAGGTTGAATATAGTATCTTAAATGCAACAGAGGGACCAATTTATATTGGCAAAAACGCAGAAATTTGGGAAGGTAGTTTAATAAGGGGCGGCTTGGCTTTATGTGATAATGCAATCATAAAAATGGGAGGTAAGCTTTACGGTCCAACCACTATTGGACCTTACTCAAAAGTTTGTGGGGAGGTAAGTAACTCGGTAATTTTTGGATATAGTAGCAAGGGTCATGAAGGTTATCTAGGTAATGCAGTGTTGGGGGAATGGTGTAATATTGGAGCGGATTCCAATAACTCTAATCTTAAGAACAACTATGCCAAGGTAAGACTATGGAATTATGCCACTGAAAAATTTGAGCATACAGGGCTTCAATTTTGTGGATTAATGATGGGTGACCATAGTAAAACTGCTATAAACACTATGTTTAATACAGGAACTGTAATTGGTGTTAGCTCAAATATTTATGTGCCAGGGTTTCCTAGAAATTTTGTACCAAGTTTTAGTTGGGGCGGTGCCTCAGGTTTTTCAACATATATGCCTACAAAAGCATTTGAGGCAGCTAAGGTAATGATGGCAAGAAGAAATGTTGAATTTAACGATATTGAAGCCAATATTTTGAACCATGTGTTTGAGATTACCAAAAAATGGCGAAATTATTAAAGTAACGTAAACGATAGAATTGGTCATAATGAAAAAAAAAGTGGCATTTTACACCTTGGGTTGTAAACTTAATTTTTCAGAAACATCTACCATTGCAAGAGGTTTTGTAGATGAAGGATTTCAAAGGGTTGATTTCTCAGAGAAAGCAGACATGTATGTTATAAATACGTGCTCTGTGACCGACAATGCTGATAAAAAATTCAAGACTATTGTAAAACAGGCGCAAAACAAGAATGCAAAAGCCTTTATTGCGGCTGTAGGATGCTACGCCCAATTAAAACCTGAAGAGCTGGCCGCTGTTGACGGTGTGGATTTGGTCTTGGGGGCTACCGAAAAATTTAAGATTACCGATTATATCAATGACCTCTCCAAAAATGATTTTGGTGAAGTACATTCCTGTGAGATTTCTGAAGCGGATTTTTATGTTGGGAGTTATGCCATTGGTGATCGTACTAGAGCCTTTTTAAAAGTGCAGGATGGTTGTGATTATAAATGCACGTATTGCACTATTCCTTTGGCCAGAGGTATTTCTAGAAGTGACAGGCTAGAGAACGTACTGAATAATGCAGCAGAAATAGCCGCTCAAGGCATTAAGGAAATTGTGCTTACAGGCGTAAATATTGGAGATTACGGTAAAGGGGAATTCGGAAACAAAAAGCACGAACATACATTTTTAGACTTGGTAAAGGCATTGGATAATGTAGAAGGGATCAACCGACTGCGAATATCTTCTATTGAGCCAAACCTATTAAAAAATGAAACCATAGAATTTGTTGCAAATAGTGATTCATTTGTGCCTCATTTTCACATTCCCTTGCAAAGTGGAAGCGATACCATCCTAAAATTGATGAAAAGGCGTTATTTAACTAGCTTGTATACGGAACGAATTGCTCAAATAAAATCTACAATGCCCCATTGTTGTATTGGGGTAGATGTTATAGTTGGATTTCCGGGTGAGACTGATGAGGATTTTCTAGAAACATATCACTTTTTAAATAACCTTGATATTTCATATCTGCATGTCTTTACTTATTCTGAACGTGATAATACCCTTGCGGTAGGTATGCCTGGTATAGTGCCAAAAAATGTTAGAAATAAACGAAGCAAGATGTTAAGGGGATTGTCAGTTAAAAAACGAAGGGCTTTTTATGAAAGCCAATTAGGTACTGAGCTGGAAGTTTTATTTGAAAGTGAGAATAAGGAAGGGTATATAAATGGTTTTACCGAGAATTATGTAAAGGTTAAAACCCCATGGAATCCCACTTTAATAAATACCATACATAAAATTAAGTTAAATGAGATTGGGGATGATGGTTTGGTAACCATGGATTTTGTGGATGAGAAAATAACAGCGTAAAAAAAGCCTCTTTAAAGAGGCTTTTCAAATTAGATCCGTATACCAACCGGTAACATTTCCTTGTATTGTCTATTTTTTCTCAAAAACCCTGCAATTTGTGGACTTGTAGGGACTACTCGTAAATTTTTCTCCTGAAGGTGATTTAAAACTGCTTTAATAAAATTTTCTTTAAAGCCCTCTTCGGTAATTGCTTCAGGAACTACTAACTTGGTTAAAAACACTTTTCTTTCTTGTGAAGAGTATTCAATTTTTGCCAAATGGTTCTCTACATTCGCTTCAAATTGACGTAAGAAAGCATTGTCCTTAATAGTAACATTGTTCATATAGATGATTTTAGTTTTGGTTTTAGACAAAAAAAATACGATGTTCTCAATCGTAATTCGTCAACTTAATGGCTTGTTATTAATAAGTTTTTTAAAAATTAACAAGCTATGTTCAAAAGTAATGAAAAAATACCTAAATTCCTAGTTTTTATAGTGTTCACTAATTATGGGCGGTAGTAAAATTCACGTTTATTTTATGCCTGGTATGGCAGCTCATAGTAGTATATTTGAATATATAATACTCCCTTCGAAAAAATTTGAATGCCATTTATTAGAATGGACCTCTCCTACAAAACAGCAGAGTCTAGCTGATTATGCGCAACAGATGTGCTCTTTAATTACCCATAGTGATCCAATATTGGTGGGGGTTTCCTTTGGCGGCATATTAGTGCAGGAAATTTCTAAATTAATTCCTGTTTCCAAAATAATAATTATATCTAGTGTTAAACTTACATCGGAACTTCCCAAAAGAATGTTATTTGCGAGCTATACAAGCGCCCATAAATTATTGCCTACGGGATTGGTGAATAATATGGAATTATTGGCCAAATACGCTTTTGGGGAAACAGTGACCAAGCGTTTGGATTTGTATAAAAAATACTTATCAATACGGGATAAAGTATATATCGACTGGTGCTTGGATAAAATGGTAAATTGGAAACAAGAGACTTTTCCCAATAATTTGGTCCATATTCAAGGCGATAGGGATGCCGTATTTCCTGTTTCGAATATTAAGAATTGTATTCTAGTCAAGAATGGCACACATACCATGATAATTCACAGAGCAAAATGGTTTAATGAACACTTGCCTACAATTATTTTGGATTAAGACAGTTCTATTGATACCTTTGGTTGTAACTAAATACTTTTGATATGAAGATCTTGAAAAATATACTCATGCTTTTGGGTGTTTTATTTGTGGTAGGTTCGTTGGTTTTTGCCGTTAACGTTAATGAGGTGAGAACCGCTTTACAGCCAGTGGAGAACGACAGTATAAATAAAAATGTGGCATCTGAATATCGTATTTCCGCTATTGATATACCTAGCGATTTGAATTTTGCCGGTGAAATTGTGCCACAAGAAGACCCTGAAATAATGGAACGTGTAGATAGGGAGTTTTTGGTAAATACCTATTGGCAGTCCAATGCGCTTTTGTTAATGAAAAGGGCACATAAATATTTTCCGGTAATTGAGCCAATTTTGGCCAAAAATGGAATTCCTGATGATTTTAAATATTTGGCAGTCGCCGAAAGTGGTTTAACTAACGTGGTTTCTCCTGCAGGGGCAACAGGTTTTTGGCAAATTATGAAAGAAACCGGAAGAGAATATGGGTTAGAGGTTAATTCCAATGTAGATGAGCGTTACCATTTAGAAAAATCTACTGAGGTTGCCTGTAAATATTTAAACAAATGGAAAGATAATTATGGTAGTTGGACACTTACTGCGGCAACTTATAATGCTGGCCCTGGTGCTATTAAAAAGTATATGGGTATCCAGAAAGTGGATAACTATTATGATTTATTGTTAGGTGAGGAAACAGGTAGGTATTTATTTAGGATTATGGCTATTAAAGAGATTTTAACGCATCCAGAAAAATATGGATATCATATAGAGAAAGAAGACCTTTACAGTGCAGTACCCACATTTACAGTTGAAGTTGACAAGCCAGTGACCAACTTTGCAGATTTTGCCAATGAATATGAAATAACGTACAAGATTTTAAAACGTCATAACCCTTGGCTAAGAGAACCACATTTAAACAACACTTCCCAAAAAAAATACACTATAGAAATTCCTAATAAAGGCTATTATAAGGAATCTAAGTAAGGCTATATTTTTTTCATTTGCTGTTGCATCATCTTAATTTGCTCGGTCAGCATGTTGTTCTTGTCTAACTTCTTTGCTTCATTTAGAAGCATGGTAGCCTCTCTTTTACGACGTTTTTGCATAGCAATTCCTGCTAAGCTTAACTTTGCCATAGCATAGTCATAATCCATTGTCAAACCTAGCTTTAGGGCTTTTTTGAAGTATTTTTCAGCTTGTGTCAAATTGGTTTGAGAAAAAATGATACCGTGTAAATAATTAAAATACCCCTGTTGTTTCTTAGTTAAAGCCCCTTTTGGGTTTTTAATTTTGGAGAGCCAATTTTGGGTACCGGTCAAATCTTGTTTTCTCATCCTTAAAAAAGCGAGGAGGATAATTTCATTTCTAAAATAAAGGAAAATAAAAATTAGGGAAAGTAAGATGAGAAAAATACCATTACCTATATTCCCTTCTATAAATTGATATACTGCATAGGTAATAATTAGGCCTGCTATGACAAGTTTTATATTCTTATTGAACATGGTTCTTTGGTTTAAGATGATTATTTTAAAGTTCTTTACAACTAATTTTTTTATCAAAAACAATGAAAACACCTTTGTTTAAGGTAAAAAAACATTCGAGCAAAATTAGGGAAATCCATGCTTTTGGACTGTATAGAACATTAAAAAATATTTTTTTAATTACTCCTTGCGAAAGCAAAAACTCTTTGTATATTTGCGCCCAGTTTTACCTACCCATTTAAAGGTAACGCAATAAAGACAGAAAGAATAAATATATAGGCGATGAGTAAAAGAACATTCCAACCTTCTAAGAGAAAGAGAAAAAATAAGCACGGTTTTCGTGAGCGTATGGCTTCCGTAAACGGAAGAAAGGTTCTTGCGAGAAGAAGAGCTAAAGGAAGAAAAAAGTTAACTGTTTCCTCTGAGCCAAGACATAAGAAATAAATGAATATTTTGTTTTAAAATATTGAAGGTGTTACTTTTTTTAAAGTAGCACCTTTTTTTTGCCCAATAACTACAACACTATTTTAGAAAATGCCGAAAAGAAAAGATTTAAACTCCATTTTATTGATTGGTTCTGGCCCTATTATAATAGGTCAGGCATGTGAATTTGATTACGCGGGTAGTCAGTCATTACGTTCTTTAAGAGAGGATGGTATTGAAACCATACTTATTAATAGTAACCCTGCGACTATAATGACAGACCCTTCAATGGCAGACCATGTCTACTTAAAACCATTGACCACAAAATCTATCGTAGAAATTCTGAAAGCACATCCACAGATTGATGCGGTTCTACCTACAATGGGTGGACAAACCGCATTGAATTTATGTATTGAGGCTGACAAAAAAGGAATTTGGGAAGACTTCGGGGTAGAATTAATAGGAGTTGATATAGATGCGATTAATATAACTGAAGATCGTGAACAATTTCGTGAACTAATGCTTAAGATTGGTGTGGGTATGGCGCCTCAGGCAACAGCTACATCGTTTTTAAAAGGTAAGGAAATTGCCCAGGAATTTGGTTTTCCTTTGGTGATTAGAGCTTCCTACACCTTGGGTGGGGCAGGGGCTTCCATAGTGTATAGGCCAGAGGATTTTGATGCATTGCTAAGTCATGGACTTGAAATTTCACCTATTCATGAGGTAATGATTGATAAGGCCTTAATGGGCTGGAAAGAATATGAGTTGGAACTTCTTCGTGATAAGAATGATAATGTTGTTATTATCTGTACCATTGAAAATATGGACCCAATGGGTATCCATACGGGTGATTCTATTACTGTAGCACCCGCTATGACATTATCTGACCGTACTTTTCAGAAAATGCGGGACATGGCCATTAAAATGATGCGCAGTATTGGGGATTTTGAAGGCGGTTGTAATGTACAGTTTGCTGTAAGTCCAGATGAAAAAGAAGATATAATTGCCATTGAGATCAACCCTAGGGTTTCCAGGTCATCCGCTTTGGCTTCTAAAGCAACGGGGTATCCCATTGCAAAAATAGCAACCAAATTGGCCATTGGTTATTCTTTGGATGAATTGGAAAATCAAATTACAAAGTCAACTTCGGCCCTATTTGAGCCAACATTGGATTATGTGATCGTAAAGATACCTAGATGGAATTTTGATAAGTTTGAGGGTTCTGACCGGACCTTGGGACTTCAAATGAAGTCAGTTGGAGAGGTAATGGGAATTGGGCGTTCTTTTCAAGAAGCACTGCACAAAGCAACGCAATCTTTAGAAATCAAAAGAAATGGTCTAGGTGCCGATGGCAAGGGGTATAAGGATTACGATCAGATAATAAGTAAACTTACCATTCCTAGTTGGGATAGGGTATTTGTTATTTATGACGCAATACAAATGGGTATTCCACTTAGTAGGATACATGAGATTACCAAGATTGATATGTGGTTCTTGAAGCAATATGAGGAACTACATTATTTAGAAAAAGAAATCTCAAAATATACCATTGCCAGTCTTTCTAAAGATTTATTACTGGAAGCAAAACAAAAAGGATTTGCCGATCGTCAAATAGCCCATATGTTGGATTGTTATGAGAGTGAAGTATATAACAAAAGAACCGAGCTGAACATCAACCGGGTTTATAAGCTGGTAGATACCTGTGCGGCGGAGTTTAAGGCAATGACACCATACTACTATTCTACATTTGAAGCAGAAATAGAAAAACCAGATGGCACACGTTATGTAGAAAACGATAGTGTGGTAACAGATAGGAAGAAAATTGTTGTTTTGGGCTCTGGACCAAACCGCATAGGACAGGGGATTGAGTTTGATTATTGCTGTGTTCATGGTGTTTTGGCTGCGGCTGAGTGTGGTTATGAGACTATTATGATCAATTGTAACCCAGAAACAGTTTCCACTGATTTTGATACTGCAGACAAGCTATATTTTGAACCAGTATTTTGGGAACATATTTATGATATTATCCGTCATGAAAAACCAGAAGGGGTTATTGTTCAGTTAGGTGGTCAAACTGCCTTGAAATTAGCTGAAAAACTTTCTAAATACGGCGTCAAGATTATAGGTACCAGTTTTGAGTCCTTGGATTTAGCCGAAGATAGAGGTAGTTTCTCTAAACTACTAATGGAAAATGACATTCCTTTTCCAAGATTCGGTGTGGCGGAATCCGCTGATGAGGCATTGATTCTTGCAGATGAGTTAGATTTTCCGTTGCTGGTTAGACCTTCCTATGTTTTAGGTGGACAAGGAATGAAGATTGTAATAAACAAAGAGGAACTGGAGGAGCATGTTGTGGATTTGTTACGAAAGATTCCGAATAATAAATTACTTCTAGACCATTACTTGGACGGTGCTATTGAAGCCGAGGCAGATGCAATTTGTGACGGTAAAGATGTTTACATTATAGGTATCATGGAGCATATAGAGCCATGTGGTATTCATTCTGGCGATTCAAATGCTACTTTACCACCTTTTAACTTAGGTGAATTTGTAATGCAACAGATTAAGGACCATACCAAGAAAATTGCCCTGGCATTAAATACGGTAGGATTAATTAACATTCAGTTTGCCATTAAGGATGATACAGTTTATATCATAGAAGCAAACCCAAGGGCATCACGTACCGTACCTTTTATAGCCAAAGCCTATAAAGAACCTTATGTGAACTATGCAACCAAGGTAATGTTGGGAGAAAAGAAAATCAAGGATTTTGAATTTAAACCAGAACTAGAAGGTTATGCCATAAAGCAACCTGTTTTCTCTTTCAATAAATTCCCTAATGTGAACAAAAACCTTGGCCCTGAGATGAAGAGTACAGGAGAGAGTATTTTGTTTATTGATAGCCTAAAGGACGATGAGTTCTACAACCTTTATGCTAGAAGAAAAATGTATTTAAGTAAATAAGAATACCATACTTAGTTTAAAAGGCACCTCAATGTAGGTGCTTTTTTTGTTAATTAAACCATACAGCATACCGTTTACGCCTTAACTCCAACGCTAAGATTTGCTCCATTTTTAATGCTTCTGTACGTGAATAAATGGGTTTGATATGATTATAAAGGCTTGGTCTAAGATAAGAACCATACTTTTTAACCAAATTGGAAGATAAATTGTGTCCTTTCTTATTTCTGTAACCACTTTTGTGTTGCTCAAACCGTTCTTTAGGCGATTTACTGGTCATCCCTACATACAAACATTCCAAAACACCGTTGAATTGTGGATTTGCCTCCCTAAACCTTTGGTTTTCCGTAAAGACTTTTTTTGAAAGTTCTATAACATAAATAGCATATTGCGTTTTGGACATTTTATAAATACGGTTTTATATTTTAATTATTATGCAGTTTAGGGAATTAGGTCTTAACTACGATAGTGTAAAAAATCAATTTAAAAATAAGGACCAAGTTAGCATATCATCCAAATTTCACACTGGTCATAGTTAACGAACCACCAATAGGTTTGTTATTAAAAATAAGAATATCGTCTTGGTCATCTTTTAAGCCTAGAGTATAAAGCAAAGGCATATAATGTTCCGGTGTAGGTATTGCCAAGTCAAAAGCTTTACCCTGTTTTTGAAAACTGACTAAAGACTTATGATCACCATTTAAAATCCACTGTTTCATTTTGGCATCAGCCTCTATGGCCCAATCATAGCCATAATCTTCATTTATCTTATCCCAGGCAACTTGCCTTAAATTATGTACCATGTTACCACTGCCAATTATTAAAACTCCCTTATCCCTTAGGTTTTTCAACTGTTTTGCCAACTGGTAATGATATTCCGGTTTTTGGGTATAATTTATACTTAATTGAATAACGGGCACATCTGCATTTGGGAACAAATGTTTAACAACGGTCCAAGCCCCATGGTCCAAGCCCCATTGATCATCTAATCCAATTGTATTCTCAGGCTTTACCTCATGTGTCAACTCTTTTGCTAGTTTTGGGTTACCTGGGGCAGGGTATTGTACTTCATAAAGGGCTTTGGGAAATCCGCCAAAATCATGAATGGTTCTAGGTTGTTGCATAGCGGTAACAAAAGTACCTTTGGTTTCCCAATGTGCAGATACTACAATAATCGCATTTGGTTTACTTAATTGTTTCCCCTGTTTTTTAAAACCCTGTACAAATTCATTGTCTTCTATACCGTTCATAGGCGAGCCATGTCCTAAAAATAGCACTGGCATTCTTTCGGTATTTGAATAAGCCTGAGTGCTATTTTCTAGCTTTTTTAATTTTGATGTTTTTTTCATTTAGACCTTATGGCTAATTGTTTATTTAAGAGCTGTAGCAGATAAATTATAACTTACTTTTTTGGAGAATAATTTACTTAATAAAAATCAAAATGGTTCAAGTATAGACTTTTGCCTCTATTTCTTCTATACTTTAAATCGTTTTTAAGTTTGGTTCTTTTTAATTTAAAAATTAATGTCTATAATCAGATTCTTACCTGATACGCTATTAACAAACAACTTGAAATAATTGTTGTGTTTAGTATAGCTCGCACTATCCATGGAAATTTTGAATAGTCAATTTTTGCATAGTCACCTAAAATTACACAAATGCCCATTAAGAAAAACCATGGGGTTAGGAGTAAGGTAATTTTCCATTTTAATAGCATAATCACAAGATCATGAATAAATCCGCAGGCAACAAAAGTGATTAGCAGGGATAATGCCTGTGGAAAAATTAATTTAAGCGGTTTAAAAATATTTTTCCCTAGGTAATAACTCCAGATAGGATTCCAGTGTTGCCAAAATTTCGAAAACGTTCCGGCTCCCAGAGAACGAATAAACATATTTCGTAGGGAATCACTGTGACCTAAAGGCACACCATTTCTCCTTTTTACATAATCTGATAAATTCAATTTTTAATTTTTATATTTTGCCAAAATTGCCATTGCCTTGGTTACAAATTGTTTACTAGTTCTTTACAGAGTTTCTTTCCTGTACAAACTTCTAATCTGGGGAAGGAGGGCGATGATGATAATTACTACTGCATAAAACATATAAAATGTATGTAACCAGTGTATGCCACCTTGAAGAAATATCAATTGGATTTGTATCCAGCCAATGAGGCAAAAAGCAACATAAATACTAAATGTCCATGACCAGTGCATATCATTGAAAATATTAATTTGGTCCGCAATTTTTGATTTGGGTTTTTTTAGCAATGCTATTATCAACAATGAAGGCAAAACGCCTAGAATAGACAATAAAATTATTCCAGGAACTAAGAAACTATCAAAAGGAACAGTTTTAAATTCAGACAACGGTAGACCTATCATCTCACCAGTTGGAGAGATTATTAGTACGATACCACCTCCAACAGCACCCAATGCTAGAAATCCTAGAACAATCAAAAAAATATTGCGTACTAATTTGATTTTCATATCTTTTTCTTCTTTTCTCTTCATTTAGATTTGTAATTAAATGGTTTGTAACATTACAGCTACACTATCGTTGAGTTAAAATCCAATTGGATTTTTGCCCCTGAAACCAAGTAAATTATCTAAAGTTAAGGATTTCATCTAGGAAATTCGCCCACAATGAATTATAGGTATTGTTGAGCTTTTCTTATCTTTTTATTCTTTTGTTCCTTGCCAATATGAAATAAATTTCCTGCCTTCAGAATATGAGGTACCATAAATTCTGTTGCCAGAAAAGTAACCTGAGTGGTAGTAAGTATAACTGTTATCAATTGTCGTAAAGGCAAAATGTAGCTTGCCCCAGTCATTGTTTACGAGTGCGTTTGAAAATTGTGAGCCATAAAATTCCCCACTAAATCCGTTTCCTGATACTTCAGTAATATAAAGGTCTTTTAGATAGGGTTCGCTATTTGGCGTTGGTCTTAAATCAATTTTCCAATTACCCTTGATTTTCTCAACATCAATGGCAACAGCATTATTTTCTAATTCGGTTGCTGGAATTTCTACCCGTTTGCCAATACTCGTCAAATACATTTTTTCTGATAGCTCATATAAATTAGTGGCGTTTGTATTGCTCAACACGATAATGGTTTTGCCTTTCTCCATGGTATGAATCCAATTCGCATTAGCACCTAAAATAGCACCTGTGCGATAATAGAATGGTTCACTAAAGTTCCCCCAGCCTGTCGAGCCCCAAAGCCCATAAGCTGTATATCCCAGTTCGGGATGGATTGTTAATAGTTTTTCAGTAGATTCCTTATTTAGTATCGTGTTAGTGAAAAGTGCCTGATCAAACTTTAGCAAGTCTTCAACGGTAGAATATAAAGCACCTGATCCAAAATAGAGTTCAGGATAATATGGGGCATCATTATAAAATACACTGAGTGAATCTTCATAAGTATAACTTGGTAATAGACCTAAATTAATTTCTTTAGAATTTACCATTTGCGTGTGTTCCAATCCAAGGGGAGCTACTATAGCTTCCTTCAAATAGGCATCATAACTTACCTTGGAAACCGTTTCAATAATTTTATGAAGTAGGATATACTCAGTGTTACCATATTCGGATTTTTCCCCGGGAGGGTACAGCAATTGCCCTGAACAATATGATTCAATAAAGTCATCCAAAGTTTTGTCAACTTGGTAGGGTATTAAACCAAGAGAGTCCAATATGTTTTGAATTCCAGAGGAATAGGTCAATAATTGATGAATAGTAACTTTGTCTTTTCCTTCACCTTGGTAATTTGGTAGGTATTCACCAATTGTGTCGCCAAGAAATAACTTATTTTCTTCAACTAGCTTCATAATCATCACTGCCGTAAATACTTTAGTCATAGAGGCAATTTTGAATTTGGATTTGGTATTTAAAACCGATCCATTTTGCCGATTTCCGATGCCAACACTGCTTAAAAAATCAATTTTCCCATTCGTGGCAACAAGCACTACACCATTGAAATGCTTTTCTGACTTATAATAGTTAAGCAGTTCTGAAAATTGAAGGTTTTGGGCAAAAATTAAATTTGTGACCAGAACTATAATAAATGTGAGGTATGTTTTCATTTTATTAGGTCTTTGATTTTTATTTATAGCATTTCATTTCCTTAAATAACGGGCAACGTTTTGGCAAAGGGTAGTGGGAGGCAAGTAAAAGCTTTTACCTCCCGTACTGACGACAGGTCAGCGCACAAAAACAAAGCTTTATGTTTCATAATTGTTTTATTTTTTAATTGACAACTTAGTGCAGCGTTATCGCAAATTACTTATTATAAATAGAAATCCTATTAGTTAATCCTTAAGTTCTAAAGGTCTTGGCAAATAATACCAACTAAATAAATATAGCGATTTATGCCATATTTTTTAAAACCATAATTAGCTACAGGTTTTTATTTTTCGATCAACTCCTTTAGCATTTTTAAAACAGGATTTTCTTCTCTATGTTCAGGTTATATTTGATTCCAAAGGTTTTAATTCCTATTGAGTAAAAAATCCAAATCAGAACTAAAAAATTGATGTAAATTTCAGCACTGTTTTCAGTAATTAGTCAATATTACATATTTGACTTTTTCTTATTAAAAGAGATAACAATAAAAGCTCCAACAAAACAATGAAGAGACACATAAAAGTAAACGCTAAATTGTTTTCTCCACTTTTTGAATTTTTTCTTAATTCAATGTCGATAATGAATAGTCCAAAAAGGCTTATAATTATTCCAAGAATATTTTTTTTCTTTCAATTAGTTTTGTTAATTTTTTCAATGAAGCACAACAATAGGATACCATCATTGTAGATGATATCCTATCTATAAAATTACTTCTCCCATTCTGTGTGGAAAATACCTTCTCGGTCCAATCTTTCATAGGTGTGTGAACCAAAATAATCGCGTTGGGCTTGTATAAGGTTCAAAGGCAACCTACTAGAGGTGTAAGCATCAAAATAGGTTAATGAGTTAGAAAGTCCTGGTAATGGTATTCCGTTTTTAGCGGCATAACTTACCAATTCACGGGCAGAATCTACAGTTCCCTTTACCTTCTCTACAAATGTTGGTGATAACAGTAAATTAGGCAATACTGGGTCTGCCTTAAAAGCCTCGGTAATATCGGCCAATAAACCGGCACGTATGATACAACCGGCACGCCATATTTTAGCTATTTCTGCAATATCCAATTCATAACCATATTCATTAGAGGCATCCGCCAATTGGTGCAACCCTTGTGCATAGGTAATGATAAATGAAAAATACAAGGCTTCTTCGGTTATTTTTTCTAACTGGGCCTTGTCCATATGTGCTACTTGGGGCCTGTCATAAAGCTTATCTGCAGCAACACGTTCTTCCTTAAGTGCAGAAATTTCGCGCATGCTTACGGCAACATCAATGGATGGTACCGGAATACCAAGGTCCATGGCATTTTGGCTCGTCCATTTTCCAGTTCCCTTTTGTTTGGCCTTGTCCAAAATACTATCAACCAACCTTCCTGGGCCCAAATCATCTTCCTGTTCAAAAATCTCAGAGGTTATCTCAACTAAAAAAGACTGTAAACGTCCAGCATTCCATTTGGCAAAAGTGGCATGCAGCTCATCATTGGTAAAATCACCTCCTTTTTTAAGCACATCATATATTTCGGAAGTAAGTTGCATTAGTCCGTACTCAATACCGTTATGTACCATTTTTACATAGTTCCCTGCGGATTTCGGGCCTAAATAGGCTACACAGGGCTCTCCGTTATATTTAGCGGATACTGCCTCAAAAATAGGCTTTACATGTTGGTAGGCTTCCTTGTTGCCACCAGGCATAATACTTGGGCCTTTTCTAGCTCCTTTGGCACCACCTGAAACACCTGCGCCAAAAAAGTTAATCCCTTTTTCGGCCAAGTAGGCCTCCCGCCTGTCCGTATCGGTATAAAAAGAGTTGCCACCATCAATAATGATATCACCCTTGTCCAAATTAGGCAAAAGACTTTCAATCACTATATCTACCACTTTTCCTGCGGGCACCAACAACATAATCTTTCTAGGGGTAGTAAGGGCATCAATAAAAGTTTTGGCGTCTGATGTGGCATTTACCTTTTTTGTGTCCCCACCTTCCTCAATTAAAGCATTCACCTTTTCCTTGTCTAAATCGTTTCCAAAAGCGGTAAAACCGTTATCGGCAACGTTCAAGATAAAATTACGTCCCATTACGCCCAATCCAACTAATCCAAAATCGTATTTCTGCTCCATAAAGTGTACTTTTTCTTATTTTAATATCAGTAAAAGCCAAAAATAAACGAAAATATCTATAATGGTCACTATCTTATTGTAATCTCATTGGTAAAGCCTATTCTTTTCGATACTTTTAACCCTTGAAACTTTTTTAAGAACCTATGAAGAAGACAGAAAACCAAATGTTGGTGATCTTTGGTGCATCGGGAGACCTTACAGCCCGTAAATTGGTACCTGCACTTTTTAATTTATTTGTAGCTGATCAATTACCTGAAAATTTTGTTGTTTTAGGAGCCAGTCGTAGCGATATGACCGATGCGGAATTCAGGGAAAAAGTAGTTTTGGAAAGTACCTATCTAAAGGATAAAATTGAAGACTTAGATGAAAATTGGGTATCTAAATTTGCCAATAAGTTTTTTTATGAGGATTTGGGTGGCGATTACGATACGCATTATGGTAAGCTTAGGACCAGGGTAGGGGATTTGAACGATAAGTTTAATACTGGTGGAAATATCATGTATTACCTTTCTACGCCACCAACATTATATGAGACCATAGCCAAGAATTTAGCGGAAGCTGGACTTAGCACCCAAAATAACGGTTGGAAACGGTTGATTGTAGAAAAACCTTTTGGGTATAGTTTGGAGACTGCCAAAGCGTTGAACAAGGGCATCCAAAATCACTTTACGGAAGAGCAAATTTATAGAATTGACCACTATTTGGGTAAGGAAACCGTGCAAAACTTGCTGGTAACTCGTTTTGCCAATAGTATTTTTGAACCACTTTGGAACAGAAACTATATTCACCATATAGAGATTACCAATGCAGAAAGTGTTGGCGTTGAAAAGCGTGGTGGTTACTATGATAAATCTGGTGCGTTACGTGATATGTTCCAGAATCACCTTTTACAGATTGTTTCTTTAATTGTAATGGAACCACCAATTGGTGACCAGCCAGAGGAAATACGTAATGAAAAGGTAAAGGCCTTAAAATCGCTCCGTATCATGAAAGATGAGCAAACCCTACACGATAATACTATTAGGGCCCAATATATGGCCTCAGAGATAGATGGTGAAAAAGTAAGGGGTTATCGTGAGGAAGAAGGGGTAGGTGAAAATTCTACTACGGAAACCTATGCTGCGATAAAATTCTTTGTAGACAATTGGAGATGGAAAGACGTTCCCTTTTATGTACGGACCGCTAAAAGAATGCCTACTAAGGTCACTGAGGTGGTAATTCATTTTAAAACACCGCACCATCAGATCTTTAAAGATTCTGGAATGCAAAACAAGGATAATAAGTTAATAATTAGGATTCAGCCCGACGAGGGGATACTTGTGAAATTCGGTGTAAAGGTACCTGGGCAAGGTTTTAAGGTTGAGCGCGCCAATCTTGATTTCTATTACTCTAGCCTAGTAGAAAACCATGTAATGGAAGCCTATGAGCGTTTGCTGTTGGATGCTATGCAAGGTGATGCTACTTTGTACGCACGTGCAGACGAAGTGGAGGCAGCTTGGGAGTTTGTAGACCCTATTTTAAATTATTGGAGTAAGGGGGAAGATGTACGTATGTATGGCTACCCATCAGGTGTTTGGGGTCCAGAAAATGCAGATAATTTAATAGATGGTATTGGCTCTTGGCGTAATCCTGGGCCTAATTTAACGGATGATGATAATTTCTGTGTTATTTGTTAATAGGTTAAAATGAAAAATGAAATGGAATTAAATATTTATAAGGACAAACAAGAAGTTGCACAGAAATTTTCTAAGTATTTAAAGGATTTTGTTGCTGGTAAGGACGCTATTCATATCGCCTTGTCCGGTGGGAGTACCCCAAAAATTGTATTTGATGTTTTGGCCGATTTATATGCCGAAGAGATTAATTGGGATACCATCCATTTTTATTGGGGAGACGAACGTTGTGTGCCACCTAGGGATGATGATAGCAATTACAAAATGACGGTTGAACATTTGTTATCCAAAATTCAGATACCTGAGGGAAATATTCACCGTATAAAAGGAGAAAACAAACCCGAAGATGAGGCAGGGCGTTATTCGGAAGTTTTAGAAGAAAACTTACCCTTGGCCAATTACGTTCCGCAGTTTGATTTGGTCATTTTGGGAATGGGGGATGACGGACATACAGCATCCATTTTCCCACATGAAATAGATTTATGGGATGCTAGTCAAAATTGTGTCGTTGCAGTACATCCAGAATCTGGTCAAAAACGGGTTTCCATCACAGGCAAAATAATAAACAATGCCAAGGAAGTCGTTTTCTTGGTCACAGGTGCTGGAAAGTCAGAAAAAGTAAGGATTATCACTAAAAAAGAGCAAGGATTTGAAGTATTTCCCGCTTCTTTGGTTTCTCCCGCTTCTAAACGGCTACTTTGGTTTTTGGATGAAGACGCCGCATCTGAAATCAACTAAAAAAACTATGTGAGCATGTATATTACCAAAAAAATCAAATTTAGTTTAGGAGTTAATCCAATACAATTTTACAATTTTCCTTGGTGAGTTCTTCCAAATAATCAGAAGCTTTAAAGCTAGAGGATTCAAATTTGGTGTCTCGCTTTTGTGCTTCTAATTTTCTGTATTTACTACGTGCAAACCTACGTACACCTTGTTCATTTTTCACTAAAAGTCCGGGTATGGATACGTTTTCACCGTTTGGACCTTTGGCCACCATGGTAAAATAGGAAGAATTGCAATGTTTTGTTTCTCCTGTGGTAATGTTTTCCGATTCTACACGAACTCCTACCACCATAGAAGTACGGCCTGTGAAGTTAATACTGGCTTTTAGTGTGACCAATTCGCCAACCTCAATAGGATTAAGGAAATTTACCCGGTTTACCGATGCTGTAACACAGTAACGCTGCGAATGCTTCGATGCACAGGCAAAAGCAATCTGGTCCATAAGGTTTAAAATATAGCCGCCATGTACCTTGCCACCAAAATTGGAATGGGCGGGAAGCATGAGTTCTGTAATGGCCACTTGGGATTCCTCAACAGTTTTGTAATTTTCCATTAATTTCTAAAATGTGGAGATTGCTCCTGTTCCACTTCGGTTATAAAATATTTTGTATCGCCCAACCAAAAGAAGGTAGCATAGCGCTCTATGTAACTTACTTTTACATACTTACCCTGATATTCCTTTAGCTTTTCAATAACGTCTTTATCCTTATCCAACACAGAAAATGCAAAAATCTGTGCGCCAGAAATGCCTTGGCTAATCTCACCTTCCCATGTCTTTACCAACACCCCTTTATTGCTAATTTTTATAAGTTCTCCAGAGCGTACACCCTCACTGTAAGGCACATAATAAACAAACGCGTAGTACAGCGCCATTAAGGCAATGATTCCACCAATAAATAGAAATAGTATTTTTTTCATTAGTGTTTTAATTTAGGTTCCTCTTCTTCAAAATCATCCTCAATAGCCCTCTTTAATATTGGTTCTGGGATGGATTTTTTAGCTTTAGCACCCATTTTCTTTAACTTTTCTATACTAGTGATAATATTGCCACGCCCTTCTACCAGTTTGTTCATAGCACCTTTGTATTCAGATTTAGCTTCGTCCATTTTCTTGCCTACTTTAGTCAAGTCACCCACAAAACCTTCAAACTTATCATATAAAGCGCCTGCTTGGCGTGCAATTTCAATGGCGTTTCGTTGTTGTTTCTCGTTGTTCCACATACTATCTATTGTGCGTAATGTGGCCAATAATGTAGACGGGGTAACAATAACTATGTTCTGCTCAAAAGCTTTGTTATATAATGAGTTGTCATTATTGATAGCAATGGCAAAAGCGGGTTCTATGGGCACAAACATCAAAACAAAATCTGGACTTTCCATTTCATACAGGTCTTCATATTTCTTGGCCGATAATTGGTCCACATGCCTACGAAGTGAATTAATATGATCTTTCAAGAATTTTTCCTGTAACGCATCCTCTGCATTTACATAGCGTTCGTAATCGGTTAAGGAGACCTTGGAATCTACAATCATCTTTTTGCCATCTGGCAAATTGATAATAACATCTGGCAGTACTTTAGTGCCATCTTCCTTTGTAAAACTTTGTTGAACGGTATATTCCCTATCTTTTTCCAATCCAGATTTTTCCAGAACACGTTCCAACACTAATTCTCCCCAATTTCCTTGCATTTTACTGTCGCCCTTTAAAGCTTTGGTAAGGTTTTCGGCCTCTTGTGTTATCTTTAAATTTTGTGTTTGGAGGTTTAATAATTGCTCTTTTAAAGCAGAATGTATGCTTATGTTCTCTTTTTGACTTTCTTCAACTTTCTTCTCGAACAATTGGATTTTCTCATTCAAGGGAATCAGGATGTTCTTTATGTTACGCTCATTACGCTCGGTAAACTTTACACTTTTTTCTTCTAGAATCTTGTTTGCTAAATTTTCAAACTCTTTGGTAAACTTTTCCTGAAGTTTTTCCACTTCAGCTTTCTGTTCGTTATTCTTGGACTGTAAATTTTCCAAATCGGCCTGGTACCTTACGATTTGGTTTCCCAGGTGCTCCTTTTCTGATCGTAGTTCTTCTTTTTCGTTAATAATGGCAAGGGTTTTGTTTTCCAAGGCCACTTTTGCCAAATCCAACTGTCGGTTTTCTTCCTCTAACTTACTCTGACTTGATTTGGTTTTTAGTTTTTGAATATAATTGCCAAGTAAAAAGCCAATGGCAAGGCAAATACATCCGGTTAATATATAAATAAGGATATCGTTCATTTCATCATTGTATTCATAAGTAAAGATACAGGTTACTTCTTAATTCGGAAAGTACCTGTTTCTCTTTCAAAGGTAACCGTATCGGTTGGAAATAAGTTTATAAAAGCATTTTTTTCAATGAGTGTACAAGGTTGGTCAAAAGGATTTTCTTTACCATCTAAAATCAACATTTTGTCACATAGTTGTATGGCCAATTCTATTTCATGACTTGTAAAGATGATTGTTTTTTGGGTTTCATGTGCTATAAAGCGTAATAACTTCAGTAGCT
Source organism: Maribacter luteocoastalis (assembly GCF_048890225.1). Classification (NCBI taxonomy): domain Bacteria; kingdom Pseudomonadati; phylum Bacteroidota; class Flavobacteriia; order Flavobacteriales; family Flavobacteriaceae; genus Maribacter; species Maribacter luteocoastalis. The sequence goes on from NZ_JBMFZG010000003.1 coordinate 214,179, forward strand.
GCACTTTGTGGTACAGGTCTAGATGCGTTGTGGGCTCATCTAGTAAAATAATATCTGTATCCTGTACTAAGGCCCTTCCAATAAGTACACGTTGTAATTGACCATCACTTAGCTCAAAGCACTTTTTGTTCTTGAGGATATTTAAATCGAGCAAGTCAATAACATCCTTTATTTTATTCTTGTCTCGTTGCGATAAACTACCCAGCCAATTGGTATAGGGCTGTCTACCCAAAGAAATAAGCTCGTATACGGTCATGTTCTTGGTGGCCAAGGGTTCTGTGAGAACCACACTTATAACTGACGCAAGTGTCAATGGTGTGTATGCTTCCAAGTTTTTTCCAAGGACTTTAATGCTACCTGATAGTTTTGGCTGAAAATTTGCGAGCGTTCGCAACAGGGTAGATTTACCAATACCATTAACGCCAACAATTGCTGTAAGCTCCCCTTGGGTAAGGGCAAAATTAATGCGGTTACATACCTGTACAGATGTGTAACCAATACTCAGGTCTTTTGTACTTAGGGTGATATGTTTCTTTGTTTGATTAATTGTCACTTTTTAAAAAACTATATTTTTTTTTCTCATCAAGAGCCAAATTACTACTGGAGCACCAATTAAGCTCGTAATGGCATTGATAGGTAGCACTTTAACAGAGCCTGGTAATTGGGCTACCATATCACAAACCAATACTATAATACCTCCATTGATTAAAACTGCTGGCAGCAATATTTTATGATCCGTAGTGTTAAATAGTTGTCTGGTCAAATGTGGGACTGCCAATCCTATAAAGGCAATTGGTCCGGCAAAAGCAGTGATGCTACCAGCCAGCAAACCAGTAGCGGCTATAATGGTAAATCGCGATTTTTTTAAGTTGACCCCCATACTTTTGGCGTAATTCTCTCCAATAAGATAGCTATTCAAGGATTTAATACAACGTATGCTTACTAGTATTCCTACAAAAACCATAACCATTAAAATATAGATTTGGTTCCATGATAAATCTCCCAGACTGCCAAAAGTCCAAAAAACATACCTCTGTAATTGTTCCGCTTTGGCGAGAAATGAAAGTATACTAACTATGGCAGCAGTTAGGCTACCGAACATTAGTCCAATTATTAAAAGTGACATGGTATCCTTTACTTTTACAGCAACGCCCATTACTACCAAAAGAACTAAAAAACTACCTAAACTAGAGGCAATGGCCAAGGCAAGATGATCACTTAAACTAAAAGCGATCGAACCTGAAAATAAAGATAAACCCATAATAAGCAGTGCAGCACCTAAACTAGCCCCAGAGCTGATTCCTAAAACAAAAGGTCCAGCCAACGGGTTCCTAAATAAGGTTTGCATTAAAAGGCCACATAACGCCAACCCACTACCTGCTAAAATAGCAGTTACGGCTTTTGGAATGCGATAGTTCCAAATAATATACTCAAATGATGTATGGGATACTTCTTGACCAAAAATCGCATTGAAGGTATCATTGAGGGAAATGGTAACCGAGCCAATACTAAGATTGATAAAAAACAGCACAACCAACAGAAATGCTAGGAGAATGAAAGTTGACAGTGGTGACGTTATATTTTTCAATTATTGTACAAGTTTAAAAAAGAATGGATCGTGGTCCGGCAAAAGTTCTGGATGCAAAATATAAACGAGGTCCCTTAAAACCAAATCTGGACGTTGGGGAGCTAACTCATAATACAATATACCTCCCGAAGCACCTATGGTATTAGCGAAAGTATAAATAGTTTTATTGGTAAAGGAAGCAAATTCTTTGTAATGCGAACTTGTATTGATCATGTCTTCATAAGAAATGAATTGCGCAGGGGAAATCCAATAGTCGGCATCCTTAGCCTTCTGTAATACATGTTCCCAACTTAAGGATAGGCTACCGGTATCTAAATTATCTTTCCAAAGGTAATCTGCATTTGCATCTTTTATAAATTGAGCTGCCCAACTATTGCCACCGGGCAAATACCAAACATCTTTATACATGGCACCACTCAGTACCGTCGGCCTGTTTTTAGCTTTTGAAGCAATTTGTTTTACCTCATTATACGCGGTTTGTATTTTGGAAAAAATAAGTTCGGCTTCTTTTTCCTTATCAAAAAAAGGTGCAAAGAATTTTATCCATTCCGCTTTTCCTAATGGAGTCGCCTCTGTCCAGTCTCCATTATACACCACAGGAATATTGGAACGTTTTAATGTTTCATAGGTCGAATTTTGACCGTTTACACCAAAGCCAACCAAAACTTCTGGCTGTAGGGCAATGGTAAGTTCTGTATTAAGGGATTCATTGATTCCTATATCTTTTATTTTACCCAATGCTACATAGTTGTTGGCTTTTTCCGATGAGATATATTTAGTGTCCGGGAAGCCTATGAGTTTGTCTAGAACACCTAAGGCATCCAAGGCGGGAATATGCGTTGTAGAGGTAACCACTATAGTTTCTACTGGGGTTGGTATAATAGCGTCATATTTTTCTTTTTCCAAGGGTATTGTCCTTAATTTTTCTTTTGGAATTAGCGCATACGTAAAGGATGCTTCTGCATTGGGCCAAGGTGAGGTTATTTTAATTAATGTAATACCATTAGCTGTTTTTTCTATCGTAAAACCGGTAGCATGTGTAATTCTTACATTATTTGGGATGCCTTTTTCTGATATAATTTCTTTTTTATCGGATTTACATGCTACATGTAGGAGAACAAATAAAAAAAGGGAAAGCTGTTTCAAATTAGATTGTTTTTTATTGAATATCCAAAAGTAATATTATTTGATGTCTCGTTGCGACGTTAAACAAAATGATTATTTTCGCCATGAATTTTGGTTTGATATAGACATGGGGTTTATATCGATTAAAAGGGAATCTGGTGAAAATCCAGAACTGTTCCCGCAACTGTATGCTTTGCCAAGATGAAATTCTTTTTCGTTTTGGTGGCTATCATTTTCTTCAAACACCACTGTTCTGTTGAACGGGAAGGTCAATGATAGTACGCAAGTCAGGAGACCTGCCATATTCAAACAACTATTGTTAAACTTTCGGGATAAAGGTTTTCGTATGGGTACAGACATACTATTCGCTCGGACAAGAGATTAAAAAAATGAACAAAAAGCTAATTGGCTTTAGTGTTGTGGCATTGCTAGGCACTAAAATGATTGCACAATCCTTGGAAATTAGTAAGGAAAATGTGAAAAGTGATTCCATGAATATCCAACAATTGGATGAAGTAGTGGTCAGTGATTCCCGTTTTGTTATAAAAAGGGAAAATTCCGGTAAAACCGTAATACAAATTTCTGCCCAGGAATTGGAACGCTACCAAGGGAGAACTATAGCAGAGCTCATAAATACCAAAAGTGGTATTGAGGTAAATGGAGCCAGAAGTTATGCAGGGCAAAACATTTCGGTTTTTGCAAGAGGTGGGAATAACAGGCAGGTTTTGGTGGTAATAGATGGCATACAAGTCTCTGATCCATCTAACGTAAATGCAGAATATGATTTACGTATGTTGAATATCTCGCAGATTGAAAGTATTGAGATCCTTAAAGGAGCAGCAAGCACACTTTACGGTAACTCGGCTGCGACGGCCGTAATTAATATTACTACAAAAAAGGCAAAGGAAAATGGTACTGCTCTTGAGGTACGTAGTAGTTTAGGCACAAATCAATCCCAAAACAAGCAAGATTATAATATCTCTGATTTTTCAAATTCGTTGCAGTTGATGTTTAAACGTGATAAGCTTTCTGTTTTAGCTAATGGTGGACATCAGCACACCGATGGCTTGTCGGCAGCAATAGGTACAGAACCAGATGTATTTTCTAGAATTGATGCGAATGTAACGTTGGGATATCAATTTACGGACCGATTCAACATAGAAATGGCAACCTATTATCATAAAATGAATACTGAATTTGATAATGGTTACCCTATTGCCGATGCAGATTTTCTCTTTAATAACGAAACATCAAGATTTAGTTTATCATCCACATATAACTATAAAAAAGGCAGCCTAGCATTAAGATCTGCATTTAACCAAATTGATAGAAGCTTTAAATCTAGCTTCCCATCGACCTATAATTCAGAATCTTTGGTGTTTGATATTTTTAATAAATATACCATTAATGATAAAGTGCATACAATTATAGGTGTTAATCTAATAGACCATGTTACCGGATTTATTGATGATGAAAATGTCATGTCGGTAGACCCATATATAAATGCTGTATTTATTGGTAATAAAGGATTGAACGTAAATGCAGGAGCTCGTTTAAACAACCATAGTACCTATGGTAACCACTTAATTTATAATATAAATCCATCATTTCGTTTAAGAATGCAACAAGGGTATATAAAATTAATGGGGTCTTATGCGACTTCATTTATTGCCCCTAATTTGTCGCAATTATATGGTCCGTTTGGAGCTAACCCTGATTTGAACCCAGAAACCAATACTACCATAGAAGGTGGTATGGAATTTAGACTATCCGATAATTTGAGACTTAGCGGAGTTTATTTTAATAGGGTAGAGGAAGATAGAATTACGTATATGACCATAGACCAAGAGACATTTGAAAGTCAATATAGAAATCTGGCAGAGAAAGTAGTACTGCATGGTGTTGAATTTGAGCTGCAGTTAAAACCATTTGAAAATTTAACTATTGCTACCAACTACACCTATACGGATGCACAAGATGGTTTGGCATTACGAATACCAAAAAGCAAAGTAAATGGTAGTGTAGGATACACTTTTAGTAGGAATACCTATTTCTCCCTAGCAGTACAATTTGTTTCCGAACGTTCTGATGCCGATTTTAAGACATTCAGTACCATAGATTTGGAGCCATTTACAGTATTGGATTTTTACGCAAAACATGATTTCAACAATAAATTCAGATTGTTTGCATCAATCAATAATCTTTTTAATGAAGATTATGTGGAGTTGGTAGATTATACCACTCTTGGTAGAAATGTTAGGATAGGATTTACCTTAAAATTATAAATACAAAAGAGCGACCATTAGGTCGCTCTTTTTAAATAGTATTAATGCCTCTATTTATTGAAAAGATACCGTACTGTTATAGTGTGTGTCATCTATCATTTTATCCTTAAAGGGACTATACATTTTTGAGCTACTTAAGAGCTCAATTGGGTTTTTAACAGTGAAATCCCTTTTTCCGGTTGCACCGATAATTTCCTGTAAGGCCCTAGCTAAAAGTGGCTCATCTATATCGCCAATAATACCTAGATTGCCATAATCTTCCTTAAGTTCTATATCTGGAACTAAACCACTGGTAAAGTCAGAGAAGCCATCTGCGTTCTCATTTCTTCCTAAAAGTGGCTGTATGGCCCACTCATTATTAGAATTGATGTTATTTGTTCTTGAGGGTGTATATAAATAGGAATTATCCCTATCGTCTACCAATGTCGTAGAAAATTCATTTTTCCCCCTAGTGACATCTCCAATATGAACAACATCAATATAGGGCTCCAAGCTATTGATCAATAATTCACTGGCAGATGCAGAACTGGCAGAGGTAAGAACATAAAGTTTGCTTAAATCCAGCGAGGTTATTGTTCTACTACCAACTTTATCAGCAAAATATACCTCCAACTGACTCGTAGATAATTGGACTTGTACTTTGTCATTATATCTTTTTCTTAAAAATAAGTTAGATGTATTGGTATCATAAATCATACTTGCCAACAATCTAGTGGTATTAACAGAACCACCTGGATTGTATCTTAAATCAATAATGAATTCTGATATACCTGCTATTTTTAAATCGGCAATGGCGTCATAGAGGTCATCGTCATATTCATTGGTAAATTGATTGTACATTAGATAACCAATTTTAATACCATTTATCTCAAAGGATTTAGCGAGAAAAACAGGATTTTCTGCCAATGCCTCTTGTTTGGTTAAAGTAACCTCAACATCATTTTGTACAACATCATTATTTACAAAATCTGCCATATTCAACGTATAGGTATCATTATCACTAAATAATAGGGAAATGTAATTGTTGATATTCAACGTTTGTCCATTGACCCCAGTGAACAAATCACCGCGTTTTATTGTCTTGGTTGCGGCATCAGAATTTGGAATTATATAACGTACATAACCAAAAACATCTTCACTATCCCTTTTACGTACAAGACCAAATTCAAGTCCATTACTTTTTGAGATACCTGCCAAGGACTGCGTAAGCACTCTATAATCTTCATTATAAAAACTAAATCTATCTTCTGTAAATAGCAATTTATTGTCAAAAAAAGCACCAGGATCACTTTCGGATGCTAAAAAAGCAGTGTATGTCTCAGAATCTTGAAATCTGTCATCGGCCAAGTCAGTTACATCGGCCTGCCAGAAATACCAAAAATTCATTGCCTTCCACATAAAATCCTGAGTCTGTACTTGATCAGAGTTTGGATTTATTGTTCCAGGAATGTCCAACTCATTGTCCTTAGAACAAGATAGCATGAACAGTAAAATAAAAATGGGGATTAACTTTTTCATTTATAAATAATATATTGGGACAGCTTAATTATTTGGTAGATTCCATTTTATCGAAGGAACCGCTGTTTGATTTAAAATCAATGAAGTGGTTTTTGGGTCAACTAGTTTGGAGCTCGAAATTAAAGAAGGGGGATATACAACCTCAAAACTAATTTTAGCACTTACCCCAGTAATTTCTTGGATTGCCCTTGCCAAAAGTGGTTCATTTTGATCTCCCAAAACGCCTAAATTGGTAATATCTTCATCTAATTCTATATCAGGCAAAAGTCCATCTGCATAATCTGAAAATCCTGCGCTGTTCTGAACCTGACTTACTATAGGTTGTAAGCCCCACTTGTTATTGGGGTTAATCTGGCCTTCCCTTTCTTTATCATAAAAATTACCATTGTCAAAATCATCTACAAAAAGTATAGAGCCTTGATTTTTTCCTACCGTAGTAGTACCAATGTGAACAACATCTAGATAAGGTTCTAACCCTACCATAACCAGTTCACTTGCCGATGCCGAAGCTTCAGTTGCCAATATATATACTTTATTTAAATTAAGGGAATTAAGAGCTTCGTTCATACCCCCATTTTCAGTTCCTGTGGTACTAACAAAGTTATTATCAAGTGCCCCAGAGTCAAATTGCGCCTCTATTTTTGAATTATAGGTAGTTTTAAAAAATAACTGATCTGTATTTGGACCATAAATCAAACTAGCTAAAATACTGGCCGTAGATCCACGACCACCAGGATTGTACCTTAGGTCTACTACCAAATCAGTTATATTCTGACTTTTGAAATTGGCAAATACTTGGTTTAATTCATCTCCAGAATCTAAGGTGAAAAAATTGTACATTAAATACCCGATGCGCTTATCACCAATATTTAAAATGGTGTTTACATGTATGGGGTCTTCTACTAATGCTTCTTCCTTTGTTAAGGAAACTTCTTTATCGATAGGACTAATGGTATTATTGGTCATTTCGGCCATATTCAACGTATAGGTATCGGCATTACCAAATAATAAATCTATATAATTATTTCTATTGAGTCTTGTGCCATTTACACCTATAAAGACATCGCCTCGCTTTATGTCCTTTGTAGAAGCGTCGGAATTTTTTATGACATACTCCACATATCCAAAAACATCATCAGTGTCACCAATAAGTGACAGTCCGAATTCAAGCCCGTTCGACTTACGAATTCCTGCGATCGAATTTGTCAAATCTTGATAATCATCACTCCAAAAAGTAAATCGATCTTCTGAAAAAAGAAGTTTGTTACTAATGAAATCCTCTGGGTTTGGGTTGGATGTTAAATAATCTTCGTACTCAGATTGCGTTGAAAATCTACTATCTGCTAAAGCCGGTACTTGACCTTGCCAAAAGTAATAGGCATTTAAAGTTTGCCATAAAAAATTTTGGACATTGATATCGACTTCCTCAACAACTTCTTCCTCAACAACATCCTCCACAGCAATTTCTTCCTCAATTATAGGATTGTCATCATTTTTATTACATGATGTGGATAATACCCCAAGAAACAGGAATACCAACAATAATTTTTTCATAGCTTTTCTTCAATTTAATTTGCAACTTTTTAGCTGGAACAATAATTATACCATATAAAAGGAACCAATAATATGGGATTATTTTTTCAATTACATACGTAAAAACCTATTCTAAGGATGTTAAATTTACTAATGAAAGCAGTTTAAAAAAATAAATTGTAACAAAATTCGATGAATATCGTCTTCCATATGTAGACCTTTAAGAAGGTTTTAGAACAACCAAGCCAACAATGAAGCAAGCTGAATTTTTAAATGTGGTAATGCCTTTTAAGGATAGGATGTACCGATTAGCGAAACGCTTGTTAGTGTCATCTGAAGAAGCAGAGGATGCAACACAGGAAATTCTTTTGAAGTTATGGTCCAAGAATAAGGCTATAGAAGGTTACAATAATGTAGAGGCATTTGCAATGACCATGACTAAAAACTTTTGTTTGGATAGGTTAAAATCCAAACAAGCTGGTAACTTAAAATTGGTACATAGTAATTATACAGATGAAAATGTATCCTTGCAACACCAAGTAGAAGCTAGGGACAGCATTAGTTGGGTAGAAAGAATAATGGAGGAATTACCAGAACAGCAAAAAATGGTATTGCAATTGCGGGACGTAGAACAGTATGATTATGACGAAATAGAAAAATTGTTGGACATGAAGCCAACAGCAATTAGAGTAGCCTTATCTAGGGCAAGAAAAACCGTAAGGGAAAAATTAATGCAAAAACACAGTTATGGAATTGGATAACATAGAAAAATTATTGGAGAAGTACTTTGAAGCAACTACAACGGTGGCAGAGGAGGAGACGCTAAAGGCTTATTTTTCAAAAGAAAGTGTGGCAACACATTTAGAACAATACGCCCCAATGTTCCAGTATTTTGATGTAGCAAAACAAGAACGTTTTACCAAGCAGGTGCCATTAGAACCTAGAAAAAAGTATTATAAATGGCTTTCCATTGCAGCAGTCGCGGTATTCATGATAGGCTTTTACTTTTATGGTCCAACTCCAGAACCAACTTCTTTGGCAGATGAATTTACACAAGAAGAGATTGCATCTGCACAGGAAGCACTTGCTCTATTGGCAATGAACTTTAACAAGGGAACCGAGCAATTGAACTACTTGGAAGAATTTCAAAAGAACACGAATAAATTTTTAACCAAAGAATAGAAGTAGCAAACTAGAAGAATCTTTTAAATCCTATGGTTTACCATGATAACAAGAATAATTAAATACAAAAACATGAAAAAGATATTATTTATATGCGCATTGGCGTTGGCGCCCTATTTCTCAACTGCCCAGGATATTTTTGATAAGTATGAGGATAACGATAAAGTAACCTTTGTTGCCATGCAACCAAAAATGTTCCAGATGCTAGGTAAAATGAGTGTGAGTTCAGATGACCCTGAAGCAAAGGAATTTTTTGAGCTTGTAAATTCCATCACAAGTTTTAAAGTAATCACTACTGATGATGCAGCAATTTCTAAAGATGTAGATAACTGGGTTACCAATAGATTAAAGAGCTCCTCTTTTGAAGAATTGATGCGTGTGAGGGATGGTGATAGCAATGTGAAGTTCTATGTAAAAGAAGGCAAGGATGACGATCACGTAAAAGAGTTGTTAATGTTTGTTACCGGAATGAAGGATATAGACATTAATGGTAAAAAACTGGAAACAGTGTTACTTTCTTTAACAGGGGACATAAATTTAAGGTCCGTTTCTAAATTGACCGATAAAATGGACTTACCAGGAGGGGACCAATTAGGAAAGGCAAGTAAAAAAAGTAATTAAATAGTAATCAATAATCATCAAATCATTAATCGTTCATCAAAAAAAGGTGAACACAAAAAACGACAATCATGAAAAAAGTAGTAGTAGTATTTTTAATCGCAATTTTACCATCATTAGGTTTTGCGCAGTCTATATTTGATAAATATGAGGATATGGATAATGTAGGATCTGTAATCGTAAACAAGGGAATGATAGATCTGGTTTCTAAAATTGGAGCCGTAAGTGATGACCCAGAAGCGAAAGAGTTTATGGAAATGGCATCTGGTCTGCAAGGCGTAAAAGTATTTATGACAGAAGATTCCAAGGTTTCAGCAGACATGTCAATGACCGTAAAAAAATATTTAAAATCGTCTAAACTAGAGGAGTTAATGCGTGTTAAGGATAAGGATGTAAACGTTAAGTTTTATGTAAGGGACGGAGCCAAAAAGGACCATGTTAGTGAACTATTAATGTTTGTTTCTGGTATGGATAATGTGGAAATTGGTCATAATGGCAGAAAATTGGAAACGGTATTGGTTAGTCTTACAGGAGATATAGATCTAAATAAAATTGGTACGCTGACAGATAAAATGGATTTACCACAAGAACTTAACAAAGCTGGGGGCAAATAATTTATAAATAAGTATGCAGGCCTACCAGATCATTTTTGGTAGGCCTTTATTACTGTAAAAAATACAATTATGAAAAAAGTAATTTTTACCATCTCAATATTGATGGTTTTCTTGATTTCGGCTTGCTCATCTACTCGTAGCCTACAGGAATATTTTGTTGACAATACCGAGAACCCCAATTTTATTTCCCTAGATGTTCCAGCTAGTATATTGAATATTGAGGAAGCTAACTTGACAAATGATCAAAGAGTTGCATTAGGTTCCTTAAAAAAGATGAACATACTTGCTTTTAAAAAGACTACTACTAATGTGGCAGATTATAAGATGGAAAAAGCAAATGTTAAAGAAATACTGGCCAATGACGATTTTAATGAATTGATCAAAATGAATACCGATTTTGGTAGAGCCGTGGTTAAGTATAAGGGAGATGACGATGCAATTGATGAGGTAATCATTTTTGGGGATAACAAAGATAAAGGTTTTGCCTTGGTGCGTGTGCTTGGTAAAGACATGAACCCTGCTCATTTTATGCAACTTATACAAGCAATTCAGGCCACTAATTTTAATGCCGATGGTTTAAATATTGGTGCTTTGTTTAAGGATTAAGACATATAGAACTCAATTTAAAAAACCCGATATAATATTTATATTGGGTTTTTAGCTTATGTGAAGTCTTACATCCCTATTTATCTGTGACCTTCTACCTATATTGGTGTCCAATTGTATATAACATTGTAATCACTAAACATTAGACACTATTATGGAAAATGCACAAGTTTGGATTGACAAAGGAATTGATTTTATAATGGAATATGGGCCAAAAGTGGTTGGTGCTATTCTTATCTATAGTATTGGTTCTTGGATAATTAAGAAAGTAATAAATGTCCTTAAAAAGGGAATGTCAAAACAAGAATATGATAAATCTCTTCAAAAATTCTTATTAAATCTGGCCAAGTGGGGACTTACCATTTTCTTGATTATTACTGTCATTTCTACCTTAGGTGTAGAGACAACCAGCTTTGCTGCTGTAATTGCCGCTGCAGGATTGGCTATTGGACTAGCACTTCAAGGTTCACTGTCTAACTTTGCTGGAGGCGTGTTGCTTATCATATTTAAACCTTATAAAATTGGAGATTTGGTAGAAGCACAAGGTGTCCTAGGTTCTGTTAAGGAAATAGAGATTTTCACAACAAAATTAATTACCCCTCAAAATAAACTTGCCATTGTACCCAATGGAGCTATGGCCAATGGTAACATTATAAATTATACTGCAGAAGGCAAAATGAGGGTAGATACCACTGTAGGTGTGGATTATGGTTCCGATATTAAAAAGACGAAAGAAGTGCTCTTAGAAATGCTTAAATCTAACCCCAAGGTTTTACAAGACCCAGCACCAAGTGTAAATGTAGCCGAATTGGCAGATAGCTCCGTTAATTTGGCCGTAAGGCCCTATTGTAAGCCAGAAGATTATTGGGATGTATATTTTGGAACAATAGAAGGAACTAAAGATGCATTGGACAAAGCGGGTATTGAAATACCTTATCCGCACGAAGTCCAAATTAATAAATAATTAAGTCCGTCTATAAATAAAAAGAGACCGCTTTACAGCGGTCTCTTTTTATCGGGTTAAAGGAACTAGATGCCCGTGTAATTACTTGGTGTTATTTGTTTTAACTCAGACTTAATGACATCTGAAACATCTAGCGTATCAATAAAATCCGCAATTGACTCTTGGTTGATTTTACTATTTGTACGTGTTAATCCTTTTAAGGCTTCATACGGGTTTGGATATCCTTCCCTTCTTAAAATGGTCTGTATGGCTTCAGCTACAACGGCCCAGTTATTTTCAAGGTCTTGTTCAAATTTCTCTTTATTCAACAACAACTTGTTTAATCCTTTTAAGGTAGATTGAAATGCGATTATTGTATGGGCCAATGGAACGCCAACATTTCTTAAAACGGTACTATCCGTTAAATCTCGTTGAAGCCTTGAGACCGGTAATTTTGCAGATAAATGCTCAAAAATTGCATTGGCAATACCTAAATTACCCTCAGAGTTTTCAAAATCAATGGGATTTACTTTGTGTGGCATGGCAGAAGAACCTACCTCACCAGCCTTTATTTTTTGTTTGAAATAATCCATAGAGACATACGTCCAAAAATCTCTATCCAAATCCAAAATAATGGTGTTAATACGTTTTAAAGCATCAAACAAGGCGGCCATATGGTCGTAGTGTTCAATTTGTGTGGTTGGGAAGGAGTGGTGTAAGCCCAATTTATCTGTAACAAATTGTTCGCCAAAATTTTTCCAATCTATTTGTGGATAAGCTACTTGATGCGCATTATAATTACCAGTTGCCCCACCAAATTTTGCAGCACTGGGTATATCATTTAAAAGATTAAACTGTTCTTTTAACCTAGTAACAAAAACAGCTATTTCTTTACCTAAACGTGTTGGGGAAGCAGGCTGGCCATGAGTACGGGCAAGCATAGGAATTTCCGCCCATTCCTGGCTAAGTTCCCTTAACTTTTCTAAAACTTCTAGGTACTGTGTCACATAAACATCATTTAGCGCTTCCTTAATAGAAAGTGGTATAGCGGTATTGTTTATGTCCTGCGATGTTAGTCCAAAATGTATAAACTCTTTATGCTTGGAAAGGCCTAATCTATCAAAAGCACTCTTAATAAAATACTCTACTGCCTTTACATCGTGATTTGTGGTCTTTTCAATTTCCTTTATTTCAATTGCATCTTTCGTGTTAAAATTGATATAGATATCCCTTAGGGAATTAAATTTTGAATTATCAAAATCTGCAAGTTGGGGCAAGGGTATTTCGCAAAGTGCAATGAAATATTCAATTTCTACCCTAACCCTATATTTAATAAGGGCTTCTTCAGAAAAATATGGGGCAAGACTTGCTGTTTTATTCCTATAACGACCGTCAATAGGTGAAATGGCATTTAATTCGTTCAGGGCCATAGTGTTTAGATTGGTTTAATTACAAAAGGGCAAAGATACCTATTACCTATATAGTTTAAAAGGGCTATTTAAACTTACTTAACACATAAGTAAGTTTATTGCAATTTCGCTAAAACCATTCTTGCTCGGGCTTTATATGCTGCACTACTACTGTGATAGTTTTGCTCTAATACCATTTTTAATTCGGGGAGTATCCAATCAAATTTATGGCCAATAAGAAAAAGACTGGTCATTGAGTACGCTTTTGGGGCTACTTTATAATTTCCGATCAGCCAATCAAAACAAGCGGTTGCCATTCTTTCTAAATGAACATCTGTTAACGCTTTAATGGTTTTAGGGTTTTTGGATTTAAAATATGAGATAGCCAAATACTCACAGATTTTAGCAATGGGTCTAACCGAAGGCTCTAAATGAAAATCTTGAAGTTTTTCAGTAAAGATAGATAACCAAGGAAAAAGATAGGTTAAATCTTCTTTGGCCGTAAATTCTAAAACCCAACAAGCTTTGGAAGATATGGGGTCATTTACTCTAAATGCAATATGTAATAAAGGCCCCATTAAATAGGGATTATTTTTCGCCAAACGAGCCATTTCCTTACGTTTTTTTCTTGAGTGGTCAACATAATTTAATGCCTGATATAGTTCGTCGACTTGCATAAAATTCTTAATTTTAAAGTACTAATTCCCCCCAATGAAAATACTTAAAAAAATCTTTTTAGGCCTACTAGTGCTTTTTGTTGTGTTGCAATTTTTCACGCCAAAAAAAAATATAGCCCATACTAATCATGACCTAACTTTTATTACCGAAACTAGGCCAACCAATGAAGTAAGGGATTTATTGACTACATCTTGTTATGATTGCCATAGTAACCATACAGAATATCCTTGGTACAATAATGTAGCACCTGTATCTTTTTGGATTTCTGGACATATTGCCGAGGGCAAGGAACACTTAAATTTTTCTGAATGGAATGCCTTAAGTAATAAACAAAAAGCCCATAAGCTAAAGGAATTGATAACTGAAGTCACCGAAAAAAAGATGCCATTGCCTTCTTACACCTGGATTCACGGCGATGCTAAACTCACAGACATCGAAATTGATTCTATTATTGCTTGGGCAAATAAAACTTTGATTCTTTATCAATTAAATGCGCTACCAAATTAGGAACACCAACAGCAGCCTTCTCGGAAATTACGGTTAGATTATTTTTCTGCTTATTTGAGAGAGAAGGATTGGGGTCTACGAAATAAACAGGAACATCATCTTGGCAAAAATCAATAAGGCTTGCAGCTGGATATACTTGCATTGAGGTTCCAATAATTATTAAAATATCGGCTTTGTTGGTGATTTGAATAGCTGCATCAAGCATTGGAACCGCCTCACCAAACCAAACGACATGGGGCCTTAATTGATAATTGTTTTCACATTGGTTCCCTAGAACTAGGTCTTTTTTCCATACTATTGGTTTAGAATTAGGCTTTGTGCTTCGTACTTTAAGAAGTTCACCATGTAGGTGGAGTACATTTTTACTACCAGAACGTTCATGAAGATCATCCACATTCTGTGTCACAATATGAACCTGGAAATGTTCTTCCAAACGGGTTAAGGCAATATGTGCAGCATTGGGTTTTACCTCCAAGAGTTGCCGCCTACGTTGATTGTAAAACTCTAACACGAGTTTTGGATTATTTTTAAACCCTTCTGGCGTAGCCACTTCCATAACATCATGTCCTTCCCATAAGCCGTTGGCATCCCTAAAAGTTTTAAGTCCACTTTCAGCACTAACGCCTGCACCCGTTAATACGACAATGTTTCTCATCTGTTTAAATTTTAATTCTAAAATACATTTTTATACTGTTAAGCCTAAGTGTTTCTACTACTTAAAGGAATGGTAAGTTATACTTTTTGGTAAATTCTATAAATTCATTTTATTTTCATTTCTTATCTTGGTTTTATGATGATTGAAGAACTTCTCCATTATTTAGAAGGTTTTATTAGCAAGGAACGTTCCGAACGTTTTATTAAAATTCTAGAGCAACGAACAAGATACATTACTGTGGCAATTGAGGATGTATACCAAATGCACAATACAAGTGCAGTAATAAGAAGTTGTGAGTCATTTGGGGTACAAGATGCCCATATAATTGAGGGTAGGTTTGGAAAACGTTTAGATAAAAATATTGCCATGGGCGCACAACAATGGGTAGATGTGCATAGGTATTCAAATTCTAGTGAAGCAATTAAATCCTTGAGGCAAGAAGGATATAAGATAGTGGCCACAACGCCACATAATGATAGTTCACTGTTAACAGATTATAAGATTGATGATAAAATCGCCTTGTTTTTTGGAACTGAAAGAGAAGGTTTAAGCGACGAAGTGATGCAACAAGCAGATGCCTATTTAAAAATACCCATGGTAGGTTTTACTGAAAGTTTAAATATATCTGTTTCTGCTGCAATCATTTTACAGCAATTAACTGCCCAATTAAAAAGAAGTGGACTTAATTGGTCGCTTTCACCTGAAGAGGTTGTTGAAAAAAGATTGGATTGGACTAAAAAGTCTATTAAAAGTATAGATGATATTCTGGATAGATATTATAAATCAGATTGATATTTTTAGTAATTTCAACGAGCAACCAACTAATTGATATACAAATGACTACACTGCTTTACGTTTTGGCCACTATTGTTTTACTAATAGTATTCTTGGCGATTATAGCACCAAAAACATATGATGTTTCTAGGGCAATTGAAATTGATACTTCAAATGAGCGCATATTTCCGTATTTGAAGTATTTGGAAAAGCAAAGGGAATGGTCACCTTGGGCTAAGAAAGATCCCGATATGGAAACTAAACTTATAGGAACTGATGGTGCAGTAGGGGCAGTTAGTTATTGGAATGGCAACAAAGCAGTAGGGGAGGGAGAACAAGAGCTTACCAAAATTATGGAAGGTAAGCGGGTTGAAAGCGAGTTGCGATTTTTAAAACCATGGAAATCTGAATCTGATTGTTATATAGATTTGGAGGAGATTACCCAAGGTAAAAATAAGGTCACATGGGGATTTACAGGAAAAAATAAATTTCCTTTTACTATTATGATGTTGTTTATGAATATGGACAAAATGATAGGAAAGGATTTTGAGGAAGGCCTAGAAATGTTAAAAGCCAAATTAGAAAGTTAGTTATGGATAAAAATTTAGTAAGCTGGTTTGAAATACCTGTCATTGATATGAATAGGGCTAAACAGTTTTATGATGCTGTATTTGAAATAAATATTGCAATTCATGATTTAGAAGGCTTGCAGATGGGTTGGTTCCCTATGAATCCTGAAAAAAGTGGAGCTTCTGGTTCTTTAGTAAAGCATAAGGAATATATACCAAGTGAAACTCACGGTCCTGTGTTATACTTTTCGTGTTTAGATGTTGTTAATGAGCTCAGTAGGGTAGAAGCCGCTGGAGGTTCTATTCTTAAGCCAAAAACAGGGATAGGTGGTGGCTATGGATTTATGGCCTTAGTAAAGGATACTGAGGGAAATAGAATAGCACTACACTCAAACCAATAATCCTATTCTAAAATTTCGATTAGGGCGACCTCGTTATCGTTCTCTAATGTTATTGTACCTTTTTCAACTAAAAGCTCTGTTTGGGAATAGGTGTCGTACAATTTAGTGCCATCACCAAAGAATCCTTTTACGACCAATGACTTTTTACCTTTTGGCAAGTCAAGACCTATAACTACTTTGTCTTTATAATCGTCTTTTAGATAAGTTCTACTAAAGACATAGGGTTTTTTGGACAACATTTTATGTTTTCCAGCACCTACTGACGGGTGATGGTTTCTAAAACTACCAAGTTTCTGCCAATGTTCATGAACTTTTTGAATATGGGGTAAACTATCTAGTTCTTCCCAATTCATAAACGAGCGTAACGTTGCGTCGCCTTGGGTACTGTCTATAACCAAACTTCTTGCCGTTTCATCACCATAATATACTTGTGAAGCACCAGGGGTTAATAGTAAAATATTCGCAGATTTTATTGGTAATTTTCGTTCTTTATCAAAAGGTTCCCCGTCATCATGCGAAGTTAAATAGTTTAGTACACCTTTATCTTTTAGCTTCGTATTTAACAGGGTGTTATATTTTGAAAATATGTTTTCATAATCCAATTTAGCATCATTCTTTAAATCAAAGTTGATGAGACTATGAAAACCATTCGAAAAATAATCAACTTTTTTATCTCCAAAATCAAAATCTCTTCCTCCTGTTATCCCATAATTGTAAACCTCACCGACCATGTAAAATACGTTATTGTCTAAAACAGATCCAGGGTGCTTTTTTTTCCAAGTTTCAAAAGCATAGGCGGCTTCTGTATAAAGCTCTGACCATGTGTTCTCATTAACATGTTTAACGGTATCAACTCTAAAACCGTCAATGCCAAACTCATGAATATAATCTGTAAGCCATTTTATAATATAAAACCGTGGTGCTCTTGGGTATCCCGTACGTTCAAAAAATAATTGTAATTCATCCAATTCCGTACTTAATCGGCCTTCAGTCTTCCATTTTGCCAAAAGTGCATCCGGTAGTTTTACAGTTTCATTTGATGTTGTAATAATATCTGGTAAATTATTTACCAAAGTACAATTTGTAGTATTCTCATAAGTGGTAAATTCACACGTAGGCTCTGAAATAATCCATTCTTTTGGCCATATGGAATCTTTTGAAGTAACTGGTCCTGTGTGGTTCAAAACTACATCCATTAAAACCCTAATTCCATTTTTGTGGGCTGTTGCTATCAAGGCACCTAAATCTTGTTTTGTTCCAAAATTGGGATCTAATGCGGTCCAGTCTTTAGTCCAATACCCATGGTAGCCATACGTATTTCCTGTTCCTTCATCAGTAGCTCCATGTATTTGTTCTACAACAGGAGTAAACCAAATGGCATTTATCCCTAGATCGGTAAAATAACCTTCTTCAATTTTTTGGGTAATCCCTTGTATATCGCCACCCATAAATCCCCTTAATTTACCAGTAGGATTATTTCGATTGAAATTGATATCATTATCTGGGTTGCCATTATTAAATCTATCAGTAAGTAGAAAATAAATATTTGCACCGTCCCAAACAAAAGGAATTTGTTTTTCTGCGATTTTAGATGAATCAATTACAGTTTGGGAATCGTTATTTGCTTCTTCTTTTTTCGTTTTACATGAAGAAAAAATGAAAAGAAGCACAACGAATGTAAGTAGGTATTTCATGTGCATTGTATTTTGCTTAAAGCTATAAAATGCTGTTGTAATTGGAAAATTTTATTTCTTCCTATTTAGTACTTTATATTCTTCGTAGCAATTACTAATGGCATCTAAAATTTGTAGGTCATTTGCCGTGGTTATAAATGATTTTGAATAATTGCAGTTATTCAAAATATCCTGGATATCTACTTTTTCCAACTGAAGAAATTCTGTTAGGGTCTCCCTGTCAAATTTTGAAGCGAGCAGATTTCGAATCTCATCATCCTCCTTCATTTGACGTAGTTTGCGCATCTGATTGGGTTTCTTTCCAAAGAGATTACGCAATAAATCGGCAGGGTTTAAGATAGCACCTAAGACCTTAGTAACTGCACTGGGGTTTTTATTACCACCTTCATAACCTACGGACAGTCCGGATATACTGTATTGATATGCATTGTTGATGGGCAGGTTCTTCACATCTATTTCCAAATAACCTGTAAGTTGGTAAGGCCTAACAATTACTTCTTCTAATGCGTATGCTAACTCCGTTAAGGCAATTTGTGTGTCCTTAAACTTGAACATATCATTGGTAACCCTAATTTTTTGGGATTTGAATCCCAGGAATGAAAAATATAAGGTATCGTTTACGGCAGCTGTAATTGTGAATTCACCTTTATCGTTCGTAATTGTTCCTAATACTTGGTTTAGGTTAACCACGTGTACGCTCTCCATGACCTCATCTGTTTGTGCGTTAACAACAAGAGCGGTTATAGAACTGTTTTGAATCTCTTCCTGGGCTATTGTTATTGAACTGATGAATAGGGAGATAATAAAAAAATATTTGGACATGTATCTGTATGGTGAATTTTAAAGGTACAAACAAAATAAAAAAATACGCCGAAGCGTATTTTTTAATATACAATTAACTAAAAGAAGTCACCCTTTCTTTTTTGGCTTCTTCTTTTTCCGGAATTAGGACTGGAGGCATTACCACGGTTTCTGCGTCCACTACTATTTCGGTCTTCACTTCGGTTACGATCACGTTTTTTATCCTTATCCCTAAATCCGCCGCTTCCTCGTCTTTTACCGCTTCCTCCGCCACCGCCAGGATTTTTGGAGACCTCAACATTCACAAACCTGCCGTCTACTTTAAACTCGGTAAATGTTTTTAGAATTTGTTCAGATACTTCTGCATCAGTGTTAAAAAAGGAGAAACTATCTTTAACATCCACCTTAAATACGTCTTCTTTTCCTAAGCCTACGGTGTCCCTAATAAAATCTTTTAAGGACATCCAATCATAGCCATCCTTTTCTCCTACATTTATAAAATATCGAACAGAGCCACTTGTAGGTGCGTCGGTTCCCCTATCCCGACTTTCTCCGTTATCTCTAGAAGTGTCAGACGTATTTAGGTCTTTGGTTTTGTTATAATAATTGTAGAACCTTGTGAATTCTACTGAAACAATTTTTTTAATTAGTTCTTCACGGTCTATTCCTTGCAATACATCATTGATAGCTGGTAAATAATTATCTATCTCTGGGTTTACCTCGGTATCCTTTATTTTATTTGCTAGATGATACAACTGAATCTCACATATTTCCATCCCTGTTGGAATCTTTTTGGAGATAAAGTCTTGTTTGATTTTATTTTCAATGGCCTTTATCTTACGCATTTCACTACGTGTAACTATGACCATGGAAATTCCAGATTTACCCGCCCTACCTGTTCTACCACTTCGGTGGGTATACGTTTCTATTTCATCTGGTAATTGATAATTAATTACATGCGTAATATCATCTACATCAATCCCACGGGCCGCAACATCTGTGGCTACCAACATTTGAATTTGTTTCTTACGGAACGAATTCATAACCAGGTCACGTTGGTTCTGGCTTAAATCACCATGTAAGGCACCGGCATTGTAACCATCTTCAATTAACTTCTCTGCTACCTTTTGCGTATCTCTTTTGGTCCTACAAAAAACCACGGAAAAGATATCTGGGTTAGTATCTGCCAATCTTTTTAATGCAGGGTAACGGTCTCTTCCGCCTACTACATAATATTCATGCTGAACGGTTGTAGCACCTGAGTTTTTTGCACCTACAGTTATTTCTTGGGGAGAGTGCATGAATTTTTTTGCAATTACCGATACCTCTTTGGGCATGGTAGCTGAAAATAACCATGTAGATTTTTCATTTGGTGTGTTGGAAAGGATGTCCTTGATGTCCTCAAAGAATCCCATGTTCAACATTTCATCGGCCTCATCCAAAATACAATAATCTATTTTAGAGATATCAACCAATTTACGGTTGATCATATCTTTCATCCTACCAGGCGTGGCAACTACTATTTGTGCGCCCCTTTTTATCTGTCTTGCCTGTTCGGTAATGCTTGCACCGCCATAAATAGCGACAACATTTATATTTTTCTCATACTTGGAATATAGTTGCAGCTCATTGGTTATCTGCAAACATAGTTCACGGGTTGGGGATAGTATTAACCCTTGGGTTGTTCTACTGTCCCTATCAATTTTTTGGATTAGTGGAAAACCAAATGCGGCGGTCTTTCCAGTCCCGGTTTGTGCCAGTGCAACCAAGTCGGTATCACTTTCTAGCAGTATTGGGATTGCTTTTTCTTGTACTTCGGACGGACTTTCAAAGCCCAAGTCCTTAATAGCATCTAATAAGGACTTTTCTAGTCCTAGAGCTTCAAACTTTGTCATAATTATGTTATACTTAATCGCAAATAAGAATGTTGCTTAGAGCGATTATCGTATATAACCTATTTATGCCCATTGCAACACATGCTATACCAGCGGCGTTTAATAAAGCGGCAAAGGTACTGCTAATTAATGAGATGGAATAATTATTATTTAAGTTGATTTTATGGTGCTAGACTATAGTCGTAAACGGACATAATTATCGCTATAATTCCGAAGACGATCATAATGTTTATGAATGTTTCCTGCCCTTTGGGGTTATTATAATTAAGGATGCACGCAGCACTCGATACACGGCTTACCAGAAAGAAGAGCATGCCGAAGTCAAATTTTTTAGTGGCATTATTATGTTTTTTTACTAGTTTTTCTATTCATTAAAGCCTACTATTTTGCCCATTTCACTATCTAGGTACTGACTCTGGTTAACTTCATTTATTTTTGTTGGGTCTACAAGAATTTAGTTCTTCTCCATAGCGTATTTTGCTTATTCTTTAGTATGTATGGATTTTAGATGGTCAATAAGTTTCATAAAGGCTTTTCCCCTATGGCTTATGTTATTTTTTATTTCTATAGATAATTCTGCAAAGGTTTCTTCATGACCGTCGGGTACAAATATGGGGTCATATCCAAAACCAAGATTCCCTCTTTTTTCTCTTATTATTTGTCCTTTTACCGCACCACTGAAAAAAGTTGTTTCGTCTATGCCATTTAAATTCAAGGCAATTATGGTGTTAAAACAAGCAGTTCTATCGGCGTATAGGCTTAGCTTGTCCAATAGCTTATCCATATTAGCGTTGGCATCGTTTTTTTCACCAGCATAGCGGGCAGAATAAACACCGGGCTCACCATTAAGCACATTTACTAAAAGTCCGGTATCGTCTGCAAAACAAGGTAGTTGGTATTTTCGCGTTACATAATCGGCCTTTATTTTTGCATTACCGGCCAAATTAGTTGCGGTTTCAGGAATGTCCTCATGGCAGCCAATATCATAAAGGGATAATAATTTTATGCCTTCAGGAACCAATTTTTGTATCTCCTTAAGTTTGTTCTGGTTGTGTGTGGCAAATACCAATTCCATTTTAAAATATTATTCCTTTTCTTTTTAATGCGGAAAAAATCAAAAATACTAATTTTATAAAATGGAACTAAAATTACCACCGGTTGTTATCTTTATTTTGTTTTCAATTATAATGTACCTCTTAGGTTTGTTTTTACCTTTTGGTTTTTTTGATTTTTTTGGAAGGGTTTTCATGATAAAGGTTTTAGTTGTAATGGCTATTTTGGTCGCAATGATTGCCTTATGGCAATTTTATAGATTGAAGACCACTATAGACCCTACAAATCCTTCTAAAACCTCAAATTTGGTTACTAGTGGCATATACCAATATACCAGAAACCCAATGTATTTATCTATGATGTTATTATTGCTTGCATTAGGTATTTACTTGGGAAATGCCTTTAATATTCTTTCGGTTGCCGGTTTTGTTGGCTATATGAATAGATATCAAATAATACCGGAAGAGCGGGTTTTAGCTGAAAAATTCGGTAGCGTGTACAATCAATACCTTGTTAAAACGAGAAGGTGGTTTTGAGATGATATTGTTGGATTAGTCAATTCGTTAATACTTACAGGTATTATCAAATATGCTTATTTTTTAGTATATTAGCTTTTTAGTTAATAAATATGATTGCAATTATAACCGGTGATATTATAGATTCTGTGAAACATTCTGGTTCAGATTGGATTCCTGTACTTAAGGATTATTTTTCAAGATTTGGACCTTCACCCATGAACTGGGAAATATATAGGGGAGATGAATTTCAATTAAAAGTAAACCGAGAAAACGCCTTGTTGGTGGCAATTGAGATAAAGGCGTTGCTAAAATCGATCAAAGGTATTGAGGTTCGCATGGCAATAGGTATAGGATTGGAGACTTATATAGGTTCGGGTGTGAGTGAATCTAATGGACCGGCTTATCAAAGATCTGGACGCCAATTGGAATATATTAAGGAAAACAAGGTTAATTTAAGTATAGCCACGGGGAATGCCTCTTACGACCGTACATTGAACCTAATGTTAAGATTGGCTTTGGATTTCATGGATAACTGGAGTATAGTATCCGCAGAAATAGTACATATAGTTTTGGATTACCCCAATGACTCACAAAAAGAAATTGCACAAAAACTTGGCATTAAACAGTCTGCAGTAAGTCAACGTCTAAAAAGAGCACGCATGGATTTGCTAACTGATTTATTGGCTTACTATGGAGAAATTAGTAAAGAATTTTAATTTATGTTGATTTTTATAAAGCTTTTGTTGGCACACTTAATAGGTGACTTTATACTGCAGCCTACCAAATGGGTAATACATAAAGAGGCGAACAAGATTAAATCTAAATTTCTTTATGTACATGTATTTCTGCATTTTATTTTGTACATGCTTTTTTTATGGGATAGTCTTTATTGGATTTTAGCTATTATTCTATCTATTGGGCATTTGTTCGTAGATATGGCCAAACTTTACATAAATCCTTTTTTTAAAAATAAAAGCATCCCTTTTTTTATAGACCAAATTCTTCATGTAGTTTTAATATATGTGTGTAGTTTTTATATGAAATTACCTGGTCATACTATTGAACTATTTCAAGAGATTAATTGGTCAATTGTTTTGGCAGTGGTTTTTGTAACATTTCCTTCGTCGGTTATAATAGGTAAATTATTGGAGCCAATGTCCGACCAAATCAACACAGACCATAAATCATTGCCTAATGCGGGAAAATATATAGGAATAATTGAAAGATTATTTGTGTTGATATTCATTCTTGCTGGTAGATGGGATGCCATAGGTTTGTTGATTACGGCTAAATCCGTGTTTCGCTTCAATGATTTGAAGGAAAGTAACAACCGTAAGCTTACAGAGTATATTTTAATAGGCACATTACTAAGTTTTGGCTTAGCATTACTAAGCGGATTACTTTATATGCACTTTGAGTAAATTAGTTAGATGAACGATAAAAAACACATCTTAATATTTCTTTTGTTCAGCATGGCCAATTTGGTATCCGGGCAAAGCAATTATTTTAAATCTTTTGATGGTGTAGAAATTTCATACACAGACCAGGGCTTTGGTAAACCAGTGTTATTGCTTCATGGATTTATAAACTCCGGAAAATCTTGGGATAATACTGAGCTTAAACAACAACTATTGGATGAAGGATATCGTGTAATAGTTCCAGACTTAAGGGGGAATGGCACATCTGGTAAGCCTCAGGACGAAAACGCTTATAAAAATGATGCCGAAGTAAAAGACTTAGAGTTGTTAATGGGGCATTTAAATACCAAGAACTATTATGCCGTGGGGTATTCAAGGGGCAGTATTATTTTGGCTAAACTTTTAACTAAGGATAACCGTATAGAAAAAGCTGTGTTAGGTGGCATGGGATTAGATTTTACAAATCCAGATTGGGATAGGAGGCTTATGTTTATGAAAGCATTTGCTGGTGAAATCACGGAATACACCAAGGAAGCTGTTGATTATGCAAAGTCCATAAATGCAGACTTACGATCATTGCATCTGCAACAGAAGTATCAACCTGTAACCAGTATTGGCCAATTACAGTCTATTGGCACTAAAATATTGGTAATTGCCGGTGACCAAGATTTGGACAATGGTAGTCCAGAAGAACTGAAAAAAGCATTTAAAAAGGGTAAATTGGTTATTGTGCCAGGTGACCACAACAGTACCTATAAATCAGCCATGTTTTCAGAGGCTATACTAAAGTTTTTGTAATACATTTTTTTACAAATACGGATCAATTTTTAATCAATACCGATCTTTTTGTTTAATTTCTTTTCTTCAGTATATTAAGAAGGATATAATTTATATTTTTGCCTCTTAAATTTACTTCAATAAATTTTAAATCGAAAGTAGATCAACATGGTGGCGGCAAGTAGAAAATATGTATTTGATTTCGATAGTACCTTAACTAGGGTAGAAGCGTTGGACGTTCTTGCAGAAATGACATTAGAGGGCAAATCCAATAAAGAGGAAGTAATCAAGGAAATACAACATATAACCAATCTGGGCATTGATGGGGATATTTCTTTTACGGAATCATTGGAGCGTCGTATCAAATTACTAAACGCCCATAAAGATGATTTAGATAAACTAGTTGGCGAGTTGAGACAAAAGATATCTAAATCTATAGCGGCCAATAAAGATTTTTTCCACCAATTTTCAGAAGATATTTATGTAATATCCTGTGGTTTTAAAGAGTTTATTGATCCTATTGTAAAGGAATATAATATACCATCCAATCGAGTGTACGCCAATACATTTAAATTTGACACCAATGGTAATATTGTAGGTTTTGATGAAAATAATGTGCTATCCCAGCATAACGGAAAAATACAGTGCCTAAAGGATATGGATTTGGAAGGCGAAGTACAGGTTATAGGGGATGGCTATAGTGATTATGTTATGCGTGAAGCTGGTATAGCAGATAAGTTTTTTGCTTATACCGAAAATGTGCATAGAGAAAAGGCCGCGAATAAAGCGGATTATGTTACACCAAGTTTAGATGAATTTTTATTTGTGAACGATTTGCCAAGAAAAGTCTCGTACCCCAAAAATAGGATTAAGGTCCTTTTATTAGAAAATGTGCATACAGTTGCCTTCGATAACCTTTCAGAAGATGGTTTTTCTGTTGAACAGGTAAAGCACAGTTTATCAGAAGAAGAGCTGATTGAGAAAATAAAGAACGTACATGTATTAGGCATACGTTCTAAAACACAGGTGACCCAAAAAGTCTTGGATGCGGCTGAAAAGTTGTTAGTGGTTGGTGCATTTTGTATTGGAACCACTCAAATAGACCTTGAATATGCTAAGAAAAAGGGTGTTGTGGTGTTTAATGCGCCGTACAGTAATACCCGTTCTGTTGTAGAATTGGCTATTGGTGAAATAATAATGTTAATGCGAAGTGTATTTGACCGTAGTAGGGAAATTCATGAAGGACAATGGCAAAAAACAGCAGCAGGTTCTAGAGAGGTTCGTGGTAAAAACTTGGGTATTGTAGGTTATGGTAATATTGGTAAGCAATTATCTGTATTAGCAGAAGCAATGGGTATGCGAGTTTACTACTATGACATTGATGATAAACTCGCACTTGGTAACGCTGTAAAATGCAATACACTTGAAGATTTATTAAATGTTTCAGATGTGGTAACCTTACATATCGATGACAACAAGGCCAATAAGGATTTCATTGGTGAGCGTGAAATAAAGCAAATGAAGAAAGGGGCCATGTTAATTAACCTTTCAAGAGGTTTTGTAGTAGATATTGATGCTTTGGCAGAAGGATTGAAAAATGGACATATTGGTGGTGCGGCTATTGACGTTTATCCAGATGAACCTGCTAGCAATGGTGAGTTTGATACAAAACTACAAGGCTTTCCTAATGTTATCCTTACACCTCACGTAGGTGGTAGTACTGAGGAAGCCCAAAGAGATATTGCAGAGTTTGTCCCCAACAAGATTATGGACTACATAAATTCTGGCAATACTGTAGATGCTGTTAATTTTCCAAATATTCGTCTTCCTAAGCAAAAGAATGTACATAGGTTCTTGCACATACATAAAAATGTACCTGGCATTATGGCCAAGATCAACAAAGTATTGGCTAAATATGATTTGAATATCTCCAGTCAATATCTTTCAACCGATAATGAAGTTGGTTATGTGATTACGGATTTGGATAAGGAGTACAACAAAGAAGTGATCAAAGATCTTAAAAAGGTAGAAAACACTATAAAATTTAGGGTATTGTATTAGTGCGATGCTACGTAAATAGTTTTTTTACTGCAATAGTTAATCCAACCTTAAACTGGTAAGTATTTATTAAGACTTGCGGAACTGTTGCCTACACCGTGGTTTCAAGCATGGTCACAACATTTTTTTAGTACCTTTTTATCATTATGGTATATTCGTTAGTTGTAGGAAATACCTTAAATAATGTTGAAAGATATTTTAGCAAAATTAAAGCTTGGTAAAAGTTTTAATAAATATTACTTGTTAGTTTTCACAATGATTGTGTTAACTCTGGCCATACAATCAATAATTCAATATTCCCTATCAAGGCAGGAACACGATGCCTTAAGAATAAATGTTGCAGGTAAACAAAGAATGAGGTCCCAAATGCTTGTTAAGCAAGTATATGAGTGCAGATATGCCAATTGTAATTATGGAAAATTAAGATTGGTATTAAATAGGCTAGCTAATACAAACAAGTCTTTACAAGAGGGAAATAATACGATTGGATTGGAACCATTGGAAGATGATAACATTCAAATGAGTTTTGATAAGTTACAACCACATTTGAATTATATCCTTGAAAAATTAAGTGATTTTGAACGTTTAGAAAACATTTCTTTAGTGGAATTATCAACTGAGGTTGATAGTTTTTTGGTAATTATGGATGCTATCGTGAATCAGTTCCAAAAATCTTCTGAAAAGGACATTAGAGCATTGATGATTGTTGAGTTAGAGCTTGCCATGTTGACTTTGGTAATAATAATTTTCGAGATATTTTATTTCATAAACCCTTCTATAAGAAAAATAACCCGTCAAAATCAAAAATTAAAGGAGATATCCTGGCATCAAACCCATGCTTTCAAATCACATATTTCAAATATTAAAAAGCTTCAATACGTTATCGGCATTGAAAAAAATATGGATTATAAAGAAGAGCTGATAGGATGTTTAATGGGCGAGCTTAATGATTTGCAAGCTGTTTCCAATAACATGGTCAAATCCTTAGCTAAAGAGGATTGATATACCATGTTGTTTGTTTAAATTTTCATTTATGGTGATAAGGTTCATTCCTTAAAATTGTAAAACCTCTGTAAAGTTGTTCGGTTATGAATAAGCGTACCATTTGATGGGAAAATGTCATTTTAGAAAGACTTATTTTTCCCGAAGCCTTAGTGTAGATGTCATCACTAAATCCGTAGGGTCCGCCGATAAGGAAAACCAACTGTTTAATTCCGGAATTCATCTTTTTTTGTAAATATGAGGAGAGCTCTACTGAGGTATATTGTTTTCCTTTCTCATCAAATAATATCAATATATCTGTTGGGGCCAGTTTATTTAAAATAAGTTCCCCTTCCTTTGCTTTTTGCTGTTCTTCACTTAGGTTCTTCGTGTTTTTTAAATCAGGCAATAATTCTATTTCAAACTTAATATAATGGTTTAGACGTTTTTCATATACCTCTATAAGCTCCTGCAAATGAGAACTATCCGTTTTTCCTATAGCTAATAACTTTATGGTCATATTTCAAAAGTAAATCAATTTCACAAAATGGATTCGTATTTTAGCATACATCAAGCATATACTATGATTACGGATAAACAATTTGAAATTGAGATTAAAGGTATAATTGCCAATGCCATTAGAGAAGATGTAGGCGATGGGGACCATAGTTCCCTAGCTTGTATTCCTAGGGAAGCCACTGGTAAAGCTAAACTTTTGGTAAAGGATGAAGGCATTATAGCGGGGGTGGCATTTGCGAAACAAGTATTTGCTTATGTTGATAGGGATTTGGTCATAACTACATTAATAGAAGACGGAAAAAAGGTTAAGCATGGCGATATTGTTTTTTATGTAGAAGGCAAGTCACAAAGTATATTAATGGCAGAAAGACTTGTACTTAATGCCATGCAAAGAATGAGCGCAATTGCTACAAAAACGAATTATTTTGTTGGTCTCTTAGAAGGTACAGGTACAAAAATATTGGATACAAGAAAAACAACCCCTGGTATCCGCGCCTTAGAAAAATGGGCGGTTAAAATAGGTGGAGGGGAGAACCATAGGTTTGCCCTGTACGATATGATAATGCTAAAGGACAACCATATCGATTTTGCGGGTGGCGTTACAAAAGCGATTGAAAAAACAAAGGAATACCTTAAAAATACGGGTAGGGACCTAAAGATAATAGTTGAGGCAAGAAGCCTTAAAGAAATTGAAGAAATATTAAAAACAGATGGAGTATACCGTATTTTAATAGACAATTTTAATTATGAGGATACCAAAAAAGCTGTACAACTAATTGGCGATACCTGTTTAACAGAATCCTCTGGTGGTATAAATGAAAAGACTATCAGGAAATATGCTGAATGCGGCGTAGATTTTATTTCTTCTGGTGCTTTAACACATTCTGTTTATAATATGGACCTTAGCCTTAAAGCCGTGTAAATGTCTGCTGAGATTGAAAAAAAGCTAGAACAGATACCTATTATCAAGTGGGTAGTGAAAATATTGAAAAATATTAAGCTTCCCGGTTTTGAAGGTTTATCCATTTATGATTTATCGGAGATGTACGTTTTAGGGATTCTAAAAGGTACTATTTCAACTAGGGCCAGTGCTATATCTTTTAGTCTGTTTATGGCGTTGTTTCCCTTGCTTATTTTCATGGTTACCTTAGTCCCATTTTTGGTAGACTATATCAGTATTCAGAATGCAGATTTTGAAGTTCAGTTTCAATTGTTTTTGGAATCCTTTTTACCCAATGCTACCGGTGATTACTTCGGTGAGGTTTTTCAACAAATAAAGGACCAGAAAAGAGGAGGTTTGTTGTCATCGGCATTTCTTATTTCTATTTTTTTAGTGGCAAATGGTGTGAATGCCATATTCGGGGGTTTTGAAACATCATATCATATAGAATTGACCAGAAATTTTTTTAGACAATACCTGTTTGCCTTAATGGTAGGTTTAGTTTTGGCCATTCTAATAATAGTGGGTTTTATTGCATTTATTTATTTTGAATTTTATGTTTTAGGTTATTTGACAGAATTTGCGGCAAGACAAGGCGGTTATGTTTTAGGGGAGGATGAGGTGATTGGTGTTCAAATTGCCAAGGTATTGTTCTTTGTAGTTTTATCTTATTTCACCACCGCAATACTATATTACTTTGGCACTAGGGAAGGAAAACAAGCCAAGTTTTTTTCAATAGGGGCTTTAATGACCACAATACTTTTCTTGCTAACCTCATATCTATTTGGTATTTATGTGGAAAAATTCGCGAGATATAATGAACTATATGGTGCATTAGGGGGATTATTAATTTTAATGGTCTACATCTGGTTAAATTCCAATATATTGCTATTGGGATTTGAATTAAATGCATCGTTAAATTCCCTCCGTAAAATCACCAAAAATAATGATTGACTTTAAGTGTAGTTTTCTAGTTCTTTTTTTTAGTTTTTTTTCATGTTTAATGTATGGTCAAGGTATTTTTGGCAAATGGAAGACCATAGATGATCGCACTGGTAACCCTAAGGGAATTATCAACATTTACGAAAAAGATGGACTAATGTATGGTTTTGTTGAGAAAATACTTGAGGCTGGAAAAGAAAATGCAACGTGCTTAAAGTGTGATGGGGAATTAAAGGGCAAACCAGTAATAGGAATGGAGATTATTACGGCAGCTGCAGATAATGGTGATGGTGAATGGAAAGGGAAAAGACTTTTTGATCCGGAACAAGCCATGACATTTCGTTGTAAAATTTGGTTGAACCCAGAAAACCCTAATGAGCTAAAGGTTAGGGGATATCTCGCATTTATCTATCGTACCCAAACTTGGCTACGTGTAGGAAAATAGAATTATGGCACATTTTATCAATGTTATATTGCCCATTCCTTTAGAACGGCAATTTACATATCGTATAACATCCGAGGAGGAACAGGTTCTAAGGCCCGGAATGAGGGTCTCGGTACCCTTTGGTAAATCCAAAATATATACAGGCCTGGTTCATAGTGTTCATCAAACAGCACCGGAGGTTTATGAGGCAAAGGATATTGACCTGATATTAGATCACGAACCTATTGTTACCCTACAACAATTAAAACATTGGCAATGGATTGCTGAATATTATATGAGCACCCTCGGCGAAGTGGTTAGAAGCGCTTTGCCATCTGCATTTTTACTGGAAAGTGAAACTCTGGTCCTAAGGAATACTGAAACAGAAGTAAATGAGCAGGAGCTCAAAGATGAAGAGTTTTTAGTTTATGAGGCATTACTGCATCAAGCTGTTTTAAAAGTACATGAAGTGGCTGCCATTATTGGTCGAAAAAATGTATTACCTATTCTCAACAGACTTTTGGACAAGAATATCATTCAGTTAAAAGAGGAGGTATTTGAGCAATACAAGCCAAAATTGGTAAGCTATATAAGACTTGGTGATGGGTATACCTCAGATGAATCTTTAGAATTACTATTGAAGTCCCTAACAAAGGCACCAAAGCAAAGTCAAGTAGTTTTAGCATTATTTCAATTGGTAGGAACGACAAAAAAACCAATTTCCGTAAGCGACTTAATTACGACAAGTAATAGTTCAAAAGCAGTAATTAAGGCACTGGTGGATAAGGAAATATTGATAGAATACTTTATCAGAACCGATCGGGTAAGTTACCATGGTACAGGCGATAGTACTAACATAAAAGATTTAAATGAATATCAAATAACGGCTTTAAACGCTATTCAACAATCATTTAAGGATAAAAAGGCGACTCTTTTAAAGGGCGTTACCTCTTCAGGTAAAACCGAGGTATATGTTAAGTTGATCGAATCTTGTATATCAGAAGGCAAACAAGTTTTATATCTCCTTCCAGAAATTGCCTTAACCACCCAGTTAATCTCAAGATTACAGGATTATTTTGGGGAAAAGATAGCGGTATATCATTCTAAATACAATGTTCATGAAAGAATTGAGGTATGGAACAACGTCCTAAACGAAAAACCAAAAGCACAAATAGTTATTGGTGCTAGGTCATCGTTATTTCTACCTTATAAAAATTTAGGTTTATTGATTGTTGATGAAGAGCATGAATCATCTTTTAAGCAGTTTGACCCATCACCGCGCTATCATGCCCGTGACGCGGCCATAGTTTTGGCCAATCTCCATGAGGCCAATATTTTACTTGGATCCGCTACCCCAAGTATCGAAAGTTATTATAATGTTCAAATAGGCAAGTATGGCTATGCAGAAATAAACCGGCGTTTTGGTAATGTGCTTATGCCGGATATGGAGTTGGTTGATATAAAGGAGGCACAACGAAAAAGAAGAATGAAAGGACATTTTTCTGAGCGTTTGATGGAAGAAATTCAAGAGACTTTAGATGCTGGGGAGCAAGTTATTTTATTTCAGAATAGAAGAGGGTATGCCCCAATTCTAGAATGTCTAACCTGCGGTCATACGCCACAATGTCCCAATTGTGATGTAAGCCTAACGTATCATCAATTTAGAAAACAGTTACGATGTCATTATTGTGGTCACCATGCTGCGCTTCCAGAGAGTTGTGCTGCATGTGGAGGGCCTGATTTGGATACCAAAGGATTTGGGACACAACAAATAGAAGAGGAGGTCAAAAAACTATTCCCCAATGTGAAAGTTGGGAGAATGGACTTGGATACTACGAGGGGTAAGCACGCTTATGAAAAAATCATAACCTCCTTTGAACAGCAAGAATTGGATGTTTTAATTGGCACCCAAATGCTTACCAAAGGGTTGGATTTTAGAAATGTAAGCTTAGTAGGGGTTATGCAGGCGGATACGCTATTAAATTTTCCGGACTATAGGGCACATGAAAGAAGTTTTCAATTGTTGACCCAGGTATCGGGTAGGGCTGGTAGGACTAAAAAAAGGGGTAAAGTAATTATTCAAAGTTATAATCCGTACCATCAAATTTTAAAACAAGTTACTACAGGTGATTATAATGAAATGTATAGGGAGCAATTATATGAGAGGGAGCAATATAAATATCCACCTGTAAATAGGATAATTAAAATTACGTTTAAACATAAAAATTATAATGTCCTAAATGAGGCGGCAGACTGGTTTGCCGGAGCATTAAAAAATAATTTTGGCGGTGTTGTATTAGGTCCAGAATACCCACCGGTCTCGCGCATTAGAAATCAGTATTTAAAACATGTATTGGTTAAAATTTCCAAAAGTGACTCATTGACAAAAAATAAGCGAAACATTAAAAGGATAGAAAAGTCCTTTAACGCAATATCAATGTTTAGGAGTGTTAGGGTAATTTATAATGTAGATCATATCTAAAACAAAAACCGCACATTGGCGGTTTTTTGTTATCTTCTGTAATAAGTAAAATTATATCATAAGCCGTATTACACATTACTGAGGGCTTCTGCCAATTCTGTTTTCTTATTCCTACTTAAAGGAATGGATCGGCCACTAACTTCTACATTCTTACTATTGAATTTCTCCACTTTTTCTAAATTTACAATATAAGACTTGTGAATTCTTAGAAACTTATCTTCTGGCAATTGCTTTTCAAAAGATTTCATTGTTGATAAGATTACGATATTGGCTTCATCCGTAACTAATTTAATATAGTCACCTAGTGCTTCTATCCACTTGATGTCGTTTAAAATAACCTTTCTCTTCTTAAGATTGCTCTTCACAAAAATATGTTCCTCATCCTCGGTTACCCTGTTCATTTGCTCATACTTGGCAACTGCTCTTTTAACGGAAGCATCAAAACGTGCCATAGTTATTGGTTTGTGAAGATAATCTGTTACATCATAGTCAAACGCTTTGAGTGCGTAATCTGGTTTACCAGTGATTAAAATTACCTGAGGGCTGTTATCTAAGGACTCGAGTAAGTCAAATCCAGTGATAATTGGCATTTCAACATCTAGGAAAATTAAATCAATTTCATTGTTCTTGATGCCGTTCTTCGCTTCTATAGCGTTGCTATATTCAGCTACCATAGCAAGGTTGGGGTGATTGTTAACCAACTTTGCGACGGCCATCCTTTGCATAGACGAGTCGTCAACGATAATACTTCTTAATTTCATAAGGGCTGATTTGTGGGGTTAAATCATCGACAAATTACTGAAAAAACATGCTCAACTACAACAAAAGATGTAAACAATGCATGGTTAACTGTATAATCAGCAATGATCATGGGTTTTAAGATTTGGTTTCTTTAATTTTAATATTTCTTCTCTCTATAACGAAGAATTTTTCGTTTTCTTGTAATTAGTATAAATATTTATTTATTTTTGCACTCCTTAAAATAAAATATATTATGAACCATTACGAAACTGTTTTCATTTTGAATCCCGTTCTATCTGATGTCCAGATAGAGGAAACAGTTAAGAAATTCGAGGATTTCTTAATTAACAATGGAGCCAAAATGGTGTCCAAAGAAAATTGGGGCCTAAAGAAATTGGCTTATCCCATCCAAAACAAAAAAAGTGGTTTTTACCACTTGTTCGAATTTACTAATACTGGTGAGGTGGTTATGCCATACGAGCAGGAATTTAGGAGAGATGAACGCGTTATGAGATTTTTGACCGTTAAGTTGGACAAACATGCTGTGGCGTGGGCAGAAAAAAGAAGAACAAGAAACAAAACTACTAAAGCTTAAGTATTATGTCATCATTACAACAACAAGCAAAAGGTAAAAAGGATGGGGAGATCAGGTATCTTACCCCTCTAAACATTGAAACAAACTCAAAAAAGAAGTATTGTAGATTTAAAAAATCCGGCATCAAGTATGTGGATTATAAAGATGCAGACTTTTTAATGAAGTTAGTGAACGAGCAAGGTAAGTTATTACCAAGAAGACTTACAGGAACTTCCTTGAAGTATCAAAGAAAAGTGGCCCAAGCGGTAAAAAGAGCTCGTCATTTGGCGCTAATGCCATATGTTGGTGATTTATTAAAATAAAAGAAAAGAATCATGGAGCTTATATTAAAGGAAGACGTAGAGAATTTAGGTTTTAAGGACGATTTGGTAAGTGTTAAGAACGGTTATGGTAGAAATTATCTTATACCACAAGGCTTAGCAACTATGGCAACTCCTTCTGCTAAAAAAGTTTTGGCAGAAAACCTAAAACAAAGAGCGCACAAAGAGAAAAAAGTTGTAGATGCTGCTACTAAAACTGCAGATGCTTTAAAAGCATTGGAGTTGAAGATAACGGCAAAAGCAGGTGCGGGAGATAAATTATTCGGATCTATTACCAATAATGATTTAGCCGAGGCAATAGCTAAAGAAGGTCATTCAATAGACAAAAAATTTATTAGCATTCAAGGTGGGTCTGTGAAAAGAACTGGTCCTTACAATGCACAGATCAGATTACACAGAGATGTTGTTGTAGATTTCCCATTTGAGGTTGTCGCAGAACAGAAATAATTTGATTTAAAATTAAAATATAAGCCTTTCAGTTTCCTGAAAGGCTTATTTGTTTTTTATTTTTCATGAAATACGCAAGACTTACAAAAGAACAGCTAGAGGAATTACATCAAGAGTTCATTAACTTCTTGGCAACCCAATCTATTACTGCCAGTGAATGGGATACTATAAAAAAGGAAAACCCAAAAGTTGCAGAGGAAGAATTAGATGTGTTTAGTGATTTGGTTTGGGAGGGTGTACTTACAAAGGTCCAATATTTGGAGAGTATTTCTGAACAACAAATGCATTTGTTTCACTTAACGGAGAAGGAAATGAAGCTTATTGCGGTAAAAGTAATGAATCCGGAAATTGATCTTACTTCAGAAGTAGGCTTCAATTGGTTCAAAAAGAATTGGCAGTCAGACTTTGTAGATTATATGACTGCTTCAAAGGCATACACAGATGAGCCTAACCTGGATAAATTTCAGTTGATACAGCAAGGCTCCGTAATTACCAAAGGTGAATTATACCAGTGGTTTGATAAAGTGATAGGATAAGGCGATATTTACCGCAAAATTATAGTTACTTAAGATTTCTATAGATCTTCATAATACCGAATTTTAATGGCACAAAAACCATCTATACCTAAAGGGACAAGGGATTTTTCCCCAGCCGAAGTAAATAAGCGCAACTATATTTTTGATGTTGTAAAAAAGCATTTTAAAACTTTTGGTTTTCAGCCTATAGAGACACCATCTTTTGAGAATTATGAAACCTTAATGGGGAAGTATGGAGATGAAGGGGATAGGTTGATATTTAAAATTTTGAATTCCGGGGATTTTCTAAGCAAGGTTGATGAAACTACGTATAAGGCTAAAAATTCACATGCCCTTACCCCAAAAATCTCTGAGAAGGCCTTACGGTATGATTTAACGGTACCTTTCGCCAGATATGTGGTTATGCACCAAAACGAATTGGATTTTCCCTTTAAGCGCTATCAGATACAGCCAGTTTGGCGTGCAGATAGGCCACAGAAAGGAAGGTTTAGGGAGTTTTATCAGTGTGATGCAGATGTTGTTGGCTCCGATTCGCTTTTACAGGAAGTGGAATTAATTCAACTTTACGACGCTGTATTTACAGATTTAAAATTGGCCGGTGTAACCATTAAGCTCAATAATAGAAAAATCCTTGCAGGAATTGCAGAAGTCATTGGTGCTACAGACTTATTAATAGATTTTACCGTAGCACTGGATAAGCTTGACAAAATAGGCGAGGAAGGTGTTAAAAAAGAAATGCTGTCCAAAGGTATTTCCGAGGAGGCCATAGAAAAAGCAACTCCGTTGTTTCAAATGTCCAATGCTATTGTAGATCCATTAGTGGTATTACAAGATATTCTTAAAGATTCCAGTGAAGGAACCAAGGGGCTTAAAGAACTTCGTTTTATTACGGAGGCCATAGGCAAATTAGGTTTGCAATCCTCAAAATTAGTAATTGATGTTACCTTGGCCAGGGGACTTAATTACTACACGGGTGCTATTTTTGAAGTTTCTGCTCCAGCAGGTGTATCTATGGGGTCAATTGGCGGTGGTGGCCGCTATGATGACCTAACAGGTATTTTTGGATTAAAAGATGTAAGTGGTGTCGGTATATCTTTTGGTCTTGATCGTATTTATTTGGTTATGGAAGAATTGGACTTGTTCCCTAAAAAAATAGAACAGTCATTGGATATCCTTTGTTTAAACTTCGGCGAACAGGAGGGCATGGCTGCCTTAGAATTAACCACGGTGTTGCGCAAGGCCGGACTTAAGGTAGATTTATATCCGTCGACGGCAAAAATTCAAAAACAGTTTAAATACGCTAATAACCTAAAAGTCCCTTTTGTTGTTTTACTGGGAGAACAAGAATTGATAGACCGTTCTTTTGTCGTTAAAAATATGGCTACCGGCGAACAGGTCAACTATTTATTGGACAATGTACAAGACTTTATAAAATCACTTTAGTCTAGTTTTAATACTATTAAAAATTTTTTTGTAATAGGTTGTTTCGTGAGGGACATACCTGTTCCAATCCTGATTTTCAAGTATATCGTTTTCCAAGGTGCTAAGTGGAATAAGGGACAATTGTTGTACTTCGCTTTCCTGTTTTGTTAATTCGGCAAAAGGTCTCTTAAGTTGGCATAAAAAAGTATGATGGAATTCACAATCTATTAAATCGTCCGAATGCCTTTGTATCGATTTAAAAACGCCTATTTTTTCCAAGTCAGTTTTAACGATAGTGAGTCCTATTTCTTCTTGTACCTCACGTATAGCAGATTCATCTATATCTTCACCCGCACCAATATGCCCGGCAACGGATACATCCCAAAGTAATGGATGCGTGTCTTTATTCTTTGCCCTTTGCTGAATTAGGACATCGCCATGAGCGGTATAAAACCAAATATGTACGGTAGGGTGATATAGGCCTTTAGCATGTGCCTCCGATTTCATGGCTGTGGTATTGGTGTACTTACCCCTACTATCTAGAATATCAATTAATTCATCCATATAGGTTTATAAAAAACAAATCCTTCCGAAAAGGGAAGGATTTGTAAGTGTTATTTAATCGAAATAACTAAAAGTTTCCCCCTCTTTAATAGTTAACAAGGTTTCATAAATTAATTGTATCACGTTTTCTACATCTTCTTTGTGTACCATTTCTACTGTGGTATGCATATATCGCAAAGGCAAGGAAATTAGGGCAGATGCAACACCACCATTGCTGTAGGCAAAGGCATCGGTATCGGTACCTGTCATTCTTGATGCGGCCATACGTTGAAATGGTATTTTCTTGGCTTCAGCTGTCTCAATGATTCGTTCACGTAATTTATTTTGGACTGCTGGCGCATATGAGATTACTGGACCGGCACCAATTTCTGTATGTCCTTCGGTTTTTTTCTCAATCATTGGGGTAGTGGTATCATGGCAAACATCTGTTACAATAGCCACATTAGGCTTAATGGTCTGTGTTATCATTTCGGCCCCACGTAGTCCAATCTCTTCTTGTACAGAATTGGTAATATATAGGCCAAACGGTAGTTTCTGCTTGTTTTCATGTAAGAGTCTAGCAACCTCGGCAATCATAAATCCACCGGCACGATTGTCAATGGCCCTACACACAAATTTGTCTTTATTAAGAACATGAAAAGTGTCAGGGTATGTAATTACACAGCCTACATGAACCCCCAATTTTTCAACTTCCTTATTGTCTTTTGCCCCAATATCAATAAAAATATTGTCAAGTTTGGGTACTGGACTGTCTTTGTCGTTTTTACGTGTGTGAATTGCTGGCCAACCAAAAACACCTTTTACAATTCCTTTTTTTGTATGGATATTTACCCATTTAGAAGGCGCAATCTGTTGGTCACTACCCCCATTTCTAATTACATATATTAAACCATTATCAGTAATGTAATTTACATACCATGAAATTTCATCAGAATGGCCTTCTATAACTACCTTGTATTTGGCATCTGGATTTATCACACCAACTGCAGTACCATATGTGTCGGTTATAAAAGTGTCTACATAGGGTTTTAAATAATCCATCCAAAGTTTTTGACCTTCCCATTCGTAACCTGTTGGAGCAGCGTTGTTAAGGTATTTTTCAAAAAACGCAAGGGATTTTTTAGTAATAATATTTTTCTTAGCCATTCAGTTCATATTTAACTACAAACTTAATAATATTCACTTGGTTTTAATAATATGCTCATTGATTATTCGTTAATTTTGGCAAGGCTTTTGCTTTAAAATTGTTATGTTTAAAAGTATACATGTATTACTTCTGCTTCTTTTTGGAACCATTTATTTAAATGGCCAGATAAAGGAAGAACCTTTGGATTCCATTGCTGAAAAAATGATAATTATTTCAGGGGATTCATTGGTGCAAACCTCTATAGCTTTGGAGGAGGCCTTCGTATTTGGAAAATTGAAGTTCAATACATACGACGAAAAATTAAAGTATTATATCCTAAGGAGAAAGACAGAAAAGGTTTACCCATATGCAAAGCTTGCTGCAGAGCGGTTGGTTGAACTAAATGATAGCTTATTCAGTATAAAAAATAATAGAAAAAGAAAACGTTACACAAAGAAGGTTCAAAAATACATAGAAGAGGAATTCTCTGAAGAATTAAAGAAACTCACAAGGACCGAAGGTC
The DNA here is from genome assembly GCF_048890225.1 of Maribacter luteocoastalis. Taxonomy (NCBI): domain Bacteria; kingdom Pseudomonadati; phylum Bacteroidota; class Flavobacteriia; order Flavobacteriales; family Flavobacteriaceae; genus Maribacter; species Maribacter luteocoastalis. The sequence goes on from NZ_JBMFZG010000003.1 coordinate 253,960, forward strand.
AAATTTTAGTGAAGCTTATTTATAGACAAACTGGTACTACTGCTTTTGATTTGGTAAAGGAATTAAGAAATGGTTGGCGAGCATTTTGGTATAATACTACAGCTAAATTGTTTAAAATAAGTATTAAGGAAGAATTTCACCCAGATAAAATACAGGAAGACTATCTTATAGAGGATATTTTACAAAGAGCCTTTGCCTCAGGAAAGTTGGAGCGTCAAAAAACTGTTTTAGATTACAATTATGCTGATTTATCCAATAAATGGAAATCACCGGTCAAGGCAGCATCCAAACAATAAGTTTATTGTTTGTTTCTTTTCCCAAATAATGAGTCTACAATAGTAGAAATACCTTTAAATCCCATGAAAATGGCTGTGATTCCTAGGATTATCCCTATAATAAGAACAGGCCAATAAAGTACATGGCCTTCATTTTTAAAAGCTTGCCAAATTACCACAGGAGCAGTAAACATAAGGACTACGGTATAACCTAGTTTTTTAATTCCACTAACCAAAAGTTCTTTATCAGTTCTCATTGTATGGTTAAAGTCTTTTTATATTCCTGTACCACGGCAAAATATCCCAATGCAAAATTATTGGTTCGTTCTACATTATCCAAAACTTCCATATTGTCAATTCCGGTAACATTAAAAACATTACCGCGAACGGTTGTTGCTGGTGTTTGAAATGGACCCTGATCGCCGCCCGACTGCACAATGACCTGATTCATGTAATTATAAAAAGGCTCATCGGCACCCAAAATACCTATCTCTAATTCTCTACCAGATTCAAATTTTTCATCGTAAAAATAAGAGAACCCAAATGTCTGTCCTTGATAAAACTCATCTTCTGTTACAAGAAATTCATTAAAGCCAAAATCAATTATATAAAAATCATCCCTATCCCCAATATCTGTAAAGGTTACTTTTACCTCGGTTTCATCTTCAGAGAACAAGGTTTCATCTCCCTGTGCTAACGTATCAATTGGGACAGATGGGACAAATCTTGTTCTTGCATAAAACGATTCTTCTCCATAATTTATATGGAGGTCAAGTGGGCCTTCAGTGAAAAAATTGGTGTTTTTACTACCTCTATAAACACCAGTTTCTTCAGAATTTAATAGTATAAAGTTTTGATCTAAGGAGCTTTGAGGTACATATTCTAAATTTTGAATTTGAACCATATCTACGTCAATCCCATCATTATTTTCAAAAAAAGAACTGCTTAAGGCAATTTTGACTTGAGCCATGGTAAATGCCTCACTGGTATCTATTCTAATAACTGCATCAACCACTAACCTAGGTTTTTCAGTTGGTAAGTCAACATCTATGACATCTTCACAACCAATACTAAAGATGGTAATTGATAGGAGAAAAAAATAAAAAGACTTGCCCATAGCTTAAAATTTAAAATTATAGGTTACCGCTGGAACAATACCAAAAATTGAAGTCCGTACCGCTTCATTAACTCCAGTATCTTGGTTTCTTCTAAAGTTTATAGATGCAGCATTCCTTTTATTATAAAGGTTATATATGCTAAAAACCCATTCGCCCTTAATTTTTTTATTTAGATTTTTCCGTGGTGTTAATGTTGCGGAAATATCTACTCTATGATAATCGGGTAATCGTTCTTTATTTCTAAGTCCGTAGTATGGAATGGTAAGCCCCTGAAATTCAAACTGACCAATAGGATAATTGGTAGGCTGGCCCGTTTGATAAGCAAAATTACCACTAAAACTCCATTTCTTGTTCAGATCATAGCTAAGAAATAATGATATGTCATGTGGTTTATCGTAAGGGGTATTGTACCAATTGCCAAAATTAATTCCACTCTCTAAATTACTTCTACCAGGGGTACGTTGCTCTGATTTGGATAGCGTATAGGCTAACCATCCCTGAAGCTTACCTTCATTTTTTCTAAAAAGCAACTCAAAGCCATAAGCTCTGGCTTCACCATTTAAAATAACTTGCTCAATAGCATTATTGGCGATCAAATTGGCACCGTCTATATAATCTATCCTATTTTGTATGTCTTTGTAAAATACCTCGGTCTCTATGGAATAGTCACCTTGCTTCATATTCCTAAAGTATCCTAAAGCATATTGATCTAATAATTGTGGTTTTACAAACGGACCACTAGGTGTCCAAACATCTAAAGGAGTAGGGGAGCTGGTATTGGATAACAGATGTAAATATTGCGCTAATCTTGTATAACTCCCCTTTATGGAACTTTTTTCATTAAAAGTGTATGCCAAGGACACTCTGGGCTCAAAATTATTAAATGTCGCCAGACTACCCTTTCTTCCTGGGTTTGAAACACCAATGGGTGCCGCTTCTTGATAAATTAATAGAAAAGGATCAAAGCGAACGGGATTATTATTTTCGTACACATTAAGTTCGTCTTGTCCAAGTCTATTAAAATAACTGAAACGTAAGCCATAACCCATGCTTAATTTATCACTTAACCTATGTTCAACATCTATATATGCGGCAAATTCATTTGCATATTTTTGGTTAAGTTGTTCTTCTAAAATACCAGAATCTTTATTGGAGGGCTCTATTTTGCCTGGATTAAATTGATAGTAGATATTGTTGATGCCATAATTCACTTGAAATTTATCATTTACATAATGCTTAAGGTCATATTTTATATTGAAATTACGGATACCGGAATTCCAATTAAACCCAACAAAATCTAGCTTTAGGCCATAATAATAGTCAGAATAAATTAGGGATAGATTTGAGAACAGTTTATCGGAAAATAGATGGTTCCATCTTAAATTACCTACAGCATTACCATAGGTGTTTACAAAACTGTCACTAATCCCAAAAACGTCCCTGCCAAAATAACCAGATAGAAAAATATTGTTGTTAGGGTTGATCTTAAAGTTCAGTTTTGTATTTAAATCATAGAAATAGGCCGTATTGTCCACATCAAACAGGGGTAAAAACAAATGGGCGTATGATGCTCTGCCACCCACCAAAAAGGCAGCCTTATCTTTCTTTATAGGTCCCTCTACTAATAATCTACTCGCTACGGCGCCTATACCGCCATTGATCTTTAATTCACGACTATTCCCTTCTTTTTGGAAAATATCCAATACCGAGGAAAGCCTACCCCCATAGCGTGCAGGGATACCGCCTTTATAGAGTTTGATATCCTTTATGGCATCTGGATTGAAAACGGAAAAAAAACCAAAAAGATGGGATGAGTTAAAAATAGTAGCCTCGTCTAAAAGAATAAGATTTTGGTCTGCGGCACCACCCCTAACATTGAAGCCAGATGCACCTTCGCCTGCATTGGTTACTCCAGGCAAGAGGAGAATGGATTTAATGATATCTGCCTCACCTAGGATTACAGGTATCTTTTTTATGGTGGCTACAGAAAGTGTATTTACACTCATCTGTGGTTTTCTAATATCCATTTTCTCCACATTCTCAGTGACTACAACTTCCTCTAGTTGTTCTACCTCTTCATTGAGTTTAAAATCTAATTTCGTGTTTTGGTTAAGATCAATGATTCTAGAGATATCTTCAAAGCCAAGATAACTTACAATGATGTTGTATTTTCCTTCTGGAAGCGTTATGGAATAAAAACCATATTCATTAGTAGTAATACCTGTGTTTAACTCCGGAACAACAACGGTAACGCCAATTAGGGTCTCATTGCTGTTTTCTTCGGTGATACTTCCGCTAAGCGTATATTTTTGTTGGGCATGGCAAATAATGGTACTGATAAAAAAAATAAAAATGGTTATACCAATACTTCTTATCATGAAAAATTTTTAATTAAAAATAAGGAGAATATTAGGTTAAGCAGTGCAGATTCATGAAAATACAAAAAGCCCCCTATTTGGAGGCTTTTTGTATTTGATTGTCTGTTATAAGGCACTTAAAATAGTATTGAAAGTAGTACTTGGTCGCATAGCCTTATTTACCAAAATAGGGTCTGGTTTATAATAACCACCTATATCTTGATGACTTCCCTGCGCATCCATTAACTCTGACAATATCTGTTGTTCCTTATCTTGAATGTTTGTAGCTACCGTACTAAATATTTGTTTTAACTCTTCATCACTATCCTGTTCAGCCAGAGCTTCTGCCCAATATTTGGCTAAGTAAAAGTGACTACCGCGAGTATCCAACTCCTTCACTTTTCTTGAAGGGGATTTATCATTTAAAAGAAACTTCTCAGTAGCACTATCCAAGGTGTCACCAAAAACTTTTGCCTTTGGGTTGTTGTTTTTTTCACCAAAGAACTCAAGTGAAACACCTAAGGCCAAAAACTCACCTAAGGAATCCCATCGTAAATGGCCCTCTTCTATAAACTGTTCAACATGCTTAGGAGCAGAACCACCCGCACCTGTTTCAAATAGGCCTCCACCGTTCATTAACGGCACAATGGATAGCATTTTAGCACTTGTCCCTACTTCTAGGATAGGAAATAAATCGGTTAAATAATCCCTAAGTACATTTCCTGACACTGAAATAGTATCTAGACCATCTTTCATTCTTTTTAAGGTATACTTAGTGGCTTCAATGGGTGACATGACCATAATTTCCAGTCCTTCAGTATCATGGTCTTTTAAATAAACATTCACTTTTTTAATTAATTCCGCGTCATGTGCCCTCTCTTCATCCAACCAAAATATTGCAGGCACTTTGGTAGCTCTAGCCCTAGACACGGCTAATTTTACCCAGTCTTGAATAGGTGCGTCCTTTACTTGGCACATACGCCATATATCTCCGTTTGCCACAGTATGTTCAATAAGCACCTCACCACTTTCTATATCGATTACTTGCACCACACCATTATCCTTAATTTCAAAGGTTTTGTCATGAGAACCATATTCTTCCGCTTTCTGGGCCATTAAACCCACATTGGGAACCGTACCCATTGTAGTTGGATCAAATGCACCATGTTCTTTGCAAAAATCAATGGTTGCAGTATATATTCCGGCATAGCTGCTATCAGGAATAACTGCTTTTGTGTCTTGGGCTTTACCTTCTTTGTTCCACATTTTGCCTGAATTACGAATCATTGCCGGCATTGACGCATCAATAATGATATCACTGGGGACATGTAAATTTGTGATGCCTTTATCTGAATTTACCATAGCTAGATCGGGACCATCTGCCAAAGTTTGCTGTATTGCATTTTCAATTACGGTCTTTTCAGCTGCAGGTAATTTTTCTAATTTTTGGTATAAATTTTCTAGACCATCATTTGGATTAACACCTAGTTTTTCAAAAGTTGATTCATATTTCTCAAAAACTGGTTTAAGAAATGTTTCAACTACATGACCAAATATGATAGGGTCGGATACCTTCATCATGGTTGCTTTCAGGTGAACGGAAAACAAAACACCACTATCTTTCGCGTCTTTAATTTCTTTTTTAAGAAACTCAAGGAGTGCTTTTTTACTCATTACAGTTGCATCAATAATTTCATCTGCCTGTAATGCAATTTTTTCCTTTAGAACCGTTTTTGCACCTGAAATAGTGACTAATTGAATTTGAATGTTGGTAGGCTTACTTAAGGTCAAGGATTTTTCATTTGCCTGAAAATCACCAGCGTCCATAGTAGCAACATGGGTTTTAGAGTCACTAGACCAAGCACCCATGGTATGTGGGTTTTTCTTAGCATAATTCTTCACCGCCCTAGGAGCACGCCTATCTGAGTTACCCTCCCTTAATACAGGGTTTACGGCACTACCCTTAATTTTATCGTATTTAGATTTTATTTCTTTTTCTGCTTCAGTCTTTGGTTCATCAGGGTAGTTAGGAAGTTTGTAGCCTTTGCTTTGCAGTTCTTTTATTGCTTCATTTAACTGAGGAACAGAAGCACTAATGTTTGGTAGTTTAATAATATTAGCTTCAGGCTGTTTGGCCATATGCCCAAGTTCTTCCAGATCATTTGAAATACGTTGCTCTGAGGTTAAGAGTTCTGGAAAAGAAGCAATGATTCTGCCAGCCAATGAAATGTCTTTAGTTTCAATTTCAATTCCTGAGGACTGTGTAAATGCTTTTACAATTGGAAGAAAAGACGCAGTTGCCAAAGCAGGTGCTTCGTCAGTTTTGGTATATAAAATTTTAGACATATGCATTTTGGTTTAAATTAAAGCGCAGCAAATATACCATTTTTTCTAGGCTTAAAAAGTAGCATGAGCCTTAATATTTAAGCCAATCCGGGGTAGAATTGTTAAATAACAAAAGCCATATCATTGTACTTGTACATTGATATGGCTTTTTAGAAAAAGTTTACAGACCTAATGTTTTAATCCTTGGACTAAAACGGCAACCATTGATTGCATCTGCGTCACTGATCCGACGTTTAAAATGTTTCTAGGTTCTTAATCATCTAACTAAGTAACCATACTCCATTTCTTCTTGTTGCCTTAGAACAAAATCCATTTTTGTTTATAAAAACATTAACTTCTTAAATTCCCATAATACAATAAGGAGCGACAGCCCTTTATGGTAATACTGATCATTTTCTATATACTTTATTAGGTATACATGGTGATATAACAACAATATAAAGAACGTTAACTTTATAACGATTGGAGAAAAACCCCTTAGGTAAAATTTCTAATCGTATTTAAAGATAATTAAAAATTTTGATAATAGGCTGTTTTTTAACTAATTAACTATCAACATAATATTAACCAAGGAAATTCACAATTGTTTATAAACAAAAAAACACCGTCTAAGAATAGACGGTGTTTTAAAATTATTTTAACAAAGGTCCTATGAACGAACCTCTTTAATTCTTGCTTTTTTACCAGTTAAGCCTCTAAAGTAGTAAATACGAGATCTTCGTACTTTACCTTTTTTGTTTACTTCAATTTTTTGAAGTGCAGGCAAGTTAATTGGGAATATACGTTCTACACCAACAGTACCGGACATTTTACGAATCGTAAAAGTTTCTGTTGCACCTGTGCCTCTTCGTTGTATTACAACACCTTTAAAGAACTGGGTACGTGTTTTCTCGCCTTCCTTAATTTCGTAGTAAACGGTAATTGTATCACCAGCAGAGAATTTTGGAAATTCTTTTTTGGCTACAAACTCGTCCTGAACATATTGTATTAATGATTCCATTGTAAATTTTTGTTATTGGAATTTTATCAAAGCAACTTTCACGATTCTCGTCAGAGGTTGATTTAACAGGCTGCAAAAATAGTCTTAAAATTAGAACTTGCAAAAATTATTTCAGGAATTTTAATTTTCCTTTGATGCCTCCCTATTCCAATAGATCTGGTCTAAGTTGCTGGGTTCTTTCATGTGCTTTTTGCTCGCGCCATTCTTCTATTTTACCAAAGTTGCCGCTTAACAATATATCTGGCACCTTCATTCCTTTATATTCCGCTGGCCTTGTATATACCGGCGGCGCCAGCAAACCATCTTGAAAACTATCTGTCAACGCGGATGTCTCGTCATTTAAAACTCCCGGCAATAGTCTTATAATGGTATCACAAAGAACGGCGGCACCAAGTTCTCCCCCAGAGAGCACATAATCGCCAATTGAGATTTCTTTGGTGATAAATGCATCTCTTACCCTTTGGTCAACGCCTTTATAATGGCCACAAAGAATGATGATATTTTTTAGTAAGGATAAACTATTACTTGTTTGTTGGTTTAATGTTTCACCATCAGGTGTCATATAAATAATTTCATCATAATCTCGTTGTGAGGTTAACTTTGAGATACAGAGGTCAATTGGTTCTATCATCATTACCATGCCTGCGCCGCCACCAAATTGATAATCATCTACTTGCTTGTAGTTATTACTGGTATACTCCCTTAAATTATGAAAATGTACTTCTACCAGCTTTTTGTCTATAGCTCTCTTTAAGATAGAAGCTTCAAACGGACTTTTTAATAATTCTGGTAATACCGTAATGATGTCAATACGCATGTGTTGAGGGATTATTTACTAAGCGTTCCAAAAATAGTGAAAACAATGAGATTCCTTCTGCCAACCTAACTTTTCGTATAATTTTTGTGCTGGGTTATCTGTTGCTGTTTCCAATGCTAGACCTAGATACCCATTTTCTTTACAATACGTTTGTGCATGTTTTAGTAGTTGGGTACCAATATTTTTGTTCCTATGATTTTCAGAAACATATAAATCATTTAATAGTAATGTAGGTTTTAGGTTAACCGATGAAAAAGAAAAATATAATTGAACAAATCCCGTAGCAATTTCATTATCATAAGATAAAAAAACGACCGACTCATTATTAGCAAAGCGTTCCTTTAAAAATAAAAAGGCAGCAGTCATATTGGACACCTGTTTGTAAAAAATTCTATACTTGTTAAATTAGGGAACCAAGTCATTTAAATTAGAAATATCGGCTTGCACAATTATCATAATTACCAACAAAAAAGCTCCTTAATAAGGAGCTTTTAATTATTTAGTTTTTTTTTGCTTGTTAAGCTCGTCTTGGAGTTGTCTGCTTATTTTTTGCTCTCGCTCCAAGGCCCTTCGCCTATGGTCTTCATACTCGACCTCTAGTTCAGATAGGTTTTGTTTAGCTTCTTGTGTTAAGATATTACTATTTCTAAACTTATATATAAAAGCCCCTAATAATACGAATAACCCGGTAATTATGGCCCAAAGAATTACATTGTAGGTGCCTTTGGATACGGATATGCCTAGAAATGACATACTATCCTTTTCTTCCGTTACGGACGTTAAGTTTCTGGTAGTCTCTTCAAGTTTATTATTAAGCGAACTTATGGTGGTTTCATGTTCCGAAATCGTAGCCTTTAATTCCGCTGTTTTTTTATTAAATGCAGCGATAGAGTCCAAAACATTTTTCCTTAATTTATATAGGTTAGTTTCTTTTACAACCTCGTAGCGAACGCCATCTGCTCTATAGTTACCGGAACGCTTTGAAATAAAGTCAAATTGATTACTTATGGGACCCTCATCCAATGATAGTTTATCCTCGCCTTCCGATTCTTGGCCATAATGTATATTTACGGTAAGTAGGACCATCAATAAACATACTATTTTTAAGATTTTCATTACTATATTATTGCTGTTAAAAAATGATTTAGAGAGGACTAAAGTAATTTATTAAAATCAATTAAAGAAATAAAAGATACAACCTATGTCCTTGTCATTACAACTACGTTAAAATTCACTTGTAAGGATGTTTTAATGTTAATTAAATTAGTAATAGGTATACCTACGAACTTTAGAAATGAATTTGGCTAATCGGATTACTTGATGTGAATATCCATACTCATTGTCGTACCAAATATATAACACCAAGTTATTTCCATTGTCTGATACCAAGGTTGCCTTGCTGTCATAAATTGAAGGCGCAGAGGTACCTACAATGTCAGATGACACCAATTCTTTGCTTAGCGAGTATTTTATCTGTTCCACCAAATCGCCTTCAAGAGCATATTTCTTTAAAATTGTATTTATGCCATTTATAGAAGTCTTATTCTCTAAGTCCAAGTTTAAAATTGCCAATGAGCCATTGGGTACGGGCACACGAATAGCATTTGAACTTAGTTTACCTTCCAAGGAGGGTAATGCCTTGGAAACCGCTTTGCCGGCACCCGTCTCCGTAATTACCATATTTAAACCGGCAGCACGTCCCCTTCGGTATTTGCCATGCATATTATCTACCAGGTTTTGGTCATTTGTATACGCATGTATGGTTTCTAAGTGGCCTTTTTTAATACCAAGGGAATCTTCAATTACTTTAAGGATTGGGGTAATGGCATTAGTAGTGCAAGATGCGGCAGACAATATTTTGGTCTTATCTGGGTCTACTTCAAAATGGTTAACGCCATAAACAATATTTGGAATTTCCTTTCCTGGGGCGGTTAATAAAACTCTTGATGCACCTTTTGCCTTTAAGTGTCTGGATAATTCTTTTTTATCTCTAAAAGCCCCTGTATTATCTATAATCAATGCATTGGAAATACCATATTTGGTATAATCCAAATCTTCGGGTTGTGATGCATAAATTACGTTTACTGTCGTTCCATTGATAATAAGTGCATTATTTTTTTGGTCAACGTTTACCGTACCGTTGAAATTACCATGTACAGAATCTGTTTGCAGTAAACTTGCTCTTTTTTCCAAAACAGCTATGTCCATTGGGCCCCTAACAACAATTGCCCTTAAACGTAGTTGGGTTCCTTTTCCGGTTTTGGACATTAGCTCTCTGGCAATCAGACGGCCAATTCTACCAAAACCGTATAATACCACGTCTTTTGGGTTGATAGTATTGGCATTAGGTGCGTCCTTTAATTTTTCAATGACGAAGGCTTTTACATTGGCAAAATTATTATCGTCTGAATGATATTCGTAGGTCAGCTTTCCAATATCCAATTTTGAAGGGGGCAGCTTAATATCATTAATGGCCCGTAATAATTCTACAGAGTCAAAGATTGAAATTGGTTTTTGTACAAATTCGCCTGCATATTCATGCAGTTGAATTATGTCGCTAACATTTTTATCTATGACCTGGTTCTTAAAAAGAACAATTTCGATGGATTTATCATACCATAGATCACTAATGATCTTTATGAATTCCGTAGTGGCTTTTCTTCTATCTGCTTGAAAAGCGAGCTCTTTTTCATATGCTATTTTACGAGACATAATAGGCTTTGGATGTTATAAATTTATTCAAAATTAAGATATTTAGGTGTTTTTGTAACACTTAAAAACTTAAAAAGTATCCGCGTTAGGGGATACTTTTTAAGTTTGATTAAAGTAAGGTACTTATTGAAAGATTAGACGTTCCCGTTCTCCATTATCGTTCAGCATGGTAATGACAGTCTTACCGTATTGTGAGATAGCTCCAAATGCGGTATTCGCATCTGTGATATTGCTAATGTCACTTTCATCAACCTTAATGATCACTTTTCCGGTAAGTCCATAACCTCTGTACCTTTCGGGTACCCCGATGATTTTCACTCCATTTTTTGTTTTGAATTTCTTCTTGTCGGCTTCGGTAAGATTTCTAACCTCCATTCCCATAACAGGTACCACAATACGGCTTCTTTCCTTTAGTATTACGGGCACTATCAATTGTTCACTTTTTCTTTCTATGGTAACATTTATGGTGTCCTTAGGTCTTTTAGTGGATAGATATCCTGTTAAATCTGGATATTTGTGAACTTCTATCTGATCCACCTTTTTGATGATATCACCATATTGCAAACCAGCTTCTGAAGCACCAGATTCCTCTTCAATAGTTTCAATAAAAACACCGTCAATTTCATTAATACCTTTTTCTATGGCATCTTTTGTATTAACTGGTGCCGGCCATATACCCATAATGGCTTTTTGCACATTGCCATATTCCAAAATGTCATTCACCACCTTTTTGGCAATATTACTGGGAACTGCAAAAGAATAACCTACATAAGAACCTGTTTGTGAAGATATGGCAGTGTTAATACCAATTAAATCACCGTTGGTATTTACCAAGGCCCCTCCAGAGTTGCCGGGATTTACCGCAGCATCTGTTTGTATAAAGGACTGGTTGGACCTTGTGTCCAAACTTCTTGCTTTAGCACTAATAATCCCTGCAGTCACCGTAGAGGTAAGATTAAATGGGTTACCTACGGCCAATACCCATTCACCTATTTTAGAGTTATCAGAATCCCCAAAGGCCAAATAGGGTAGTTTTTCATCTGCTTCAATCTTTATTAAAGCAATATCGGAATTTGGGTCGGTCCCTATTAATTCTGCTTCATAGGTTCTATTGTTATTTAAGGTCACTTGCAATTGACTCGCCTTAGCAATAACGTGGTTGTTAGTAACTATATAACCATCTTGTGAAATAATGACCCCAGATCCGGTACCTACTTGTGGTGTAACGCTACCTTCAGATCCATAAAAGAAATCAAATACAGAAGAAGGTCTTCTATTTAAGGTGACATTTTTAACGTGTACCACTGCATTCACCGTAGTTTCCGCTACCATAGTAAAATCTACCTCATTTATCCCTGCACCTTTCGCAGATGTGGGCGTAAAACTGGTACTTACCACACTATTTTGTTGGTCAGATGAAATTACTGCATAATTGACTTTTTCAAAAAAAAGCTTGTAAGCACCCAAAGTAATTGCCCCGGCAAAAACAGCAACAATAAATAGGCTTCCAATTCTTTTCATATTCTGTATTATTTTACTTAAACAAAGTAAAATTAACCGTTTTGTTTATTTTTCATTGGTCTTTAACGACTTTTTAACCTCTATAATAGTGCCAATAAACCGTATCTTTGTTGCCATAAATTGTACTATGAATTTACCTTTTTATAAATATCAGGGCACTGGGAACGACTTTGTAATGATTGACAATCGTGAGCTTCTTTTTCCAAAGCAAGATAGTTCATTAATAGCCCAATTGTGCGACCGCAGATTTGGTATTGGGGCAGATGGCCTTATACTTCTAGAAAATGATGATGCTACCGATTTTAAAATGGTTTATTTTAATGCAGATGGAAATGAGGGTAGTATGTGTGGAAATGGAGGAAGGAGTATTGTTGCATTTGCAAATTTTTTAAATATAATTGAAGATTCAACCGTTTTTAACGCAGTTGATGGCATACACGAAGCAATTTTAAATGATACCGTTGTTAGTTTAAAAATGCAAGATGTTTCTGATATTACTATTAGAAACAATACTGTTTTTATGGATACCGGTTCACCGCATCATGTACAAATGGTTTCTGATTTAGAAAATTTTGAAGTATATAGGGAAGGCGCCAAATTAAGATATGGACTTTATGGAAAGCCCGGTAGTAATATAAATTTTGTAGAACAAGAATCCAATGATTCTTTTGCGATTAGAACATATGAACGTGGTGTAGAGGATGAGACCTTATCTTGTGGTACTGGAGTGACTGCTGCAGCCCTGGCGATGCATAAAACGGCAAAAACCCAAAATAATAAAGTTATTGTCAATGCAAGAGGTGGGCAATTAGAGGTTAGCTTTAATGTGGCCAAGGATGGTTATAACAACATATTTCTTACTGGGGCAGCCAAACAAGTATTTAAAGGAGAGATAACCATATGACCTTAGAGGGAGAACATATTTATTTAAGAGCTCTTGAAAAAGGGGATCTTGATTTTCTCTACCATTTAGAAAACAATACAGATGTTTGGGAAATAAGTGGGACTATTACGCCATATTCAAAAAATGTTTTACAATTATATTTAGAAAATGCACATAGGGACATTTATGATGTAAAACAATTACGGTTGGTAGTGTGCAATCTTGCCCATGAGGCCATTGGATTAATTGATATATTTGATTTTGACCCTAAGAATAAGAGGGCCGGTATCGGGATCGTAATCATTAATGCCTCGGACAGAAATAAAGGCGCTGGGGGAGAGGCACTGGAGGTGCTCTATAAGTATGCTTTTAATACTTTGGATGTCCACCAATTGTATGCTAATATATTAGAGGGTAACCAAGCCAGTATACATCTATTCCAAAAACATGGATTTGAATTGGTAGGGACTAAAAAAGACTGGATTTTTTCAAACCAAAAATTTAAAAACGAATTATTATTTCAAAAGCTAAATAACTAATGTACATTAAACGTATTCTACTGACCATTGTACTTGTTGGCCTTCTTGTTGGTGGCATTTTTGCTTACATGGTCTATGGCACCTTTTTCACGCCCAACACTAGCTTTGCTAATGAAAAGGCCTTTGTTTTTATACCAACAGAAGCTACTTTTGATCAAGTGAAAGAATCATTAGAACCACTTTTGGAAGATATGGACTCTTTTACAGCTGCAGCGGAACGTAAAGGATATACCGCAAACATAAAAGGGGGCAAATATGCCATAAAAAAAGGCATGACCAATAATGACATCATAAACACATTAAGAGTAAATAATATTTCTGTTAAGGTATCTTTTAACAATCAAGAGACTCTAGAAGATTTGGCCGGGAGAATTTCCCAACAAATCGAAGCAGATAGCGCAAGTCTTTTGGCAAGTTTTAAAGATGTAGATTTTTTAAAAGACAATGGCTTTGCATTAGAAAACGGCATAGCTCCCTATATTCCAAATAGTTACGAGTTTTTCTGGAATACTAGTGCTGAAGAGTTTAGAAAGCGAATGTTGAAGGAATATGAGAAATTTTGGACGGTCGAACGCCAAGAAAAAGCTAAAAAACTAAATTTAACCCCAAAAGAGGTAGTAGCATTGGCATCAATTGTTCATAAAGAAACCGCCAAGGTAGACGAACGTCCACGGGTTGCCGGAGTATATTTAAATAGATTAAGGAAGGGCATGTTATTACAGGCAGATCCAACCGTTATTTATGCCATTAAAAGGAAAACTGGTGATTTTGATACGATAATAAAAAGGGTTTTATTCAAGGATCTAGAACTAGATTCGCCCTATAATACCTATAAATATGGTGGATTGCCTCCGGGTCCAATTGCAATGCCAGATATAAGTGCAATAGATGCAGTTCTTAATCCTGAAAAACATAATTACTATTACTTTGTGGCAAATGTCGAAAATTTTGGATATCACATGTTTGCAGAGAACTTAGTGCAACATAACCGAAATAAAGCACAGTACATCCGATGGATCAATTCAAAAAACATCAATAGATAATACTATTGTCCGAATTTTATGACATGTTAACTAAAATTGTATAGTTTTAACAAAACCTTCTAGAATAGCCATAATATCTACTCTAACTTTGCGAAGTGAAATTTAAGCGAACATTTTTTTTGCGTTGTAAGTCTTAAGAAAAGCACTTTATGAGAAGATGGATATTGTTAAGTTGTCCACTTATCGTGATTTTTATTTTAGTGAGTTATGGCTTTGATCTTTATAAGGTTAGTGTGCCAAATGCACTTAAGGTAAAAGAACCTACTGAGGTTTTGTTTCCCAAAGACAAAATCTATTTTGAGCGCCTCGAAGCAACGCCTCCTTTTCTGGGGAGTTCCTTAAACGGTTTTAAGGAAGCACTGGCATTCAAGGAATCACAAGGTAACTATGCTGCCGTGAATACGTTCGGCTACCTTGGTAAGTACCAATTTGGTATGAATACCTTGCAATTAATGGGTGTTTATAATCAACACCAATTCTTAAATGATCCCATTCTACAAGAAAAGGTTTTCCAAATTAATATGTCCCGTAATAAATGGATACTCAGAAGGGATATAAAAAGATTTGTGGGAAAACCTATTAAAGGAATCATGGTTACGGAATCTGGCATACTTGCTGCGGCACATTTGGCCGGTGCAGGAAATGTAAAATCATACCTTAGGTCTTATGGTAAAGTGGATGTAATAGATGGTTACGGCACTACAATTGCAAAATATCTACAGAAATTTTCTGGCTATGATGTTTCTTCGGTAGAAGCCATTAAGAATCCTAGGATTTAAAATTTTATCTATATATGAAAATGGGGCCTTGGCTATTTAGTCAGGGCTTTTTTATGCCTGTATAATAAATATTGTTGGTCTTTTGTGCAAGTCAATATTTTCATTTTTCCATGCGGAGGCAGTTTTGGTGACAATATATTCCGTAGGCAAGGTAATATCGGTTGCCACACAAATAAATGTATTTGGGGCAAGGGTCTTAATAAGTTCTTCCAATAATTTGTTATTACGATAAGGTGTTTCTATAAACAATTGGGATTGTGATTCGTCTCGCGACTTTTTTTCAAGTTTTTTGATTTCTTTTTTTCTTTCAGGACTATCTATGGGCAAATATCCGTTAAAAGCAAAATTTTGACCGTTTAGTCCACTGGCCATCAATGCTAACAATATTGATGACGGCCCTACTAAAGGCACTACCTGTATATGCTTTTGGTGAGCGATTTTAACTACTGCTGCACCGGGATCGGCTATTCCTGGGCAACCTGCCTCAGACAGTATACCCACATCATACCCTTCAAGACAGGGATTAAGAAAGTTGGGAATGTCATTCGGTTCGGTAAACTTATTAAGTGCAAATAAATGGAGTGAGGGTTGTGACTTTCTAGGGCTTATTTTTTTTATAAAATGCCGGGCTGTTTTTTCGTTCTCAACAATATAATGGTCTATTTCCTCAATGGCCCTTTTAATAGAAATGGGCAACACCTCCAATGGTGGTATGTCTCCCAATGTTGTAGGGATCAAATATAACTTACCTGTTTTTTTTGAAGTTCCGCTCATAAACCGGTTTCTATTTTATTTGCGATGGCAGTGCAGGCGGTATCTATTAGATGATATACTTTTTCAAATCCTTCATCGGCATCATAATAAGGATCTGGCACTTCTATAGTATGTACATCAAGTTCACTTAATAATAAACGTACTTTATCAGCATCGGCCTTGTTTTTACTTTGTGCTATAATAGTGCCATAATTGCTTTTATCCATCGCATATATGATGTCAAATTCAGCAAAATCATTAGGCGAAAATTTTCTACAAACTTGGTTGCTAATGTCTATACCATATTTTCTTGCTACCGCAATGGACCTTGGGTCTGGGGCGTTTCCTATATGATACCCGCCAGTACCAGCGGAATCTACAAAAAACATATCAGGATTTAGTTTATTTTTCAGAATACCTTCAGCTAATGGCGACCTGCAAATATTTCCAAGGCATACCATCAAGACTTTAGTTTTCATGAAATAATTATGAGAATTTCTTGGTAAGGTCGTCTATGTACTTACGAAATTGCTTATCTGTCTCCGCTAAGTTATCAACGGTTTTACAAGCATGGAGAACAGTTGCATGGTCTCTTTTACCAATTTGTGAACCGATACTTGCTAAAGAAGCCTTTGTGAATTTTTTGGCAAAGAACATGGCTAACTGCCTAGCTTGAACAATATGTCTTTTTCTTGTTTTGGATTGTAATGTGGCCACATCCATTTCAAAATAATCAGAAACTACCTTCTGTATGTAATCTATAGAAACTTCGCGTTTTGTATTCTTTACGAATTTTTCCACTACTTGCTGTGCAAGCTCAATCGTAACTTCTCTTTTGTTTAAGGTAGATTGCGCAATCAATGAAATAATGGCGCCCTCCAATTCCCTAATATTTGTTTTGATATGTTTGGCAACATATTCAATGATCTCCTCGGGCATTTCTACGCCATCACGATATAGTTTGTTGTTAAGGATAGAAATACGAGTTTCATAATCCGGACTTTGCAATTCTGCGGAAAGTCCCCATTTAAATCTGGATAACAATCGTTGCTCTATATCCTGCATGTCAACAGGAGCCTTATCAGAGGTTAAAACAACTTGTTTCCCATTTTGATGTAAATGATTGAATATATGGAAGAACACGTCTTGGGTGCCGGATTTACCTGATAGGAATTGAACATCATCAATTATTAAAACATCTATCAATTGATAAAAATGAATAAAATCATTTCTTGTGTTCTTCTTTACAGACTCAATATACTGTTGCGTGAATTTTTCTGCAGAAATATAAAGAACGGTACGTTCTGGATATTTGTCCTTTATCTCAACCCCAATGGCATGAGCCAAATGGGTTTTTCCCAATCCAACACCGCCAAAAATTAATAAGGGATTAAAGGAAGTGCCTCCTGGTTTATTGGCTACGGCCATACCGGCGGAACGTGCCAACCTATTTGAGTCCCCTTCTAAAAAATTATCAAAGTTATAATTAGGGTTAAGTTGGGATTCAATTTTGATATTCCTAATGCCTGGAATGACAAAAGGATTTCTTAATTCAGGATTTTTAGATTTTATGGGAACATCCATTTCCTGTGGTTGCATATTGCCGCGGTTGGAACTTGGTATCTTTTCGGTGAATGGTTCCTTGTTGCCATAGGTATTTTCCATTCTAATGATATATACCAATTTAGCGGATTCACCTAACTCCCTTGTTAGTGAAACTTTTAATAGTTTAACATAGTGTTCCTCTAGCCATTCATAAAAGAATTTACTAGGTACCTGAATGCTCAATGAATTCTCAGAAAGCTTTACAGGCTTGATAGGCTCAAACCATGTTTTGAATGCCTGCGGTTGGATATTATCCTTAATAAATTCCAGACAATTTTTCCATACGGAATTGGCAGTAACACTCATAATAAAAAAAGCTCTCTTTTTTAGATTAAAAAAATAGTAAGCGGTAATTAAGATTAAACTTTTTA
This sequence comes from Maribacter luteocoastalis, assembly GCF_048890225.1. NCBI lineage: Bacteria > Pseudomonadati > Bacteroidota > Flavobacteriia > Flavobacteriales > Flavobacteriaceae > Maribacter > Maribacter luteocoastalis. Next base: position 272,079 of record NZ_JBMFZG010000003.1, read on the forward strand.
TTACTGCTTTATCGGGTGGACAAATATGTGAACAAAAATTCTAAAAAAAAAATCAAACTCTATTGAATATGACCTTTTTTTTCCCCATGTTCGCGTTGTATCCAAGGGAGGTACTAAATATATACTATTTTACTTCAAAATGAAGGATTTTAATGAAATTTCTTTTCGGGTCAGGTACGGTGAAACAGACCAAATGGGTGTGGTGTATCATGGTAATTATGCGCAATATCTAGAGATAGGAAGAGTTGAGTGGCTTAGGGCCCTAGGGGTTTCCTATAAGGATATGGAAACCCAGGGGGTTATGCTTCCTGTTATCAATTTGCAGATCAACTTTCTTAAATCTGCCATTTATGATGATGTAATTACCGTAAAGACAAGGTTAAAAAAGTTACCTACTGTACGAATAGAATTTGAATATATTATCCTAAATCAGGAAGGCGAAAAATTGATTGAGGCAAGCACTATTTTGGCATTTATGGATGTTAATAGGAAAAGACCTATAAAATGTCCAGATTATATCCTTAAAAAACTTAGTTAAGTTTAAATTGGTTACCAATTCTCAATGTTTTTTCGGTGTGATTTTAAGTTTATGAAATGAATTGCATTCTTTCATGATTTTTTCAAATTCACTGGCCCTTACAGAAACGGTAATTTTGCATTCCAGTTTCAATTCTTGGTCAACGATATTAAGTTGGTTCTTTTTGATCAAACGCATAACAATATCCATTTCGGGATACGCAAATTGTAATTCAAAACTTTTTTGAATTATCCCCTCTTTAATATCACTATGCTCCAAAGTGAGTTGCGCGGTATTCTTATAGGCACTTATTAATCCGCCAACACCTAATTTAGTGCCTCCAAAAATACGAACCACGGCAATTACTAAATTCGTTACCCCAAAGGATTGTATTTGTCCGTAAATGGGCATCCCTGCAGAATTATTAGGTTCGCCGTCATCATTGGCCCTATATGTTGGGTCGTGAACGCCTATTTGCCAAGCATAGCAAACATGGTTGGCACTGGGGTATTTCTTTCTCAAGGAGTCAATGATCGGTTTTACCTGTTCTTCATCATCAATAGGAAAAGCGTAGCCGTAAAATTTACTTTTTCTTTCTTTAAGCAATATGGCTTCGGTAGGTTTCGCTATTGTGAGATACGTGTCTAACTGGTCATCCATCAGAATATAGGGTTCTTGAATGGTAAAATGTCATCGCCAAAGGCAACTAAAAGTATACTTATAATGGCTATGATGATACCGATCCAGTTTTTTAAACTAATTTTTTCCTTGAACAGTAAAATACCTAAGAGTGTGGTAAAAATAACAATGAACACGTTATTGATCGTAAAAATAGAGGCACTGTTGAGTTTGGTGAGCTGTAATGCTTTTAGCAAAAAGTAAATGGAAAAGTAATTGGGCACCCCTAATGCAATACCGCCCAAAACATTTTTAAAATTCACTTTTATGGGTTCTTTACTACTTTTAATTACCAAATAAAACATGCCTGTGGTTGCAGCAGCTGCAAATACCAAAGCGGTAAATAGGGGATACTCCTCTTCCTGAACATAGACCTCCTGTACATATTTTATACTCGTATCTATGATTCCTGAACCTAAGAACACCAAAATAGGTAGCCATAGGTCCGATTTGTCCAATCTTATCGTATTTTTCTTTACAGACGAAAAATAAACGGCGCACAAGGCCAACGCTATTCCTAAGACTTTTATAATCCCCAACGTTTCCCCATAAACCAGTACCCCAAAGATTACCGGAATTACCAAAGACATTTTAGTTGCTACAGAGGCAGCCGATACGCCAATTCTTTGTGATGTGGCTGCCATAATGTTAAAGACCAAAATAAAAAGCACCCCTAAACAAAGGGTTCCTATAAACCATGGTTTTGTGTATATTTCAAATACCTGTACCTCTCCTTGATATAGACTCAGACCAACCGCAGAGGCCGTAATATAATTTACGACAATGGCATAAAATGTCTGCACATTATGTTTGGCAAACAACTTAAAAACAATAAAGATTAAACTGGAGGATAGGACACTTAAAAGTAAGTAGTACATCTACAATTTGCTTTTAAGATCAATGATGTCCTCATTGCCAACCTGTAGGTTCCAACTTTTTATTCCTAATAGCTGTGCGGTATCCGTATTCTCTTTGGTGTCGTCTATAAAAAAAGTTTCTTCAGCCTTTAATTGGTTTTGATCTAACACAAATTCAAAAATATCGCTATTTGGTTTTCGCATATGTATTTCATGTGACAGGTAAAACTGCTCAAAACAGGTCTCAAATCGCTCAAAACGGTCCAAACCCATGGTTTTTTTCACATACTCAATATGCAAATCATTGGTATTGCTCAATAAGAAAAGGCGATAGTTGTTTTCCTGTTTCAATTCTTCAACAAATGTGAGTCGATACTCTGGAAAATCTCTGATAATAGCATTCCAAGCGTGTTGGATATGTTCAACATTCGTTAGGGGAAGCATGGTGTTTAGTTGCAAAAGGAAGCCTTCAGAAGAAACCAGACCCATCTCATATTGCTTAGCCAAGGCTAGCATGTCAGGTTGTACTTCCATATATCCCAATTTTTCCAGTTCCCTAAAGGTTGCGGGTTTGTCTAGGTTAATAAAAATATCACCAAAATCGAAAATGAGGTTCTTAATCATGCTGTAATATAATTAATTGGTCTTTGTCCACGGTTTGTGATTTAACCAAACGTCCTGTTATCTGTGGCGATGTAATACCGGTTTTAAAAGTAACTGGACCTTTAAATATTCTTGCTTCGTCCCAAAGTTCTGCATCAATAAAAGTTTGGAGGGTTTTTGTACCTCCTTCAATAAAGACACTTTGTATGTTTAAAATATATAATTGTTCACAAATTTCTTGCGCCAGGTTATCATTAAAATTAACCTGAATATACATTACATTCGGTTTTTCAGTAGTATTTACCGATGTGGAGGTAAAAACTATTGTTTTTTGATTTCCATCCAATACATGGTAATTCGGCGGAATCTTTACATCTTTATCTATTACAAGCCGTATAGGCAAATTTCCATTCCATAATCGGGTATCCAATTTGGGATTATCAGCCAAAACAGTAGTTGTACCTACCAGTATGGCTTGTTCCTCACTACGCCATTTATGCACTAACTGTCTAGATAATGGCGTCGTGATCCAATAGGGTTCTGGGTTTTTTGTTCTTTCTTGTTCCTCCGGTGCAATAAACCCATCTAAGGTTTCTGCCCATTTTAGAATAATGTATGGTCGCTTTTTCTCATGAAAACATAAAAAACGCTTGTGGTGTTCCCTACATTCCTTCGCCAAGATTCCTGTTACAACGTCACATCCGGCATCTTGCAGTTTTTTTATGCCCTTGCCCGCTACTTTTTCATGCGGGTCTTTAAGGCCTATAACAACCCTGGGGATTTTGTGTTTTACAATAAGGTCGGCACATGGTGGTGTTTTGCCATAGTGCGAGCAAGGTTCCAATGTCACATATAAGGTGGCATGGCTAAGTTGGGTTTTATCCGCTACACCACTAATCGCATTTACCTCGGCATGGGCACCACCATACGCACTGGTAAATCCTTCGCCAATAATTTTATTGTTTAGAACAATCACCGCACCCACCATTGGGTTCGGTGCCGTTTTACCCAAAGCGTTTTTAGCAATTTGTATACACCTACGCATGAATCCTACATCGGTATTTATCTGAATGTCTTGCTGTTGGCCTACCATTTTCTGGACCTAATTTTATTGGTGCTTCTACTTTATGTTTTTACGTAATTCACGTATCTTCACACGTCAAAAATAGCACTTTAAAACCTATCTTAAGGAAACCATGGATACCGCAATTATACGGGAGATAAAGAAAGAGGACAATGCCGCGGTAGCTACGGTTGTACGCAAGGTATTAGTAGATCTGGGGGTTCCTAAAGTAGGCACGGCCTATGCAGATAAGGCCTTGGACCATATGTTTGAAAATTATGATGTTCCCAAGGCTACTTATTTTGTAGTAGAACAAGATGGACAAATCATTGGCTGTGCGGGTGTTGCCCAATTGGATAATTACCAAGGGAATGTATGTGAGCTACAAAAAATGTACTTTTTGGAGGAAGCCCGGGGAAGGGGTCTAGGTGCTAAAATGATACAAATTTGTTTGGATAAGGCCAAGGAATTCGGCTTTGAAAAATGCTACTTGGAAACCATGCCCTACATGACAGATGCCCAAAAACTATATAAAAAATCTGGTTTTAAATACATAGATGCCCCTATGGGCAATACAGGCCACTATTCATGTCCGGTTTGGATGCTTAAAACATTGGTTTAATGTTACTGGGCGAGATCAAAAACATATTTCATAAGGAACTGGATACGGTTTATGGGCGAGATGAAGTAACTAGTTTCTTCTATTTGCTTATTGAGGAGTATTTTAATTTAGAACGATTTATATTGGCTTTTGAGCCAAACTATACTCTTGACAAAGAACAGGAAAGTCGAATCTTTGGGGCATTGGCCCAATTAAAACTGCATATCCCAATTCAACATATCATTGGACATGTGGAATTTATGGAAATGGAATATTTAGTGAATTCCAATGTTTTGATACCAAGGCCAGAAACTGAAGAGTTGGTATGTTGGATACTTGATGATTTTAAAAATAACGATTCCGGGGTACAGGTATTGGATATAGGCACGGGTACGGGTTGTATTGCCATATCGCTGGCTAAAAATATAAAATTTGCTATGGTGAAGGCTGTGGATATTTCATCCGAAGCCTTAAAAATAGCGGTTGGCAATGCGGAAAGGAATGCGGTAGCGGTAGATTTTATTGAGACCGATATCCTACAGACCCATAGCCTTCCGGCGAGTTTACAAATGGAATTTGACGTTATCGTTTCCAATCCGCCTTATGTACGGGAAATGGAAAAAGCTGAAATGCAGGAAAATGTGAAACAGCACGAACCCGAAGGGGCGCTATATGTAAAAAATGAGGCACCCTTGGTATTTTATGAGGCGATAACGGCGTATGCCAATAAACATCTGAAAACTAGGGGAAGTCTATACTTTGAAATCAACCAATATTTGGGCAAGGAAATGGTAGAACTCTTAAAAGGTTATAATTTTAAGGATATCACTATAAGAAAAGATATGTTCGGAAACGACCGAATGATAAAGGCAACGAAAAAATGAAAAGTGTAGTCGTATTTTGCGGAAGCAGTGAAGGTACAGAAATGGCCTATACAGCTATGGGTTATGAACTTGGTAGTGAACTGGCCAAGAAAGGTATTAGGCTTGTTTATGGTGGTGCTAAGATTGGTATCATGGGCAAGGTTGCCCAAGGTGCTCTGGAAAATGGTGGGGAGGTAATTGGCGTAATACCAGAATTTTTAAAGAAAAAGGAAGTTTTTCATGACTCGTTAAGCGAGTTGATCATTACCAAAAACATGCATGAACGCAAATTGGCCATGCATGACCTTTCAGATGGTATTTTGATGCTGCCAGGCGGTTTTGGGACTTTGGAAGAATTTTTTGAAATGCTTACTTGGGGTCAGTTAGGCTTACACCAATTTCCCATAGGTATTTTAAATACCAACGGATTTTACGATGAGCTGTTACTCATGTTACAAAAGATGGTGAGCAAAGGTTTTGTAAAGCTTGAAAACTATCAGGCAATATTGGTAGATCAAGATATTAGCCAGTTATTGGAGAAAATGGAGAATTATGTACCACTGCCTATTCCTAAGTGGATTAATAAAGAACAACTATAATGAACGTTGCCGAAAAAATAAATGCCCTTCGTGAGGAGCTTCGCCTACATAATTATAATTATTATGTCTTGGACAAGCCTACTATTTCGGATTATGAGTTTGACATGAAATTAAAGGAGCTTCAAGATCTGGAGGCTAAACATCCGGAGTTTTATGATGAAAGCTCTCCCACTTTGCGTGTGGGTGGCATGGTGACCAAGAACTTTGAGACCGTTGCCCATGAGCACCGTATGTATTCGTTGGAGAACAGCTATTCCAAAGAAGACCTGGAGGATTGGGAAAAGCGTATTCAGCGTAATTTAGGCGATGTCCCCGTACAATTTACCTGTGAATTAAAGTATGACGGGGCTTCTATCAGTATCACCTATGAAAACGGGAAGTTAGTTAAGGCGGTTACCCGTGGCGATGGCTTTCAAGGTGATGATGTCACTACCAATATAAAGACCATAAAATCGGTGCCTTTACAGCTAAAAGGGGACTACCCAGAGAAATTTGATATTCGTGGGGAAATTGTCTTGCCTTTTGAGGGATTCCAAAAAATGAACGAGGAACGTATAGAAAATGGGGAAGACCCTTATATGAACCCTAGAAATACGGCCTCGGGAAGTTTAAAATTACAGGATAGCGCCGCAGTGGCACAACGTCCTTTGGAATGTTTGTTGTATGGTATCGTTGGAGATAATTTGGGTATCGCAACACAATTTGAGATGTTACAAAAAGCACATGATTGGGGCTTTAAAGTGCCTACCGTGGCCAAATTGTGTAAGAATACCGAGGAGGTGATGGACTTTGTAAATCACTGGGACGAGCACCGCCATGATTTACCGTATGAGACCGATGGGGTAGTGGTAAAGGTTAATAATCTGCAATACCAAGATGAATTGGGCTATACCGCCAAGTCCCCCCGTTGGGCCATGGCCTATAAGTTTAAGGCAGAACAAGCTTCTACAGTATTGGTTCATATTTCATACCAAGTAGGGCGTACGGGTGCTATTACCCCAGTAGCCAATTTAGAACCTGTACTTTTGGCGGGTACCACCGTTAAAAGGGCATCCCTGCACAATGCGGACCAAATAGAAAAAATTGATGTCCGCGAAGGGGATACCGTTTTTGTGGAAAAAGGAGGGGAAATCATACCCAAGATTATTGGGGTAGACCTTTCTAAAAGACCCGAAGGCTCAAAAGCGACGAAATATATCACGGAATGTCCGGAATGTGGTACCCCTTTGGTTCGTAAGGAAGGCGATGCCAAACATTACTGCCCCAACCAATATGGTTGTCCGCCACAGATAACAGGGCGTATCCAACATTTTATTTCTAGAAAGGCCATGGATATAGAAGGTTTAGGTGGCGAAACCGTAGAACTTCTTTTTAAAGAGGGACTTATTAAGGATTATGCTGACCTCTATGACCTTACCAAAGAACAGATTTTGCCTTTGGAGCGTATGGCAGAGAAATCGGCAGAGAATTTAATAAAAGGCGTGGCGGACTCCGTAAATGTGCCTTTTGAGCGGGTGTTGTTTGCCTTAGGAATACGTTATGTGGGGGAAACCGTAGCTAAAAAATTGGCAAAGGCCTATAAAAATATAGATGCACTTATGGCAGCCACTATGGAGGAATTGGTTACCGTAGATGAGATTGGCGAGCGTATAGCGGAGAGTGTGGTAGATTTTTTCAAGAACGAGAAAAACCTAGCTATGGTTGCACGATTAAAATCCCACGGTATCCAATTTGAACTTTCGGCAGAGAAACTGGAAAACCAGACCGATATCTTAAAAGGATCCACCTTTGTGGTTTCGGGTGTTTTTGAGTCGGTCAGTAGGGATGAGCTTAAAAAGCTGATAGAGGACAATGGGGGCAAGGTAGGTTCCTCTATTTCCTCCAAAACCAGTTATTTGGTGGCCGGTGATAAAATGGGGCCTAGCAAGCGCACCAAAGCAGAAGGCCTGGGTATCCCCATTATAACGGAGCAGGATTTTTTACAAATGATATAGTGGCCGGGCCACGGGAAGAAAACTATTTTTGATGGCTCTAAAGGAAAGACAAGTTTCAAGTTAGACCATCTAGATAGATAAAAGTTAAACTATGGATTACTTTATAATTAGCGCGGTACTGGTATTTATTTCCGCCATTTTTGGATACATCAATGTGCGGTTCCTAAAACTGCCCAACACCATTGGGTTAATGCTGATTACCATTGTGTTTACCTTGGTGGTTTTTGCGATCAGTTTTGTAGATGATACCCTACTCAATGCCGAACGCTATATCATTACCCAAATCGATTTTAGAACGGTATTATTGGATATTATGCTGAGTTTCCTGCTGTTCGCAGGGGCCCTGCATACCAATTTTGAGCAGTTAAAGGTTCAGCGTTGGCCCATATTCGTATTTTCTACCTTGGGCGTACTGGTATCTACCTTTTTGGTAGGCATCTTCATGTTTTACCTCTTACAGCTCTGTCAAATGGAGGTGAACTTTATCTACTGCCTGCTGTTTGGGGCCTTGATTTCCCCAACGGACCCTATTGCCGTACTCGGAATTTTAAAACAGGCCGGGGCACCCAAAAAGCTGGAGACCAAAATTGTGGGTGAATCCCTGTTTAACGATGGGGTAGGTGTTGTGGTATTCCTTACCATATTTCAATTGGCTTCCTCAGGGTCATCGGAATTTGAACCCATGGCTATTATAGAACTCTTTGGGGTTGAGGTTATTGGCGGTATTGTGTTGGGCTTGCTCATAGGCTGGATGACCTACAGATTAATGCGCTCTATTGACGATTATGATATTGAGGTGATCATTACCCTTGCAGCCGTAATGATGGGTACCGTGGTAGCCCAAAAACTACATGTATCCGCACCCTTGGCCATGGTCACCGCAGGTTTGGTGGTGGGGAATGATACCGTACGTAACTCCGCCATGTCCAAGACCACGGAAACCTATGTGGACAAGTTCTGGGAGTTGTTGGATATTTTGTTGAACACCCTGCTATTTGTCCTTATTGGTATGGAAATGCTAGTGCTTAATTTTGAGACCAGTTATATGGTGGCCGGTATTGTGGCCATTCCTATCGTACTGCTTTGCCGTTATTTGAGCTTGCTATTACCGATTAAATTCTTTCAGGAAAAGCTGGACTTTGTACCGAGGACCAATCTGGTAATGACCTGGGGCGGATTGCGCGGGGGTATCTCCATTGCCCTGGCACTGGGGCTTACCCAAGAAATGCACAGGGACCTGTTTTTGGTGATTACCTACGTTGTGGTGGTATTCTCCATAATTGGGCAGGGACTTACGGTAGGGAAACTTGTTAAGAAAGTAACGATATGAAGCCTAAAAACTATACCGAGTTTGAAGCTACGCTTCATTTACAGACACCCCCTGCTGATTGGCCCGAAGGTTTAAAAGCCCTTTGGTTTGATGCTAAGGGCGACTGGGAAGCTTCCCACAACATTGCCCAAGACATGTACAATACCTTGGGCAGCTGGATCCATGCCTATTTACATAGAAAGGAAGGTGACCGTTTTAATGCCGGCTACTGGTACGGGCAAGCGAACAAAACCTACCCAGAAAAGTCGTTGGAGGAAGAGTTAAAGGAGATGGTGACCTTTGTTTTGAATGAAAATGGAATAGGAGGTTAAAAGTTTCGTTTTTGGTTTAGCTAAAGCTTATAGTTTTGCTTTTTCTTTTTTTGTCCAAAGCTAAATCCCAAAGATTTAGCGACTTTATAAATATATAGACCTTTCGGTTTTGCCTTAATGTCCGCATTACGTTTAGGTTTTGTTATTTGTTAGCTGTAGTACTTATTTCTCAAATGTTTTCGGTTCAATACTAATGCAATCTGTCAAATCACATTCCACTAATCTAGAATCATCATTGATATTGAATACTTTATTTTCTTCTCGGCCAGCTGTTGCATATAGCACAATTCTAAACTCACTTTCAAATTCAAACCTTTTAGGCTTATGAAACCATATGTCCATATTAATTGCTCTGGATTTTTGGCTGTTCATAAATTCTGTTAACGTATTTACAGTTTCATTTTGGTAACCATCCCTTATTCCGTATTTAACGTAATTCTTAAATCCATCAATCCAAACATTCGGTTCAGTACCGTGCAGAATAAATGGTTTTCCGTCTTTATCAAATCTATTTTTTTTGAGAGAATCAGCGAGTGCATTCTGAGTTGCTTTTACAAAACCATCTAAATCAGATATAAAGTAATGTGAATCACATTCAAAGTATTCTTCCAATTTTGGAATTAGTGATAAATCTTCAATAATTGAACAACAAAACATCCAAGAATTAAATTCATATAAGTGCTCGTGAACCAAAATGTGTGTTTCTGCTTTGAATTCTCCATTTTCGTTTAATAAGCTTTCATCATAAGGCCCGAAAATTATTTCATCTCGCTCAATTCCATCAAGTAACTTCTTACAGGGCTTTTTTATTACCAAATCCAAGCCTCTTTGTCCTTCCTCTTTATCTTGTCGGACTCCATCTTCAATCTTTCGATAATGGTGAAACGTGCCTAGTTTGATTTTATATTTCGAAAGGTCTTCAAAATTCGGGTAGTATTCTTTAGAAGTAAATCTTACTAGGTATTTGGGCATTCTTTTGATATTACAGCTAACGAATAAGATATAAAACTGTTTCAATAGTCTATATCCAACGCTAACGAAGTTCGGGTTTTCCAAACACGATTTCAAGGGTTTCTTACAAGGTTTGTACGAAAGTTGTGAACAACCCAACGAGCATGTTTTTATTTGGTTTTAAAGCGGTACCACAGCTATGTGCCAGTGGTATACTTTTTAATCGATCAAGGCACTATAAACGATTTTCTCCAATCTCCCATTAATATCGTTATTGTTTGGTGACTGTAGTACCTGCCTCAATTGAATAACAATCAAATCGTTCGTTGGATCTATCCAAAACGTAGTGCTAAAGGCACCGCTCCAGCTGTAGGTGCCATCTGGTCGTATGGGATGGCCATCTGCCACATCAAAACCAAAACCAAAGCGTGCGGGACCCCATGGATAGGAGAGCGTGTCAATTTGGTCCTGATGCATGGATTGTGCCGTTTCGGCCTTTAAAATTCGCTTGTTGCCCAATGCGCCATCATTGAGCATTGCTAGACAAAAAAGAAAGTAATCACGGGCAGTACCCGTCATACCACTACCTCCAGAAAGATAGGTTTTGGCACCTTGTGTGGGGTAGTTGGCTATATACATGGGTCCCATAGCAGCGTCTACCTGGGTTATTGTTTCTTCGGGATTAGGGACAAAAATTTTAGGAAGGTCCGTAGTGAGGGAATCATCAAAATAAAAGTCGAGCTTTTCTATCTCCAGTGGTTTGGTGATATGTTCTCGGACATAGTCATCCAGTTTTTGTCCAGAGGCAACTTCCACTACGCGACCTAAAACATCGGTATTGAGGCCATACATCCATTTTGCACCAGGTTCATGTACCAGTGGCAGGTCACCTATTTTGGCCATGGTTTCTGCCACGGTCATAGGTAGGTGTGTACTTAAATCTGGAATACCATGTTTGGCAAGTATGGCGCCATGTACTGGAGGATTCATGAACGCGTAGGGCACGCCGGCCGTCTGCGTCAATAGTTGCCGTACCGTAGGAACTGCCGCAGATGGGGTACTGGTCCATGTAGTGTCTTGCGGGTTAAAACTTGTGATTACCTCGGTTTCCTTAAACGAATTAATGTAGTTGCCTACCGGATCATCTAGTCCAATGGTGCCTTTTTCTACCAGTTGCATTGCAGCCACGGATACCACAGGTTTGGTCATTGAGGCCATGCGAAACAAATGGTCTTTTCTATACGGCTCCGTTCTGGAAGAATCTGACCATCCTACTTCGGATTCGTACACAATTTTACCATTTTTGGCTATCAAGGTTACTGCTCCAGGATATTTTTTGGCCTCGACAAATTCCATCACCATTTCATCTATTTTGGCCAAGCTGTCCGCCACCATTCCTACCTCCTCGGGAGATGCAAATTGATATTTTTCTACGGTTGCCATAGTTTTTACTTCTTGTCTGCAAGAGACAAGTACAATGCATAAGCTACTTAAAAGGAAAAGCGTATTTCGGATCATTTGGTGTGGTATTTGGAATATGCTTCCTAAGTTCCGAATAAAATTTGAACACATTCGCTTCTAGATCCTACTTTTCTCCAACATGAATAGTTACTTGCCGTTACTTTTATACTATAACAATGGAACAGTAACGAAAAAAAAAAGACTTTTTGGTGGTCAAACCTCTTTCTTAAAACATACACTATTGTGCATACCCTCATATGGCGGATAATTGGGTATTACTTTATAGTCGTTCTTTTTATAAAGGGCAATGGCTTCGGGTTGGCGTTTTCCAGTTTCCAGTACACAATGGGTATAGCCTAATTCCTTGGCCCACGTTTCCAAAGCGGTCAATACTTTTGTGGCAATACCCTTGCCTCGAGCATTGGATTGCACGAACATGCGTTTTACTTCTACGCTATGTCTATCAAACCGTTTTATGGCACCACAGCCCAAAGGCTGCGTACCTTTAAAATATACAACGCAATACGGTAGGGTGTCAATACCGTTAAACTGGGTGTAAAAAACATTGTCGGCACCATCCCTTTTGGCCAAATCGGCATCTAACAAAGCTACGAGCGCTTTAAAATGTGGATTGCTGGCGTCCGTTCTTAAAATACCATCCATACGGCCAAAGGTCAAACTTTTATGGTAACGCCATTGGCACTGTTGCCATCGGCCCCAAAATAGAAATCTACACGGCCAAGGTTAATGCCAAAACAACCTACTTGGTTTACCAGAATATCCTTCTCCAGTGCATTTTGTAGTAGGGTAGGTTTATCTAAAAAGGTGTGGGTATGGCCACCAATAATGAGGTCGGTATACTTGGTGTGTTTGGCCAATTGCACATCTTGCGGTCTGTCCTCGCTCCTGTACTTATAGCCTAAATGCGATAGGCAAATGACCAGGTCGCACTGTTCTTCTTCTTTTAACTGCCGTTCCATGTCCGTTGCAATCTCATAAGGGTCTAGATAGACTGTTTCCTTGTACAATTTTTTGGTTACGAGACCTGCCAATTTAATACCCAGACCATATACCCCAATTTTCACCCCATCCTTTAAATAGGTTTTGTACGGTTTGGTAAACCCGTTGAGTACAGTATTTGAGAAATCGTAATTGGCGGACAGGAAATCGAACTGGGCATAGGGCATCTGCGCTAGGAGTCCGTCTATACCATTATCAAAATCATGGTTACCAATAGTGGTGGCATCGTATTTAAGCATGCTCATGAGTTTAAACTCAAGTTCGCCGCCATAAAAATTAAAGTAGGGGGTACCTTGAAAGATATCGCCAGCATCGAACAACAGCGTATTCGGATTTTCTTGACGTATGCTGTTCACCAATCCCGCACGGCGCGCCAGTCCACCCAAACCTGGAAATTCAGAATGGTCGTTGGGGAAGGCATCAATATGGCTATGCACATCATTGGTATGTAAAATGGTAATGTGTTTCTTTTTTGATAATCCACAAGCCTCCAAGGTAAGTGCCCCAGAACCGACAAGTGCTCCTGTAGCGGCCGTATTTTTTATAAAGGTCCTTCTTTTCATACCTAGTTTAATTTGTAGTAACGGTTATCTATTTTTGGGCTTAGGGTATCCACTTTCATAAAATAATCGATCATGGCATTTCTAATCTTATAATCTATCTCGGTAATGGCTTTGGCGTCTTTAAAAAAGACCATATTATCACCGCCAGAGACCAGATAATCATTAGTGGCCACGTAGTAGGTCCTGTTTTTGTCAAACGGTTTGCCCTGCACTTTTAAGGAGTGTAGCGTATCGTCACTATTCAATATAATTTGTATGCCCGCAACGGGGTGTGCCCTTTTCGATTTTATAAGATAGGAAATCATATCTAACACGGAAGCACCATCCAATTCAACCACCATAATGGTATTTTCAAACGGCATAACCTCATAAGCAGTACGGGCAGAAACATTGCCTTGGGAAATGATAGACCGTATGCCACCATGGTTGAGCAAAACAAAGTCCAGCTCCTTACTGGTGCGCTTCCTAAAAATGGGTGCAGTCTGTTCAAACACGATATCTGCCATTAAGTTGCCGGCAGTAGAATTGTAAATACCATCGGTCTTAGCTATTTTATATGGGGCAAAGGCCAAGGTGCTGTCCAAGACGGCATTTACTCGGTCATGATAAGGCTGTATATAATTGGCGACCTCCGCTACAGAAGTAAAGCTAGTGTCCACGGGAATCTGTTTCGCCTCAATTTCTGTGAGGGTGTTGGGAGCTTGTTTGCAGGAAATGAAAAAGGCCAATGTTAAAAATATAACAAAATGTTTTATTTTTAAATCCATAAAGTGTTTTAACTTCGCCATATACTTGAACGGATATTATTTACATTTGTAGAAATGTAAAAATACATGTTTTTAAAAGGAATTAAGGACAAGTTTAAACAGAAATCCGGACGAAAATTCATAAGGCAGGCATTGGAAAATCCGGCTTATGAAAGTACCCGAGGTAAGGGGATACGTTCTTTAGGTTGTATTGTAGATTTGGACAAGTTTGAAAATGCTGATGTTTTCTATGAGTTTTTAGAGGAGTTTTCCTTAAAGCCCAATGCGGTGAAGATAATAGGGTATAAAAGCTATTACGATAAAAATTCGCCCTATGCCACCCCAGTTTTTTCCGACAAGGATTTGGGTTGGAACGGAGATATAGAAAACAGCTATGCATTGGAATTTTTGAGCAGGGAATATGATTTATTGGTCAATTACTATGACCAAAACAATCTGTTGCTGAACTTAATGTCCATTAAAACCAAGGCACGACTTAAAGTAGGATTTAATGAAGTGGGACCTGATTATAATGATTTGATCATTAATACACCGATTTCGGATTTTAAAACGTTCAAGCGAGAATTGAAAAAATATTTAGGCGTTTTTAAAGAATTATAGATATGGAACAGTTAAGGGGTACAGGCGTGGCATTGATCACACCGTTTAAGGCAGATGGCAGCGTAGACGTGAATGCCCTTATTGATATTGTTACATACTGTAAGGAAGGTGGGGTAGAGTATTTGGTGGCCTTGGGTACCACTGCCGAGACCGTTACCTTAACCCCGGCTGAAAAAGAATTGGTCATCAATACCATTGTACATGCCAATAACGGTGCCTTGCCATTGGTTTTAGGGGTTGGAGGCAACAATACCTTGGCTGTTGTTGAAGAACTACAAACGAGGGATTTAAACGCTTTTGATGCTATTTTATCCGTAAGCCCATACTACAATAGGCCCACCCAGGAAGGTATTTATCAGCACTTTAAGGCCATTGCAACCGCATCACCAAAACCTATTATCCTTTACAATGTGCCAGGGAGAACAGGGAGCAATATGCTGCCAAGCACCACATTGAGACTTGCCAATGATTTTGGTAATATTGTGGCCGTAAAGGAAGCTTGTGGCGATATGGTACAGGTTATGGATCTGATCAAAAATAGGCCAGAAGGCTTTTTAGTGCTTTCAGGCGATGATATTACGGCGTTGTTAACTGTAGTCGCTGGCGGCGATGGTGTAATATCTGTATTAGGACAGGGATTACCGGTGTCATTTTCAGAGATGATCCGTCACGGATTGAACGGTAGGATACAAGAGGCATTTGAATTGCAGTATGAGCTTCAAGAAGGAATGAAATTAATTTTTGAGGAAGGGAACCCAGCAGGAATAAAGGCTATTTTTGATGTGTTACGACTAGCAAAACCAAATGTTAGGCTCCCGTTGGTAGCGGCCAGTATGGAACTAAAAACAAAGCTTACGGCATTTATCGCTTCGCTATCCAAAATACCTGCGTAGTGTTTTTACGTTAAATCTTCGCTAAAAAAGAGGTTTCCAAAGGGATTGACCCTATTTTTGATGGTTTAAAAATGTTTTTTAAATCCATTGATAATCACTAATTTTGCAAAATGTTTTTTAAAATGAAGCGGTTTTTTATATTGGCAGTTGTAGTTTCTGCGTTATATTCTTGTAATGAGTACCAAAAAGTGCTTAAAAATGAGGATGTTAAGGCAAAGTACGATTTGGCGGAAAGGTATTATGAAGAAGGCGATTTTAAACGTGCCAATAGGTTGTTTGAGCAGATTGCACCAAAGTATGTTGGTAAGCCACAAGGGGAAAGGGTAATGTTCTTCTTGGCAAACTCTTACTTTCAGCGTAAGGATTATAACATGGCCGGTTATCAATTTGAACGATTCGTAAAGTCGTACCCAAAGAGTGATAAGATTACCGAAGCTACCTTCCTAAGTGCAAAGAGTTATTATAAACTTTCACCAACATATTCTTTGGACCAAACGGATACCGACAAGGCCTTGATAAAGTTGCAGAACTTCATTAATGCGAATACTGAGTCTGAATTTTATGCGGAGGCCAATGCCATGGCAAAGGAACTTACTACAAAAAAGGAGCGTAAGGCCTTTGAGATAATGAAACAATACAACAAACTGGGACAGTTTAATTATGACATGTTGAAGTCTGCCATAGCTGCGAGTGACAACTTTGTATCGGACTTTCCAGGGTCTGAATATAGGGAGGATGCCCTTTTTTTGAAGTTAGATGCTTTGACGCATATGGCCATGAACAGTTTTGAGAGTGTACAAAAAGAACGTTTGCTTAGTGCCAAAGCGGCGTATATCGCATTAAAAAAGCAGTACCCCAATACCAAGTTTGAAAAAGAATCTACAGACTTATTGGAGCGCATAGAAAAAGAATTACAGAAATTCAACACAGAAGAAATAAAAGAATCAAAATAAAATAGTTTCCATTATGAACATGAACGATTTAAAAAACTCTAAGGCTGCCGTATCTACAGTAACCATCAACAGAAACGAATTTGATGCCAAGACAGAGAATATCTATGAGGCTATCTCCATTGCTTCTAAGAGAGCGGTTCAGATCAATTCTGAAATTAAAAAGGAATTGTTGGAGAAATTAGAGGAGTTTGCCACCTATAGCGATAGCTTGGAGGAAGTTTTTGAGAACAAGGAGCAAATAGAGGTTTCCAAGTTCTACGAAAAATTACCTAAACCACACGCTTTGGCAGTAGAGGAGTGGTTAAAGGACAAAATCTATTTTAGAAATACAGAGAAAGACGCATAAGTAGTATGCTAGGTGATAAAAATATCCTTTTAGGCATTACCGGGGGGATTGCAGCATATAAGACCACTTTTCTTGTACGATTATTTATAAAGGCTGGCGCTAACGTTAAGATTGTTCTTACCGATAGCGCCAGCTCTTTTGTTTCACCACTTACCTTGGCCACCTTGTCCAAAAACCCTGTGGTATCGGATTTTGTAAAGACCGATGCACTCACCACAGATTGGAACAACCATGTAGAAATGGGACTCTGGGCAGATTTAATGCTAATTGCCCCAGCAACGGCTAATACCATGTCAAAAATGGTAATGGGTAATTGTGACAATTTGTTGTTGGCCTGTTACCTATCGGCTAAATGCCCGGTTTTTATAGCCCCTGCAATGGATTTGGATATGTACAAACACCCAAGTACACTTAGCAGCTTGGAAAAATTAAAATCCTTTGGCAATCATATAATACCCGTAGGTTCTGGTGAACTGGCCAGTGGATTGCATGGTGAGGGGCGCATGGCAGAACCTGAGGAAATTGTAGCCTATATCAACGATTTTTTGTTAAGTGGATTACCATTACGGGGTAAAAAAGTGATGATTACCGCCGGGCCTACCTATGAAGCTATAGATCCCGTACGTTTTATCGGGAACCATTCTTCTGGACTAATGGGTTTTGAATTGGCACGAGCGGCTGCCAGTTTAGGAGCTGATGTAGTGCTGATTTCCGGTCCAACGAAGTATACCATAGAAAATGCATCTATAAAGTTGATACCAGTGGTTTCGGCCGATGAAATGTATGATAGCGCACATGAACATTATAAGGATGCGGAAATCGTCATTTGTGCGGCCGCTGTGGCGGATTACAGGCCAAAGGTTAAGGCAGAGCAGAAAATTAAAAAATCTGACAGTGAATTATCTATCGATTTGGTAAAGAACAAGGATATTCTATATTCGCTAGGTGAGATTAAGAAAAACCAATATCTCGTTGGCTTTGCATTGGAAACCGAGAATGAAGTGGAAAATGCCAAAGGCAAGCTAAAACGCAAGAATCTAGATGCCATTGTTTTAAACTCCTTGAATGATAATGGTGCTGGTTTTGCTGGGAACACCAATAAAATTAGTTTCATAGATACCAATTTTGCAATACAGACGTTTGAATTAAAGACAAAGGCAGCTGTTGCCAAGGATATCCTTAATGAAATCATCACAAGGCGTTATGCGTAAGCTATTATTCTTATTTACCATTACTTTATTTGCGTTTCCACTAACTGCCCAAGAACTTAATTGTACGGTTACGGTAAA
Organism: Maribacter luteocoastalis; assembly: GCF_048890225.1. Classification (NCBI taxonomy): domain Bacteria; kingdom Pseudomonadati; phylum Bacteroidota; class Flavobacteriia; order Flavobacteriales; family Flavobacteriaceae; genus Maribacter; species Maribacter luteocoastalis. The sequence continues at coordinate 290,338 of NZ_JBMFZG010000003.1, forward strand.
CTCTGATCAGGTGTCTCAAACCAATCAGCAAATATTTAAGACTTTAGAGCAGTCCTTAAATGATTTTGTGAATAAAAGTAAATGGACCAATCGTGTGTATAAGGAGAATGAAAGGGTAAATGCCCAAATGTTCATTACCATAACGGAATATGAGTCCGATCGCTTTAAGGGAAACATACAGATACAGTCTTCACGTCCAGTTTTTAACACGTCCTATGAAACCCCAGTTTTTAATTATAAGGACAATCAGTTTAATTTTCAGTACCAAGAATTTCAGCCTTTGGTATTTAATGAAAATGTATATGAATCTAACCTAGTTGCCGTGGTAGCCTATTACGCTTATATTATTTTAGGTCTGGATGCAGATACGTTTTCTTTAGATGGCGGAACGGAGTTTTTTAGAAAGGCCCAGAACATAGTAACCCAAGCACAAGGCAGTAATTCCTCTGGATGGAGCCAAACTACAGACCGTAGTAGGTTTGAGTTGGTAGACAACCTACTTTCCAATACGTATAGGGAATACCGGGTGGCCATGTACAATTACCATAGAAAGGGTTTGGATATATTGGGCGATAACAATAGTACTGGAAAACAAGTAATCGCCGGTACCATGAAGCTCTTTGAGACCATGATCAATAGAAGGCCAAATGCTTTTTTGATACAGACCTTCTTTGATGCCAAGTCTGAAGAGATCCAGAATATATTTTCCGATGGTCCTAAAGTGGATATTGTAAAGCTTAAGGAGACGCTTAATAAAATAGCACCATTGTATTCCAGCACTTGGAATGATATTACCTATTGATACTTTTGTTAAATCAGAATATAGATTACCTTTGGTTTATCTAAATTTCTGACGTTTGTTATCAAATCTCTCCATTGAAAATTATGCCTTAATCGATAGCTTGGATGTGAGCTTGGACAGCGGTTTTACGGTTATCACCGGGGAAACTGGCGCTGGTAAATCCATACTTTTGGGCGGATTATCATTAATTCTAGGTAAACGTGCCGATTTATCAACACTACGTGATAAGGAAAAGAAATGCATTATTGAAGCAGATTTTATTATCAAGGATTATAGTTTGAGACCTTTTTTTGAGGAAAACGATTTGGATTATGAGGACCAGACTGTTATAAGAAGGGAAATTCTGCCCAGTGGAAAATCGCGTGCCTTTATCAATGACACACCAGTTACCTTGGATGTGCTATCCCAATTAGGGGATAGATTGATAGATGTACATTCACAGCATCAAACTATGCGATTGACAGAGAATGATTTTCAGATGAAATTGATTGATGCACTGGCCAACAATAAAGAACAATTAAAAACCTATTCGCAGCTTTTAAAAGCACATTCTAAAACCCAAAAAGGGCTTCAAGACCTGTTAAGCTTTCAGGCAGAGGCAACCAAGGAGCAGGATTACAATAATTTTTTACTTACAGAATTGGAGGCTGCCCCTTTAAAAGAAGGTGTTTTAGAGGAACTGGAAGAACAATACCAACAATTGAACAATGTTGAGCTGATCATGGAGGAATTATCCAAAGGAGATCAGTTAATGAACGATGACCAGATAGGTTTGATATCCTTGGTGACAGAGTTAAGGTCCGTCTTATCAAAACTGAACGGATTTGGAAGTCAGTATGCAGATATATATACAAGAATACAGTCGGTTTTTATAGAACTGGATGATATTAATTCAGAACTACAGACTTTTCAGGATGGGGTAGAAGTCAACCCATCATTATTGGAGGAAGTGAGCGCCAAACTACAGCTACTATACAATTTGCAGAAAAAGCATGGTGTAAGTGAGATTTCTGAGTTAATTGCCATTAAGAATGCCCTTTCTGATAAAGCTTTCGAGACGGCTCATGTAGATGAGAAAATAGCCATAAAGACTAGGGAACTACAAGAACTGGAATCGGCTTTGGAAGAACAGGCGTTAATTATACGTGAGAAGCGTAATACCGCAATTCCTGATTTAAAAAAGCAGTTAGAGCAGCAATTATCCCTTTTAGGGATGCCAAACGCTTCATTTAAAATTGTGGTTAATGCTCTAGATACCTATAAATATAATGGTATGGACGATTTGTCGTTTTTGTTCACGGCAAATACAGGCAGCGATTACGGTCTTTTAAAGAAAGTAGCGTCTGGTGGCGAATTATCCCGAATTATGTTGGTGATAAAATCAGTAATGGCCAAATATGAAAAGTTGCCAACTATAATGTTCGATGAGATCGATACTGGTGTATCTGGTGAAATTTCCAATCGAATGGCAGATATCATGAAGGAAATGAGCCAACAAATGCAAGTGTTTTCCATTACTCACTTACCACAGGTTGCTTCAAAGGGCAACCATCACTTTAAAGTCTTTAAGTTTGATGAGGGTGAAGGCACTAAGACCAATATGAGAAAACTTAATAATGACGAAAGGGTAGTGGAATTAGCTCAAATGTTAGGTGGTAAAGATGTTTCGGATTCTGCATTGGCACATGCAAGGCAATTGCTGAACTAAGGTTTAGAAGCATAAAATAAATAAGGGATTAACATATTTTAAATATCTTTGAACTTTATTAAAAATCAATAGAACCAACAATCATGGCATATAATTTATTAAAAGGTAAAAGGGGAATCATATTTGGGGCTTTGGATGAAAATTCAATTGCCTGGAAAACAGCACAAAGCGTTCATGACGAAGGCGGTACCTTTGTACTTACCAATGCACCTATTGCCATGAGAATGGGACAGATAAATCAATTGGCAGAAAAGACAGGTTCTGAAATTATACCTGCCGATGCTACCAATGAGGAGGATTTGGCAAATTTGGTTACCAAGTCTATGGAGATTTTGGGTGGTAAATTGGATTTTGTGCTTCACTCTATTGGGATGTCTGTGAATGTTCGTAAAGGAAGGGCTTATACAGATGAAAATTATGATTTTACGGCAAAAGGATGGGATGTGTCCGCATTGTCTTTTCATAAAGTAATGCAAGCTCTGTACAAAAATGATGCGATGAGCGAGTGGGGTAGTATAGTGGCGCTGACCTATATGGCAGCACAACGTACCTTTCCCGATTATAACGATATGGCAGATAACAAGGCATATTTAGAGTCTGTTGCCCGTAGTTTTGGTTATTTCTTTGGTAAGGAAAAAAAGGTTAGGGTAAATACTATTTCCCAGTCTCCAACAGCTACTACAGCGGGTCAGGGAATCAAAGGTTTTAATGGCTTTATCAATTATGCCGAAAAAATGTCACCTTTAGGTAATGCTACGGCACAGGATTGTGCGGATTATACACTAACGTTGTTCTCTGATCTTACTAGAAAAGTTACGATGCAAAACCTATTTCACGATGGAGGTTTCTCCAATACTGGGGTAAGCCAAGAGGTTATAGATAAATTTTAGTCGATTTCCACAACAAAAAAGGTCAGTTTTTGATTGGGACTTATTGGTTAAATACCCTGGATAGGCCCGAGAAGCAGTTAAAAGAAATTTTTAAAAACATTTCGACCCAAGCCTATGTGTAAATTAGGGGGGCGTCGGCACATTTTAAATCTCGATTATCGAGTAAAAAAGGTTAAAATGGATCTATCATTTTCTTTTATTATTCCCGTATATAACAGACCCAACGAGATAAAGGAACTACTGGATAGTCTTTTAGGGCAAACGTATAATAAACCTTATGAGATTGTTATTGTAGAAGATGGTTCTTCACTTTCTTCAGAAGGAGTGATTGCTGAGTATAAGGAATCCTTAAACATATCCTATTATCAAAAGTCGAATTCTGGCCCTGGTGATTCTAGAAATTACGGAATGGGAAAGGCAAAAGGGAACTATTTTATCATTTTTGACTCAGACTGCATTATTCCATCCCAGTATTTATCTGAGGTAGAAAAAAGCCTCTCACAAGAATTTGTACATTGTTTTGGAGGTCCAGATGCCGCACATTCTTCTTTTACTAAGGTTCAAAAAGCGATTAACTATGCCATGACCTCTTTTTTGACCACAGGTGGTATTAGGGGGAAGAAGGGAGCTGTAAACAAGTTTCAGCCAAGAAGCTTTAATATGGGGATTTCTAAAGAGGCCTTTGAAGTGGTGGGGGGCTTTGGAAATATCCATCCCGGTGAGGATCCAGACTTAACCATTCGTATATGGAACAAAGGTTTTGAGACCAAACTTATACCAGAGGCATTTGTTTATCACAAACGAAGAATAGATTGGAAGACCTTTTTTATTCAGGTTAATAAATTTGGCATGGTACGTCCAATTCTAAACAAATGGCATCCTAAAACAGCTAAGCTTACCTATTGGTTTCCGACGTTTTTTATAGTTGGCTTTCTACTTGCATTAGGGTTGTTGTTTTGGAAAGTATGGTTTCCAGTAGCGTTTTATGGTGTTTATTTTGTGGTATTGTTCTTTGATGCACTTATAAAAAACAAAAGTCTCATGGTAGCTATTTTAGCTTTGTTGGCAGTGGTAGTTCAATTCTCTGGTTACGGCTACGGTTTCTTGAAGTCCAGTATTTATACTAATTTTAGTGGGAAGTCACCAGAAAAGCTATTTCCAAAATTGTTTTTCACAATCAAGTAAAAGATTTTGATAGTTGATCGGATAAAGGCGGGATTGAAAAAAAGGAAGGCCAAGGTGTTCTTACTATTTTTAGCACTTTCTACTTTGGCCTGGCTACTAAATAATCTATCCCAAACCTATGTTAGTAATACGACTTTTGTTATTGACTATACAAATCCACCCGAAAATTATATACTCTCCAAAGAACCTAAAAAAAGTCTGGAAGTACGATTGAAGGCGGTAGGTTTTCAGTTTTTAAGTTTTGGCATCAGAAAAAAAAGAATTTTAATAGATCTTTCTAAGGCGAAAAGAAAAGACTCCTTGTTTTATGTTCCATCTGAAATTTTTAAAAGGCAAATAGCAACTCAGATTTCTAGAAACATGGAGCTTTTAGCATTGGATAGGGATACGATATTTATGGATTTCACAGAGGTCTTATCTAAACAAGTTCCGGTTTTAACGCGTATAAACCTTAGTTTGGCCAAGAATTATATGTTAGATGGGGAAATGGAAATTTCCCCAAATGTTGTTACGATAAAAGGACCAAAAAATCAAATAGATACGGTAAAAAGTATAAATACGGTTCAATTGGACCTACTGATGGTGGATAAGGACTTTGCGCAGAAAGTAGCGCTTGTTAGACCAAAAGAATTGGATAAAACGCTATTAGTGCCCAATAACGTCACTATTTCAGGTAAGGTTCATCGCTTTGCGGAAAAAGCGCTGTCCGTTCCCGTTACCATGATCAATGTGCCAGATAGCATAAAGGTTCGTATGTTTCCAGATAGGGTAAATGTTGTTTGCCAAGGAAAATTAGAAGATTTAAAAGCGTTAAAACCTTCTGATTTTTTACTCACTGCAGATTATCTAAGCCCTGATACTTCTGGAGATAATAAACGAACAATAGCCTTGGCCAAGGTGCCCAGTACAATTAGAAATGCATCTTTAGAGGTAGATGAAATAGAATTTATATTACGAAGGGAATGATGATAGTGGGGTTAACCGGAGGTATTGGCAGTGGTAAGTCTACTGTTGGCAATATGTTTAAGAAATTAGGTGTACCAGTCTACAATTCAGACAAACAGGCAAAAAAACTAATGGATTCCTCTAAAAAAATCCATAATAAAATAATTGATTTACTTGGCGAGCAGTCATATGTTGACGGTAAACTCAACAGGGCATATATTGCGGATAAGGTTTTTGGGAACAAGGAATTGTTAACATCCTTAAATGCGATCGTTCACCCAGCGGTTAGAAAACACTTTTTAAAATGGGCCACAAAACAGAATCACCCCTATGTGATTCAAGAGACGGCCTTACTGTTTGAAAACGGGTCAAGGGACAATTATGACAAGGTGATTCTTGTAACCGCCCCAATAAAAATAAGAATACAAAGGGTTGTTGAAAGAGATAATTCTTCGAAAAATGGGGTTTTGGCAAGAATGAAAAATCAATTGGATGATGACCTTAAAATTGAAAAATCCGATTTTGTAATCGAGAATATAGATTGGGAGAAAACTTCGGAAAAAGTTGCGGAAATAAATAGTGCCCTGCTTGAATATTGCTAGTATTCCACTGGAATTTAACATTTGTGTTAAGGTTTGGTTAAACGTACTATTCGCTTCCTGTTAAATCTTTAATTTTAACATTATAATGAATAAGAGGTTATTTGTGCTCTTGGTAATCCTAATGAGCCTTTCGCTAGTAGGGTTGATATTTGTTCAAAGTTTTTGGATTAAGAAATCGGTTGAGGATAAGGAGGAACAATTTTCGAATATTGTTTCTGAGGCCTTGAACAGTGTTACCCAAAAAATATCTGAACGGGAGACCAAAAATTACTTTGATAGATATTTACAGGCCAAGGATAGTGTTGGTGAATTAAAGGAAACACAACTCACCAATTTCTTTTTCATTGATAGAGATGTAAATTCTAATGAGATACTGTTATATGAGCATGGTATTCTAGAAGAAGATTACGGTATTTCGTCTACGTTCTTTGATAGTGGTGACGGTAACGACACCACATTTGTAAAAAATTACACCAGCAAACGTACAACATCCATTTTTAAGGAAGATTTTGATTTGGATGGCAAGGGTTTTAGGTTAACGCCCATACAACGTGTAGAAAAAATTGGAGGGCTTTCTAAAATGGAGAAAGCTGCTATGGAAGAAATGTTCAGCACATTTGCCAAAAGGGTACCCATACACAAACGTGTTTCTACGCAAGAAATTGAACTTTTAGTGCAGCGGGAGTTAGAGAACAGGGGTGTTGCGATTGATTTTGAGTATGGTGTTTACAGCAACGGACTACCTACAAAAGTGAAGTCCAAAAAATTTAAGAACGCGGGGTCAAATATCTTTAAATCACCCATGTTTACTGATTTTGAAGGGAACTCTAATTTTGATTTAATGGTTTCGTTCCCGAAACAAAAACGTTTTTTGGTCCAATCAATTTTACCTTTGGCTATGTTATCATTACTGTTTACGTTGATAATAGTCATAGCCTATTCGGGTGCAATTTATCAATTGATACGTCAAAAACAGATATCTGAGATTAAATCGGACTTCATTAATAATATGACGCATGAATTTAAAACACCGATTGCTACAATTAATTTAGCGGTTGAGGCTATTCGTAATCCAAAAATTATTGGCGATCAAGAAAAAGTATATCGATATCTTCAAATGATAAGGGATGAGAACAAAAGGATGCATGCGCAAGTTGAAAATGTACTTAGAATATCTAAGCTTGAGAAAAATCAACTAGATATAAGCAAGGACAGGGTAGATGCCCATGAAATAATTGAAGACGCCATTACCCATGTTGAACTGCTTGTTGCAGATAGGGGAGGCTATATAGAAACGCATTTGGATGCGACACGTTCAGAGGTTCTGGCCAATGAAATGCATTTTACGAACGTAATTGTAAACATATTGGACAACGCCATAAAATATTCTGAAAATGCACCTAAAATAGATGTCTATACTGAAGTGGTCAATAATTATATTATTATAAAAGTAAAAGATCAAGGTGCAGGAATGAGTAAAGCAGTCTTGAAAAGGGTTTTTGAGAAATTTTATAGGGAACACACAGGAGATATACACAACGTAAAAGGACATGGATTAGGTCTGGCATACGTAAAAAAAATAGTAGAAGATCATCAAGGGGAGGTTTATGCAGAAAGTGAAAAAGGAAAAGGAAGCACTTTTTATATTAAACTGCCTTTAATTTAAAAATTATGGAAACAGTAAATAAGAAAATACTTTTAGTAGAGGATGATCCAAATTTTGGAATTGTTCTTAAGGATTATCTGTCAATGAATGATTTTGACGTTACATTGGCTAAAAATGGTATGGAGGGATTTGAAAAATTCAAGAAGGATAATTACGATATCTGTATCTTGGATGTAATGATGCCATATAAGGATGGATTTACATTGGCAAAGGAAATACGTGAAAAAAATGAAAACGTACCTATTGTATTCCTAACCGCCAAAACAATGAAAGAGGATGTGCTTAAAGGATATAAAGCCGGTGCCGATGATTATTTAAACAAACCTTTTGATTCTGAGGTCTTATTGATGAAGCTTAAAGCAATACTTCAAAGAAAGGCTTCTAATAGTTTAGTAGACAGTAAAAAGTTTGAGTTTGAAATTGGTGGTTTTCATTTAAATTCCAAACTTAGGATATTGCGTTATAAAGATGAAGAACCCATTAAATTATCTCCAAAGGAAAATGAACTTCTTCGTTTATTGGCCTTACATGAGAATGATTTAATGCCTAGGGAATTAGCGCTTACTAAAATCTGGAGGGATGATAACTATTTTACATCAAGAAGTATGGACGTTTACATTGCCAAGCTTCGTAAATATTTAAAACGTGATGATACCGTTGAAATCTTAAATATTCATGGCGAAGGTTTCCGTTTGGTTATAAAGACCGAAGAAGAATAGTATTTATAATATACCATTAAAAAGCACCCTTGGAATGGGTGCTTTTTTAGTTTAGATGCTATCAAGAATAATATCAACTATTTTAGTTGGTGTATGTTTTATGGATACGGTAATGGCATTTTTTGGTCGTTCTAAGGTGTTAAATTGAGATTGCAATAGGTCTTTTGGCATAAAATGGCCACTTCTTTGTGCCAATCTCTCACTTATTTCATCCATTGTACCGTCTAAAAAGACAAATTGGTAATTACCCTCTAAATTTTTGGTTAAAAGCGCTCTGTAGGCTTCTTTTAAGGCAGAACATATAATTACCGCTCCATTATGTCTATTGGCCAAAGCAAGCCTGTTTAAGGATTCTAACCAACCTTTTCTATCAGAATCATCGAGAGGTTTTCCACTAGACATTTTAGCTATGTTAGCAGGTGGGTGATAATCATCACCATCAAAAAATGGGAATCCCAACGCTTCTGCCAATAGCTTTCCAACGGTAGACTTGCCACTTCCTGAAACTCCCATAACATAAACTATATATGGTTTATTCATTGATATTGAATTTTATGAGCTTGTTAATTTTATCTGTAATATCTTCTAACGCATAATTTGCATTTATCCACATGGTTTCCTTGTTTTTTTTAAACCATGTTAATTGTCGTTTGGCAAATCGTCGTGTATTTTTTTTAATTTCGGAAATTGATATATCCAGGTCCCATTTTCCTTTTAGATATTCAAAAAGCTCTTTATAACCTACCGTTTGTAAGGCATTCAGCTCTTGATGTTCTTGCAGTTTTTGAACTTCTTCCAGCAGACCATTTTGCATCATAATATCTACCCTTGTATTGATATTATTGTAAATATGTTCCCTTTCGGCAGTTATTCCTATCGTGATTACCTTAAAGTTTCTGCTAGTTTTAGGTTGCCTTAAAAAACTTGAATAGGGTTTACCACTAGAAATACAAACTTCTAATGCACGAATTAATCGATGGGGATTTTGAATATCTATCATATTAAAATGGACCGGATCTAAAACCTTGAGTTGATTTTGGAGGATTTGAATCCCTTCTTCACTATATATTTTATTTAGTTTTTCCCTAACACCTTGTTTTATTTCTGGAAAATAATCAAGGCCATTGGTCACCGCATTCACATATAAACCGCTGCCACCTACCATTATTACAATCTCATTGCTCTTAAATAAGGTATCCAATTTGGCAATAGCTTCACGCTCAAAATCCCCAACGGTATAAGGTTCCATTATACTTTTATGTTGAATAAAATGATGTTTAGCAGCTTTTAGCTCATCTGCTGATGGTACTGCGGTCCCAATATCCATTTCCTTATAAAATTGTCTAGAATCAGCAGAAATAATTTCAGTGTCATAGTACTTGGCCAGTACTATGGCCAATTTTGTTTTACCAATTGCTGTAGGACCTACAACAGAAATAAGAATCTTATTCATTTAAGAAAGATCCACAATTAAAACAATGTTTGGCATCATCCCTATGACCTTCTTTTCCACATGACGGGCAGGCTTGTGTATTGACATGTACAAAATGTTCTATGCTTTCATCACCAGATCCTTTTTTTGCACGTTTCCCGAATTCCACAGTAACAATACCAGTAGGTACCGCAATAATACCATAACCAAGCAGCATTATCACGGTAGCAATAAATTGACCAATAGGTGTGATAGGCGCAATATCCCCGTAGCCAACAGTAGTCAATGTTACAATAGTCCAATAAATACTGGTTGGGATACTGGTAAATCCTGCCTCATCTCCCTCAATGATATACATTAATGTACCCAACATAACAGAAACGATAAGTACCGCAAAAAGAAAAACAGTAATTTTTGCACGACTAGCTTTAAGTGCTTTCCCTAACTGGGAAGCCTCTCCAAGAAACTGTACAAGTTTTAATATTCTAAAGACACGAAGCAAACGAAATGCCCTAACCGCTAATAAAACTTGCGAACCAGCTAATATGTATGATAGGTATAATGGTATTGTGGAAAGGAAATCTATAATTCCATAAAAACTAAAGATATACTTTAATGGTTTTTTTATGCATACTATTCTCGCGATATATTCAATAGTGAAAAAGATGGTAACAATCCATTCTAGGGTAAGTAAGATATCATGGTGATTTGCATCAAAACTTTTTACACTTTCCAACATAATCAGAATTACGCTGAAAATGATGATGATGATCAATAGGATATCAAATAGCTTCCCCTCACGTGTATCTGCTTCATAAATAATTTCATGAAGTTTATTTTTCCAATCTATTTTGGATTTTTCGTCTTTCAATGTTCTATTTTCAAAGGAATTGTCTTTAAGATGCGCTTTTTTCTTAAATAGGATTCAATAATATAATTAGCGTTTTCAGTTCCATTCATTGGCGTAATGAGCGATTCTAATATATGAATATTATTTATTTGATGATTTAAATCGTAGTAGCCGACACCGACTAAAGTGCCTTTCCTTATTAAAACAACACTGTTTTCCCCAATATCACGCCCTTTGTCTATCAATAATACATCTTTATTTTTTAAACTGTATTTGGATAAGGCCTCCTTTACACGGCTATTATAGGTTTCAGTTTCTTCTGCCTGGATACATGCACCATTACAATGGCCTTCTGTATATTTAGAACAATTGGTCCTAGCTTCGCTAAATCCGTTTATTTTATCACAGAGTACAAATTCTTTGGTGATTTTAAAAAGATGATTTTTTGCACTAAACTCACCATTAAATCGTCCCCATTTTTCGTTATCACTATTAAATGGTACAACAATTAACTCATCATAGCCCATCTGGTTCTTTGATTTCACCAAAGTGTGCGAGAACATTTTTTTTCGAGGTACCCTGTTAAATTTCGGTTTGTTTTTAATTAATTCTTGATACTCCTTAATATGCGCAACCAACTCACTACCAGTTTTTTCATAGGTTACTTTTCTAGTATCCTTAATCAACTTGCGTGAGCTACTTCCGCTTTTGGTAAATAATTGGTTAATCTTTTTTTTAATATCTGTACTTTTTGAAAGGTATATGATATCACCCTCTTTATTGTACATATAAAAAATGCCGGTTTCATTGGGCATGGCCCTAACAATATCCAACTGTTTTTCAGAAAGCTCACCATGTGTTTCCTTTCGGATAACATCCTGTACAATTTTCTTTTCAGAGTCTTTAGCAAGTAGCAACTTAAATAGTTTTACCGTTGCCAAAGCATCGCCATTTGCCCTATGTCTATCACTTACCGGAATGCCCAAAGAACGAACCAGTTTGCCTAAACTGTAGGATTCAGCTTCTGGTAAGAGCATTTTTGACAAATCCACTGTACATAAGGTCTTTCGTTCAAAGTTATAGCCCAAACGTCTAAATTCCGTTCTTAAAATACGGTAATCAAATTGGGCGTTGTGCGCTACAATAACACTATCATGGGTAATTTCGACTATACGTTTGGCCACCTCATGAAATTTGGGGGCCGTACGTAGCATTTTGTTATTGATACCCGTTAAGTTCACTACAAACGGTTGAATGTCCTTTTCAGGATTCACTAAACTTATAAAGGTATCCACTACCTTGTGGCCATCAAACTTGTGTATTGCAATCTCTGTGATGCCCTCCTCATTGTATTTGCCTCCTGTTGTCTCAATATCCAGTATTGCGTACATAAAATTTTTAGTAATTAAAGTAATTTAGACAGCGTTTGGTTACTGATAATTTCGTGCTCCAAAGATACTACTGCCCACACGTATCATGGTGCTTCCTTCTTCAATGGCAATTTTATAATCGCCACTCATACCCATTGATAAAATGTGTATTGACTCAAAATTCAATTTAAGATTTTTGAAGATGTTATTCAATTTATGAAACTCTTTTCTAATCTGCTCGGTATCTTCTGTAAAAGTGGCCATTCCCATTACGCCTTCAATTACTACATGGTTAAGTTCCTTAAATTCCGGATGGTTGATCATATCCAATAATTCGTCTTCATCAAAACCAAATTTAGTTTCCTCTTCGGCGATATGAACTTGTAATAAACAACAAATTTTACGCTCATTTTTTATTGCCTGCTTATTAATTTCCTTAAGTAACTTTAAACTATCCACTCCATGAATCAAGGATACAAAAGGGGCCATGTACTTCACTTTGTTTCGTTGGACATGTCCAATCATATGCCATTGAATATCTTTGGGCATTTCTTCCCATTTCTGGGTCATTTCCTGTATTTTGTTTTCCCCAAATATGCGTTGTCCCGCATCATACGCCTCCATAATGTCAGCAATAGGTTTGGTTTTAGAAACCGCAACCAAGGTAACATGGTCTGGTAAGGAGTTTTTTATTGACAAAAGATTATTGGCAATGGACATATTGATTTTTTTCGAATTTAAATTTTAGTATGCTATAATAGAAAGGCATCACCCTTTTATAAATTGAGCCGAAATTTTTTCTGCCTTTTTATTCCCTGAATAGTCATAAAAACCTTCACCTGATTTTACACCTAATTTACCAGCCATGACCATATTTACGAGAAGGGGGGAAGGGGCATATTTTGGATTCTTAAGACCATCGTACATTACATTCAAAATTGAAAGGCAAACATCTAAACCAATAAAGTCAGCCAATTGCAAAGGTCCCATAGGATGTGCCATACCTAATTTCATAACCGTATCTATTTCTAAAATACCGGCCACGCCATGATGAAGGGTCTCAATTGCTTCATTGATCATTGGCATTAATATTCTATTGGCAACAAAACCAGGATAATCATTAACCTCGGTTGGCGTCTTGTCCAATTGTTTTGATAACCCCATTATTGCAGTAGTAGTTTCATCAGATGTGCTATACCCCCTAATAATCTCTACCAATTTCATTATGGGAACCGGATTCATAAAATGCATACCTATAACCTTATCGGGTCTCTTGGTCGCTGAGGCAATTTGTGTTATAGATATAGAAGAAGTGTTGGTGGCTAAAATAGTTTTCTCAGCACAACAGGCCTCCAACTCTTTAAATATACCAAGTTTAATATCAATGTTTTCCGATGCCGCCTCAACTACCAAATCGACATTAGTAACGCCATCTTTAAGGCTGGTACAGGTAGAAATATTAGTTAAGGTATTAGCTTTTTCCTCTTCAGTACTAGTGCCCTTTGCTATCATTCTATCTAAATTTTTGGAAATGGTAGAAATTCCTTTTTCCAAAGCGTTAGAAGAAACATCGATTAAATTAACCTTGAAATCTTTTTGGGCAAATACATGGGCTATTCCGTTACCCATAGTACCAGCTCCTATTACCGCAATGGTCTTCATAGTGTATTCGCTTCAAATGCCTCAATAATACGCAAAGCTACTTGTAAAGCCTGTGTGCCTTGTTCCAATGTTACCACTGGTGTAGTATTATGGTTTATGGCATCAGCAAAAGCATCAAGCTCATCAAGGATGGCATTATTTTCTTCTATAGACGGATTCTCAAAATAAATTTGTTTTTTAATCCCTTCCGCATTCTGTAAGACCATATCAAAATCACCAGGAATTTCTGGTGCGTCCTTCATTTTAACGACCTCTACCTTCTTCTCCAAAAAATCTACAGAGATATAGGCATCTTTTTGAAAAAACCTAGATTTCCGCATGTTTTTCAAGGATATTCTACTAGCGGTTAAATTGGCTACACAGCCATTTTCAAATTCAAGTCGGGCATTGGCAATATCTGGAGATTGACTAATAACAGAAACACCACTGGCATTAATCTGTTTTACTTTGGAATTGACAACGCTCAAAATCGCATCTATATCATGAATCATTAAATCCAATACCACAGGAACGTCTGTTCCTCTAGGATTAAACTCCGCCAATCTATGCGTTTCTATGAACATAGGTTGTTGTATTTTATTTTTTACAGCTGTAAAAGCGGGGTTAAAACGTTCAACATGACCCACTTGCCCTTTTATATTATACGCCTTCGCTAGACTCACCAAGCTTTCAGCTTCCTCCAAAGTGTTGGTAATAGGTTTTTCAATAAAGACATGTTTGCGTTTTTCTATGGCCTTTTTAGCACATTCAAAATGTGAAAGTGTAGGGGTAACTATATCAACCACATCAACATTCTCAATAAGTTCATTGATGTTTTCAAAGTAGGTATACCCAAATTCATCAGCAACTTTTTTACCATTTATAATATCTGCATCATAAAATCCTATCAAATCATATTTTGGGGATTGATTAAGTAAGCGAAGATGTATTTTTCCTAAATGTCCTGCCCCTAAAACACCAACTTTTAGCATGCTTTTTTCTTTTCCCCAAAAATAAGCATACTTTATAAGTAAACAGGATTAGGCATTATAAATTAGATAAATTAATGTTCGTCTGAAAGAAACCTTCCTAGATAGAAGATCTTTATTAACTTTGGAATCCAAACCAACTACCATTGAAAGATACCTTAAAACATAAGGGAATGCGCAATAAACTGGCGCAGGTACTCATAGATAAAGGAATAAAAGAAAAAACAGTCCTCGATGCCATTAGGGAGGTGCCTAGGCATTTATTTATGGACAGTAGTTTTGAAGGACATGCCTATCAGGACAAGGCGTTTCCCATTGCGGCAAACCAAACCATTTCACAACCTTATACCGTAGCCTTCCAGACGGAGTTATTGGAACTTAAACCAAACTGTACCGTTTTGGAAATTGGCACGGGCAGTGGTTACCAAACTGCCGTCTTATTAAAATGCCGAGCAAAGGTGTTTACCATAGAACGCCAATTGGAACTGTTTAAAAAGACCAATATATTCTTTAAGAAAATGGGTTACAGACCAAAGAAATTTATTTTTGGCGATGGCTATAAAGGCTTGCCAGAAAATGCACCATTTGACCGAGTTATTGTTACCGCAGGTGCTCCGGAAGTCCCCAAAGCACTTTTGTCTCAACTAAAAGTTGGGGGAAGGCTTGTGATTCCTGTTGGCTTTGAGAATCAAATAATGACTTTGTACGTTCGTATATCCGAGAAAGAATTTGAAAAGAGTGAATTTGGCTCTTTCAAATTTGTTCCATTGTTGGAAAACAAGAACTAATTCTAATTGTTAAAGCTCTTTTTAATACGATCTAGGTTCCTTTTGTTGTCACGATCCTTCATGGTTTCTCGCTTATCATATAATTTTTTACCCTTTGCAAGCGCAATTTGCATTTTGGCCAAACCTCTATCATTTAGAAATAAGGTAAGTGGTACAATCGTCAATCCTGATGCTTTAACCTCTTTCTGTAATTTTTTTAACTCTCTTTTATTCAACAAAAGTTTACGTTCTGCTTTAGGTTTATGGTTAAAATGGGAAGCATGGGAGTACTCATCTATTTGCATATTTATAACAAATAGTTCCCCTTTTTCATTAAACTCACAGAAACTTTCTGAAATAGAGGCTTTGCCATATCTAATGGATTTTATCTCTGTGCCAGCTAGGACAATTCCTGCCGTAAATTTATCTAAAAGCTCATATTCAAACCGAGCTCTTTTATTTTTTATGTTGATATTCTTAAGCATCTAATACAAAGGTAAGAACAATTAGGCAATAGTATTTGTTCAGAATAAATTAACATATTAAAATTGTAATGTTTTAGATGTGATTACGAATAATGATAAAATAAGTTTTATGTATAGATTGCTTGTCTTGTTATGTGTTGTTTTAATTGTCTCTTGCAATGAAACAAAACCGAAAATTTCTGCTCAAGAAATCATAGATAAAAGTATAGAGGTAAGCGGAGGACATAAGTATAAGGGAAGCAAAATTACTTTTGATTTTCGAGAAATTCAATATACATCAGAATCAGATGGTAATAGACATATTTTAAGTAGAATTATTAAGCAGGATTCCTTAATTATTAAAGACGTAATATCACCTAATGGTTTTCAACGATTTGTTAATGATAGCTTGGTGCAATTAGCAGATACCACCGCAAATAAATATGCAAACTCGGTAAATTCTGTCCACTATTTTTCACGCTTGCCTTATGGACTTAATGATCGGGCCGTTAAAAAAAAGTATTTGGGAAAGACGATTATCAAAAATCAAGAATATTATAAAATTGAAATCACCTTTCAAGAAGTAGGTGGTGGTGATGATTTTGATGATGTGTATATTTATTGGTTTAACACCAGCACATTTAAACCCGATTACTTAGCGTATGAGTTTCATGTAAATGATGGGGGAAAACGATTTCGGGAAGCTTATAATGAGCGATATGTTAATGGAATCCGATTCGTAGACTACGCCAATTTTAAACCGCTTGAAAAAGGGGCAAGTATCTATGATATGGATAAGCTTTTTCAGAATAAAGAACTGGAACTTTTGTCTAAAATAGAATTAAGGAACGTAGTGGTTAATCAGGGCAATTACAATTAAATTTTAGTTTACTTACGGTACTACTATTTCCGGTAAGCTGCACAATAAATAAAATACCATTTTCACTGTCATCTATTTGACTGTATTTTTCCTCACCAATTAATTTGTTTACCATATCTGGTGTGCTGTTGCTATGACCTACAACAAGTACCTTTTTGTTTAAGTTTTCTGCCTTAAACTGTTCTATTTCAAAAGCCCTAGGGTCGTAATATTGGACATCTATATTTTTTTTGATTGATGTAGGTGCGGCTGTCATTGAAGTACGGTTGTAATCTGTAGAATAAATGGCATCCAAGTCTACCTCATCCAATATTTCCGCCCAATGCATGGCGCGCCCTAAACCTTTTTGGTTTAATTCGGGATCTGCATCTTCCGGGTTGCTTCTATCTTTTTCCGCATGTCTAATTAAGTAGAATGTTGAGCTGTCTGGAGCGGTTTCAATAGGCGTCTCATTTTTACATGACCATGTAATGGCAAAGAAGCACAGTGCTAAAATCTTTAATGATTTCATTTATATTGTGATTGTTTAATCATAATTAAAACTAAAATTAGTGGAAATTAGTGCGCTTAGAACACTATTTTTTGTTTTTTTGTATATGAAAAATTTTTGTGGGGCACTTCTTATTGGTTTTGTGGTTTTTGGTTTGAAGGCGCAAGAG
Source organism: Maribacter luteocoastalis (assembly GCF_048890225.1). Taxonomy (NCBI): domain Bacteria; kingdom Pseudomonadati; phylum Bacteroidota; class Flavobacteriia; order Flavobacteriales; family Flavobacteriaceae; genus Maribacter; species Maribacter luteocoastalis. The sequence goes on from NZ_JBMFZG010000003.1 coordinate 307,907, forward strand.
GCAGTTTTGCCAAGTGATTTTAGACAGCATAACCTTACGGAATATAATTCTAGTTTATTAAATCCTGCATATGCATTAGGGCTCAATAACCCATCTTCCCTAGCTTTTTGGAGTAGATGGCAATGGCAGACCTTTGATGCGGATCCAACCACTTTATTCCTGAACTACACGGGAAGGTTAAATGAATCTTCGGTTGTAGGTGTTGGTTTTTTTCAGCATAATACAGGTTCATTTTTAAATACTGGTGGGGCGATTAATTATGCCTACAATATTGTTCTTGGCCCAAAAGCTTCATTAGGGGTGGGTCTTAATGTATTTGCTTTTAAACAAAAATTGGCAGATACAAGGTTTTTTCAGCCCAACCTAATTCAAACAGAGCCTACCAATGACTTTGTTCTGCAAATGGCACCCGGCATAAATGTTAGGATAGATAGATTTAGTATAGGTTTTGCCTCAGAAAATCTTTTCGATTACAATTTTAGTACCAATGAAAGGAATACTAGCCCAGAAGATCGTGTAGTTTTTGGTGCTGCTAGTTATGATGTTCCAATTTCTCTATTAAGTTCGGATAATGCCTCTGTTTTAAGACCAACCATTTATTTTAAGTCTATTCCAGGATTAGATACACAAATAGGTCTCAATACTTTGTTGAGCACAAATAAATATTGGACGCAATTGGGTTATAATAGTTTTTATGGAATCTCAGGAGGTGTAGGAGGCAGATTCTTTAAACGATTTTCTTTTGGAGCTATAGTAGAATTTGGCACTGGTTCTGACCTTAAAGGCCAAGATCCCACTTTTGAACTGGTTACGTCCTATAAGCTGGGAACAATTGGTGATGCAGAGGAAGAAATGCCTAAAGAAGAGTTGATTGCAGAGGTAGAGGAGGAAATGAAAATTGAAGAAGTTGAATTGACCAGGGCTGAGCGATTGGCAATACGTGAAGCCGAGAAGGAAGAAGTGCGTTTGGCCAAAATTAATCTTAAAAGAGAAAAAGATTCCATTACAGAAGCTAATAAACTTGCAGAAATAGCACAAAAGGAAGAGCTATTGGATGCTAAACGTAAGGCAGAGGCATTAAAAATAGAAAGGGAAAAACAAGCACTTGCCAAAACAGAGGAAAGTAAACAGCGGCAAATGCAAGATTCGTTAAATGCGGTTAAGAAGGCTAGGGAAGATGCTTTGGCCATAGCATTACAAAAAGAAAAAGATTCTATTGCAGGGGCTAAATTGGCCGAAAAAGAAGCTGCAGAAAAACAGGCGGAACTAGAGCGTCTGGCACAAAGGAAGGAAGTGGTAACACCACAAGCTGGGGAGAAATATGAAGAAGTAACCAAGCAGGGCTCTCTTGAACCAGGTTACTATCTTATAGCAAATGTATTCGGGACAAAACGCTATTTTGAAGCCTTTATGGCCGACCTTAAGAAAAAAGGACTTTCACCAGGTTCATTTTACCGGGATTTGAACAAATACAATTATGTTTATTTGGCCAGATATAATTCCATTAATGAAGCAAGGACAGCTAGGGACTCTAGGTTTAATGGCAAATACACGGAAAAAACTTGGATATTTAGGGTTGTTGGGGAATAGCCTAAACCTGTTTCAATACATCCGAAAAAAGGTATGAAGTTATTTTGTGGCTTTAAAGGGCTTTATACAAGCTCTTTTTTCACCAATAATTCTAGGTAGGCTATGGTGTTGAGTAGGTATTTACGATCTTTCATGATAGATGCCATGGCAATAGCACCTTGAATCATGGTAAATAATTGCTTAGCAAACTGAAGCGGCGTAACCGGCAATTTAATCTCACCCTTATTAATACCATTTTCTAAAACCAAAGCAATTTTCCCTTCAATATCCTTAATTGCTTCCTTAGAAGCAGCAGCCAATAGTTTGTTGTTATGTTGGGCATCCATTCCAACATTTAAAATAGGACAGCCACCCATGCTAAGGGTGAAAATGTCATACTTTTTATAGAAATCCATGAGGCGACCTAGTTTTTCTAAAGTTGTACCAGGGCTTTCCAATACTTCATCTAAGGCCTTCAATAATATTTTTGAATTATATTCAAAAGCGGAAAGAGCCAAGGCCTCTTTGTTTTCAAAATTACCGTATAAAGCACCTTTGGTCAATCCCGTGGCTTCGGTAAGATCACTCATGCTCGTGCCTATATAACCATGTTTGTTAAAAACTGGAGCAACAGTTTCAATGATGAAGGCTGCGGTTCGTTCGGCTTTGGTAGACATTCACGTCGGTTTTATGCGAATATAAAAAAATCTATACTGTATGGTATATATTGTTTATAAAAAAAACGCCCTTAATAATTATTAAGGGCGTTAAATGTAGTATTCATGTTTTAAACCACCAAATCGCTTTGATTTCTGAATACCAGTTCACTGTCAAATGCATCAAGAAGAACTACACTGTCCGATTTAATTTCGCCACTCAATAGTGCTTTGGACATATTGTTTAATACTTCTTTTTGGATTGTACGTTTTACTGGCCTAGCACCAAATTGCGGGTCATACCCTTTCTCAGCTAAGAAATCTATAGCTTCTTCGGTAGCATCTAAAACAATATTTTGTTTGTTTAAAACTTTCTTCAAACCTTCCAATTGTAGTTTTACAATTTCACGGATATTTTCTTGGTTTAAAGGTGTAAACATGATAATGTCATCAATTCTATTTAAGAATTCCGGCCTAATGGTTTTATGTAAAAGACCTAGGACTTCAACTCTTGCCGATTCAGAAGCGCTATAGATATCCTTCGTATTTTCAAATTTTTCTTGAATAATATGGCTACCCATGTTGCTCGTCATGATGATTATCGTATTCTTAAAATCTGCCACGCGGCCTTTATTATCTGTTAGCCTGCCTTCATCAAGCACCTGTAACAAAATATTGAAGGTATCTGGATGTGCTTTTTCTATCTCATCTAAAAGTACAACAGAGTAGGGGCGTCTTCTAACTGCTTCAGTAAGCTGTCCGCCTTCATCATAACCTACATATCCTGGAGGAGCACCAACTAGCCTACTAACCGAATGTCTTTCTTGATATTCGCTCATATCTATTCTAGTCATTGCATTCTCATCATCAAATAAATAAGAGGCCAGTGTTTTCGCAAGTTCTGTTTTACCAACCCCAGTTGTACCCAGGAATAGGAAGGAGCCAATTGGTTTTTTCATGTCCTGTAATCCCGCCCTACTTCTTCTAATGGCATCGGAAACTGCTTGTATGGCCTCTTCTTGACCAACCACCCTTCGGTGAAGCACTTCTTCTAGCTTCAATAGTTTTTCCCTTTCGCTTTGTAGCATTTTGGTGACAGGTATTCCAGTCCATTTTGCGACTACTTCTGCAATATCCTCACTAGTCACCTCTTCCTTTATTAAGGTGCCCGCATCTTGTTGCTGTGAAAGTTCTTCTTGGAGTTTTACCAAATTTTCTTGGGCCTCTTTTATTTTGCCATACCTAATTTCGGCTACTTTTCCATAATCCCCATTTCTTTCTGCACGCTCTGCCTCAGCCTTGTAATTCTCAATATCGAGCTTTGTTTTTTGGATATTGTCCACCACTGATTTTTCGCTTTCCCATTTTGCGTAAATTTCATTTCTTTCTTCTTTTACATTGGCCAATTCTAAATTTAGCGTTTGTAATTTAGATTTGTCATTCTCTCGTTTAATGGCTTCAATCTCAATTTCCAACTGCATTATTTTTCTGTCCAAGACATCTAGTTCCTCTGGCTTGGAATTTATTTCCATACGCAGTTTAGAGGCAGCCTCATCCATTAAGTCTATAGCCTTATCTGGTAAAAACCTATTTGTAATATATCGTTGTGAAAGTTCCACTGCAGCAATTACCGCCTCGTCTTTAATACGAACCTTGTGGTGGGTTTCATACTTTTCCTTAATTCCCCTTAATATAGAAATTGCACTTTCTGTATCAGGTTGATCAACTATTATTTTTTGAAAACGACGTTCCAGCGCTTTATCTTTCTCAAAGTATTTCTGATATTCATCAAGGGTTGTTGCTCCAATGGCCCTTAGTTCCCCTCTTGCTAATGCAGGTTTTAAAATATTGGCAGCATCCATTGCACCTTGGCCGCCACCGGCTCCAACAAGGGTATGGATTTCATCAATAAATAAAATGATGTTGCCATCTGCACTTGTAACCTCTTTAATGACCGCCTTTAATCGTTCCTCAAATTCGCCTTTATATTTTGCACCGGCAATTAAAGCCCCCATATCTAAGGAGTAAATTGTTTTGTCCTTAAGGTTTTCTGGAATATCTCCTTGTACAATACGATGCGCTAAGCCTTCTGCAATTGCAGTTTTACCTACACCTGGTTCACCTACCAGCATAGGATTATTTTTAGTTCTTCTGGATAATATCTGTAAAACACGCCTAATTTCCTCATCCCTACCTATAACGGGGTCTAATTTTCCCTTATCGGCCAGGTCGTTAAGATTTTTGGCATATTTATCCAACGAGTTGTAAGTTTCTTCGGCACTTTGTGATGTAACATTACCACCTTTTCGTAATTCCGTAATTGCAGCATTGATATTTTTTTCGGTAATGCCTTGATCCTTGAGGATTTGGGAAATTTTGCTTTTAGACTTAAATACCGCCAAAAATAAATGTTCAATTGAAACAAATTCATCGTTCATTTGTTTGGCAATGATACTCGCCTCGTTCAAGGTTTTACCGGCTTCCCTAGAAAACATGATATCACCACCCTCAACTTTGGGATAACTGTTCAATTCCTTTTCTAAGATTTGTTGAATTAAACCATAATTAATCCCCAATTTCTTAATGATAAAGGGAATTACGTTTTCATCTACTTCATTGATGGCCTTAAAAAGATGTTCGTTCTCAATTTGTTGATGTCCCAATGATTGGGCGATGAGTTGGGCCTGCTGTATGGCCTCTTGCGATTTTATAGTGAAATTATTAATGTTCATATGTTCTAATTTTTAGTTTTGAATACTACTTTTGCAGATGAAATGACAATAATCTTACCAACTAGGTTCTAACGACAAAATGTCATTAAACCGCCTGGTAAGCAAGACATTACGTCATATTGATGTCTAAAATATTAAAATTGAAAGTATGGGGATTTTTAGTGGATTGTTTGGTAATAAAAATGTCGGGGAAATAGATGACAAAAGTAGTGTTCCATGGAAAACATTGGAATTTATGGAACAACTTCAAGAAATTGAAATGAATTCTAAAGAAAGGACACAAGTTGTATTTAAGCATTCTACCACTTGCGGTATTAGTAGAATGGTATTAAATAGGTTTAACTCGGGATATAACCTTGAAAATGGGTTAATGGACTTTTATTTTCTGGATTTACATGCGAATAGGGACATATCCAACGCAATAGCCAAAAAATTTGATGTTGTTCACCAATCACCACAATTATTGATTCTTAAGAATGGCGATGTAGTGGCACATGGATCTCACGGTGGAATCAACGAAATAAACTTAGGGGAGTATTTATAAAAAAGCTCCGATTTCTCGGAGCTCTATTTTAATTAAAACTTTGTCTTTTAAGAATATTTTTAAGATTGTTCTTTAGGTCTTCACCTGCGTCATAAACCATTTGCTCATTGGAAGGGAAAGGAACCCTTGCCAAGTTAAGTAACGATATTAAATCATTGTCCAATGCCCTTTTGTCGCCGTCATAATTTGCATATACATGTTCAAATACAAACTCGCTAGCCAATGGATATTGATTTATTTGTTGTTGTTTTCTTAAATCAGTGAAGTTGACCACTCCTGCGACTTGTGCGCTTTTAAATTGTGTAAATTGATAAAAGTCACATCTTACCGTTTTAAATTTATCTATTTTTATTTCATTACCTAGGCTGTCCTTGACAATGTTACCATTATTATCCTCAACATATTTATAACCATCTTTTATCTGTTTTTCTTTAATAATTTGCTTTTCATTGATTTGTTCAGGTGAAATATTGATAGCTTGAAAAGATACTTCCATTAAAAAGTCATACTCAAGATTTGGGAGTTTATTGGTATGATATTCTGTCCATAAATTATTGAGTCCATATGTGTTTAGGTTAAGGAGCTCATCCTCCAATCTTTGAGGAATTACTTTATCGGTATTATTGTTCATTTCAACAACCACATAATCCAAACCTTTTTGATAGGCTTCTTCCATTTTCAATTTTGCATCCTTAAAATTTGGATTTATGTCATCTAAATATTTAAGGTCTTGATATGCAGTTCTATAATCCATTTTATAGCTAGCATTTTCAAGCAAGGTTAAAGCGTTGTTGTACAGGTAATTGGAAAGTTCATTTTTTGCAGCCAAAATATCAGAATCGTAGTTCTTGAAATTAAATTGTGCCACCCTATTTTGATCATAAATCTCCAAAGGCAATAAAGGACGAATTTGTTGTTGAATGGTTTTTAGTCTGTTGTACGAATCATAAATTTCTTCGTAATTAGCAGCATTCCCTTCCTTTTTCAAAAATTTAATGTGTTGAAGTTCACGCTCTGTATTTTTTTCAAAACCTTCCTCCAAGAGCAATATATATGGCTGATTACTTTTTTTACTTTTATTTTCGGCAATATTGCTTACCGCTTTGTTAATGGCAGCTTGATAATTGCCAGTATTTAATGCTTCCTGGGTTTTTTTTACCCCACTACAGGAGAATAAGACTAGTAGTACACTAAAAAGTAGAATATTTTTCATGACTAAATTATTTTTGGTTTATGGTTGGTATGGCAATGGCCGTGCCACAATACATTTTACTAATAACGATTAAGGATGAAGAATAGTGTAAAACCGATAAAAAGTAGTTTTGCTGCCAGCAATAAATTAAAAAACAGGTTCTTTTAAATTTGTGAGTTATCAACTATTATTAATAAATATTTGACCAAAAGCTTCTTTTTTTTCACTTAAAACAATAGCTATTTGTATTTTTGCAGCTTATCATAATTAACAAAATAATGAAAAGGGATAATCGCATTTTTGAACTTATAGAATTGGAGAGGCAACGCCAGATTAATGGGATTGAGTTGATAGCTTCTGAAAATTTCACAAGTCCACAGGTTATGGAGGCTGCTGGTTCTGTGTTAACCAACAAATATGCTGAAGGTTATCCTGGCAAACGTTATTATGGTGGTTGTGAAGTGGTAGATCAAATAGAGCAATTGGCAATTGACAGGGCAAAGGAGCTTTTTGGCGCTGAATATGCCAATGTTCAACCTCATTCTGGGTCACAGGCAAACGCATCTGTTTATCACGCTTGTTTACAACCGGGAGATACTATTTTGGGATTTGATTTATCCCATGGTGGGCATTTAACCCATGGTTCACCGGTCAATTTTTCTGGTAGGTTGTACAACCCTGTTTTTTATGGTGTTGATGAGAAAACAGGAATGTTGGATTATAATAAAATACAGGAAATTGCTACAAAAGAACAACCAAAATTAATTATTGCCGGTGCCTCTGCTTATTCAAGAGATATTGACTTTAAAAGGTTTAGGGAAATAGCGGATAGTGTAAATGCCTTGTTATTGGCAGACATATCACACCCTGCTGGTATGATTGCGAAAGGAATCTTGAGTGATCCAATTCCACATTGCCATATTGTAACCACGACAACCCATAAAACCTTGAGAGGTCCTCGTGGAGGTTTGATCTTGATGGGTAAGGATTTTGACAATCCTTTTGGAATAACACTTAAAAATGGTAAGTTAAGAAAGATGTCCGCTCTGTTGGATTTGGCTGTGTTTCCAGGAAATCAAGGTGGCCCATTAGAGCATATTATAGCTGCCAAGGCAATTGCATTTGGTGAAGCATTAACAGATGAGTTTAAGCAATATATGCTTCAAGTAAAGAAAAATGCAGATGCTATGGCCAATGCATTCGTATCCCGTGATTATAATATTATTTCTGGCGGTACAGATAACCATATGATGCTTATTGATCTTCGCAACAAAAACATATCCGGTAAAGATGCTGAAAAAGCGTTGGTTTTAGCAGATATAACTGCTAACAAGAACATGGTGCCTTTTGATGATAAATCGCCATTTGTAACCTCTGGAATACGTTTTGGTACGGCTGCAATCACTACTAGGGGATTATTGGAAGAAGATATGGAAACCATTGTAGGTCTTATAGACCAAGTAATTACCAATCCAGAGGACGATGCTGTAATTGCAGGTGTAAAATCAAAGGTAAATGCAATGATGCAGACAAGGCCTATTTTTAATGATTTGTTGGTGAAGGCTTAAAAATAGCTAATCTTCATCGGTCATATAAAAATCTAAATCGGCAGGGATATATTTATGGTTTTCCAAATCATAGATCATAGCATCTTCTTTGGATTCAAAATAAACACCCCAAAATTTATAATAGCTAGATACTTCAGGTTCGGAAGATTCCCCAAAAGGTTCTGGCTCTTGTAAACTATCCTCATCAACGGAGACGAAAATCTCATAAGGTTTTTCTGTAAGACCCATGGTAAGGAAGATATAGTGTTTCCCTAATTGTTTTAGAATATGGTTTAATTCATGAACTATACTTCTATTGTTTATTTTTTTAATTACAATATTGGTATCCTTTAGCGTAAGGGTCAGTTCTTCAATATCTATCTCAATATGATTCTGACAAGTTAATTCCGTATAACTTGATTTTAAAGGAGAGGTATTGGCTTCATCACTTCCCCAGATTCCTTTATTGAATTGAGCCAATAATTCTAACAAGGTAATTGGACAATGCAGGTCTAGTCCCATTTCAAATGTTAATGGACTAGTACTACAATTACGTAATTTAATCTCTGAGAAATAATGAAATTCGAGTGATTTCAAAAATATTTCAATTCCACTTATTTCTGAATAAGCATTAGTAAGGTGCTTTGTGTTAAAATTCAAAAACATACTTAATTCCTTGTTTTAGTTGATGAATCTAAAGATAGGATTTAAGTAAATTCCTAATTACTAGGAAAACCATAGAATTTTGGAGGGAATAGTGGTTTTTTTAGGTAAAAAGCTCTTAAAATTGATTTTTGTTAAGTAAAAGCCAACTTGTTTAAAAATTAATTATAAAAAACCTCTTTTTTTGGCTTCTTCGATTAAGGCCAAATCATTTCCATTTTTGACTCCAAAAATCGACTTTAACTGTCTTTTTCTAGCTTCAACCGTTGTGTTTGCCGACGCAATTAATGGAGCAATATCCCTGGTATTGACACCTCTGGACAAATGGTATAATATTTTCTGGTCTTGATCATCTATCACAATGTTACTAGACATTCTACGTCGCATGGCAGCTAAAGCACTAGCGGTATAGTATGGAGGGTTTCGCATAATTGTTTCAACCATTGCTTTTAAGGATAGCTCGTCGATTTCTGACTTAACCATATAACCATCGGGGTTAACAGTCTTAAAAATATTATTTATCCGATAGTTGTCACTGAAGGAAGACATAAAAACAACCTTGGAGTTTGGGACTAGCTCCCTTGCTAAAAGTCCAAGATCTACACCGGTTCTAGGGTCTTTTGATTGTGATGGAAACAATTGAATGTCCAATAGTATAATATCGTATGGCAAGCTTCTGGCAGATAATTCTATTTTTTCTTTGCCTTTATCATAACTTTTAGCTATTTCTACCTTAACAGTAAATTCTTCGAATTCAGAATCTTCCAAGATATATTTATAGCCTAAAGTTGTCATCTCGTGATCATCTACTGCTAAAATCCTTACCGTATCCATAATTTCTCTTCCAAGATTATTTTAATTAAACGCCCTGAAGTCTTTCTTTAGTATCATCCGTTATATTGGAATTGAATTGTAAAGGTATTGTCATTACAATTTTAGTTCCTTTATTAGGTTCGGTTTCTATCTTCCAAGTTCCATTTAACTTATCAATTCTAGAACTAAGGTTGCGTATTCCTATACCTTTACGCTCTTTCTCCAAAACAAAGCCCTTGCCATCATCACTGGTTGTCACTACCAATGTATCTTCATGACACTCAAAATTAAGAAAGAAATTTTGGCATTCGGCATGTTTTATGGCATTTTGTAAAGTTTCTTGGATTATTCTATAAATATTGATCTTTATTTCTCCGTTTAAATGATCCCAATCCTCGTCTTCGTTAAAGGTGAAAACGGTATTAATATCCGAATTTGATTTAGCTGATGATAATAATGATTCAATAGAATTCACAAAATTATTTAATTTCTGATAGGCACTATGACTAAGCTCATGTGATATGGAGCGGACTTCATGCTCAACATTTTTTAATGCGATAATAGCCTGGGAACGTTCTAAAATGGCTTGTTCGTCCGATTTTTTGTTTAAGCCCGTCAAGACCATTCTTGCTCCCAGCATTTTTCCTAAAACACCATCGTGTAATTCCTCTGAAATTCTTTTTTGTTCCAATCTTTTAACTTCATCTACCTTTTGTTTCTGGGCCAACATCAAATTAAAAATTTCTTGGTTATTCGCCTGTTGCTGTTGTTGGAAGAGTAACTTCTGGTTTTTGGCCCTTTGGTTAATTATGACATAAACTGATATTCCAAGCATAAAAAAAACAATGGAAATACCCGTCCACATTTGTTTTTGCTTGGATAAGACAGCCTTCTCTTCTGTTAACTCTTCGTTTTCTGCAATAAACTCATCTGTCTCAAAACGGATTCGGGCAAATTTGTTTCTTATTTTACGTTCCTCACTTTGTAAGCTATCATTAAGCATTATATACTCATTGGCATAAAGCGATGCATTTTTATTATCTAATTTTGTTAAGAGTGCAAGGGATTCCAAAAAGCGTTCATTATTGCTACTTTCCCTTGCAAGTCTAGATGATATATTTATATTTTTTATGGCAGCAGCGGTATCTTTTCTGTATAAATGATACTCTGCCATGGTGAAATAAGAGGAAGCCAGGCTTTGTGTATCACCTAAACTATCTTTTAAGGTAATTGATTTTTCTATTAATGCCGGTGTTCCTAAAGTATCATTAGATTTAATTTTGGATAAGGCTAAGTTATTTAGGGCTTTGGCATAAAGAATAGGGTCTTTGATTTGTAAACTATCCGTTGCCAGCACTTCGTTGAAATTTTTAATAGCCTGCTTATAATCGCCTTTACTTAAATAGGCAGTTCCCAAATTATTTATATTACTGGTTACCAATGCTTTAGGATTGTTCATTTTATTTATATAGAAAAATGCCTGGTCGTAATATTGTAGTGCCCTATCATATTCACCTAAAGCAATTGAAAGTATGGCTAGATTATCATAGCATTGATAGAGCTGTTTGTATTTGTTTAATGGTTTTAAACGTTCAATAGCTAGAATAGTCGTGGTTTCACTACCAATATAATCCCGTACTTTGTTTTGTACCAAGGCCATATTGTATAACATTCTACCAGAATAAAAAGCATTACCTTGTTTTTCGTAAATTTTTTGGGCTTCGGAATAGCTGTAATAGGCGCTATCTAAATTAGTTTGCCTGTTATAAAAAGATGCCCTATCCCAATAGGCCTCAGCCAAGACTGCGGAATCCTTTACTTTTTTGGCAAGAACTATTGTTTCTGTATTGATTTCTCTAAATAAGGATGCCTCATTAAATCTTAAAAACATAAAGGAAAGCTTTGAAAAATGCTTTGTTTTTAAGGAGTCATTGCTTGTGTTTTTAGCGTATGAAATGGCTTTTTTTAATAGCAACAATTGTTCGTCGCCATTTAGTAAAGCATTTTTACTGGCATCAATGTAGAATGAGACACTATCTTGCTCTTTAAAATTATTGGTAGAATTTACAGGGATAGATTGAGCAAAAGAAAAACTACTCCAAATAAGGAATAGAAAATAAAAATTAAGCCAATTTATTTTTTCTGTCATTGCCTACAAGATAATAAAAAAGCCCTGGGCAATTTTGCCCAGGGCTCACTAAATATTATGGGATAAATTTATGCGGTAGGATCTTCTCTTTCATCGGCTTTCTGGTCACAATTATCACAGGCAAGCATAGTACTCAAATCTTGCATAAAGTCAAACTCGTTGGCAGTGTTTTCAACTACATAAGTTGTTAATCCTAGGGCCATTAATGCTACTGCGAAAATACTTGCTGCTTTTTTCATATTATTTGTTTTTTTAGTTAGGGATTTTTTATTACACTACTAAGGTAATATCCTTACACAGCTAAAAACAGCATTTTTGCCAGCACTTAGTGAATGGTGCCGGTCTGTGAGTATTTGGTTAGATTTTGAGAGAATTTGATTAATTAAGGGAGGAAACGGAGTTTTTGGACAATGTTTTTTTTAATTGGTCCATTTTATCCTTATATGATTTAGAAAAAGGAAGTTGTTTGTCCCCTTGGTTTAGGGCACAAATAGATTTGCCAAAATTAATACGTGAGATATAATCGGTATTTACGATATAACTTTGGTGAATGCGCACAAAATTTTTAGGGAGCTGATTTTCAAAAGTTTTTAAAGTCTTAAATGCATTATTGACGGTGCCGTCTTTCATGAAGAATTCTGTGGTATTGTTATCTGCCTGTAGATATAGAATATCTGCAGTGTTTAGATACTGAAAATCATTATAAGATTTTAAGCACAAAGTCTGTGGTTCCTTTTCTTTGGGTGCTTTCTTTTTAAGTTTTAATATGGATTTTCGAATATCAAATTCGTTAAATGGCAATAGCCAATAATCAAAAAAACCGTTTTTAATGGCATCATATGCATATTCCTTGGTCTTGGATATACCGATGAACATGGGAATGGTATTCATGTATTGATGTAATTCTATTACAATTTGAAAAAGGGATGCCGCCTGCTTATTTAGATTTATAAATACAATATCAGGTGAGAACTTCAATATACTATTAAGTCCATCATTAGCAGTATGGTTTTCACTGACACAATTAAAATCACCATACTCCTCTAACAACGTGCGCAATTGCAAGTTAGAGATAGCATCAGAGTCGATTATGGTATAATTGTATTCCAAGGCAATAGTGTTCTATGGCAAGTTACTAATTGACACAAAAAAAGATGACTAGGAAAACCTTATAAAAATGGAGGATATAGTGATATTATGTTTGCAAGTGCTTGATTTGAAAGAAAATACATCACAAAAAGAACGATATAAGTTACTCTTCTCTTGATGTTGCCTGAAAAGCACCTAAATCTGGGACTGTAGTTCTATTCTTTCCCAATATATCAAGAGGTACTTCTTGTGCGAATTCTAATAATCCTGAATTAATGACCTCTGATTCTAAACCTATCATAAAATTGTTTTTTGTAGGACGAAAATAGTCCATAGAACTATTTAGGAATATGTTTGAATATCTAGCATTTGTTTCAAAAGCATAAAGCGGGGAATCTTGACCTGAATTTTCACCTATTTTTATCATACAATTTTGGAACATAAAATCAAACTCATTCTCTCCATTGTCCAATAGTGAAAGTTCTTGAAGGCCATTGCCATCAATAATACAATTTTTAAAGTTTGCGACAACTAGATCATTTGCTTCGTTCTCACCTATAAATTTAGAGGAGTTACTAATTTTTAAAGCGGCTTGCGTCCTAAAACCATGGTTCCAATAATTAGCAATTGTACAATGGGTAAAGTTATAGATACCACCATTATAAGCATGTAAGGACGATTTGCCCGCACCGCCTAAAACAACGTTTTCGGCGCGAATGTGAGTGTCATTTGCCTCAATATTATTGTTGGCACTATTATATATTTGGCTGTTTTTTATAGTAATGGTAGGGGTAGACAAAGATTCAAGCCCTTCCACATAAATACCGGTTCCGGCATTTTTAATGGTTAAATATTCAATCTGATTGTTAATACTGCCTTTGGTAATCCATATTCCGCCCCATTGACCAGGAAGATCACTGTAAGAAGGTTCCAGTCTATCACCTTCAAAAATGACCTCTTTCTCCAACAAAGTATTATTTTCACTTAGGTTCCCATTAATAATCAATCTACCTCCTTTGTTTACCAAAATACCTGAATCTTGGTGAAAATGTACTCTAGTTCCACTATCAATAATTAATGTTTGGGAACTGTCAATAACAGCATATCCATAAATGACATACGGTCGTATATTGGTGAAATTTAGTTGTTCGGTTGTTAAACCAAAGCTATCTACTATACTAGCATTGCCTTCTTCATCTTTTCCTAATATAAGTTGTTTGTTATTTCCATTTTCATTTTTGCCTGGATATAGGAAAATGGCATCTTTGGCCAATGTCACCAATTCAACCTTTTGCTGGTTGGTATCCGTATCAAAAACTATGGCATCTGTATATATAAAAGCAATAGGGTCTGTCTCTGTGGTAGTAATGGTGGTTTCAATAAAAATAAAGAGGCTATCCTTTGCATATAAAGGAACATTTTTGAATAATTTTCCAGGAACCCCATCAACATTAAGTCTATAAAAACTTTCTTCACCATTTCTTAATTGAATTGATGGTATCATAATGTCATCCCTTGTAGTGTTATATACCTTTAATATATATGTGCTGCTACCTATGGAACTAAACACAGTATCCAAAAAAACGGTATCCTTGGAAAAGGTTAGATTGCCCGCGCTGGTTGCATATTCAAAATCTTTTCTGCAGGAACTTCCCCAAAGAATAAATAAAAGAATAGCTAATATGGACAATAAATTGAAACGCACCTTTTCTTTTTACATGTTAATACTATGAAAATATTTTTTTGATATCTTCAGATATGCGCATTGGTTTTAAAGTGGATCTATTTAAAAGGCACCATTCCGTAACCGAACGCACCAATAACACATTTGTTATTTCATTGAACATTTCAACGACTCTGATAGATTTGGCACCCTCACTTTTTTTGATATATGTTTTTAATGAAATCTTGTCATTTAAAACTGCAGAGGATTTATACGCGATATGATGCGTTAACACCACCCAGATATAATCGTCTTGGGCCTTTTTTGGCGCTTGGTATTGCCAATGTTCCTTGGAAATGTCCTGTATCCACTGTACATATCTAACGTTATTGACGTGGTTTAGGTCGTCTAGGTCATCTTCTTTGACAACAATTGATTTTTGGAAGGTAGACATTCTACTTTTTATGTATTTCAACCTCGAACAGTTTGTCCCAATCCTTGCCCGTAACAAAAAAGGTTTTTCGTTCTGGATGATAGGCAATACCATTTAACACATTGTCCGTAGCTATCCAGTTTGCAGTTTTGGTTACTTTGTCACTTAAACCACTAAAATTAACCACTCCTTCAATAGCCCCTGAATTTAAATCAATAATCATGATACTTGGCTTTTGGTAAACATTTGCATACAATTTGCCGTTTACATATTCCAATTCATTTGCTTTGTTGAATATGGAGCTATTGGTAACGGTTTCAATAAAGCCTTCTTCAGTCATAGTTTCTGGATTTAAGAACCAAATTTTTTCGGTACCATCACTTTTTATTAACCTAACCCCATCATTTGTAAGCCCCCAGCCTTCCCTGCTTTTACCGTATTGAAAATTATCTAATTTCATCATGGTGTTTAAATCGTATATAAAACCCATACCACTACGCCAAGTCAATTGATAAATTTTGTCTTTTAAAATCGTAATTCCTTCGCCAAAATAAGTCTGGTCCAAATCCACTTGACCATAAATTTCACCTGTTTTATAGTTCCATTTTCGTAGAAAGGAACGACCATTTTTCCCAGTTCCTTCATATAAAGTGTCATTGTAAAACTCTAGCCCTTGGGTATAGGCATTGGTGTCATGAGCATATTCATTAATAATGGTATACGTGTAAATTTCGGGTGCCTTGGGCGCTAGTATTTTAATTTTTTTGGATACTTCAACAGAATTACCCTCAAAGCTAATGGTTGCCTTTAGTTCTTTATTGCCAAGCTTTGTAGATTGAATGGCTATTTTATTGTCTTGTAATTGTAGCTCTTGCCCATCAATGCTATAACTAATGTTGTCAATAGCCTTGTTTTTAATGTTTTTGACAGCAATGCCTACTAAGTCATTATTATTAAATTGTTTTGTATTGCCTTCAATCTGTATTTCAAATAATGCGGATGCTTTTTGATTACCACTACCACATGAGGCCAAAATAAAAGTAATTATGCTGATAAATAGCAATTTGAATAAATTCATGATAAGATGTATATTTTTATAGTATAAAACTTAAGTCAAAACCAGGATGAATTAATCTTAAAACGGCAAGTTAATTGATAAAATTTACAATGAAAAAGGATTGTGAAAGATTTAAAAGATTGTATATTTGCACCCGGCAAGTCCTACACGACCAGCTCCTGTAGAATCCCCCAGGGTGGGAACGCAGCAAGGGTATACGGTCGTAGCGGTGCGATGTAGGTAGCTTGCCTTTTTTTGTACCCAATAGTCAACCAAACATATGGGATTTGTACATGTGGATCTCTATTCTAGTTTAGTACTGCAACGGCAAATTGGGCATAACTCAATTCTAAATATCAATTCTTATTGATAACTTGAAAGTGAAATGAAATCAAAAACTGTTCTAATTACCGGTGGATCTTCGGGAATAGGTAAAGCTATTGGTATCTACTTAACAACAAAAGGATATAATGTCTATGGTACTACTCGTAATATAGCTAAATATCCAAATTTCAATGATTTTAAGTTGGTGCAAATGGATGTTCGTAATGCACAGAGCATTAAAGATTGTATCGATGAAGTACTGACCAATGAAGTTAGGTTAGATGTGGTAATAAACAACGCTGGTGTAGGAATTACAGGGCCATTAGAGGAAACGCCCTCTGAAGAAATAGTAAATGCTTTTGATACCAATTTTAGTGGTCCATTGAATGTGATCAAGGCCGTTTTGCCCATTATGAGAAAACAGCAAAAAGGTTTAATTATCAATATTACTTCTATTGCTGGTTATATGGGCCTTCCTTACAGGGGAATATATTCAGCCACAAAAGGTGCTTTGGAAATTATTACCGAAAGTTTAAGAATGGAAACCAAGTCTTTTGGAATTAACATTACTTGTTTGGCCCCCGGTGACTTCGCCACCAACATAGCATCTGGTAGGTATCACGCCCCAGTAATTAAAAATTCCCCTTATGAAAAAGTGTATGGGGATACCTTAAAAGCAATAGATAAAGATGTGGATAATGGTGGCAACCCCATTCAAGTGGCAAAAAAGGTACATGGGATAATTGAGGCCAAAAACCCTAAAATCCATTATAAGGTTGGAACATTTTTTCAGAAATTTTCAATTATTTTAAAAAGGGTCTTACCTGATAATTGGTACGAAAAACTATTAATGAATTATAGCAGTAAATAAAAATTAGGTTTGATTCCTTGTAAGTCTATAAGTTCCTATATATATTGGAAAAAGCATCAACTATAAGTGCATCTTTTGCAATAATACATTTGTTCATAGGATAAAGAATAAGTTTTTCTGAAAGCTGTTCAAAATCCCCAGCCCTAAATTGTGAGCCTGGTGTTAATTTTGAGTTTTTTACTATGGCTTTCCAATTATTATTTTCTGTACGGATATTTATTCCTATAAAATCGTAGTCCGGTTTCATTTTTTCAAGCTCCCTTACCCGATTAAAGATATTTTCATAATGACTCTTATCCGTTGCTGACCAGAAATAGAATACAACGTTTTTATTCTTGGTGATATCCGTAAGTGAAACTTCAAGGCTATCCATAGTCAAAACCTTGACAGCTGGCACAGGACTATTTGGCTGTATGTTTCGTATTCCTTGGTATAATTTTTCTATTTCCTTAATGTGCATATTGTTCCCAGATACCTTCTGGAACTCATCAATAAAAATTTTGCTGCTATCGGGTTCATCATGTTCTCTCAGCAAATAATCAAAGGCTACGTTTCTAAAAAGATTATCCCTCAATTCTTTTTCAGCAAGCAAACTATCGATCATAGTAAGTTTGTGTTGATTAAAATGAAGTTGATTGGTAATAACCCCATTTTCCTTTCCACAAGATTTGGAACAGGTCATATAGGACAAATTACCTAAGTGCGATTTCATAAAATGGTAATATGGCCTTAAATATATGAGGTTTTTGTTGTTATAATTTATAGCCTTACGATAGGCATAAAAATCTTTTGGGAGATTATGTAGTTCGTCTTCCTTTAATTTACGTTTGTGTTTAAAAGGATATATTTCCTTATACTTATAAAAGGTGTAGTTGATACTAGCCTCTGCAATTTCATATGCTGTTTCCGACAAGTCAGCATCTGTCTTTAATTTATCTAGAACATTAAGTTTTTCCTTTCTTAAGGCATCAATTTTCATTGAAAAATCAGCAGCCTCCAATTCGTAGTACTCGGAATACATTGTCTGCTCTACTTCCTCATCTGCCAAAAACACTTCTATTAAAAAGTTGTTCAACTCTTCGTTGGTTCCTGAAAAAACCAAGGATTCATCAAAATACATAGTATTTAACCTTACCATAAGGCTATCCCCTTTTTCTAGAAAAACATATTGCTGCTCAGGCTTGTGGTTAAAGTGATATAGTCCGTTTTCGACTGAGTTTAAATGAAATGAAAAGCGGTTGTTGCCATCGAGCTTCGCAGAATCGATTACGGAACTTCCCTTGTACAAAACAACATATTCGTCTGTAGGATTCACAATTTCCCCAGCAAAAATAACTTCATCGCTTTCTTCATTGGAGGTATTGCAACTAAAAATTAAAAGAATAAGTGCTAGAGGTAAATATTTATCCATACACAAATGGGCAACTGTTTCTCCAAAAGTACTGAACCAAATTTACCCATCTTGTTAATGGCTAGTTAAAAATTGCAGGAACTAGATATAGTATAAGTTAAATACGTTGTATGTTAAGTTTGTTGGTTTTAGCCTTTAAATTTCTGTATTTTTGCACCGATTTTAAATAAGAGATTATGCTATCGGTATCTAACCTTTCGGTTCAATTTGGGAAAAGAGTATTGTTTGATGAAGTAAACGTAACGTTTACACAAGGTAATTGTTATGGTATCATTGGGGCTAACGGCGCCGGTAAATCTACATTCCTAAAAATTCTATCCGGTCAAATGGACCCAACATCTGGTCATGTTCATCTAGAGCCTGGCAAAAGAATGTCCATTCTAGAACAAAACCATAATTCAGCTGATGAATTTACTGTTTTGGAAACCGTTGTTAAAGGAAATAAACCGCTTTACGAGATAAAAAAGGAAATTGATGCCCTTTATGCAGATTATAGTGATGAAAATGCAGATAGGATAGGGGAGTTGCAAGTTCAATTTGAAGAAATGAATGGTTGGAATGCGGATAGTGATGCCGCAGCACTTTTGTCTAACTTAGGAATTGGGGCTGAACTTCATTTTACCTTGATGTCGGAAATGGACTCTAAGCTAAAAGTGCGGGTGTTGTTGGCACAAGCATTATTTGGAAATCCAGATGTATTGATAATGGATGAGCCTACTAACGACTTGGATTATGAGACCATTAATTGGTTAGAGAATTTTCTTGCCGATTATGAAAATACAGTTATTGTTGTTTCTCACGATAGGCATTTTTTAGATACGGTATGTACACATATAGGTGATATAGATTTTGGTAAGCTCAACTTATATTCCGGTAATTACACTTTCTGGTACGAAAGTAGTCAGTTGGCAGCCAGACAAAGGGCACAACAAAATAAGAAGGCAGAGGAAAAAGCAAAGGAGCTTCAGGAGTTCATTATGCGATTTAGTGCCAACGTTGCAAAAAGTAAACAAGCTACCTCAAGAAAAAAGATGCTCTCCAAGCTTAAGGTAGATGATATAAAACCTTCTAGTAGAAGATATCCTGCCATTATCTTTGAAAGGGAAAGAGAGGCTGGGGACCAAATTTTAAATATAGATGGCCTAAAGGCATCCACTGAAGAAGGTGAGTTACTTTTTGACAATGTAAATATAAATTTGGCAAAGGGAGATAAAGTTGCCGTTATATCAAGAGATTCTAGGGCTACCACTGCATTTTATGAAATATTAAATGGAAATAAGAAGGCAGATAGTGGTGATTTTCAATGGGGTGTGACTACCAATCAATCCTATTTACCCGCTGATAACAGTCATTTTTTTACAGAAAACATTAATCTGGTAGATTGGTTAAGACAATGGGCCAAAACAGAGGAGGAGCGTGAAGAGGTGCACATTCGCGGATTTTTGGGTAAGATGTTGTTCAGTGGTGAAGAAGCCTTAAAAAAATGTACCGTGTTATCTGGTGGGGAAAAAGTTAGGTGTATGCTAAGTAGAATGATGATGTTACGTGCCAACGTACTTATGTTGGACGAACCTACAAATCACTTAGATCTTGAGAGTATCACTGCTTTTAATAACTCCCTAAAGAACTTTAAAGGGACGGTTTTATTTACAACCCATGACCATGAATTTGCACAAACGGTAGCAAACAGAATTATAGAATTGACACCAAAAGGCAACATTGACCGTTATTCTACATTTGACGAGTATATGTCCGATAAGGCATTAAAGGAGCAGCGAGGTAAAATGTATGCTGTTACGGTTTAATAGCTTGAGTAAAAGAGCGATTTTAAGTATTAAACCTTCGCCAGAGCCTAAGAATTGTTGACTATCTGGATTTGGATGGAATTGCACGAACATTAATTAATGTCTAGTTATATTTAATTAAGCCTTAAGGTATTTGTTGTTCCAAATGGCATGATTAAAATTTTTACCATGTGCAAAACCATAAAAGATAACTATAGACGCTATACATTTAAACATAAAAAAGCAGATAATCCAAAATTCTACTGCGGAATTATTTTTTGAAAACAACCCTTCTGGAACCAATAGTGTAACCAAAAGACTCATAACCAAAACTACTGAAATTAGGTTTATTACATTTTTAAAAGGCCACATTAAAAATTTACGTAAAGGGTGTAAATCACTACCCCATTTATGAATCAAATAAAAATAGCCATTTCCCAATGGGGCAAATAATAGAGGGTCGTCTTTATCTTCTAACTTAAACAGTTTAGAAGGCGCTATTATTTTAAATCCTTTAATTTCAATAGCATGTTCCCTTTCTAGAGTACTTATTTTTGAAATGGCCTCATAAGGAATTTTTCCTTTAAAATAGTTAGTGTTTAAAAATCGCAAACGGTAGTCAATACAGATTTTTTTGATCTGATCAATATGATAAATGCTAGAAGCATCCAGTAAATCTATATTAAAGTTATTTGGTGGGTTGTCTTTTTGGTTTGAGAAATTATGTTCTATGCGTTCATAGTTTTTTGACACATTAGCGAATATTTCATAAACCTTTTTTATCGCAATTTCAGGAGCACCAATTTGTTTTAGCCTTTCCCTATCCAACTTCTCTTTTAGATTCGTCTTTCTTAGCAACATATCCTCTTTTTTAGCAATTATCTCAAAGTTAGCGAATTAATAATTCCACTAAAATTTTGTTTAATCCAATCAAATGTTAAATAAAAGTTAAAATTATAGTATTAGGGATTATTTGCATTTGGAAATAGAACTTAGATTGTATATTGTCGATGAAAGTTTACCTTTCGTCGATTACGAGAATAGTACGCCCCTTTAAGAACCATGAATATGAAAAACTGGACATTCCCCGTGTGTCTATGCCTAGCTTTGTTCACCCTATTTTCTAGGGCTCAGGAACAAATAAGCATCTCTCCTATTAATAATATATCTACCTATTTAGCAGAATCTCAAACATCTATAATTAAGCGTACCGAGAAAAATGAGCGCCACAGTTATTTGTTAAAAGCGTTACGGGCCACTGAACTGGACGAGGTATTGGATTATGATGGACAGTTTACTGTGTTTGCGCCATCTAACGTAGCTTTTGCCAAACTGTCTGAATTGACACAGGAACGATTAATGGATCCAAAAAATAAAAAGGAGCTCAGAGCGGTACTGTCATATCATATCATTGCAGGAAATATATCTGCATCGAAAATCCTTAAGGCTATGTGCAGGGGCAATGGCAAAGCCACTTTCACCACCGTGCAAGGTGATAAAATCACTGCAACCATGAATGGAATCGATATCGTCTTAACTGATATCCATGGCAATAAGGCAAAAATTGTTTCCGCAGACTCTAATCAATGCAATGGGGTTATCCATGAGATTGATAGCGTATTTCTTCCTGTAAAGATTTAATTATCTAAGTTCAGCTTGTAACTCACGCTCATAGGTAGTTTTAAGCTTAGTCATAATTTTTTCTATTTGTTTATCTGTAAGCGTGCCATTGGCATCTTGTAAGGTAAAACTAACAGCATACGATTTTTTACCCTCTGGAAGATTCTTACCCTGATAAACATCAAATAGGTTAATATTGGTAAGCAATTTACGCTCTGCTTTAAATCCAAGATCATATACTTCTTTAAAAGTAATGGCATTGTCCAATAATAAGGCAAAATCCCTTTTAACTTCTGGATATTTCGATATTTCCCTGTATACGATTCCTTTTTTGTTCAACAATTTTAAAATATTGTCCCAATTAAAATTGGCGAAAAGAACGTCTTGTTTTATATCAAACTGCTTTAAAATAGTTTTTTTTACTACGCCATATTCTACTAGTTCGTGTGGTCCTTTGTAAACTGAAAGTCCTTCCGAAAATAAATCGGATCCTACAGGTTGCTCTTCAAAAGTGGTGATTCCTACCCTTTCCAATATAGAAAGTACCATTGTTTTAAGTTGAAAGAAGTTTACCTTGGAAGATGTTTGGGTCCAACTTGCCTCCCTGGTGTCGCCAGTTAGTAGCAGACTTAAATATTTATCTTCCCGGCGCTCTTCATTTAAATTATAATATGTTTTACCGAATTCAAATAACCGAAGGTTTTGTTTTTTTCGATTAATATTATAGCTGGCCGCTTCCATTGCAGAAAATATGGAAGATTTTCTTAAAATAGATAACTCCCCGCTTAATGGATTTAAAATCTCAACAGCTTTCTTATCCGCGAATCCATCACTTTTTGTATAATATTCTGGACTTGTGAGACTGTTGGTCAAAATCTCATAATACCCTTTTGAAGATAAAAGGTTGCCTATGGTATTTTGGATCTTATGATCTTCAAATGGGCCTGTACTAGCTATAGATGCCGTTAGTTTTTCACTAAATTGAATATTGTTGTATCCGTATACCCTTAATATTTCCTCAATTACATCTACTTGTCGCTGTACGTCCACTCTATAGGAGGGAACTGAAAGACCCATTCCGGATTCGGTTACATTTTTTACCTTTATTTCCAGTGATGTTAAAATAGATTTTATGGTATCTTCAGGAATTACCTGGCCAATAAGATTATGAATCTTATCAAAAGCAAGGAAGACCTCAAAATCTCCTTTCTTATTTGGATAAAGATCTATAATTTCAGAGGTAATATCCCCTCCAGCAATTTCCTTAATTAAAAGGGCAGCACGTTTAAGGCTATATTCAACATTTTCGATATCAACGCCACGTTCAAATCTAAAAGAGGCATCTGTATTTAAGCCATGTCTTTTTGCGGATTTCCTAATAGATACAGGGTTAAAGTAGGCGCTTTCCAGAAAAATTGCGGTGGTATCCTCTGTAACCCCTGAATGTAACCCGCCAAAAACACCAGCAATACACATGGGCTTTTCACTGTCGCAAATCATTAGATCTTCTTCATCTAATTCTCTTTCTATGCCATCCAATGTTATAAACTTTGTACCCTTGGGCATTGTTTTCACAACTATCTCATTGCCTTTGATTTTATTCGCATCAAAAGCATGTAGAGGTTGTCCCAATTCGTGAAGTACATAATTGGTGGCATCTACCACATTGTTTTTTGGAGTAATTCCTATGGCATTAAGTCTGTTCTTTAACCAATCTGGTGAGGGTTGAACCACAAGATTGCTTATGGTGATGCCACAGTATCTAGGTGCAAGTTCATTATCCACTACCTTTACATCAATCTTCAAGGAACGGTTGTCAATGTTAAAATGACTGGTTGGGGGTGTAATTAACTCCTTGTTTATTTCCTTTTGTTTTAACCCGGCCTTTAAATCCCGGGCAACACCAAAATGACTCATGGCATCAGCCCTATTGGGAGTTAAGCCAATTTCAAAAACCTCGTCAAGCTCTACCTTAAAAACAGATGCGCATGGTGTTCCTGGTTGCAAATTGTCATCTAAAACCAAAATGCCATCATGACTTTCACCCAAGCCTAACTCATCTTCGGCACAAATCATCCCTTGGCTTTCCTCACCACGAATTTTCCCTCTCTTAATTACCCAAGCTTCGCCTTCCTTGGTATATAAAGTAGTTCCTATAGTAGCAACTGGTACTTTTTGTCCTTTGGCAACATTTGGGGCACCACATATTATTTGTAGTGGTGTTTCTTCGCCAATATCAACCATGGTAACTTTAAGTTTGTCAGCATTGCTATGTTTTTCGCAGCTCAGGACGTGTCCAACAACAATACCTTTTAAACCGCCTTTTACGGATTCAAAATTCTCTATACCCTCTACCTCTAGACCAAGGTCTGTTAAAAGTTCGGCCGTTTTATTGGAATCCCAATCCGTATTTATAAACTGTTTTAACCAGTTGTAAGAAATCTTCATTAATTGCTTTTAAAGCCGGTAAAGATAAAACAATGCCCTAAGACAGTCAATATACTTACAACGGATTTGCTTTTAATTTTATAAACTTCAATATATATTGTTATTTCGCCACTAATAAAAATTGATGGATGAAAAATTATTTGAAAGTCATAATTGTTTTAACACTAATTATTGGATGTTCTAAAGGAAAAAAACAGAATTTTTTACTAGAAGGGATATGGCAGGGAAGATTGACCGTAATGGATAACCAAACCTTACCATTCAATTTTAAGCTCTATAAGAGCACCGGAAATAAACTTCAAATGGATATTTATAATGCTGATGAAGTAATAACGGTTGATGAGATTGTTTTAGTTGGGGATTCCATTAATATCAAAATACCTGTTTTTGAGGGATATATTGCTGGAAAGGCAACTGATTCCAGTATCTCGGGAGCATTCACCATAGCAAGTTTGGATAGGGTAGTGCCTTTTGAAGCTAGTTACGGTTTATCTAGTCGTTTTTCTAAAAAGCGACAAAGTAAAGTTGATGTTACGGGTATTTGGGAAACTGAATTTAGTCCAATGACAGAAGATAGGTATATGGGAAAGGGGATTTTTAAGCTTATCGATGGAGAGGTAACCGGAACGTTTAGGACTACAACTGGTGATTATAGATTTTTACAAGGTATTGTTGATGGGGATTCATTGAAAATATCAGCTTTTGATGGTGCGCACGCGTTTTTGTTCACTGCTAAAGTTACAGATTCCACTATGAACGGGATTTTTTATTCAGGCAATCATTTCAAAGAGCCCTTTATAGCAAAAAGAAATGAGCTTTTTGATTTGGAGAGTCCAGATTCCTTAACTTTTTTAAAAAAAGGTTATGATAAATTGGCCTTTTCGTTTCCTGATGTGAACGGCAATATGGTTTCTTTGGGGGACACAGGATTTAACAATAAAGTGGTCTTAGTCCAAATAATGGGAACGTGGTGTCCTAATTGTTTGGACGAGACTAAATTTCTGGTAGACTACCTTGATAAAAACCCTAATGAGGATTTAAAGGTGATTGGCTTGGCTTTTGAATATGCTAAGACGGAAGCACTTGCCCAAAAAAGCATCCAAAGACTTGTAGATAGGGTTAAAGTGAACTATCCTGTATTGTTGGCACAATTTGGAAGTTCGGATAAAGTGAAAGCACAGGAAAAACTACCTATGTTGAATCATGTTTTATCCTATCCTACTACAATATTTATTGATAAAAAAGGAAAAGTCAGAAAAATCCACACTGGATTTAACGGACCTGCAACAGGAGAAAAATTTGTTGAGTTTAAAAAAGAATTCAATTCTTTTTTAAATCAATTGCTGGAAGAATAGGTAAGGACAAATTAAATGATGGTAGATTTTCCTAAACCAATATTTTCGTCGTTCATATTAAAGTGGTCATCAATTTCCATGATATTATCAGCAATAAAGTCGCCCACATAGTTTGTGCCGTATTTGCTGCTTCCCATAATATCTGGGGTAACGATTTTTTTGGAAAATGATTTAAGGACAGCGGCTACCACAGCATCTGATTCCTCGTTGAGTTTAAAATGTTGTAAAAGCATTGCTACACTTAGGATAGAGGCCACAGGATTCGCTATGTTCTTATCTTTTGCATCAGGATAGGAGCCGTGTATTGGTTCAAACATCGCATGCTCCGCACCAACGGAAGCGGAAGGCAGTAATCCAATAGACCCTGCAATTACGCTGCCTTGATCCGATAAAATATCACCGAACATGTTGTCTGTCAAAATAACATCAAACTGAGTAGGGTTCAAAATCATTTGCACCGCTGCATTGTCAATAAAAAGAGCTTCTAGGGCTACCTCTGGGTAACTTTTTCCAATTTCAAAAACAATTCTTCGCCAAAGTCTAGATGTTGCCAAAACATTGGCCTTATCAACAAGGGTAAGTTTTTTTCGCCTAGCCTTTGCAGCCTTAAAAGCTAAATGCGTTATGCGGCTGATTTCTTTTTCTGTGTACGTGCAAATATCGGTTGCAACAAGGTCATCTTCATTATTTGTTTTTTCCCCATAGTATATGCCGCCAGACAACTCTCTATAAATTACCAGATCTGTATTCTTAACAATTCTTTTTGCCAATGGGGATTGTCTGACCAAGGTTGGAAAAACTTTTACAGGTCTAATATTTGCAAATAGCCCAAGTTCCTTTCTTAACCTAAGCAATCCTTGTTCTGGCCAGATTTTGGCCCTAGGGTTTCCATCGTATTTTGGCGAACCAATAGCACCGAATAGTACTGCATCCGAATCTTTACAGATTTTTAAGGTCTCATCTGGTAATGGATTGCCATTTTTCTCTATCGCCTCAGCTCCTATGATTGCCTTTTTAAAAGTAAAGCTATGCCCAAAGGTTTCCTCTACGGATCGTAAACATTTAATTGACTGTGTTACCACCTCTGGTCCTATACCATCACCCCCTAAAACAGCAATATTAATGTGCATAGTTAACCAATGCTTTGAAGGTTGACCTTACTTACCTCAATTATTTCATGAATGTCCTCATCCACGATTTCCTTCTTACGGTCCGCAAATTTTAAAAACTCCTCATATACCTTGTCCAATTGTAGCTTGGTCAGTTCATAACCTACAATTTTGGCCCTATATGCTAAGGCGGCCCTACCACTTCTTGCGGTTAAAACGATTGAGGATTCAGTAACACCTACATCTGCAGGATCTATAATTTCATAGGTTTCCCTATTTTTAATTACGCCATCTTGATGTATGCCGGAGCTATGTGCAAAAGCATTTGCGCCAACAATAGCCTTGTTTGGCTGAACCATCATGCCCATTTTATTTGAGACCATTTTACTGGTATCATATAACAACTTACTATTGATTCTAGTATCTAAATTCAGGTTTGGATGCTGCCTCATAATCATAACAACCTCTTCTAATGAGGTGTTACCGGCACGTTCACCAATACCATTTATGGTACATTCAATTTGTCTTGCCCCATTAATCACCCCAGCAATTGAATTGGCAGTGGCCAATCCTAAATCATTATGGCAGTGGCAAGAAAGTATTGCCTTATCTATTCCAGTTACATTTTCCTTTAAAAACTTCATTTTTGCACCGTATTCTTCTGGCAAACAATATCCTGTGGTATCTGGAATATTCAAAACTGTAGCCCCGGCTTTAATTACGGCTTCACAAACCCTGGCTAAGAATTCATTATCGGTTCTACCGGCATCCTCAGCATAAAATTCTACATCTTCAACAAAGGTTTTAGCATAGCTCACAGCTTCAACGGCCCTTTCTATAATGGCATCCCTATTTGAATTGAACTTGAATTTAATATGGGAGTCAGATGTTCCAATACCAGTATGGATTCTTGGCCTTTTCGCATATTTTAAGGCCTCTGCTGCGACCTCGATATCTCTTTTCACAGCTCTGGTAAGGCCACAAACCGTTGCATTTTTAACGAGTTTGGAAATACTCTCAACCGATTTGAAATCGCCAGGACTGGAAATAGGGAATCCAGCTTCTATAATGTCTACACCTAAAAGATCCAATCTTTCGGCAATAACCAATTTTTGCTCCATGTCTAATTTACAACCAGGAACCTGCTCGCCATCTCTTAGTGTAGTATCAAATATCTGTACTATATCTTTGCTCATTATATTTGTGTAATTTTAGCTGGTTAAACGAATATATAACGCTATTAACTGAAAACCCAAATTTTGTTATATAATTTACAACGTTAATATACTTTTTAGTCTAAATAATATCTTAAAAATCAATTACTTAAACTATTTTTTTTACGATGACAAATGCTCATAAAGACGCTTTGTTCGTTTTGGTCAAATCACTCTCTAAATCTGAGAAACGACAATTTAAATTGTACGTAGGCCGATTGGGTGTAAATACTGACGCGAAATTTCTGGCCCTATTCAATTTATTGGACAAAATTAAGCAATATGATGAAAAGGTGATCCTAGAAAGTGGGATAGTTAAAAAAGCACAGCTTTCTAATCTGAAAGCACACCTGTACAAACAGATTTTGGTTAGCCTAAGATTAAACCCTGTTAACCAGAATATACGGGTGCAAATTAGGGAGCAATTAGATTTTGCCACCATTTTATACCAAAAAGGCCTGTATAAACAAAGTCTTAAAATTCTGGATAAGGCAAAATCTACAGCCATTGATAATGAGGAAAAAAATATCGCCTATGAAATAGTTGAGCTAGAAAAGATTATCGAGACCCAATATATTACGAGAAGTATTCCAGACAGGGCCAACGAGCTTGCTTTGCAGGCGAAGGAACTTTCCGAGCAAAATGTAATGACCAGCAAGCTTTCCAATTTATCCTTACAACTATACGGGATGATGCTAAAAGTTGGCTATGTGAGAGGCGATGAGGACTTAAAAAAAGTCCAGGATTATTTTGCCAAACATCTACCAAAGTATGAATTGGAGCAATTAGGCTTTAGGGAAAAACTATGGCTTTATAAAGCGCATTTATGGTACAGTTTTTTAATACAAGATTTTCTTTCGTGTTACAAATATGCCAGTAAATGGGTTGATCTTTTTTATGAGCACAGTGAAATGATTTATTTAAACCCAGTTTTCTTTTTAAAAGGGAATCATTATTTATTAGAATCCTTATTTTATGTAAAATACAGCTCTCAACTTAAAGAAACACTTGATAATTTGGAAGATGTAATAAACGACAAAAGTTTTCCAAAAAATGACAATATTAGCTCACTTGCCTTTCTATACCTAAATGCTAACAAATTGAACCTTCATTTTTTAGAAGGAACATTTAAGAAAGGGCTATATCTCGTAAAAATAATTGAGTATGGCATAAATAAACACAAGGATAGGATCGATGCCCACCATGTAATGGTATTGTATTATAAAATTGCCTGTTTGTATTTTGGAATAGGTGATAATAAAACATGTATTCTGTATTTGAAGAAAATAATAGACAATAAAAATCTTAAAATGCGCGAGGACTTAATGTGTTTCGCTAGAGTTTTAAGTTTGGTTGCACATTATGAAGCGGGAATGGACTATCATTTGGAGGTACAGTTAAAGAGCACCTATAAGTTCTTGCTTAAAATGAATGATATGCATGCCGTTCAAAAGGAAATGATCAAATTTTTAAGGAACCTTGGAGGAATTTATCCAAATGAGCTAAGAGCGGAATTCCAAAAGTTACATTCAGAATTAAAGAAATATGAAGACCATCCATACGAAAAAAGGGCATTTTTATATTTAGACATTATATCTTGGTTGGAAAGTCATTTGGAAAACAAACCAGTTTCACAGATTATTAGGGAAAAAGCGCTTCAACATACCCGTTAAGTTATATCGTTAATGAATCGAAAGCATTTCTCACACTTGCTAGAAATTAATTTGGCGATGTTATTTATCAGCACATCTGGTGCTTTGGGTCGATTTGTAGACCTTCCTGTACCGGTGACCACTGCATCTAGGGGTATATTGGCATTTTTGGTGCTTCTATTGTTTTGTAAATGGAAAGGTATTTCGTTAAAGGTGTACAAAAAGGATATGCCAATTGTTCTTTTAAGTGGAGTTTTAATGGGGCTTCATTGGTTATTTTATTTTTATGCCTTAAAATGGTCTAATGTTGCTGTTGGAATGTTGTCTTTGTTTACCTATCCGGTAATAACTGCATTTCTTGAGCCTATTTTATTAAAAACTAAACTTCAACGTATTCATTTGCTTTTGGGAGCTCTTGTTTTGGGTGGAATATATTTTTTGAGTCCAGATTTTGATTTAGATGGTTCAATGACCATTGCAGTTGGGATGGGTGTACTTTCTGCCTTTTCATACGCCTTGCGTAACGTTTTGATGAAGTCGAAAGTAACCCAGTATCACGGAACTATGTTAATGGTTTACCAGACCGCTGTAATAGGGGTATTGCTATTACCAGTTCTGTTTTTCACAGAGGTTTCTACAATACTCAACCAGTGGCAAGGCCTACTTGCGTTAGCGGTTATCACAACCGCAATTGGCCATTCCTTGTTTTTAATTACTTTTAAGCATTTTAGTATTACTGTAGTTAGTATCCTAAGCAGTATACAACCCGTTTATGGAATACTTATTGGTATGATTTTTCTAAATGAAATACCGGAAGTAACAACTGTAATTGGTGGAATTTTAATAGTAAGCTCCGTAGTTATCGAAAGTTTTAGATCTGTGAAAAAACAAAACGTCACTGTTTTTGATTAACTGTAGGGTTATTGCCCTCAAACTGTATTTCTAGGGAAACACTATTGGTTAGTGGTAAGCTTAAATAGAGAAACTCTAACAGCAATTATTTGATTATCCTCTTTTTATGTGCAGTGTAAAAGGTGTCTATATCATATCCAGATAAAAAAAGAATAGCTGAAAGCATTGTTACGTTTCGTTTCATGATTTTAGCGTTTGGTCTTAGAAATACTAAAAAACACTAAAATTAGACACATGCATCCCAGATTGGGTCTTTAGGCAAGGGTGCCACAACAGTAACTAGTTCTTTACTTACGGGGTGGTTAAAAGAAAGTTTTCTAGCATGTAAATGAATACTACCATTCGCATTGCTTCTATCAAAACCATATTTTAAATCGCCCTTTATTGGACATCCTATGCCTGATAATTGTGAACGTATTTGATGGTGTCTCCCTGTCTTTAAATCAATTTCCAACAGAAAATACCGGTCTAATTTTTTTAATATGCGATAATCTAAAATTGCTTTTTTACTATCGGGAACTTCATTTGAGTGGGCGTATGATTTATTTTGCTTAGGGTTACGCTTTAACCAATTAACCAAGGTTCCTTCAGGTGTTTCGGGTGCTTTTTTAATAATGGCCCAATACGTTTTTTTAGCTTCCTTGTCTGCAAATAATTTATTTAACCTAGGTAAGGCTTTGGAGGTTCTTGCAAAAAGCACAATGCCAGAGGTTGGTCTATCTAACCTATGCACAACGCCCAAATACACATTTCCAGGTTTATGATATTTATCTTTTAGATATTTTTTTACAACTTCGCTTAAAGGTGTATCCCCAGTTTTATCACCTTGTACAATATCCCCAGGTCTTTTGTTAATAATGATGATGTGGTTGTCCTCAAAAAGTACCTGAAGATTGTCTTTAGTAGAATGTTGTTTGTTGCCCAAAAAGAAGTGTTTATTTGAAGGTTTTAATGTTAAACAGATAATTTCTTACCAGTAAGACTTAAAAAGAGGATGAGGAGAACCCCAATCGTAACTGCTACATCGGCCAAGTTAAAAATTCCTGTTTTAATAATACCTAAGCGTATCTGGAAGAAATCGGTTACAGAACCATAAGCAATCCTATCAATCAAATTTCCAATACCACCGCCAATAACAAAGGCAAATGCTAAAACCATCCATTTATTTAAATTGGTTTTCGTCAGTGTACGGTACAGTAAAACAAGTAAAACCAGCAATGGTAATACTTGCAATAGAAGAACTTTCAAAATAGGTGGAAAATTTTGGCCAAAACCTAACATAGCACCCGTATTTTCTATATTCGTAAGAATAAAATAATCACTGATCACTTGAATATAATCATGACTTTTTATAGTGGTACGAACTATTTCTTTTGAAATCTGATCACAACCTATATTTAGCAGGACTATCAAAAGTATCATCAATCTGCTAAGAATTGGCTTTTGGATTGTCTTCATATTGAATTAGTATTGTTCCTCATCGCTTGGGAAATCCATACTTTTTACATCTTTTACGTAGTTTGAAATAGCATCACCCATTTCTTCATATAAATTCATATACCTTCTTAGAAAACGGGGGTTGAACTCATGTGTCATACCTAATAGGTCATGAACAACCAATACTTGGCCATCAGCATATTTTCCACCACCAATACCAATAGTTGGTATGGTTAAGCTTTCAGATACCTTCTTTGTTAATTCTGCTGGTATTTTCTCCAATACAATTGCAAAGCAGCCTAATTTTTCCAACATTAAGGCATCCTCCATTAGTTTTTGGGCTTCCTCCTCTTCTTTGGCTCTTACGGTATAGGTGCCAAATTTATAAATAGACTGTGGTGTGAGCCCAAGATGGCCCATTACTGGAATACCAGCTGCTAGGATACGTTTGACAGATTCCTTAATTTCCGTACCACCCTCAACCTTTACGGCATGAGCGCCACTTTCTTTCATAATTCTAATGGCAGAGCGTAATGCCTCTTTTGGATCACTTTGGTAACTACCAAAAGGCAGATCCACAACCACTAAAGCCCTTTTTACAGCTCTTATGACCGATGAGG
The DNA here is from genome assembly GCF_048890225.1 of Maribacter luteocoastalis. Taxonomy (NCBI): domain Bacteria; kingdom Pseudomonadati; phylum Bacteroidota; class Flavobacteriia; order Flavobacteriales; family Flavobacteriaceae; genus Maribacter; species Maribacter luteocoastalis. Next base: position 340,771 of record NZ_JBMFZG010000003.1, read on the forward strand.
CATGGTATATCATTTGGTCTAAGGTTATTGGCAAGGTAGTTTCATGACCTGCCATCACATTACTGGCAGAATCCCCAACTAAAATTACATCAACGTTGGCGGCATCTACTATCTTGGCCATGGAATAGTCATATGAAGTTAGCATGGATATCTTTTCTCCGTTACTTTTCATATCCACCAAGGATTTAACCGTTACCCTTTTATATTCTTTTTTTGCTACAGACATTTATAAGTTTTTAATGTTGATAAAAATAAGGAGTTTTAATGAGACTCAATATTTCGTTGATAGAAACAATAACAAATGGATAATGCTTAATTTTATATAAAATTTTTTAATACAGCATCAAATGAAAAATCCACTTTTACTATTGGCGATATTTACAATTACCTATGGGATTGGGCAGACGGAAGAAGATAGGAACGTTAAAAATACGGTGATTTCTTTTTTTGATGCCTTTCACGCAAAAGATGAACAGGGCATGAAAAAAATTGTGAGTCCAGAAGTGGTTTTACAGACCATAGGAGTTGATAGGGAAGGAAAGCAAGTGTTGCGAACTGAGCATTTTGACGATTTGATAAACTCAATAATCAGCATACCTGATTCCGTTAACTTTCAAGAAAAAATAATCAATTACAGCATTCAGATAGATGGCGCCATGGCCAATGCATGGACGCCCTACGAGTTTTGGTTAAACGACAAATTTCACCATTGCGGTGTTAATTCCTTTCAACTTTTTAAGGAAGAGGGTATCTGGAAGATTATTTATCTCATAGATACTCGAAGAAAGCAAGGTTGCCAAAATAGCCCTGAGTAACGTAAACTTTTGTAAATACAGCTATTATTTATCCCATTTTCTCGATACTGATTTTTCTTTAGTAGGGAAATCACTGGGAATCGCTTGAGTTACCTTTCCTGTTGCAGCCCATTCAGAACCACGTTGCAAAGTGGTTATAAATCCAACGCATTCAGCGGAATAATCAAAATGGCCAAGTGTTGTATGAAATATTCGTCCTTGTCCATAATCAATGGCCATTAACATAGGAACATGCTGTCCCAACCCTTTTACTGTTGGGTCCCATGGTGGTGCATTTTTTTCAACATCTGAATATGCGGTGGCAAGGATGGTCGCATTAACAAATGGTCCTCTCATACGTTCATACATTTCATCAGGTGTGTGTAACCAAGTGGTAGGTAAACCTTGCATGATTGGGTGTTTTGGCGCACGTGTTGTTACCTCAAACTCATACTCGGCACCATGTGATCCGCAACCACCTTCTGAATTATCCTTTATTAATTTGCCTTCCTCATTATAATAAACATATGGCCCAGATTGTTCATCTCGTCCGCCCCAAGCTCCTAAACCGATCATTTTGTTATATTCAGGCCAATTTCCCCATGCATTGTTTGCTGCATGTACAACAACAAAACCACCGCCATTATTCATATATTCTTCAAATTTCGCTCTAGTTTCTGTTGGCCATAAGGGTGATTCTGCCCCCAAATTGGATACTATTAGATCATATTGTTCAAAATCAATGGAAAAATTGGAAGTGGTTATAGGAGTATGGGAAATACCATAAGCAGCAGAATCTAAAGGATACTTTTCAATAAATGATGTGTAGGCTTCTGGTCTCGATTGATTGTACTTTATGCCTAACCACACCGAATCCATACGGTGAATAGCTACCTCAAAAAGATTCGTTTCCTCTAAATAATCTTTCATCATCATGGTGGTTTTTGGCCATATAAAATGATTGTTTTGTCCATCAATGATCAATGCTTTTAATTTGGAAGGTTCTTTGGCCACTGCGTTTTCTTTCTTATTGTCTTGACCACAAGCCATAACCAATAATACTATTACTACTAACCAATTTAGTTTTTTCATTTTCAGGGATTTATTTGCTTCATTAGTGATAATCTTTAAATGTAATGGAAGTTGTTCAAATTCACAACATAGGTTTTTTCGTTAATGGGCAATTATTTGCCAACTTTTATATTTGTTTCAACTTGCCAAAAATTAATTGTCAGTTTAAATTAGCATTTATATTGATAAAAAATAAAAAATGCAATTATTAGGTATAGGCTCTCGTATTGAACATTCGGAATTTGGCAAAGGGGTTGTAACCAATGTTTCTTCTAAACACTACTGGGTAACGTTTATGGAAAATGGTTTGGAAACCATTGATATTAACGATGATTTTGAGGTTATAGAGCGGCTAGATGATGATGTAGATACAATTAGCTTTTTTGATGTAGAAAGTTCTTTGGTCTCTATCTTAAAAAAATGGAGCGATGTTACGGAGCAAGTCGCCATTGCGGACAAGTGGAAAGGTGGTAACCTTATTTTAGAACCGGGTGAAGTTGGACTTAGTAATAAAGAAATTCCAATAGACACCTTTTTTCATAAAATAGTAATGGTGCGTGACCGGATTCGAGTAATGGAACAAAAAATAAATTCCAGTAATAACTTGGATGATCAGGAAAAAGTTGAGCTGCAACAATATATTACCCGTATTTATGGCAGTCTCACCACATTTAATGTGCTTTTCAAAAATAAAAGCGACCAATTTGTTGGGGAGCGAAGCAAATAAGACCCGTATTATTGATTCATCCTTAAATTACACAGCCTCTTTCTTTTCGCTTAAATATTTCCAATAGCGTTTAGGAACATGCTGTATATGTAATTTTTTATTAATGCGCGATTTAATATTGGTACTTTGAAAATAATTATTCCAAAGTTCTTGATAATCATGTTCCGTATTGGTAAACACATTACTCTTAAGTATACCGTTGTTATGTACATCTTTTAAATCCAAGGAAATTAATTCTACACCTTGCAAATTATAAAACAGGCCATAGTTGCGTTTAACATCATAAATAATCCATTGTTGGTCTGCATATCGAGAACGAAAATGTTTAGAAATTAGGGGTAATACGTCAAAGTCTGGTTCTATATTGGCAAAATACACTTCGTCCTTGGTTAGTTGGAACCTTACAAAGGCTTCCATCCTATGCTTTTCACGACCTACTTTGTGTGCTAATTGTCCAATCTTTAAAATACAATCATCAGAGAAATCGGATTCCTTGTTTTTATCAGATTTCATTACTTTCTGAATGTAATGATAGAGTAGGGGTTCAATCCCTTTTTGCTCGCTTAAAAAGGCAAAATAAATATTCTTTATGGCATTGTTACTTCGACTTCTAATACCATTCCAAACCCTTTTTGCTTTTTCAACATTTGTAAATATAGTCTCTGTCTCTGTGAACAAACCATTTTGTGATTGACTCTTTCTTTGTATTTCCACTTGACTTAATTTTTGTTCAAATCCAGTGAAAACTGCAGTTAAAAAACCATTGAAACTTCCGTCGTAAATTAATGTTCTAGATGTGTTCATATTGTTTGTTTTAAAAGTAAAATGTTTTGATTTTTCTCCATTGGCCAATACAATATTTTTTGAACCTGTTCCTCTGGAGAATAAAGGCATAACCAGTATTTAGGACCATGGTATGGCTTCGTTCTAAAAGTTGGTTTGTTTTTGGGACTAACAGCTGATGTTTAGTTTCATTTAGGTATTCCATTTTGGCTGAATTAAGTGTTGATTATTAGTTAAAAAGAGACAATTGACTACTATAATTATTTCTAAATTTCCCTGTAGATGTTTTTAAAATCATTCCTTTAATATGATTAGCCTCTAAATCCCTTCTTTCCCAATGTCTAGAATCACAAACCATAAAATATTGGGCACGGTTTAAGGCTATTCCCATCTTTTTAAGGTGTTCCCAATTTAATTTTGAAAATCTCCTAGCTTTTATAATTTTCGAAACCGATGTCATACCAACCCCTGGTATACGCGCAAGAAGATGATTCTCCGCTTTATTTACATCTACTGGGAAATGGTGAAGGTTACGTAAGGCCCAACTTAATTTAGGGTCTATCTCTACATCTAGATTTGGATGTGCATCATTTAATAGTTCACTTACATTAAAGCCGTAAAATCGCAAAAGCCAATCGGTCTGATATAATCTATTTTCCCGAAGCATGGGTACTTGGCTACCCATTGCAGGAAGGCGATTGTCGTTGGTAACGGGCACGTAACCAGAATAATACACTCGTTTCATATGGTAGTTTTTGTAAAAATGCGTAGCGGAATACATGATATCTTTATCAGATTCACCTGTAGCGCCAACAATCATTTGGGTACTTTGCCCGGCAGGGGCATATTTAGGCGCTGCCTTTATAAGCTTTTTTTCGTTTTTATATTTAATAATTTCGTTCCTGACCTTAAGCATAGGTTTAGTAAAATCCTCATGCTTTTTATCTGGTGCCAATAATTTAAGACCGGAAATTGTGGGAATTTCAATATTAACGGATAATCGGTCAGCATATAATCCAGCCTCATACATGAGCTCATCACTAGCACCCGGAATGGATTTTAAATGTATATAGCCATTAAAATTTTCTTCTTCCCGAAGTTTTTTTGCAACAGCAATTAACCTTTCCATAGTGTAATCTGGACTTTTAAAAATCCCGGAGCTTAAAAACAGGCCTTCAATGTAATTTCTTCGGTAAAAATTAATGGTCAGGTCCACCACCTCCTGAATTTTAAATGCCGCCCTCTTTATATCATTGCTTTTTCGGGTAACACAATAAGCACAGTCAAAAATGCAGTGATTTGTGAGTAATATTTTTAATAGGGAAACACATCTACCATCTTCCGTATAACTATGGCAAATACCCATTCCTGAACTATTTCCAAGACCTTTGTCTTTGTTGTTACGTTTGCTGCCACTGCTAGAACAAGACACATCATATTTGGCTGCATCTGCCAATATGTTCAATTTTTCCCTAATTCGTTCAAAGTCCATAAGAAAAGTAATTATTCCAAAAATATGGATATATTCCAAATAATGGAAATAATCCATAAAATATTTTGGAAATAATCCTAATTTACTATATTTGAGTATGGAAAATGAACTTACATTAAAGCGTTTTACTGATATTCGAAGGGAATTAGGACACACACAGGCTGAGTTTGCCAAGTTATTAGGTGTTTCCAATACCACGGCAGATATAGAACGCGGTAGAACCAAGTTATCAGGTAAAGTAGTTTCTGAGTTGCTTCGTCAGTTTAAGATAAATCCATTATGGTTATTTGGGGAGAGTGACAATCAATATTTGGAAACCTCCAAAACAAGCGTAATACCTAAAGTAGTTACGGTTGATAGTTCTGAAAACGATAACATGGTTTTGGTAAACGCAAAAGCAGCCGCCGGTTATCCCCAAAATATTGCAGATACCAGTTGGTACCAACAGTTACCTGCATTTGATTTGCCTATTCCGGAATTTAGAAATGCTACGTATAGGGGTTTTCAGGTGGAAGGGGACAGTATGTTGCCTAATTTGCATCCAGGGGAATGGGTATTGGCAAGGGCAATAGAGCATATAGACCATGTAAGTGCCAACAAAATGTATGTAGTGGTTCTCCAGGATTCCGTCATGGTCAAAAAGATTGAAAAAAGGCCAAATTCCAATAATATCACCTTGGTTTCCTTAAATGAAACCTATCCACCGTATGATATTAAACCTTTTCAGGTGCAGGAAATTTGGGAGGTAAGCAGTAAAATAACCTTTAATGTTGATGCAACCACTGACAGTGGCTTATTGAGGCAATTACAGGAGTCTATGCAGGAGCTTAAAAATCAATTACAGCACGTTAAAAAGGTTTGACCTTATTATTTTATTTTAAACCAATTTTTTAACGTAAAGGCCACTATTTTTCAATTTAAACCCTAGGCTCTTATACAGATTGATGGCAGTGGTTCTGTGATGGCCACTAAATAAAAGTACCTCATCTAGTTTTCTTTCTATTGCACAATTCAATAGCTTTTCCATAAGTTTTCTACCCAAGCCTTGACCTCTATATTTTTCGAAAACTACAACATCTTCCACCATGCCCTTGTGACCAGATATTACCTTATAATTTGCCATCATCGCAATACCCACCACTTGATCATTGTCAAAACAACAAGCAATATCAATACCTTCTGGTTCTTGTAGGATTTCCTCTAAAGAAAGTTGCCTAAGCTCAGCATTTAATTCTTTGTAAAGCATGGTTAATTGTTGCTGTAATTTGTATGAAATCTTTTTGTTGTTCAATAATTCTATCTCCATAAAATATTGTATTATCAAATTTTAGCGATTGTAAGCCCTAACATCTCTCATTTTTAATGTAATAGGACCTAACGTATGATTTTTTGGCAGAAAAGCGCCACTTTCCATAATGGCCCACTCGTCCCAAGTGGCCTCAATACCACCAATAGGTAGTATGGCTACCCACATTTTAAAGCTTTTCGGGAAACCGTTGGGTTGTAATATCCATAAATAAGAATCACCCGGAGTTGAACCTCCACTGGTATACGTTACCAATAACCCTTCTAAGCCATCTGATAAAGGGATAATTTTGCGTTCTGTTCCCTTATCCATCACTTTATAGGGTGCTACAAGCCAAAAAGAATCGTTATTGAACATTTCAATTGCTTTTTCCGTGGCATTTATCCTTTTATAAGATTCAAGTTCTATCCCATCTTTGCTGGCCACACTAGATTCTGGTGTTATTAAATCCACATTCACAATATAGCCATCCCACTGCACCTCAACAATGCCATTAGTTTTGTCCCACTTATACTGGTGCTTCCCACCTCTAAAAGACCATTCTAAAAAACGGGTATTCCTATACGTTTCATAGTTTAAGGATCTGAGCATTTTATGTGCCAAAGCATCCGCTTCAGTGCCAGTTCTACCTTCAGGTAAAGGTTCGTTATAAATAATGTAAACAGTACCTAGGGCCAACAGCAAAAGAAGTAGCGGTATACCTAGTATTTTTGAGCGTTTTTTCATTTATAATAAATTAACCAGCGCTTATTATCAACTTAAAATCCTGCTGCCGCATCATCACCACGTTTATCTGCTCCACCTTCCAACTTTCCGTCAGATAGTATTCTAATAGCATCAACTTTGCCTATTATTGGTGTTCGTTCTTCATTAATAATATATCCTTTTGACTTCATTTCATCCAGAAGGGTTTCAGGAAACCCTTCTGGTTCAAAAATCACCAAATCGGGTAGCCATTGATGGTGAAAACGTGGTGCGTTCACCGCTTCTTGCATGCTCATATCAAATTCGTAGGTGTTTAAAATAGTTTGTGCCACTGCCGTAATTATGGTAGACCCACCTGGTGTTCCTACAACCAACCATAGTTTACCTTCTTTTTCTACAATGGTAGGCGTCATGCTACTTAACATACGTTTTTCGGGAGCTATACTATTTGCTTCTGCACCAATTAGACCAAACATGTTGGGCACACCTGGTTTTGCACTAAAATCGTCCATTTCATTGTTCAGGAAAAAACCTAGCTCGTCAGCGTATAATTTTGAGCCATAAGCTCCATTCAATGTAGTGGTTGCCGATACTGCATTACCTTCAGCATCTACTATGGAATAGTGAGTGGTCTCCATACTTTCTATAATTTCAACATTTCCCCGTTCCACTTCAGAGGATTTGGTAGCCCTGTCAAATGAGAAATTGGTCATACGATCTTGTAAATAGGAATCGCTTAACAAAATATCCAACGGTATATCCACAAAATCTGGGTCACCTAGGAAATAATTACGATCTGCATATGCCCTGCGAGAAGCTTCGGTGAACAACTGTATGGTTTTGGCCGAGTTGTGTCCAAACTCTGCAATATTGTAGGGCTCCATCATCTTTAAAATTTGATTAATGGTTACACCACCACTACTTGGGGGACTCATGCTTATAATTTTTAAGTCTTTATAATCAAAAACGATAGGTTTTCTCCACACCGCTTGGTATTTTTCCAAATCCTCTTCGGTAATATACCCTCCCTTTTCTTTGATAAAAGCAGCTAACTTTTGGGCAACCTCACCTGTATAGAATCCGTCTCTACCATTATCAGCTATTTTTCGCAATGTATTTGCCAGATTGGGGTAAGTAATCGTTTCCCCTTCTTTATATTCATGGGCAAATTTGGTGCTATCCCCATTTACTTCTATAAACTTATCACGTTGACTGGCCAATCTCTTTTCTTGGTTAGCAGTAACTAAAACTCCTTTTTCTGCCAAGGCTATAACGGGCTCCAAAATTTTCTTTAACGGCAGTGATCCAAATTTTTTATGCACCTCAATAATTCCAGCAACAGTACCTGGAACGCCAACTGCAGTAGCACCTAGCGTACTTTTACCTGGTATTACATTGCCTAAGGAATCCAAATACATGTCTTTATGCCCTGCAAGAGGAGCCTTCTCCCTATAATCTAGGCCGCCAATTTCACCATTTGCCTTACGATACACCATAAAACCACCACCACCGAGATTACCCGCAAATGGGTAGGCCACAGCCAGTGCCATTTCCGTGGCCACCATGGCATCAAAGGCATTACCGCCACTTCTCATAATTTCAGATCCAATTTTTGATGCTTCTTCACGTGCAGATACCACCATTGCTTTATCTGTCACCAAACCTGTTGGTGGAGCAGATGTTTTTTTACAATGAACAAAAACAAGGAGTATAAGTAGAAAGGGTATGGCTTTTTTCATAAAGTTGTGTTGTAATGATAATCTCGATATTTATAATGAGTTGAATTTTTGTTTAGAGAAGATAATCAATTCCTCAAAAAACAGTGTGAACTCGTTTTCAAAATGACTATAATGCTCTTCTAGGTCAATGATGGCAAAATTCATTTTCGATTTATTTCTAGTCCTTCTGTTCATGCCGTTCAGTACATTGGCAATGCCTTCCATCTTAGAATAGTTATATAGCCAATTCTCAGATATCATATGGGGCATCATTCGTTTTGTATTATCCGGTAAAAGCAAGTAATTGTCCTTCAATAAATGATAAAAATCATTAACATAAACATCTAAAGGCATATCAGAATAGGTGGACCAATTTTTTGCCAAAAAATGGTCATAAAAAATATCCACAATCACCCTGCTATAATGACTATAGTTTTCATGAAGTCTTTTACTGCTCATTCTGGGTATTTTATGGGCATCGGTATATGTATCTATATGTCTGTGTAATGTTATGCCTTTTTGAATTCTTTCCGGTAAATGCTGGTATTTATTTCCTCGTATACTATCAGCAACAAAATTGCCAATGGTAATGTCATTATCCCCAAACGAAAGGTAAATATGGGCTAAAAAGTTCATTTGCCGAGAATATTTTGTTAAGGTCGAATTTACGAATTGCTAACCTCCCAATTGTAATCAGACCTTGTATATTTGCAAAAACTTAAATCAATTTATGACACTAATTAAATCTATTTCTGGAATAAGAGGTACTATAGGAGGTAAGCCTGGTGATAATTTAACCCCAATAGATGCTGTAAAATTTGCTGCCTCTTATGGTATTTGGTTAAAAGAATATTCAAAAAAAGATAAACTTAGGGTTGTTATAGGAAGGGATGCAAGGCTCTCTGGTGAAATGATCCAGAATTTAGTGGTTTCTACTTTGGTGGGCTTAGGAATAGATGTAATTGATTTAGATCTATCTACCACGCCAACGGTTGAAATAGCGGTGCCTTTAGAAAAGGCCGATGGTGGAATTATTCTTACGGCCAGTCATAACCCAAAACAATGGAACGCCCTTAAGTTGTTGAATGAAAAGGGAGAGTTTTTAGATGCGGCACAAGGTGCTAAAATATTGGAGATCGCAGAACAGGAGGATTTTGATTTTTCGGAGGTAGATGATTTAGGGGAAATAGTAAAAAATGATAGTTATATAGATATTCATATTGATGAAGTACTGGATTTGTCTTTAGTTGATGCGGAAGTGATTGGAAAGGCTAAATTTAAAGTAGTGGTAGACGGTGTTAATTCTACTGGAGGAATTGCCATTCCTAAATTATTAAAGGAATTAGGGGTAGAAGTGGTGGAGTTGTATTGTGATCCAACAGGTCATTTCCCCCATAACCCAGAACCATTAAAAGAGCATCTAAAGGATATCTGTGAACTCGTGGTTAAGGAAAAGGCCGATTTTGGCATTGTGGTTGATCCAGATGTAGACCGTTTGGCATTTATTAGTAATGATGGGGAAATGTTTGGCGAGGAATATACCTTAGTTGCTTGTGCGGATTATGTTTTAGGTAAAACCAAAGGAAATACGGTATCTAATTTATCATCGTCTAGGGCATTACGTGATATTACTGAAAAACACGGGGGCACCTATGAGGCTGCTGCTGTTGGTGAAGTAAATGTGGTGACTAAAATGAAAGCGAACAATGCAATTATTGGAGGTGAAGGCAATGGAGGCATCATATATCCAGAAAGTCATTACGGTCGCGATTCTTTAGTGGGAACCGCGTTATTTTTAATGTTGATGGCAGAAAAAGGGGGGACTGTAGCGGAACTAAAGGCTAGTTATCCAAGCTATTTTATGAGTAAAAAGAAAATCCAATTAACCCCTGGATTGGATGTTGATGGAATATTAAAATCAATGGCAGAAAAATATGCAGATGAGGACATCTCTACTATAGATGGTGTGAAAATAGATTTTCCGGAAAATTGGGTTCATCTAAGGAAATCTAATACGGAACCTATTATTAGAATTTACACAGAGGCAAAGAGCCAGATTGATGCGGATGCATTAGCTGATAGGATTATTGCAGAGATTAAGGAAGTGGCAGGAATTTAAGAAGACTTGCCAGCAAAATAATTGGCTCTAACAATTTTAGAAGTTTTATGCTCCCCTGTATGACTCCATCCAGGGGGCATAAAAATATAAGCAAGCTTGTTTTTAATCCCTGGAGCCTTTAGTATATCCTTGCCGAGAGCAATAATCTCACCAAAATACACATCTATAAAATTACCGCTGTTAACGTTACGGGTAATGCCATATTCTGGCTTGGTGTCTAATTTCTCCTCTTGATAGGTGCCAAAAACCCTATCCCAAATATTTAATAAATTACAGAAATTGGTATCCATGTAAAGTGGGTTTCTTGCATGATGTACCCTATGATGGGAAGGTGTTAGCATAATTTTGTTTAAAAAGCCCAACCGAGCATCTTTCACTATGTTATCACCTACATGGATAAAAGCACCATAGGTCCCGTCAATAAACATGATTAAAAACAACATAGTAGGTTCTACTCCCAATACTATACATACGGTGGTCCTTATGGTATCTGCATAGGGTGCTTCTAAAAAAAAGTGTGCGTAGGTCACCGAGAGATTCATGTCCTCAGGGGCATGATGTGTTGAATGGAGACACCAAAATAGTCTTACTTTGTGCCCTAGGTAATGGTAAATAAAATGTCCGAACTCCCAAACCATATAGGCATATATAAACCAGTACCAGGTTGGCCCCGTTTGAATTATCGCAAGGGGCTGAAACCAACCAATGCAAAGTGTGACCATGGCAATGGCAATAAACCTACCTATGAACCTATTAAAAACATAAATCAGGAAGTTTACTTTGTACACTTTTGTCTGGGGCTTTTTATACACTAACCCCAAAATAAGTTCCAATAGTAATAACAAGGGTATGATGGGATAAATTAGGCTTTTTAAGCCTTCAAAGGTCCTAAAGGAACTATAGTCCCCGGTCTTTATAATTTCCCATGCTTGGGAAATTCCCAAGAACCCAATGATTTCATTATAAAATATGTCCAAAAACTCCATGAATTTTAGTTTTATGAACTAAAATATTTATAAAAATTAAGAAAAGTGAAATTTTTGGAGTTTTATTAGCTATTTTGGACTAAAGTCTAATGCCTTAAGAAGTTTTAGCAAAATGGGCAGGTTGTTTGTCTCGGTGCTTCCATCTTTTATGTGTCCACAAATAGTGCGCTGGGTTTTCCCGTATTTGCTTTTCTGTTAAACGTAAAAAAGTATCGGTTATATAATTTTCCTCTGTATTCCTTCCGCTTTCCGTAATGGGGATAAATTCAGCCTGATAGTACCCTCGTTTAACTTTGCTTACCTTTAAAAATACTACGGCTAAATCTAGTTTTCTCGCCATAGTTTCGGCCCCATTGAATATAGGTACTTTTATACCCATGAAATCTGCCCAATATTGAGCCCTATGTGCCTGTGGGGATTGGTCACTAACCATACCGAAAATTCCTATGGTGCCATCTCGTTTGTCCCTCACAACTGTTTTTACCGTTTGTTGCTGGGTAATTAGGGTGGTATTCCATCGTGCACGAACTTTTTTAATGAAATCATCAAAATATCTATTCCCTATTTTCTGGTAAACAGCGTATCCCTTTGCGTTTACATAGTTGTTAATACTTACGTTCCATTCCCAATTGGCATAATGGGAACAAACTATTAATACGCTTCGTTCCTTTTCAATTTTCTTGATTACTTCAACATTTAGTACCTTATATTTTTTACGCACCTGCTCTTTGCTTAAGTTCATGGTCTTTACCATTTCAAGGAACATATCGCACATATGCTTGTAAAACTCCTTTTCAATAGTTTTAATTTCAGCTTCTTCCTTTTCAGGAAAAACTAGGTGTAAATTTTTTTGTACTACTTTTCTTCGGTAACCAAATACATGGTAAACGAAGAAGAAAACAAAATCAGAAAAAGTATAAAACAGTCTATGTGGTAAAATGGAGATCAACCATAAAAAAGGATAGACCAAAAGAAATACCAGTAGTTGCATGCCTTTATATATAATGGGCAAATATAGCTATATTTGAAACCAATAATAATGGTTTCTTAATGAACAATATGGACATTGCCACGATAGTGGTCATCGCCGCCAATATTTTGGTTTCGCTAAAGGGTTTTAATGATTCTTATTTTTTTGATCGCTATAAATTTGGTATTGGAGCAATTAAAGCAGGCCAAAAGGAAAGAATGCTTACTTCTGGTTTTCTTCATGTAGATATTGCCCATCTCTTTTTTAATATGTTCACCTTGTATTTTTTTGCACCAGTGGTTATACGTTGGTTCAGTGAGGGAAAATTCATTGTCATTTACTTCATTAGCCTATTGGCCGGTAGTCTTTTAGCGGTATTTTTTCATAAGAACGAACCCTACTATACGGCTGTGGGAGCAAGTGGTGCAGTGACTGGGATTCTATATAGTGCTATTCTATTACAACCCAATATGCAATTGGGTATTATGTTTATCCCCATTCCCCTTCCAGCGTATATATTAGGAATTGGGTATTTGCTATATTCCATTTATGGTATGAAAAGTCGTCTTGGAAATATTGGCCATACGGCCCATTTTGGTGGCGCTATAGGTGGTTATATTACCACATTGTTGTTTATGCCAAGTCTACTACAGACAGATACTTTAATGGTATTTTTATTGGCATTGCCCATTGTGTTGCTTTTTATTTTAGAAAAGATGGGTAAACTTTAATAAAGTAGGAATTTTCTTATTATAATTTGATGTTGGTAGAAAAATTCGTGCATTTCATCGAAAAGCACTGTTGTTTTATAAAAGAACCACGCCTTAAACGTTCTTGAAAAACTTTAACAACCAAGAATAAAGTTTATTATGAAGAAATTCCCCATACTTACTAGTGTTTTAACATTACTCGCATTTACTTTTTCGTGTAGTGATGAGACCACGGTATATGAAGAGCCAAATAATACTGAGAATCTTAGAGTGGAAACAAATGAAACCTTATTGGAAAACAGCATTTTGTATGACCAAGCTGGGGTTTTAGATATTTTGGATGTGGCTACTGTCACTGGAAAATCAAATGCTTCGGGCAAGGCGGAACAAGCTGGGGATTATCCTTTAACCTTAGTTGCCCAAGTGGATGTGCCTTCATACCAAGGAGGAGAGAATTTAACGGCATCCCATGTAGATATAGATGGTGATTACGCTTATGTATCTTACAATACGGTAGAAGATGGATATGTAGGTGCGGTTGACATTATTAATGTAAGTAATCCAACCAACCCAAGGGTAACCTCAAGATTGTATTACACAAATGCGGATATCAATTCAATTGATTATGATAATGGTTTTGTGTATTTGGCAGGTGGAGTAGATTCTGAAAGATCCGTAACCGCTACGGGAAATTCCTTTGTCGCTAAAATTGTAGCTGCTAATGGACGTTTAGATTTGGATGCTGGAATAACCTATGGCTTTCAAGACGGTTATAATGCGACTGATGTGCAAGTGGTCGGTAATAATGTGATAGTAACTAGTGGTCAAGAAGGATTTGTTAGAGTTTATAACGCATCGGATTTGACAACTGTAGTTGAAGCTCCGTTTCTAGACCTAAGGTCTGTAACCACAAAAGACAATAAAATTGCTGTTTTGGATGCTAGTGCAGGTGTAACCATCATGGACGAGGGACTTAATAAAATAAGTGATATAGCAATAGATTCTGACTTTGGCATTAATACAAAACGTACCTTGGAATTTTCACGTGATAATATAGTTGTTGCCGAAGGTGCCAATGGTGCTGGCGTGTACAATGCAACTACGGGGGCTTTTATTGAATATGTGCCAATATTAATAAATCCAGAATCAGTTGATGTATCTGATATTGTTACAAATGCGGTTGCTGTTAATGGGGATGTTTTATTAATGGCAAATGGTGGTGCAGGATTATGTTTGTCGGAAGACCAAGATAACCAAGATGCCGATTTAGTGGGAATCATTCAATTAGAAGGTTCAATAAATTATGTTGCAACTAAAGGAGATTATATATTCGCTGCATCTGGTAAAGAAGGTTTACAGATAATAAAATTAAACAGGCCCGATGCAAGTTTGGTAAGTCGTTGCGCCGATTTATCATTTTACACTGGAAGTTCAGATTTAAATATCGGTATATCAGATGTGTTATCATATCGTGGTGCAAAAAGATTTAATGATTTTAATGTAAACGGCTCCCTATTACTTTGTGGATCATGGACCGTTAGGAATGAAGTAAACATTACAGCCAATGCTTTATTGGAAATGAACGGTACTTTTGTAGTTGCTAGAAATTCTAGAAGAAAAGATGTTACTGTGGGTGAAAATGCAACTTTTAGGGTGGAAGGAAACCTTACCATTTATGGAGATTTGAACCTAGAGGACGGTGCTACAATTGAATTTATTGGAGAAAATTCGGTTGTAAATATATTTGGAAGTGTAAACAAACATGCCAATGCCAATGTTTTAGGCACCTTCAATGATGTGAAAGCTAAATTTTAATATCATAATTAGAGGACAGATTTGTTGATGTAATACAAAAAAAGCCCGAGACAAGCATTGTCTCGGGCTTTTTTATGAAAGGCACTTTCTTTCTAATTCAGTAGTTCTGCCACTTTTTCTTCTAATGCTGAGCCTCTTAGGTTTTTCGCCACAATAACACCATTTTCATCTAAAAGGAATGCCGCAGGAATGGCATTAATATTGTACATTTTAGCTATGGGATCATTAAAATAGGCAATGTTAGATATATGGTTCCACTCTAATCCATCATCGGCAATTGCTTTTTTCCAAGCGTCAGCAGTCTTGTCCAACGAAACACCAACCACGTTTAAACCTTTATCATGGTACTTTTTGTAAACGGCAACAATATTAGGGTTTTCTGCCCTACATGGTCTGCACCATGCTGCCCAGAAATCAATTAGGGTAGCTTTCCCTAGCAACTCATTAAGGGCTATGTTCTCACCATTTTGGTTAGGACCGGAAAAGTTTGGTGCTGTGGCACCTACAGAAGTGTTTTTTTCATTTTCCTCGGATCTTTTCAATGCTTCCATACCTTCCATGAGACGTTTGCCAGGGCGTGAATCCTTAATTTCTTGCGATAATGCCTCATACAAAGTTTGTAATTCACCACTGCTTATGGTCTTTGTAGACATTGCGCGATCTAAGAGTAAGGCTGATATTAAAGCATCGGGATTATTCTTGATGTATTCAATCTCAAACCCTTGGTATTTTTCCTCAAGCTCTTGCATCTCATCCTTTAAGGCCATAACACTGGCCTCTGAACTTCCATTGGCAGCGGCCATTTGTAAATCTTCTTGAATTGACTTTGCCTGTAATGATAAATCCCTAGATTTTTTCAAGTAATTTGAAAAAATATCATTTTGATAAGTTCCCTTTATCTCTGCAAATCCTAAACTGTCTTTTTGTGCAGTAAAGTCTATAGTTCCATTCTCTAATATTATCGCAGTATAACCGGTTAGCTTATCAACAAATATATAATGTAGTTCAGGCGTATTGGAAACACCTTTAAACTGGAATATACCATTTGATACCATTGCAGTATCTACTTCTTCTGGTTGGTTATTGTTGTTTATTCTTTTTAGGAATACATTAGTGCCCTCTGGGATTTCACCTCTTAGTTCACCGTTAATGGTAAAACCTTCCGGTGTACTATTACAACTCATTAAAGTTGCTATACCAACTATTAACAGTAGGCTCTTTTTCATAGAATACGTATTTTAATTCAGGCAAATGTACTTATATATTAGGATATAAAAAAAGACCCTAAGCGATTAACAAAGGGTCTTTTAAGTGTGCCTATTTTGGTTTAAAACAAATACCTAACCCCTAAACCAATATCAAAATCAAAGTTATCGGAAAAGCCGTCATAGCCAGCAATGCCTACTTCTGGCCTAAAATCCAACGAAAGTAATAAGGGTATATCAAAATGGTATTCAATACCAATATCCCCTGCGGCAAAAATAAAAACGCCACCATCATCATTTGTGTTAAATGCCGGATTAAAATCAACGCTACCAACACCGCCCCCAACACCGTAGTACCAATTAAAACCCCCTTCAATTGGTCTAACCCATTGGTAAAGTCCGGCCAACTTAAAAGCATCAAAATTTCTGCTGTCTCTCCAGCCTAGATCAAATTCTGCCCTGTTGGTACGTCCAATAGATTTTTGGTAGGAGATTTCGGCTCCAAAACCATCACTATCCCCTAAACGAAGTCCTAAGGCATGTTCTGATATTTCTTGTGCAGACAAAGAAATTGAAGTGAGTAATAGAATTACGGATAAATAATTTAAAATTTTCATAGGTTCAAATTAAATTTAGAATTAAAAAAGTGAGCAAAATCCTTATGTTGCTCAAACATTTAAACTTATTTTAGCAGCTAAAATTGTGCCAAATTGAACAATAATTTATTATCTGGGTTAGATCAGGAATTAGAGGGCGAACTTCATATAGATAAACTCTCCAAAACACTTTATGCCACTGATGCATCTGTATATAGAAAGATGCCAATGGCAGTTGCCTTTCCAAAAAGTAATGGGGATATTAAAAGGCTGATCCATTTTGCCAATGAGCACAAAATTGGCCTTATACCAAGAACGGCAGGTACTTCTTTAGCAGGTCAATGTGTTGGTGAGGGCATAGTTGTGGACGTTTCTAAGCACTACACTAATATTTTGCATCTAGATTCGGAAAAGAAACAAGTTACGGTCCAGCCAGGGGTTATTAGGGACGAGCTTAATCTATATCTAAAACCTTTTGGTTTATTTTTTGGACCCAACACCTCTACTTCCAATAGGTGTATGATAGGGGGTATGGTTGGTAATAATTCATCTGGTACGACCTCTATACAATATGGAGTGACAAGGGATAAGGTGATTTCTATGAAAACCATATTGTCCGATGCCAGTGAAGCGGAATTCAAGACCCTTGGTAATGAAGAATTTCAAGATAAATTAAAAGAAAATAGTTTTGAAGCATCACTTTATTACAATTTACATAAAGAATTAATAACTAGTGATATACAAAGTGAAATAAAAGAACAATTTCCAAAACCTCAGATACATCGAAGAAATACGGGCTATGCCGTGGACGAATTATTAAAGGCATCTGTTTTTGGAGGCCCAGAACAGCATATAAACCTGGCAAAATTGCTGAGTGGTAGTGAAGGTACACTAGCCTTTACTACTGAGATAACCTTGCAATTGGATGATCTACCTCCAAAACTTTCTGCCATGGTGGTTACGCATTACCACTCTTTGGAAGAGTGTCTTTTAGATGTGGTACCTGTTATGGAGCATCCTTTGCAATTATGTGAAATGATGGACAAGGTAATCTTGGATTGTACCAAAAACAATAGAACCCAATTAGCAAATAGATTTTTTGTTGAAGGTGACCCGAAGGGGTTGTTAATGCTGCAGTTAAACGCCCATAGCGAAGCTGAATTAGAGAAGGCTGTTAGAGAATTGTTGAAAACTGTTGAAACCTCTGGTTTAAGTTATGCAAGCCCGGTTCTCTATGGTGCCGACATACATAAAGCCATAGAATTGCGTAAAGCAGGCTTAGGGTTGCTGGGCAATATTGTGGGCGATATGAAAGCTGTTGCCTGTATAGAGGATACTGCGGTGGCCGTTGAGGACTTGAAAGATTTTATAGCTGAGTTTACTCAAATCATGGAAGGTTACGGTCAAAACGCTGTATACTATGCGCACGCGGGTGCTGGGGAACTTCATTTGAGGCCAATTCTAAATTTGAAAAAATCAGTTGATGTTGGTTTGTTTAGGGCTATAACCACAGATGTTGCTAAACTTACCAAAAAATACAAGGGTTCTTTTAGTGGCGAACACGGTGATGGAATCGTTAGGGCAGAATTTATCCCATTAATGATTGGAGACAAAAACTATCAATTATTGAGAAGGATAAAGTCATATTTTGACCCGAATAACATTTTTAATCCTGGAAAGATTGTGGATGCTTTTCCTATGGACGAATCTTTTAGGTATGAAGTAGACCGTACAGAGCCTGTGATAAAAACACTTTTTGATTTTTCTGACAGCGAGGGTATCCTTAAAGCGGCAGAAAAGTGTAATGGTAGTGGTGATTGTAGAAAGACACATGTAATGGCCGGAGGAATGTGCCCTAGTTATCATGTGACCAAAAACGAGAAAGATACCACTAGGGGAAGGGCCAATACACTTAGGGAGATGCTTACCAATCCTGAGGGTTCTAATGCATTTGATAGTAAAGAGCTTAAAGAGGTTTTTGACCTTTGTCTTAGCTGCAAGGCTTGCGCTACTGAGTGCCCTAGTAATGTAGATATTGCTACTTTAAAAACGGAGTTCCTGTTTCAATACCAAGAAGTAAACGGCTATCCTTTAAGAGGAAAACTATTTGCACATAATACCAAGTTTAATAGACTGGGAAGTAAAATGGCAGGCTTGACAAATGCCATGTACGATTCTAGTTTTTTCGGGGGGGTATTGAAAAAAGTCAGTGGTGTAGCCAAGGAAAGAAGCTTGCCTAAAGTTTATAGTGTTGATTTTGATAAGTATAAACAACTATTTGAAAATAAATTTGTTACAAATAAAATAAAGGTTGTTTTGTTTATTGATGAGTTTACGAGGTATCTAGATGTTGAGGTAGGCAAGGATGCAATAGAGCTTTTGATGAAATTGGGCTATGAAGTGACGCTGTTTTACGGTGAAAGTGGTAGAACCTATTTGTCAAAGGGATTTTTGAAACAGGCCAAGGCCATAGCTGAAAAAAATGCGAGTAAGCTAGCCGATTATGTAAATCAAGGGTTGCCTATTTTAGGATTGGAGCCCTCCGCCATTTTGTCTTTTAGGGATGAATATAAACGTATGTTAAAGGATGTGGACTTAGCAGCTAAGATTGCGGACAATTCATTTTTAATAGAGGAATTTTTGGCAAAGGAGATTCAAAAAGGAGAGTTGGATGCAACTGTTTTTAATGAGTCTTCAAAAGAAATAAAAATTCATAACCACTGTCACCAAAAGGCGTTGAGCAATCAGAAAGTAACTTTTGATATTTTAAATTTACCTAAGAATTATAAAGTCACTATTATTCCTTCTGGCTGTTGTGGTATGGCTGGTTCTTTTGGTTATGAAAAGGAGCATTATGAAACGAGTATGAAGGTAGGTGGATTAAAACTTTTTCCCGCGGTAAGTAAATCATCTAATGAAACGATTATAGCTGCAAATGGTACGAGTTGTAGGCATCAGATATTTGATGGCACTAATAGAATTGCCCAACATCCGGTAAGCATTTTAAAAGAGGCACTTTTAGATTAGTGTATCTTTTTCTTACCAAATGGTTTTTCTTTTTTAGCAGTAATAGAAGCTATCAATTGGTGTAGATCCATTTCTTTTAAAGCCTCGTCCATAAAGAATGGTGATAACTTATCATTCTTATAGGTATATAATTTCCAGCGTTTAAAGGAGTATTCAAGTGCAGTAAGATTTTCTACCCAATCTCCTGAATTTAAATAGGTAACCATACCCTTGGCGTTTTCAAAAAGTTGTTTCCTGGGTTGGTGTATATGTCCACAAACGACATAGTCATATTGGTTTTCTATGGCTATGTCTGTGACAGTAGTCTCAAAATCCCTAATATATTTAAGGGATTTATGGTCTTCTCTTTTTATTTTGCTTGCTAGGGAATATTTTTCTTTTTTAAATTTTTTCAATACCCAATTGATCAACTTATTCAAATTGATCAAAAGGTTGAAACCTAAACTGCCTAATTTTACGACCCACCTGCTATTAATAAATGGTGTATCAAAAACATCGCCATGAAAAAACCACGTCTTTTTACCATGTATGTTCAACACTAGTTTCTTGCTGAATTTTATATTTCCTAAAGATATATTTGCCAATTTCTTGGGAGCCACATCGTGATTTCCCATAATATAATGTACTTCGGTTCCTTTGGAAGCCATTGAAACCAATTTTTTGACCACGTTTAAATGGGAAGTAGGAAAGTAGCTTTTGCTAAACTGCCAAATATCTACGATATCACCGTTTAGAATTAATATTTTCGGGTCAATACTACAAAGATAAACCAGTAATTCATCTGCATAACACTCATAAGTGCCCAGGTGAACATCGGAAATAACCGCTATTTCTAGTTTTCTCTTTTTCAAGTCTTTAATTTCTACAAAATTAGACCTAATGGTATTTTAAAATGCTAAAGCTCATATCATTATTAGTTAACTACAGTGTTAAAAAATCATCACCAAAAAGGACCAAGGTTAAATAATGTTTAAGTGGGATGTAAATTTTTCTTTGAAGTTTTTAACATTTACCTTTGTTTATTGGAAATCGATTATAAATTATGGCAGGAAATACTTTTGGAAACCTTTTTAAGGTAAGTACGTTTGGCGAGTCCCACGGAAGGGCAATTGGTGGAGTGATTGATGGTTGCCCAGCAGGAATAGAATTGAATTTAGAGGCCATACAAAAAGACTTGGATAGGCGAAAACCCGGTCAATCTGCTATTGTTACACAGCGAAAGGAGCCGGATGAGGTTGAATTTTTTTCTGGTATTTTTGAAGGTAGGACCACTGGTACCCCTATTGGTTTTGCCATATTCAACACCAATCAGAAGTCAAAGGATTATGGTCACATTAAAGATTCTTACAGACCATCCCATGCAGACTATGTCTACGATCAAAAATATGGTTTTAGAGATTATCGAGGCGGGGGCAGGAGTTCTGCCCGTGAAACCGCAAGTAGGGTTGTAGCAGGCGCCATTGCGAAACAGTTTCTTCAAGATATTGAAATCAATGCCTTTGTATCTCAAGTTGGCAACCTGAAACTGGATAAGAATTATTCCCAATTGGATTTGTCCATGACCGAGTCCAATGCGGTTAGGTGTCCGGATGCGGATACGGCTTCCAAAATGGAAGATTATATCAAATCCATCAAGAAGGAAGGGGATACGATAGGCGGAGTCATAACCTGTGTTGTAAAAAATGTACCGATTGGTTTAGGAGAACCTGCATTTGATAAATTACACGCAGAACTTGGAAAAGCAATGCTTTCCATAAATGCGGTTAAAGGATTTGAATACGGTAGTGGTTTTGAAGGTGTGACCATGAAAGGAAGTGCCCATAACGACCCTTTTAATGCAGATGGTACGACCAAAACAAATAATAGCGGTGGTATTCAAGGTGGAATAAGCAATGGTATGGATATTTATTTTAATATCGCCTTTAAGCCGGTAGCTACAGTCATTCAGCCTTATGAAACTATTGATAAGGAAGGGAATATCATAACCACCCAAGGTAAAGGCAGGCATGACCCTTGTGTGGTACCAAGGGCTGTACCCATTGTAGAAGCTATGGCTGCATTGGTATTAGCAGATTATATGCTTATTGCCAGAACCAATAAAATTTAGCGGCTCAAGGTGGTGGGATTGCTGCCAATTTGGTATATTGACCCAAAACAACAGCAATATGCGTAAACTTGAACTACATTGGAAAATTTTAATAGGAATGCTTTTGGGCATTCTTTTTGGTTTTGCAATGACCCAAGTAGATTGGGGTAAGGAGTTTGTAGGGGATTGGATACAGCCCTTTGGAACAATTTTCGTAAAACTATTAAAGCTGATTGCCATACCACTGATATTGGCATCCCTAATTAAAGGCATTTCAGATTTAAAGGATATTTCCAAGTTCAGGAATATCGGTATTCGTACAATTGTAATTTACGTGGCAACTACAATTGTAGCCATTACCATCGGGTTGATTTTGGTAAACCTGATAAAACCTGGTGAAGGTATTTCAGAAGAGACCATTACCAAACTTACAGAAACCTATGCAAGTGATAGCGGTGTTACCTCTAAAATGGAGGAAGCATCAAGACAACAAGGATCGGGTCCATTACAGTTCTTGGTTGACATGGTCCCTGATAATGCATTGGCTTCAATGACAAATAACAGTCTTATGTTGCAGGTAATCTTCTTTGCAATATTCTTAGGGATATCCATGTTGCTCGTTGGTGAAAAATCGGCAAAACCATTAAAAAAGTTCTTTGACTCATTGAATGATGTTGTGCTTAAAATGGTGGATTTAATTATGCTGTCAGCCCCCTACGCAGTGTTTGCCTTGTTGGCAGGGGTTGTGGTATCTTCAAGCGATCCTGAATTATTATTGGCCTTGTTAAAATATGCTGGGGTAGTGGTATTGGGCTTAGCCATTATGATAGGTTTTTATTGTTTGATAGTATCATCATTTACAGGCTATAACCCACTTACCTTCCTGAGTAAAATGAGTCCAGCTCAACTATTGGCATTCTCTACCAGTTCAAGCGCAGCAACCTTACCAGTTACAATGGAAAGGGTAGAGGAACATATAGGTGTAGATAAGGAGGTCTCCAGTTTTGTATTGCCCGTCGGAGCTACCATAAATATGGACGGTACAAGCTTGTATCAAGGGGTGGCGGCAGTGTTTATTGCACAAGCCTTGGCATTTGACTTGTCCTTGGCAAACCAATTAACTATCGTGTTAACCGCACTATTGGCATCTATTGGTTCAGCTGCCGTACCGGGAGCGGGTATGGTGATGTTGGTAATCGTGTTGGAATCCATTGGTTTTCCACAAGATAAGTTGGCTATAGGACTTGCATTGATTTTTGCCGTAGACAGGCCTTTGGATATGTGCAGGACCGTCGTAAATGTTACAGGTGACGCTACTGTTTCTATGATTGTTGCAAAATCCGTAGGGAAATTGGGAAAACCTAAAGTTAAGAATTGGGATGACCATTATGAAGAAGTGAAATAGAAAAATCTATCACATATCGATTTAAAGAATTAATACCTTTGCAGGCAAAGGAATTTTAAGGAATCGTATGATAAAGGAACTGCAAGAACTACAAAAAGAACACCTTAGCTTATTTGAGATTGATGCCAATTTAGACCGGCTGGTTAAAAAGATTGAATTGTTAAGCTATGTAAACCCTTTAAACATAGAGAAGGAGAAAAACGTGTTCTTTGCATCCAAATACACTTCTAACCCAGAGTTTAGATATCCAAAGTTAAAATTCAACCCTTATAAGTTGCACCGTCTGTTCTTTTCCCAACGTTTGGAACGTATAGAGGATGAGGATATACGAAAGTTGTACCAGGAGATTATTTATTATTACTCCAATATGGTACAATGTATTGAAACTATCGGAGAGCAAAAACGATTTCATTATAACTCCTTAAGGGTTTATGGTTCCCCCACCGAAAAGGATGTAGAAAATGCAAAGTTTATTCTTCATTTTGCTGATGAGCCAGTCTCGGTGGACATGGATAAGACATATACTCCAGCCGATGCAAAGGCTTATTTCGAAGAATTTTCCAAACGTTACGATTTTCCATTGAATATTAAATATTCCACCCATATCGCCGCAGATGCTATGGTGAGTAATGCCACTGAAACCTTACTTATAAAACGAAACACCAAGTTCAGCATGAACCAAATGTTGACCTTGGCCAACCATGAGATTGGCGTACATTTAGTGACCACGTATAATGCAAAAAATCAGCCGTTAAAGATATTCTCAAATGGTTTTCCTAAGAATGTGGAAACACAAGAAGGCTTGGCTGTTTTTAGCGAGTATATGAGCGGGGCGTTGACCTTGAAACGATTAAAGGAACTTTCGTATAGGGTATTGGCTTCTGACAGTCTCATTAAGGGGTACACGTTTGCCGATACCTTTGATATGATTCACAGCCAATATAAATTGAATAAAAACGACGCCTTTTCTATTACCTTAAGGGCTCATAGAGGAGGAGGCTTCACCAAAGATAGGTTGTACTTAAGCGGGCTTAGAAAAATTTACAAACGATATCTTAAAGAAGTACCTATGGATGTTCTCTTATCTGGCAAGGTAAGTATGGATTATGAGCCAGCTATCACTAACTTAAAAAAAATTGGGCTAGCTCAAAAAAATGGTTATGCAAACTTTGCTTATGCCGAAAATAGGAATGTTAACAAAACACTTGATTTTATACTTAATAATTTGAAATAGCGCTAATTTATTTTAAAAATCCCCAGTTTACCTGCCAATCAAATGTTCAATATATATGGTGTATAAATCACTTTCAACATTTGAAGTAGATATTGAAGAATGGTGCAACTTCTTTTTTTCTACATGTAAAAATCTTCAAATGGAATGATATACGATTTAAAATCGCTCATGATTATAATTAAAAAACCAACAAACGTAAATAGAACGCTTAATAGTTTGCTTTTTATAAAAATTTAGCCATCAATTCTGGGGTTGGTACCATACAACTCTCTTTTTTTCCGTACCACCTATACCTGTTTTTAGCTATAAAATCATATACGATATTTCGTAAAGCGCTGGGAATCAATTTCAATATTTTTGAAATTGTACTATACCCATTTAAATAGGCGCCAATCTCCAACGCCGCATCAGATTTAGTATAATACGCTAAGCCTGGGTCTATAAGTATAATGGAATCCACTTTAGAAGTATCAATTCCTCGTTCCAAAATCAGTTTTTGACCTACTTTTTCTTGTAGTGTTGCGAATCTAAATACATCGTCCTTATCGTGTTTGATGATAAATTGTACCGAAGAATCACATAGGTTACAAACACCGTCAAATAAAACTATTTTTTTTCCTTTTTCCACATTGCAAAGATAGGGTAGGTTATCGATAACTGCTGATCTAATTTTCAATAATAAAATTTCTTTATACCGACTGCCCCCAAGATAAGCCCCAGTGGTATTTCGCCAATTTTATTTTGGAAACAAAAACAAATCTCAATATATATTTTGCCCTGCGAGGAATTGTAAAATATACCACTCGAACCTGCTACTTACACTTTTTCTATTTCCTTTGTTTTTCCTTAATATACAAGGACAGCTATATGTCTTGCGCCATTTAGCAATAAAAATTTCGTATATAAAAAGGTGCCTATTGAACATTTTTAAAGCGAATCTAAAAAAGTACCTAATTCGGTATCTTTATCAAGCCCTAGCTTCTTCTTGAGTCTGAATTTTGATTTTCGGATACTGTCTGGCAAGACATTGAGAGTGACGGCAATTTCTTTAGTAGTAAGGTTCATGCGAAGAAAGGCAGCCAATCGGATTTCCTTTTCTGAAATGTCCGGATAGATGGTCTTGAGTTTTTGGTCAAAGTCGTTGTGCACATCGGCAAAATAGGTTTTAAATACCTCCCAGTCCTTGTCAGACGCATTTTCTTTCTTTAAAAGCATGGCGATACGCCTAAATTCCATTTTAAATTTTTCAGGTGAATTTTTGATGTTCTCAAGGTTTTCCTTTAATTCTTGGATAAACGTGTTTTTTTGTACCAAATGAAGGGTCTGGCTGGTCAGTTCCTTTTGTTTATGCTCGATTTCCTTCTGATAAATAGCCTCTTGCTTTTCACGTGCCAAACGGTTTTTTTTCATGCGTTGGCGAAATCCAAAAAACGAAAGGGCGAATAGGGCAAGGGCAGAAACCATACCACCGGCATATAGTCCTTTTTTCAAGTTGTCGGCACGTGACTTTTCATTTAAGGTTTTGATTTCTTCTTGCTGTAGAGCGATTGCTGACTCCTTTTTCTCGGTTTGATATTGTATTTCTAATTCGTTAATTTTTGTGCGAGATTCTTGGCTGTATACGGAATCATAAACCACAAAGTGTTTTTCCTTATATTCTAAAGCCTCTTTGTACTTTCCCAAGCCTGCCAAGGCAGCAGACATATTTCTATAAATACTGCTTAAATTATCATATTTACCAGTTTGCTCCGTTATAACAAGTGCTTCCATATAATGCTTAATTGCTGCGTTATAATCTTTTTGTAGATATAAATTATGTCCTAAATTAATGTTGGCTTTAGCAATAATATTAATTCGCTTACTTTCCTTGGCTAACTCAATTGCGGTTTTGTAGTAATCATTGGCTACGGCTGTGTCATTTTTAATCCCGTACAGAATACCTAAATTGTTTGCTATAAGGGCACGTCCTCGAGTATGGTCTATCGAATTAAATAATGAATCCGCTTTTTTATAATACCGTATAGCGTCATTTATACTATCCCTTCGCTCATTATTAACCGCAATTTTATTCCAAATATCCCCGAGTCTAGAGTACTCTTTGGTTTTGAGGTAAATTGCTTCAGCCTTGAAAAAATATTGTTCAGCTTTAAGGTCATTATCCATCATCCCATGTAAAGTGCCTATGGAAGCATAGTTTTGGGCAAGAACATCGCTATTGGGGGTTAATTTTTCTCTGATTTTTAAGGACATCATATTGTAAACCATGGCCGAATCAAGCAATCCTAGTTTCCTGAAGGTAACTCCTAAGTCATTGTAAGAACCACTAAGCCCTAGTGAATCGTTAATAGATTTAAATATTATGATAGACTTTTTAGTAGAGTCTTTAGAAACCCTGTAATCCTGTTTATAAGCTAATAATGCCCCTTCTGCTCTAATGGCTTTACCTAATAGTGAAAAGTCATTTTTCTTTTTAGCGATTAACCGCATGGAGTCTATATAAATCGCTGCTATTTCCTGATTTCTACCTCTATTTTCCATATAAAGCTCTTCATATGCTTCGAATTTTTCAATGAGGGATACTTTATTCTGAGCAATGGCATTTTGAATGTACAATAGACAAAAAAAGAAAAGTGTGTAATTGTATTTCATATGATACTATTCTATTGATTTCCAAGATAGACAATATATCAATTGCTCTCAACTCCTAATCCGAATACAAAAAACCGGTTGTCCATAAAAAGTTTATAAAACACTTTCGAAAAACGCTTGACTAATTTATGTAAACCCTTTTATTTATTGAGGTTATATCATTTTCATCAGGTAACCTAAATTTTTATTGTCCACACCATTATTGGGTATGTCCTATTATGTTTGTCCATACTTTGTCTACGGAGAAAATTAGTTAACGGCTTGATTTGCAGGTAAATTTGACTCGTTGAATCTAAAAAACCAAGAACTTATGAAAACAAATCAATTCATTTTCAAAATCTTGAGCCTAGCAGTGCTTTTGATTTTACTATTGGTATCCTGTAGCAGTGATAGTGATAACCCGGAAATACCCACAGCCGATAACCCTATTGGGCAAGATGATGGTGACCCATCATCAATATTGACCATTGACCAAGTTTTGGCCAGGGCGGTCGTTAACGACTTTCCACAAACACAGACCGCTGATACTCTTGAGGTTTCTGAGCAGTATAGTGAAGATTACCGCTCATTGGATGATGATACGGAGACCCTGCGGTTTCGATGTAAAACAAAAAAAGTGAGCGTGGAAGACGGTAATGGGGAGTTCCCGTTGTTCAACCCCACCGCGGAAATCATTTGGCCGGGAAACCTGTTACAGGGCAAAACACTTGGCCAAGCCACACCTAGTTCCATAAATGTGGATAGGGCAGGTAATACCATCTCGTATAATTTGGTGAATGGGAACAGCGTTTCTGCCCAAACAGTTGATGAGATTACCAAAGGAAATGTACAAACGGCCATGAACGCCATCATAGAAGGTGACCCCAATATTGTGCCTGCAAACTTTGTATTGGAGGTTGAAGAAGTCTTCTCAGAAGAGCAAATGGCCTTTGCCATGGGCATCAGCTATGAATCCTATAAAGCAAAAGCCCAAGCCAACCTCTCTTTTTCAAGCGAACAACAGTACAATCGGGTACTGGTAAAACTTACACAAGAGTATTATACCATGTCAATGGACCAAGTCAACGGTAACGAAGATATTTTTGCCCCTAACGTTACAGGCGAGGATTTAGACCCCTTTGTTCAGGCAGATAACCCCGCAACCTATATTTCGTCAGTCACCTATGGTCGTATATTTTACATGTTGGTAGAATCTACATCATCACGTTCAGATTTAATAAGCCGTATTGAAGGAACTTATAAAGGTTTTGGCAACAAAGTAGAAGGTGAGGTAGATTATGAGGAATACAACACCCTTGATGAGGTCAAAACCAAAATCATTGCTTATGGTGGCAGCGTGCAGAGTGCATTTGAATTGGTAGGAGAGTTGGACATTGTTACCATTGGTGAAAAATTGGCAGAATCTACGGATATCAGAACTGGTCAACCGCTTTCATATGTGGTGCGCAGTGTAGCTGAACCTGACAAAGTGGTAGGCACCAAGTTGGCCACTGCGTATGATCGTGTAGAGTGCAATCTACAAGGCGTTTTGCCGCCAGTTGCATTTGAGGTGCTTGTTGACCTTTTTGATGACGGTATTGGGGCGGCTACCCAATTGCACGGCAGATATGTAGCCCTTTTCAACAAAGCAGGTAACCAATACTATATTTATAATTTTGGAAGTGCCGATGTCGAAGGACCCTATAACATCAATGATGCCAGTGCACCATTAGGAGCTTCTGGTTTTGATAAGGTGGGCGCAGCGGTTAGGGCTTTTTTGACTAAGATTTATATTTTTAATGAAGATGGTACACGATTTGAAATTATAGATTATGACAGTGCCCAATCGGGTTTTCCCAATGGTCCTATTGGAGCGTACATACAGCAAAATGGTGCGAATAGGCAGTATCTTACAGATGATGTATTTACGGAAAATCAACTAATAGGTGACCCAGTAACATTTACTACCATAGACTGCAACACCTATGCTTTTGTTTCTAAAGGCATTCAAGCAGCGGCCAGAAGGAGTGTTGTAGATGTGAACATATCATCTGGCCCCATTCCGAATACAGCTACAAGAACACGAACATATTTCTGGAGTTTGAACAGTAATGGAACTTCATATGCCCGTTCAGATTATTATGGTTCTAATACATCAATCAATTCAGGTCAAGATTTCAGATGCTGGGCAGACGAAAAATCAGTCTCCGATGTTGATGATTTTAGACTGGAACGGGTAGAGGCAGCCTGCAAGGTTGAGCTGAATGACACGGATTTCATTCTTTATTTCTCCTCTGATGGAAAAATGTCAAGACAAAATTTGAATACTAATGAACAGGAAGGGCCATGGGCCATTAATTAAAATCAGTTACTAGTTCAGTCGGCACCTAAAGTTGCGATTCAACAACTTGGTGTCGGCTGTTTTTTAATAGGAACGAAGTTTTTAAATGGGTTATAATCGTATATGATAATCAATAACTGATTAAAAACCAATGTATATGAATGAAGTTTGGTGAAAAACGGGGTCTATTGTGGCCAAAAAAACTTTAAATCACAATCCTTTAATAAAACCATCAAAATCTAATTCTTTATCCACATCCAGTTTTTGCTTTAACCGGTATTTGGAGGTATGGATACTTGAGGGCAACACATTGAGAATATGCGCAATTTCATTATTGTTCAGGCCCATTTTAACATAGGAGGCCAATCGTAATTCCTTGTCCGTTATTTTAGCATTTAGTCTTTTTAGCTTATCATCAAAATCTTGGTGCACTTCAGAGAAATAAGATTTAAATACTTCCCAATCCTTATCCGCCGCACTTTGTTTTTTTAAGAGCATAACTATTCTCTTGAACTCTATCTTAAACAATTCGGGAGAGTTCTTTACTTTTTCCAGGTTGTCCTTTAATTCAGAAATGAACTTGCTTTTCTGAACCAAATGAAGGGTCTGGCTAGCCAATTCTTTTTTCTTGTGTTCAATTTCCTGTTTGTATATTTCCTCTTGCTTTTCCCTTTCAATACGGTTCTTTTTTATACGTTGACGATATCCAAAAACGGAAATACCGAATAAGGCTAGGGCAGAGGCCATACCACCGGCATAAAGTCCTTTCGTTAGTTTGTCTACTTTAGCTTTTTCATATAGTGTGTTGATTTCTTCTTTTTGTAGGGTGATTTCGGCTTCTTTTTTTTCGGTATTATGAATAATATTTAACTCCTGAATTTGATTCACTTTTTTGATGTTATATAGACTATCATATATTGAAGATTTTAATTCTTGATATTCGAGTGCTTCTTGATAATTTCTGTTTTGACTTGCGATTTCAGTCAGAATTCTATAAGCCTGTACTTGTTCTTCCAATATTCCAATTTTTTGAGAGAGCGATAAGGCATTCAAAGCAAATTCTTTTGCTTTAACATTGTTTTTTAATTCGAGTTGTACTGAACCGAGCATATTAAAGGTTTGTGATTTTAGTTTGTCACTACCAAAATCTTTAAGTAGATGCTTATTTTGATCTAAATATTTTAATGATTCTTGGAATTCTTTTTTTCGAATTTTAATATTTGCAAATGCATTGTTCACTTGTATCAAAGTTAAATAGTCGCCTAACTCCTGAATTTTTGGTTTACTCTCTTTGAGAATCCTTTCTGCAATATTCAAATTATAATTATGCAGAATAAACATTTCAGCCTGTGATACTCTAAATTGTAGCAATTTTCGTAAGTTAACGTCTTTATCTATCTGATTGATGATATTGTTATATATTTTATTAGAGGCAATTGTATCCCCAAGAACACTATATATCGCGGCTAACCTGCTATTAATCCGCTCCAGATAATCTTGTTTATTGGTCTTTTGTACATGGCGAATAGCTTCCGTTGCATCAATTAAAGCTAATTTGTAATAGCCCTTAACAAAATGAAGCCTGCAACGATTTTCAAGTGATTGGCCCATACCCAAAGTATCTTTCATAACGCTAAATCCACTAAAAGCCTCATCAATAGCTTTTAGTGCTTTGTCATATTCCCCTAGATCTGTATAATCGACACCTAGATTCATTTGAATAACTGCAGTTCTTAGCGTGTCTCTTCTATTCTGATATGAATGCAAGGCAAGCTTGTTGTATTTCAATGAGCTATCAATTGAAATATAGCCATGTGATATGGCTAGACGCATGTAGCCACCCGCCAAAATTGATTCTTTTTTTGAAGATTTGCCTAAATCAACCAATCTTTGAGCAAATTTTATTGCATTTTTACCGTCTGTGTCAACATAATGATCCCAAACGTTTATTAAAAGGTCGTTTTTTGTAGAGTCAGTTTTTGCATTTTTCAAAAGAATGAGAAGGCTGTCTATTTTTTTTTGATCTTGACCAACGGTTAATAGCGGAACAATTATTAGCAATAATAGTGTCCATTTCTTCATATTAAATTTACTTTTTAAGTTAAAACACCTAGGTAATTCTGTTAAAAATGCCTCTTTTATAAAGATAATACAACTAAATAGAGGATTTTATCCCAAAAAGCAGCTGTCTAGGATTTGTATAGACATCTGTAATAAGATTGAGCAGTAAAAAATTTTTTAAAATATTGATAATCAAATGTTTATTGGTTTATTGTACATTTTAATTTTTCAATTGTCTAGGTCTTTTTAAGTGCTAAGATGGAATTTTGTCCATGTTTTGTCTAGCTCTGTTTTTAGGTTTCGAATCTAAGTGCTTCTAGTTTTGGAGTGTTGAATCCTAAAAACCAAGAAGTTATGAAAACAAAACAATTAGTATTTAAAAGAAGACTTTTTATAAGTCTATGCAGTGTTGCCATAGTAGTGTTTCAAAGTTGTAGTAAAGATGAAGTACTTCCTGATGACCCGGGCACGCTACAATTTTCAAACAATGATGCAGATGATTTTAATACCGCCGTTGCCAATCTAAGTGCATTTAACCAACCAGAGGAGTCCGCTATTGTCCCCACAAGTCCAGAAGAAACTGCAAGAGTAGAAGATAGCGAATATTCATGTTCCGTTAGAACCTATAAGGGCGCCCCAGGATATAATGAACTCTTTATGTTAGACCCAACAACCAATGTGATTTATCCTGGAGCTTTGTTAAAGGGAGAATCCATACCAACAGGGGAGTATATAAGGATTTCAGGAGAAAGGGCTCCGATTACTATATCTACTACTTTCTTTAATGCTGAAGGAAAGCCATCTGTTACCATTGAGGACCCTAGCCAAATAAGTGATGTAAGGGATGGTATCGCCGAGCTTCTAAATAGAGAGATTAATGGGGCAACACCGGCAGAGCTGATTTCTGATGAATATGAAGCGTACTCAGAAGAACAATTATCGATCGCCTTAGGTGTCAATTACGGTAGTAGGACCAAAGATATTTCTGGAAGCTTTGACTTTAGTACAACATCAGTTAAGCGTAAGTATGTGTTGAAGTTCGTACAAAAATATTTTACCTTGGATGTGGATGATCCAAAATCACCTAGTAATTTATTTACTAAGCTGCCTAGTGTTGAAAGTTTAGGGTCAACTAGCCCAGTTCTGGTAGAATCCGTTACTTATGGGCGATTGGTTTTTTATACTGTAGAATCGTCCTATAGTCTGAGTGAAGTAGAAGCCGCTTTTTCTGCTGCTTACGAAATAGGAAAAAAGGGGGGGAGTGGAGAACTTGAGGTTAAGGATAAAAATATATTCGAAGAAGCCAGTGTTAAAGTCTTGATTAAGGGAGGATCTGGTAGTAGTGCGGCTCAAGCGGTTGGTGGGCTTAAAGACAATCCAAGTCAAATCTATGATTTTATTGCTGAAGGTGGTAATTATTCCAAAGAATCACCAGGAGCGCCTATAGCTTATAAACTAAGTTATGTAAAAGAGGGTTTCCCAACAGCCAAAGTGGTATTGTCTACCGAATATCAAGCAAGAAGTTGTGATTTAACACATCCACAGTTTAAAATTACGATAAAAAACCTTTTGGTGAACCTAACACCCGTTGGGACTTCTGAAGGACTTCATTTGGAAATTTGGGGCTCTGTAGAAGGTGAACTCAAAAAGAACGGATCAAGAGTGGGTAGTAGGGTAAGATGGGCTAGGGCCAGTACTAACGACCTGCAAATTCCCTATTTGCTTTCACACACAATCGACCAGAGCGTAACGGTTGAGGTGGAAAGGCCAGATTATGATAATGATTACATTGAGATTAAGGGCGACCTGAACGATAAAGATTTGTTCAGTAGTGATAACTTAGGGGTAAGGTCGCTTGAAATTCCATTGGTAGACCTAAAATTGGGAGAACCTCAAACGAAGGAATTAACATTCAATGAAGTAGCGTTACATCGCGTTATCGCAACTTTTACTGTAGAAAGAGTTAAGTAAGTACTAAAGTACGCGAAATCAATTATTAAGACAGTCGGCGCCTAAAGTTGCGATTCAACAACTTGGTGTCGGCTGTTGTTTTAAAGGAAATGCATCTAGTTAAGCAGTGTAAATCAAAAAACAAATGAAAAAACTACTATTTATACCCATACTGATTTTTATGATTATTGGCACCTCTTGTTTAAAAGACGAATAGGGAGGGGAAATTGATTCCAGTTTAACAGGAACCTGGGTCGACACCTATTCTGGAGACGACAGGGGCGTGTAGGTGGTAACCATTAGTTCCAATGGTAATGTCTCCGGAACTGCAACTTCCACTTTTACCTCCGATTCTTCCGCCATAACCCGAAAGGTCAACTCAAACGGTATGTTGGCGGCTAACTAGGGTAATACAGAGGACCGTGAGTTTGTTGGTCAACTAGGGGAAAATAACGAAGCTATGGGTACCTGGTTAGATTCAGGAAGAATCATGGACGGTACATGGCAGGGAAGCAAGCAGTTAAGCCATTACAATTAGTAGAAGTTAGTTTCTGAGTATTGAACTGGTTATTTTAAAAACGGCAGCTGGCCGCTCAGGTTGGGTTCAACAACTAACTTGATGCCGGCTGTTCTTTTAAATGCTGTTCAAAAGGTGTATTCTAAAGAAAGAAAAGCGTACTAACACTTCTATTTTCTTTCGTTTTAGCAGACTTGTAATCGTATACGATATTTTACAATAAACTGTTTATCAGCTACTTAAATTGATAAAATAGCACATGGTATCAGATTTTTTGGAATCATCATTAAAGTGCACTTAAAAAAGTGTTTAAATCAGTCTCTTTGTCCAATCCCAATTTTTTCTTCAACCGATACTTGGATTTTAAGATACTGTCTGGCAAAACATTTAAGGTTGCGGCAATCTCTTTAGTGGTAAGGTTCATTCGTAAAAAGGCCGCTAGACGTATTTCCTTTTCTGAGATGTCTGTATAAATAGTCTTTAGTTTTTGGTCAAAGTCGTTATGAACCTCTGCAAAATAGGTTTTAAACACCTCCCAATCCTTATCTGAGGCATTTTCTTTCTTTAGGAGCATAACTATACGCCTAAACTCCATTTTGAATTTCTCTGGGGAGTTCTTTATATGTTCTAGGTTCTCCATGAGCTCCTGTATAAACGTATTTTTTTGAACTAGATGCAGGGTTTGGCTAGCCAATTCCTTTTGTTTGTGCTCAATTTCTTGTTTATAGATTTCTTCCTGTTTTTCCCTTGCAATACGGTTTTTCTTTATTCGCTGTTTAA
This sequence comes from Maribacter luteocoastalis, assembly GCF_048890225.1. Lineage (NCBI taxonomy): Bacteria > Pseudomonadati > Bacteroidota > Flavobacteriia > Flavobacteriales > Flavobacteriaceae > Maribacter > Maribacter luteocoastalis. The sequence goes on from NZ_JBMFZG010000003.1 coordinate 375,797, forward strand.
ACCCAAAAAACAATAGGCCAGAAACCGCCACAAAGGTGAACATTCCGCCAGCATAAAGTCCCTTTGTCAGTTGGTCAACTTTGGCCTTTTCATTTAGCGTATTTATTTCTTCTTGCTGTAATTCTATTTCCGCTTCTTTTTTTTCGGTTTCAAAGATGGTTTGAAGTTCTTCTATCTGTTGGTTCTTTTTTAAATTATAAATACTATCGTTTAAGGTGTGATATTCCTTAAAATCGGCAAAGGCCACATCATTTTTATTCAGCATATGCCAAATATTGGCCCTTGTTTTCATGGCATCGCTAAGTGTAGGCAAGGCGCCAATTTCGGTGGCTATTGAAACAACTTCTTCTATATAGACCAGTGCACGTTCAGGATTGTCTTGCGCCATTCCTAAATTGGCCAATTCATGTAACACTTCGGTCAAATCTAATTTAATGTCTTCTTTTCTTGCTATTTGAAGTGATTCATTAAGTAAATTACCAGCTTTTTGGTAGTCTCCTTGAGTATAACTTAATCGTGCCAAGTCATTCAAAGACTGTGAAATCATAGATTGCACGTTCATTTCCCGGGCCAGGTCTATGGACTCTGTTTGGTATTTTTCGGCCAAGGTAGTATTGTTCAATTTTTCTGCCGCCAAACCTGCGGTATTTGAAGCATAACTATGGTATATTTTGTCATCATTTTTTTTATAAATAGTGATTGCCTGTTCCGCATATATGAGACTTGATGGGAAATTGCCAAGCTGATATTCAATATCTGCCAATTGCTTTAAGGCATCACCTTGTCTTACCTCGTCTTCGACTTCTTCAAAAGATTTTAAGGATTTTAAGGTATTCTCAAGGGCTAATTTATAATTGCCCTTTTCAAAATATATGCCACCGAGGACCTCATATTCAGAGCCTCTCAAATCAAACTCGCCTAAATCGGAATTTTTTCTGTTCTCCTCTGTATACATAGCTAATATAGACGTTGTGAGCGCTATAGCTTTAGCGTAATTACCTTTCTCCCGTTCTATAGTGGCTAAGGAATGCATGGCAAAGATTTGGCCCCTAACCGAGTTTATTTCCTTGAACTTGTCCAATGCCTTATTGTGAAAAAACTGAGCAGAATCGTTTTTAGATTGATTGTAGTAGTAATTGCCAAATTGGACAAAGCCATTGGCCACTCCTTTTTCATACCCTATTTTTTCGGATAGTTGTTGCGCTTGTCTGGCATACTCCAGTGCACCTTCATTGTCCATAAACATCATTCTTTCATGGATTCTAGAGAGAACCTGCGCCTTAAGTGTGTCTTCGGGAAGGGATTTGGCCCTTTGTATTAAACTATCCAATTCTTTCTTTCTATCCTGACCAAAAGAATTGACACAAATAATCAATAGGAGAACGATAAAGTAGTTTATGGTTTTCATATGGCGGTTTGATTTAGGATTTCAATGTAGTCATAAAATCCATTCAAAAAAAGCGGTAATCGAGGTTCGATTCTGCACTTGTCCATAACTTTTCCCATGAAAACAGGCTTAAAATTTTTTTAAAAACATCTTGAAATGCTATTGTATTAAAGGGCTTTCGCTCATTTTTAGTGAACATATATTTTAGGCTTGTCCATCTTTTGATTTGTGGAACAATATGATAGTTGTCCATAGTTTGTCTATGGACAAAAATTGGATTGACACTGATTCTGGTCTAATTTAGGGGTGTTGAATCTTTATTAATTATTAATCATGAGAGATACCTTATACCTATTCATGGAGAACTTATTAACCAAAGCAAGAAAGATCTTAAATCTTGAGAAAGGTGGACAAAACTTAATTGTTGTACCAATCCAAATAAACAAAAGGAAATGAGAACTATTTTACTGGTATTTCTTCTAGTGCCCTTAGGTCTATGTTCCCAAGCATTGTTGCGACAAACCTTATCGGTTGGTGGAACCAGTGGAATGGTCACATCAGGCCAAGGAAACTATTTTTTACAAGAAAGCATTGGCCAATTGAGTGTTATAAACACCTTTACAGTAGAGAATAAATCACTCCGACAAGGGTTTCTACAACAACTTAGGTTGGGTGTCCTTGGTAGTAACCCCAATATATTGGAAATGGTGGTATACCCAAACCCATTTGTCAATGGCGTTGTGGTAAACCTAGAAAATACAGAAGCTGATGTGATTGGGATGTTTTTGTACGATATCACGGGTAGACTTATCCTAAATGATGTTTATGATAATAACACCCAATTGGCAATTCCTTTGGAAAACCTATCTAAAGGGGCTTATTTCATAAGACTACAGGTTGGTGAACAGGAGAACATTAAACAAGTCATAAAGCAGTGAGTATGGGCAAATATGTTATGGTGGCCAGTTTTTTCGTGTGCACCTTTGGTTATGGGCAAATGCTATATAGTGAAATGGGCCAGACACTTTCCTCGTTCAATTATAAAAATTCATCTGGTGGTTCATTGGATAATCTTCAAAAGGGAAGTAAGACCTACATGAGTTTAGGCTATGCATTTCAACTCCCCGGGGATAAGGCCCATGTGCAATTAGGAGGGGTATTCACCAACTATGGGGCCATTGGAAGTGACATTACATTAGACAATTATTACGAGTGGGATATCTCTTATGTAGGTCTGCAAGCCGGTTTATGGTATGATTTTGCCAGGTCTAGGGATTTTGTCTTTTTCACTAAGGTTAATGCTTCTATGGAGTATTTGCTGCGTGGTTCCCAAACATTGAACAATCAAGTATATGATCTTACTAGGGAAGACGAATTTGACAATATCATACTAGTACCAAGAGTGGGGCTCGGGGTGCACTATCCAATTTCTAACAAAGCCGCACTTTACGTGCAATATCAATATGGGCGGAGCTTTTCCTTGGTAAATACCAATCCAGACGATAACGAAAAACTAAATATTTCAAACCATAATTTCGGAATAGGCATCCTTATCCAATTACCAGGTTGCAATTGTTCCTTTTAAAAAAACCAAATCATGAAAAAAAATTACATACTCACCGTTTTCAGCCTCTTTGTCCTGCTTTATGGATTTGCACAAACAGAAGGAATAACTTACCAAGCAGTTTTGGTAGATAACAACCCCGATGAAATTCCTGGGGTAGATATACCATCAAATAATATTCCCGATCAAGCACTGACCATTCGCTTTACCATTCTGGATGCAACGGGTGCTATAGAGTATCAGGAAACGCAAGAAACACAAACCGATGCCTATGGAACCATTAACCTTACTATAGGGGAGGGTCAAACAACATCGGAAAGCCTAGGCGCCTTCAATAACATTAATTGGGATGGGGCTAAAACGTTAAATGTAGATATTGATTTAGAGGCAGGCACTAATTTTGTGGGATTTAGCACCCAGCCCTTGACGTATGTGCCTTATGTGCGACATAGAAATCTAATAGCAGATGGTGTTACTGACCTGAACAATGATTTTAATGTAAATAACCAAAGTATTTCCCGTTTTTCGGGCGATGTATTCGTTGATCAGGACACTAGATTGCAAACCATTACTGCAGATGGGGCAGCGAACTTTAATGAAAGGGTCACTATCGATGCCATGATGTCCACTACCAACCAATCTGATATAGATGCCTATCCCTTACGATTGCAAGGTAGCGCCCATGGTATGGCGATACAACTCAACAGTGCAGTACCCAGTCGGGAACATAATTTTATGTCTTTTTGGGATGGAAATGGTACGCCAATTGGAAGAATAGAGGGGTTTCAAGCCTACACTGATGTGAGTCAAAATTTTATCTTAGAAGTATTATTAGCTAACGAACCCACCGAAGATGAGGCCAAGGACCAAGAAGATGACGATACGGCACCACCTGCAGAAGCACCTAGCGCGTTTGCGGTTTATTTAAACAATGATTATTCATTAAATCTACTTCTGGAATATATGGATCTGCTTGAGGCATCGGCGACATTTGGGTGGAATTTAGGCGCCTGTATTGCCGGAGTGGGTATTGCCGGTGACTGTGATGATGCGGCGTGGTCTGCATTTCAATTGTTTGTTCAAGGCGTTCAAATATCTTTATATGTCTGGTATAATGAGGCCAATGTTGGGGTCGCCTTTGAGTCGGGTGGTGCTGATTATGCCGAATGGCTCAAAAAATATGACCCTAAGGAAACATTTACATATGGCGAGGTAGTTGGCTTAAGGGCAGGCGAAATATCCAAGAATTTTGTAGATGCCGATAGGTTCATGGTTATTTCCAAAAACCCTATTGTTTCTGGGGCAATGCCGGAACAAGGCGAGGAGAGTCGTTATAAACAAGTGGCCTTTTTAGGTCAGGTGCCCGTAAAAGTTTTAGGTACGGTGAATAAGGGCGATTATATTTTGCCTTCGGGTAATTTGGATGGTATGGGCATTGCCGTTTCGCCACAAAATATGCGAACAAATGACTACAAAAGAATCATAGGGGTAGCTTGGGACAACTATTTCGGTAATGAACTGTTTTCATATATTAATACAGCGGTAGGTATCAATAGTAATGATTTGGTTAACGTGGTGTCCAATATGCAAGCGGTAATGAACCGTATGCAAGATGCATTGGTGGCTGCAAATCCCGCGTACCAACCTACTTATTTTGATGTGGAAACGGTTACGGTTGATACCAACGTAAAAACCACTACGTCTAGAACTATGGAACAGATTTTAATGCAGCAATATGGATTTGACCAACAGGCCTCTACCCAGGAAAAATTTGCAAAACTAAGGAACATGATGCAGTCTAAAGATATAGGCAATCAAGTTTTTAAATTTTCAGAAATGCCATACCTGGAAAATGTCTTGCAGAATCCTACGGAAGAAAATATTAAGCAGTATAATGACTATTATGCAAAGGCATTAGAGAACTTAAGTGCTTTGGTTCAAGGTAGATAATGCGCCTTAGTTCTTTTTTTCGACTAAGTCGAGCTGCTCTATGCCAACATTAGTGGTAAATAAGCCATAGTTTACTATGGCTTTGTTTTTTTCCAACTTGTCAATACTTCCCACGGCTTTGCCATCTTTTAATCGAACACGATCACCAACTTTAAAAATGGGCCTTGGTTTGTTTTTTTCCTTGATTATCGCTTTTTTCTTTTCTACCTGTTTTTTCTCACGAATTACCTTGACTTCTTTTTGTACTTCTTGGGCCACCTGTGTCTTTTTAGCCCTATCTTTTTTAGCCTCTTGTGCCGATTTCTTTTTACGTTTGCTGTTCTCTGTTTCTACTATGTGAAGTAATTCTGATATTAAAGGGCGTTTTTTATTGGTTTGAAAATATTTATCAGCAGCTATATTTACCTTATTGCCCAATTGTATCATACGTTGGTCATGGTCATACAACTCTTGATAATTCTCTAATTTGGATTTTACCTTGGCATTGAGTTTTTCTAAACGTAAGGCTTCCTCCCTTACCTTGGACTCTTCTTCTTGCAATCTAGAGCCTGTTTGCACCATTTTACTGCGTTCTTTCTGCAACTTGGCGATAGTAGCATCAAAACGTACTTTGCCTCGCTCAATCTTCTTCTTTGCCTTGTTTATTAACGAGTAAGGAATTCCATTTTTTTGTGCGACCTCAAAAGTGAAGGAACTACCCGCCTCCCCAAGTATCAATTGAAAAGTAGGCTCCAAGGTTTTTCCATCAAACAACATATTGGCATTGGTCACGTGGGGTAATTCATTGGCCAAGGCCTTTAGATTGGCATAATGTGTTGTAATTACGCCATAAGAACCACGCTCGTAAAAAACTTCTAAAAATGCCTCGGCCAGGGCACCCCCAAGTTCAGGGTCGCTACCCGTTCCAAATTCATCAATTAGGAATAAGGTATGGTCATTACAACGTTTTAAAAACTGGTTCATGTTTTTAAGCCGGTAACTGTATGTACTTAAATGATTTTCAATAGATTGATTATCTCCTATATCTGTTAATACCTTGTCAAAAAAACAGACCTCACTACGTTCATGAACCGGAATTAAAAGTCCGCTTTGTAGCATAATTTGTAAAAGACCAATGGTCTTAAGGGTAATACTTTTACCCCCGGCATTTGGTCCAGAGATAACAATAATTCGGTTTTCCCCATGCAGCTCAATGGTTTGGGGATACGTTTTGTTGTTTTTACGTGTATTGCTTAAAAACAATAGCGGATGATAGGCATCCCGCAAATACAATCGCTTATCCCTATTAATTTTTGGCAACAGGGCGTTTATATCTTGAGCGTGCTTTGCTTTTGCAGCGGTGACATCCGTTTGCGTTAAATACGCTTGATAATCGCTTAAAAGCGCTCTATATGGTCTTATTTGATTGGTTAGGTGGTTTAGAATACGTTGAATTTCCTCTTTTTCCTCAAACTCCAGATTATTAAGCTCCCTGCTATATTTTAAAGCCGCCTCGGGTTCAATATACACAATACTTCCTGTCTTGGAAGTGCCCATAACGCTACCCTTAATTTTTCTACGATACATAGACTTAACTGCAAGAACCCTACGGTTATCTACCACCGATTCTCGAATTTCATCTAAATAATCAGAAGCTTGATAGGTGCTCAAAGCAGCACTAAAACTTTGACTTATTTTGCCCCTTACATGGTTCATTTGTCTTCTAATACCTAACAAAGTATCAGATGCATTGTCCTTAACTTCTCCAAATCGGTCTATAACGCCGTTTACCAATATGGGTATCTCCGTATTGGATTCTAACGCTACGGCGAATTCATGTAGCAAAGGATAGTATTCCTTAAATTTTTTAAGGAATTTTTGATGGGTAACAACCGTATTGCAAATACCGGATATACGCTGAAACCCCTTTAATTCTAATGTAGTATTTTCTATTTTCAATAGTTGCAACTCGCCATTAATGCTTTCAAAACCATGATTTGGGATTCGATTTTCATTAATGAAGGAGGAAAGGTATTCAGACGTTTTTCCTAAGGCACCTACAGCAAGTCCTTGCTCTGGAAATGGTCTTATTTCCAAAGCGCTTTCTTTGCCTAATTCTGTGTTGCAGCGCAGTGCCACTTGTTGGAGTACGGTTGGGAATTCTAAATCTTGTAGTGTCTTGGAATGTATTTTTATCACCTGCTTATTAAATAATAACACAAAGGTACGTATTGATAGTGAGATGGGGCTATGCCGTTAAATCAAGAACTCATTAAAAACCATATTTACATGGTACAGATGTTCATGTTATATGTCACAGTGCTAGTATGGATTCCCAAATTTCCTTATTTATGGTCATACCATTTTTTGAGTTTTCAATAGTATTTGCCAAAGCCCTTTCCCCGGGATAATAGGTGCGATCTCCAGGTTTCATTGGGGCAACATCATGTGTATAAGTAATAATTTCATCTACTAGTTGTTGCTGTAACTGGTCATCACCAAAGAGTTTAGGGTAAATACAAAGAAAAATCTGGGAAACCCCCGTCTCGTGCACCCTAGAACTAATTTTATAGGTTGAGCTGCCAGCTGATAGTAAGGTTGCCAGCATATCCAGTACCATAGATAGGGCAGAACCTTTCCAGTAGCCAATAGGGAGGCCGCGTTCATTCCCTAGAATAGATTTTGGATCCTTTGTAAGTTGATCATGCTTGTCCCAGCCGCCAACATATGGCAGTTTCTGTCCTTTAAGATCGTATTCGTGTATTTTGCCAAAGGAAAATTGGGATAGGGACATGTCTAAAACTACATGACCTTCATTTCTGGGAATGGATACTACAAATGGGTTATTTCCAATCCGGCTATCCTTGCCTCCCCAAGCGGGCATGTTAGGCTTGGTATTGGTGAAAAGAATAGAAATACAGCCCGCTTCGGCAGCCTGCCAACCGTATGCACCGGCGCGCATCCAATGGTTGGTGTTGCGCAAGGCCACAAGGCCCATGCCATGTTTTTTGGCAAGTTTAATAGCCCGGGAAGTACATTTGCGGGCATTAACGATACCTGGTCCCAGACCACCATCCCATCGTTCAATAGTGCCAAATGTTTGTACTTTTTTTGCCTCAGCATCAATTTTTACGATACCATTTTTAATATACTCAATAAATACAGGAACACGGTTTACGCCATGCGAGTTGATACCCGCTAAAGTGTTCTCCGTAAATGTTTCCGAAAGCAGTATAGCCTTATTTTCTGAAAATCCATATTTCAAGAATAATTGGTTTAAAACAGTTTGCATTTCTTTTGCATCTACCCGTAATTCCATGGTTTGCTTATGTAAAAAAGGATTAGAGCCTAAATATAAAATAAAAGAAGAAGGGTTTTTTATAATTTTGTGGATACTGGAGCTATCTGACATGAATAGTGTGGTCAATATAGTATTATAATCATACTATCTAATATAAGTAAGGTCAAAGATGAAGTTAGTATTGGAAGAGGATTGGAGAATTAGATTGGAAGCACAATTTGGGCAGCCTTATTTTCAAGAATTAATTTCTTTTGTTGAAACAGAATATGATAGCTTCACCTGTTTTCCCAAGTCGAATGAAATTTTTGCCGCGTTTAACTATTGTTCGTTTCAAGATACCAAAGTTGTCATTATCGGTCAAGACCCATATCATGGTATCGATCAGGCACACGGTCTTTGTTTTTCAGTGAACGGAAATTTACCCCACCCACCTTCCTTGGTGAATATTTTTAAGGAAATTAATACTGACCTAGATGTTCCTTACCCCGAAAGTGGTAATTTGGAACGATGGGCAAAACAAGGAGTATTGTTGTTAAATGCTACCCTTACGGTACGAGCCCATAAACCGGGAAGCCATCAAAAAAAAGGCTGGGAGGATTTTACGGATGCCGTAATCAAAAAAATTTCTGAAGAAAAAGAAAACGTTGTGTTTTTACTGTGGGGTGGATTTGCTAAAAAGAAAGCAAAATTAATACATGGCGAAAAACATCATATCCTAACTTCTGGCCATCCCTCACCGCTTAGTGCAAATAGGGGATATTGGTTTGGAAATGGTCATTTTTCAAGAACTAATGAAATTTTAAAAAAATCAGGCAATAAAACTATTATTTGGTAAGTTTATTATATAGGAAAAATGCTAATACTAACAATGTATTTTCTTACTTTTACTCTAAACAAACCAAACTAACATGAGTACAAACAACGATTTAAGGTCAATTTTACTTATAGATGACGATGAAGCAAGTAACTTCTTACACTCTATTTTTATTAACAAACTAGGCTTAGGAATTAAAATAAACGCTGCTTTAAACGGTCAGGAAGGCTTGGATTTTATTTTAAACAAAGGTGTTGAGGCTTTGGAATTACCCTGTATGGTAATGTTGGATATTCGTATGCCAGTGATGGATGGATGGCAGTTTATTAAAAATTACCAAGAGCAGGTTCCTAAGCAGTTAAAAGATCAAATTAAAGTGGTTTTGGTTACTATTAGTGATAGTAAGGAGGATAAGGAAAAGGCCATTGCCAATCCATTTATTATGGATTTTGCACAAAAGCCATTGTCTGATAATGCATTTAAAAAATTGATCAACAAGCACTTTAGCTTAACCACGGCCATATAGCCTGCCATTAAAATAGTAAGTCTTTTGATGGGAGTTTGGCACCTATTAAGTTGAGACTAAGAAGTGTATCTTGAATATTATCAAGACTAGTTATGGGTAATTGCTGTTGACTCCACTTTGTGATAGCCATCCATTCTTGAATATCCTCTAGCTTTTGACCGTACCTATTGGCTAAAGTTCTATCAATACTGGGAATGCTTTTAAACTCTTCGGTATATAGATTGATTATTTCCAAAATATGGTTAAGTGTGCCTTGGTGTTCAGAAATAAATTGTTGTGTTCCCACAAGCATAAAACAAGGCCATGGGGTAGGACAATCACCAACCCTCCTAAAAATACCTTTATCCACTAAAGGTTTGGTGGTAAAATGTTCCCACATGAAATAATCGGCAACACCATCAGTAAGTGCCTGAACAGCACCATCAAGATTATTAATAACCTCAAAATCCAACTTATCTAGGTCCCAACCTTCATTTTTAGCCAAGACATAGGCCATTAGATGGCTTCCGCTACCATACCTACTTATGGCCGCCTTGGTGCCAATTAAGTCACTTATAGTATTGTATTTGCTTTTTTTAGCCACATGTATTCCCCAAAGTAGGGGCGAGGCTATGTATTCCTGGATAATTTTTGATTGATTTCCCTCCGTAATGCTTTTGACAATTCCTTCCGTTAAAATAATGGCCAAATCCGTTTCTTGTTCGGAGAGCATTTGGCACATCTTTCCGGTGCCCTCCGGAATATCGGTCCAAATAAGTTCAATGCCTCTTTCTTTAAAAGCACCTTCTTCAATTGCTAAATGCCATGGCAGATTGAAATGTTCTGGTACCCCAATAATTTTTACGGTTTTCAAGACGATGTTAATGTATTTAAAGTGAATTCAATAAGATTTTCAATAGCTATTGATGGCGATTTAGAAAATTCGCCAGTAGCCCTGTTGGCTAAAATGCAATTGAGGGAAACCGCTTGGTGTCCTAATAGTTTTGCTAAGGCATAAATACCGGAAGTCTCCATTTCTAGATTGGTAATTTGATGGTTGCCATACCTGAAGTGAGCCAATGTATTGGTAAAATCATTTATACTGGAAGGGATTCTCAAGGTTCTGCCTTGTGGGCCATAAAACCCCGTATTCGTTGCTGTAAATCCTAATCGTATACGATTATCGGTAAATAATTCACCGAGATTACTATCAAAATCTATGATATATGGTCTTGCTTTTTTTGTAGACCATTGGGTTTGGTTCATAAATTCATCTTCCATGGCAGAATGTTGGTCTTGTCCATGTTGGTAAAAATGAAGCAAGCCATCAAAACCAATAGCTAATTCGCTCATTAGCCAAGAATCAATAGATATTTCTGGTTGTATTGCGCCTGAGGTGCCAATTCGAACAATCTTTAATCGTATACGATTTTTTGTAACCGTTCTAGTGTTAAAATCGATATTTACAAGGGCGTCCAACTCGTTTAAAACAATATCTATATTATCCGTTCCAATACCCGTTGAAATAACACATAGCCTTTTACCATTTAAATGACCCGTATGGGTCAAAAATTCACGCTTCCCTTTTTTGACTTCTATGGTGTCAAAAAAATTGGAAACCTGAGACACACGGTCTGGGTCACCAACTGTAATGATGGTGTCCGCAATATCTTCTGGAAGTAAATTAAGGTGGTAAATACTGCCATCCTCATTGAGAATAAGCTCAGAGGGGCGCAAGTGCATATTATAATTTTAAGATCCTGTCGTTCTCGGTATTGTAAAGAAAGTTATATTTTAGAGCACCTCCCAGGTATACGTCATTATCCTGGATACAGGAATAATAACTTGTTTTCCCTTCCAAGATCTCTTTCCCTTTTTTGGTAAGTTTAACAGGATTTAAATTGGTAAACAATGGTTTTAACCTTTCAATGGCCCTATTGTATTGTGTATCGGCAAAACCTAAGTTATTTTGGGTGCTTAGTATTGTTTCCAAGAAATCGGTTTTGGATGTTGGTTTTTCGTCCATGGCGAGTCTAAGCATCGTGTTTTCCATTTCATTCAGACCATTGGCAATACTAGGAAACCGTTTTAAATGGGTTTTTACCGCATCACCAAGATAGTCAAACTGGTATTCATTAAAATCCGTTAGATTTTCTAATCGTATAGGATTATTGCTACAATATAACTGCCACACATAATCTGCATATTCGGTATCGTCTTGACTTAAGATCTTCTTATTTTTATACAAGGTGTGTAGTTGCTCATCGGAAAGGTCATTTAAGCTGTATAGTTTGTTGCTGTCATCCTCATTTCCGCTACAAACCAAAGAAATTTCGGCATACTTACGGTTCGTCAGTAACCAACTTATTACAGCTAGCATATTTACTTGGCAAAACAAATCATATTCAAACCAAAGTACAATATGGTCCTGTTGTTTATGATTACAGAGTGAGCGATATTCTTTTAATGTTTTTTCAATGAACCAAGACTTGGATACCTTATAATTCTTGTTCAAAAATTCGAACCTAGTCTTCCAAAACGACTCACTGCCAACATTGGTAAGGGTCTTACCTTCACACAACATTTCGCGCCACGTTATTATATCGCCGTCTAAATTTAACTTCTTTAGACGTTCTGTAAAACTGTCGCCATTGGTAATGTGTAGGACTGAACTCATTTTCGGTTTCGTTTAGGTTCTAAAAAAAGTAGTAGATAAATGTAAGGTTAAATGTAAATAAATAAAAAAAATTAACAAAAAAAGACGCAACCATCATATTGCTATTGATTTAGGTCTGGGGGTTCACCCTCCAACGCGCTTTACTTTAAAGCCTTTTTGCTTTAAAATCTCCATGATTTGATTTCGATAATCACCTTGTATGATGATTTTGTCATTTTTAAAACTGCCACCAACACTTAACTTCGTCTTAAGTTCTTTGGCCAGTATTTTAAAATCCGACTCTGCACCATTATACCCTTCAATAATGGTAATTGGTTTTCCTTTTCGTTTTTCATACTTGCAAATAAGCGGATCATCTTGTAACCAGATGTCATTTTCAACCTCTGGTACCAGTATTTCCTCTGGTTCGTGATCTGGAAATAAATTTTTAAGTTGGTCTTTAAGGTCCATGATTATTCTTTTATCAATCCAAGTTCTATTAAGCGTTCATGAAGAAACTCGCCAGCTGTGATATCTTCATGTAATTTGGGATGAGACCCATCAATACAATTTTCTAGACAGTTCAAGGGCATTTCACTAACGGGGTGCATAAAAAATGGGACGGAATATCTAGAGGTGCCCCATAATTCCCGCGGTGGGTTCACTACTTGGTGAATGGTGGACAACAATTTGTTGTTACTTAATCTAGATAGCATATCGCCCACATTGATCATTAACTGATCTGGCTTGGCAATAGCGTCAATCCACTCGCCCTTATGGTTTTGTACTTGCAATCCTTTACCATGGGCGCCCATCAATAAGGTTATTAAATTAATATCACCATGGGCAGCTGCCCTTACCGCGTTTTTAGGTTCTGATGTAATTGGAGGATAATGTATTGGTCTTAATATAGAATTACCGTTTTTTATAAAGTCGTCAAAATAGGTTTCCTCCAAATTTAAATGTAGCGCCAAAGCCCTTAAAACATATTTCGCTGTTTTTTCCAGCATCTTGTAGGTTTCTTTACCTATTGTATTGAATTCAGGTAGTTCCTTTACGATTACATTTTCAGGATATTCCGCTTCCAACCTACTATCATTTTCAACATATTGACCAAAATGCCAAAACTCTTTCAAATCACCTTCCTTACGACCTTTCGCATGTTCTTTGCCAAAGGAGGTGTAGCCCCGTTGTCCGCCTATACCCTCAATTTCGTACTCATCCTTAGTTGCTTGTGGTAAATCAAAGAACTTTTTGATTTCTGTATATAGGCCTTCTACCAATTCATCGGAAAGAAAATGTCCGCTTAAGGCAACAAATCCAATATCTTCAAAGGCTTTACCTATCTCATCAATAAATTTTTGTTTGCGGTTTGGGTCGCCCGAAATAAAATCGGATAAATCTACACTGGGTACCAGACTCATAGGGATGATTTTAAAATTGACTGTAAAATTACAAAATATCGGTCAGTTTCAATTATAACAAATCGCATCCTTTTAAGTGCTTTTTGTTACATTTATGTCGTACTAATAAAACGGCAAATAGGTAATGGATTATTCCAAATGTAAAGTATCTAACGAAATCAAACTTAAGCTTTTTAAAGCCATGCTTGTCCCGAGATTGATTGAGGAAAAAATGTTGGTATTGCTTAGGCAGGGCAAGATAAGCAAGTGGTTTAGCGGGATAGGTCAAGAAGCCATATCAGTTGGGGTAACCGCTGCCTTACATGCGGATGAATATATTTTACCAATGCACAGGAACCTTGGGGTATTCACCTCAAGAAACATTCCATTGCATCGCTTGTTTAGTCAGTGGCAAGGCAAACCAAATGGCTTTACCAAAGGCAGGGACCGGAGTTTTCATTTTGGCACACAAGAATATAAGATTGTTGGAATGATTTCACACTTAGGACCCCAGCTTGGCGTGGCCGATGGTATTGCATTGGCACATAAGATCAGAAAGGAAAATAAACTAACAGCTGTTTTTACTGGCGAAGGCGCTACTAGTGAAGGTGATTTTCACGAAGCGCTTAATGTAGCTGCTGTTTGGGACCTGCCAGTTTTGTTTTGTGTTGAAAACAATGGTTATGGACTGTCTACCCCTACCCAGGAGCAGTTTAAATGTAGGAACATAGCGGATAAGGGAATTGGATATGGTATGGAGTCGCATATCATTGATGGTAACAATATATTGGAAGTGTATGCAAAAGTTCATGCCCTATGCGAGGACATCAGAAGAAATCCTAGACCGGTATTATGTGAATTTAAAACATTTAGAATGCGGGGCCATGAAGAAGCAAGTGGTACTACATATGTGCCAAAGGATCTTATGGAGGCATGGGCAGAAAAGGACCCTTTGGATAACTACTTGCATTATCTTCTAAGCGAAGGTGTTTTGAACGATGAAGAACAACAACGGATAAAGCAATCAATTACCGCGGAAATAGAAGCGAATTTACAGCTTGCTTACAATGAAAAAGCAATTATACCTAATGAAAGTGAAGAGTTAAATGATGTTTATGAAGAAATTGATTTAAAAGAAGTTAAGCCAAAAATACATACAAAAAATATTCGTTTTGTTGATGCTATTTCCGATGGGTTACGAACGGCGATGGAGCAGTATGGGAATCTGGTAATTATGGGACAGGATATCGCTGAATATGGAGGTGTATTTAAAATAACCGATGGCTTTTTGGAGGCGTTTGGTAGGGATAGGGTTAGAAACACACCCATTTGTGAATCGGCCATTGTTTCTGCCGCAATGGGCCTATCAATCAACGGGATGAAGGCAATTATGGAAATGCAATTTGCGGATTTTGCCAGTAGTGGATTTAATCCTATAGTAAATTACCTTGCCAAGACCCATTACCGCTGGGGAGAAAAAGCAGATGTGGTCATTCGCATGCCCTGTGGTGGTGGGGTAGCCGCAGGACCTTTCCATTCACAAACCAATGAAGCCTGGTTCACAAAAACACCGGGATTAAAGGTGGTATACCCTGCTTTTCCTGCAGATGCGAAAGGTTTGTTGGCAACGGCTATCGAGGATCCCAACCCAGTTCTTTTCTTTGAGCATAAGGGGCTTTATAGAAGTGTTTACCAAGAAGTGCCCACAAACTATTATACTATTCCCTTTGGCCAGGCAACCCTCTTGCGGGAAGGTGGGCAAATAACCATTGTAAGTTTTGGCGCTGGTGTGCATTGGGCATTGGAAGTATTGGATAATCATGTGTACATTAAGGCAGACGTATTAGATCTAAGAACCCTGCAGCCTTTGGATATACAAAGTATTTATGCTTCTGTTAAAAAAACAAGTAAACTAATTATACTACAAGAAGATAGTTTGTTTGGTGGTATAGCCAGTGATATTTCTGCCTTAGTTATGGAAAATTGCTTTGAATATCTGGATGCTCCCGTACAAAGGGTCGCAAGCTTGGAGACACCTATACCTTTTAATGCCGATTTAGAACAACAGTACTTGCCAAAGGCAAGATTCGAAAAAGCCTTGCTTCAACTTTTGGACTACTAGCATATACGTTAACATAAATCGTAAAAGAGTGAAGATATGCCTACCCTAATCTTAATCTTTGTAAGCAGTTAATCGAATATTTATGTATTGCTGATCTAAGAATAGGTCGGCAACGTATATAAGGGTAATAAAAAATATATAATAGTATGAAAAAATTGATTTTGTTTTTAGGGGTATTTGCAATGATGCTTTCCTCATGTTCTGTATCAAAAGATGCAAGGTCCAAAAGAAATTTACTTAGCGGCACCTGGTCTCTTAATAATGTCTCGTTTGAGAATAATACAGGAAATTTTAAAGCGGTTTTGTTTAATGATGTAGAGGATATTTGTTTAGAAGGTAGCGAGTGGTTTTTTAGGGACAATAATAGTACGGGTCGATATACTATTAGTCCGTCAACACTTTGTAATGGGGGAGACCGCTACATTAGATGGTCTGTCGTAGAGCGTGCGGAGAATTACACCAGTCAGCTGCAATTCAAATTTATAGACGAAAAAAACAAAGATATTTCCGGAGGCTTGGGATATAGATTGAATATCGAATCCTTAACGGAACAGGAAATGATATTAAAATCCAATGTTAATGTAGATGGCCAGCCTGTAACGGTCGTTTATGAATTCACCAAAAAGTAGGAATAACACAAATTAATAATACAAGAGATTATGAAATTAAATATAATGAAAAACACAAGTTACGTATTGGCCTTGGCAATGGTAATGAGTTGTAGTACGGTAAAGAATGCGAATAAAACCCAAAAAGGTGCGGTAATAGGTGCTGCAGGTGGTGCCGTTATCGGTGGAGTCTTGGGCAACAATGTTGGGAGTGGCAATAACACGGCTCTTGGCGCAATTCTAGGTGCCGCTATCGGTGGTGCAGCCGGTGGTTACATCGGTAATAGAATGGATAGGCAAGCGGAGCGTATTGAGGAAGAAATACCCGGTGCAGAAGTAAAAAGGGTAGGCGAAGGTATCAATGTGACCTTTAATGAGGATGCCGGTGTTTATTTTGATACCAATAAGTCCGATGTAAAAGGGACATCTGCCACTACCTTGGATAAGTTGGCAGGCATTTTTAAGGAATATCCTAATTCTAATATTTTGGTTGAAGGCCATACGGATAGCGCTGGTCCGGAAGAATATAATATGAACCTTTCTAGACAAAGGGCAGAATCTGTTACTAATTATTTAACAGCTAAGGGAATTTCCCCAACAAGGTTTACCACAAAATGGTATGGTGAGCTACAGCCGGTTGGCGACAATACCACTACTGAGGGAAAAGCAAAAAACCGAAGAGTGGAATTGGCTATTGTAGCCAGTGAGGAACTAAAAGAAGAGGCGATACAGAAAACAAAGCAGTAACGTACTTTTTAAATGCTATAATAAATTAAATCCCTGCAAACGCAGGGATTTTTTTGTGGGATCATGTAACTTCCCAAGAGTGAAAAAGTATGACGTACTTATTGTTGGTGGTGGTTTGGCAGGGCTGACAGCTGCCAATGCATTGGCCCGTTTAGGTTATGGGGTGCTGGTGTACGAAGCTAAACCGTATCCGCATCATAAGGTTTGTGGTGAATATGTCTCTAACGAGGTACTTCCTTATTTAAAGACATTGGGCATAGACCTGTTGAAATTGGGTGGTGTCCCCATTACTACGTTTGAAATCAGCACCCTGAACGGACATAAGACCTCTGTTCCACTAGATTTGGGTGGTACAGGTATTAGTAGGTATGCGCTGGACAATATCCTTTATAAAGAGGCATTGAGCCAGGGCGTTAATTTTTTGTTCGAAAAGGTAAGCGATATTCAATGTAAGACTGATGAATTTCTTGTGACCAGTGATAACCATACCCTTAAGGCAAATATGGTTATTGGCGCGTATGGAAAGCGTTCCTCATTGGATAAAGCCCTAAAAAGGGATTTTATAGGGGTTAAGAACAGTTGGCTTGCCGTAAAATCACACTATAGAAACGATGATTTTCCTAATGATGTGGTTGCGTTACATAACTTCAAGGGAGGTTATGGTGGACTATCCAAAACCGAAACAGGGGCGGTCAATTTCTGCTATTTGGCACATTATGAAAGTTTCAAAAAATGCAATACCATAGAGGAGTTTAACACCAAAGAGGTGTCTAAAAATAAACACTTACAACAATTTTTGGATTCATCTGAACCCATTTTCGAAAAACCGTTATCCATTGCCCAAATATCATTTCATAAAAAGGAACCCGTGGTAAATCATGTGCTAATGTGCGGTGATACGGCCGGACTCATACATCCACTTTGTGGTAACGGGATGGCCATGGCCATACATAGTGCTAAATTGGCAGCGGAGTGCATCCATGCTTATTTTCAGCATAAAGGTGTTGGCAGAAAGCATATGGAACAGGAGTATTGTCGTATCTGGAACTCAAATTTTAAGAATCGGTTATGGTATGGAAGAAATTTGCAGTATATTTTACTTCATAAAAACATAATGAACCTTGGTTTAAAGACCATCGGGAAGTCAGATTATTTGCTGAAATCTATCATTAAAAAAACCCATGGAAATGGTATTATATAATGGTTGATTTGTCGGTTAGAAGTGATAGGGCAGAGTTAATGGACGACTTTCAAGGAAGTGTCGTGGACCTGCAAGTGGTTTTGGATGACATCACCCGTGTGAATACCATTTTAGGAGGAAATGATATCACCTTAACTGCTGTATTTAGGCTGATTGAAGAAAACATAAAAAAATCGTATACGATATTGGATGTCGGTTGTGCCGATGGTAATATGCTTCGTGAGCTTGCTTTAATGGCTCGTAAAAAGAAAATAAAGGTGAAATTGATTGGAGTGGATTTAAACGCGGATGCCTTGTTGATTGCTAGGCAGAAGTCGGTGGACTTTCCAGAAATTGATTATTTTGAAAAGGATATTTTGTCCGATGATTTTAGCAATTTTAAATGTGACATTGTCATGAATACACTAATGATGCATCACTTGCCCCATACGGATATTTTAAAATTCACGAAACAGTTTGCGGACCTGGCCAGTATAGGTGTGGTCATTAACGATTTGCAACGAAGTCCGCTGGCGTATTATTTGTTCCGAATCTTTAGTCTTATTTTTATAAAAACGGATGTGGCCAAGGTAGACGGACTCATTTCCATTAGTAAGGGGTTTAGAAAGAAAGACCTTCAGTTTTATGCTAAAGAATTGAGTCATTTACAGCATCAAATTAAATGGAAATGGGCCTTTAGGTATCTATGGGTTTTGCAAAAATCATCCCGCCCCAAAATATGAGCAACACTAAAATAGTAGGTGTCACCAAAGAACTTCCCCCATATTGTAGGGAGACCAAAGATATTATACCCTTCGTAGACTTTTGGTTGCAAGATAAGGATGAGCGATTTAGGCGTAAAGTGGTGAAAATTTTTGAGGGAGCGGCCGTGGATAAGCGCTATGGCATCATGCCTATAGAAGATGTGTTTTTGGCTACTTCGTTTGAGGAGAAGAATGCGATTTATGTTAGGGAGGCCAAGAAATTAGGGATCAATGTATTGAAAAAAGCACTTAAAAAAGCGAATTGGGAATCCCAAAGCCTAGATTATATCATTACCGTAAGTTGCACGGGTATTATGATACCCTCCTTGGATGCCTATCTTATAAATGCCTTGGACCTGAGAAGGGACATTGTACGGCTACCAGTTACCGAAATGGGCTGTGCGGCAGGTGTTTCCGGGATACTATACGCACACAACTTTCTAAAATCCAATCCCAATAAGAGAATAGCGGTAGTGGCTGTGGAGAGTCCAACGGCAACCTTTCAATTAAACGATTATTCTATGGCCAACATGGTTAGTGCCGCTATTTTTGGTGACGGTGCGGCTTGTGTGTTGTTATCTTCTGAAGAAGATGCAAATGGGCCAACCATTATCGGGGAGGAGATGTTTCATTTTAAGAATGCCACCCACCTAATGGGTTTTGACCTGACCAATCACGGACTTAAAATGATCTTAGATCCCGATGTGCCCAAAACTATAAGTGAACACTTTCCAGAAATTGTACATCCATTTTTAGAAAAACACGGAAGTGATATAAACAAGGTTGACCATCTTATCTTTCACCCCGGAGGCAAGAAAATAGTGCAGACGGTAGACGAATTATTTGGAAGTTTGGGCAAGAATATAGATGATACTAGGGAAGTGTTGCGCCAATATGGGAATATGAGCAGTGCTACCGTACTTTATGTGTTGGAGCGATTTTTAAATAAGGACATTGCAAAAGGGGAGCAAGGATTGGTACTGAGTTTCGGGCCTGGATTTTCTGCCCAGCGTGTTTTATTGGAATGGTAAAAGAATTAAGTTAATGAAAAAAGAATGGGCCCTTATTTTGG
This sequence comes from Maribacter luteocoastalis, assembly GCF_048890225.1. Taxonomy (NCBI): domain Bacteria; kingdom Pseudomonadati; phylum Bacteroidota; class Flavobacteriia; order Flavobacteriales; family Flavobacteriaceae; genus Maribacter; species Maribacter luteocoastalis. Next base: position 395,849 of record NZ_JBMFZG010000003.1, read on the forward strand.
GCGGTAGTAACGGACTAGGATTGGCAACGGCCAAGAAATTGGCAAAGCATGGCTATCATATCATAATCGTTCATAGGGATAGAAGAACCGCCTTGGCAGCTATTGAAAAAGAATTTGAGGAAATAAAAGCTACCGGCGTGCTTTTCAATGCCTATAATGCAGATGCCTTACATCCCCAAAAGCGTGAAGAATTGTTGCATGGGATATCTGAAAATCTACCTGTGGGACATAAGGTTAAAGTATTGGTACACAGCATCGCAAAAGGAAGTCTTAAACCAATGTATGCTAAAGATGGTGCTACTTTGTCCGATCAGGACATCAAAATTACTTTTGACGCCATGGCCCTGAGTTTATATGACTGGACCAAAACGTTGATGAACGCGCAGCTATTTTCAAATGACAGTAGGGTTATCTCATTCACTAGTGAAGGGAATACGAGGGCACTTCCCAATTATGGAGCAGTTTCCGTGGCAAAAGTGGCATTGGAGGCCTTAACGCGAAATATGGCATTAGAATTTGCCCCGATCGGGATTAAGGTGAACTGTGTACAGGCCGGGGTAACCCAAACCAAATCCCTAGAGATGATACCCGGTTACGAAAAACTAATGGCACATGCCCTTGCGCGAAACCCCAATAGTAGATTAACCACACCTGAGGATGTGGCGAATGCAGTATATTTATTAACTATGGAGGAGGCCAAATGGATAACTGGTACGGTAATAAAGGTTGATGGGGGAGAAAGTTTACGATGATTGTATATGAAGCACAGTGAAATAGTAGCGTTATTGCCTTATGAACAGCCCTTTCTATTCGTAGATGAGCTTGCACAAGTAAATGATGATGGTTGCGAAGGGAGTTTCACTTTCACGGAAGATTTAGTCTTTTATAAAGGCCACTTTAAAAATTATCCAGTTACCCCAGGCGTGCTATTAACGGAATGTTGCGCCCAAATAGGGTTAGTATGCCTTGGTATTTACCTTATGAAGTTAAGTATTACGATTGAAAACTTAAAAATTGGCATGAGCAGTTCCCAAATGGAATTCTTAAAACCAGTAGTTCCTAATGAAAAAGTGACGGTAATTTCAAGGAAAATCTATTTTAGGTTCCATAAACTTAAGTGTGAGGTAAAGATGTATAACTCAAAGGGTGAATTGGTCTGTAAGGGCATTTTGTCAGGGATGTTAATGAATCAATCAAATGGGTAGACGGGTAGTCATCACTGGAATGGGTGTCTGCGCACCTAATGGTATAGGCTTAAAAAACTTTACGGAAGCATTGGTCAATGGCAAAAGCGGCATACGTTATAATTCCCAATTAAAAGAGTTAAATTTTTCATGTCAAATAGCTGCAGAACCGCTACTTAAGGATAATGTGGTAAACAATTACTTCACGCCCTTGGAATTAAAGGGATTGAATGCTTCCGGTTTGGTTTATGGGGTAGTGGCAGGTATGGATGCCTGGGAGGATGCCGGGCTAAAAAAAAACACAACCAGCCAGCCACGCTGGGATTGCGGTGTCCTTTTTGGAACAGGAATCTTGGGGGTTGATAAATTTAGGGAGTCCATTCACTTGGTAGATGATAAGAATGTAAGACGATTGGGGAGTACTACTGTAGTCCAGACCATGGCCAGTGGCATAAGTGCGTATTTAGGCGGCATGTTGGGTTGTGGGAATCAGGTTACTACTAACTCATCTGCCTGCGCTACAGGTACAGAAGGGGTTTTAATGGCCTATGAGCGCATTGCCAATGGTAACGCCGAAATAATGCTTACGGGTAGTTGTAGTGATAGTGGGCCTTATGTTTGGGGTGGTTTTGATGCTATGCGTATTCTGCCAAGCGCTCATAATAGTGACCCAACTAGGGCAAGTAGGCCCATGAGTGCAAGTGCCAAAGGTTTTGTGCCAGGTAGTGGGGCAGGGGCCATGGTGCTGGAATCCTTGGAAAGTGCAAAAAACAGGGGTGCTAAAATATACGCGGAAATTTTAGGTGGGGAACTGAATAGCGGTGGCCAAATTGGTGAAGGCTCCATGACAGCGCCCAACAGTGAGGCAGTACAACGATGTATACAAAAAGCAGTGGAAAATGCCGGCATACAGGCAAATGATATCGATGCCATAAATGGTCATTTAACCGCAACGACTAAAGATAGCCTGGAAATACAAAACTGGAGTGAAGCTTTGAGCCGTAAGGGAGAAGAATTTCCATACATCAACTCGTTTAAGGGAATGATCGGACATTGCTTGGCCGCCGCGGGTAGCATTGAATGTGTTGGGACCGTTTTGCAGTTTGAGGAAGCTTGTGTGTTTGGTAATATAAACTGCGAGGATATCCATCCAGAGATTACTAAAGTCATCTCCAAAAATCGGATTCCCCAACATACAATTCCATTTAGGCCCAAAATTATAGCAAAGGCAAGTTTTGGCTTTGGGGATGTAAATGCTTGTGTTATTTTTAGTGCTTTTAAGGATTAATCATATTAGCGCAGTTAGTGAAGGGAACTATGGACAAAGAATCAAAATATCAAAAATTAAAGGACATTATAAAAGTGTACTTGCCCGAAGATGTCATGGTAACGGATATTACCCTAGACAGTGATTTTATTTCAGAGTTGAACATCAATTCTGCCCATCTGGTTGATATAATGCTGGATGTGGAGGATACGTTTGATATTCGATTGGAGAATGAGGATATGGACCAAATGAAAACAGTTCAAGACGCCCTTACCATCATAGATAAAAAACTGGATCAAACATCGGATAGCTAATTTAGAATCAACATTTAAAAACCTATACTTGATGAATGAATTTATAGCTTGGGCCAAAATAAGACTATCGGTCGATTATAGGTTGATTGTTATATACTGTTTGGTTTATTTCATTTGGGGATTGGGTATGAACTGGTTTGGGGCACAGGTTGAAATTGCCAAATTCACGTTCTGGTGGCAAGTAGTAACCTGTTATATTCTTTATATGGTGCCTATTTCCTTACTATTGCGAAATTTTCCTTTTCATATGCAATATGCCTACGGACTTATAGCCATGGGAATACTGGAATTTGGGGGTTATGCCCTTAAAACATCCTATGCTTACCCTAATAATTTGATGGACCAGTTTTTTGGGGAGCGTACCTTTGCATTAGGGATGGCCCTTTTCTTTGCCTTGTACTTTCCGTTAGGCAATTGGGCCGTAGCTAAACTATATCAATCGGTTTGTAAACCTAAAATCTAGACTTGGTCCTATTCTTGTTCCGGAACATAAAGCGAGGCAACGATGCCGGAAAGTAAGGATACCGAAATTACGGTTAAGGAAACCCATTCCGGTAAATGTATAAAATGGGAGAATAGCATTTTTAAGCCTACAAAGGCTAAAATAACAACCAAGCTATAATTGATATATCTAAATTTAGCCAACATCCTTGAGATTAGGAAGTACATGGATCGTAGACCTAAAATGGCCAAGATATTGGAACTAAATACAATAAAGGGATCTGCGGTTATCGCTAAGATTGCAGGAATACTGTCCAAGGCAAAAAGGATATCTGTTAACTCTATAACTATTAGGGCAACAAATAGGGGAGTGGCGGCCCGTACACCCATTTTCTTTACAAAGAAATCATTTCCACTAATAGTGGTCGTAACAGGGTAAATCTTTTTTAGTTGCTTAAATACAAAGGAGTCTTTAGGGTTAAAATCCTCTTCATCATTCTTAAGCATTTTTAAGGCTGTATAGAGTAAGAATATTCCAAAGACATAGATAATCCACTCGAATTTGGTTATTAGTGCTACGCCAAAAAATATCATTAGTGCCCTAAAAACAATAGCGCCCAATATTCCCCAAAATAATACACGGTGCTGATATATGGGCGGTATCCTAAAAGAAGAAAAAATAACGGCGATTACAAATACATTGTCTATACTCAAAGAGAGCTCTATCAAATACCCGGTGATGTATTTAAGAACTGCATCGTTTGGGGTTAAATTGGTGGGATTTTCAATTATACCGGCCGAAAACAACCAATAAATAACCCCGCTAAAGGCAAAGGCTATAGAAACCCAAATAGCAGTCCATATTCCTGCTTCCTTGGACTTAATAACGTGCTCGTGTTTATGGAAAATACCGAGGTCCAAGGCTAGAAAAACAAGTACAAATGCCAAAAAAACTATCCAGACGATCATAATAGCGATATAAGGGCGACGAAGGTACTAATTTTCGATAGTTTTAATTATGATTTTAAGCATGTTGAAAAAGTATTTTTTGGGAAAAAGTGCGTTATTCCAACTCAAGGTCAATCTCGATAGTTACTTTATTGGAGTCCCTGCCCTTTTTTAAGATAGTGATATCAAAATCTGATGAAAATAGGGTGGTCTTGCCAAGGAAATGATTGTCTTTTTTATAAAACGTAAATTGAATGGGTTTGGCGATGTTCTTTATAGTCAATATGCCATCGACCAAAAAGGTATTATTATCTTCCTTGATTCCGGTACTTCTAAAAGTGATTTTAGGATAGGTGTCCGCATCAAAATATTTTTCACCTTTTAGGGACCAGTCCCTTAAGAAATTACCTGTTTTTATGGTCTCGGTTTCAACAGCGCCCTTTAAAACCGAATCACTTATGTTTTCCCAGTCTAGATTTGTATTTGAGGTAAAGCCATAAAATTGTCCCTCCACGTTTTTTTCAACAAAAACAAAATTTACCGTTGCAGATTTTATTTGTTGTTGTGCATAAGCATGAAATGCTATTGTGAAACAACAAAATAGGAGTGGGGCGATTTTTTTAAACATAAGCCTAGTGTTGCACTAACGAACAATTGGTTTTTGATAGTCATTATAAAGATAAGGATATACGCCAATTTTTTATTCAGTATATTTAAAAAGAGAACATTACACATAAAATGAAAAAGGGAATCTCCATCTGGGTATGTATAGCGTTGAGCACTTTGGCTTTTACCAACGCTTTTGGACAAACGGACAACAAAAAGAAGGAAGCGATAATAAAACGTACGCTAATGGATAAGTTTGAGCCAGAATATGTCTTGTCTATAGACGAGCGTGCGGCACTAAAAGACAAGAGACTTGTGCAAGAACAAAGGACAAAAAGAATTTTGGATACCTTATCTATTTCCGATAGGAAAAGACGTAAACTTATTAGGGAATTGAAAAAAAGTCCATTTTCAAAAAGAATTAACGAAGCTATTATGGCTAACAGTGAGTTTGAGGATATAGAGGAGGAAGATCGGCCTTAAAAAAAATGAAACCCTAAGAATAGGGTTTCATTTTAGCTTTTCTTTTTTGTAGTTGCCGATGAAGATCATCAATGGAAGCTGCGATTGATGTTTCAAAGTTTGCGTTGCTAGATTCTGCAAAAAGTCGTGGTCCAGGGGCACTTAAACGAATATTACAGATCATTCCCGTTTCTGGGGACGAGGTATTTTCTTTTTTGAAAAAAACATCAGCCCTTACAATAAAATCAAACTTATCTAAAAGTTTTTCCAGTTTTGAGGCCGCCATAATCTCCAGTCGATTACTGGCCTTTACATCATCGTATTCAAAATTTATATTCATACACCAAATTGTTTAAGTAAAAGGTACAAAATTCTTTATCAAAAAATGAAGCTTAGGTTATCTATTTTAAAGGAAAATTAAAGTTGTGTTAAACGTGCCAATTCTCACGTTAATGCGTAAAACTGTATGCGAATTATTCGTAACTTAAAGGAAATTTCGCACAGTCAATAGAAATCTTAATACCAGAACTACTATGGAAAGTACTAGAGCAGAAGTTAAGATTACCGATTTAAACACCAGTGCATTGCGTGTAGAGCGCAGTTATAACAATCTTTTGCAATTTAAGACCAAACTAAACTCTTATTTATATGAGCCTACTACATATAAGCAATATACCATGAGGGAAGAATTGGCAAGAGGTGTAAATAACCAATTAAAAGTACACCTAGAGTTGCTTAATACCATAAAGGCTGGTGAGCTCGTGTCAGAAACAATAGTAATAATAAAAAGTCAACTCCGCACGGCAAAAATGCTGGAAGATGGTATTACGAAATATATCATGTCCCTTAATGGGTAAGGATTTTCTTTTGCCGATTAAATGACATCTTAATTCGATGAACAGTTCGTATGCTGGTCAATAAATAACAGTTTACATTTTTCTATTAATTTAGTGATAGACACTATATCGTATTGAATGAAAAAACTAGTATTTGCTGCCTTAGGGTGCAGTTTTATCCTTGGCTTAAATTCCCTAAAGGCCCAATCAGCCCAAAACGAAATCACAAAAACGGTAGCTCAAATAGGTGAAGAGGAAGAGGGGCCTATTATGTATCAATTTGAACCAGATTATGTCTCCGCCAAAACGGAACGGAGAAATTCCTTAAGAGCCAAAATAAGGGCATTAGATACCTTGCCAATTTCGGAACGTAAACGTTTAAAATTGGTCAAAGCTTTATATCGTGATTTGAATTCCGAAAAATTCGAAAAGACCATACTGGCCAACACCCAATTTGAAGACGATGAAATGGATGATGATTTAAAATAAACATTCAAATCATATATTTTATAGAGTTTGATACGATTGAGTTAGTGTTTCTTACTTAAAGTAATAGTTTAATAAATTTATGAATTGGCCACAAATACAATATTGATGCAATTTAGTTATTAGCTGGGGACATTTATGGCTCCTTGACTGCCCGTAGCTATGTCCCGATAGTTTAAGGGCACCACCTTCGAAGGACATGCTTGACACTGGTAGAGATCAAGTAAGGTTTAATATCGATTTATAAAATACAAACCGTTCTTTTAAGGGCGGTTTTTTTGTAGGTTTTTGATAGATTTTTTAGAATCATTTTTATCAATAAAATTAGATGCTTTTGGTATAAAAATTGCTGTATTACAGTTAGTTAACTATAAATTTAAAGTTATGACACTATATAGGATATTGGGGGTAGTTTTAATTGGCATCATGGTTTTAGGGTGTACTTCCTCACAAAAAACGGTTAGACCTAATCCCAGACTGGAGAAAATGGTAGCCGATCATGCATTTAAAATAGAGATACAAACGGCAGAGCCTATGGTAACTGCCGCTTTGGCACAAATTGCCAATAGTGGGTTACTGCCACCGGGCAATACCATGAACCGTATTGACGTTAAAGGGGATGGGTATTTCATTCAAATGGATGGAGAAAAGGTATCCGCGAACCTACCGTATTTTGGGGAGCAACAAATGGGTGGCGGTTATGGCACCGATGCAGGGATAGTATTTGATACCCAGGCTAGCGATGTTCAAATAGCAGAAAATGCGATGAAGCATAGCTATGATATAAGTTTTGATGTGAACGACGGTACAGAATCTTTTTCTATTACGGTTGAACTATCACCAAAATTAAATAGTACGGTACGCATTGCCAGTTCACATCGAAATAGAATTCGGTACACGGGAAAAGTAAAGGAGCTAAAGAACGTGGAATAGGTTTCCAGCGCATGGGCAGTTGGTTTGAAGCACGTGGTTAATTACGGGTCCCAAATATTTTATTTTACATACGCAATCGTTTTTAATTATCCTGTGAATGATTAAAAAGGTTGGCGGGAAGCAGTGATGGACTAAGTAAGATGTCGAGTTTTAAATATTCTATTTTACATACGCAATCGTTTTTGATTATCCTGTGGATGATTGAAAAGGTTGGCGGGAATCAGCGATGGACTGATAATCTATATGGTACTTTAAATATTCTATTTTACATAATATAAATTATAGTACAAATATGTTTATAGCGTAAAACGGCGCATACCTCGTATTTGATATAATTGTAGATATAGCGACACGCCAGTGTTCTATATCGTCAACAATTATGTCAAAGCCGTTTTACTGAAAAGTTTGTTCATATTCGTAAGCTATAATTCTATTATGTAAAATATCCCTCAACAGTTTTCTGTTTATTCAAATTCTCAACAGGGCCATTAAACTAATTAAGCGGTGTGCTGCGAACGGCGAAATAATTTATTTGTATCTATAATTTGCCGTTATGTAAAATAGCCGCTCGGCCAACGCTTATGGCTTTGATAAAAGTAAAATGTCTTCACATTTTCTTTTATATGCCATTTTCAGCCACTTGGCCAGCGCCATTAAAAGCTCAGCTTTCCGTTTTTATTGAAACCTTTTTGGTTTAATTGGAAATTTGGAAAAGAAAAATTTCATGGGCCTTTCGTCAGCCTGCCGCAAAAGCTTAAAATTTTGCTATAGCATAAATTTCTAAGCACTTGCTAAATCGTTTACTGATTTATACTTTAATTGTTTGTTATTGAATTTAAATCTAACTGTACTAAGGGAACCAATTTCTTTTTAAACTTATACAAACCAAACGTTTCGGAGCCTCCAATATGTATTGTATTAACACCTTTATTTTTCAAAAAATTACATACTTGATAACGCATGAAACTGGGAATACCTTTAAAATCAATATCTGCTAAAAAAGCTAATGAGGTTAACTCTTCCTGATTATTCAATACATTATCTAAGATGTTTAAGGCCACCAAACTCTTTTTGTAATACAAGACATAACCTTTAAGAACTTTAGCATTAGCTAATTGATTCAAAAGGAAAATATAAGGGGCGGCCAAATTAAATTCATTAAATAAAGGAGAGACGTTTCTATTGCTCCATTTACTAATGAGTTTTAGAGAATCTTTGTAATGTAAATCACTTTGATACTCCACAAAGAGAACTTCATTTCTGTCTACTTTGTTGACATTATATCGTAAATCTTTAAAGCTCTTACCCTTCATTTTCACGACATTTTCTACTGAAATAATGACTGACGGATACTTCCAATCCAACAACTTCTCTTCTACCGTATTTAATTTATACTTTTCAGAAATTCCTTTAGCGATAAAATCTTGATGTATTTTATCACATCTTATTATTCTAATTTTACTTTTGAAAAGATTACTACTTGAACCAAGAAGAGAGTTTAAAAAAGAAACTTCCTCTTTGTTCGACGGAGGAAATATAATGGTTTCATCATCCAAGTTTGGATGTTCTGAGAATATAATAGAATTGTTATCATCTATGACTACTTTTAATCCCTTTCTGCCTGTTAGCAAAAAATAATATGGTGAATTTAGATAAGAGTCCTTTTGATTATCATACTTAAATAAGTAAGGTAAAAGTTCGTCGGAATTCCTAATTTCCAAAGATTTAAAAGTATCAGTTTGCATAAGTCAATCCTCTAAACTTCTCTCTTGAATCTTTTCTGCGAGCCATCTAAAATCGTCATGAGCTCTTTTCCTCTTACTCTTTCCAAGTTTTCCATGTGTATCAAATTCTCCGTCCAACCACTTGAGATAGTTTCTTACGTCCTTGTTCTTGTAAACCTGGATAATTTCGAAAAGAATGTATTCAATATCTTTTAGAGGCATTGTTTCTGTCCTAACCATTCTTCCTATTACATCATATCGATATAGAATTGTATCTAACCATCTTTCCTCATCGCTGCCTTTGAATTTCTCTATTTTTTTATCATCGAATTCGAATTCAAACTTTTCATAGTCAATTTTATAGAAGAACTCTCTTATTTTATCATCAGCAAATAAATCGTTAGTTAAATCATATATAAATCTGACTCTATTGACCCTTGATGATTCTTTCATCTGCTTAAAAGTTTGCCAAATAGCTATAATTGCTAGAGCGAAACCTACTATTTGAACTATAGTGTCTACCGTTATTTCAGAGTTAAAAGTCATTTTGTAAAGTATGTTTTAAATATTAATACTATTCTTTTTTCTTGATAAAAAAGAAACAAAAAATCAAGAAGAAAATATGCTTCCCCGCTCCCTTTGTGTCTTAATAGCTTCGCTATTTAGGCGTTCCACGCCCCAACACAAAGCCCAGGGCAATGGCTCTTTGTGTCAGCCACAAATTCACTCCCCTACTCGCCCGCATTTTCTTCTCGCCACTACCCTTAAATACTGTTTAAAATTCTTCAAAACTAAGATTGCCCAGGGTTATATTTTATACTACTAAATCGAGCAACATTGTCTCTTAAAAACTCGTAGATCATAACCATTGCTAAAGTATCCAGTTCGCAATACATTAATAATGCCCTTCTTATTTCTAGCCTTTCAGCATCACTCATTTCTTGAAACTGTAATTTCGAGTATGCTATTAATGCGGCACCTCCATTGTCTACTCCTTCCAAATCTGAAATTAAATTATCCAGTTGATCCTCACTCCAATTATCAAATAAATGTGGTAAGCTTTTATATGGGCTAATAACTTTATTATTCTCATCATATTCAACAAACACCTTACTATCATTAAAATTCAAACTAGATAAAGAAATCTCTTTTATTGGTTTAGAATATTTGCTTCTTAAGTACTCACTAGTATTTAAAACTGCTGGTAATATTGCTTTGATAGAATTTGAACCTTTCGTTTGAGGTTCATAATAATATAGTTTAACTAGCTCACATAAGTCTATCATGTCTCTTTCTCCCACCCATGTAATACTACTTCCTTTTCTTGAATGGCTAATAGACTGAATGAAAACAATCAATTCTTCCTTATCCTTTTCATTTGAAGATATCAATTGCTCATAAATTGCATTAAGAACCGTATTTTCATGATATGAATATCTAAATATGCTTCCTTTATCTGAGGATAAGGAGCTCTTTAAGCTTCTCAAAAAATCAAAATTTGGAAAACTACCTGCTTTAGTATTAAGATATTCAGATTCATGTGAAATTTTTCCATCCTTCGAAACTTTATGATGTGAATATTGAAAAGCAATTTGCTCATAAGGTCTTTTTCCTTTATTAAATGGAATTGCAACTGTAGATGTTTCAAAATCAATAAAATGCAAAGGGAATTTCCAGCCGCTAATCTCTAGGTTTAACCCCTCAACATCGATATAAGGTGTATTGTCATTTTCTTTAACTTTACTTATTTGTATCCACTGTCTTTCGGATAATGATAGTCCATAAGGTTTTGACACAATAGATATATCATCTGCCGAAATATTTTTCATAAAGTATATTCCCTCTTTCATCAATTTGGAAGCTGACTTAAAATTACCAACTTCATATACTTTTGGGTCATTAATAATTTTTTGTTCCGGAATATTTAATTGTTCTGTCCAACACTCAACAAATCCGCTCTTTAAATTGGTCTCATTAACCGTATAGAATTCACAGCTTTTACATTTTACGTTTAAAGGAGTTTTCATCTTGATATCCTTTGAATAATTATCTGTAAATAAAGAAACAGCATCATCAAAGGATAATTCTTCATTATATTTAAAAACTCCAGATTTAATATTGTAAATAATTGATTGAACAGGAACTTTAGCTAATATAGATTCTCCTATGTCATTTTTAGTAGTTCCTTTCTTAACAACTATTCCCGTTCGATTATTTGAATTAGATGTTACTCTAAATTTTTGATTCAAACCATCAACCGTTGCTGTTTTACTTTTGTCAATTAACATTAGAAAAGGTTTAATTGACCAATTTGGGAAGTTATTTTGTATAACAAATTCTTGAAAAGCAATGTCAAACATATAGGCCTTCCATTCACTTCTTAGCCCTCCCCGTTTTCCTAAAATAGAATATTCTTCATTGGAATCTATTGATTTTGCTTTGACTTCAATTAATTCTATTTCATCACCTTTTTTGACTAAAATATCTACTCTGACAAAACAATTATTATACAAAAAGGCAGGTTCGTAAAGAATAACATTCTCCTGTTTTAATAATTCATTGGTTTTTTCCAATAATAAATTATACTCCCATGGTTTACCTTCAAGAAGTATACCTCCATCAAACTCCAATCTAGCCAATTCCTCAACCTGAAAACCGCCTTGGGCCAATGCCTCAAGAAAATCATCATCTTTTTTTTGATTGGAATATTCCTTTTTATTTGTATAATAAAGTTTGGTTGGACATTCCAAACCTAATTTGAACCTTGATTTAGATAAATATCTTTTCATTGATACAAATAAAAAAAGTTAGTCCCAGATAAAACTAACTTTGTGATTGTCTTTTAACGGACATATTAGAACGCTTGTGTGTGGCAATCGAAATTGCAAATTCCATCTGGTGCGTCCTTTTTTATTAGGAATAAGGCTCTAATGAGCTTTTAGCATTCATTTCTTCAACTAAATTAAAATTATCCCATTTTGTAAACCAATACCTTTGTTTCATAACAAATTTAATGAACTCTTGTTTATCAGTTTTAATATTAAATAAATCTAATATCCTCCTTTTGAAGCTATAATTATCTTCATTAAGATAGGGACAACTAATTAAATCAAAAAATAAAAGTACCAATTCGGAATATTTGGTTCGCTTATCTTCTTCTATAGCTTCTATTTTGCTAATTATTGCTTTTTTTAATATCTCCTTAAGTACGGTATATTCCTTAATATTTTTAAAATAAAAAAGTAAAACTATAATTACAAAATAGTTAATGCTATTTCTAAAATCATATACATCTGTACCATCATCTTGTTTCACTAATTTTAAATTAAGGTATTTGACAAGCTGTTCTTTAGTTAATCTATATTCTTTACCCAGCTCTTTTAATACAATTAGAAGATATAGCGTTTCAATCTGTAAATGCTCATCTATTTTACTCTTATCAAGTATCAAGGTTATTTCATCTAAAATTTTTTTAAACACAACTTCTTGATTCAACTTATCGAATTGATTTATCAATTTATAAGTTTTGCCTTCTATAGGTTCATCAAACTTGAACCTATATCTTTTTTTAAATGACTTGATAATAAAAGATAATATACCAACTAATTTAATTGTGGAATTGACCTTGGGAGAAACACCATAGAGAAAAAAAACAAAATCAAGCATTTCAACAATATATTTAGTAAAATTTGATTCTTGTTTTATTAATTTTTTTTCTTCCTCTTTAGTTAATAAACCACTGAATTTATCTTTGTCCAGTCTTCTTTTATGTTCCTCATATTTTTTAATGTCACGTAACAGATTACTTCTAAAAACCGCTAAAGTATAGTTCATGATATCTTTATAGGCAACCTTTGAGACTACTACAATTGTTTTGAATTCAGTAATCAACTTGTTTGAATTACACCTTATATCTACATCACTTACTAATATTTTTTTTCTTGGAATAAAATCTTTATCGGATATCTTGTCTTCTGGGATTTCTTTATCTTCTCTCTCCTTTTCTTTTAAAATTTTAAACTTTATTCCATCATTTAATAGATTAACAACTTTATTCTTTGCAATTGTTATTTCTGTAATCAGAGGTTTATCATAATCCTTAGTTTTTGAATTATTTAATGAAAGTTTAAATTCCTTTAATAGGATTTTATAGTTATTCAAAATTTCTTTTTTGGTTTCTTCATTGTTATAGAAAACAAAAAAGTCATCAACGTACCTATAGATTTCATAATCTGTCTTTTGATAAATCTTCTTCTCTTCTCTTAATATCTTTTCAATTCGTTTATCAATGCTTTGTAATATTAGTTCGGCAAATATTCTAGAAAATTCAGGACCAATAATAATTCCATTGGTTTCTCCATAATTAGTGTTCTGCATGAATTTGTCAAACTGTCCAGCGAATGTTTTGGTATCCTTATTTTGCTTTACAAACTCCTTGTCCGCTAAGGCCCATGAAAGGGAGTGGGTATAAATACTATCGAAGCATTTAGCAATATCAAACTTTGACATTTTATCATACTTCTTCTCAGCGCGATGGTAGATATAATGTTCGTAGAACTTATAAATATTAGAAAATCTTTTATAGGTAAAGAACGTTTTCAAGCTTTTATATTCTTTTCCACTTTCCTCTACAAAATCATCCTCGTCTCCCCTATTCTCAACATATGTATTGTCATTTGTATAAACGAACTTCGCAATATTATCAGGTTTTCTTATGGAGTACGGACTTTCTTTAGAATAATAAAGGATTAATTCTTTATATCGCTCATAGAATGATACCAGCTCAATTTGGCTTTTGGGATGTGGAATTGCTAAATCTCTAAAATCCTTTTCTTTATGTGTTATCTTGTAATTGAAAGCGATTTTCCTAAATGAATTAAGTTTGCGACCATTTCTGTGTGATGTCCCATTAGCATCGAAAAGTATTCTTATTACTTTCTGGATACTATTTTCATCTTTACAGTCAATCCAGCTAAAGGAGTTATCTCCAAAATCAAATTTTATTTTATGATTAACTAAAAATTCGTAGAAATGTCTATTTGAAAATATTATGGGTGTTTCATATGGAAGTACATCACTTAAAATAGCTCTTTCAATTGCGTATTTAATCGGTAATTTTAATTTGCTTCTCTTCATTTTATTTCCAAATTGAAATTACTCGTTCAAAATTATTGTCCAACTTCTTTAGCTCTTTTAAAGGAGCTGGTCTTAAATCCGAAATATTCTTTCGTTTGGAATTAATATTAAAAAAGGATTTGTTTATGAAACCATCTTTAAAACTATAACTCTTGAGCTTTATATTTAATTTAGGGTATAATGCAACTGGTAATTTTTCATCGACTAATCTTTTTAATTCACTGTCAAGGAAATCTAAATCAGAACAATCGTTTTCAATTAAACTATTTGAATAGTATATTCCAACCAATCCTTTTTTTGGCTTATGTAAACGTGTGTTTTTTGTTAGGTAATTCATTCTATGAATCAATAATTTTGAAGCTTCATTTTGGGAATAATCCTTTTGGATTAAATATGTGTCTATTGTTTTTTCAATACGTCGGACATATTTGTTTTTTTTATTTTCAGAAAGTGCAGTTCCTAAATACTTTTTATTCTCAATTCTAAAAATATAACCCAAGAAAACAATCTCGAATAAATCATTTTTCCCTGTGTCAATAATTTTTGTCTTATCAGCACTCTCATTTAAAGTCAAACCATATTCCTCAACAATCTTTCTAACTTCTTCCAAATACTTTTCTTCGGTAATTTGCCAATTGGGGACATAAACAATCACAATATCATCGACATATCGAGCGTAATAGCCTACATTGTTACTTCTTTTAATTTTATTGTCAATCTCTCGCATAAATAGTTCTGCTAGATATGCGCTGATACCGGCCCCTCTTGGTATACCCCTTCGCTCTTCCTTAGGTGTGTCTAATTGATTTGTAATTTCGTTATAACTATAGAGCAAACTCTTAATTAAGGTTTTAGATTTTGGACTTAATAATTGATTATCATTTATCATGCTCAACAACTTCTCTTGAAGAACACTTTCGTAAAAACCTCTTATGTCAGTTCTCAATATGATTTTTGGGTAGTCATCTTTTATCAAACTTTGCAGTTGTTTAGAAATCAAATATCTATTGCCTTGTTTAACTTTAAATGTCCTTTTTATATTAAACTGCAATTGTTTCATTGCAAAAAATGAAGCCCCATCATTTCCAGTAGGATATACATGCTTTCCACTCTCTTCGTGCAGGAATTTGGAGAAAACAAACTTAAATTCCTTATCGTTTACATTTTTCACATATTCTTGTAAACTAATTTCTAGTTCATTTTTTTTTCTGTCCTCAATATCCTTTTTTATTTCATTAAGCTTTAAAAGATATTCATCCTCCTTTTCAATATCTCCTTTACTTCTATACTCTTTAATAATTTTTCTTTGATTCTTTAATTCATTGGAGAGAGCATGAAAATTTTCAGAATAGTATTCTTTAATAAAGTTTCCTTTTCGATTTTCTATTTCAAATATTTTGGTAAAGTTTTCCAACGAGAACGACTGGTCAAGCATATATTTTTAATTGTTTTTTATTTTATGAACTATCCGTTTCAAATGGAAGTGTTTTGTTTATGAACAAATGGTAATTATATAAGGGGGAGAGTTTAAATATAATAAATTTTAACAAGTAACTTATTACGGAAATTTGTTGTTTTTAAAGAGTAAAGAAGAATATTCCCACTCCATACACTTTTACCTTCCCCACTCTGCGGGTTCGGCAAAACAGTATTCCATTATATTTTTTAAAAGGAAATTTTAGGAGAAATTTTTCAGGGAGATCTGTACAAACTTTCGCTTTTACCAAAGCTCAAGTTACATAACGCGGTACATTATAGTACAGATTGGTATATGTCGTAAAACGGCGCATGCTTGTATTTGATATAATATCAGATATGTCGCCTTTAGGTTCATATCGTCAGATATTATGTCAAAGCCGTTTTACTGGAATGCTACTTAACGGCTGTAGGTCATAATTACTCACGGCCATTATATTTAATTTAAAGGGGTTCGTGAATGCTTCGCATTTCAATTATGTAAAATATCCCTCAACATTTTGTTATTTATGGGAATTATGAACAGGGTCATGAAACATTCCCTAGCGGTCGGTTGCGCCACATCTTTTCATTTGTATCTATAATTTGCCGTTATGTAAAATAGCCGCTCGGCCAACAGCACATTGCTTTTTAAAATCAAATTGCTATTGGCAATTTATTTTAAACACAATCTCCAGCGGCTTGGCCCACGCCAAAAAAAGCAAAACCTTTTCACCATTTTCAAATTCTCGTCTTGCTTCAAATTTCCGTCAACAAATTTTTCACGACCATTTCGTCAGCTTGCCGCAAAAGCTAAAAATTACTCTGCGAGATAATTTCTTAGCACTTGCTACTTCTCGTCTCTATTTCAACAATTACTTAAGGTGTTTCTCACATTATGTAAAAGTCGACTCTTTGTGTCGTTTCCGCCTCCTCTTTAAAGAAATTCACCTTTTGGGGTCAAGATTTGTCATATTAAAAATTTTAGGCTAGTCAATCCTTTCGAAAACATTCGAATATACTCAAATAGGAATAATTTTTATTAAGTCTTAAATCCCAGAATCTTAGTAATTGCTTTTCCCACTTATTTAAATAATATACCTTTCCTCTTGGAGAGAATTGTTTCTCCATACCTTTGTTTTCAAGTTCGGTCATTTTAAAAACAAAATCTTGAAGAGTAAAAAAGAGTCTTTCAGCTCTTTTATACAGCTCGATATCATTTGGTTTCGAAGTATAGTAAAATTTCAATAATATTTGCCTTCCGTGCTTCATATCATTATAGCTCGGAATCTCTTTCTTAAATTGTAAAGCACTTCTCCATTCCTCAACAGTTAAAAACTTGTCATCTTTTACAACATCACCCATGTCATTAATGAATTTTTTATATTGTTTATAGAAATCCGGGTTCAATCTATTTTTTTTTTGTTCCAAAACATCTAAGACAATGCTTTGAACATCTCTAATAGCAAGATTAGCGGGAAGATGATATACTACACTTATGCCAACTAATCTATTTTTTCCTTCAGGTTGGTCTGTATTAATAACTGGATCTCCCTCTCCTTGAGTTATTACATCTTCGTCTTTTATGGAAACATATCTTACGATTTTTTTTAAATAAAGCGCCACGTTCCAAGCTCTTTTAGCACCTAGATCAAAGTTATATTTCTCATCGCCAACCAAATCCGTTCTACCATCAATTAGTATTTTTTTTACCGGTTTATAATGCTCTGAGGTTGGTTGATTATAGGTTCGTTTAATGTATTGTGAAAGGTATCCTAACTTAGATTTATGTTCTCTTGTAAGATTACTTTTGTCAAAATCAAATTGATCCACAACAAATACATTTTCTCCGAATGCGTATTCACTAGCCAACTTGGGAATGGATATCAGCAAGATTCTATAGTCAAAACTCTTTCTATAAAATTTAAGTCTATTTAGCTGTCGATTTAATTTACGGGGGATATTTAAATATAATTCTAGATTAATAATCAGAAAATCCTCTTCAGGAAATAAGCTTTTCAGTCTTTCTTTTTCATTATCTATAATTTCTTCGATATCGTGAAACAGAAGCACCTTTTTGAAATTATATTCATTCAATCCTATCTGATAATTCACCATGGTCATTTGTACGTTAATCCAGCTTGGAATAACTTTCCATTCATAATAAATTCTTTCTAAAAAAGGAACTCTATTACTATTTTCCAATAATACATCTATAAGTCCCCCGATTTTTTTTAATTGAAATTCTCTGGAGACGATACTTACGGGTTTATCCATGTTTGCTTATGATGTATATGATAGTAAAATCAACCCATATTATTTAAATTCCCATCCTCCTGCAAATACACCAAACTAGTAGGTACCTCCACCACCCATGGCTCTCCAACGTATTTTGGCCCCAAGGTGACACCAATGCCACTGGCATTTTCTCCCCGATAGGCATCCCTTAAGAGGATTTTTTTCTTGGTCTCGACCGCGGCAATTCGGTAAGATTCTAAGTTGATTAATAACTCCCTGTCGACATCATCTTCAGAAAAATCGGTATCATCGTCACCGATGACCTCTTTTTTTCCTTTCTCAACTTCAATAGTACCCGGTCTTTCGGTAAAATCATTATCCAGTTGTTCTTTCATCTCTTCGAGAATGGAAATTGTTGGCAATAGCGAAATATCCTCGGTTCCTTCTTCTTCACATATTGGTGCATCTTTCTCTATCCAAGGTGTTCCTCCCATAAGGATATAATGTAATATTGCCTTTTCGAAACCTGGGCGTACGGGAATCCAAACCCTGGCATAACCCGCTTTTAAGAATTTTTCAAATACGGGGTCAGTATCCTTTAGATGCATCATATCGACCCATTTGTCTTTTCTACCCCAAAAATAATCGTAGAATAAATAGGTGGTGTGTCGCCACTCAAAAGCTTGTTCGAAAAATCGAACAAATGACCCTTCTTCAGCAGCATCTTGTAAATCCATTTCGGGATAACCTAGGCCTTGTCCATAATCTTGATCCATAGCATTAAAACTTTCATATTGTTGCCCTGTAAGAATGGAAATTGCCTGCTTTTTCAACTCTGATTTTTCTACCTCCCGATTGATAATAGGATTCTTTCCTTGTATGTCCACATCAGTTTGAAACGCCTGGGTCTGTATGGCCTCCTCATAGTCAAGCCTTAATGAATTATAGGCATTCATGATGGCATCAAATGTATCTATTTGCCATTGTTTAAAAGCATTATCTTTCCGTTGGCATTTAATGGCAACGTTTAGTATAGCAAATAAATAAATATCAGACGCATAGGTCATCGCAATTTTAAATTCGCCTTCTTCGTCATCTAATTGAATTTCATTTAAAAGTTCATGTGGTTTTTTGGGGTCATCAAAGCTTAGCTCACTATTAAATGGATATGCGCTGTTTTCGTAGACTGGAACAGCTATTTCTCCACCAAAGTTGGTAGTTGCAGTTTCGTATTTTTTAAAAGCTCCTGGGTGAGTTGTAGCTTGTTGAGATAAAAGAATATTATTGCCACAGGTTATCCTTATTCCAAAATTTGAATTACTATTACCACTAACACCAGATTTTTCATGTCCTCTACCAGCCGCAATCACATATTCAGCAGTAATTGCCTTATAGTCTTGAGGGATTGTGATTATTTCCGATTTTTCACCTGATTTTGGATTAGAAGAATCTGGAGCGAAATGCTGGGTAAGAGTACCTGATTTCACAATAAACATAGGCGGTGGCGGCACAATATCACTTACCCCATATTTACCAACAAAGCACATATAAGTTGTTGCATCTAGGTCAGAAGGTTTTAATGGAATAAATATACCATTTTGACAAAACCCCGGTTCATCTGGTTTTTCGATGGTAATATCATTATTGGGTTTTTGTTCAAGGGCATAACGGTAAAAAGCACTAGGCTCGGGTATCATGAACTCTAGCATAGAGCGCTTACCATAGTTGACCACTTGGGCTTTATAAAACTTGTTGATCCACCGATAAATACCTGCGATATTTTTTGGGTTATTCTGTGTATTATCAATTTTATGCTTATTAATAATCTCTACTTCTGAAATATCCGTTCTAGATCGCCTTTTCAACACCCGTTCTCTAATCTTTTGAAGAGATCTATTGACAACATCTTTTGAATACGTTGAAGCCGAATTCCTGCTTTCCTCTATGGCATTGTTGCTTGAGTAATTACCAGAAGCTTCTACAGTTACTGGACCATAAGTTCCAGTGGTGGTTACACCCGCGTCTTTACTGATGTCTTGACTTATTGTCTTGGAGGTTTCTGATTGCAGTTCAAAGCGATCTGTTGTTTCCAATTCTTTTTCAACTTCCTCCGATCTTTCTGTTTCTTCGAATATGGTTTCTTCCACACGATGCAAATCCCTATGCTTTCTTGATTTGCTTTCTCCTTTAAGTACATTTTCAATATGGGCAATTTCTCCTGTTTCATATTTTAAAAATTCTTGACGAACAATCATTAAATCTTGCATTCCAAGTGGAACAACCTTGCCTTTTGTGCGTCCGGTAAAATTGTTTTCTGCCTTTTTATCTACAACTACGACAACTGGACAAGGCCCACAAGTTTTCTCTACACGGATAGCAGGATCAGGAGGAATAGCATCTGCTCGAAGTCCGAAGGCGTCATTAATTCTAAGTGATATCTTATTATTCTCGGTTTCAATCGCGTTTACGATGAAAGTAATATCCAGAGAATCATCTGAGACCTTCAAATCATTTTTAACGACATTTTTTGTTTTTACACTTAGCCTATCGAATTTTTTAGAAGGTATAAATGACAGTGACAGTTTAGGTTTATTGTTTTTCCTAGCATTATTTTTTTCTTCGAAAAGATGTTTGGAATAAGCTGCCTTGAGTTCTTCTATGGCTTCGTTATTAATTTTGAGCTTTTCTAAATCACTATTTATTTCCGTAGTTCTTTTTTTGATTATTTCTTTTCGCTCTTTTCTAGCTGCTTCCCTTTTTTCTCGTAATTCAGAGTTTTTATTAGGAATTGGGAATAAAGCACTGGGTAATAAAATAGTGGTGTTTAAAATTTTACGAATAGCCGTGGTATCTACATTTTTCTTTTTGGCAAGAAGTTCCAATAAAAAGATAAGCCGTCGGGCTCTCATTAACTCGCTGCGCAAACCCGGCTGTTTTGGTTCTATAATAGACGCTACAAGAAGGCTCTCAGTAATTAAGTATTTATCTTTTTTAAAATCTGATGACTTGACCAAATCGGATAGCGAACCAAACAACTGTTTCGATTTCTCAACTAAGGCTTTTTTATTGATTTTATTCTGAGTCAACAACCACTCACTAAACTTGGGAATCTTGGTCGTTAATTCAGATAGTTGCTTTAATGTAAGGTTGTTGTTATCATTCTGCCTTTTTTCTAGAAAGGAGATAAATTCCTCTCTAGTCGGATTTTTCTTTTTGACCTCAAGAAGACTTTTATAATTAGGATATTTCTCAATGGGTTCATCAACAAGATGGATAACCGAGGTTTCAAGTTTTTCAGAAGAATAGCGTTTTGGATTGCGGACAATTGAAAATCTGAATATTTCTTCCTGCATGATTGTTTTAATTTATTCGTTTCAAATAATCTAAAATCTTGATTTAGCATCAATGAAATAGAATGAGTTTAATTTCAAAATCAAATATTTTTCAATATTTAATTTAGTACAAAGGGGGAAGGTAATTTTAATAGAGGAGTATAATTATCCTTCAAAAACGTGAAGAGTTAAAGGAAAAATTAGTACCTAGTTAAATATAGTCTTTTTTAACATAAATCCATGTATATCAAATACATAAATTATTGAACCAATTTAGTCTACAGTAATTAGCGGATTAGAACTTTGGAGTTTGGCAGAAAAAAACCATTCCACACACATTGCCTTCCCTCCTTCTACCGTCGGTCAGTTAATAAGTGTTCCATTACCTTTTGAGAAGAAACTTTTTAGAAGAAAAATTTCAGGGAAATTTGTAGAAGAAAACTTTGCTTTACCTAAGCAAAGTTACATAACGCGGAACATTATGATACAGATTGATATATAAGTATTTTGGATTTCCGACCAACACGGTAAATTAGATAGGACAGTGAGAATGTGTATAACAATTAACCGGGTTGCTAACAACGCACTAGTTGTTATTAAAAGTCCAGCTGTAATCCGCTACTAGTTCATTGAGCTTTACTATCGTTGTAGGGTCAATTTCTGCGAACCCAGGAGTATTTTGATAATCAATATATCCGTTCATGGTCGAAGTTAAAATCGCATGATCATAGATTTGTGAAAGTATGATATCCAGCTCTGCAGCACTAAATTGATTCGCCCCTATATGAGCAACAAAAACTTTGGAATTAGATACCAAATTCAGCTCGCTTAGCATATTATTTTCGACCGTCAAGTATTCAAGTTCTGTATTGCTAGACAGGTTTAGAGTACTTAGTTGGTTGTCATCAATATATAAACCATTCAAATTCAAATTAGTTGATAAATCGATACTTGCGATTTGGTTTTGAAACAAATCGATACGTCTTAATTCTGGGTTATTGGAAACATCCACACTCGTAATTTGATTACCCCCAGCAATAATCTCAAGGAGATTCGGGTTTTGGGAAATATTTATCGCTGTAAGGGCATTATGGTTTAAATTAACAAGGTTTAGGTCTATGTTATTGGAGAGGTCTATCGAATTCAATTGATTTTCCCACGCATTCAATACGCGCAGCTTGCTATTATTGGATACATCGAGGTTCGATAATTGATTCGCTGTGACATTTAGGTTTTCCAAATTCAAATTTGATGATACATCAATGCTAGTTAAGGCATTATCATCCACAAAAACTTCTTTCAAATTCGGGTTGTTAGTAAGATCAATACTCGACAATGCATTTCTGCGTAAAGACAAGTTTTCTAAAACCGTATTCTTTGAGATATTGATATCGGTCAATTTACCTGTATAAATGCCCAAGTCCTTCAACAAGAGTAATTTGCTCACATCAATACCTAATACGTTGGTTTGATATTGATAGGTTTCGTTTGGGATTTCCCCAATAAAACTTAAGGTTTCAATAGCAGCAACAGGTCCACTTACGTTTATTGTAAATTCACCGTTTTGAGCATACGTATGCGATATCTCGTTTTCGATTCCAGACCCGTTAATGGTGGATACGTATTCTTCTACAGTACCATCCCCCCAATCTACTAAATAGATGGACCCAGTGATTGATTCTAATTTTAATGTCTTTGTTGTAAGCAACTCAGATTCATCGACAACCACGCTAAAGAAATCAGTATTTTTAGGGAATGTTAAACTTAATCCTGAATACCCAAAATTAACGGATGTATAACCCGCCGTATTGATGTTTTCAGTAACGGTTTCCCTCGTTTTATCGGATGTTACTACAAAATCAAAGGGTAATGGTTTAGTCGTGAATTGGGCTAAGACGGAACCTTCTTTCGGGGCAATTAAAATTACAACATCATTTGCATCAGTAACAATGAATTCTGTTACTGCATAAGTGCCAGCTTCTAAAGTAATTTCATTAGTTACATAGCTGTCACCATCTTTGACCAATACAACTTTTTCTCTTGTAAGAATAGAATTTCCACTAGCATCATTTATACTCAAAAGAACAAATGCGGGGTCTAGTTTTTTTTGATTTCCAACGGATTGGCTTTTTGCAGTTAAATCCTTATCCTCGATTCGAAATATTTGTTTACCTACTAATGCTATATTCGGTTCGTCTACTAACGTTGGTCCATCATCATCTGAAGAACAAGAAATTATAAAAACGGACAACAAAAGAACATATAGTATTTTTTTCATAATGTACGAGACTTAGAATTGTTGATTACTAATCTCTAACGTAAAACTAATAAGCAAAGTATTGGGCTTATATATAATCTGAGATTCCCATTCCACCCACATTTATTCATCACTAGTTATTTTTTAATAAGGAATTCATGAAGCTTCGCTTTCACTCCCCTCCTGCCGTCGGCTCACCTCGACTCCGCTCGGCACAGGTCGCTCAAGGACCACCTTCGACTACGTTCAGGGACCGTTGTCAGCCAGGAGAATACCTGTTCTATTCCCATTTTAAAAGATAGTTTTTAGAAAAAAAAAAAGAGAAATTGTAACAACTAAGCTAGAGGGCTTTGCGTATAACGCCGCATGCTTGCATTTGATATCATATTAGGATGTAAGGGATTATTTGGGACCAGGTAAGATACCACTTGACCATCATTTATTTATGAGGGTCCACAAGCCTATGCGCTAACAAAAGAGTCACTTTAGCCCAAGAATGCGTTTAAAAATGCGAAGTTCACATGCATAAAACGTACTGAGGGCTTTTCGAAAGGTTTTTTCTTTTGATGTATCTTTCATGGTACTAAAAGTTTTGTGTATACCATTGGTATGCACCAACTGAAGATTGTCACACAAAACCCGATTTATTTTTTTAGAATCACTAAACTACCAAGTGTTATTTGCCTCGGGTGCTATAACATCATTCATAGCGTAAGGCATCAATAGGATTTAACAAGGCTGCCTTACGGGCAGGGAAATACCCAAAAACAACCCCTACCAAGACCGAGAAACCAAAACCGATCAAAATGGAATTTACCGCTGTGGGTATATAAAAATTGGTCGCCTTATAAATAATTTGATTGCCTATAATGCCGAGAATGATGCCTAAAAAACCACCTGTTAAACTCAGTACAATGGCTTCTATTAAAAACTGGGTCAGAATATCGCTTTCCCTTGCACCAATGGCCAAACGGGTTCCTATTTCACGGGTACGTTCCGTTACGGAGACCAACATAATGTTCATAATACCAATCCCCCCAACTATAAGGGAGATACTGGCAATAGCCCCTAAAATTAAGGTTAAGATACCGGTTACATTTCCTGTTATCTCTTGAAGTTCTACTTGGGTCATAATTTCAAAATCGTCCTCCTCCCCTTCTAAAATACGATGTGATTCCCGTAACAACTCGGTAGCCTCAATCTCAGCATCGGCAATATGATCTTCGCTTAAGGCACTGGCCATAATCATATTGTAGCCTCTTCTACGTCCGTAAAGTCTATTTTGAATGGTGGTATAGGGTGCTATGAGCATATCATCTTGATCTTGCCCCATAGTGCCTTTTCCTTCTTCTTTTAAAAGCCCTACAATGGTAAAGGGTACTTGGTTGATCCGTATTTGGCGTCCTACGGGATCCACCCCTGCAAAGAGCTCCCTTTTAATGGTTTCACCTATGACACAGACCTTACGGGCCGTTTTTACATCCTCCTCCGTAAACCCATCCCCAGAAATTAGTTCCCTGCTCAATATGTCAAAATAATCTGAAGAAACCCCGTAAACGGTGGTGGATTTATTTCCTTGCGGACCAATGGCCCGTACGCCATTGGCTACCATAGGGGATAATTTGGACATCCAAACGGAGTTTTTTTGCAACATATCAAAGTCCCTTTCATCGATAGGCCTTCCCATTCGTACATCTATACCTCCCCTATGCTCTGTTTTGGTGCCGATCATTAATAGATTTGTGCCTAAGCCCGATATTTGGCTCTGTACCTCTTGCGTGGCCCCTTCTCCTGCAGAAATGGTCATAATAACCGCCGCAACACCAATAATGATACCGAGGGTGGTAAGTAAGCTTCGCGTCCTGTTCTTGTTGATGGACTGAAAAGCGACCTTGACTGTTTTTAGCAACTGTTTCATTTTCTTAGGGGGTTAGCTCCAACTCCTGTAATGCACTTTCTTTCGTACTTCTGTTTTGTATCCATTCATCGGTCAATACACGACCATCCCTTAAATAAATCATGCGTTTTGCGAACTGGGCAATTTCCGGTTCGTGGGTAATCATTAAAATTGTTTTTCCCGCATTGTTGAGACGGACAAACAAATCGGCAATCTCAATACTGGTTCTACTGTCTAAATTTCCAGTAGCCTCATCGGATAGGATCAATGACGGATCGTTTACCAAAGCCCTGGCGATAGCAACACGCTGTTGTTGTCCGCCAGAAAGTTCATTGGTTTTATGATGAACTCTATCTCCTAACCCCACTTGTTCCAATGCTTTTTTTGCACGTTCCCTTGAATTGGAAAAACGACCCGTTCTGTCATAAACCAGCGGTAACTCCACATTTTCGAGCGCTGTGGTGCGCGATAACAGATTATAACTTTGAAAGATGAAGCCTATTTTTTGATTTCGGATATCCGCCAACTGATTTTTATTCAGTTGGTTTACATGCACACCGTCCAAATAATAAGCGCCCGATGTGGGTTGGTCCAAACAGCCCAAAATATGTAACAAGGTAGATTTGCCCGAACCCGAGGATCCCATAAGGGCTACAAACTCGTTTTCTTCAATGGTAATATTGATGTCCGTAAGCGCATGCACTTCAATGTCCCCATTTTTAAATACACGGCCCAGATTTTTGGTTTCTATCACGTTCTTGTTTGGCATATGGGTGCTTATTTTTTTGATTTAATACCATTGATGGCCTTCATATCCTCCGATACCTCGGAACCATCAAAAAACCGTTTGACCTCTGATTGCAAGCCTGTTTTTATACCTATTTCAATAAATTTAAAGTCGATGTTGCCTTTGTCATCGGTATAGAAAAATCCGTCTGTAGTAGCGGGTAAGCTTTTTTTGAATCGTGCGGGCACATAGGTCTCTTCATTATGGATCGCTCTAACAAAATTTTGATAGATTGCATCTGGCAGTACCTTGGCTTTCTCTTCTAAAACCGGCTTTATATCTTCAAGCATCAGCTCGTTAGGCCTAAAACGCAGGGCCGAATTATTGATCAGCAACACGTCGCTTGCTTTTTGGGTAATAAATTCAAGGTTCGCGGTCATGCCCGGCAATAACAGTCCCTCTGTATTATCGACATCTACAACCACCTGATAATTAACTACGTTATTCACTTGGATAGGTTGTAAGCGAATTTGACTTACAAGGCCTAAAAACGGTTTATCCGGATAGGTCTGTACCGTGAAACGTACCTGCATTTGATTTTTAATGTAGCCAATATCACTTTCATCAACATCGGCCAAAATTTGCATTTTAGAAAGGTCTTCGGCAATCACAAACATTTTTGGGGTTGCAAAGGATGCAGCTACCGTTTGCCCCTCCTCTACACTTCGCTCAATGACCGTTCCGCTTATGGGCGATGTAATCCTGGCGAACTGAATATTCACCTGTATGTTTTTAACGGCTGCCGATGCTGCTTTTGTAGCACTTAAGGCCTGCTCGTACGCATACTTTGAGGCAACAAATTCTTGCTCAGAAATAACGTTTTTTTCAAACAACACCATGTTTCTTTGAAACTCGTCCTTTACACGGTTGTATTGTGCCTCACTTACTGCCCAATTAGCTTGGGCACTCACCAAATTGGTCTCTAATAATTTCAGGTCCATTTCGGCAAGCAATTGTCCGGCGGTAACCTTGTCGTTATAATCAACGTAGATTCTTTTAATGGTTCCTGAGATCTGTGTGCCAATTTCAACGGTGTTGATCGCTTCCAAAGTACCTGTACTTGAAACGATGGATTCAATATCTCCTTTTACCAATGATGTATAGGTGAATGCGATGTTTTTTGCATCAATTTTGGGTTTGATAACAACAAAATAGACCCCAATTCCTATTGCTGAAATCAACGGAACAATCCATTTTAACTTCTTCATTATCAATTTTTTTGACAAAATGGTATACCGTTAAAAGTAAATTGAAGATCTTGTTGCTGCCATGATATGCATCAGCCAAAAAAACAAAATGTATACTTAGTCCTTTGGGCCATTAACTTTCATATCTTACATTTTCACAAATTTTTTACTCGTTCTGCTGGACAAATACATGTCCAATTCTATCGTAAACTTAACGGGAAGTTAATAGCACTTCTATCTTCAGCAAGGTTTTCTTGGTGGCGCCGCTGCTATCAATATGAAATTGGCTTCATCTTTTGATGCATCATCTATAGTTGGTTATCCTTTGGGTATCACGTATCATTTTTAGATGGTATTAGAAATGGTACAAGTATACCCTATTCTTTAAAAGCGAATCGTTTTGTGTCTTCATTATATTAAGGGACAGTTCATCCTAAATCTGCATTTTTATCAAGTAGCTGAAAAAATATCGTGTATTTCCAGAAGGTACTCCATCGGTTGACTTCTATATTAGTACATAGAAGTTGATAAAATATTCAACAATCGATATTGCTGCTTCAATAAAAATTAGAGCAGTTTTATTTTAATGGGCCTAAGGTCCCATTTTCCAACATTCTTCACACTAAACCAAGGGAAAACCCTGAGATTTAAAATCAGATAGTTTACCTGATGTATTCCGGCCTTTTTGAACGCAACTTGCAACCATAGTACCAATACATTCTAACTATGAAACATTTTGCTTTAACATGCTGCATTATGGCATTGATAGGTTCAATTTCTTGCTCAAATGAACATGTGGATATTCAAGATCAAGATTTGATCATCGGTACTTGGAAACCGATAAAGGAAGTTGGTTTTGCCAATGATGGTACACCAGAGACTTTTGAAAATACCCCTTGTGAACAAACGAGCAGGTATATCTTGACTTCTAACGGTAATTTCACTTACTCGGAATTTCACGATGAAACAGGTGGCGGTTGCGTACCCGATGAAAGTTATATCATAACGGGCACCTGGACTAGAATTGCTACGGGACAATATCGATTCGATTTTGAGTATTTCAATTCGGAAACCCAACAAACCGAAAGTGATTCACAGATACCAGATAAGGTCACCTTCTCCAATGCCAACAACCTAATGCGCATCATTGAACAGGTTGACGTTGGCGAAGAATATATTGAGTTTGAAAGGATAAATTAAAAATGAACACCCTCCCATAAAAAAATAAGTCATGAAAATATTATGTATCTATTTAATGGCATTCGCTTTATTTTCTTGTAGCAAAGATGACACTGAAGTGGTGAAAGAACCAGTGAAAAGTAGTGTCAAGCAAATTACCAGTTTTGTGTTCAAGGCAAACGAAAATGAGGCCATAGCGGAAGATGTGACCGCAGTAATAGACGAACAGAATAAAACCATTACCGCAACAGTGCCGAATGGTACAGATATTAATTCCTTAACCCCTACCCTTGTGGTTTCTGAAAAAGCCGTTGTTGACCAAACGGGAGCAAAGGATTTTTCTTCACCGGTCAATTATACGGTTATGGCCGAAGATGGCACAAAGGCCGTTTATAAAACTACGGTAACTATTAATCCTAGTGATAAGAAAGAGATTTTGGTTTTTGGGTTCAAAGCAAATGAAAATGATAATTTAAATGAGGATATAATAGGCTCAATTGATCAAGATGCCAAAACTATAAATGTCGTTTTACCAGAAGATTCCTCACTAAATGCCTTAATACCCTTTATTGAAACTTCCTCCGAAGCAACTATTTCTCCTTTGGGAGTTCAAGATTTTACAGATCCTATTACTTATACAGTTACTGCTCAAGATGGGAGTACTACAGCGTATGAGGTTATTATTACTTTGACCCTTAGTTCATCAAAGCAAATTTTGAGTTTCATATTCAAGGCCGAAGATAATTTATCTATTACAGATGACATTGAAGGTACTATTAACGAGGATCTAAAAACAATAGAATTCGTATATACGAATGGAGTAGATCTTTCATTATTGCAGCCAACTTTGGAGGTTTCCCCAAAATCTTCTATTAATAGGGATGGCCCCCAAAATTTTACGAATACCATACTTTATAAGGTTACCGCAGAAGATGGGTCTATAACAGATTATAAGGTAATCGGCATTTCCAATCTAGAAAAACAAAGACAAGTTTTAATTGCAATTTATAATGCAAATCCCAATAATACCTTACCATGGAATCTTGATGACCCAGATATTACTAGTTGGCGAGGTGTAAGCGTGGACGAAAATAATAATATTAGAGGATTGTATTTACTTGAGAACAGAGATGGAGGAGAGGGCACTTATGGATACTCTTTAACAACAATACCAGAAGAAATTCTTCAGCTGTCTTTTTTGAGAATTTTGGATTTAGGTGGCAATGTATTTACAGACATTCCGCCAACAGTTTTAAAATTAAATAACCTAACACATCTATATCTAGACTTCAATAATATTACTTCAATAACCAATGAAATTGGAAATTTGGAAAATTTAGAAAGATTAATTCTAGTTGCTAATAAGATAAAATCCCTACCACCAGAAATTGGGATGTTAAAAAAATTAACGCGGTTAAGGTTGAATGAGAATAATCTAATAGAATTGCCCAAAGAAATAGGTGAGCTTGTTAATCTGGAAGATATAGATATCGCTGGAAACGAGCTTACTGGTTTACCCGCCGAGTTTGGCCAGCTAACCAAAATAACAAATCTGAATCTTGCATTTAATAAATTCAAGGAACTTCCGAAGAACATGGAACCATTTAAATCATTGATTATATTAGACTTAAGGTATAATGATTTAAAAGTTATTCCATACGAAATTGAACAGTTATCAAATTTATCTTCGCTCGATTTAAGTCAAAACGATTTAATAACAATACCAAAAGAAATGGGGAACCTTATAAATCTTAGAACCTTGAATTTAAGGAACAACAACTTAAATTTCATACCCCAAGAAGTCTGCAATCTACAGAATACCGGCACTAGCATTGGTATTGATGCAGGGGTTGAGTGTAAGTAAAATAAAAAGAAACATTCCAAAAATATAAAATCATGAAAAAACAACATATTTATATACTCCTGACCGCTTTCGTATTGAACATCGTCTCCTGTAGTAAAGATGACACCGAAATTATTCAAGAACCTGTTAAAAGTAGTGCCAAACAAATTACCGGTTTTATGTTTAAGGCAATTGATAATAATGCCTTAACAGAAGATATTACCACAGTAATAGACGAACAGAATAAAACCATTACCGCAACCATGCCGAATGGTACAGATATTAATTCCTTAACCCCTACCCTTGTGGTTTCTGAAAAAGCCGTTGTTGACCAAACGGGAGCAAAGGATTTTTCGTCGCCAATTGACTATTTAGTCACTGCCGAAGATGGGTCAACAACGAGTTATAAAGTAACAGTAATCATTGCAGCGAACAGTGCGAAGGAAATAGTAAGTTTTGTTTTTAAAGTGGAGGACAATGAACTGTATGGAGAGGAAACCATAATGGCGACCGTTGATGAAGCCAATAAAACCATAACGGCCACGGTTTCATACAGTGCCAATGCCGCCTTGTTATTGCCCCATATAGCAGTTTCCCCCAATGCCACTATCAGCCCAGAAGGACCCCAGGATTTTAGCAACCCCATTACCTATACCATTACGGCTGAGGATGGGTCTACTGCTATATATCAGGTTAGTTTGGAAATCACCTTTACCGATCGGGATGCCCTTATTGCAATCTACAATGCCAATCCAAATAATACCCTTAATTGGGACTTACAGGATAGGGATATCAGTAATTGGACAGGAGTACAGGCTAACAATAATGGCAATATTATTGTATTGCATATGGATTCAAAAAATCTGGACATTTTACCATCAGAATTAGGACAATTAAAGGAATTACAAAATTTAAGTGTTTATAACAATTTATTAGTTTCGATCCCTGCGGCCATCGGAGAACTTTCAAGTTTAACCGAATTATATTTAACTGGTAATAAATTAATCTTTCTTCCCGAGGAAATTGGAAAACTCTCAAATCTACAGAATTTAGAAGTGGATGGAAACCAATTAACTGCCATTCCAGCTTCTATTGGCCAACTTTTAAATTTGGATAATATTTACCTACAAGGAAATAAATTGATTTCTCTTCCTTCTGAAATAGGAAATCTTACAAAGCTAACTACAATATATCTTAGTGAGAATGAACTAACCTCACTGCCTGAAGAAATCGGTGGCTTAACAAGTTTAACTGGGTTAGACCTTAAAAATAATAAGCTAACAAGCTTCCCTATGGAATTAACACAACTTAAAAGTTTTAGTTATTTAAATTTGTCACACAATCTTCTGGCCTCAATACCAAAGCAAATAAGTGACTTCACTAGTTTAACCGGTTTAAATCTAAATGGGAACAAGTTGACAACAATACCCAAAGAGATGGGCTTATTAACCAATCTTACTAGTTTGGTTTTAACGGAAAATATGTTGACCAGTATTCCCCAAGATGTCTGTAATCTCGTGGCTACGGGTACTGCCCTAGAACTTGATCCAGATGTTAAGTGCGAATAATAAAATAGCAACAATAAAGTGAAAGAGTACATACCAACATCCATGATGCTCATCTTGTTACTAGCATTATCACTGTGCATAAATGCCCAAGAATCTGGCAAAATAGACTATCCTGAACTGGGAATCTCATTTCATGTACCCGAGGGTTGGGTAGGTAAAAAGACGGCATCCGGATTTTTTATGACCTCAGCTACCACCAAAGGTTTTGTTCTGGTATTGTCACATCAAATACAAAGTCTATCTGAAATGGAGCGGGAGGCACAAAATGGGTTTGAAGTGGGCAACCGTACGCTTTTAAAACCCATAAATGGGGTGGAAAAAATCATGGATAATGCCATAGCAGGTATATATTACGGCATTATTGATGCCAAACCCGCCAAAGCCTTGATCGTTGGTTTGTTAAACCCCAACGGTACCGGATTAACTATTTTAAGTGCCGCAGAGGCCGATGTGTATTCCGATGCATTAAAAAATGCAGGGCTAATGGTAACGGCATCCGTCCGTTTTTATGAAGTTGTGGGTACAACACCACTAGTATCGGTCGAATCACAAGGTGTCCCCTCGGAATGGACAGAAATATTAAATGATTCAAGGTTAACCTACATGTCAACCTATGCTACCAATGGTGGTGGCAGTAGCAGCAAGCGCATCATAGACCTATGTAGCAGAGGCTATTTTAATTTTTCATCAAGCCATAATATGGCCCTGGATACAGGCAGTGTTTCGGGCAAAACTTCCAATGGTCAACAAGGTGCCGGTACCTGGAAGGTCATAAAAAAAGAAGGGCATCATATATTGTTGCTGAGCTTTTATAATGGAGAGGTTTATGAGTACCTTGTCACGACCGATGAAGACGATAAGACGTTTCTAAATGGGGAACGGTATTTTAGGGTATACAATGGGGATTATGGTCCCGATTGTTATTAGCTTTTATTTTAGCGGTATATTCAATGTTTTATGCGAAAAAGAATTACAAACTATCTCATGAGGTTACACATCTTATGCTTTTTATTGCCTTTGATCGCATTAGGGCAAGGGGATAGTATTAAAGTAAAAGCCTTATTGGATAAAGCATATGGCTATGAAGGCACAGATCCGATTAAAGCACTTAAAATGTATAGCAAGGCTTATATATTAAGTAATAGAAGCGGATATGATCTAGGGGCGTTTAGATCCTTACACTATAGCGGCATTGTACATTCGAACATGGTCAATTATGATTCGGCCTTGTTTTATTACAAAAAGTCCTTGACTTTTAGTGACAAGGCAAAATACCCAAAAGGTAAAGCGGCCACATATATCAATATGGGCAATGTATATCAATTTCTAGGGGATTATGATAAGGTGGCAGAACATTATCTAAAAGGGATACAAGTTTTCGAGACGCTAAAGGACAGCACCAGTATAGCGATCACCTATGAGAACCTGGGTGCACTCTTTAGTGCTATACAACAGCACCAGAAAGAAATGCGTTATTTAGAAAAAGCCTTGCTAATGGCTCCGAAAGATGACTTTCGACTCATGGGAATGATTTATGGGGATATGGGCTTGTCCCAATCTAAAATAGGAAATCTACCCAAAACTTTTACCTATTTTACCAAGGCAGACAGCTTGTCACGGTTAGTGGACGATCCTAAACTAGACTTTTTTGTGGACCGTAATTTTGGGGAATACCATTTATTAAATGGATCCTATAAAACGTCAATTTCTTTTTTGAACAAGGCTTTGAAGGCCAATGAAGCCATCAATGATCCTTACTACCGGGGTCAGCTTTTCGTACAGCTCGGTGAGGCCCATACCAAGCTTAAAGAGTACCCCAAAGCAACATCCTATTTACAAATGGCCCTGACTATGGGGAGGGAAAATAAGATAAAGGAAATTCAAGAAAAAGCCTATTACCTACTTTCCAAAATAGACAAAGAACAAAGGAATCACCAAAGGGCCTATGAATATCTGGACTTACATATGCATTTTAAGGATTCCTTGCTCAACGAAACATATTTAAGGCAGATCAGCCTGTTCGAAAAGCAATATGAAACTGAAAAAAAAGATAAGGAGATAGCCTCACAAAAACTTCTACTACAAACGCAGGAAAATAGTCTGCTTAGAAAGAAAAACCAATATAATTTGGCTTTGGGCGGTGTAGGATTTTTAGGCTTATTTGGTTTAGGTTTATGGTTGTTTTATCGGCAACGACAAAAATTAAGGAGTAAGGAGATTTTGGCCCTTCAAAATCAACAAGAAGTTGTGAAATTGGAAGCATTGATAGACGGTGAGGAAAAAGAGCGAAACAGACTGGCACAGGATCTTCATGATGGCATCAACGGGGATCTAGCCGTAATAAAGTATAAGATCAGCTCTTTGGAGACAAACAAGTTTTCTGAAAGGGAAAAGAAATATTATTTGGACGCCATTAGTATGTTGGACAATGCCGTAGAGCAGGTGCGTAGAATATCGCACAACCTTGCTCCACCCTCCTTGCACAATTTTGATTTGATAGAGGCCATCCAACAATTTTGTTCTAAACAAAACGCCTCAAACAGCCTGAATATCAGTTTTCAATATTTCGGGAATAGGTTGGTGTTAAAAAAAGAGATTGAAACCGCAATATATCGGATTATTCAGGAACTCTTAAATAATAGTATCAAGCATGCCAATGCCACGGAAGCCTTGGTACAATTAAATACTCACGAGGATAAACTCATTATTACCGTTGAGGATAACGGAAAAGGATTTGATGCGAGTATTTCTGCGAATGGAATAGGGCTACAAAATATAAAATCCCGGGTTAATTTCTTAAAAGCGAATCTTGACATTAGTTCCAGCACAAAGGGTACTACTTTTTGTATTGAGATCGATTTGCATAAATTGGATAAAAAATGATACGGGTAGCTATTTTAGATGACCATCATATGGTATTGCGGGGGATTGAAACGATGTTGGAAGACACTGAAAATATTACAATCACCGCTACCTATAGTTTAGGAAAGCAGCTTTTAGGGGAAATTAAGAACAATGTACCCCATGTATTGTTGTTGGATATTAACTTACCTGATGGCAATGGATTGGATATATGTAAAACGCTTGTTAAGGAATATCCCGATCTGGCAATTATAGGATTGTCCAATTACAGTGAAACGGGTTTTATAAAACACATGCTCCGAAACGGTGCAAGAGGTTATTTACTAAAAAATACGGACAAGCAAGAATTGATACTTGCCATTACTACCGTACATAATGGGAACATATATCTCCCAAGAAATATTCAGGATATATTACTGAATGATAGTATAGGCAATCCACAACAAATCACGTTTATTCCCAAACTTACCAGACGGGAGAAAGAAGTGTTGAAATTGATAGCGAATGAATATACC
The DNA here is from genome assembly GCF_048890225.1 of Maribacter luteocoastalis. NCBI lineage: Bacteria > Pseudomonadati > Bacteroidota > Flavobacteriia > Flavobacteriales > Flavobacteriaceae > Maribacter > Maribacter luteocoastalis. The sequence continues at coordinate 431,306 of NZ_JBMFZG010000003.1, forward strand.
AATCAAGAAATTGCCTCTTCCCTTTTCATAAGTACCAAAACCGTGGAAAGCCATCGAAACAACCTCATTCAAAAACTAGGAGTCCGAAATACCGCAGGTCTAATTAGGGTGGCCTTAGAAAAGGGGTTGTTAGATTAATTTCCAAGGTGAGTAAAGGCCATTTGCACTGTTTTAGGGCTATCCATGTATTCCAAGGGTTTTCCCTGATATATTAAAACAAGGCTTTTACCTGATGTTTAGTGGGTGTATAAATGACAACTTGCAGTTGTTAATTTATAAATAGACATCCGATGAAAACATTTTCTAAACTTCTTCTCTTTGCCATAGTAACTTCATTTTTATTTTTTGCCTGCTCTAAGGACGAAGGTGAGCCTGAACCGCAGCCTATTCCCAAGGCTACACTAAGTACTATTGATCCAAATCAGGGCATCAAGGAAACAGAGGTGACCATTATGGGAACCAATTTTGGTACAGATAAAACAAAGGTAAAGGTCCTTTTTAATGCCACAGAAGCTACGATACAGTCCGTAACCAATACACAAATAAAGACACTGGCACCCACCAATGGCAGTACTGGCCCAATAAAGGTATCTGTTGGGGGTACCGTAGTTACAGGACCCATATTTACATACCTGCAACCTACTTTAAGTGGTATAAGTCCTGAAAGTGCACAACAAGGAACCGCAATAAGCTTTGTAGGGAGTAATTTTGGTACTGATGCCACCAAAATAAAGGTATTTTTTAAGGATAGTTCAATGAACACGCCAAATGAGTCCGAAGCCGTTATTGAGTCTGTTTCCAATACCGAAGTAGTGGTTATTGTGCCAGAACAAGCGCAGACAGGAACGGTTAGAATGGAGGTTGATGGCAACGCGTTGGCCGGACCGGAGTTCATATTACTGGAGCTTACGATAACCGATTATTTTCCTAAAAGTGCTCAGGTTGGGACCGAAGTAACTATCATTGGAAATACTTTTGGTACAGATTTAACAAAGACACAAGTATTTATTAATGATGTTGAGGCAACGATACAATCATTGACAGATACAGAAATTAAAATACTGGTGCCCGAAGGTGCAATCACAGGAATCCTTCGTATAGTTACAGAGAATGATGGTAAAGGGTTTCCGTTTACAGTTCTTCCAGGAATCACCTCTATAAGTCCTGAAAGTGGTATTAAAGAGGCAGCCGTGACTATTAATGGAAGTGCATTCGGAATCGATACTAGCGTGGTCCAAGTATTTTTTAATGGGAAAGAGGCAGAAGTACTTACTGTACAGAATGATAAAATAACCACCAAAGTACCTAATAAGGCATTCACAGGAATGCTTACCGTAATAATTGACGGAACGGAATTAGAAGGTCCTTTGTTTACGTACATTGTGTCTGAAATTCTGGTTTCTGATATTGCTGGAAGTGGCTTTGCCGGTTTTACAAATGGTTTAGGTTCGGCGGCAACATTTAGTTCCCCACAGGGCATTGAGGTTGATGGGTCTGGTAATATATATGTTGCAGATGCTGGAAACAATAGCATTCGAAAAATATCATCTGATAGAGAGGTAAGCACTTTAGCAGGAAATGGATCTATTGGTGATGTCAATGGTACCGGGACTATCGCTAGATTTAGTGGCCTCAGTGACCTAAGCTTTTCCTCATCTGATAATTTACTTGTGACCGATAAGAACAACTTTAAGATTAAAAGGGTAACCACTGGTGGTGTGGTAACTACTTATGCGGGTACCGGTGTAAATGGTTCTGAAAATGGACCTGTTTTAGAGGCAACATTTGGGCAAATCACCGGTATTACGGTTAATAGCGAGGGTACTATCTATGTAGTTGAAAATGATAGGCATAGAATACGCAAAATAACGGTTAGCGGAGAGGTCAGTGTTTTTGCAGGAGCAGGTCAGGCCGGCACTGATGATGGCAACGGTACCAACGCAAGATTTAACTTTCCGTACGGAATTGCGGTAGACAAAGAAGATAATTTATATATAACCGATAGTTCCGTTGGTTTACTACGTAAAATAGCACCTAATGGTGATGTTACTACCCTTGCGGGAAGCACTTCTGGTTTTGCCGATGGGCAAGGTACAGCTGCACAATTTGATTTCCCTACTGGTATTGTAGTGGATAAACAAGGAGATATCTATGTGAGTGATGGTAGCAATAACAGAATACGTAAAATTTCTCCCGAAGGCAATGTGACCACTTTAGCAGGTGATGGAACCACTACGCTGTTTAATCAACCACGAGGAATTACAATTGATGCGCTTGGAGATTTGTATATAGCGGACAGAAGCAATCATAGGATTCTTAAGATAACACAAGAGTAGCTCTTATAGACCCCTAGAATTTTTGGTTCTAGGGGTTTATTTAAATGGAATTCCATAAAGGGTGCATGGAAATTTGAATAAAAGAAGGACAAACCTTGGGCTTTAGAATGTCAATGGCCATTAGTACCACACACCATGTAACATGGTATCCTGTGCACATCGCGCTTTTCAAGTATTAGTTCGCCTCATATCATCAAGGGCTTTGCCACCAATCTTGATGGTCGATCATGGCATCTTGCAATAAAAAGGCCTCCCCTATTTTTGGGGTAATTACGGGTAAGTTTAGTTCATGTGCCCTTTTGGTTACCCGTTCTACGGGATCGGTCCATGAATGCAAGGCCAGCTTGAACGCCCCCCAATGAATGGGCATTATCTTTTTGGCTTGTACATCAATACCGGCTTGTGCCGTTTCTTCGGGGAACATATGAATATCTGGCCACATTTTGTTGTATTGTCCACATTCCATCATAGCAAAATCAAATGGTCCGTATTTGGATCCAATGGCTTTAAAATGGGCATCATACCCACTGTCGCCGCTAAAAAAGATATTCTCTGTATTGGATTTAATGATCCATGAACTCCACAAAGTACTTTGTCGGTTTGTAAATTTTCTACCAGAAAAATGGCGTGCCGGTGTATTGACAAAAGTCAAATCATCAAGAGTGGTTTCCTGCCACCAATCCAATTCTACTATATGCTCCTTTAAAACGCCCCATGCCTCTAAATGGGTGCCAACCCCTAAAGGCGTATAAAAAGTGACCACTTTATCCTTTAATAATTGAACGGATTCATAATCTAGATGATCATAATGGTCATGGGAAATAAGCACGGCATCAATTTTTGGAAGCTTTTTTACTTCGATGGGCAATTCTGAGCTAAATCTTTTTCCGCCCAACCAAGGATGTGGCGCAGGAACTGCACTAAACATAGGATCTAACAAGATGTTCTTATGGTTCATCTGCACCAAGAAGGAGGAATGGCCAAACCAAACAAATCGCGTAGGACTGTTGTAATTGGCAATGGACGAAGAATCTATTTTGGATACGGTAATGTCTTGATCGGGACGTCCGTTTTTCACGGTGGTGAAAAAGAATTTTTGGGCTAGTGATAAGGTTTCCAAAAAGCCCATGTCCATATTCACACGGTTGGTGTTCACAAATTTTCCATTATCGAATTGTATAGAGCCAGCATATTGGGATTGTCTTTGCTTGCTAACCTCACCACCAAACGAAGGATAAAAGGCCACAAATAGAAAGTAAGCGGTAACTAAAGTAGCAATAATGGAAAGTAAAGTTAGGATCATGCGTTTTGTATAGGTTAGAAGTCGTTTCAATGTATCTTTAATTGATTGATAGGTATTTTACCGGAGCGATTAAGGTATTATTTTTTAAAAATATTCAAAAACTCCAACGTAACCTTACAAAAAAACTATTCCCTATTGTTTTATACTCCTCAAGTTCAAAAAAGGATTGTCCTGTAAGGTCCAATTCCCAATTTGTGGCTATAGAATAGCCCATACTCGGTAGTGCAATTATAGAATGATGGGTTGGTGAGTATATGGTACTCAATGATCCTTTGAAAAGGGGTGTAAATTCTTTGGCCAATTGTAAAAATCCCGAAAACTGAAAAGGCATTAGGTTTTTTGCACTTAAGTTGGTATACACCAAGGACCCTAAACTATTTGAGGTATCGTTATCAGTACCATTGTATAAAACGGAAGCATTGAGATAGAGGCCTTTTTTAAATCCATAATCTACGGAAACAGAAGCACTCCATACATTTTTAGCATTAACATAACTTTCGAAAGGAACAAAATACGTGACTTCACCTTTAAACCCCGCATCCTTTACATTTCCAGCCCAACCCACTCCAAAAACGCAATCCTTTTGGTACACCCCTGTAAGGAACTGAATGTCATAAGACCATGTGTTGAATTTGTACATGGCAGCCACAATATAGTCTTCAGGGCTTTTCCCCTTTTTTGCCGCCACTTCAATCTTAGTGAAATCATCCAAATAATACTGGATTCTTATGGCATCACTTCCTGGACGTTCCTCATAATCGAAATCCAGCAAATTATAGGTATTGAAAATATCGTTGGGATTCCACGCTACATTCATTCCCCAATTTACACGTTGTCTTCCCAAGGTAATGTCCCAATCGCCACTAGTATAATTAAATAAGGCCCTATCAATGGTTGAATTAAAAAGCACATTTTCACCATCTATAACATTCCAAGACAAATCTACCATACCGGTATCTTGGGCAATGAACTGTGAAAACCCTAAAATGTTTTTAAGGTTATCTCCATAAAACATGCGGTTTCTAAGTTCTAACCTGATCTTGATCTCCTCGGTAGGTGCGTATTTAAGATTAAGCCTGTTGTGTAGCAATGTAGTCCATTGCAATTGATTTAATTGGTCTACAAAACTGAACTCATTGAGGTTTTTAATGTATCCGGATAAAAAGAGTTGTTGTTCCTTCTCTTGGGCAGATAGCATAAAACTTAAGGATAGGAAGCAATATGTAAGCCATAGCCTTTTCATGGTCTTTATGTTGGGACTTGTGCTACATCTGAGGCTATTTTACCATCTACCAAGGTAATGACACGTCTGGCTTTTTTAATCACACGCTGATCATGTGTCGAGAATAAGAAAGTTATTTTTTCTTCTTTGTTCAGTTTCGCCATAATTTCCAGCAAATTAGCGGCAGATTTTGAGTCTAAATTCGCTGTGGGTTCATCGGCGAGTATAATTTTGGGTTTAGAAGCTAAGGCCCTCGCTACGGCTACCCGTTGTTGTTGCCCTCCCGAAAGTTCACCAGGTTTACTATGCGTCTTATCTTCAAGACCTACTTCTTCCAACAGGGTCAAAACACGTTTTTCGCGTTCTTTTTTAGGCATATGCTGCAGCTGCAATACAAAACCAACATTTTCTTTTGCCGTTAGCACAGGAATTAGGTTAAAGGATTGAAATACAAATCCTATGTTGTACAATCTGAAATCTATCAACTTATTTTCTGACAGCTTGGTAATTTCAACACCATCAATAAAAACAGTGCCTTCCGTTGGTTCGTCTAACCCTCCCATCATATTCAATAAGGTTGATTTTCCTGATCCAGAAGGTCCAACTAGGGCAACAAACTCCCCTTCCTCGATATGTACATGCACATTTTGAACCGCATGAACGGGAATTGTCTTTGGGTTGAACGTTTTACTCACATTATGCGCATCGATAATTGTTTTTGCCATAACTCTAAATTTTACGAATTGCTTCCGACGGGTTTAATTGTAATGCTTTATAGGCAGGATATATGGCCGATAATATGGCGGTTATTAAACACATGCTTACGATAATTAAATATTTATCATGGTCTAGTGCTGGATAAATCATTGAATTAAATCCGTAGGATGCTAACCCTTCAGAAAACATAGCCAAATTAATACCTGTTTTTCCTAATGTTGCTACCGTTAGCCAACCTACCAATAGCCCAATTGGAGCGCCAATTAGCGTTAAATAGAATGTTTCTAGCATAATCATGATAAATATTTTACGCCTGTTCAAGCCAATGGCCATTAACATACCTAGTTCTCGAATGCGCTCTAAAACGGACATAAGCATGGTATTTACAATACCAAAGGTCAAAGCCAATAAAATGAGTCCACTAATTATGTAGGTATATAGATTAAAGGATTCTATAATCATTCCCAATTCCGGAGAAAGCGTCTTCCAATCCTCTATTTTACTATTTGGAGCAAGTATTTTACTATCCTTTTTTATGGCTTCCAATTGAGTTTCATCTTTCACCAAAATAGCTATCTCATTACTTTCTGATGGTTTTAGCCCTAATAGTTCTTGCAAGTTTTTTTGTTGCACATATACATTTACCTCATCTAGGGAACTATTTTTAGACCTATAAATACCTCCTATTCTAAAGGCACCAGAAATAATTTCAGATTCAACATTTGTAAAGGTTAATACTACTTTACTTTTTAGTTTGACCTTTAGTTTTTTTGCTAATTTTTCCCCAATCAGGATTTCATTGTCTTTTCCGGATTCAAAGTATGCTCCTTCCCTTACATATTCATTTAATCGGATTTGAGATACTTCTGAAGAGGGATTGATTCCGTAAATTTTAACGCCACTAGCAGTTGTTGGCGATGTTATCATACCTGTTGTAATAACCCGCTCACTTACAGATGCAATACGGTCATCAGATTGGAATTGCTTTATTTTTTCATCGGTACTTGCAATGGTAAATTTTGAATCGTTCTCCTCAGTAAACGTTGGATGGTGAATTTGGATGTGAGATAATTGTCTATATACCGATTCATCAATATTGTTTTGATACAAACCCCAAGCGAAGGACAAAATGAAAATCCCTGCCCAAACTCCAATGATTATGGAGCTTATGACTACTAAGCTTCGGGCTTTATTCCGCCAAATATTTTTCCAAGCAATGTGAAATAACATTATTAATTATTTATAGCTTCAACAGGTTTTAATCTCATCACTTTATATCCTGGATAAAAGGCGATTAGGATAGATAGTATTAAAACGATTAACGTTTGAGTAATAAAAATTTTCTCATGATCAGAAAAGTAGATGATCGATTCTATGCCATACTCTTCATAAACTTCTTTTAACTCCCCGGTAAAATGAACAGGATGAATGGTAAACCATTTCACTATTAGAAAACCTCCTAAAATTCCCATGGAACAACCTAATAAGGATATCATAATGGATTCTAACAGCAACATTAAAGCTAGAAGTCTTTTTTTCATTCCTATAGAAATCAATATGCCCAGTTCGTGTTTACGTTCAAAAATCATCATCATTAAGGTACCAAACAACCCGAAGGAAATAATGAAATATAAGATACCTATAACGATATAATGTCCTGTACTATCTGCTTCTATAAATTGATCCATTTCCGGCAACATTTCTTTCCAACTCATTATTTCGTAAGTATCAGAATCAATAGATTCTTGTAGCGACTGTTGTAGCTTTTCTAAATTGGAAGCTTTATCTAACATTACAGAAATGGATGTTAACCTATTTTCGGCACTATGCATATATTGCGCTAGTTGCAAAGGCATATATACTACATTGTTATTCAGCTCAATAGCTCCCATTTTTATAAGTCCTTTTACCCTAAATTTTGCGGCGGCACTACTTGCATGATACCCTTGACCTAACAATACCAAGGTATCATTCACTTTTAGTTTTAATTGAGAGGCTAATCCTTCACCCAAAACAACCGCATTATCATTAATACTATCGATGTATTCACCAGCTACAATTTTATCGTGCAGATTATTTACTTCTTTTTCTTTAACAGGATCAATTCCTAAAACCAAAACCCCTTTCGTTTTATTAGAATAAGAGGCTAAAGCAAATGTTTGCAGACGCGGCATGATGTGCGTAACCTTTGGATTTTTGAGTAATTTCTGATACAATTGTTGGTTTTCTTGAAATGTATTATCTATAGATTGCTCATCCCAGTAGCCTTTTTGATGAATTTGTAAATAGCCAGAAGAATAACTTACTACATTATGAATCATATTATCATAAATGCCATCGGTTAAGGAGCGAAAAATGATTGCTAACAACACTGCAAAAAATACAGAGGTTGCTGTTATAATCGTTCTACGCTTATTGCGCCATATATTTAACCAAGCAAGTTTTAACAACATTATTTCAACTGTTTCATGTTTCTGGTCGTGAAGAAATTATCATCAATAGGTTGGTCAAAAATGATAGCATTATAGAGAATCACCGTACTATTTCCTTCTTTGTCAACGGGAAACATTTCAATCTTTGAGGTGATTTTTCTACCTCCTAGCTCCTTTATTTCACTAGAGACCATGACATTTACCAATTCACCATCTTCATCATAGAATTCAGCTTTTAATTGTAAGAAGTCCTTGGTAGCTATCCAAACAATTACTTTTTCCCATACAATGGCCGCAGATGGCTTTGGGATCATTTCTATTTTGTAGCATTCTGTATTGGCAACGGTCTCTTGCCCCAATAACGTATGATCATAATCTACCACTGAGGATGCTTCCTTTACCAAATCATCATTGGTAAAATCTGTTCCCATCCAACTTTGTGACATCATGGATGGTGGTAATTTAATAGTGCGCTCAATTGATGGTACCCAGTTCCAAACCTCTTTTATACGCTTTAAAAAAACCGTCCCCTTTTCTTTTGCCGGACTGGTAACCAATATCATGGAATAATCATCGCCTTTAGACCAGGTTTTCAGATTCATTTCGCGACTCCAGGTTGGTCTTATGATTTGGATGGTGATATCTGCCAGAGATGTCTTGCCCCGCATATTATCATCCGATTTCTTCACAATCTCCTTTGCAGAAAGGGTTTGTTGGGAGTACGTGGATATGAAAGGTATCATACAAATAACAATACCAATAACAAATGGTAAGAAGGGTATGTTTTTCATAATATCAAAGTTAATGGACCTTGATAGTATGAAATATGACGCTTATCAGCTAAAATGGAAAATGATTTTAAATCAACAGGCGAGCTTTAAATTTGTAACCAATAATTCAAAAGGAATAGCACCGCTATTTAAAATGTAGTTAATGTAAACATGACTATTTCCTTTATTACAGCACAATGCCATTATCTAGCCATCGTTGTATTAGGATATCGTTGTTGGAAATATCAACCAGATGGAATTTTGAAAAACTTTTAAACGCCCTAGATTCTTCAATACGTTCAATACAAACGGATACTGGTGAAAAATAGTTGGAGTGTATTAAAAACAGTTCGCCTTTCTGTTTAAGAAGAAAGCCTACATGCCCGGTGTCAAAACCTATAAAATGAAGTCCTTCCTTCGTCAGGTTATCAATTTCGGCAATTGCTTTTTCTGGACTTTCTTGTATAATGCTATAAATAGGTGATCCACAGCTAATCGCCTTGGCCTCGTCAAGGGGTGATTTTTGAGCCAACTTATACCGATTCAGTTTAATGCCCATATCGCGCAAGGTGGTCGATATAAAATATCCACAGGCAATCTCACCCTGGTTGGGTATGGCGGTATGACCACCAAAACTCCATGGAGTACCATACCAATGTGGAATAATCCTATTGACCAAATGATTCGTAAAAGCTGACTTTATACTGTCTATAGAAATTTGGCCTTGTCGATGTTCTTCGCCCAAACGCTTTCTAAGTAGTCCAATACTAGCTTTGGTATCTGAATAGGAAACGGTATCCAGATTCTTTTCGGTTTTGATGAGTAGGTGTTCAATGGACGGTTCTGGATGGAAATTAGTCACCAACATTACATCCCTCACATTCTTGAAGTTGTTTTCTGTAGGTGATTCTATTGGGAACGGTACCTCGTTCTCTAATCCGAACAGTAGTAACAAGGAAAAAAATATCATATTGAATTTTTATTAATTACCCATAAGGCTTAATAAAACAAACGTAAGTTTAGAAGATGCATTTTGCCAATACTGTTAAACTTTACCTATTTTATTGTAAAGGACAGAAGTTAGATGGTAAGGTTCACCGCCCACCATACTTCGTAATCACTAGGTAATAGTGGGCGATAGCTCTGATACCCTTGGTCTGCAATTCGAATACCAATAATTTCGTTTTTGTCATTATGTACATAGCCCAAGAAAATAAAGGAATGCCCAAAAGGGTCAAAATCTTTTTTGTTTACACCCTTAACCACCAGTTCGTAATCCTTACTTCGTTTCCAAACTTGCATAAGGGCACCGGGCAATAGTTCGCCACTCCAAATGCCAAACCAATCTACCAACGTACCCATACCAGCATAGGCTATTGCGCCAGCATTGCCCTTGCCTCGGTATTTTAAAGGAAGACTACGCCAACCCTCGTGTGTGCCTTGGGCAGACACATATAAATTATGGAATACCTCACTTGGGGTATAAAATGCGGTAGCCATACTGTCAGGGAGATCTTCATATACGGAATGACCGTGGACACCCTCATAGGCTTTTTCAAATCGTGTTCTACTAACGGCAAGGCAATGTCCCCCAGGCTGCTTTTTGGTGCTGTTCAGATAATTTTCTATAATCTTGTTGGCCACTTCTCTATTAGTCTCTGAATATCCGAAAATATCAAGATCTTGACGCAGTTCTTCACGCTCAGCAGTGTCACTTTTTATCTTTACTACATCTATTCCGGTCAATGTTCCGATTGAATCATGATATGGTAGATCTAAGCTTGTTCCCTTGATGTTAATTTCGAGGTGATCATCAGCATCTATAGCTTTTGTAGTGTAATCATGGTCTTTGGAGCTATCTAATTTTTGATCTGCCAAAGGTTGGTAAACTGTCGCGTTGCCGTTTTTTGCGGACCTACATCCAAAAATAATCGTGCATATGCTGATTACAAGTGTTAAATAGGGCCAAAACCTCCTTTGTGTGCAAAATACCTTTAGTAGTATGCCATTCATTTTTTATAAGAAATCTATTTTTAGTGGTATTCTTCTTTTCTATACGTTAGCATAGTGATTTATTCCGCTACTTTTTTAAATGTTGTAAAAAATTGTTCTTGCAAATTTGACCACTCAAATATATACTATTTTGACGGGTAAGTTTTTATTGAAAGCTATCGGGGGTTTAAGGCTTATCGTGGAAAAAGAAAAGCCATGATAACAAAATCATGGCTTTAACATCTTTAACTAAATTGCATCTAACGGGCTTGGTAAGACGTCAATTCTTTATCCGTTTTACGGTAATAAACTTGGCCTGTAATATCATCTAAGGCATAAATGGGTTCGCGATCTTTTCCCAAATTAATTTCCCCTTCAACATTTCCGGTTATCTTACTCACTTTTAAAAGAACGATATCCTTCTCTTTTTTAGACATAACAAACATAAAATCCCTGCCTATTTTGGTAGCTTTTTTTCTAGCGTTTGCCTGCTTGAAGGCATTTACGGCATAACTTGAAGCGGTATTGCCCAAATCACCATAGGCATCGCTTATTTCGTTAACAAGCTCACCGGCCACAGCATTTTCTTGGCGAATATCATTTTGTGCAGCAGCAAGGGCACCGGATATGTAATAGGATGAAGCACCTACATATGCTGCCCTTATTGAGGTAGCATATAATAAAGCCCTTTTCCAGCCCGAGTCCTTAGGGGCTTCATAATACTGTTGAAATTGTAAAGCACCGTCAAAGCCATACTTGGCTACATTTTGATCTGAATATATAAAAATACCGTCTTGTATGATTTCAATACGTTTAGGACTTTCCTTTCCTTGAAACGATAAGGCTACAGAAGAAAGATCGTTAACGGTCTCTGAAGCCATATCTATAACTTTAACAAGACCCTCCTTTTGATCATAAGCGTATATTTTACCATTATGTTCAGCCGTAAGTTCTGGACTGGTCTGTATACTTTTATTCCATTTTAAGGTGCCTGTAGTCGGATCTAGAATATTCATCGACTCTGTAGTAATATATAAGATAGCCTTATCAAGGGGAACGATTCCGACTACGGTACCATCTACCTTTACCGGCTTGTCAAAAGTAATCGCTCCGGCAACTGGGTCTAAAAAATTAAGGAAATCTTTATTTTCGGTACGGGACACTAGTAGAATGCCATTTCCAGAATCCAAATAATCATAAACACCACCCTTAATGGTAAGACCACGGCCTTTTTTGCCCCATAGGCCTTCACGTGTTTGGTAATCAAAAAGGTTAATTTTAGTTCTATTGCCGTCATCGGGCAATACCAGTAGTCCGGCAGTTAAAAAACTTAAATGGCCTAAAGCACCATTGGCAACCAATTCTTTATCCCATACCAGGCTCCCATCATAAATATTATAGGCATTATAGCTATTGGTATAATTAACGGTGTTTGCACTGGAAGAGGTGGTCATGCCCGATTGGCTCTCTTGTTGCGAGCCCAAATAAAAGACATTTCCCTCCTCTGGTTTATAAAATTGTAGTTGAAAGTCTTGATCTTTTGTTAGGTTCTCCGCAGCCTTTTTCATCAAAGCGCCAAGCTTTCCCATAGCATCTATTTGGGCCGATTCTTTTGAATTGGCATTCTTCCAAATGATTGTTCCGGTATTTGCATTTAGTTTATAATTATTGAATAAGGTTACAATCAATACTTCTTGATTGCCCAGCTCATTTATAGCAACGATACGACCAAATTTTTCGTTCATGGACCATGATTGTTTGGCATCGGACATGTTTACGGATACCATTAAAGGCTCACCATTTTGATCGGTACCTGCAACAACTATAGCATTGGTATTATACAATAAGTAATAACTAGCAATGGATTGTAACCCGGCATTCTCGGAATTGAAAACTTCCTTACCACTAAACTGATCTATCATGTGTAGGGTATTGTTGGTAGTAATGGTAAAAAAAGGACTATTGGGAAGTTCTTCAAAAGCGGCCCTATCCAGATTTCCAAAGGCGCGATAGCTCCAAACATTAGTTCCAGTTTCTGGATCTAAGCCTATAAGGCCCTCTTTTGTGTTTACTATAAGATTACCTAGTGCGGTGACTTCTTGCCACAAGATATCATTAGGTAAATTTTTGTTCCATTTAACATCCATTTGGGCAAAATGCATTAAAGGGGATAGAACAATAAAAATAAAAAGTAATTTAAATGGTTTCATAAGCCAAGATTTAAGTCCTGTTATAACGAGGCAATCTAAGGTATAGTGTGTAATGGGTTGTTTTTTAAAAGGTTGTACATCGTATTTTTGCCTATACCAAACTGTTGGAAGGCCTTTTGTTAATAAGGATGGTAATGGAAAAATCGGTATTTATATATTGCTGGAAATAGAAACATTTTATCAAACATCCTAGATGTCAATTTATTTATAGTGTTGTCAAGACCATATACCTTTACCTTTGCAATCTTGTTTGGATGAATGTCTTGAAATTTAGATTTTTGATAAATTATGGTATTTAAAAAATTACATGTTGATATATTGGAGGCCCTAGAGCGACTTCATATAGAAACCCCTACCCCATTTCAAACCTCTAGTATTCCAGTCATTAAAAGTGGGGCCAATGTGTTCTGTATCGCACCAAAAGATAGTGGAAAAACTACGACGTTGATTATTACAACTTTACAAAAATTAAAGTGTAAGGCAGAGGGGAATGCGCCACGCGCCATGGTAATTGTTGAAAATAAAGATGAGGTACTTGCGCTTTACGACGCTTTTTTGAAGTTTACCAAATACACTTCGCTACGCGTTTATGCCAGTTATGATGAACTACATATAGATGTTCAAAAATCTGAAATTTATTTGGGCATCGATATCTTGATTACCACACCAAAAACCATCCAAAAATTATTTCTCACCAATGGAGTAAGTGTCGCTGCACTTAAAATATGTAGCGTGGATGATGCCAAATTTTTAATACAACAAAATACCTTCACGTCCTTAACCACTACTGCAGAGAGTATAAAAAAATGTCAATATGTAGTGTATGCCGATGCCCTTCACCCAAAAGTAAAAAGCTTGCAAAACTTTTTTATGGAAGGCGCAAGAATCGTTAAACAGTAATTAATACTGCCAATCTAAAAACACAAAACCCCATCACTAGTGATGGGGTTTTGTTTAAACTGGAAAGTATATGTATTAGATAACCTTTACGTTTACTGCGTTTAATCCTTTGTTGCCTTCCTGTAAATCGAATTCAACTTCATCGCCTTCGCGAATTTCGTCAACTAATCCGGATACGTGTACAAAGTGATCTTTTTCAACTCCTTCTTCAGTTATAAAACCAAATCCTTTTGTGTCATTGAAAAATTTTACTGTTCCTTTACTCATTGTAATGTAATTAAATTTATAATATGTATTAATTCGCAAAGATGGCGCCATTTTTCCGACATCCAAGCTATTAATTGACTTATTTTCAATTTATTATAAATGCTAAATTTAAGTGGTACTCACTTTGGACTACTAATATATCTAAATAACTTCCCCTACTATACTTGAACCAAAATAAGAAACGAACCATATATTTTTATTAGAAAATATTCTAAATAGGGACCTATCTTAAATTGAATATGTTTAACAAAAGACGCCAATAAAGTATCTTCGCGTTCATGTGGATGTATTTGGGTTTATTGGCCGCCTTATTTTTGGGATTACACAATTTATGTAAAAAGCATGCTGTACAAAATAATGAGGCTTTTACGGTACTTTTAGGTACTATTACAGCTGGCTTTCTACTGTTATTGCCACTATATTTGGGCTCTATCTATTTGCCTGAAAAATTACTGGAGATAGATTTATTTGTATCGGATATTCCTTTAAAAATGCATTGGTTTATCTTGATCAAGTCCCTTTTTATGGCTTCATCATGGGTTTTGGCATACCAAGCTTTAAAACATTTGCCCATTACCATTGTAACGCCAATCCGTTCTGCAGGACCCTTTTTCACATTTATAGGAGCTATCCTAATTTATCAAGAACGACCTAATTTTTGGCAGTGGATAGGTTTTTTCCTAATCATTTTCTCGGTCTTTTTATATTCCAAAATCGGTAAAAGGGAAGGCATACACTTTAAAAGCAACAAATGGATCTATGCCATCATCGCCGCCACATTTTTAGGAGCCTCTAGTGGCCTATATGATAAGTTTTTAATTCAACAACTTCATTTAAACCCACCTACATTGCAGTTTTGGTTTTGTACATATACCATGCTAATTATTGGTGTGATAGTTGTTATTAACTATGCGGGCAACAAAGCCATAAGTACCTCATTTAAATGGCGTTGGACCATTCCTATGGTTGGTATTTTGTTGCAGACTGCCGACTATTTTTATTTTAAGGCGCTACAAGACCCTGAAGCTTTGATAATGCTTTTATCCGCGATTAAAAGAAGTCAGATTCTCATTGCTGTGGTGGTTGGCGGCTTACTGTTCAAAGAACAAAATAAGCGTAAAAAGCTAGTACCCCTTTTTGGCATTTTAATTGGGGTGTTTTTAATTCTTTACAGTTAAACACAATAAAATAAGTTTACCGTTTTGAAGTAAAAAACACCCCAACACAACATTTAGGAATCGCTATTTAGATCGTACAAAATGACTATAATAGTCTTTAGATGTAGGTCTTTTCGTTAACTGGTACAGGGTTCATTCAAATTTTGAAGCATCCAAGTTCAAAAAGCGTACGGCATTATTGAAAAGGATATCCCGTTTTTGCTCCTCTGAAAGATAATTTGCATTTTCAATCACCCCAATAGAAGTTTCCAATAATTCTGGCCAAACCATTAGATCGGTGCCATATAATATTCTTTTGGCGAATCCTGCTTGGACCAAACGCTTTAGATAGGCATGTATTTCTTCTAGAGGATAGCTCCAGATAAATCCTGCCAAGTCAACATATACATACGCATTCGCGCCCATTAAGGCTATCATTTGATCTACCATTGGGTAGCCTGCATGCATCACCCATATTTTTAATTTGGGATGTCTGGCCAGCATATCTTCCAATAAAAAAGGTTGCCCCAATGATGCCCTATATTTAGGAGAGCTAATATTGGCCATTCCGTTACCACCTGTTCCCATATGAATACCAACTGGAATCCCAAGCTCTTCCGCAACACCAAAATAGGCATCCAATGACATATCACTTGGGGACATACCTTGGTATTGTGGTGCCACTTCGCCCATTACTTTGTAGAATCCGTTAGAAAGGGAATCTTTAAAGGCAGCAACCGTCATCTGTTCAGGGTTACTTATTCCCAACGATGGAATAATGTGGTTGGGAGCCGCGCTATGCCATTTATGAATAACATCCGCATCACCACTTACCACCATGGTAATATTCAATTCCTTATTTGCCCTTAAGATAGCTTCCTGCATTTCTTTATCAGACTTAGCCGGCTTTAAGGGGGCCACACAGTTGGTATTTATAAATGAAGGCGCTTCTTGATTGGGTCCACTCCCTGGCATATCCTTTAAAAACCACGGACACATTTCTGAGGCAAAATTTGGGTTGGCTTTCATGGCATGTACATGTACATCTATAATGGGAAGCCTTTTCTTAGATTCCTGTGCCGAGCTAATTCCGGTATTCATAATAAGAATTAGTAGTACTAAAAATGTTTTTAAAATAGGGTTGTTGGTTAAAGGTTTCATTTTAATTGTTTAGCGTTACAGTTGGTGATTTCTATTTTAATTTTTTTTTAAATAGATTTTTATTGATAAAGTGCCAGAAAAATCATGGATAAGAAGTAGCATGATTCTTTCATGGATGGATTCATAATTATTTAAATAACATGGGGGCAAACTCCGATAGGTATATTCTCCAATTTGTCCATGTGTGTCCTCCGGTACTTTCACGATAAGTATATTCAAAATCCTGATTGTCCAATTCCTCGCGCATGGTTACTACACTTTCATAAAGAAAATCATCTTTTCCACAGGCAATCCAATACAATTTTGGATTAGCTTCCTTAAGGGCTAGAATCTGTTGTGCACGTTTTGAATGGTCCACTTCAATTCCAAATCGACTTAAATCGGCAAATCCCATGCTCATCACTCCAATATAATTAAACAAATCTGGGTATGCGAAAGAGGTGTTCATGGTTTGCAGTCCTCCCATGCTTAGACCGGTTAAGGCACGGTTATCCTTATTGGCTTTTACCTTAAAATTCTTCTCAATATATGGTATAACGTCATTGACCAGACTTTTTTCAAACAACATACTGGCCATGCCTCTTCCTGACTGTTCTACATTTGGTAACTTAGGGCTTATGGTTAAGGCGGAAGCCTGTGAAGGGTTTCCATTGGTCATTACCACGATCATGGGTTCGGCCTTTCCACTATTAATGAGGTTGTCCATGATTGTTTGTGCCGCACCTAGGGTGGGCCATGCTTCCTCATCACCACCACCACCATGAAGTAAATACAACACAGGATAATCTTCAGTGGATTCATGATATCCTGGAGGGGTATATACAAACATACGGCGCGTTAATTCTAGATTGGGTGAATCATACCAAATTTGGTGTACACTACCCTTTGGTCCGGTTTTGGCCCAATAGAGGTCTGATGCCTCACCTGGAACATAAAGTAAACTTTCGGTCCTAAAAACACCATCACGTGCTACTTTTAAATTAGAAGGGTCCAAGGTGGTAACACCATCTACCAAAAAGGTATACCCATAAAGTTCAGGTGCCAAAGGACCAACTGTGGTTGTCCACACACCTATATCATCCTTAGCAAGTTCCACCGTTTGCCTGATCATACCTTGATCTCCATTTGGAACCATAGGCATCCAATTGCCAGTAAGTGTTACCTTTTCGGCCTTTGGTGCCTTAATACGAAATACAACCGTATTGTCGGCTTCCAATTCAGGAGAGACCAAACGTTCGGTTTGCCCAACTTCTTGGGCATTAATGGCTAAAGGTAGCGTTAGTAGAATTACCATTGTCTTGAACAAGAGACTAGGCATACTTTTGAAATAAAAATTGGATAAACACATAGTTTTGCTTTTAATTAGGTTTGATTAATAGATAAAGGGTATGTTTAAAATAGGTAACCCTTTAATTTTATATATACTTACCATATCGGGATACTTCGGTAATCTTGTTAAAAAATCGAAATATTGAAATCATACATTATAAAACTCATGATTTTCATCAAAAATTATAGCGCAAAATAAACATTTATTCAAATAAACAATGGTTTTAAAAAGTTAAAGTCTCATTTTGAGACAATAATATTCTATGTTATGTTTAAAAGTAAGTTGAGCTATTGCCAAATGGGTTTGGATTGTTGAACTATGGAAGCTATTTTAAAACAAAAAAGCAAACCTTAAGGTTTGCTTTTTGTTACTGATTCAGACAATGCCATTGTAAATTACAGCATAGTTGTTCCCTTTTTAAACTCTAAATGGTTTATTTGCAACAACATCTGTCCCTGCTTTGTTTCAGGATTTTTAACTACTAAGTAAATATTGTTAAAACCGGTAATGTCTTTTACATCTATTGAAAGGTTTTGTTTCGAAAGTGCCATTACATCCCTAAAACCAGGTTCTGGGCCTTTTTTACCCGAAGCTTCCCATTCTTTTCGCATGCGTTGCAATTCCTGCCTAAAGTCGATTTCTAACGGTGCTATTTTTTCCGTGGAAGCCACTAAAGGACCATCAGGTGAATCTAGATGCACTTCAATAATTCCACCAATATCCTGGGTTCTTGTAGAAGCCTCAGCATTGATCGTTATTTCTGCAATACCAGTTAGGTCAATATTGTGATAAGCCAACCATCCCCCATCAGTATTTATTTTTAAAGATCTACTTGGGGTAATCAATAGTTTAATCCCTTCCGCTTCATCATATTCCTCCGATGAAATTACAGGATTTCGTAGTGCTATAATTTTTTCACTCGTTAAGGACTTACTATTAGAAGAGCCTTTATCAGTGTATGCTGCTCGTAGCAAATAGCTCCCCTTCCCATTTTCCTTTTTTGGAACAGAAGTGGTATAATTACCGGAAAGCGGTATTTTTTCTATTTCCTGTTTGGGTTCAATCAAGCCTATAATGTAATCTACAATAAGGGCGGCATCCTGCTCGCTAAGATCTGGATGCGCACTCATGGCATGTTCACCCCAAATACCTACACTACCGTTAATTATACGCTGTGCAATCTCTCGTTGTCCTTTTAAATTATTTTTGTATTTCTCGGCTACTTCCATATAGCTTGGGCCTATGGAACGGATATCTACACGATGGCAAGAAAGACAATCACTTTCGTCTATCATTGCCCTTCCTTTGGATAAGGTTATCCACTCGTCCGTGCTTACATGGTTCTGTGCAATTTCGATTGGGTCAAAACCTTCTGGGGCATAGTCAAAATTTACAGCTACTTCTTCTTCCTTGATTCCACCATCACTTATAGCCCCATCCTCTTTATCAGAGACATTTATCTTATAGGTTAATTTACTGTCTGGGAAAAAGAAACTCTGGTTCCCTTCCAAAATCTGTAAATCAACAATGGGAGGCTCATTTCCAGCAGTTATCTTAAACTGTTGTTGGTTACTGTTACCTTCACTATCGTTCACCAGAAGGTTTACGGTATAGATTCCTGCATCATCCAGTGTAATTTCTGGGTTAGCTCCTTTTAGATTTTTAGAAAAACCATTAGCTGACGATACCGTCCATTCATAAGTTAGCTCATCATTATCGTAGTCCATGGTCCCATCCGAGGATAGTTTAACGGAAAGGGGTACAGCACCTGCCTTCTTATCGGCACTGGCCATAATAATGGGTATTCTATTCCCTCCATTATATTGGATCCTTTTGATTTGGGCATTCTCGTTGCCACGGAACCAAGCAGAACCATATTCCAAAATATATAGGTCACCACTGGGGCTGAATTGCATATCTATGGCACTTGAAAAATTTTCTTTTGGCAAGAACGGTTCCATGGAAACGTAGTCTCCATTCCCATCCATGGTGACGGACATAATCCAGCCGCGCATAAATTCTGTCATTAACCATTTTCCTTCAAAATAAGCAGGGAAACGTTGGTCCGATTCGGAAAAATCGGCTTGGCGAAATACCGGTCCTCCCGTAGCACTACGACCGGCACTACCCAATTGTGGAAACTCTTCTGAATTGGCATAAGGATACCAAAAGAAAGCCTTTTGTGGAGGAGGTAAATCGGTAATCCCGGTATTGTTCGGAGAAGTATTTATAGGTTTTTCAACATCAAAATATCCATAAATGGAATCGGTCGCGTAGTCATAATCGGCATATGGTTTATTGTCGCCAATAAAATAAGGCCAACCAAAAAATCCTGGGCCTTTGGCCTGGTTAAATTCATCATAGCCACGTGGGCCTTGATCTAGGTCTTCTGAGGCATCTGGTCCCACCTCACCCCAATAGATGAACCCTGTCTCATTGTCTATAGAAACCCTCCAAGGATTTCTATGGCCCATGGTATAAATCTCAGGACGAGTTTTGGGGGTTCCTTCAGGAAATAGATTGCCTTTTGGAATGGTATAGCTGCCATCAGCTTCCGGATGAATACGTATGATGGACCCACGTAGGTCATTCGAGTTTCCGGCGGTACGCTGATCATCCGAGGATTCATGGCCGGGGCGTTCATCCAAATTGGAAGTGCCTTGTGGTGGATTGGCGGTATTGTTTCCTATGGTTACAAATAAGTTGCCATTCTTGTCAAATACCATTCCGCCGCCGGTATGGCAACATACCTCGCGTTGTGCGGGATACTCCAATACAATCTTTTTGGATTCATCTACTAGCTTACCATCTTTATATTCCCATCGGCCTAAAACATGTTTAGGTTCATCAGGATCTGCATAAAGCATAAAAACCCAGTGATTGTTGGTGAAGTCTGGATGTGCGGCAATACCCATTAAGCCTTCCTCGGCTGCACGGGTTTGCCCCTCTTTGTTAGTATAAAAAATGTTCACGGGTACATTGCCCACCGTTTTAACAATTCTGGTATCCGAATTGAAGGATTTTACACCTCCCTTTCTTTCCACAAACAATAATTCGGTATTGTTCAAAAAGGTAAATGCCATGGGTTCGTCCAGCTCTCCAGGCTCGGTTAGTACGGTGGTGGTGAATCTGTTTTCTTCTGGCGGGGTAAGATCAGCCACTGGCTTTTCATTACAGGAATTAAGCGTTAAAAAGGAACCTAAGGTGACTGTTAGAATCGTAAAAACATGTGTTCTAAATCCATTCTGATTTTGTTTCATATTGATAAATAAGTTAGTAGGGATACATGCCGTACCCTTAAATTGAGTTGGTATACACCAAAAGTAAACAAAAGATGGTTTATGGACAATCCCTTAAATACCCTCTGTGTGATTTAAAATTTAACAGCGTATTTATGAGTTAATTTTGGTATTATTCGTTATCACAGAGCTTGGCCTGATTTCAGGCCAAACCATATGGGTCAAAATTGTACTTGAAGATAGTAGTGGTAATATCTCCATTACAAAACGCAGTTTTTCGGAGTAACCAAACCTACAAATGTACTTGGCTGATTAAAATAAGTCTGGAAATTGGATTGCTTTTTGCCTATAACTAAATGGCAAGCTATATTGTGTAATCTAGTGTCTGTTAGTATGTTCTTGGAACTGATTCTAGCTAAGGTAACTATGGGGTTTGAAACTTATTTAATTCTTGCCGATAAGTATTGGTAATAGAGTTCTATTTGATTTGTTGATTATAATTATTCAAATACATTCACCGCTATAATAACTTATGGTTGTGGAACTTGTTAGCTTTATTTATTACTTGAAAGTAATTTAACTTCTACACATTGTAGTCTATAACATACTACCTAAATTTTACTTTTAAGTTAACAAAGAAACGGTTTGGGTGATATGATATCCCTAGATATCGTATTTACTTTCGTAGCTAAGCATAGTTAATGGCTTTGGGTCTTCATAAAAATTAGGAAAAATGTTATGATTTCTAAATTTTAGGTATTCAAGTTTGCACTTTTCCTATATTGTTGGCCTTTATGAAAAAATCATAAAGTAATCAACCAACTTAACTCACTTAGTTTATGAATGAAGTCGCGGCTACAGCCCTAGAACAAACTGAACTTATTTCTGCCATTGATACCGTTTGGGTGTCTATATGTGCAGCCATCATTTTTCTTATGGAAGGTGGTTTTGCTTTACTTGAGGCCGGTTTTGTACGATCAAAAAATGCCATGAGCATCATAGCAAAAGTTATTATCGATATTGTTTTTGGAGGTCTAGCCTTTTATACCATTGGCTTTGGTATTGCCTATGGTACTTCTAATGGTTGGTTTGCCTTTGATATGGGAATCCTTGAACATGACTTGGGATTAGACCTAACGGTTTCAAATCAATTATTTTGGTTTATCCAACTTGGCTTCGCTATTGCTGCCATATCCATTGTTTCGGGAGCGGTAGCAGAACGGATGAAGGTATGGACCTATGCGCTTTTTGTTGTAGTGTTCTGTGCAATAATGTATCCAATGGCAGCCAATTGGGTGTGGAATCCTAATGGTTGGTTGGCTTTAAGGGGGTTCAATGATTTTGCCGGTTCGGCTGCCGTGCATGCCATGGGTGGTTTTGCCGCATTGGCAGCTGCCATGGTTTTAGGTCCCCGATTAGGCAAGTACGATACAAATGGGAATCCCATTGCAATTCCTGGCCATAATTTACCTTTGGCAGCTGTTGGAGGGTTTATATTGTGGTTTGGTTGGTTCGCATTTAATCCAGGTTCTACGCTTGGTGCTGTAGGTAACTGGGAACTTATAGGTACTATTGCTACCAATACTTTTTTGGCCTCGGCAGCAGGTGGAGCCTCTACCATGTTCTACACGTATTTTAGATATGGCCAAATTGATATTACCATGACAATAAATGGTGTCTTGGCAGGGTTAGTGGCAGTTACCGCTGGATGCAATATAGTATCGCCAGGATCTGCCATAATTATTGGTTTGATTGCTGGTGTCCTTGTTGATCTCGCTGTTATTTATATTGACAAAATAAAGATAGATGATCCGGTAGGAGCTATTGCCGTACATGGGGTAAATGGACTTTTTGGAACTATTGCAGTTGGGCTTTTTGCAGAAGAAGGTGGTCTGTTTTTTGGTGGGGGAACAAGCTTGTTGCTTACCCAAACCATTGGTGTTTTGACAATAGCTATCTTTTCTTTTGTAGTTACTTTTATATTGATGATCCTATTAAAGAAAACCATAGGTATCCGAGTCAATAGATCTGAAGAAAATGCTGGAATAGATGCAGTGACCTTTGGTGTTGAGGCTTACACATCTTTTGAATAACTAATAGCTAAAAAAATAAAAACAACAACATGAAAAAAGTTGAAGCCATAATACGTCCCTCTAAATTAAAAGATGTTCAACGAGGTCTAAAGGAAGCCGATATACCATGTATTACCGTTGTGCCGGTTAAGGGAACTGGACTTCAGAAAAGCTATAGCGAACGTTATCGCGGTACTGAACAGTCCATGATTTTACAAACAAGAGTAATGATTATGTGCGTAGTAAGTGATGAACACTTAGAAAAATGTATTTCCGTTATCAAGGAAAACGCATCGGAAAATCAGGTAGGTGACGGTAAAATATTTATTTATCATGTGGAGGAAGCCATACGCCTTAGTACAGGTGTAAGGGGTAAGGAAGCAATTCTATAGATAGTAATTTTATTACTTTTTAGTTCTTGCTAATCTAGCTTCTCAAAAAATAAAAACATAACTAAAAGATGAGGCCTTCCAAAAAGCACTTTTCTTGTCTGTTCGAGCGTAGTCGAGAACTAAAAATCAATATATCTCGGCTGCGCTCGATATGACAGTAGTGCTAATTTTTGGTTTTTTGGACGGTCTCTTATTAAATTTATAGTTGTCTTTAAAAACTAAGTGTATTTTTTAATTATGCTGTGCGGCCAACCATTCCATTATGCTAACTGGTTTATTTTTCACGAGTACAGGGTTTCCATCAAAATCAAAATCGGCATCATTGCTATGTGAATAAACCCATGACCAGTGGCCTGGGAAATGGTAATTTTCACCACCATAAATTCCGTTTAGGTCAATTACATGATCATAAAGTGAAAAATGAACATTAGGCGCACCTGCCGAAATTAATCTATGATATAGGGGTACCACTGTTTCATCGGGTACAGTTGTCGTGTCATCTTTTGAATGTACAAACCAAATTGGCACGTTCTTAATGCTTTGTACCATCTCATCCGTCACATATTCATTTTGATATGCCAAGGCACTGATATACCCAGCGGCAAAATATTTTGGGTTGTTCAAAATTAATTTAAGGCTCATATACCCGCCGTTAGAACAACCACCAATATATATTCGATCTTTGTCAATATTCGGATTTTTAGCCACAAAATCTTTTATTAGGTTGATCAATGCTTCATTATAAATATCATTAGTATCTCCCCTTGTATACTCACCTGTAGCGCTTTGCATCCAAAAAGTAGGCGTTTGTGCTGCTAACACATATGATCCATTAAAGATATTTTGTATTTCTGGCGAGGCATAATTAACGGCTTTATTGGCAATAAGGGCAATGCTGGGATCAGTACCCCCTTCACCCCCACCATGAAGCCATATGATCAATGGAGATTTCTTATCTCCTTTGGGGGCGTAACTGCCATAGGTAAGTTGGATATCTTTATATTGGTAAACACCGGATAAATCAAATTTGTCCAGTGATGGTATAATGCGTTTATTCTCCTTGTACCAAACGGAATTGGAAGGTTTATGGGTAATGGACAACTTATAATCAATCCATTGGTTACTCCCGCGTCCATTGCTACGATAATATTTAATTGGGGAACTCAAAGGGTCAATTGGGCTTACCAATAATACCAAAGTAATATGGCTGCCTTCTTCTAAACGATTTCCATTTTCATCGGAAGGATATGTGTAAAGTACGGTTCTTTCTCCCGAAGCCTCCGATACGGACATTTCTACATTTTCCTTACTACGGGATACCAATACCGTAAAGTCTTGTATTCCAAACGGTTTTTCCGTTGCTGGTTTTTGTACTACCACTTTGTTTACTCCAGGTCCCCAATCATAACTACTGATAATGATGGTATAGGCATTGTTATTTTCAATGGTATTTGCAGATACTATAAAATGCATCAAAAGTAACGTTGTCCAAAGTAATAGTCGATTTTTCATGGTTTGGTATATATAATTAGTTAACATGTTTTATTAAAAGTATATAGTTGATATGCTTCAATGACTTTAAATATACAATTTTAAGAGATTATTTAATTTAGCTGGAAGCCTTTAGTTCTAAAAATGCTTCTTGTAGTCTTCGTGTTGTTTTCCCGCAAACTTCACCTTTGTAAAAAGTATGCCCATCTATTTTTTGTATGGAAGCAATTTGCGTACTGGTTCCAGTGAGAAAAGCTTCATCCATATCAAAAATATCTTTAGACAATATGGCCTCCTCAACAATACCGATATCTAGTTTTTCACACAATTCAATAACTACTTTTCTTGTAATTCCATCTAAAATATGATTATTTGTAGCATGGGTATAAACGACATCGTCCTTAACAAAAAAAACGTTACAATGGGACGCTTCGGTTATGAAACCATCACGTACTAAAATGGTTTCAAAACAGTCATTTTCCATGGCAGTTTCATTGAGCATTACATTACCCAATAAAGAGGTCATTTTTATATCACAACGAGACCATCTAAAATCTTCCCTAGTTATGACCTTTGCATGAACTGGGTTAATGCTGGGCAATACTTTTGGTACGGCATAGAAAAACACGGTAGGGGCTATATTTTTTGGAAAGGCATGTTGTCTAGGCGCTACGCCGCGTGTAATTTGCATATATAACATGCAATCTTCACTTGTAAGGTTTACGGCTTTTAAAAGTTTTTTTATTTCAGGCTGTAAACTGTCAACATTAAAATCAATATTTATTTTTGATAATCCGTCTTTGAGCCTTTCTAGGTGGTCTTTTTCATAAAAAAAAGAGCCAGCAATCTGTACCATTACCTCGTATATACCATCACCAAAAATAAAACCACGGTCAAAAACAGAAATGTTCGCATCTTTATAATGAACAATTTTTCCGTTTAAATATACTTTATCTGGATACTTCATTTATCATAAATATCGCTGAAGATGCTTTTTAAAATATATGGCACTATCGGTAATACTTTGCATTGAATTTACGGCAAAGTTTCCCCCTTGCTCAATATAATAGTACTGCAAGTCTTCTTTTTCAATAGAAGACAAGAGGTTTTTATAATCAATAGAGCCATTACCCATCTCGGAATAGTCACGAGTTACCTTGTCCATGTCTTTAATATGCCACATGACATATCTGCCAGGGTTCTCTGCAATCAATTCAGCTGGACTTTTCTTTGATGAATGTTCTACCCAATACATATCCATTTGTAACTTCACTAAATTTGGGTCGGTACCCGAAAGTATGATGTTGTAGCCTTGCTCTCCATTATGGTCTGTAAATTCAAAATCATGATTATGATAGGCAAATTGCATTCCGGCTTTGTTTATCCGCTCCCCTATTCTATTTAATTTGTCCGTAAGGATCTTGAAATTTTCTATGGTACAAAACTCTGGTGCCAACCAAGGCCATGTAATAAATTTGCTATTTAAGATATATGAACCTTCTATACATTGGTCTACATAACGTTCAAGCTTTTCCATTGGGTCATTAAAACGACTTGAAAAATCATAATGACCACTTGAAATTGTAAAATCCAAGTCTTCCAATTGCTTTTTAAATTCCTTCGATTTAATCCCGTAATATGTGTCATTATCACCATCGTACCCGTATATTTCCCCGTCCTCATATCCCAATCCTCTAGCATACTTTATACTTTCTATTGGATCTTTGGCCATCGCATCACGAATAGTAAACAGTTGTAATCCCATTTTAAAACGTGGTTTGATTTCAAATACTGATAATGGCAACAATGAGCTAACCGATAGGACACCGCTTTGTTTTAAAAAGGTTCTTCGAGTAGATTGATTATTCATAATGACCGTAAGGTGTTAAAAAGTTGTGTTGAACATTTTTGAATTATAAATATAAGGTTTGGAAATCGAATTCGTAAGTGTATTTATTCCATACTCGCTAGTGCCGTATCACTGTAAGAAACACGATAAATAGCATCGCCATAGTCATCGGAAATAAGCAAGGAACCATCTTTTAACCATAATAAATCAACCGGTCTGCCGGTAACTTTCTCTGTGCTATTATTCAACCAGCCTTCAATAAATGGTTCATAGCTGACAACATTTCCATCCCTAATGTCCGCCATCATGATACGATAGCCCACCTTTTTGCTTCGGTTCCATGAACCATGCTCCGCTATTAAGGCTTTATTTTTATAAGCTACAGGAAACATTTTTCCCGTATTGAACTTTATTCCCAATGGTGCCACATGGGCTCCCAATTGTTTGGCGGGAGCAATGAAATCCTCACAAGGTTTTTGGTCCCCAAATTCTGGGTCCTTAATGGTGCCCCCATGACAAAAAGGATAACCAAAATGTTGACCAACCTCTGTTACCTTGTTTAACTCACATGGAGGAATATCATCGCCAAGCATATCCCTTCCATTATCTGTAAACCACATTTCACCAGTATCTGGGTGCCATGTAAACCCAACAGAATTCCGAACACCTTGTGCATATATTTCCCTGTTACCACCATCTGGGTCCATTCTGGTAATGGTGCCAAATCTTTTATCTTCCCCTGTACGGTCACAAATATTACAAGGAGCCCCAACAGGAACATAAAGTTTGTCATCTGGTCCAAAGGCAATATATTTCCAGCCGTGATGAAATTCGGTAGGATAATCATCATATATCAATTCCTTTTTTAAAGGTCTACCTAATTGATTTTCAATATTGGGATATCTCCAAAGGCTACCTACTTGAGCTACATAAAGGTCACCGTTGCGCATAGCTATTCCATTGGGTACTTGCATCGTATCCAACACCATTACATTATCGGCTATAAAGTCATTGTTGGTATCTTGAATAGCGTAAACCGTATTTTCATTTCTTGTACCAACAAATAAAGTACCATTATCACCCATGGCCATGGAACGGGCACCGTCTACTCCCCTAGCATAAACTGAAATATTAAAGCCATCTGGTAAGTCTAGCTCAAGAAGAGCCAAATCTGTACTATCCAAAGGAATCGGTTCTTGGTTTTCCTCAGCGTCATGACCTTTTTTTTGTTTGTCTTTACATGCAGAAATTCCTGCGAGTAACGAAAATAAAATAAGTAGGTAAAGGGAACTCTTAATTTTCATATGACTTAAAATTTGTGCTAAAATAAATAAGGGTTCAAAGTTTCCAGACCCAAGTTAACGTGATTTGTGAAAACCCATATTGTTTTAAGAATTCTTCTTTTAAATATTTTTCAATGAGGTTTTAAGTTCTATTTCTGCCTTAAGAAGTTTAGAAATAGGACAAATTTCTTTTGCTTTATTCGCTATTTCCTCAAATTTGGCTAGACTAATGTTGGGAACATCGCCCTTTAAATTTAGTGTTATGGTTTTTATCTCACCGTCCACAAAATTAACATTTGCAGCAACATCAAGTGTATTTGGGGTAAACCCTTCTTCACCCAGCAAAAAGCTTAGTTGCATGGCGAAACAACCTGCATGTGCTGCACCAACAAGTTCTTCAGGATTTGTTCCTTTTTCATCCTCAAATCTTGTGCTAAAGGAATATGGTGTTTCTGACAATACGGTACTATCAGTAGTTAAAAAGCCTTTGCCTTCTTTTCCGCTTCCTTGCCATTGTGCTTTTGCATTTCTTGTAAATTTCATATTTCAATTTTTTAGGATTAATTCTAATTATCTAAATATATAATTATTTAAGATAAAATCTTATGCTTTTGTTTTTTCCTTAAATGTTGGGTAATCCAAATAGCCTTCTTTATCAGGGGTGTAAAAAGTTTCCTCGTCCCACTTGGCCAGTTCAGAATTACTTTCAAATCGTTCCACTAGATCTGGGTTAGAGATGTATAGTTTACCAAATGCCACTAAATCTGCGTTGCGGTTGGAAATTATATTATTTCCTGATTCTTGGTCAAATCCCCCATTAATCATCAAGGTTCCATGATAAAGGGGTCTAAAATGTTCAGCTATATTCTGAACGGCATAAGGGATTTTCGATACATCTGTAAAAGGCTCTGATAGATGTACATAAGCCAAATCGTAGTTGTTCAGTTTTTTGATAACATATTCAAATGTAGGAATTGTTTCCTTGTCCATCTCCATGCCAAAGAGTCCATGTAGGGAGGGGTTAAACCTTGCACCAATTTTCTGCTCTGGAATTACTTTTTTTATTTCGTCCAACACCTCAAAAAAGATACGTGCCCTATTTTCTATACTTCCACCATATTTATCTTTTCGTTCATTTGAACATGCATTAAAAAATTGATGGAATAAATAACCATTTGAAGAATGGATTTCTACACCATCAAAACCTGCTTCAACAGCATTTTTTGCCGCATTTTTAAAATCCTGTACTGTCGTGTTGATGTCATCCAAAGACATTTCTTTGGGCGTGACCGTTTCTTTGAATCCTTCTGGTGTGTATGACTTGGCATTTGGGTTTATTGCAGATGGTGCTAACGGCAGCTCGCCATTATGAAAATCTGGATGAGACATACGACCAACATGCCAAAGTTGTATAAATATTTTACCGTCTTTATTATGCACGGCCTCGGTTACTTTTTTCCATCCTTCCACTTGTGATTTAGAATAAATACCAGGTGTGTTAATGTATCCTACTGCCCTTTCAGAAACTTGTGAGCCTTCTGTAATAATCAATCCTGCGGATGCCCTTTGAGCATAATATTGAGCCTGTAGCTCTTCTGTTGGTTTCTTTTCCTTATTTGTTGCCCTACTGCGGGTCATTGGTGCCATAACCACCCTATTTTTGAGGTTCAAGTTGTTGTTATGGTACGGCTCTAGCAATGCTTGCTTATTCATTTTAATACGTTTTTAAATAATTCTTTTACAAAGTTCCGTCATTAGGGTTTATTTTCTTTGCTCTTATGAATAAAATATTGAATGGTATAAAAAAGGTGTCACACAAAAATGTATGACACCCGTCTTTAATGAATTAGTTAATGGTTACTTACTCATTATATAGCTTCAGCACGAGCAATTGCCACAATATGGTTGTTTTCAACAGAAGTAAATGCATCACCCGGATTATTAAGGAGAGTGAACAATTTTCAGATGAACCAAAAGTAAAATACTCTTTTCTGTATTCAATTGACCTATGTCAATTCGTCAAATTATTTTTAAGCGCTCTTTTAATTCGACAAAGACTTTCTGGGGATATTCCCAAATAATTGGCTATATGATTGTTTTGAACACGATGTTCGATACTCGGGTAAACGTTGCAAAATTCTAAATAACGTTCAGTGGCATCTTTTTGTAATGAAGAAAGAATTCGTTTACGCACACCAATAAATGCGTTGGTCAAAAGAATTCTGAAATAACGCTCAAAAATGGGCGATTTTAAAAATAATATTTCCTTGTTTTCGTAGCTCAACGTTAATAAGGTAGAATCTTCTATTGCCTCAATATATAAAGTAGATGGAGTGTTTTTGTAAAATGCCTCAAAATCGCTTACCCACCAATTTTCTATGGCAAACTGAATAATATGTCTTGCACCCTTACTATCTAAATAATACGCTTTTAGGCAGCCCTTTACCACAAAAAACTCATTTTTAGACGAGTTTCCTGGTTCTAACAAGAATGATTTAGCAGTTACTGTTTGAAATGTCACTAGACTGGAAAATAACGAAATATCTTCTTCTGAAGGCTGAATATATTTTTTTATATGTTTTTCAAGAATAGGATTCATTACTACAATTCTTTACGCTTTGGGACAAATAAAGTTAAAATTAGTTTAATAGTAGGCTTCGTATCTTACTAAATTGGTGAAGTTTAAAGGTAGTTACATGAATTTTAGCATAATTTTTTAAATTTTAAAAAGTTAAATGATGAATTTTAATTAAGTTGTGCGCACCAACTTATACTCAATGAAATTAAATTTTTACGTACTTATTTTCCTTTTACTTTGTACTACTATTTCCCAGGCACAAAAGAAAAACAGCAGCTACCGACTTCACATCAAAAAAGCTTCTGGTCCAATAGAGATAGATGGTGTCGGAAATGAAAAGGCCTGGGAAAATGTTGAAGAGGCCAAAGATTTTTTTATGGTATTACCCATGGATAAAGGGAAGGCCACAGAACCCACTACTATTAAAATGACCTATGACGACAAGAATATTTACTTACTCGCTACTTTTTACAATGCCACAAAGGCGAATTATTTCGTAGAATCCTTACGCCGTGATTTTTCATTTGGTAAGAACGATAATTTTCTGCTTTTTTTAGACCCATTTAACAACCAGACCACAGGGTTTTCATTTGGTTCCAATGCCTTTGGTGCACAATGGGATGGAACCATGTACAACGGGTCAGGGATAGATCTAAATTGGGATAGTAAATGGATTTCCGAAGTTACCCGGGACGATGAAAAATGGGTTTTTGAAATGGCAGTACCATTTAAGTCCATACGATATGAGGAAGGAGTAACAGAATGGGGTATAAATTTTAGTAGGCTTGATCTAAAATCTAGCGAAAAATCTAGTTGGACACCTGTTCCAAGACAGTTTCCAACTTCTTCTTTGGCATATTCAGGAACATTGGTATGGGATGCCCCTCCTCCAGCACCGGGAACTAATTTTTCAATTATACCTTATGTATTAGGCGAGGTAAGCCAAGATTTGGAAGTAAATGGGAATACCCAAACCGATGCCAAAATTGGTGGTGACATCAAGTTTAGCCTTACCTCTTCATTGAACCTTGACCTTACTGTAAATCCAGACTTTTCTCAAGTAGAGGTAGACCGTCAAGTAACCAATTTAGATCGTTTTGAACTTTTCTTCCCTGAGCGACGACAGTTCTTTCTGGAGAATGGGGATTTGTTCGCTAATTTTGGGTACGCCACTATTAGACCTTTTTTCTCAAGAAGAATTGGACTGGGTGTTCCTATACAGGCAGGTGCCCGTGTTAGCGGTAATTTGAATGACAAATGGCGTTTGGGCATAATGGATATGCAGACAGCCAGTATGGATGAAACCGGTTTGCCAAGTCAGAATTTCGGGGTGCTTTCCTTACAAAGAAAAGTATTTGGCCGCAGTAATATTGGCCTTATGGTGGTTAATAAACAGTCTATGAATTACCCAACTAAAAATGATTCTATAAACAGTCAATACTCCAAATTTAATCGGAATTTAGGAGTAGAATATAACCTGGCATCCTCTAACAACTTATGGAATGGAAAGGCTTTTCTCCTAAAATCGCTGGCTCCAGATGATAGTAGTAAAGGAATAGCTCAAGGTGCCCATTTGGAGTATAGAAGTAGAAAATTGAATTGGCGTGTACAGGAGGAATGGGTCAGTGATAATTATTCTGCTGAAGTTGGATTTGTGCGTCGTAGTGGTTATAGAAATTTAACGGGTAATGTAGGGTATTTATTTTTTCCCAAAGCTGGCCCAATACTCAGCCATGGACCACAACTTAATAATATCACTTTTTTTAATAGTAATTGGGTAGAAACAGACCATACTGCTTATTTAACCTATCAGTTCGATTTCAGAAAGAGAAACAGCCTTATGTTTTTTGTCTCCGATGATTATGTTGAACTACTTTCACCCTTTGACCCAACCAGATTGGGAATAGCCGATTTGGCCGAGGGAACAAAACACCATTGGAACGCCTTTGGTTGGGAATATCAATCTAAGCCGCAAAGTCTTTTCACCTATTCTTTAGGGGGGCGCCTAGGAGGGTATTATCAAGATGGAAATAGGACCAGTTTAACTACGGAATTGGGATATCGATTTCAGCCTTATGTAAGTTTAAGTGCCAACTTAAATTATAATCACATCAATTTACCTGCCCCTTGGAACAAAAACGAATTTTGGTTAATAGGAGCAGAAGCTGATATTACATTTACCAATAAACTATTTTTTGCCAACTTGTTCCAATATAACGAGCAAACAGGCAACTTTAACTTAAACTCCCGTTTTCAATGGCGCTATAGTCCAGCCTCAGATTTGTTTCTGGTCTATACCAATAACTATTTTATAACCCCTTTTGAGACAAGGAATTGGGGTCTTACACTAAAGTTTACGTATTGGTTGAATAATTGAGTTAATCCTCAGGGGGATGCCCATGAATGTCCTCAAATACGGTGTCAAAATTTTCCCTTAAATAGGCGTTTAATTTCTTTTGATAGTCGTCCTTTAGCCAGCTAAGAAAGTTATAGGTACTCTTACTGATGCATTTGGCATAAACATGTATTCTATTGTCTATATCATCTTTAAGCAACTTGGCCAATGCAATGGCATCATAAACATCCTCACTGTTTTCTATGCAGATATAAGCGTGGTGTTCAATTGATTTTTCTAACACTACTTTTGAGGATTCACCTGCAAATGTTGCTTTTTGATAGGTTTCCTTAATATCAAAATAAGTCTCTTCAGACTTTGAGAATTCAGCTTTAATCTCTTCTGATAAATCATGTTTAAATGCACCTTCAATTTCTTCATCATCCTTAATACGGTCCATGTAGAAATTGGGCGACTTAAATATGGTGACCCAATCTAAATCAGCACCCCAGGGTCCAAAGCGGTACATGTTGTTGCCAAGGTCAATTACCGTAAATTTAGATTTATTGTTTAACACACGGGAACCCCTACCTATCATCTGATAGTATAAGGTCAATGATTTGGTGGCCCTGTTTAATATTATGGTGTCTATGGTAGGTTCATCAAAACCAGTGGTCAATATACTTACAGACGTTAAAATGGCATCTGGTGTTTCCTTAAACCATTTTAATATTTGTTTACGTTGTTTTTTGGTGGCCGTATTATCCAAATGCATGATTGGTAAACCAGCATTCTGGAATGTATAATATACTTGTATGGACGTTTCTATACCATTATTGAAAATAAGTGTCTTTTTGCCTTTGGAATGTTTGGTGTAGGCCTCCAAAAGTTTATTTAACATAGACGGACTCGTATACAGGTCTGCCGATGATTTTACCGTATAGTCGCCATTGGAACCTACTTCCAATGAAGTTAAACCCATATCATATTGGAACACCTCTGCACGGGCCAGAAAATCGTTCTCAATTAAATTTTCTATGGATTCACCGGGAATAAGTTCATCATAATTGCCGTTCATAGGCAAATCTTTATTAGAACTTAATGGTGTAGCAGTAACGCCTAGTATAAATGAATTTTCAAAAAACTTGAAAAGCTTTGTAAAAGAATTGTAGTGGGCCTCATCTATAATTACAAGACCAACATCAGAAATATCCAGTTTATCATCATTAAGACGGTTGTTTAAGGTCTCTACCATGGCCACATAACAACTGTACTTTTCATGATCGTCCAAGTTTGCCTTGCTATTGACCACTTTGTTGATTACGCCAAAACTGGTTAGCATATCAGAAGTTTGAGTGCAAAGCTCTACCCTATGGGTCATAACCAATACTTTCTTGGAATGGTTTTTTAAGTATTGTCTTACTATTTCTGAAAATATTACGGTCTTACCACCACCGGTAGGCAACTGGTACAATAAGTGATAATCATCTCTTTCAGTATCGAACTTCTCAAAGATTTGCTGAATGGCTCCTTGCTGGTAGCTGTAAAGTTCTTTTTCTGTCTTTTTATCCTGTAATTCAAAAACGGTCTCTTGCATTTTATCTTTTTCTCGGGCCTGCAAAGGTAATACCTTCAAAAGGGTAATACTAATGAATAGGATAAAAAGGGTATCTTTCCGACCAATTCCATATTAAAAGCCTTCTATTTTCATTCATTTTGTATGAAAACCCATAGTTACTATAAATTGTACAAACCGTTTGGTATGTTAAGCCAATTGTCATCCGGCGAGGACAAACAGCTTAAAAAGAAAAAGTTTTTATCAGAGCTACATCCTTTTCCCAAAGGTTCTATGCCAATTGGGCGATTGGATGAAAAGTCTGAGGGCTTACTTTTAATGACCACGAATGGTAAAATAAGTGATATTATAAATAGAAGTGGATTAGAAAAGGAATATTTGGTTCAGTTAGATGGTAATATTACTACTGACGCCATCACAATTTTAGAGAATGGCGTTGCCATTGGTTTATTTGGGGAAACGTATATGACCAAGCCTTGTAAAGTGTTTCTTTTAGATCATGAGCCAAGTTTACCTAAACCAAGCCCTAAATTAAGGATTGGGGTGCATAGACCAAACTCTTGGATTCGTATTATTTTAAAGGAAGGTAAGTTTAGGCAGATTAGAAAAATGACCGCAGCCGTAGGTTTCCCAACAGTAAGATTGGTGAGGATACGTATAGGACAAATAACAATTGAAACTTTACAAGAGCGTGATGTTCAAGAACTAAAGGATTTAATTCCCTAATTTCTTTGAGGTGAACCGAGACAAAAGGGTCAATTTCTTTTTTGTATTGATAAAATAAACGCCCGTAAGCAATATGAGTGCCGCTATTGTGGATTGCACAGTTATCTCTTCATGTAAAAAATACCAACCAAGCAACATTGCAATAATTGGGTTTACATAGGATGAAGTGGCCACTTTTTCTGGAGAAACCGCTTTTAACAAGTAGTTGAACGCCGTATAGGCTACGATACTGCCCAACAATACCAGTAATAACATAGACCATTTAACCGGAGTACTCCAATCTAAAGGAGAAATCCAGTGTTCACCGATAGCCAAACTTATCAAAAACAGCATAAGTCCGCCAATTACCATTTGGTATCCAGTATTTACAAAATAGTTAGAAGGTAGATCGGCCTTGCCAATAAAAAGGCAGCCATAAGACCAACTTAGCATACATAGAAATATAAGAAGCATACCTAAAAGTGCTCCTTCCTGGGTAATAATCTGTTTTTGACTCACCAATAAATAAATGCCTAAAATACCCAAGGCTACACCAACTATAGACATGGGCTGAATTCTTTTGCCCTGTAAAATCCGCATTAAGATCAATACCACTAGTGGTTGTGCAGAAACCTCTAATGCGGCAAATCCACTATCTACATATTTTAGTGCCCAGACCATTACCCCATTGCCAAAGGTTACGAATAAAAATCCTGCAATTAAGGTGTTCAACAATTGTTTGCCAGTGATTTTTAAAGATAGACCAAGTAATTTGGCAATACCAAATATTAAACAACCTGCTACTACAAATCGGATACCCGCTAACATAAATGCAGGCAACTCTGTAACTGCAATTTTATTAAGCAAATAGGTGGAGCCCCAGATGACATAGATAGCAAAAAACGCCAATATAATCAGGCCTGTATTACGTTTGGCAGCAGTCATTATTTAACGTGCGGTGTGGACTATATTTTTTTTACACGAACAGCGTTCATACCCTTCATGCCTTTTTCCAACTCATAAGAAACCTTATCATTTTCATTGATTTCATCGATAAGTCCACTAACATGAACAAAATATTTTTCGTTGTTTTCAGAATCTATGATAAAACCAAAACCTTTAGAAGTATCAAAGAACGATACCTTACCATTTCTTACTGGATCAAACTCCTCTACATCGCCCTCTTCTTTTTTAGGAATTCCCAAAATGATATCCTCTGCTTCTATTTCAACTTTCATGGAAGGATCTGGCGGTGTATCTACCAAATTACCATTATAATCTACATAAGCTAGAGGTATACCTGAGGTTCCACTGTCCTTTGCCGCCGCTTTACGGGCCAGCATTTTCTTCTTTTTTTCTTCGCGCTTTTTTAAGCGCTTTTTTTCCTTTTCAGTTTTGTTAAATGTTTGTTGAGATTTTGCCATTAGTAATTTTAGTGTGAAACAATAGGTGTTTAAGAAGAATAGAAGTACGTGGTGACTAATATGAATAAGTTGCTCTTGATAATGGCAAAATTGTTCATTTTAAGGTCGTAGCAAGAAGCTCCTGCTTCCCTTTAAACTTGTACAAAGATATGATTTGTATTTTGATTATTAAGCATATATGCCATCAAGTATTTACTTGTCAAGTTACTTTTATTCTACTATTAATAGTGATAAAATTTAGGTTGAACGTAGTTGTAAAAAGTATTACAAATATTCTAAAGTAAATTAAATTCATTTAATAAACTGAAAAACAATGCGTTATAATTTTTTTGATGATTAATAGTTGTTAAATATTGTTAAATATAGTACCTTTTTATACATAGTACTGTAACAAAAATAGCAATGTATCGTCTACTAGATATAACAACAAAATAATTATTCATCAATTTTAAAAAATTTCATTATGAGAACTTTCATCAATCAATCACCTACAGAATCTAGAAGACACGCTTACTTTTCAACGTTTAGCAAAAGCAAAAGGGTACAATGGGCAGAGGTAAGACATCATACCCATTAATCAAATTCACTAATACTAAATCATACATCAATCATAAAAACAGACATCATGAGAACTTTCATCAATCAATCACCGACAGAATCTAGAAGACACGCTTACTTTTCAACGTTTAGCAAAAGTAAAAGGGTACAATGGGCAGAGGTAAGACAACATAGCCATTAATCAAATTCACTATTTATAAATCATACATCAATCATAAAAACAGACATCATGAGAATTTTCATCAATCAATCACCGACAGAATCTAGAAGACACGCTTACTTTTCCACGTTTAGCAAAAGTAAAAGGGTACAGTGGGCAGAGGTAAGACACCATACCTATTAATCATTCAAAACAGAATCAATCTAAAAACAGGAGTCATGAAACATAACAGAAGAATGCTCCCAACTACGGCAAGTAAATTTGCATTTTTCACAAATATGCCTAGAAATAAGAGTGTTCGTTGGGTAGCAGCTAAAGAATCGCATTCTTTGGCAATGCAGAATTAGCAACAAAGAAAAAGGATGAGACTTCATCAATCCCATCCTTTTTTTATTCCAATACCTATTGATCAGGTTTAATCCCGCAATGTAATTTCTTCCTCTACCCCGTTTGGATATGTTATAGTTGCTATGTCATCACAGGTTCCATCACCAAAATCCACATCAATAGCTAATCCATTTTTATTTACGGTCATAGCACCCATATTTAAATAACTACAGCTAAAATTGCCTTGTAGAACAGAGTTTACAGTTACACTATATGTGTTGCCGTCTAAAAATAAGACCCAACTACCATCTATAGTGAACGTAGATGTCTCCAAGCTATCACCAAAAGTAATACCAAATGTTTTTGTGCCATTTTCTGCTATTTCAGAACCATCTTCTAAAATTAAACTCATGTCACTAGTAACTGAAAATGAGATTGAATTTTGGGTAGAATTACCACTAAGAACATAGGTTCTTGTACCATTTATCTTAATTTCACCTACATAAAAATCCACGTAATTAGCAGTATACGAAGCCGTTTCACTCTCTAAATTATAGGTTACCGTAAGGGTACCGTTGATATTGTCCGTTCCATTTAATACACAATTGTTAAAAGTAGCTACATAACCCGTATCGGTATATTCGGCACTATAACAGTCGTTAGCACTACTAGATTTGCCAGTAGTACCGTTATTCATATACAATTCGGAAAGTACGGTATCAACAGCACCAGAAACATCATCTGCTTCTAGTATTGCTTTAACTTCGGTTTGGGTCAACTGTACTTCATTTTCTGTCTCCGCATCGTCACTACAACTATAAGTTACCAATAAACCTAAAGCTAGAACACCTAAGTTCTTTAAAATTGTTGTTACATTTTTCATATTGTTTTGTTTGTGGGTTAAACCATTAAAACGGATTGTCATTCCTTTTAGTATCTTGGGATATTGTGTTTCATCGAATAATCCATGGTAAGTGTAGATACTATTCTTATTGCATTATCGTTAAATCATATACGATATATTATATTTGATTTATGATCAATAAAATTAATTTAAGGGATCAAGTACGGGACTATCTTTTGACAGAAATGAAATCTGGCAATTTACAATTAGGTAAAACGCTAAATTTAGCGGCCCTAGCTAGAGAGCTTAAGGTTAGTGTAACCCCAATACGGGAGGCTTTGACCCAATTACAACAAGCCCATATCATCAAAGCGGTACCCAATCGGGGATTTATTATTGCAGAATTAGATGTAAAGGAAGCGGAGGATCT
The DNA here is from genome assembly GCF_048890225.1 of Maribacter luteocoastalis. Classification (NCBI taxonomy): domain Bacteria; kingdom Pseudomonadati; phylum Bacteroidota; class Flavobacteriia; order Flavobacteriales; family Flavobacteriaceae; genus Maribacter; species Maribacter luteocoastalis. The sequence continues at coordinate 470,366 of NZ_JBMFZG010000003.1, forward strand.
TTATAATCTTGTAGCTAGTTTAGAGGTTATGGCAATTGAAAGTGCTGAATTTAACGAAGAGACCATTGTTGCATTAAAAAAACAGCAGGAAGTTTTTGAGAATGCGCAAGATGCTATTTCAAGAATACAGGCCGATTTGGATTTTCATGAAATTTTGACACATGGTTTTGAAAATGATTTAGCATTACAAATTCTAAAAGACCTCAAAACCCGCATTTTCTTTTACGAACGTGCCTTTACATCTGATGAGTTATTCTATAATAGATCTGATAATCAGCATGAAGCCATAATTTCTGCCATTGAGGACGACAATGTTCCCACAGCCTCCCTCCTACTTAAAATGAATTGGATGCTAATATTAAACTACATTCAAAAAAAGCTTACAGAATAATACTACTCAAAATCTTTCAGAATTTGAGCAGCACTATTTGTGATTTTTAAATAACTTTTATATCCCCACCTCGAAATAATAAACATAAAAATAAGGGCAACAAAAATAGCTATCCACTGTACGGGTTCCATTTTAATCAAAAAGACATTTTTATTGGATAAGATCTTAGTAGTTACGGGAACCACTAAAAACATGACTAAAAAATTTAATCCAATGCCAATTTGCTGAAGCTTTAATAGTTTGTTTTTAGCCTTGCTATAGGTCACAAGATTTTCCTTATAGGTACCGTTGGAGATATCCACGTTTTGTATTTCCCTCAATGCACCTAAAACCAATGTTGGCAAGATTGTTAAAAAAGCAATTGTCACTATACCGCAAACCATCAAATACCAAGTATCCAGTTTGTTAAAATTAAATAGTACCAGTACTGAGACCCCATAACATATGGCAGCACCTATACTTTCATAAGTAGCTAGTTTTCTAAATTTACTCTTGAATTTATCCTTAGTCATTTTCATTATGATTTCATCGGTTAATTTTTTTTGATGTTCCAATTCGTGACTCATGTGCTCCCAAGCCTTTTGTAATTCTTCTATTTCCATACGATTATGATTTGGTCATATTTTGTTTCAATTTTTCTTTTATTCTTGATATACGTGTGCCAACATTGGAAGGGTTAAGGCCGGTGATAACAGCCATTTCCTTATAACTTTTTCCTTCAAATAGCATAAGGCCTTTGTCCATTTGTGAAAGATGTCCTATATGGGTATATAATAACCTTAATCGTTCTTCAAAAACTTCATTTTGACTATTGGTTTGTACCAGAATGGTATCGGCTATTGGTATACAACTACCCTTTTTCTTGGATTTTTTTAAATAGGTTATAGCGGTATTCATCGCTACCCGATACATCCAAGTGGTTACTTTGGATTCTTCACGAAAAGTGTCAAAATATTTCCAAAGTTGATATACGACTTCTTGAAACAAGTCTTCTTGGTCTTCCTTATTATTGGTGTAAATAGAGGTTACTTTGTATAACAATCCTTGATGCTGCCTTATTAAATCTGCAAATACACGCTGGTTGGCCATTTGTGCTACTTAATTTATCGATAGGTATCAGAACAGCCTTAATTGTCACATAAAAGTTGAAAAAAACTCATTTTTCTTTTAAAAATATCCTCTAAACACAACATTCTTAGGCATTGACACGTTTCTCTTAAAAATTATTATATGCAGTTTTTAAATAAAGAAATAGAGGCGTTGACCAAGAGGAAAAAAACATCTTCCTTGATCAAAAGAGAAATTTCCTGTGGAATTTTTCAAGATGTAGACAAAACTCCCAAATCAACTCCCAGTAAAGAGCATTAAGGCCTATTTACTTTTCAAAAAGGGATATATCTAATCCCGGTATCATTTTTAGTGCATTTTTATAATAGACCTTTTTAAGTACTTCATCTGGTAGATTTAAACCATACATTGCCCAAAAAGCATGGTATTTCTTATAATATGGGAAATATTCATCGTTACTTTCCAAGACCCTAAAATAGGTTGGAAATTCTTCTGGTTGCCAGCTATCCTTACCAAATAGTATTCTATCTTGGTAAGAAATGAAAAAAGCCCTCGCATTTTGCGGTTGTCTTCCTAACTCAGCAATTACCGCGGCAATGCCTACGTTCATATTTGGCATTTCGTCCAATAGTTCACCCAACTTTTTTAAATTATTGGCATACCATCCCATATGGGCATTTATAAATTTGGTATTGGGATGTTTTTTAAAAACATTGTGTTGTTCTTGAATTATTTGTTCCCAGGGAGCAGGATCATTTGCAGAGCGTTTCCTTCTAGGATGTGTTTTTAACTCTAACCAACGTTCATTGTCACTGTCCATATCATCCCAAAAAGACTTTGGGTCGGCTGCATGTATAAGCACGGGGACGCCCATTTCCGCGCATTTGGACCATATTGGGTCTAGTCTAGGGTCATCTATGGCAAGACGATTCCCATCACTATCTTTATAGCGCAAACCTAGGCTTTTATATATTTTTAGTCCTTTGGCACCATTTTTAATGTCCTGTTCTAACTGACTTGCCGCCTTATCTCCCCAACTTGAACTACCGACACCTTCAAAATCTACATTGGCAAAAACCACAAATCGGTTTGGGTAGCTCTTATTAATATTGTCAACTTTTTCCTTAAGGCTATTCCCAGAACCGCCGCTTAAATTAACCATGATACCCTCGTTCAAGACCTCCATGTCACTAAGTAAACTTGTCAATTTTTCCACAGACATATCCCTTTGATGACTATGTATATCTATGAATGGATATTTGGCACTTTTTATTTCAACGCCTGGCACTACCAGTGTAGATTTTGGATTATATGCTTCAAAACTCATCTCCTGTGAATGCATTTGAGTTGTCAGAACAGTAATAAAAACTAAACTCAATAATAATGCTTTAAGGGTGTTTTCTTTTCTCATGCTTTTATTCTTTAGTTTGTTGGCAAAGTGTTTTGTAATCTTCTATAGTATCAATATCCGCTATTTGTGTTCCGGCATTTTTAAGCTTTAAAGGAACCTTATTTGAACGTAAAATATGTTTGGCACCGTAATCCTCATCCAGAAGAGATAATTCAATAAATAACGAGTTAGGAAAAACTGCTGGTACACCAGGTCCTTTTTCATAATTTGTAGCGATAATTTGGGCTGTGTCAACTTTAAAATCTTCGATTAAACTTTGGTAATATGCTGTGGAAAGCAATGGTTGGTCCGCCAAACAGACCAAAACCCCTTCGTATTGGTTTTTCTTGTTTAACAAATGTTGAATACCATATGCTATGCTACTACCAATACCCTTTTCCCATTTTTGGTTGACAACGGTCTCAATTTTAGTAAGGTCCGTTTTATCCAAAATCTCATGGGCCTTACTGCCTAAAACAAGAACAATATCTTGATTTTGTACTTTTAATAAAGTAGTTATGGCATGTTCAAGTAAAGAAGAACCTTTCCAGGGCAATAACTGCTTTATTTGTCCCATACGACTTGCACTTCCTGCCGCGACAATAACAATTGCTATTTTATTTTTTATATTCAATTATGGATTCCCTCTTTTTTGTCTTTTAGCATGATTGGTTTTTGTCCCCGTAGTACGGTAAGTATTTCTGCGAGAATTGCAATTGCAATTTCCTCCGGGCTTTCAGCACCTATATTTAAGCCAGCCGGACCATGTATCATTTCAAAAAAATCATAATTTGAATCAGGATACAATTCTATAAATTCGTTAAACAATTTCTCACGTCTTTTGGAAGGTCCAAGTAATCCAAAATACATAGGTTTAGCCTCTTGAAGTGCAAAAAGATATTTTAAGTCCTTGACATAACTATGGGTCATTAGCACAACAGCAGTTTGATGGTCTATTTGGTCTACAGGAAGTTCAAGGGGTTCCACATCGTACAAGGTATCAATTCCTGGAAAATCAGCTATATTTTTACCTTCAGCGGGAACGGTACTTACCATTACCTCCCACCCCATGTTCAAGGCCAATTGCGAAAGTTTAACGGTATCATGTTCCGCACCAACAATAAACAACTTATAACAAGGTTCAAGGATCTGTTTAAAAGTTAGGCTAGATGTATAGGATTCAAATTCTTTCTGTAATGGAATTTTGTTTCCATAAAACTCAAAATAACTGCCTAAGTTAGGGTGTTCCCCATAATCTTTTTCATAGTTTGAAATGATAGAAAAGGAATTCCGATCCTTTATGATATTTTTAAATGCCTCAAGAAGTGTGTTACTTGGTGAAAAAGGTTCAATTAGAATATAAAGAATTCCTTCACAGCCTAACCTAAACCTACCATCATAGGTCATCATTTTTGGCTTTCCAGTTTTAAATACACTACTTGCCTGAAACAAAACTTCTTTTTCTACGCAACCTCCACTTACAGCACCGGTCATTTTACCATTTTCGGCAATTAGCATTCGTACACCTGGTCTACGATATGATGAGCCATCCAAGTGGACAACTGTAGCTAAAATAGTATTAAGGCCTTGCTCCTTATAATTTAAATAATCTTTAAAAATATTTTTAAGTTCGTGCATCATAATATGGCTTACTTATTTACCAATGCCAATCTAAATTTCTTTGAAGTAAAGTACCTAATACTCTCTGTATAATAAAAGGATTCATACTTCTTTAACAATGTTTAACATATTTTTTTAAATCACTCATAATTTAATATAAGAATGTCCGTTCTGCTTGTTGAACTCAAATTGTATGTTTATGAAAATTGTATTGAAAACCTTTGGTTTTGTTTTTTTTCTTTCCTTGTTTATTTCATGTGGTAATGCAGATGATGATGTAGATTATAACTTAAACCTTGGAGAAGGTTTGGGCAAGGGAAAACCAGTTGATGATTGTTTAGGATTGGGAGAAGGTGAATTGGTTTTATCCATACAAGAGCAATACACTACCTTACCTGGTAAAGTTTCCATATTTTTTAAGGTTTCCGATACGGATGGTAATCCAGTACCTGGGTTAACTGCTGATCAATTTACTATTTATGAACAAGGCAGAAATGACGATTGTTTCAATACCATCTCTACTTCTGAATCCTTTGCGCGAATTTCTCCAAATTCCCAAATATTCAACAACAATACCTTATTAGTATTGGATTTAAGCAATAGTGTATTGGATAGTAGTTTGGATGAGCTAAAAATAGCGAGTACAAGTTTTGTTAATAACGTGATGCCAGCCACTGACCAAGAATCCTTTCAAATGGCAATATATTGGTTTGATGGTGAAAATGAGTTGCATTTGCTGAATGGATTGACGTCTTCCAAAACGGAATTAATAGCGGCAATTGATGGTATAACTGATACTATTAGCTCAGATCCATCAACAGATTTATATGGTGCGGTTATAAAGTCAACCGACATTGCATCGAACCTTATAAAAGATACAACTTCAGGTGGTAACATTGGTGCTGCCTCAGTAGTCATTTTTACAGATGGTACAGACCAGGCATCTAGATATACAGAGGATGCAGCGTTAAAAAAGGTAAATGAGGCAAATGCCAATATATCCTTTTTCAGTATTGGTCTTGGTAGTGAAATAGATACTCAAGTATTACAGGATATAGGCAAGACCTTTAGTGTTTTTGCCGGGAACAAAGATGAGTTGGAGAGTACGTTCAATGATATTTCAGAAAAGGTGTCAGAGCGTGCCAATAGCTTTTATTTATTTGAGTATTGTAGCCCTAAGCGTGATGGTAGTGGCGAGAATAATTTAGCTATCCAGGTTAAAACAGGATCTAGGGAAGGAGCCGTACAAACCAAGTTTAGTGCCAACGGATTTACTGGTGGCTGTGAATAAACAATTAAAATTATTTTATCTGAAAGGTGCATTTTATGCACCTTTTTTTTTGTCCTTTTATCAACATTTAAAATACTTTATTTCAGTTTGTTAACCACCTCGCTTGATAAATGTACTATTGAAGGATTGGCTTTTAAACATCCATTATTACATTTTATCCGTAAATAATTACTGAAAACACTAATATAAATTTAAAGAACCTTTAAAATGAAAAAATTATCAGTAGTTGGCATGCTATCTTTTGCACTTTTAACTTCATGTGTTTCAAAAAAGAAATATGTTGCTTTGGAAGACAACCTATCCCAAACTCAAAGTAGATTGACCAAAACACAAGTAGAAAAAGAGGAATTGGAAACAAAGTTCGCTAAAATAGAGGCACGTGTTGCGGAATATAATTCCAAAATCAATTCTCTTAAAGAAATGAATGATAGCCAATATACTTCGGTTGATGATGTTACGGTTATGAGCAACAATACTAAAGCCAATATGCGTAATACATTGAAAAATGTAGATCCTGCTAAATTGGCAGAGGCTAAAACCCTGCAGGATTCTATGAATTTAGCTGTTTCATATAAATTAAAACAAAGTATCTCTGAGGAGGATGAGGATGTAGAGGTAAGTATTGATAAAACCGTGGTTATGATCAATATTTCCGATGAACTTTTGTTTAATACTGCCAGCTACAGGGTTAGTAATAAAGCAGAAAACATTCTTAAAAAACTAGCCGAGGTAATAAAATCTGAACCTAGCATGGAGGTAATGGTAGAAGGGCACACCGATTCAAGAACTATAAATACACCAATGGTAACAGATAACTGGGACCTAAGTGTAAAAAGGGCCACTTCCATTGTTAGGGAACTACAAAACAAATACGATGTAGACCCAACGCAACTAATAGCTGCAGGCAGAAGTAGTTATTTGCCTTTGGTGGAGAATGACACAAAAGAGAACATGGCCAAGAATAGAAGAACAAAGATCGTTATTCTTCCTAATTTGGATAAATTCTTTGCCTTATTGGATAACGCTAGTCTCTAATTAAGATTAGGGAAACGATTATAAAGGGAAGCAATCGCTTCCCTTTTTTTATACTACTAATTGATATTAAAGTAGGGTTTTTGGTGAATAGAGTGTTTTATAGGTACAACGACCCCAAATAGTACAGAGAAACTAACATCCTAAAAGCTATGGTAATGGTTAATCTAAAAAACAAATAGTATGGATGTGATAAACGAAATTGCAGAACAAAGTGCCTTCGCAGAACTATCTATCTTTTTTAAGGGAGTAGTGTTGTTTTTGTTTACTTCGATAGTTTCCATTTTAATTATTATGTTGACGCTATTAATTATATACGGACCTTTTTTAAATATACAATATGGATATTAGTTATCTGTAAATCATAGTATTGTTGATTTCAATATTATCGGAATCCAAATCAATCAAAAATCCATTGATAACACCATATTTTAAAATTCCATCTTTTTCTAAAAAGAATGTAGGATTGATTCCTGGCTTTAATTCCAACTCTGGAACACTATAATTTTCTCCAATAAGGTGTAATGGTATGTCAGAGTTCAGTACATTTTTTGGAATTGAATTTACGCGTATATATGCATATCCATCCTTAACCAATTCAGATGCCTTTAAGTTTATTAATTCCGATGGAGAATTAAATATTTTTGGATATATCTTTGCCTGCTTTATTTTATACCCTGTAGCATCAAAGGTCTCATATCCAAAATAGGTAGATAGATCACCTTGATCTATAATACGACTGCTATACCAAAAGTCCTGATGATTTTCATAATCCACTTCAATCTGGTTAATTCCCAAATCTATAGTGTAATTCTTACCAAAAAGGTTGTATGTAGCGTTAACTATTTTTAAATCGAAAAGTTTACGGTCGTTTTCTGGAATTTTCTCATAATCGCCTAGTGGTATTTCCTTATAGTTTCCTTTTGCTATAGTATATATGGCCGATAGAATTGAAACATAATTTAGCTTACGTATCTCCTGCTTCTCAGTATCCGCCGGGTACCCTCCAGATTCAATTAAAATAGTACTGGTACCCCATTTCTGAATATTGTCACCAAATGCCCTAGGCTCAAAATCATCATTATACCGGCCTACTTGACCTGGCGCGTAGTTTTGAATAATAGTGTTCATGTACACGATAATTCGCATAGCATCTCCTCTAGTATCATTAATTTCCTTTTCATAGTTATAGGCCGGAGCCAAATAGGAAATGGTTGCTGGTTTGGTTGTTCTTTCAGCATTATAGTAGGTACTTTGGTCATGAAGGTTAAATCCGAAATCAGCCTCTAAACTATCCCTTACTCGTTTCAAGGTTTGTGATTCTGGTGATTGCAATCTCAAGGCATCCCTGTTAATATCCACACCCAATACGTTTCTACGTTGATATAATTCAGCCCCATCGGGATTTAACATGGGAAGAAAATGAATGGTAAGTTTAGAAAGTATTTCTTTTTTTTCCGTAGCAAAATTAGAACTGTTAAAAAAGTTTAAAATATCGAAAATGGCTTGTGTAGCCGTTGGCTCATCACCATGCATCTGAGACCATAGAAACACTTGGGTTTCTCCACTCCCAATTGATACTAAGTGTAAGTCCCTACCCATTATAGAATTGCCAACTTTGGATATTTTAAATGTGCTCTTTGTCTTAAAATTATCCAATAAAGGTTGTATGTCAGCATGTTTTATACGCCTCGTACTTAAAGTTTGTTCTTTGTAGGTGTCATATGTTTCAAAAAGTTGACTTGTTAACTCAATATTTTGAGAATATCCATACGCTGTGAATAGCATCAGGATAATGAAAGTATTTACTTTGGTCATTTTGGTAATGCTTTAAAATTAAGGTCTTTAACAGCTTTTCGCACTTTGGCCATGAATTGTTTTCCTGGATCTGTTTTAACGGTACGGTAGCCTTCATCCTTTTCTAACCAAAGTGGATGATTTTCAAACAAGGTATATTCATAATGCCCAATTACATAATCAATTTCATATTTATCGGCTAAATAACGAACCAACCAAATATTAGATTTTAATTGTGCCTTGGTTAGAGGCAGGTCTTCTGTACCACCAATATTCTCAACCCCAATGGCGCAATGGTTCAGTCCAATTACATGTCTAGCCATAGTAGTTTCTGGTAATAGTCTGTATATGGTGCCATCGCGATCTACCATAAATTGCGAACTAACGTTTAAGCCGCTTATATTCTTAATATCTGGTCGCCAGTTAGGTAATGTTGGTGAATCAAAGGCTTCAAAAGATTTTTCTAGGGTAGGAATTACCGTCCAATGGAGTACGATCATTTTTGGCACGATCTCCGGGAGCTCTTGATCTAGCCCATATCTATTTTGTAAATATTCCAGTGTCAATACCTTGCGATCTTCATTAAAAGTAATCGGTTTCTCTACAATAACTTTCTGGGTACTACAGGAACATAACAGGGTCAATATTATAACTATTGCAAATCTCATTTTATTCTAATTTAGACGTGTCCCTTTTAACCGCATATTGTATTGATACTTTTCTTCTACCCCATTTTTTAGCCTTTTCAACATCTTCTCCCATATAAATATCTATCCTGTTTTTCCAACGTGGGTGCATTTTGTCTTTTACTAGATAGATATCCTTAAAAGTATCAATTTTAACCATGGTGTTGTAACTAAGGCCATTATTTAAGAGGTCTCTAGAAACGGCAATCCATCTTACCCCAGGCTTTATGCTATCGCCCCATGCAGTGATTTTTGGATGCTCATAGGAAGTTTGTCCAGGTAAAGAATTATAGGCAGTAGCCGTAACATCTAATGGTAGCCAATCATATTTTGGCAACTTACTTGTATTGTTGTTACAGGATAAGAAAAAAACAAGAAAGTACAAATAATAAATTGTTTTCAACTTATGTTTATTTTAAGACATTCTCCAGTATTAGTAGGTCTCCATTGTTCTCTTTCCATTGCTGTGCTAAACCTTCAGGCACCGGTGTAAAAACTTGGTCAAAAGAACTAAGAATAATATCCTGATCACCATCATTATCTATATCTGCTGAATCCATAAGGAACCATCTGTTGGTCAAAGCATTATTCAAGGTAAAAACCTCAAAATTATTCAACTTAGAATCTTTATTTTCTAAATAGACAAACGTATAATTAGGCTTTTTTTCATAGTCAGGAAAGGTGGACAATAAGGCTATATCAATATCCTCATCTAAATCAAAATCCTTCGCAATAACTCTCGTGGCTCCATTTAACGGGTGAAAATAGGTTTCTTTAAAATTATTTGAACCATCATTTAAATGTATTCTCATGCCATGATATGGCTTTTGCGTGTATGATTCATCGGCATTATCTCCATGGACCGTTATTAGATCCATATCACCATCTTGGTCATAATCTATCACTTCAAACCAACTTGTACCATACACAGGGCTAAACCTAATTACTTTATTACTACTGAATTTTAAAGGGGTATCTTGATATAAAATAGTAATCCCTTCATCACCTTGCGATGAAAGAACTACTAAATCCTTATTACCATCCTTATTCATATCTATTGCGGCTACTTTAATTATTCCAGGTTGATTTAGCAGATTGTGTCTTGTTAATTCCCCTTTGTCATTTTTAAACCACAATGACAATTGTCCACCTAAATCACCAAATTCGCTTACAACATATTCATTTATACCGTCATTGTTTAAATCCATAATTAAGGTATGTACAGGCCTGTGTAATGAACTTAACAACCTTTCACGTCCTTTCCCATCATGAAAAATCAAATTGCCTGAAGATATTTCAGAAGGCAATAACATACCCATTGTTGTTATGTAGGTAGTGTCATTAACTATTCGCACATCACTAATCGGGGACATGAAATTACCAAATGGGTTATATTTGTTTTTTTTAAGATCATAGCTAGTTAATGTTCCCCTATTACTTCCAAGGAGAATATTTTCATCTTTACGATTATAGCCTAAATAGGTTATATTGGAGCTGATGTTTTCATCCAAGTACATTAGATTCTCCTTGAATTGACTGATTTTCTTGGATGTATAAGGATAACTTATAGTATTTAGTGAATCAGGTGCTAATCCAATTATATATGATTTTAATAGTTCCCAATCTTCTAAATTAATAATTGGTTGATTAGGAAAAATACCTTTCTGAATAATAATAGATTGTTCATTGAATGGTAAATTATAATAGGGATGATTTTCTTGATTAATAATACCCATTCTGGCTGCCATTGCTGGCAATACATTGTTTTCCCATATATTTTTAGGTAAATCTTTTATTTCTGGAGCAATATGACAACGAGAACAATAATTTTCATAAAGTGTAATTTCTTTTTTTTTATTTTCCATAGAACAAGATTGGAAAATAAATAAGCCAATTAAAAAAACTATTAGTTTGGTATTCATAAGAGATTATTATGTTTAATTGTAAACTGAATTCTAACCTGAAGATACCTATAGTTTTATTTCGACCAAAAAAATCTAAATGATTAATTTAGTATCGCTATGGGAAAAGATAAAAACTAGATATGGTAGTCTTCGATGTAACACATCAGACCTATTATAGTAAATTATTGGCTTAAGTAACCAATCAGGCAGCTCGTATGGTAATTCTGCCAGATATTCCATCTTGGAAAAATACCATTATTGTAAATGTTGACAATCTATTTAGTGCAAAGTGCGATGTTATAAAGGAACAGTATAAAATATTCATGAAGGAATATGAGCCTAACGGATCAGTATATAAAGCTAAAATAAGTTTTGAGTCAATTATAGGCAATATATATCCTTTGTTCTGCTACAAGAATGTGATTTTGAACATTTAGGAACCTTTAAACTAAGTTCAGATGCGGTATGTCAAAAGTTTAACATGAATTAATTGCCCCCTTTAACTTTTAAAATGGATATTTCTTAAAAAGATCAGAATTGGAAAAAATAAAATGGCTGTTAGGGTTTTTGATTTTTTGTACACTACTAATTGCATACCATAATTATCCTAAACTTAATCTGATTTCCGGTTATGCTTCCAAGAACATGGCTACCAATGTATTTCTAGCTCATAGACATTCCGAAACTATTAGTGCAAAGGACCATGATATGCCATTGATTAAGTTGGCACATGAGAAAATTAATATCTATGAATATGTAGCTACATCATCTTTTTTTGGATTAATGGAAAGGAAATCTGTGTTTAAAAAGGGATTGGGAGCGGTATTAACAAATGGTGAATACGATTACCACGGTTTTAACTTAGTGCCTAAAAGGTCTATTTCAACTATTGATTTGCCTTTTCCATATGGAAATAACGAACAGGATGATACTATATTTAGCAATGTAGATTATGATAAGTTAGGAAAAATCCTTTCAAATGCCTTTGGGGACCCTGACCAAAAGACGCGGTCACTTATAGTTGTTTATAAGGATCAAATAATTGGAAAGAAATATGCCCAAGATATCACAAAAAACACTCCTGTTTTAGGTTGGTCTATGACCAAAAGTGTTTTGGCCACCCTATACGGAATAATGAAATTTGAAGGAATATTGAAGGCGTCGGATTGAGCTCCTATGAAACGATGGCAAACCGATTCTCACCAGGGGATAACAATAAATCATTTATTACGTATGCAAAGTGGACTTGCGTGGGAAGAGGACTATTTTAAGATATCTGATGTTACAAAAATGCTATTTTTAGATAGTGATATGTCTTTAACACAAAAGAATAATTTAGCTGTTGCCAAACCAACAGAGGTTTGGAATTATTCTTCAGGTTCCACTAACCTATTATCTGGTATTGCTAGGTGGTATTTTAAATCTTACCAAGATTATTTAGACTTCCCTTATAAAAATTTAATTGATGCTATAGGCATGCATTCCATGCTTTTAGAAACGGATTTGACAGGAAATTATGTAGGTTCCTCCTACGGGTGGGCAACAAGCCTTGATTGGGCAAAGTTTGGATTGCTTTATTTACATGAAGGCGATTGGAACGGTAAGAGATTGTTTGCCAAATCATGGGTAGACTATATAACCAAACCGACAATAAATTCGAATGGTGCATATGGAGCGCATTTTTGGTTGAATACAAATGGTAAATATCCAGATTTGCCAAGAGAACTTTATTCAGCAAATGGATTTCAGGGTCAGCGCATATTTATTTTTCCATCTCACGACATAGTAGTGGTGCGCACCGGCATTAAGGAACAGACTGATGCCCAATTTAATATACTACTTCACAATATACTTTCCGTAATAAGGCAAAACAATTAGTTCTAGCTATGTGTTTGGAAGATTAATCCTATACGACCACAATTTTTTATTGTCTGACAACAAATCCTTCTTAGGACACAACAATAGTTTACTTAGCTCAAGGGAACGAATTACTTTTACAATGTTACAAAAACGAATTAATTTTTTTCATTTTCATATAGTGTTCTCGTAAAAGAGTCTGGTCTTTAAGGATCAGACTCTTTTTGGTTATAATAGTATTGATAAAGAGTATATTACACTTCATATTTTTATTGAAAAGTTCGCCTTGGAATACATTGACGAATTTCGGTGCATTTAATCCGTAAGTTTTTTATTGTTATTCATTTAAATTTTAATTTGTTGTCAATGAAAAATAATAAGTATTTGTTAATTGGTTGTTTTTTGCTTCTTATACAAATAGGGCAGATAATTTATTCCCGATTTATACCCGAAAGATTTTTTTGTTGGGCTCCGTATGATGAGCAAACACCATATCTAATTCAAGTTGAAGTAAATAGCAGAATGCTCTCTGAAAATGAAGTTTCCTCAAGGTACGGTTATGGGGCCAAACGTGTTGAATCGCGATCAATTCACAATGTGTTTAGTATTATAGAACAGTACGAAAGAACATATGGCATTTTAGATAATGCCAAAGTGACCGTTCATTATAATATCAATGGTAAAAAAGATTTGATTTGGACATATTAAGCAATAGAAATCCGTTAAAAAACAATACCTCAGATATGAGGTGGAACGTACTTGTTATGTGTAAATTGTTTTTTTTGATTTTAGTATTAAATGGTTTTCTAGGTAAGATTAGAGATCCATATGTGCCTCATTTTGAATTTTTAGATATGTTAAATGTCTATCCTAATCTAATTAAATATAGTATTCAATCACTCTTTTTGATAGCGGGGATATTACTTTTTTTTAACTATAAGGTCAGGCTTATGTGTTTTATATTAGGTATTTCTATATTAATAACTTTATTAAGTTCTAAAGGCCTTTTCAGAAATCATATTTTAATTTGTGGATGTGCTTTTTTATTGGCTTCTTTCCACAAAGAGAGTGAGGTGCCTTGGCTGTTGATTATGCAATTAAGTGTTGTGTATTACGGTGCGGCCATTAATAAGTTATTTCAAGAAGATTGGTGGAATGGAGTCTATATGCATTATTGGATGTCCGAAATACTTCACAATAAATTATATTTAAGCACCATAGGAACCAATGCCAATTTAATTGGCGCCAAACTTATTTCTTGGTTTTCTATGTTTCTTGAGCTGCTTATAGCTACGTTTTTACTTTTTAAAAAGACCAGAAAATCAGCGATTATAATTGTTCTTTTTTTTCACACATTGTTGTTTTCGATTACTTTACAACGTTTTGGTCATTTTTTAGATTCCATTCTAATTTATTTAATTGCTTTTGTTCCCTATAATAGTAATAAAGTATCTATTCTGATTTCATCTAAAAACGAAGCTTTCATCAAATTTTTGAAGAAGCTATTGGATTGGGATAATAGATTTACACTTCAAAAAGCGGAAAGGAATAACAAATTTGGAATTAAAAATTCGCTTAATTATTTTGATGATCAGGTAACAATGCGAAATTTTTTAATGAACTCAAGTGGTTTTTATTTTGTTCTTTTTACAACGGATTTGTTGATTCGGATTTTGTTTGAAAACCCAATACAGTTCTATTTTCAAATAATACTGTACTGGGGTTTATTTATTTATTTTGTAATGGGCCAATTTACAAGTAAAGATAAATATCTTAAGGAATCCACGTATTCTTTCCAAAATTAGGTTTACGCTTTTCTAAAAAGGCATTTCTACCTTCCTTTGCCTCTTCAGTCATATATGCCAAACGTGTAGCTTCGCCTGCAAAAACTTGTTGCCCAACCATACCGTCATCAGTTAAGTTCATGGCAAATTTTAGCATTTTAATTGATATGGGAGATTTTTGTAAAATCTCCTGTGCCCATTGGTAGGCCGTTAACTCAAGTTCATCATGTGGTACCACAGCATTAACCATACCCATTTCAAAGGCATCTTGTGCAGAATAATTTCTACCCAGAAAAAAAATTTCCCTAGCTTTTTTCTGACCTACCATTTTAGCCAAGTAAGCGGAACCATACCCACCATCAAAACTGGTAACATCGGCATCTGTCTGTTTAAAAATTGCATGTTCTTTACTCGCCAGGGTCATATCACATACCACATGTAAACTATGGCCACCACCAACTGCCCAGCCCGGTACAACTGCAATAACCACTTTTGGTATAAACCTTATCATGCGCTGTACTTCTAAAATATTCAATCTATGTTGACCATCCTCGCCCACATAACCTTGGTGACCCCTTGCCTTTTGATCTCCACCTGAGCAAAAAGACCAAATACCGTCTTTGGTAGAAGGACCTTCTGCGGAAAGTAAAACTACCCCTATAGATGTATCTTCCTGAGCATCATAAAATGCTTTAATAAGCTCACTTGTAGTATTGGGTCTAAAAGCATTTCTAACATTGGGTCTATTAAAAGCGATACGGGCAACACCATCACATTTTTTATAGGTAATATCTTTAAATTCTATCGCTGTTTTCCAATTAGGCATATCCATAATTTTTGAAATGTGTTTTAAATATAAAGATAATGGTTGATTTACAATTATACCAAAAACAACAAGTTCAATCATACATATTCATTAGAAGTTTATAAAAAAGGACTACTTTTTAAACAACCATAATTCGTTGCACAAAATAACTTTATATCAAACATGATGCTCTTTAACGGAGTAATAAGTTTATTCACAACTTTGGAACATACTTTGAGTTCACAATACGATTAATAGGATAATTATATGTTTTGCAATAAGAAAAAAATAAAACCTTTTGGATATTTAGCTATTCTATGGTTATTGTTTGCACAAATATCATATGCTCAAAATGAATATGAACCTGGCTATGTTATTTTAAACACTAACGATACTCTTTATGGAAGTATTAAAGACAGAAAGTATGGCAATTTATTTAACAAAATAAAATTTAAGCCAAACTACCATAAAAAGACGAAACGCTTTAGTGCCTATGACCTTATTGGCTACAAAAAAGGAATTAATAGGTACGAATCCTTGTGGTATCAAGAAGAAAGTAATTTTTTTAGACAGGAATATTCCAATCTAGAAGGGTATGGTAAAAAGGTGTTTTTAAAAGTATTAATTAAAGGTAAATTGAGTTGCTACGCTAAGGAATATATTCAGGATGGTAATGGGTATTTTGATTATTTTGAGTTGTTTATTAGAGATGGGGAAAATAAATTTGAACTTGCTACCCAAGGAATTTTTGGATTGAAAAAGAAACGACTCAAGGAATATTTTAAAAACTGCCCCAACTTAGTTCAAAAAATAAACAACAATGGTATTAAAAACCCCTTAGACGTGGTTAGATTCTATAATCAGTTTTGCGGAGAAGAATAATAAAATGAGGTACTTCCATACTGGGCTTAGCTCATGTTTTTGTTTTAATGAGAATTCATTAATTGGTTTTATTCTTCTCCTCTATCCATTTGCCCATATATTTGGTTGCCAATAATGTATGGTGTTGTAAAAGGTTTCCAATAAAATTTTTACTTCGATGTTTTTCTTTATGGGTGAAAATGCTTTCAATTGATTTGAGTAATCGTTCAGTTAACTTTGACTTTGCGTAATATTTGTTAATCAGTATTTTTCCATTATTCTGGGCACTAATCCACGCCTCTTTACTTGTATATAAGCTAACAGCCGCCCTGACAATCTTCTCAGTTTCATCTTCAATAGCACCGTTCCAAGGTAAATTATCATACATTCCCTCAGCACCTATTGATGTTGTAATACTAGGCGTGCCAAACTGCATTGCATGTAATAATTTGCCCTTTATCCCCGCACCAAAACGAATTGGGGCTATACAAATACGGGCATTTTCTGTAACTGTTTTAACCTCTTCTGCCCTACCCTTTACTAGAAATCCTTGTTTTGGATTGTTCATTTCAAGAATTTGCTGGGGTAAATATGCCCCATATATGTTCATTTTAGTTGTAGGCAACTTCTCATATATTTTAGGCCAGATATCAGATTTCAGATAGTTTATAGCATCTAAATTGGGCTTATGTTTTCCTCCACCTATGAAGACAAAATTTTTACGTTGCTCAAATTTGGGCCACGTTGTAAGGTCATCTATTTCATTCACCATAAAGGGCAAGTGAAGTAAAAAACGTTTATCTATTCGTACCAATTCCATAAGTAGTTGCATTTCATAACTAGAAATGATAAGGGAAAGGTCTGAACGATAAATACTGGCAATTTCCCTTTTGGTCTTATCATCTTGCAACCATGTTTTAGTACAAAATGGTAGGTCTTTTTTAAAACAATGCTCACGAACATGGCGTAATGAGTGCAAGTCCTCTGTATCTAGAACTCTTATCGCGTTAGGACAGGTTTCTGTGACCCTCCACCCAAACTGTTCTTCGGTTAAAAAGCGATCAAATAAAACAATATCTGGGGATAACGTATGTATAAACGTATCAAACGAGGTGTCGTTCAATACTATACTTTGAATCTTAATTCCAATTTCTTTTAAATCTGCAGAAAATTGGGTTTGCGTAGCTGCAGATGCAAAGGTTACATCATAATTAGCATCTATGAAAACATCGATAAGTTGCATCATCCTAACACCGGCACCAGTCGAATTTGGCTCTGGCCATGTTAGGCCTATGATAAGTAATTTATTGATTTTCAAATTTGAAGATGTATTTTCTTACTTCAATTAAAATGATCGGTTTTTCCAGCCTTAAGGATATTTTAGTAGCATGGCGTTACATTTTAGCGGCAAACATTTTAGAAATCCTTGAACGCAATTTACGTTCATAATCCTCTTCTAACCATTCTTTGTAATTCTTGGTATTGTTCATGATACAGTAGGAATATTGTCTTACCCTATAAGCAATTTCCTCCTTCAGTTTTTTAGCTAAAATTCGTGCATCAAACACATCCTCTGCATTTTCAACACAAATCTTAGCGTGTTGTTCAATACTTCTTTCCAAGACTAATTTGGACTTCTCACCATTGGCAAAACTTTTTTTATATTCAGCCTTAATGTCAAACTCAATATCCTTTGATTTTGAGAACTCATCCCTGAGCTCTTGGGGCATCTCATAAACAAATTCACGTTCTATTTCCTCATCATTCTTTATATTCTCTAGGTAGAAATCAGGAAAGTGAAATATTTCTTGCCAATCTAAACCAGCATCCCACATACCAAAACGTGCAATATTGTTACCTAAGTCAATAACCGTAAATTCCTCCTTATTGCTTAAATACCTACTACCCCTACCAATCATCTGAAAATATAGGGTTAAGGATCGTGTAGCCCTATTCAATATTATGGTCTCTACCGAAGGTTCGTCAAAACCAGTGGTCAATATGCTAACTGATGTTAAAATTGCATCTGGTGTATGCTTAAACCATTCCAAAATCTCCCGGCGTTCACTTGCGGTATTCTTATTATCTAAATGCCTAATGTTATACCCGGCCTTTTTAAAAGTCTCGTAAACATATATAGATGTGTTTATGCCGTTATTAAAAATTAAGGTCTTGGTGCCTTTTGCCAATTCACTATATGCTGTTTGTAGTTTACCTAGCATACTATGATTACCGTAAAGTTCTTCAGAAGATTTTACGGTATAATCACCATTAATACCCAATTTAAGGCTTTGCAGGCTTACATCATAGTTATACATATTGGCTTTTGCCAAAAATTTCTTTTGAATCAGTGATGCGATGGACTCACCTATAATCAACTTTTTATAGTTGTCTTTCATAGGTAGTTTAATATTGGAGCTTAAAGGAGTAGCGGTGACACCAAGAATAACGGACTTCTCAAAATACTTAAAGAGTTTTCTAAATGAGTTATAATGGGCCTCGTCAATAATAACCAATCCAATATCCTTAATCTCAACTTTGTCTTCTTGTAACCTATTATTTAAGGTTTCCACCATGGCAACAAAGCACATGTACTCATCTTGATCCTTAAGCTCCTTAACGTCACTATTAATGATTTTGTTCATAACCCCAAAACCATGCAACATATTGGAGGTTTGCCGACTAAGTTCTATACGATGTGTGAGTACAACAACTTTTTTCTTAGTCTTTTCTATATACCTACGTGCAATTTCGGAAAAGACTACAGTTTTGCCCCCACCAGTTGGTAATTGATATAACAAGTTATCATCTTGATTTTCATCTAAATACTTAAAAATAGAATTCAGATCTTCCTCTTGATAATCGTATAGTGTTTTTTCAATAATGTCTTTCTGTAGTTTCAAAAGAGTAAAAAGTATTTTTAGGTTAAGTGCTTAAAATCGCAAAAACCTTATAAAATTAGAAGATTTTTAGGCTTCAATGAAATCAAAACCTTGAAAATAACTAAAAGTTATGACCAAAAGTGGATCTATCTGCTTAATCTTTGATAAAACCGTAGCCCATTTTACCAACCGTTACAAACAAAGTTGTTTTAAAGAAGCGCATTTTATCCTCTAATATCCTTTAGTATCCTTTAGTACGGTTTACTTGGTTCTGTAAAGTTTTACCAGTTATAAGTCTTTCGTAATTGTCCATTATTTGTGGTATTACCGAATTGGTGTCTGAAACACTTGCATAGTGGGGAGTCATAAATATTTTTGGATGTTTCCAAAAAGGGTGGGACTTAGGTAGAGGTTCCTGATGGTAAACATCTAAACAGGCTCCTGATAAATGGTTGTTATCTAATTCGTGCAGTAAATCCTCATCTACGAGATGCCCACCTCGGGCGACATTTATTATATAAGAATCTTTGGGCAACATGGCAAACAACTTTTTATCTAGTACACCTTCCGTTTCAGGGGTTAAGGGCAAAAGACAGACTAAGAAATGGGTAGTATTTAAGAATAATTCCAATGATTTTGTACCACTATAGGTTTTTACACCACCTATATTTTTTTTGCTTTTAGACCAGCCCTGCACATTAAAACCAACCTTTTTTAAATCTGTAGCAGTTAACGAGCCAAGTTCCCCTAACCCCATTATACCAATGGTCACATCTTTAATTCTTCGATATATTTTAGGATTCCAATCTGTATTAAACTGTTGTACTTTGTAAATGTTAAAATTTTTAATTTCTGCCAAAATTACAGCAAGAACATGTTCAGACATATCACTTGCCAAATAGGGATCAACAATTCTTGTAATAGGAATATCTTCTGGTATGGTTGGATCACTAAAAATATAATCTACACCCGCGCCTGCAGAAGCAATACATTTTAAATTGGGATAATGTGCCAAACTTCCTTTGGGATGTTTCCAAATTACCGCCATCACAATATCTTCTTTGGGGTGTTCCTTTAAATAGCTATAAATCTTTAGCCCCGGATTGGCCTTTTGCAAGGCCTTTTTCCAAAGGTCTATTTTACCATCTTGCCTTATAATAACAATTGCCATCTAATCTAATATATCTAATGCTTTTGAGAAATCTTCTTCAAAAGGCCAGTGATTTGTTTGTGAGTGTTTATAAATTTTAATGATACGCGCTTTAAAAGTGTGTAACAAACCATTTTGCGAAATAAACTGGGTCATTTCAGAAAAGGAGTTCAGCATACTCTTATAAAAAGAATCGGCGACATTTTTTTCCAAAGAAAAAGTTTGTGCGATTTCCAAATTAAAACACATGACATCACCAATAAGGTGCGCGTCCATTCCTAATTTTATAAAGTGCTTTATATATTTTTGGGCAACCGATCTCCTGGCTTTTGGTCTTTTTCTCCTTAACGGAAAGTATTCGTTTGAAATTTTTGTTTTTGCTTCTTGAACCAACTTGTCCTCCTTAGGATTAAATGCAAAGTCATAATACGTTTTAACAGCAGGAAACTTGTTGTACAATTCCATTAACTGATCTTCTAAATCTTTTTTGGATAATGTCGTTAAATATGATTTTAATGCTCTTTTACTCATTTCAAATTCCTTCAATTCAAAAATAAGCTATAAGGAAATATACACCTAACCTCTTCCAATAATATAGTGGCTCTAATAATTTTTGTAAAACATTATGCCTTTCCCTTTGGAAAAGACGCAATAAAAATGTATTATGTAAACTTGTACAACGCTAAAACACAAATATATATATGAGGCAACTAAAGATTATCAAGCAGGTTACCAATCGTGAATCAAAATCATTGGATAAATACTTGCAAGATATCAGTAAAATCGATTTGATTACAGCCAATGAAGAAGTAGAATTAGCCCAACGTATTAGAGAGGGCGATCAAATTGCACTTGAAAAATTAACTACAGCCAATTTAAGGTTCGTAGTATCTGTAGCAAAACAATATCAAAATCAAGGTTTAAAACTACCGGATTTAATTAACGAAGGTAATTTGGGGCTTGTAAAAGCAGCCAAAAGATTTGATGAGACCAGAGGATTTAAATTTATATCCTATGCCGTTTGGTGGATCAGGCAATCTATATTACAAGCTTTGGCAGAACAGTCTAGGGTAGTTAGGTTACCATTGAATAAAATTGGTTCTATTAATAAGATAAAAAAAACATTCTCATATTTAGAGCAAACCCATGAAAGACCTCCCTCTCCTGAAGAAATAGCCAAGGAATTGGAAATGACCGTTAGTGAGGTAAAGCAGAGTTTGAAAAATACTGGTAGACATGTATCTATGGATGCCCCGTTACGTGAGGGTGAGGACTCAAATTTATATGATGTCTTAAGGTCTGGAGAATCACCTAGGCCAGATAACCAATTGTTGCAGCAGTCTTTGAATACAGAAATCAACCGTGCCTTGGAAACCTTGTCCCCAAGAGAGGCAGACGTTGTTAAATTATATTACGGAATTGGTGATCAACAATCAATGACCTTGGCGGAAATTGGACAAACTTTTGATCTAACACGAGAAAGGGTTAGACAAATTCGTGAAAAGGCTATTCGTAAGTTACGTCACAACTCAAGAAGTAAGTTGCTAAAAACATACTTAGGGTAAATACGTGTTGAAGCCTCAAATAAAAAACGCCCATTTTATATGGGCGTTTTTTGATTTAAGAACACTATTAACTAAGAATATGATAGTTTATTAATATTGTAATTTACCAGAATGCTATTTAAATTTTGAATAAAATTTTGATAAGAGGAATTGTCCTGATCTTTGTGTGCCATAGTTGTAAGTTTTTGGGATTTATAATTAGAAATTAAACTACATATAGTCTAGTTCCACTAATTCATTAAGACTTAAAATTTCGTTTAGATCTTGAAGAAATATCAAATATTCTTCACCGTAGGTATCGTAAAGCATAAATTGGGTATTTATTTAATATTGATTTGGGTACTCTAATTTTATATTTAAATATATATATAATGTGTACCTGAAACAATTAATTGTGGTGTACATATTTAATTTTGTTGTAAAACTATAATTAATAAGATGTGTAAGTGTAAGTAATTGACCAACTATCATTAAATTATGAATAGTGCAATAACCAATGGGTTATCGGAATTTTATTTGATAAGCAATACCAGCAGTGACTGAGAGAAAGAAGTTTCCAGAGCTAAATGCCAATTCTTGTCTATTTACTCCAAGGTTGGCCTTATATTGTTGATTGCCCTTTAAATTAGTGAATTGATACTCCAATCTTAATTTTTGGGATTCTAGGTATAATAGTGTTTCGGCCAGTAATTCACCATCTACTATAAATTGATTTAGCTCTGTATCAAAACCATATACTATATTAAGGCCTAGGTAATTATTTCCATCCTTTAAATAACGTCTTACCAGTACATTTCCAGAAATTCCGATTCCTTTTTTAGTGTCGGGAACCACATAAGGTCTAATAACGGCGTAATAATTGCCACGATATAACCCAAAAGTACCAGTTAATATAGTTGCAGCATCATTCTCAAAAACTAAATGCCTGAACCCTAAAGAAACCTCAAGGGCCTTTGGCAATTCCTTTACCAACTCCCCTCCTATTCGGTGCTTTGGAAATATTTTGGCATTGGAGTACCCGTAATTAAAATACCCACTAAGCGATTTGTTAATTATGGGATAGGCATCAATTTCGGCTTGCAGTCCATTACTGTTAAATCTTCTGTTAAAGTTTAATCGTGGTAAAAGAACACCCCAGTTAAATTCTTTTTTATATTCCAATGCACCATAAAACATAGGATCCAATTCACTTTCAAATACTTCTGCTTGCGTATAAAGCGTTAATGCTTGCGTATTGACATCCTCTATTTTGGTCTCTTTTAGTACGTTTTGTAATAATTGTTCTTGATTTATTTGCAATAGTATTTCCTCTTTAAGAGCTACTATTTCTACATCTTCTGGTAAATAGGTCAAGGCTTTGTTGGCCAAACCAATTCCGATTGAATAATTTTTTGCGTATTGTTCATTCTTTATGGCAGCTATCCAGACCTCTTTGTTTTCTCTTTCCCTACTGGTTATATGGTTAAATTGTGAACGTGCTTGGTCAAATTTGTGTTCCCAACTGTATGTTTTTGCTAATAAAGCCCTCACATCTGTATATTCCGGATACTTGGTCAGCACATATTGTAAAGTATCTCTAGCAATCGCTGTTTTACCACTAAAAGCCAATTCACGGGCCGTATAAAAAGAGGTGTCTGGATTCCCGTTATATTCCTTTTTTTGTGCCTTAACGACCACAAAAGAGAACAGAAGAATAATACGTACACCTAGTTTACTATAACTCATTATTAGTTTTGTAATGTGATTTGATCCGTGCTATCCTCTTGATATTGGTTGATATTATTATTATTCTGAACTAAAAGCAACGATCTTTTAATTTTTTCGGATAATAGGGATTGTGAAACGTTATTCAATTTTGCCAATTTCTGAATCTCATAAACTTTATCATTCTGTCCGGACCAATAATAAGTATCCATTAAGGCACAATAACCATCCTCATAATTAGGGTATTTCTTAATTACATTTTGCAATAATTTCGTAGATGTTGCATACTTTTCTTGCCAAGCAAATACCCTTCCCTTTAATATTTCAGTATCAGGATGTCTAGGAATATTGCTCAGAATAAAATCGCAAAGCAAAATAGATCTGTTCCACTTTTTGTTGATCGCGAGCATTTTAGCGGTAGTATAGGCTTGGTCAAAATCCTTTCCATTAAATACACTTTCTAACCAGATCAAATCTACTTTTGAAAATTCTGGATTTGGGTTTGACACCAGTGATATCGACTTGGGCACTATTTTATTATTCTTGGTAGTATACCTATTTATAGCTTTAAAGTTCTCAAACTCATTCTTAACAAGTATTTCTTTTTTAGCATCATCTAAATCGTTCATTTTCATATTGTTATCCAATAAAAAAGTATTACCATCTGAGATAAAAATATCGCCGCTAATATAATCTTGTACATTATAAGAACTTCTTAAAAGGGGTATATTTTTTTTGGTACTAAGTGAAGTCTCTATTAAATCATAACCTAACCAGGCCACTTCTTTTGGTGTTTGCAACCTGTATTTCTCATTTAACATGGTAATTAACGTTGGAGCAATATCAGCATGTGAAGCAAAATTTTTAACCTCTTTTCTTTCAGTTAGCAAGGGGCTAAAAATGAACAGGGGCACTTCATACCTATTTAAGGCATTAAGATGCGGTAACACTTCTGAATTATGACTACCAGTTATCACATAAATTGTATTTGAAAAATAAGGTTTCTGTTGTTCTTCCCTTAAGAATTCCGATATAGCTTCATCTACATACATAAAGCTAGAAAAGAGTTCAATGTTATTGTTTATAATTCGTCTTGTTTTTGAGTCAAAGTTGGTTTTTGCAATTACTTTTTTAGCCTTTTCCATATAAGTTTCCAAATTGGGAATATGGTATGGAGCCTTGGTGCTTTGTGTAAGAAACACGTCAAGTTTTGGCGTTTCGGAACTTGATTCTGTTTCATGGTATCTTCTAAATAAATCTTTATCGGCGTATCCTAGTGTTATACCCGCCCTATCTTCCTTTTGAAGGGAATACCCTTCACCAAATACCTTTTTGTCCAATATGGAGGTTACATTTTCTTCTTCCAAAAAACGATCTAAATAATTTAAGGCACTGTTACCCCCGTAATTAAAGGATGTCGCATATCCATTTGCTCCAAGAATGCTATATAGGGTATTTCTACTTGTGAAATTCTCTAAATTTGTAAATCCATTTTCCCCAAATGGTAGTGACCCTAAAATAGTAGGTAATGTAGCATAACTTTCTCCTGTGTTGCTTAGAAAATTACTCCAATACAAGGAGTTCTCTTGTAACAATTTTAAATTAGGCATGAAAACACTGTACATACCATTCGGTTCAGCAAAATCAGAACCTAACCCTTCAATGATTAAGATTTTAATATTTGGCCTTTCATCTTTTAAATTGAAATAATTAGTTAATCCTGAATTGGTCAAGGGTGTTTTAAGAAGAGGATATGCTTTTTCACCTTTATAAGTATTACTGCTAAACCAATGGGCACAAACCCTTTCTACCAAATGCTGTGTCTTATTCTCATTTACAGGTTTTTTTTCAGAATATAAAGTTGCCAGAAACAAACTGAATAAGATAATTGTAAAAGGATACATTCTACTTATTACCTTATAAAACGATGCAATGTAGGTATAGCTAAAATGACAAGTCCATACTGCAAAAGCGGCAATTACCAATGCCTTTGAAAGGGAAAAATTAAAGTTGTCATGGTTGGTAAGCCCAAATAAATTGGCACCTAAAGGCTCGAAGTTTTGTAGATAAAACGTAATTAATGAGCTTTCTAAGCCCAAAAGCAGAAAAATGATAACCTTAATGGTCTTGAATCCGAGTGTAGGTTTTTTATTCTCTAGAAAGTTAAAAATAAATGCCAACACCAAAGCACATACAGAAACATACCCTAAATGGTGAAGTAGCTGTAGTAGAAAGCTACTATTCAACACAGTGTCTAAAACACCATAATAATATAATGATATGTTTTGATAGAATGATAAAACAATTAAGCCTGCAAAAAATGACAAAACCATAGGTATAAAATCCTTTAGTTTTTTAGCACTTTGCCGTATCGCTATGTTTTCTTCAATCTGCATATTAGCTTGCTTTGGCAAATCCTTTTCTTACTTGGGAGCCCCAGCCAGATTTTATTTTAAACAATTTCTTGTAGTTACCGCGAATTGCCGACCATACAGCTATAGGATGAAAGGCTATTGGCTCAATTATGGCACAAAACATAAGTATTAAGATATCTTTGGTCTTTTTATACTCATTGTAAGAGTACACATCCCATAAAATCGCATAGAATGAAAACATAATTGAGAACACATATACTGAGACTGTAATGGCGATAAAAAAATCCCAGTTTAGAATTCCCATCCAGTAAAATAGGATTATGGTAAAAAAACCAAAAAACTCTAATAAGGGAGCAAGCCATTCATAAAAAAACCAATATGGGTAACTGAGCATTCCCAGTCTGCCAAATTTTGGGTTAAAAAACATATCCTTATGTTTGAACAGTGTCTCTAAATTTCCCCTTGCCCAACGATCTCGCTGGTTTATCAATATTTTTAAATCCTCTGGTACCTCTGTCCAACATAATGGATCTGGAATGTATTCTACGGTATAGGGTAATTTACGCTCGTGCATGTACCGTCTCATTTTAAAAACAATCTCCATATCCTCACCAACGGTATTTGTGTCATAGCCATTTACCGCTAATGCAATTTCCCTGTCAAAAAAACCGAATGCACCTGATATAATCAATAAACTGTCTATTCTACCCCATGCCATTCTTCCTAAAATAAAGGAACGGGTATATTCCAATAATTGAAACCTGGCCAACCAATTAGTGGGTAATTTTATTTCTTCTAGTTGCCCACCTTGAATAACACAGGAATTAGCCACCCTAATAACGCCACCTACGGCAATCACTCTTTTTTCTGAACGTTGATAAAATGATTTGACCACATGTAACAAGGCATCGGGCAAAAGTAGGCAATCTACGTCTATACAACCTACGTACTGATTGGTAGACAAAGCCATACCGGTATTCAAGGCATCAGATTTGCCCCCGTTTTCCTTATCTATTACCGTAAGTTTTGAAAATGCCTTGTGAGGAGACTTATATATGCCCCTGATAGGCTTGGATTTCCAATCCGGATCAATTTCCTGTTCAATTTTAACCAGGTCATAAGCATCAATCATTTTTTGAAGCGTATCATCCTTACTCCCATCATTTACTACCATAACCTCGTAGTTCACATACCGGAGCGACATTAATGAACGAATATTCTCTACAATGGTAAGCCCCTCGTTATAAGCAGGGGCAATTATCGTAATACTTGGAGCTAATGGGGAGGCCATTAATTTGGACATATCACCAAAGCTATTCTTGTTTCTGTAGTGAATGGAATTTCTTGTAGCAAAATAGCCCATAAGCGTAAACATGGTAAATAGCACTACCGTAAACACCAGAAACACCAGGTTTATGTATTCTATTAAAATTTCCATCGTTCCATTACTTGTTAAACTTGTTGTATAATTTTGATGATGCACCAACTAAATGGTCAAATAGGGTACTGCCATATGTTGGGTTATCCTTATTTTTTATTGTATTTGTTAGGCTTGGTTTACCAGGTTCAAAATCTATTTCGAACAAAGTTTCTTCTGATTCATGAATTGCAAAAGATCCTGAACTATTTCCATTCCCTGAAATCATACCGCTAGCTGCCTGTATTGCTGCTAATCGCTTGTGTAAAGCCGTGGTAACCATTGCCGCCTTTTTAGCAATAATTTTATTGTTACCATTAACTAATTCATTTAATAAGGGAAGTTCCTTTTCATCGCCAATCTGGGCAATCTCATCTAATAATAGGATCTTGGATTCAAAATCACTTTTTTCAAATAACTCTTGAAAAACACTATAACTAGGCTCTAGGTCAGTTATTTTAAAGTAGGTTACGCCATCAAAATTTACTGTAAACCTTTGTATTAAGTCATTTATTCTTTGTTTAACAGGATTAGACTTTTCATCTAAAAGCATTAATTTTAATAAAGGTATCTCCCTATGATCCCCTAAATCTGAAATGTCCTCTAAGAGCACTAATTTTTCAAGCACATCATCTTCAAAAAAGATAGCTTTTGGTATCGTTATGTCTTTTGTAGTCTCAGGTATTTTAACTGATTTTTCGATAGTAGTTTCTATTTCGACCTTACTCGTAGTAATCTCTAATGGTTCAGATTCTTCCAAATCCGAAAATAATGTCCAGTCTAAAAATATTTCGGTTTCTTCTTTTGCTTCTTCATTACAGCTTATTTCCTCGTAATTGACTTCAAGCTTATGAACATTAAGATCTATATTGTCCTTAGTAAAGATATTTGTTTGGTCATCCACTCTATCAGTTACATTTAAAACTGGATTAGCAGCCCTAACAATTTCATAAATCACCTCTAGTTCGTTAATGTCAATATCTTCGGATGGCGCAACAATTATTGTTTCATGAATAACTTCTAGATCTTCTATGGTGTTCGTAAGCACTTCTTCCCCTACAATAATTGGAAGAAAATTTAAATTCAGTGCTCCATTCCACTCCTTGGTTTCTACTTCAATCTTACCTTTAGTATCATGATCGCTATTTGGCACGTTACCAAAAGTTTCATCATCAACTTCAGTAGTTTGGCCATTACCTGCTGTTATACTATCGGTAACAATGGGCAAGAATCCAATATCCTCTATAGATAATTCAACTGGTAACTCAATGTCTTGTTCGTCAATTAAGACTTCATCGGCCAAGACGTTAATATCCTCTAAATCAATTGTGTCTTTTGTAATGGTATCTGGCTCATCATCAACTTCTTGACCAATAGATTCCAGTTCTGAAGAAGAATGGACTCCAAGGGTATTATCCCTTTTTATATCCGATTGCAAGGAATGGTATTCTATATTTTCCAAGTGCTCAATACTGGTTCCAGAAGAATCATTTGCGTTTATATCTTCGATTTCAGCAATAGTAGGCACTATATCCTTTGTAGGTAAAATAGATTCAGGGCAAATGGTGTTAATAGCTCTTACCGCTTTGTTCCTTACCGTAAAATCCCTATCCGTTTTTTCAACCTGCTTAAGAAATTCCAAATCAGATTCATTCCCCAAGGTTGAAATTGCATCCAATATAAATAACTTTGAATCTGTATTACAAGGACCAAAAATCTGCTTAAGTTCCGGTATGGCTTCTTTTACATTAAATTCCTTGATACAGGTAATGGCCTCACGCTTAATTGTGTGGTTTTTGTGATTTAAAAGCTGAATTAAAGATGCGCTGGCATCATTTTGATTAAAGTATTTTATTAATCGTAGAGAAAAGAGCACCACATGGTTGTTTTTAGAAGTAAGCCAAAGTCTAAATGAAGGGGGCTGAAGATCTTCTATATTTCTTACTACATCCAGCAGTTTTAATTGTTGCCATTCTGAAATCTTGAATTTAGTATGGTCCAAGAAAAATGCAATTCCTTCTTCTTTCAACGTTACAGTAGCAATTTCTGCTTGTTTTCTTATGGTTGGCCGCTTGTCATTAATGAATTTGGTAATGTAACCATAAGATTCTTCAACATGCATTTGTGTAAGCTCATATATACCTTTGGAAACTATTTCCCAACGTAGACTTTTTAATTTCTTATAGGCGTCTTTATGTAATTCCAAATCTTGGTATATATGAAATAGTTCCGTTCTTGTTGCCCCAGATACATCCTTTCTTAGGTCCATTAATATTTCAGTAAGTACTTTACGATCAAAAGTATTTTTGATAAGTTCCCGTACCTGAATTTTTAAACCTATGTAATTGATCTTTTCAATCTTGTCCCCTTTTTCATCATAAAATAGAAACTCACTAATGATTGGGGAAAGTTCCATTTTCTTTTCCCGTATTTTTTCTGCCTCATTTGATATTTTATTTCGAAAATAAAATACTGAGAACACGTAAATCAAAGTCAATACCACAAACAAAATAGACAGGCCCCATAATAAATCTGTCGAGATTTTAGGGGCGGTAACCAAATGTGTGATATATGTCTGGGGAACTTTTATCAAATCTTATATGCTATTTAATTCCCGTGCGATCCGAACCAAAAGTTCTGAAGGCCTTATTGGTTTAGAAATAAAATCATTGGCTCCAAGTTCAAACGCGCTTAATACATTTTCCTCATTACCAGCTGAAGAAATGATAATAATTGGAATACTGGATAAAAGCTCGTTCCTAACATAATTTATTAACTCAATACCAGAAAAATAAGGCATCATTATATCACTGACGATGAGGTCTGGCATATTTGTTTTCAAATATTCCTTAACCTCTTTACCATTAGTAGAATAATGTACTTGATATCCTCCCTTTTTTAATCTAAAATTGAGTAAGGATGCCAATAACTCATCATCATCTGCCAGTAAGATTTGTTTTCCAACCATATTAGTATCCCTTAAGGTTCTTAAAAGAACTGTTTATATTATCTTCACAGATAGGATAGCTAATTAAGAAATCCTCAAAAAGAACTTCAACACGTTCCTTATCATTATTTTTACAACTGGTTTGCATCTCAACCATTAAATTTCTTAGGTAATCAACTTTCATCATTGCCAAACCTGCCTTTAATTTATGTGCCGCCAAACCAATTTCTACTAGGTTATCGTTTTCTAGATTAATCTTTACAGTCCCTATAAATTCATAAGCGTTTTGCTTAAATAACCTGATAAGCTCTTCTAGAACATCCAATTCTTCACAACAATCATCTAGAACAGATTTCAGATCAACTTTCAAATCTAGGTTAGGTCTAATGGTAGTCTGCTGCAAAAGCGTTCTACTTTCAAGTGTTAGTGGTTTTTCTGATTTATTCTTAAGTAATTTTGACAAAAGCTCTTCCAAAGTATAGGGTTTTAATAAAAAGTCATTTATGCCAGATGAAATACAACTTTCTTGATCTTGTGCCGTGAAATCCGCACTAACCGCTATAATTGGCACGTCACTAAGTTTTTTGTGTAATCTTATTTGTTCAGAAATTTCAAATCCATTCATACCAGGCATTTTTAGGTCCATTAATACCATATCTATTGTTTGGGTAAGTAACATGTTCAATCCTTTTTTACCATCAGAGGTAACGATTACCTTACAGTCCCATTTCGTGAGTTGTTCAGTGATGAGATGCTGATTCATGAGGTTATCCTCAAACACTAAGATGCTGGTGCCGCTTAAAAGTTCCTTGCCCTTTTTAACATTAATGGTTTCAGCAGACTTTTGTGGAATATTCTTTAGAATCCCTTTTTTAAAGGGTATGTTGAACTTAAATGTGGTACCAACACCAATTTTACTATCAACACTTATTTTACCATCTTGTTTTTCCACTATTTCCTTCACAATACTTAAGCCTAGACCCGTACCGCCATATTTAGAAAAGGTATCATTTTCAGCCTGTGTGTAACTTTCAAAAATACTTTTCAACCTATTTTGTGCAATACCAATACCAGTATCGGAAACTGTGAAATCTAGATTAAAACCTTTATTAACCGTAGTATTGCCTAAGGTCACTTTAAGTGATATAGAACCTTTCTCCACAAATTTGATTGCATTACCTATCAGGTTAAGTAATATTTGTGAAAGTTTAGAGGGATCCCCTTTTAAAACATTTGGTATTTTAGGGTCAATATGATACTGTAGTTTGACACTTTTATTAAGTATTAAGGTTTGGCATAAAAACATGATGTCATTTACCAAGCCGTGAAGATTAAAGTCAATTTCATCAAACTCATCTGTACCAGAAATTAGCTTGGAATACTCCAAAACCTCATTAATAATTTCCATTAGGGAATAGGAGGCCGATTGTATGGCATTTACCTTTTTAACCTGGCTAGGAGTTAGGTCTTCATCTTTAAGAAGATTAACAAAACCAATAATTCCATTTAGTGGTGTTCGTATTTCGTGACTTACATGGGCTATAAACTTCGTGTCATTTCCCGAGGCAGTTCTTTTATCTTTTGGTTGTTCAATCTTTTCACCTGGATTAAATATTTGCTGTTCTAACTTTTCTTTAAACCCATTGAAAGAGCTTTTAAGCGCAGAGGCTTCTTTAGCACTTAAGGTGTCAAATGAGAAGTAATCCAAACTGGTTTCCAATTGAGACAATTGGTGCAATAAATCTTTCGTTTTCAAAACGGACATAGGTTGGT
This sequence comes from Maribacter luteocoastalis, assembly GCF_048890225.1. NCBI lineage: Bacteria > Pseudomonadati > Bacteroidota > Flavobacteriia > Flavobacteriales > Flavobacteriaceae > Maribacter > Maribacter luteocoastalis. The sequence continues at coordinate 502,665 of NZ_JBMFZG010000003.1, forward strand.
TTGCTAATTTTGATACATTATTCAGTATCTACAGTGTTAAAAATCCTGCTTTCACCTACTATGGGCAATTAAATGTTCTATAGCCTTCTTTTTATGTTGTGAATGGGCCTAATTTGTAGGTGTAAAATTTAACATTATGAAGCATTTAGTCTGTTTTCTCCTTGTGTCTGTGTTGTTTTCTTGTGAACAAAAAGAATAGAATTCTCAAGAATAGATTCCAGAAAAAGTAAGAATATTACTTTAAAAATCATTACGATTGATATGCATAAGGATATCAATTTCAAGAAATTCACAGATGGTGTTAACTATATAAAAGATTTAAATACGCCGTTAAATCTCCTTAAGATGAATAAGAGCGGCTTAGATGTTAGTTGTTTAATTGATATACTGGTCAAGATTCACTCACCGCTAAAGGTTATGCCATGGGAAAATTAGATGTTATTTGTTGGTTAGACGAAGTAATTGCACCTAGTGCACTAGAGCTCGTAATACCCCTAATGATGTTAAAACAATTTGAGCATTTGGCAAATAGTAAAGAGGATTTGAAAAGGTTAAAAAATAGTTTAATTAATGCAGGTTAAGATGATGTAAATGAAATAGATAGAATATTATTTAAAATCCATATATCTGACCCATTAGAAGCGCTAATGAAGGAAATGATAGCGTTTAAAAATCAACAATTATAGCCGCACATTCCTCTACTACGGCCTTGATCGATCATTGCAGAAATCTTGATGACGAACGGTTACCATATTCGATTTTGTAGACCGCATATATAGATTATATGGTAGGTTTAATTAGAATAGACCATGTAGAAAATTCCAATTTTAACCTTGACAATGGAATAGAAAGTTGGTCAGATGCTTCTTAGCCCTCTTATCTAACCTTAGAACTTGTTAAAAGAGGGTATACCGAAAATGAGAGTGAAAAATTATGGCGCGGTAACCTACTTCGTGTTTTAGACGAAGTACAAGTTATAGCCAAAACATTAGCCCATAACTAAACACTATCAATTGCCGCCAACCTGTCTTTAACAAACTCAATTTTTGTCTTACCATGGGGAGTAGGCTTGCCATCTTCACTAAGGTTCACCATAATTATATTATCAACGGTAACGATAGTTTCATGGTTCATTTTGTTCCTAACCTCGCAGTTTAGCGTTAGTGATGTTTTTCCAAATTTTACCACCTGTATACCAATTTCTACAATATCACCCTGTTTTGCGGCACTCATAAAATTTATTTCAGACATATATTTGGTAACTATCCTTCCATTTTCTAATTGAATGATACTATACAAGGCTGCTTCCTCATCTATCCACGCCAAAACCTTACCACCAAACAATGTACCGTTAGAATTTAAATCTTCAGGCTTTACTAATTTTCTTGTATGGAATCTCATAATGCAAATTTTATGGTTCAAAATTATAACGAAAATCAGTACAGAAGTCATAAATCTTCATTTTAAAATGCAGATTTATCATTTTCGATTTTACACTAGGGCCTTATTTTAAATTCGGTAAATGGAGTCTGCAACAATTATAAAATTGACATTTTATTGTCGATTTTGCCGATTAATCGACAAACAGTAATGATATATTATCAAATTATTGAGAATATGTTAAAGAAATGTAAAATAATGAAGGATGATTTAGCATCATAATCAGGCGATTACAACTTAATCTGAAGTCTGTTTATAACCTCGTTAAAAACTTCCAATTCCTTAAATATTTAGGCTAACCTTAATCATTACCTTTAGATAAATAACTACATTATGAACCTCAGGTCACAAAAGCTAGTTCAAATAAGGCCAACAATTCCTTCGGCCAAAATCCTTCCAAATATGAGCTCTGAAGAGCGATTTCAAAACGAAACACTTAGGCCAATTATCAAATTACAGAACGATTTATTGTTGGCAGCTTTTCAAAACTATATCGTTAAGACCAAGAATACCTTCTACGACCTTTCTTTAGAAAAGCGATTGGATTTTATCACCAATGCCATTCAAAAGGATATCAAATTTCGTAATTCTTTAAAAGGAATGATTATAGGCCAATATACCATTGAGGAATATGACCACTATATTCAAAATTCATCGGCTTTTAACAAAAGAATGATGAATATGGTTATTACAAGGTTACAGGACCAAGTACAGTTTTTTGATGAACAAGTGTTAATCCAATAAGGATTCCCCATTTAGATTGGTGGTAAGTATGCTGCTCATTAGGTCAAAATAAGGCCTAATACGCCTAAAAGATTCAAGTATAGTATCCGCAAAATATTGTTGTAAGACTTCTGTGTCCGTAAATTTCCGGATAAAAATAAATTGCTTTTTTTTGATCAAATCAATATTAGGGTCATCTTTATCAAAACCTTTCGGTGCTGTTTTCAACTCATCACCGACTAACTCGCCCCAGATTTCCTTAAACCCTTTATTTTCTATTATTCCCTTAAGCTCAGTAGTATCCAGTTCCCATTCTTTTCTAATCCTTAGAAGGTCGTCTTTTTCGGGGTTCCAAAAACCTGTTGCAATAAAACTACCGCCAGGTTCTATATGTACATAATAACCACCTCTCCTATCTAAGCCAGAACGACTAAATGAACCTGAAAAATTGTGCTTATACGGGGTTTTGTCCTTTGAAAATCTAATATCCCTGTAGATCCTGAACATTTTCAATTTTTCTATCTCATCATGGGATTTCATCATCTCCAAAATATATTCCATAAAGGTTTTTACCTCTTTTTGACGTTCTGTAAACCTATTTTTATGTCCCGTAAACCACTCACGGTTATTGTTTTTTTTTAGGTCATTTAAAAATTCTATGGTTTCTTTGGTAATTACCGGATGTAACATACGACTTAGCAGTTGTGATTTTAAGCTAAAGTTAACCAATTGCAGGAAAGTCCTTTTGATTTATTGGTTAATTTTGATTCTATAAACTAAGATAATGGACCACACATCTATAGTAGAGAAAATAATAAAACATAAGAAACAACCTAATTTAAGGTATCGATTAAAGGAAGACGTAGAAACATTTACAAATTTATTGTTTTACACCCTTTTTGATATAGATACGCCTGTTTCGGAAAATCTAATGGAACTACAGGCACAATTTAATAATCTTGTGGACCTTGCATGTTGGGAAAGTGAAAGACCCTGTAAAAAAGTTTGGGCCAACTATGTTGAAAAATTACCGGAAATTTTGGAACGACTTAATTTAGATGCAGAGGCAACCGTAAATTGTGACCCCGCTTCCTTATCTATAGAAGAAGTGTATATGGCCTATCCCGGGTTCTATGCCATTGCCATATACAGATTGGCACATGAGTTATATAAAATTGGATTTCCTTTGGTTCCCCGTTTAATGACAGAATATGCCCATAGACAAACAGGTGTGGATATAAACCCAGGAGCTACCATAGGCAATTCTTTTCATATTGATCATGGAACGGGTGTGGTTATCGGTGAAACGGCAATCATAAAAGACCATGTTAAAATATATCAAGGTGTTACTTTGGGTGGGTTGTATGTCGCCAAACACTTGCAAAAAACAAAAAGGCATCCAACCATAGAGGATAATGTTACCATATATGCCAATGCCACAATATTAGGTGGAGAAACAATTATTGGTGCCAATAGTGTTATTGGTGGCAATGCATGGCTAACGGCGTCCGTTCCACCGCACTCAACTGTGTTCCATTCTCCAGAAATAAAAATAAAAACAGCTTCAAATGTCTAAATCCCTTTTAGATTTAATAGGAAATACTCCCTTAATAGCCTCTAGGGTCTTAAATACCAACCCAAATGTAAAGCTCCTTTTTAAAATGGAGGGGCATAACCCCGGTGGAAGTGTAAAGGACCGTGCCGCCTTAAACATGATACAAAGTGGTCTTAAGGACGGTAGTATTAAAAAAACGGATAAATTAATTGAGGCCACAAGTGGCAATACTGGTATTGCCTTGGCAATGATTGCAGGAATTTACCATTTGGATATAGAATTGGTGATGCCAGAAAACTCTACAATAGAGCGTGTACAGACCATGCGCGCCTATGGCGCCAAAGTTACCCTTACCCCTGCTGATGTAGGTATTGAAGGGGCTCGGGATTATGCGGAGCAGAAGGTAATTAAAGACGGATATGTAATGATGAACCAATTTTCCAACGCTAATAATTGGAAGGCCCATTATAAAACCACAGGACCAGAGATTTGGAACGATACCGATGGTTTGGTGACTCATTTTGTTTCTGCGATGGGAACAACAGGTACCATAATGGGAACTTCTACCTACTTAAAGGAACAAAACCAAAACATACAGATTGTTGGTGTACAACCAACAGACGAATCTAAAATACCTGGCATACGCAAATGGCCCAAAGAATATCTCCCTAAAATATTTGATGCTTCTAAAGTGGATACGGTTATGGAGGTCAGCGAGGACGAAGCAAGGCAAATGGCTATAACCCTTGCCAAGGAAGAAGGTATTTTTTCTGGGATGAGCAGTGGTGGCGCGGCAACCGTTGCATTAAAGCTGGCGGAAAAATTGGATAAAGGGGTAATCGTATCTATTATTTGTGATAGGGGAGATCGCTATTTATCTTCGGGCTTGTTCGATTAAAGTTTTAGTTGAAGGCATCATCCATTGCTTGGTCGAAAACTTCAAAGTCTTGTAAATAATTATGCCCACCACCCTGTACAGTATAAAAATAACCTTGCCCATCTGGGATTTCATTAAATAAATCCTGTGCCTGCTCGTAAGGAATTACAAAATCATCGGTGCCATGTATTATATAAATAGAACAATTCACTTGTTTAACATAGTGGTGCGATGGAAATTTAAACTGTGACAAAAGATCTATTGGAAAAATTGGGAACCTATGTTTTCCTAATGCAACCGCACTATAAAACGGGGATTCCAACACCAATTTACATGGTTTATTAGTTGCCGCTAAACCAGATGCCACACCAGTACCAAAAGACCTTCCGTACACTATAATATCACTTTCATTATAAATGGCTTTCGCGTAATCATAAAAAAGTTGTGCATCATTTTTAATGGCTTGCTCGCTCAATTCCCCAGTACTTTTGCCATAAGTCCTGTAATCAACAAAAATTCCATCATATCCATAGGCTGTAATTAAGTTGGCAACATGGTTTAAATGTGAAATGTTTCCGGAATTACCATGAAAATAGAGTACTACACCTTTTTCCGATTCGTTTTTAATGTGTACGGCGTTTAATTTGGCGCCGTCATCTGCCGTTAACCAAAGTTCCTCATAATTTTGACAAAAATCATAGGTATGGTTTATGGGCATTTTAGAAGGGATGAATATGAGTTTTTCTTGAAAGACATATGCAGAGCCCAACAATAGCAAGTAAAGGACCAATACAACTAATCCAATTTTTTTTAATCTACGCATTTCGTTTTTTAGATGAGTGCTTCACATGAATACTGGAACCCTCTAAATTAATGGGTTTTGATCTTGTGGTAATAATATTGTCCAACATTTTATGATATGCCTCAAAGGTATTTAGATTTTTGTGCCCTCCCCCTATTACCGAATGTAGTGTTGTTAGTTTTGGCTGAATTCTAGAGAGTTTCACACTGGTTTTATAAGGTATTAGTTTATCGTCGGTACCATGGATAATATGAATGGGACATTTTACATATTTTAACCATTTATACGTGGGCATAGGAAACTTAATTAATAATGATAAGGGCATAAAAGGCATATATCTTTTTGCCACTTTACTTAAGCTGTAATAGGGAGCATCTAAAATAAGCATCCTCGGATTGTTCATGGATGCCAATTTCGTTGCAAATCCTGAACCCAATGAACGTCCGTATAAAATGATGTATTTTTCAGGAACGTTTTCCTTTAGTTTATCATAAACCACTTGCAAGTCCCGTTTTATGGCTTTTTGGGTTCGTCTTCCCGTGCTTTTGCCAAACCCTCTATAATCTACCATAACCACATCATAGTGATGCCTTGTAAAGTCGACCGCAAATTTTCCCCAGCCTTTGATGCTTTTAGAATTTCCCTTCAAATAAAAAACAACACCTTTGGGGTTCTTGGTCTTAAATCGTAACCCGTTAATCACGGCACCATCCCTAGTTTCTATATTATATTCCTCAATACTCTGATTGTCATAGTAGAACTCAAAATCCTTATGCAGTTTCTCAGGTTTGAACAATAGATAATCCTGTAAAAAATAAACAAGAATATTAATTACGAGATAGGATATCACGATAACCGCCAACACGTACTTCCAATCTATTGAAGAAATCATAGGTCTTCAATTTACAAAATAAGTGGGATACTAATTAATGCAACCCATTTAGAGGGGTGCTTAAAGCCAGTCCTTCTTTTTAAAATAGAACAGCATCCCTATAAAAAGTAAGATCATTACCGCCCAAACGGTATAATAGCCATATTTATAGTGCAATTCCGGCATGTGTTCAAAGTTCATACCGTAGATGCCTGCAATAAAGGTTAATGGGATGAAGATTGAGGCCATTATCGTAAGTACCTTCATTACCTCGTTCATCTTATTGCTCATATTACTCATGTACATTTCCATTAAACTCATACTCATTTCCCTGTAGATCTGAAGGCTTTCATTAATTTCAAGCGAATGGTCCAGAGCGTCCCTTAAGTAGAGTTTAGTGTCATGTTTTATAAGGGCATGGTCAGAATCTATGAGCCTACTCACTAATTCCTTTACCGGGAAGATCCACCGTCTAATTTTAAGTACTTCCTTTTTTAATTGCTGTATGTTTTGGGCCACAATCGGTTTTGGGTCGGCATATACTTCATCTTCCAAAGCCTCAATTCTATGGTTTATATGTTCCAAAACGAGGAAATAATTATCTATAATCGCATCCAACAAAGCAAAAAACAAATAGTCTGCCCCACGAGTTCTAATTCTTCCAGAAAGGGATTGGAGCCTATTTCTAACACCTCCAAAAACGTCCTCACGTACCTCTTGAAAAACTAGGACCGTATTTTCCATCAATACCATAGCCACATGCTCCCCAATAATCTCATCATTCCCATTTATATAAAGCATACGAAAAACTCCAAAAATATGATCTTCATACTCATCAATTTTAGGTCGTTGGTCCGTGTTTACAGCATCTTCAAGCAGTAAGGGGTTTAGCCCAAATCTTTTTCCCAATTCTTCAATAAAGGACTCATCAGTGATACCAACCACATTGATCCATGTTGTTTTTATAGAATTTTTATACTTTAAAATGGCATCTAAGTCCTTAACATTGGTACTCTCGAACGATTCACCATCATACGCTGTAACAAAAACTTCACTTTCCCCTTTTTCCTTACTACCCAAATAACTTACGGTACCGGGAGCGGTGCCCATTTTACCATGTACACGGGAAACCTTCTTTTTTATTTTAGGGATGTTCAATTTCCGTTTCAATGCCATTGGTCAAAAGTTTGTTTAAAGATAATAAAAGCTGCTACGTTGTGGTTTTAAATTCTACCTGGTTAAGTATTAATCCAGAGCCAGGAGCCACCGTCGTAAGTTGTATAGTGTTGTTAGGCTTCAGTGAATCTATTATTTGCTGTTTGCTTAACTCCCCTTTACCTACTTGAAACAAAGCACCCATAATCATACGTATTTGATACCGCATAAACCCATCACCCTTAATGGTTAGGGCATAACTGTTTTTTGGAAAGAAACTGGCACTAATCAATTCATTATTGGAGATATTACACGAGTTTACGTTTCGTATAACTTTGGTATTTGGCTGTAATCTTGCCGTATACGCTGAAAAATCATGTGTACCTTTAAATAATTCTGCTACCGACATCATTTCATCAATATCTAGATTTTCAACTATATTGGCTAAAAACGGGGCGCAAAACGGATGGTTTTTTTCTCCAAATGAAAATAGATAGGTATACTCTTTCGATTTGCTGTTTTGAATGATATTGAAATCCGCATTTGTGGGCTCTATTTGCGTGACCCTAATATCTGGTGGTAAATTTTTATTGAACACCGCTATAAATTCCTCCAAATCTGCTATTTGATGATTCTCTAGAAATAACTCAAAAACACCATTCAACGCAGATACCTTAGCATCTGTTCTACCAGAGGCCAACAATTTAAATCGCTTTTCCGGTAACACATATTTCAAGGTCTTGCTAAGCATACCTTCTATGGTCAACTGATTTGGTTGCTTTTGCCAACCACTAAATCGAAACCCTAAGTATTGAATCCTGATAAGATAATAAAACCGTATTCTCTCCATGCTTTTTTAAAATCGAACAAAATACCATAGTGGTACTAATTATTCAAAACAAGTAATTGTTCTTTTTTGTAAATTAACAACAACTAATCTAAACCAAATTATTATGACTACAGAAACTAAAGTTAACCCACCTAAGTGGTTTTGGATCGTAAGTGTATTGGCTCTTTTATGGAATGTAATGGGCGTTTTTGCCTATTTGGCCCAAGCGTTTATGAGTATTGAAGCTTTGGAAGCCATGTCCCAAGCGGAACGGGCATTGTACGAATCACAACCGGCGTGGGTAACCGCTGCTTTTGCCATAGCGGTTTGGGCTGGGTTGCTTGGCTGTATTTTATTGTTGATTCGTAAAAAGTTGGCGAAAACCGTTTTTGTTATTTCCCTCTTGGGAGTGTTGGCACAAACCACCTATAATTTCTTTTTGAGCAATACTTTTGAGGTGTATGGTACGGGAGCCATGGCCATGCCAATTATGATTTTAGTGGTAAGCGTTTTACTCGTGTTATTTTCGAATAGGGCAATCGACAAAAACTGGCTTAGCTAATAGTATTATTGCTTTTATTGCTGATTACATTATGTTTAATACGGTTCATCGATTTTTTTAAAACAAACCCATAAATTGATCGTTAGTATTGTGCAAAAGGCCCCAATGTGCCTATAATAAAGGTATTATGAATATGATAAAAGGATTTTTTCCTTGGAAGCGAACGCTTTTTTTGTCCGTTGTTATTTTGTTTTTTTTGAACATTTTTAGCTTTTATGGCCTCTACACCAATAAGTTTTATTTTTTTAAAATTGACAACTACATCATTCCTATTTTATCGGTGGTGCATTTTTTATTTTTATATGTCATGTGGTTTAAAATAAAAGAGGACGAACTAAGCGATCGGCCTATGCGAAATTTGGAATTTTCATTGTATGTAATTCTGATTATCTATTTATACAAAACCATAGATAGCCTTATTATACTTTTATCTTATGGTAATTATGAAGAATATTTAATACCCAGCACTTTTATACCTCTAGGCGTTTCAATATTCCTGCTCTATTTAGTTCTAATGGGTCTTACCTTATTAAGCTTTAGCTATAGAAAACAACTCGTTGGAAGTTACCGATTTGACGAAATGGGCCAGCATGTAGACAACTGGAATTAAAATCCAAGTCATAAATAAAAGGGGCTGTCTAAAAAACCTAAAATTAGCACTACTGTCATATCGAGCGCAGTCGAAATTTATTGAAAAATCAAAGGCTTATAGTTCTCGACTGCGCTCGAACAGACAACGAAATAGGATTTTTAGACAGCCTCATTTTGATTTTATAATCCACTTATAAAACTACCATAGAGGTCTTTGAACTGATAACCTTCCTCAAACCTATGTTTACTCAATTTTTTATGGGATACCAAGCCCCAAAGCAAAAGCTCCTTTAAAAAATAACTATCCTCAACTGGAAAATCTGGTTGATAGGTCTTTAAAAGTTGATTTAATTCTGGTATGCCATCTAAGGTGCGTTTGTACTCCTCGTCGGTGAAATCATCTAATAGTTCAAATCCTTCGCCCTGAAAAAACCAATGTAACAAGGCATCATATGGGGTTTCCGCATCCTTGCGTTCCAATTTATTTATTTTCGGGAAATACTCAGGAAACAAGGACTTAACGGCATCATCGATTAGGATGGCGGCAACGCCATCGGCTCCCTCCTGCTCTCCTTCATACACCAACTCTATTTTTCCTGTTATGGCTGGTATAACACCTAGAAAGTCACTTAACCGTACCATGGTTTTATCTGCCCCTGACAATAAGGCCCTACGCTCTGCAGTACTTAATAAATTTTCAAAGGCAGTAATGCTGGTACGTGCACTGACCCCACTTTTGGCATCTACATATTCACTATTCCGCGCTTCAAAACTAATTTGTTCCAAAAGGTCTTTGGCTATATCCGGCACATAAACGGTTTCTGTCTGGCGCTGATCAAGATTCGATTCCTGTTCCGTTATTTTACGGGCGGTCTCAATATCATCGGGGTAATGGGTCAATATTTGTGAACCTATACGGTCTTTTAAAGGCGTTACGATGCTTCCCCTATTGGTGTAATCTTCTGGATTGGCCGTAAATACGAACTGGATATCCAAAGGCAATCGTAATTTAAAGCCTCGGATCTGTATATCACCTTCTTCCAGGATATTGAAGAGGGAAACTTGAATACGTGCCTGTAGATCCGGTAATTCATTGATAACGAAAACACAACGGTTGGCCCGTGGAATCATACCAAAATGGATTACCCGGTCATCTGCATAGGAAAGTTTTAGGTTCGCTGCCTTTATAGGATCCACATCACCTATTAAATCTGCTACCGTAACGTCTGGCGTTGCCAGTTTTTCATAAAAACGCTCTTCTCTATGGATCCAAGAAATGGGTGTATCATCCCCTTTTTCCCGTATCAATTCCATAGCATATCGGGACATAGGCCGTAAGGGGTCATCATTAATTTCAGAACCTTCCACTACAGGGATCCATTCATCCAATAGATTCACCATTAACCTTGCCAATCGTGTTTTAGCCTGGCCCCGTAAGCCTAGAAGGTTAATATTATGACGTGATAAAATAGCGCGTTCCAATTCAGGGATAACCGAATTCTCATAACCCCATACCCCAGCAAAGGTTTCTTCCCCGTTCTTAATACGCTCCCTTAGGTTATCACGTAATTCATCTTTTATACTTTTACTTTTGTAACCAGCTTTGATCAGTTGGTCCAAGGTCTTGATTTTGGTATGCTTTAATTTCATAAATCGTTTTTCGTTATTTCGATAGCTGAGCGTAGCCAAAGCTATTTTTTCTTCGTGATTTCGACTCCGCTCAATCACCTGTTACTATTACTCCGGTAGCTGAGCGTAGTCGAAGCTATTTTTCCTTGTGATTTCGACTCCGCTCAATCACCTGTTGTTATTACCCCGGTAGCTGAGCGTAGTCGAAGCTATTTTTTCTTCGTGATTTCGACTCCGCCCAATCACCTGTTATTATTACCCCGGTAGCAGAGCGTAGTCGAAGCTATTTTAACCGTTTTAGTTTCTTTCCTTGTGATTTCGACTCCGCTCAATCACCTGTTGCCATTACTCCGGTAGCTGAGCGTAGTCGAAGCTATTTTTTCTTCGTGATTTCGACGCCGCTCAATCACCTGTTCCTATTACTCCGGTAGCTGAGCGTAGTCGAAGCTATTTTTCCTTGTGATTTCGACTCCGCTCAATCACCAGTTGTTATTACTCCGGTAGCTGAGCGTAGTCGAAGCTATTTTTCCTTGTGATTTCGACTCCGCTCAATCACCAGTTGTTATTACTCCGGTAGCTGAGCGTAGTCGAAGCTATTTCAATCTTTTTCTTCTATTGTTTTCATAATCCTCAAAAATCATTTCACCTAAACCCTTCAATCCCGTAAAAAAGGCCTTGCCCTTATTGGCCTCCGTAAAATGCCGGATAAACTGCATCAAATAGGGATCTTGTGCAATCATAAAGGTGGTGATCGGTATGTGTAACTTTCTCGCCTGTCGTGCCATAGTGTAGCACTTCTCCACAATATAATCGTCCAGCCCCACACTATTTTTATAGTAGGTGCCATCGGGCAGTCGCAGACAACTGGGCTTACCATCGGTAATCATAAAGATCTGTTTGTTGGTATTGCGTTTTCTCCGTAGCATATCCATCGCCAATTGTAGTCCGGCAACGGTATTGGTATGGTAGGGCCCCACTTTTAAATAGGGCAGGTCCTTAATGGGTATGGGCCAGGCATCGTTACCAAACACCAATATATCCAAGGTATCCTTTGGGTACCGCGTGGTAATAAGCTCTGCCAAGGCCATGGCCACCTTTTTGGCGGGGGTGATCCGGTCCTCACCATATAAGATCATACTATGGCTAATATCTATCATCAGCACCGTACTCATCTGTGCCTTGTATTGGGTATCCTCTACCACCAAATCTTCCTCACTCAATGAAAAGCTACCGATACCATGGTTTACTTGGGCGTTTTTAAGGCTTTCGGTCATGGAGATATGCTCTAGGCCATCACCATATCTATATTCCCTAAAGTCTCCCGTGTGCTCGTCTCCCTGGCCGGATTTTCCCGTTTTATGGTTGCCCGCGCCACTACGTTTTAGTTTTCCAAAAATTTGGTCCAAGGCACGTTGTCTAATGATACGCTCCATTTTGGCCGTGATGGAAATCGTGCCCTTACCACCACCATCACCTTCCTCGCCCTCTTCGCCCATTTGTCCGCCGCCATCCTCAAATTCTTCACGTATATAGCCTTTGGCCTTTAGGTCTTCTATAAAATCATCTATGGTATAGTTCTCATCGGTAAGCTCATATTCCTTGTCCAGCTCACGTAGCCAATCGATGGCCTCATCGAAATCGCCCGAAGTATGGGTAATCAATTCTTGAAAAATCTCAAAAAGTTTATCAAAGGGAGTTTGTTCGGGAGCTTCGTAAGGAACAAACCGAAACCCTTTTCTCATATTCATAGCCATAGTATAAAAATACTACTTTTAACATTGCATAATATCCCTTTTAAGAAAACTTAACGCTTTCGCCACAAGTAACAATGATGACCGATAAACGCTTTAGCGGATTTCTAGAAACACCGCCCCTGTGGACGCGGGTGCAATTCGGTATTCCGCAATTTGAGCTTCCTGAGCTGGACCTTTCCACCTTTGTACCCCAAGCCATACCGGAGCGTTTGCGACTGGGGCATCAAATGGAGTATGTATTTCATCAACTCCTCTCCCACTCCGGACATTATGATATTTTGCTGCACAACCTACCTGTACGGAAAGGAAAACAGACCCTAGGGGAAATTGATTTTATCATACGTAGCAAAACAACGGAACAACTGGTACATATAGAGCTTACCTACAAATTCTATATTATCGATACGAATATCTCCGAACCTATCCATCAATTGATGGGGCCTAACAAACGGGATATGTTCTTTACCAAAATGGAAAAGATAAAGAACGTTCAATTTCAACTTCTCCATTCAAAAGAAGGTAGGGAAACCTTGCTCCAAAACCATATCAACAGTACCGAAATAACCCATGAGACTTGTTATAAGGCCCAATTGTTTATGCCCTATGGGGACACTTCGGTGCATATTAGGCCCCTGAACAAGCACTGTGTTACCGGGTATTGGCTACGGTTCAATAGTTTTAATACGTCCGAGTTCAAGGCCCATACCTATTATATCCCCTATAAAACGGAATGGGTGGTAGCGCCCCATGGGAATGTACAGTGGACCAATCATTTTGAGACCTGTATGGAAATTAACCTACGGCTGGTTAAAGAAAACGCCCCCATGGTCTGGCTGCGGAAATCTGAAACGGAATTCGAGAAGTTTTTTGTGGTGTGGTGGTAATTGCTAAGAAAATAAGAATTTATACTACTTGTAAAGAATAGTATAGGTATATTGTCGTAATTTCTTGTTAATAGCTATAGATACGTTCATTTTTCCTCCACCATCGAACGAACTATTTTTGAGTTGGGCATATAAAAAAGTTAGTATACTCCTATCGTTATAGGTAATTAATAAATCAAAAAAATGAAAATTAATCAAACAAAATTACTGGTTAAAAATAATTTACCTGATGGATTTTTTTATATAGGCCAAGACAATTATTTTATTTCAAACCTTAACAATCCATCAGTTCGAGATAAACATTACTTATATTCAGACAGTGCTACGTCATGCATTATTGTAATTGTTGAAGGAAAAGATAAAGACAGCAATCCTATTATTGCCTTAAGTCACTTAAGTAGAACAGAACGTTTTTTAGCTTTTTTTAAAATTGTTAGTAAGACATTTCATGGTCAAGTTAGCATTTTTGCTCAAGGTGCCAACCCTCCCCAACCAGCATTAAAGAACAATGAGTACACTTACACCTCTCTACTAAATGAGAAAACAGTTATCAATTGGATAAATGACAATATTTTCATTCCATCGGCATCTTCAATGGACAAAAATGATTCAAAACCTAACTGGTATATTTCTCAGTCAAGTCTTTCTTTAGGATTAGGTAATCCGCAGTTAGACGACCGTGGTTGTTATGGTATAGATTTGGGAACAATGATTGTCAGTAATGAGGAATTTGTATTGACGCCATTGCAAAGAGATCCAACGGGAGGGGTCCAAACTTTATATTGCGTATTTGGATTAAAAGTAAAGCCTCAAATTGTGTTACAACTTGCTTCACAAGACTTCACACCTGAACAAATTAAATTATTAGTTGATGCCGCTAATAAAGAAAATTGGGTATCCATTCTTAAAATGACAAAAGATGAAGTATTAAACAAATACTCATCAACTCCACAATATGAAGCTCCTTGGTTCTATGAATCATTGAGAATTTCTGCGGAATATGTGTTAAACTATAATAACAAAAACTAAGGATATGTGTACAATTGGAAATGTATTTATTCCGGAATCAAATGGACTAATATCCTTTAAACAATGTGATTTAGAAAAAAAAACTGAATTTATTGAACCGATAATTGAACAGGGACTGGGAGACATAAAATACCTTCCCTTTAAAAGAGTTGGAAGTAATGGCCCTTGGGCAGGAGTGAATAATTATGGGGTGTCTTTTGTAGCTGCTGATGCTTATTTAGAAGTAACCGACAAACATATAGCTGTACTTAAGGGTGTAGACCAAGATATATTTGCAGCATACACCAAAATTATTTCTGATTGTAAAACAGCTCAAGAGGCAGCAGTCTATATGAGTAAGTTTTATAAAAGCTTTAAAAGTCCTGATATTTTACTTATTAATGATGCTACCTCATCGTATTTTATAGAAACAAATGAAGATGTTGTGGAATGCATTGAACGAACGGATCTATTCTTTGCATCCACTAATCACTTTAGGATGTTATATGGAGGGGTACTCTATCCTATGAACCATAGTTCTTATTTAAGGTTGGTTAGAGCTGAAGCTGCTCTTGAAAAAAACACTAATGCACAAGGCCCCTTTAACGTATTAAAAGACCAATACTTTGGTGAAACGGTATTCTCTATTTGTAGGGTAAATAGTGAAACACCACCGCAAGAATCTCCTTATTACACCCAGGCCACCGCTTTGTTTTTTACAGATGGTCATACCGTTAATTGTGCATATCAATTAAACGGCAACCCAAGAACAAATCCTTATACTCTTATTACGGATGTTTTTGGTACGCATACTGTTTCAAAAAATATTTCTATCAGAGAATCTAAAGAATTATTAACTAAAGTTTAATTAAACCATGAGCAAACCAAGAAAATTTAAGTTTTCAGGGCGCATACCTGAAGATGATACAAGACATTTATTAAAAGCACAAGTAACCGATGAATCCATAATTCCTCCCCATTATGTACATATAACGGGAGTGGGTGATATTGCCCAATACGCACCTACAGTGTTTGGTAAGTATAATGGCTATAATCCACCTACCGATTGCGATGGATATTTTATGTCGGCTAAGTTTCAACCGAATAATAACTGTTATGCTTACGGTTGTGTAATTACCAGTAATTCATTTCCACAACCAGGAAGAATTAATGGCTATTTATTACCTGCAAATTTCACAGGTCAAGACGTTGTAAAAGGAGCGACCATGGATGGTTTAAAAGATGTGGGAGCTTCTCTAGAACAGCTTAAAACACACCAAGAATCAAATGCTAATGCAGGACATTATGTTGCTTTGTTAATCTCACCAACCGATGCTACTAATGGTTGGCCTGGAGATTATCACTGGGTTAGATGTGATGATATTCAATTGTCAACATGGTCACAAAAAGATGGTGGAGATCAAGTAACTAACTTTGATTTTGCGGGAGAACCAATTATAAATCCACAAACAGCAAATTGGAAAGTAAACCAAGGACCAATTAGTAAATCTAATCCTAGTGAATTGGTAGTGTCATATGACTTTTATACCTATATGTTTGTCCCCTCAACCGGTGTAAATATAATTTAATCTATTTTCAGAAAATTATGAAATTATATCTATTATATACTGGAGGAACCATTGGTTGTGTAGGGACTCCATTAGCACCATTACAGGGGCCAAAATTTGTCAAAGCCTTCAAAGATAATGTGGAGGGGACAATAACAACACAAATTTCTGGAACAACAATACACTATGATTGGTTTGAGAAAACATTGGATAGCACCAATATGCAACCATCTGATTGGCTATTGATGGCAAATAAAATTGTGGACAATTATGAGGGTTATGACGGTTTTCTCATTCTTCATGGTACTGACACCATGGCATTTACATCTTCAGCTCTATCATTTTTATTACCTAATGTTTCTAAACCTGTTATTGTTTCGGGGTCTCAATTACCATTATTTTTTCAAAATGATTCAGAAAATTGTACCCTATTGTATAATACTGATGCATTGAGAAATGTACTTGGTGCAATCGAATTTGCAACATTTAAGATGCCAGAGGTTTGTCTTTATTTTGATGATTATTTGTATAGAGGAAATCGTGTTGTGAAAAGCAACGCCAGTGAATTTACCGCCTTTACGTCACCTAATTTCCCTGCATTGGGTGAATATGGTGTGTTACCCGTTATAAATAACTCAATGTTGATGCCTCAACCTAAAAATAAGGCAATCGATAATCACATACCACAGGTTAAACAAATATTACAAACCATTAAAGCCAATATTGATTCTACAGCCACTATTCCGCTACTAATGTTTCCCGCATATTATAATGTAAATGGAGATGAATCTTTGTTAGTTTCCATGATTCAAAACATAATGAAGAGTTCACCAACTATAAAAGGCTTAATATTGGAGGCTTATGGAGAAGGCAATGTTCCAAGTTATCAACAAATGCAAAATGTATTGAAAAGTATTCATGGCTCGGGAACAGTAATTGTGGATTGCACGCAGGTTTATCAAGGAGATGTAAATTATAACGCCTATGCCACAGGTGCGTGGTTGAAATCTTGTGGTGTCATTAGCGGTTATGATATGACTGCAATTGCCGCAATAACTAAGTTGATTGTGTTGAATGCACAATACGGGACGAATGATATTTCCCAAATTGAACAATTAATGGTCAAAGATTTAGCAGGTGAATTAACTTCTTATTACAGCCTTTCTGGATATCAGAATCAATTCTTGTCTCCAGGACAGTGTTTATACTCATTAAATGGAAACTATCAGTTCATTAATAACACAACTGGATCATTGATCTTGTACGATTTAACTGGAACGAAACCCGCTGCTATTTGGCAAAAGGATTTAGGGGTTCCCGGTAGGTTGGTCATGCAGTCAGATTGTAATTTGGTTTTTTACAATAATGACTTTGATCCGATTTATGCCTCAAATACGCCACAAATTGGAACCAATGCCTTTTTTCAATTAGAAAATGACGGGAGTTTATGCATCTATGACTTATATACAAATTCTTTAATAGCTAAGATCAATTAGGTAAATTTTTATTTTGATGGACAATTATTTATGAGATCAAACAACCTATAAAACGGAATGGGTGGTAGCGCCCCATGGGAAAGTACAGTGGACCAATCATTTTGAGACCTGTATGGAAATTAACCTGCGGCTAATTAAAGAAAACGCCCCCATGGTCTGGCTACGGAAATCTGATACCGAATACGAGTAGTTTTTTGTGGTATGGTGGTAATTGCCAAGAAAATAAGAATTTATACTACTTGTAAAGAATAGTATGGGTATATTGTCGTAATTTCTTGTTAATAGCTATAGTTACGTACGTTTTCTCTCCCCCATCGAACGGACTATTTTTGAGTTAACCTTATAAACAGGATATCAACAATAACTTTATGTATTAGTTGTACTGCATTAAAGAAAAATCGAACATATGAGTAAAAATTACCCTAAAGGTTCTGAATGGAGAATTTGGGATTTACATATTCACACACCAGGAACAAAAAAGAACGACCAATTTACAGGTGCGAATCTTGAAGAGAAATGGGATAATTATGTTACTTCAATTAACAATTCAACTCAGCAGATTTCTGTCCTAGGAATCACAGATTATTTCAGTATTGAAAATTATTTCAAATTCAAAAAATTACAAACTGATGGGACTATCACTAAACAGTTTGACCTTATATTACCAAATATTGAGTTAAGAGTTTTACCTGTAACAGGTTCGGCAACACCTATTAACTTGCATTGCATTTTTAATAATTCAATTGATTCCGAAATTGAAACAAGATTTTTAGCAAAGTTGAAATTTACAAATTCTAACAGCAGTTACTCAGCTACAAAACAAGAGCTGATAAGGTTTGGCAGAGACCATTCTAATTATCAAACTTTAGATGAAGAAACTGCATATAAAAAAGGTGTAGAGCAATTTGTTATTACATTAGATTCTCTCGATTCAATATTCAAAAATGACCGAAAATTAAAGGAAAACACAATTATCGTAGCTTCCAACAAGAGTACTGACGGTGTTACAGGTATTGTTAAACACGAAGATTTTTTCATTAACAAAAATGAATCACAATTAGATGCCACCCGACAGAGTCTATATCAGTTTTCAGACACAATATTCTCTTCAAACGAAGGAGACCGAAATTACTTTACAGGTAAAAGTGTTGATGATGAACAGACAGTAATACGAAAATGCGGTTCATTAAAACCTTGCTTTCACGGCTGTGACGCTCATTCGAATGATAAAATATTCAACCCTGATGATAATCGGTATTGTTGGATTAAAGCTGACCCAACTTTTGACGGATTAATACAAATTCTTTATGAACCAGAGGAAAGAATAAGAATATCGGACAAAAACCCTGTTCTCGAATTTGACAAGCCATACATTTCTAACATTAAATTTAAAAACAATTTAAGTGTCTTTGAGGACGAAGACGATTTGAATTTCCAACAAAATGAGGGCATTCCATTAAATCAAAATTTAGTAACTATTATTGGAGGTCGTGGAGAAGGGAAAAGTATGCTTACAGACTATGTAGCTAGTAGTTTCATAGGTCAAGAACATTCAAAAGAAGGGGTTTTTAATAAAAATGGTGAAGTTAACTTGTCATATCATAAATCCAATCAATCAGAAGATGACATAATTAATTTTGACCTAACAGAAGATAAGAAAGCAGTAGAATTTATCTATATAAATCAAGGTCGATTAAAAACTTTAGTTGAGAAAAAAGATAAACAATTTCAACTTGCAAACTCTATAAGAAAACTTGCAAAACTTAAAGAGCCAGAATTTAATAAGGAACTTGATAAGCAAATATTGGATGCTTTAGAGGAGTTTCACGAATTGAATCGTTTTTTTAGCATAAAAGATGAAGATGGAAATTTTATTTATTCAATTAAATATCTAGAAAGCCAAGAAAAAGCGATCAATGATTTCATAAGTAATATCACTACAAGTGAAAATAAAGACAAATTAGAGAAATACTCTGAAAATCTTAGGAATAGAAATAATCTGAATTCTAAGCTCAAAGAATTAAATGAATTAGAAATAAGTCTAAATAATTCCATTGAGAAATTAAATCAAGAAATCAGTAAAGTAAACGGAGAAGCCTCTAAAATATCTCTAATTGAATTATCTGCTTTAAAGAAACAGTTTGATGAAATAATTGCTTGGAAGTCTGAATTGCAAAAAGAGGTTGAAACAATTTCAGTTATCATTTCTGCTGTCAAAGAAGAATTTAAAGACTATAAAGGTGATTTGACAACATTACTAAATGATATAGATAAGTTTCAGAAAAATTTATCTCAAATCCGTGAAGATATTGCGATTTCAAAATCGAAAAAAGAACAATTAGCAATACTTAAAAAGAAGATTTACTTTTCAGACCCTGGACACATTTCACTTATTGATAAAATTAAATCAGACTATGAATCGCAAGTTTCTGAACTACTGAAAAATTGGGAAGATTTCAAAGATGTAGATTCTAAAGAACGGTTAAATCCTTCTCAAAAGGCAATTATGAAAAATCTACTAACAGACCTCGAAATTGAAGTCAAAATAGATTTTGATATTGAAAAATTCTACAGTTTAATCTACCATTCAATAGATGGAGCAAAGTGGAGAATTAAAGGAAATATTGAAGCCCAAAAAAGTGCATTTGAAATTACGGACTTAGATTCTTTTTATGACTTTCTCAGAACCAAGTATCAAGATTTTTATGAAAGCGACAATATTCATAGTAAAATCCTAAAAGACATATTCTTTAAAGAATCAGAACGTAAGCAGTACTTGAAAGTATTCCCAATACTCAAATACAAAGAAAAAGATTTAAATAAAATTTCTGTTGGACAAAAAGGAACAGTCTACTTAAAAATGATGCTTGCAACGGAAGCCTTTTCTAAACCAATAATTTTTGACCAACCAGAAGATGACTTAGATAATGAGTTTATTATGCAAAATCTTATCTCATTATTTAAAGAATTAAAACAGTATAGACAAGTAATTATTGTAACTCATAATGCCAATTTAGTTGTAAATGCAGATGCAGAACAAGTTATAGTTGCTTCAAATGTTGACGGTATATTGAACTATATTTCGGGTAGTTTAGAAAACCAATTAATAAACTCTAAAATATGCCAAATACTTGAGGGTGGAGAACTGGCATTTGAAAAAAGAAGAAGAAAATACCAACAAATACAATAATAACGCAGTACAACAATGTATAAAAAAATAGGCAAAATAGTAGTAGAATCATAGATTTTGGCTCGTATTAAAGTTTGTGCCAAGCTGAAAGTTTAGTGCTTCAAAATCGCCTACTTTTCATGTACTAGACGTTCCTATCCCTTGCTTCCGCTTCATTCATTTTTAGGTCTAAACTTAAACTTTTGCCCCCCAACCGAGGCTTCGTACATAAGTCCGGCTTTGCCCATAGTGACCACGGCCACACCGTTTTGGTAGGCCACATCGGCAGAGGCACCTAGGGTTACTGCTACGGCGGAGACCTGCCCCGCAAATTTTAGTTTTCCGCGCTTAAACCGTTTCATGGCCTTTTCATCCTCAAAAAATATAAGCTCACTATAGGCCTGTCCGCCAAACTGAAACCCAACGGTAATCTGTGTCATCGTGGCCTTGCCAATAGGCTCCCCCGCCTCAAAAACCACTCCTGAGCCATGGGCGCCACCAACCCCTACCGCTCCCTTTCCTACCCCTGGGAAAACGGCATACCCATAGGCTTCTTTAAAGAAACGTTCCAATCCCGGGTCTTTTTCCTTGAACAGGGCTATCGTTTCCATCGCCTTTGCCTCAAGTTCCGGGTCCCAGCCCCCAATCTGTTCTTGGGCATAGCTGCCGGTGTATAAAAAGAATACGGTGAGACCCAAAAATTTTAAAATAAGGCCCCTTGCTTTTTTAGTTGTCATGATGTTCTTTTTTAGTGCTACTATACGGTATGGTTGGGGTTTCCAAACCCCATTCCTGGTCGGTTATGTCTAATGAAAACAAGGTGTAAACATCTTAGCAAACACACAATGATACACATCATTTAAGAAAGCTGGCGTGGTACCCAAGGCTTCAGGTCCAGCCTAAAAAGAAAGAACCATTATCCGCCAAGTTCACCTGGGTGCCAAACTGCTTACACTCCCTGTTCAAGACCTTTTGCACCCAACTACGGTTTTTTTTATTGGGCCGTTTTAGTTGTAGCTTTTTTATTTCCGTAGGTACCAGTTGCAAGCTAGTGAGCTCCCCAGTAGTGCTAACTTCCACAACATACAGGAACCCCAGCTGGGCCTTGTAGGATTCGTGGCCGCTAATGCCCTCATAGTCGTTCAATAGGTCGCCACAACCATAGAGTATAGGTCTTTTTTTATACACCTCAATGCCCAAAAAGTGATGGGAAGAATGTCCGTGGATAATATCGATCTGGGCCTGATCGATCAGGTGATATGCAAAATACCGATGTGCAAGCGGAATGTCATACCCCCAGTTACCGCCCCAGTGGATGGAGGCAACGACCACATCATTTGTTTGTTTGTAGGTAGTGACCAATTGGTTGATACGCTCTACGGTTTCCATGGAAAAATCATCGAGTACATTCACCCCAGGGCTGTTCTCTGTTGCCTTCCAATACTGCGGAATTCCACTGGAGGTACATCCGAAGGAAAACACCAACACGCGGCCGTTGTCTCCCATTTCTAGAATTGCAGGTGCGCTGGCTTCCGTACGGTCCCTACCCGCTCCAGCATACCCGATCCCCACCTTTTTTAAGGTTTCAAGAGTCTCCAGCAATCCCGCTGTGCCCCAATCCATAACATGGTTGTTCGCTAATACACAACAATCGATATGCGCTTCGGTAAGGCAAGGGATGTTTTTGGGGTGCGTACGATAGTTGATCCCCTTGTCCAAATACGCTTCACTATAGGTGATACTGGTTTCCAGGTTGATAATACGTGCATCGGCATCCTTCATGTACTTAAGCGTATCTCCCCAGAGGTAGTTGTACGGGACGGGGCGTGGTATGGGTCCGTTCACTCTTTCGGCCAGTTCCACATAATGCCGTGCATCTTTCACATAGGATTCATACAGTACGGGGTTACTCGGATGCGGCAGTATCTGATCTACACCACGCCCCGTCATTACATCGCCAGAGAAACATAAGGTGATTTTTTGTGCCATTAGCTATTCTTATAGGTTCTCACTGTTGCGAACCAATGGTAAGCGTGGCACTCCCATCCCCCACCATGGCCATCACGGTGAGTTTCCCTTTTTCACAGGTGAGATGGCCGCCGGTTCCTGCAGTGGCCGTGTACTTGATTTCAAAACCTTCGTTCTCTAACTGCTCTTTATATTGTTCCAGGGCAGTTTGGGGCACCTCTTCAAAAATAAGTACCCAGTTCTTGTCTCCTTCCATTTCTTGCGTAGTAACCGCCGTTATTTTACCGTATGTAAATTCAGGTACTTCACTAGAAATTTCCTTGGGCCAGCTATGTACCGTAGCATCTGTGGTAAAGGTACCCTCATCGGTTTCAATAACTATTTTCTCATCTTCTATAGCTACTTTGGCATCATCGCCCATGGACTTTTCCAAGATTTTTTCACCGGTCTTTTCCGCAGCCCTTTTACAGGAGAAAAGTACAGTCGTTATGCCCATGACCAAAAATAATGTCAGTCTATACTTGAATTTGAATGTATTGGAATGTGTCATAATACTCTGTTTTAAATTGATTTTTTTGTACATCTACCGTGGTTTACCATCCTACCACGATGTTAATAAAATTATGGGTCCCATGCCCCTTTTACAATGATGTAGATCATCGGGTTTCGGCTGACTAGTATCATTGTATTGTGTTTCTGTTTTTTTCAATTTCACGGGAAACATGGCTACTACATCAAATAAAAACGAATGAACACTACCAAAAACCTGATTTTTGCTTTGGAACCCAGTAAAGCTTTTGGCAGCATGGTCGCAGAAGCGATAGGGAGCACTTTGAGCGCCCACGAGGAGCGGGACTTTTCAGAAGGGGAACATAAGATACGGTCATTGGTAGATGTGCGGAACAAGGACATCTTTATCATATACAGCCTCTTTGGGGACCCCCAACTAACGGTCAATGACAAACTGTGCCGCGTATTGTTCTTTATTGGTTCGTTAAAGGATGCGGGGGCAACCACGGTTACGGTAATCGCCCCGTATTTGTGCTATTCCCGAAAAGATAAAAAGACCAAGGGCCATGACCCCATTACCGCCCAATATGTTGCCCGTTTATTCGAGGCCCTGGGAACGGACAGGTTGGTGACCCTTGATGTGCATAATGTACAGGCCTTTGAAAATGCGTTTCGGATACCTACGATCCACCTAGAGGCCAAAACCTATATTGCGAACTATTTTGCCCCATTGCTTAAAAAAACCGAAACTGTGGTATTATCCCCAGATAGCGGAGGTATAAAACGTGCCATGGCATTTGCGGAAACCCTCGAAAAAGAACAAAATACACCGATTCCTGTGGCCGTAATGCACAAATCCCGTAGTGAAGGTGTTGTTGGGGGGACAGCACAGATCTTTGGAGAGGTCCGTACCAAAACCGTCATCATTATAGATGACCTCATTAGTACGGGCACTACCCTGTTAAGGGCCGCCAAGGCATGTAAACAAGCAGGGGCGGAAAAAGTCTATGCGGTGGCCACACATGGCGTTTTTTCAGTTACAGCTAATGAAACGCTGAAAGATACGGCCTTGGATAAAATTGTGATAACGAACAGTATTCCTCCCCAACTACTGAGTAAAGAACTCATGGAAAAGAAGGTCGATACCATCAATATCGCCCCCTTGATTGCAGAAGGTATCCGTAACTTGATGGAGGATTCAGTTTATTAGGTAATTATAGCGTCTTTGTGTTCTTTTGTTTGCTTTGGTTAAATTAGTGGTTCAACCTTAAACGGTTCCCCGGAAAGGTTTGTGTAACTTTAACCCATACCTGACGGAAATACATCTCCGTTGTGTTTCATTATAACCAACCAATTACCATGGACTTTATAACGAACCCCATTTATGTATTAGCGGTATTATGCCTCATGGTCATTTTAGCTATATATGTTGGCAAAACCAAATTTGGAAAACAGTTTGGTGCGGCATTACTTGTTATTCTGTTCACAGCCATACTCGCCAACCTAAAACTTATTCCTTCCGCATCAAACAGTATTGATTTATATGATGGGATTTTTAAGTATATCGCACCAATTTCCATTTTTAATTTATTGCTGAATGTTAACCTAACCTCCATTAAGAAGGCAGGCTTTCCAATGATTGGCCTATTTTTAGTGGGTTCAATGGCAACCACGTTAGGTATATTGCTTTCATGGGCCGTATTATCACCGGGAAATGTTTTAGGTGAAGACGGAAAAGTTATTGCGGGTATGCTGACAGGAACCTACACAGGAGGAAGTGTTAATTTTAATGCGGTGGCTTTGGAATATGGATTCCATGAAAAAGGGATATTGTATGCCGGAACAATTGCGGTGGATAATGTAATCACAACGTTATGGATTATGGCCACCTTGACCATTCCGATATTTTTAAGACGCGTATGGAAAGGTAAAACCAATTTAAAATCACCTACCAGTACCAATGATGAAGTACATGATTATGATGAGAGCATTGATTTGACATCACTTAAATGGTTGGTCTTTTTGGGAGTTGCCGCATATTTTATATCAGAAGCCCTTTCAGGCCTTTTGCCCAAAATTCCATCTATACTCATACTATCTACCATAGGAATTGTATTGGCGCAAACTAAATTTGTGGCAAATTTGAAAGGCAGTCATAGTTTAGGATTGTATTTGGTCTATATTTTCTTAGCGGTAATTGGCGCATATTGCGAACTTAGTGCTGTTACTGAACTCAAGGATATTGGTATGACCCTGTTTCTATTTGCAGGTTCAGCGGTACTGTTGCATGGTATTATAATCATACTTATCGGCGGTTTGTTGTATCGTGATTGGGAAATGATCGCTATTGTAAGCCAAGCGAATATTGGGGGCGGCACCACTGCTATTGCACTTGCCGAAACCTTTGACCGAAGGGAGTTGATATTACCCGCAATTTTAGTTGGTACTTTGGGAAATACCCTGGGAACCTATTTAGGTTTTTTTGTGATTTATATCCTGTAAAATACTTTTAAATTTTAAACAAAGGCATAACCCGTACATCACCTCAAAGGTTTGTGTAGTGTATAATTTGACACATAAGTACCTTTAAGCCTCTCATTTTCATGTACTAGTGGTTATGGGCAATTCGGTGTTCAATCAAAATAGTGCTACCTTATATCCTTTTTATGTATGGCGCAGCATGCCGATGATACTCCCCTATTAATGTCATAGCGCTACGGGCATAGGTAGATGCACCATTTAAAAGACGAGAGTAATCATAGTATGAGAAAACCGATTTACAAATACCCCGATTTTGTACAAGAAGTGACCTTAAAACGGACAGATGGAAAACGGTACTGGCTCACCTTAAAAATTGACGATACCAAAACGGATGGTATCGCGGTAATCTTAAAAAATCCGAGTCGGGCCGATAAGACTATATCGGACAAAACCGTATATAATGTGTCTAATTATATATACCGAAACCGAGAAAACTATACGGAATTACAAAACATCGGAACCGTTACCATAGTGAATCTAATTCCTAAATATCTTACCGATTCGAGTAAACTCCAAGATGTAAAAGAAGGTATCATCGACGACGAAAATATACGTGTTATAGATGAAGTTTGCTCAAGAAACAAAAACGTCATTATTGCGTGGGGTAACCCACCAATGGGACTTGACGAAGGATATGAAGTATTAAAGAAAATGGTCATGGCCATACTTTCAAAACATAAAAATAGCGTGTTTTATGTGGACAGAATGACATATAACGGTAACCCTAAACATGGTCAGGTCTGGGGCTATAACGATATGCTTATCAAAGCCAAGTGAAAATGAGTAGTTTGTGGTACTTAGATCACCAATAAATCCAAAGGAATAGTTAGAAGATTTTGTTATATTTCCTTATTAATTCAGTGGACCGAGTTAAAGAGCTAATGGTTTGAAAAGTTAAAAAAATAAATAGATGAGTGAACAGTTGGATGATTTAGATTCGTATTTAGACCCACATTATATTCAAAGAAGTAATTGGCTGAGGGCTGCTGTACTTGGTGCCAATGACGGAATTCTCTCAACGGCAAGTCTTGCGATAGGTGTTGCCGCCGCCAGCGATATAAGGGAGCCTATTATATTAGCCACCTTAGCCGGATTAGTTGCGGGTGCATTGTCCATGGCCGCAGGGGAGTATGTTTCGGTAAGTTCCCAAACCGATGTGGAAAAGGCCGACATTGAAAGGGAAAAAATAGAATTAGAGGAAATGCCAGAAATTGAATTACAACGATTGGCTGACATTTATGAAAATAGGGGCCTTAAAAAAG
Organism: Maribacter luteocoastalis; assembly: GCF_048890225.1. Classification (NCBI taxonomy): domain Bacteria; kingdom Pseudomonadati; phylum Bacteroidota; class Flavobacteriia; order Flavobacteriales; family Flavobacteriaceae; genus Maribacter; species Maribacter luteocoastalis. The sequence goes on from NZ_JBMFZG010000003.1 coordinate 529,859, forward strand.
AAACTGCGCTTATCGTTGCCAAAGAACTGACTGAAAAGGATGCTTTAGGAGCCCATATTCGCGATGAACTGGGAATAAATGAAATTAGTCAGGCAAAACCTATACAGGCCGCAATTGCTTCTGGGGCGGCTTTTACAATTGGCGGACTACTTCCTTTATTAGTGGTGCTTTTTTTGCCGTTAAAAAGTATGGAATATTCCCTGTATGCCTTTGCGCTATTCTTTCTTATTGTATTGGGCGTCATAGCAGCAAAAACGGGTGGTTCAAATATTTGGAAGGCAATCTTAAGAATAACATTTTGGGGAACCGTTGCCATGGGATTGACCGCATTGGTGGGCTACTTGTTTAATGTAAATATTGGCTAGAAAACTACCTAGGGATTGGGCAATAATTCATGAAAGTTTGGTGCCACAAAACACCTATATAAATCAAAATTATTGCCTCAAGGTATTTTAAACTACTTATTTCTGCCTTTTAATCAATTCCGCCTCAATATCCTTTAAAGTAAAGCCTTTTGCCTGCAATAGCATCAAATAGTGGAACAATAAATCTGCACTTTCATATAAGAAAAGCTCATCATTGTTATCCATAGCCTCAATGACGGTCTCTACCGCTTCCTCCCCTACTTTTTGGGCTATTTTGTTTATTCCTTTTTTAAACAGGGAGGCAACATAGGACTTGGAATCCTCAGCAGCTTCTCGGCGTTGGGCTATGGTATCCTCCAATGTGGAAAGAAATCCAAAACGAGATTCATTTTTTTCATCCCAACAGGTGTCACTACCGGTATGGCATGTGGGCCCAACAGGATGTACTGAAACCAACAGCGTGTCATTATCACAATCATTTTTAATAGCTACCAGATTCAAAAAGCGGCCACTTTCCTCCCCTTTTGTCCATAACCGTTTTTTGGTCCGGCTGAAAAAAGTAACCTTTTTGGTTTCTAAGGTTTTATCCAAAGCGTCTTGGTTCATGTACCCCAACATCAATACGCTTTTAGTCGTGGCATCTTGAATTATTGCGGGAACGAGTCCGTCGTTCATTTTATTCCAATCCGGTGTCTTAAAATCCATATCCTTTGTATTCTTTTATTAACTCTATATAAGCTTGTTATTCTGAATTTAGTTCAGAATCGCATCCAATACTAATTCATTATACTATGTGACCCTGAAACGAGCTCAGGGTGACGTCAACTAATTTTTTCAATTACTGACCCAACGCAAACTCCACCGCAGCATACGCATGCTCTTTTGTCGTGTCAAAAGTGGGAATATCGCAATCTCCCTCCTTAATTAATAAGGGTATTTCCGTACAACCTAAAATTACACCTTCTGCACCATCTTCTTCTGCCTTTTTTATAATGTCTACATATTGCTGTTTAGAATCCTGGGTTATGATTCCTTTTGCCAATTCTGTATAAATGATATTATGTATGATATCTCGGTCAATATCATTGGGGATAAGAACCTCAATTCCGAATTTATTTTTTAGAATATCCTTATAAAAATCAAGTTCCATGGTGTATTTCGTGCCTAACAATACTACTTTCTGGCATCCTTTTTCTATAACGGCCTTACCTGCTACTTCCGCAATATGTAAAATAGGAACCGATACGCTTTTCTTCATCGTTGGTACGCTTAAATGCATGGTATTGGCACCAATCAAAATAATATCTGCACCGGCGTTTTCCAACCTAAGGGCAATTTCTGCCATGTCATTATGAAGCTCTTCCCAATCACCAGCCGCCTGTTTTTTAGAGATATCCGCAAAATCAACAGATTCAATAATGCAACGGCAAGAATGTTTGCCCCCTAAAGATGCAGCAACTTTTGTATTTAAATATTGATAATATAATTGGGTGGATTGCCAAGTAATACCCCCAATTAACCCTATCTTTTTCATAGCCTAAATCATTATTTTTCTTTTGTTATCCTTTATTATACTGCTAACTGTCAACTGAATATGTGTTCCAATTCCTTCGACTGCGCTCAGGATGACAATGTTATTTTTACTTATACTTATCAACTATCAACTATCAACTATCAACTATCAACCAGAACTAAATCCGTACCGGAATCCCATTATCTTTTAATTCTTGTTTTAAGTTGCCGATGCCTATCTCCTTAAAATGAAAAACACTGGCAGCCAAAGCAGCATCCGCTTTCCCGTCTATAAAGGTATCCACAAAATGTTGCGTGTTACCTGCCCCGCCCGATGCAATAATAGGAATGTTCAACTCTTTGGACAAGCGTGCCAAGGCCTCATTGGCAAATCCTTCTTTTGTACCGTCATGGTCCATTGATGTAAATAGAATCTCGCCCGCTCCGCGTTCCTCAACTTCTTTGGCCCATTCGAACAGTTTTCGCTCCGTTGGAACCTTACCGCCTACCAAATGTACGATCCATTCCCCATCAATCTGTTTGGCATCAATGGCCACAACAATACATTGTGAGCCGAATTTGGCTACCAAATCATTGATCAATTGTGGATTTTTGACCGCCGACGAATTGATCGATACTTTATCGGCCCCGTTATGCAGCAAAATATCTACATCTTCTACTGAAGATATGCCCCCACCTACGGTAAACGGTATACTCACCTTTTCGGCCACATGGTAAACGAGTTCCGCTAAGGTTTTTCGCTTTTGTTCCGTTGCCGAAATATCCAAAAAAACCAGTTCATCCGCGCCTTCCTTACTATAGATTTCTGCCAATTCCACAGGATCTCCGGCATCCCTAAGGGCTACAAAATTGACACCTTTAACGGTACGGCCATTTTTAATATCTAAACAGGGGATAATTCTTTTTGCTAACATAATTCAAAGGTACGAGGTTAAAGGTTTGAAGTACAAGTCTATAGCTTTATACTTATTTTTCATTATCTATTTTTTCTCGCAGTTTTTATAGATGATACGGTAATAGCGAGTAATTCTGAAGCTTCTTTTTTTAATAAAATTATTTCAGGTTCATATTCCGGTAGAACTTCCAAAAATAATTCTAACCAATACACCGACTCATCAACTTCTTCCTCTACAATTTTAAGTTTATTTATAAAATCCGCAGTAGACTTTGCCCTTTGAGAAGCACGATAATTAGCGCCAACTGAACTTGAACAACGTATCAGTTGTCTTGCCCAAGCATCATATTCCCTAGATTTAGGAAGCTTCGCACAAAACCGCCAACAGTCAACAGCAAACGTCTTAGTTCTGGATTTTAAATCTTGCATATTTTCATTTTACCTTAAACCTTATACTTTTGACCTTGTACTTTGACCTTGCACTTTTAACCTTGCACTTTTGACCTTGCACTTTGACCTTGTACTTTTGACCTTGTACTTTTAACCTTGCACTTTTGACCTTGCACTTTTGACCTTGCACTTTGACCTTGCACTTTTGACCTTGCACTTTTGACCTTGCACTTTGACCTTGCACTTTGACCTTGCACTTTGACCTTGCACTTTGACCTTGTACTTTTGACCTTGTACTTTGACCTTGCACTTTGACCTTGTACTTTTGACCTTGTACTTTTAACCTTATACTTTTGACCTTATACTTTTAACCTTGTACTTTAACCTTGTACCTCCTATTCATTTTTAGTATTCAAATCCATTCCACTATAAAAACCAAGGTCCTTATTCCTTAACAACTTTACCCAAAAAGCAATTTGACCGGTATGGTATGAATAATGTTCTACCACATGCATAATGATACCCACACCTGAAAAGGTAAAACCTTGAACGGACTTTAATTGTAATAACTGTTTTTCGGAGGCATCAAAAATGATACGTTTGGCCGTATCTACAGTGTCTTCCAATTGTTTTAACAATTCTATTTTTGTAGCACTATTCGATATTGAAAACTCTAAATTTCTATTTCTAACATCCTCATTTTCACCCAAGGAAGAAACCACATATTGGGTAATATTTCCGCATAGGTGCAGAATCAAGTTCCCGATACTATTTAAGGAATTGTTGGGTTTTTGCCATACTTCATCTTCTGAAATTTCGGCTAGACTTTTGCTAATCATACGGGTACTTTCATCCATACGGTATAAGGCATTTTTAACCAATTCCTCCTTGAACAAATTTTCTTGTGTCATACCGATAGAATATAGTTTTCTAATTGTTTAAGACTGATTTTATTCTCATAAATTGCCTTGCCGATAATAGTGCCCTCGCAACCTATTTCAGCAAGTCTGGGCAGTTCATCAAATGTGGAGATACCGCCTGAGGCAATGAGTTTAATAGAGGCATCGGTACGATCTATGATTTTTTGGTATAAATCAAAGGCAGGCCCTTCAAGCATGCCATCCTTTGAAATATCGGTACAAATAACATAATTTATACCATGCTTTTGATACTCTTTTATAAATGGTATCAATTCCTCTTTAGATTCTTCTTGCCACCCAGAAACAGCCACTTTCTCATCCATGGCATCGGCTCCTAAGATAATTTTATCAGGACCGTATGTATGTATCCAATTGGTGAAAGTAGTTCTATCTTTCACTGCAATGCTACCTCCTGTAATTTGGTTCGCACCGTTTTCAAAGGCAATATGTAAATCTTTATCGGTCTTTAACCCACCTCCAAAATCTATCTTTAAGCTCGTTTTTGAAGCAATTTGCTCTAATACCTTGTGATTGACAATGTGTTTTGATTTGGCACCATCCAAATCTACCAAATGTAAATATTGAATACCATGGGCCTCAAACTCTTTGGCGACCTCCAATGGGTTTTCATTATATATTTTTTTAGTAGTATAGTCTCCCTTGGAAAGGCGAACACATTTACCTTCTATAATATCAATTGCTGGTATAATTCTCATGTTTTTTTATAGTATAAAGTCTAAAGTCTCAAGCATAATCTCTTAAGTCTTAAATACCGTGACTCTAATTATTTTAAACTTTTTTGTAATGCATAGTTCATGTTTTTTATATCATTACATGACGCTAACGCATTATTAATATCAGACTCAGGTGCAAATTTTAGATTTACAATTAGTATTAATTGTGTTTCAAGTTCTGTTGTTGAACCATTAGCAATACTGAGAATACGGGTAAATTCTTTATTTGAATTTCTACCTGCGCCCTCAGCAATATTTGATGGAATTGAAACACTACATCTTTTAATTTGAGAAATCAGTCCAAATTTTTCGTCATCCGGTAATTTCTTAGTTAAGAAATAAATTTCTTCAACAAGTTGCATCCCTTTTTTCCAAATATTTAATTCTTTATAATTATTCATTTAAATGAATCTTATTACATTTTAATCCAAACTGAATACAATTACCTAATACCTTGTACTTACTACTTTGTACTTACTACTTTGTACTTTTAACTTATTACCATTTAAATTTTCAAAAAATTCTCCAAAATTTTCTCTCCTACATCACTGCTCTTTTCTGGGTGAAATTGTGTTCCATAAAAATTATCCTTGCCCAAAGCTGCACTGTAACTAAGTCCGTAGTCAGATTCAGCTATGGTCTCTTGGCACAGGGGGGCGTAAAAGCTATGCACTAAATACACATATTCTTTTTCTGCAATACCCTGGAACAAGTCCGTTTTCAAGTTTGAAATCTGGTTCCAACCTATTTGGGGCACTTTTACTTTATTTGAAAATTTGACCACATCTACGTCGAAAATGCCCAAGCCTTTTGTGTTCCCCTCTTCCGAGGAGTTACACATGAGTTGCATCCCCAAACAAATACCTAAAACGGGTTGTTTTAAATTGGGAATCAATTGATCCAAACCACTATTTCTTAACTTTTTCATAGCGCTGCTCGCTTCCCCAACACCTGGAAAAATAACCTTGTCCGCCTTTTTGATTTCTTCAGGGTTATCGCTCAAAACCGCCTCATAGCCTAAACGCTGAATGGCAAACTTGATGCTTTGAATATTTCCGGCACCATAATTTATTATTACAATTTTCATTTTCCTTAGTATTAAGTAAAGAGTAGTGAGTACAAAGTAAGTCGTTCGTATAATTTTAAAAACTTAATACTTATTACTTACTACTAAATACTATTTACAATACCCCTTTCGTTGAGGGCAATACCATTTTCTCCACATCTCGTTTCACTGCCATCTTAATAGCTTTTGCAAAAACCTTGAAAATAGCCTCTATTTTGTGATGTTCATTCGTGCCCTCGGCTTTAATATTCAAATTTGCCTTGGCCCCATCTGTAAAGGACTTAAAGAAGTGAAAAAACATTTCTGTTGGCATCTCCCCTATTTTTTCCCTTTTAAAGTCGGCTTCCCACACGAGCCAATTACGCCCGCCAAAATCAATGGCCGCTTGGGCTAAACAATCATCCATAGGCAAACAAAAGCCATAGCGTTCTATCCCTAATTTGGATCCTAACGCCTTGTGAAAAACTTCACCCAAGGCAATTGCGGTATCTTCAATGGTATGGTGCTCATCAACCTCTAAATCCCCATCTACCTTAATATCCAAGTCCATTTGGCCATGACGCGCCAATTGGTCTAGCATATGATCAAAAAATGCCAACCCGGTGGAAATAGCACTTTTTCCTGTACCGTCAAGGTTCACTTTTATTTGAATATCAGTCTCGTTGGTCTTGCGACTAATTTCAGCGCTACGGTTCTCCAATTTCAAAAACTCGTAGATTTTCTGCCAATCGCTGTTCTCCAAAGCGATAACGGCATCCAATTCGTCTCGTTTCACGGTAATTTCACCTGTTCCAAGGTTTGTATCATCGTTTATGAAAATTCCTTTGGCCCCTAAATTTTTGGCCAACTCCATGTCCGTTAACCGATCACCGATAACAAAGGAATTCTTCAGGTCATACGCTTCTGAAAAATACTCGGTCAACAGGCCGGTACCTGGTTTTCTTGTATTTGCATTTTCATGTGGAAATGTGCGGTCTAAAAATATCCTATCAAAGACAACCCCTTCATTTTCAAAGGCCTGAAGGATAAAATTGTGAACGGGCCAAAACGTATCCTCAGGGAAAGAATCAGTACCCAAACCGTCTTGATTGGTGATCATGACAAGTTCATAATCCAATTCTTTGGCAATTTTACCCATATAGGTAAATGCTTTGGGGTAGAATACCATCTTCTCGAAGGCATCAATCTGTTCGTCCACGGTTTCTTTAATAAGTGTACCGTCACGGTCAATAAATAGTACTCTTTTTTTCATTTTCTTTCATATAATTATTCTCCTAGGACAATTTTGAATCGTCTTTAGGTCCTTCTATAGCGGTTTGTTGCTTTGCCCCGAAAAAGAACTTTTTAACCCCAGTAAACAAAGCGATTGCTCCAATGGCAATAAACTTCCAAAACTTAAGGATTAAGGCAAAAAAACCAGCTTTAGCTAAAATTTTACCTGCTATCAATCCTCCAATACCATATGCAGCAACATCATCAAAATCAGGGTCAAATTCAGAATACTTATACCCCGTATTAAATGAAACGCTTGCTAAAATTGGATCCAAATTATTCTGAACATCTTCAAGGGTATCCATGTCACCAATAACATTTAGATTCATATATCCTTTTCTACCCAATACTCTGATATTATAATTTAAAGTGCTAGTCTCATCCTCTTCAAATAAAAGTTCTTTGGCCCAATATAGTTTTTTACCATCTTGGTCATAATATGGTTTAGAAGCCCATCCTAGCAATTCAACCGTAGGGTAACCCAATCTTGATCTTTCAGGATTTGCATTTTTAGCATCTTCTTGCATTTCACTTAAAAGATCATCATAGTCTAAATCTTGGGCATCATCATCTTTAATATAACCTTCTTCGGCATATGAAATTTCTATAGCATAGCTAGTTTCAACAGGAGTATCATCTTCTTTAAGCAATAATCCCATCACGGAATTATCAACAGGGTTGCCCCAAATATCTGAAAGTACACGTTGTGCTTGTGGTTTGTCTAAGAACTTATATCCTTTGGGTACTATAATTTTTGCTATATCACCACCTAGCAAAGTTCTATCATAAATGTAGGTAAACGTATTTTCTATACTATCAGAATACATTTTAAAACTTATCAATGCTTCTGTGTCTTCGGCACTAAGGTTTAAACTATCTGCTATAAATTCTAATCGTTCTTTATCCTGAGCCCGGGATACTGTAATCGTAAAAAATAAAGTAAATAAGTAAATGAACTTGCTTTTCATTGGTATTAGTTTAATGGTTATATGCTCTTTAACGCCTTAACAAGTTTTTTATTCTCTTTTTCTGTTCCTACAGTAAACCGTAAGGTATTGTTACATAAGGGCTGACTTGTTCTGTTACGCACCACCACGCCGTTTTCTACCAACTGTTGATATCGCATATTGGCATCATCTACTTTTGCCAGAATAAAATTCGCATCCGTCTTATATACTTTTTCAACGAAATTAACCTGAAGTAAAACCTCGGACAAAATTTCCCTTTCATGTAAAATAGACACTACTTCCGATCTAACAGAATCAATATCCAATATGCGCTCCAAGGCCTTTTGCTGTGTTAGTTCGTTCACATTATAAGGTGGTTTTATCTTGTTCAATACCGCTATGATGGCTTCGGAGGCATAGCAAATTCCCAATCGGATTCCTGCCAAACCATAGGCTTTGGAAAGGGTTTGGGTAACGATAAGATTAGGATAGTTTTTCAACTGTGCTACCCAACTTTTTTCTTTCGAAAAATCGATATAAGCTTCATCGATAACCACCAAACCATTAAAGTTTTCCAACAATTGTATTATCCTATCCTCTGAAAAAACGTTTCCTGTAGGGTTATTGGGAGAACATAGGAATAGAATTTTAGATTTTAGATCAGCTGCTTTCAATATTGCCGTAACATCTGGTTCAAAATCTGGGGTCAACAGCACCTCTCTATTTTCTATATTATTGATACCCGATAATACCTTATACATTCCGTAAGTAGGTGGTAACGAGATGATGTTGTCTATAGCTGGTTCACAGAAGGCCCTGAAAATAAGATCTAATACTTCATCGCTACCATTACCTAAAAGGATATTATTAACCAATACCCCTTTCTGCTTGGCCAAAACTGATTTTAAACTGCGTTGTTGGGGATCTGGATAGCGATTTACCCCACTTTCAAATGGATTCTCATTGGCATCTAAAAACACCATTTCAGAACCATCCGAAACATATTCATCACGTGCCGAAGAATAGGGTTTTAATCCTTTTACGTTATCACGAACCAGGTTTTCTATGTTGAATTTCGTACTCATTTCAAACTATTCAATCTTAGTGTCACTGCATTTTTATGTGCCTGTAATCCTTCTGCATCTGCCATGATTTCTATAGCATTACCGATTTCTTTAATTCCAGCTTCAGAAATCTTTTGAAACGTCATGCTTTTTGTAAAACTATCAAGGTTTACACCGCTATATTGCTTGGCATAACCGTTTGTTGGGAGCGTATGATTGGTACCCGATGCGTAATCTCCCGCACTTTCAGGGGTATAATTACCAATAAATACAGAACCTGCGTTCATGGTGTTTTCGATATAGAAATCTTCATTCGCCATGCAGACAATAAAATGTTCAGGTCCATATGCATTGATTAGGTCAATGGCGGTTTGGTCATCCTCAACATAAATCAATTTGCTGTTATCAATTGCCTTTTGTGCGATCTCTTTACGTGGCAAGGCATCAATCTGTTTTTCTACTTCCAATTCCACTGCTTCAATGCTTGCCTTAGAAGTAGAGACTAAAATCACCTGACTATCTATCCCATGCTCGGCCTGACTCAATAAATCAGAAGCCACAAATGAGGCATTTGCCGTATCATCTGCAACCACCAATAACTCTGAAGGTCCCGCAGGCATATCTATGGCTACTCTATATTTGGTGGCTATTTGCTTGGCGACAGTTACGTATTGGTTTCCAGGGCCAAAAATTTTATACACCTGAGGAATACTTTCCGTCCCAAACGTCATTCCGGCAATGGCCTGAATACCACCGACTTTGAATATTTTTGTAACACCACAAAGTAAGGCGGTATACAAAATGGCAGGATTTACCTTTCCTTCCTTATTTGGAGGTGTACATAGTACTATTTCTTGGCATCCGGCAATAGTTGCAGGAACGGCTAGCATTAAAATGGTTGAGAATAGTGGCGCAGTTCCCCCAGGAATATAAAGCCCCACTTTTTGTATCGGCCTTTTTTCTTGCCAACACTGTACCCCAGGTTGTGTTTCAACCGTAACCCTATTTGTTTGTTGTGCTTTATGGAATAATTCTATATTAGATTTGGCCAAATTAATGGCCCCTTTCAGCTGATCCGAAACTAAATTTTTGGCTTCTTGAATTTCTGAAGGAACAACTAAAATAGATTCCAAGGCAACACCATCAAATTTTTGGGTATACTTATCCAAAACCTTATCACCACCTTCTTGAACTTCTTTAAATACTGTATTTACAGTTTCTTCAATAGCAGCAACGGTCTGTGTTGGGCGTTCCAAGATTTTCTTCCAATCTTTTCTATCGGGATTAAAAATTTTCTTCATTACAGCACCATTTTCTCGATAGGACAAACCAATATACCTTCTGCACCGGTCTGTTTAAGACTATCTATCACATCCCAGAATTTATCTTTGTTAATTACCGTATGCACTGAGCTCCAGCCTTCTTCCGCAAGAGGTAAAACGGTTGGGCTTCGCATTCCAGGTAATAGGGCAATAACTTCCTCTAATTTATCATTGGGTGCATTCAATAATACATATTTTGATTGCCTTGCCTGTAGTACCGATTTAATCCTAAACTGTAATTTCTTAAGAATCACCTTTCGTTCCTCGGATATATTTGGTGAAACAGCCAACACCGCTTCACTCTTGAGCATGACCTCCACTTCTTTTAAGTTGTTCTTAAAAAGTGTACTACCACTTGATACGATATCACAAATACCATCTGCCAAGCCAATGTTCGGCGCTATTTCAACAGAACCATTTATAATATGTAATTCTGCATTGACACCTTTTTCCGCTAAGTAGTTTTTAACGGTATTAGGATACGAAGTAGCTATACGCTTTCCTTCAAAATCGTTCACGGATTTGTATTTAAAAGACTTTGGAACGGCAAGTGACACCTTGCATTTGGAGAATCCTAATTTCTCTGCAATCGCAATATCATCCCCTTTCTCTATCAATACATTTTCGCCAATAATAGCAATATCTACTACCCCATCTCTAAGATATTGTGGAATATCACCATTTCGTAAATAAAACACTTCCATTGGAAAATTTCGGGATGATGCCTTTAATTGGTCCTTTCCATTATCGATACTAATACCGCAATCTTTTAAAATCTGTAGGGAATCCTCGTTCAACCTTCCTGATTTTTGAATAGCAATTCTAATTTTTGTCATTTGTTGTTTAATTAGTTCAAAACAATCAAAACTGGATTAAATAGAAAACCCGTTTGATTGCTCAAACGGGTTTTAAATATGTTTGTAATACTACAATACATCTTTACCTCGCTTGAGAGCAAGTGTAAAAATGATGATGTGTATTATTTTTTGTCATGCTGTAAAAGTAAAATTTAATTTTCTCGTACAAAAGAATAATCTTGAAAAATAACAATTTTTAAAAATTAGTTATTTCCAAGAATTAACGGCAAGCCAGAATCCCCACTACCAACCACAACCACTTTGGTATTTGGTGACTTGGAAAGTTCTAGGGTAGCGTCTATTCCTTTATCCTGTAATATCTTATCTGTTAACGAGGCACTAAGAATTCTATTCGCATCCGCTTTACCTTGGGCCTCAATTCTCACTTTCTCTGCTTCTTTAGACGCAGTAACCAAACGGAATTCATACTCTAAAGACTCTTGTTCCTGTTTTAATTTACGTTCAATTGCATCTTTAATAGTTGGTGGTAAGGTAACATCCCTAACAAGTATTTCATTCAGCTGTATGTATTCGCCATCAACAATTTTTTTAGTTTCTTCATAAATTTCAGCCTGTATAGCATCACGCTTACTTGAATACAATTGTTCTGGGGTATATCTCCCTACTACCGAACGCGCCGCCGAACGAATAGTTGGCAACAGTACGCGTTGAATATAATCTTCGCCTTTTTCTTGATGTAGCTTGCCTAAATCGGCATATTTTGGCTGAAACCATGCGGACGCATCCAATTTAATATCCAATCCGTTGCTTGAAAGAACATTCATTTTCTCAAAAACCTCTTGTTGTCTTACTTCATAAATAAATACCTTATTCCATGGCGCAACTAAGTGAAATCCTTCACCCATAGGTGGTTCATCGGTTACAACGCCATCCCCAAAAGTTTTATATAAAACACCCGCTTGACCCGATTCTATGGTAACGGTAGATTTTGATATTCCAATAACTAATACTATAAAAATAAAAAGAGCAGGTAATGCAATCTTTGGTAACTTATCCATACGTTTTTCTTAAATTAATCCATTATATTTTCTTAAAAACCACTCGGCTGTAAAGACCACTATAATCAACGCCAAAAGGGTTTTAAAATCTATCAAAGATACGATATTTTCTGTGCTTTTCTGAGTGGGAAGGTATTGCTGGTCAGTAGTAAGATTATCTACCAATTCATTTATCTCCGAAGGAAAGTAATGTGTGCCCGTTGTGGCCCTTGTCAACGCAATCATTTTTTCATAATTACTGGAAACAAATTGATTTTCAACGTTAAAATCAGAAATTAAAAATGTTCCTGATTTGTTAATATCCTCATTCTTAACGGCTACATTAAATGAATATTTTCCTGGGTCAAGATTGGATAAGTCCGCCTCATAGTAGCCATTCTTAAGAATCATTGGCATACTGGAGGTTTTGTTGGTGTCTGCATTAACCACTGAGATGGTAAGTACCCCATTTGGATTAAAATTATAGGCTTCATCAAAGTAACTGGCAGTAATAAAAACAGAACCCCTTCCTTCATATTCATTAGAATATTCTAGATTTAACCTGTCTCTTTTAGTATTGCTTACCAAATATCTCAAGAGCTTACCAATAAACGTATCAAAATTATCAAAAGAGCCAGAATTCTTAAAAGATTGAACCCTCCACTTCCAAATGCCTTCACCAAATAATAGTGCTTTTTTATTCGAATCTTTTTCTGTAACCACAAACAAAGGTTGGTCTAGTTCCAATCCCTTTATTTCCATACTCATAAGTAGCTCATTGGAAACATTTATATCGGTTGCTCCAGTATTACTTAATAATGGCGGGAAATCTGTACTATCAAAATCTGAAATATCAAATTTGGTAAAACCACTATTGATACTACCAAAAACTTCCTGTTCAGGGTACCCATCTTCAATAAAGAATTCACTTTGAACGGTGTTTAAAAAATTGTAATCGGTATGAAGTCCTGAAATTAAAAGGAGATTAGATTGCTTCTTATCTATATATTCCATAATTCCTCTAAAGGAAGAATTAGGCTGATAAAGAATAAAAAAGTCTATTTCGGTTAGCTCAGTAAGAGGTACCGATGGTTTTAAAATATGTACCTCCCTTTGTTCATTGCTTTCTATTGCTTTTTTTAAGGCCCCTATATCTGGATGTAAGAGCTGTGAAATTATGGCAATATTGGTTTTTTCGTCAATTACTTCAATAGATGCCTTTCTAACATTATTGGTTATATTCTTTTCGTTCTGGAGTTGGGATACCGATACCCTAATGCTTTTTAGACCAACAGTTTTGGCATCTAATAGTAATTTTATACTTTTTAAATTGTTGGTTGGTGATAATGTTATGGTTTGGGATGCTACCAAATCATCGTCAATATGCGCTGTAAGTTTCACGGTAACATTTCCTTTTCCTTGATACTTAACAAAAGTTTCCAATGGGAATTTATTATTTAGAAATGCATATGTATTGGTATTGATTATGCCAATACTTACATCTTCTAATTTTGTTGTATCCCCAACAGTAACGGCATATACCGGATAGGAATTAGATGCTTGGGCAATGCTATAATCCTTACCAATAGTCTGGTTCCCATCAGAAATAAGAATAGTGGCTAAATTCTGCTTTCCATGAACTTCTTTTAAAGTCTGTAAGGCTTTATAAATATTTGTATGTTGATTATCAAAACTTAGCTCCTCCGATAGTGATATTTCTTCTCCAAATGGGTAGACGGCTAGATTGAAACGTTCCAATATCTTGTCCGACGTCCGAATAGCCATAACTAAACTATCAATTAACTTACCTTCCTCCTTTACAGATTCAGTATTATCTATTAGTAAAGCTAAATTCGGCTTTTCTAAGGTATAGGATATCTTTGAAAGCTTAGGATTGACCAATAAAAGTAATACTCCAAAAACACCTAGAAATCTTAACAATGCAAGTACAATGCTTAAGCTCCCTTTTCTTTTAGTCTTAAAAAAATACTGAAATAGTGTTATTGACAGTGCAATCACTATTGCAAGACCTATCAATAAAACCGTTTCCGTTTGCATTAAAATTATTTAAAATGAATTTTGGAAAGCAATAGACAACCAATTGCAACAATTTGGCCAACAAGTATTTTATCGCTTAGGTAAGCATGCCGCCATCTACATTAAGAACCTGACCGGTTACATAGGCAGACAGGTCCGAGGCAAAAAATAAGCATGCATTTGCTATATCTTCTGTAGAACCACCACGTTTTAAAGGAATACCTTCCCTCCAACCTTGAACGGTTTTCTCATCCAACTTTTCTGTCATTTCTGTTTCTATAAAACCGGGTGCAATAGCATTACAACGAATGTTTCTAGAACCAAGTTCCAAAGCCACGGACTTGGTAAATCCAATCATTCCAGCTTTTGAAGCGGCATAATTGGTTTGACCGGCATTTCCTTTAACACCAACAACACTACTCATATTTATGATGGAGCCTTTACGCTGCTTCAACATAGTTCTTTGAACGGCTTTGGTCATGTTAAACACAGATTTTAGATTTATTTCCATTACTGTGTCAAAATCTGCCTCTGACATGCGCATTAAGAGATTATCCTTTGTAATTCCCGCATTATTTATAAGAACGTCTATAACACCATCAAAATCTTTCAAAACGTTATCTACCAACTCTTGGGCTTCATCAAAACTTGCAGCATTACTTTTATAGGCCTTAGCGTTAACACCCAATGCAATTAATTCCTTTTCCAATTCCAAGGCAGGTGCCTCACTTGAGCTATAGGTAAAGGCTACATTTGCACCTTGTTCTGCAAATACTTTTGCGATTCCTCTTCCAATTCCTCGGCTTGCTCCTGTAATGATTACGTTCTTTCCTTCTAACAATTTCATAAGTTATCTCTTTGTAAGGTCGTTTACCAAATATAAGTTTTGTTTGAAAAATAGGCTAAAAAAAATCCCGCATAAGACGGGATTTTATAGAATTCATGAAGTTATTAACCCATTACTTCCTTTACTTTTAATCCAATTTCAGCAGGGGAATCCACAACGTGGATACCGTGTTCTCTCATTATTTTCTTTTTTGCCTGTGCAGTATCATCACTACCACCCACGATAGCACCTGCATGGCCCATGGTACGTCCTGCAGGAGCGGTCTCACCTGCAATAAAGCCTACCACTGGTTTTTTACTACCACTTTCCTTATACCATTTTGCGGCATCTGCCTCTAATTGACCACCAATCTCACCTATCATAACCACACATTCCGTTTCTGGGTCGTTGATCAACAATTCTACAGCCTCTTTAGTGGTTGTACCAATTATTGGGTCACCTCCAATACCAATTGCAGTGGTAATACCCAAACCTTGACGAACAACTTGGTCAGCGGCCTCATAGGTTAATGTTCCTGATTTCGATACAATACCTACTTTACCACGTTTAAAAACAAAACCTGGCATAATACCCACTTTGGCCTCACCAGGGGTAATTACTCCTGGACAGTTAGGTCCTATTAATCTACAATCTTTATCTTTTATATAGTTTGAAGCCATTACCATATCAGCCACTGGAATACCTTCAGTTATGGTAATAATAACTTTAATCCCGGCATTGGCGGCCTCCATGATAGCATCTGCAGCAAATGCGGGCGGAACAAAAATAATAGTGGTATCTGCACCAACTTTTTCAACGGCGTCAGAAACGGTATTAAAAACAGGCTTTCCTAAATGTTCTTGACCTCCTTTTCCTGGGGTAACACCACCAACGATATTGGTGCCATATTCTATCATCTGTTCCGCATGGAAAGTTCCTTCACTTCCAGTAAATCCTTGAACAATTATTTTGGAATCCTTGTTTACTAAAACGCTCATATCTACAGTTGGTTTTTATTTCTTTTGTGCAAAAATATATGTTTGTGAAAGAATACTAAAGTATTCTACTCCTTATTTATTTTCAAGTTTTTTAATTATATCCGGAATCTTTTTGGTATAGGCCAATTGTTTCAATTTTTCCCTAGATTCCTCTATGGGCGTACCAAAATAACTTTTACCGCCCGGAACCGATTTGGTAACTCCTGTTTGCCCCATAATTACGGCCTTTTTCCCTATTGTAATACCACTATTGGTGCCTACTTGTCCCCATAAGGTAACTTCATCCTCAATGATTACACACCCTGCAATTCCTGTTTGTGAGGCAATTAGGCATTTTTTACCAATAACCGTGTCATGACCTACATGTACTTGGTTATCTATTTTAGTGCCTTCCCCAATTGTTGTGTCGCCAGTTACCCCACGATCAATGGTACAAAGGGCACCTAAATCAACATGGTCCTGAATTACAACACGCCCGCCGGATTTTAATTTATCAAATCCACTAGGTCTGTTTTTGTAATAAAAAGCATCCGCCCCAATAACGGTTCCAGAATGGATGGTAACACCATTACCTATAACACAGTTATCATAGATGCTAACATTTGCATGTATGGTACAATCATTGCCTATAATTACATTATTACCAATGAAAACATTGGGTTGCAAAACAGTACCATTTCCAATTTTAGATGAATCTGCTATGTTTTTATTGGAAACTACAAATGGTTTGAAATAATCTGTAAGTTTGTTAAAATCCCTAAAAGGGTCATCGGAAATAAGTAATGCCTTACCTTCTGGACAATCTACCTTTTTATTAATTAAAACAATTGTAGCTTTGGAAGACAAGGCTTTATCGTAATACTTTGGATGATCTACAAATACAATATCCCCAGCTTCCACTACATGAATTTCATTCATGCCAAGAATAGGGAAATTGGTATCACCAACAAACTCCGACCCGATTATTTCAGAGATTTGTTGCAGCGTAAAAGTAGTTGGGAATTTCAATGAATCTTTAATTTATTCCTTAACACGCTCCATATAAGAACCGCTAGAAGTATCAATTTTAATCTTATCCCCCTCATTTATAAACAAAGGCACGTTGACTTCTGCCCCTGTTTCTACTTTTGCGGGTTTAGTTGCATTAGTTGCCGTATTTCCCTTAACGCCCGGTTCCGCATAAGTAACCTCCAAAACAACACTTGCAGGCATTTCTACAGATAACGGCATACTATCCTCTGTGTTGAACATGATCTTAACCACTTCACCTTCTTTTAAAAGTCCTGGCGAATCCAAGGCACTTTCTTGTAGGATAATTTGATTATAATCATCTGTATTCATAAAATGATAAGTTTCACCTTCTGCATATAAAAATTGGTAAGAACGTGTTTCTACACGTACATCCTCAATTTTGTGTCCTGCAGAAAAAGTATTGTCCAATACTTTCCCGGAAGTTACGCTTCTTAATTTTGTTCTCACAAATGCAGGACCTTTTCCTGGTTTTACGTGCAAAAACTCAATGATCTTATATATATCATTGTTGTATCTAATACATAATCCTTTTCTAATATCTGAAGTAGATGCCATGCTAATAAAATCTGATTTAAATTTATTGGGAATTTATAAATGCTAAAAAACCCTCGTATTATCTTCTTATTAATTATTACTGAAATATCCTTTCATTATTCCTCTTTGGGAATCTCTAATAAACTGTAAAATCTCATCACGTTCTGGCGTTGCCTCCATTTCAGCTTCCAAAATTTGCACTGCCTGGCTATTGTTATAGTGTTTTTGATAAAGAATTCTATAAATATTCTGTATCTCCCTAATTTTTTCGGATACAAACCCCCTTCTTCTTAAACCTACAGAATTTATACCAACATAGGATAAAGGTTCCCTTGCGGCCTTTACATATGGGGGGACATCCTTTCTTACCAATGAACCACCTGTAACAAATGCATGTTGACCAATGGAAACAAATTGATGCACTGCCACCAACCCAGCCAAAATAACATTATCGCCTATAGTTACATGGCCCGCTAATGTAGAATTATTTGAAAAAATACAGTTATTACCTACTAAGCAATCATGGGCAACATGGCAATAGGCCATAATTAAACAATTTTCTCCTATTACCGTTTTCATGCGATCTGAGGTACCCTTATGGATAGTCGCACATTCGCGTATGGTTGTTCCATTTCCTATAACTACCGTAGTATCCTCACCTTCATACTTTAAATCTTGGGGAGGCGCTGAAATAACAGCTCCTGGAAAGATATTACAATTTTTACCTATTCTGGCACCCTCCATAATAGTTACATTGGAACCAATCCAAGTACCTTCACCAATGGTTACATTATTATGAATTGTGGTAAAAGGTTCTATTACGACATTTTTTGCGATTTTAGCACCCGGATGTACATAAGCAAGCGGTTGATTCATTTTACTTTTCTTCTTTTGTTTTTACTATTTGCGCCATTAATTCCGCTTCTGAAACCAATTTTCCGTTAGCATAGGCATACGCTTGCATGTGACAAATACCTCTTCGAATAGGGGTAATCAAATCACATTTAAAAATCAAGGTATCACCAGGTAATACTTGTCTTTTAAATTTCACATTATCCATTTTCATGAAAAATGTTAAGTAGTTCTCAGGGTCTGGTACAGTGCTTAATACCAATATACCCCCTGTCTGTGCCATAGCTTCAACCTGTAATACCCCTGGCATTACTGGTGCCCCAGGAAAATGTCCTACAAAAAAAGGCTCGTTCATGGTTACATTTTTCACGCCAACCACATGGGTGTCAGATAATTCTAAAATCTTGTCTACCAATAAAAAAGGAGGCCTATGTGGTAACATATTCATGATTTGGGTAACATCCATTAATGGGGTAGCATGCAAATCATATTTAGGAACATTGTTCCTTTTCTCCATCTTAATTATCTTCGAAAGCTTTTTGGCGAATTGGGTATTTACATAATGCCCTGGTTTGTTAGCAATAACTTTCCCCCTAATTCTAGTGCCAGCCAATGCCAAATCGCCTATAACATCCAATAACTTGTGACGTGCCGCTTCATTTGGTTGATGTAGTGTAAGGTTGTCAAGAATTCCATTTGGCTTAACAGAGAGTTTCTTTTTATTAAAAGCCTTCTCTAACTTTTTCATGGTTTCCTCAGAAATTTCTTTATCTACATAGACGATGGCGTTGTTAAGGTCACCACCTTTAATTAACCCATGTTCCAAAAGCATTTCCAATTCATGCAGAAAACTAAAGGTACGTGCATCCGCTATTTCAGTCTTAAAATCTGATAATTTCTCTAAAGTGGCATTTTGCGTCCCTAAAACTTTGGTGCCAAAATCCACCATAGTGGTGACTTGGTATTCATCTGATGGAATCACAGTTATCTCACTACCGGTAGCTTCATCCTTAAATGAGATTACATCTTTAATAATGTACTCCTCCCTAAGAGCATCTTGTTCCAATATGCCAGCGTTTTCAAGTGCTTCAACAAAGAATTTGGATGACCCATCCATTATTGGTGGTTCAGGAGAGTCTAACTCAATAAGGACATTATCTATTTCCAAACCTACCAAGGCAGCTAATACATGTTCCGACGTTTGTATTTTAACACCTCTCTTTTCAAGATTGGTGCCTCTTTGCGTATTGACTACATAATTGGCATCTGCCTCAATTATGGGTTCACCTTCCAAATCTATACGCTTAAATGCGTAACCATGGTTCTCTGGTGCAGGTTTAAATGTAATAGTTACATTTTCACCTGTATGCAAGCCCACTCCAGTTAAAGAGGTTGCTTTTTCAATAGTTCTTTGCTTGTTTGTTGTATTCATCGTCAATCCCTACTTTTCTAAGTTGTCGATTCTGTTAATTATTTTGGGTAAGTTCTTAAAGTGAACATAAGACTTATTAAAATCGCCATAATTCAAAGCTGGCGAACCTTGCAATACCTCATTATCCTTTACATTTCTTCCTATACCGGATTGCGCTTGTATCTTAACATTATTCCCTATCGTAATATGGCCCACGATGCCCACTTGGCCACCAATCATACAGCGTTTTCCAATTTTAGTAGAACCTGCAATACCAGTTTGTGCAGCTATGACTGTGTGTTCCCCTATCTCAACATTATGGGCAATTTGAATTTGATTATCCAATTTCACCCCTTTTCTAAGAATTGTAGAGCCTAAAGTTGCACGATCTATGGTAGTACCAGCACCAACATCCACGTTGTCCTCTAAAATCACATTGCCTGTTTGTGGAACTTTAGTAAACTCCCCATTTTCATTGGGGGCGAATCCAAAACCATCTGCACCAATGATAACGCCACTGTGAACAACACAATTATTGCCAATTATACTTTCTGAATATATTTTTGCGCCTGCAAAAATAGTTACATTGTTTCCAATGCTAACATTGTCACCAATGTATACATTAGGGTATATTTTTACATTATTACCAATAGTTACATTATTTCCCAAATAAGAAAAAGCACCTAAGTATAAATTTTGGCCATAAGTTGCCGTGTCGGATTTAAAAACTGGTTCTTCAATTCCTATTTTATTATTCTTTACCTGGTTATAATACTCCAGTAATTTGGAAAATGATTTATATGCATCCTCTACTTTAATCAAGGTAGTAGTTAAATTCTGTTCGGGTATAAAGTCTTTGTTCACAATAGTGACAGAAGCTTTTGTCTTATATATAAAAGAAGTGTATTTAGGGTTGGCCAAGAATGTTAATGAGCCTTTTTCACCCTCTTCTATCTTTGCAAGTTTATGAACGGCTATCTCTGGGTTTCCCTGTACTTCACCTTCTAAAATACCTGCAATCTGACCTGCTGTAAATACCATGGGCACAAAAGTAAGAAAAATAGTTAAACGGCCTCTTTTGGGTAACAGATATAATATTTAGTTACCGTATTGGACAATGCATTTAAATTTAAGTGATCAGATAGTTTGGCGACATCCACTATTTTGCCATTTTTTTTAAGGATATTAATATTTTGTTTATCCCTATCATAGGCCTTGTTCTCAATTTTTCCGGTAAAAACAAAGTAAGATGTTTCATCGAAATCCTTCAGTCCAAGTTGTTCTTTGATTTTTTCCATTTTCAGCCTCATCTTTTCGTTAGAAATTGGCTCTTTTTTAACCTTAATATGGAGCAACCTTCTATTAACGATCATCTTACAAAGTTCAGAAAGCACAAAATCCTTGGATTCTTGCCATTCCTTAATGGCAGATAAAATATCCACATTATCTAATTTGGCAAAAACAGCCAATGTTTCATTATTAAATTTATCTTGGTCAATTCGTGTTTTTAAAAAATAAATCAATGCACTACTCGCATTCAAGTCAACCCCTTGATCCAACACATGCCTAGCCCGCTTTAATATTTTTATGAGCAGTTGCTCAGCAACTACCCCTGTTTTGTGCAAATAAACCTGCCAATACATAAACCGTCTTGCCATTAGAAATTTCTCAACAGAATAAATGCCTTTTTCTTCCACGACCAGCTTATCATCAACAACATTTAACATTGTAATTAATCGCTCTGCATTGGTGTTTCCTTCAGCTACTCCGGTATAAAAACTATCCCTTTTTAAATAATCCAATCGGTCCATATCCAATTGACTGGACACTAATTGGTTTAAAAAGGTTCTAGGATGGTTTCCAGTAAAAATTGAGATAGCAACAGTTAAACTTCCGTTAAACATTTTATTTAACTCATTCATAAATTGGAGCGAAATATACTCATGGCTGATCCCTTCCACTATACTATGTTCCATGGCATGGGAAAAAGGTCCATGACCAATATCGTGTAAAAGAATAGCCCCCAAAAGTCCGTTTTCCTCATCATTAGAAATTTCAACATCCTTAAAACGAAGCACTTGAATAGATTTTTGCATTAAGTACATGCTTCCTAATGCGTGGTGAAACCTTGTATGGTGGGCACCTGGATAAACCAAATAAGAAAGACCCATTTGGGAAATTCTACGAAGCCGTTGGAAATACGGATGAGCAATTAAATCAAATATGAGTGTGTTTGGGATTCTAATAAATCCGTAAATTGGATCATTAAATATTTTAAGCTTGTTTGGTTTACTCAAGGTCTGTTTCAATCAATTAATTTCAGACCCAAAGTTATATAAATGAATTGAGATAACTAGGGATACTATGGTGTGTTCTATCTCCAATTTCTTGTGAATAAATTAGAATAAGCACTATCACTGCAACTATGAACAAAATAAAAATATTATGGGTCGATGATGAAATAGACCTTTTAAAACCTCACATCCTATTTTTAGAAAGTAAGAATTATGAAGTTATTACCTGCCAAAGTGGTCAAGAAGCACTTGAAGAATTAGAAAAAACCACCGTTGACATAGTATTTCTTGATGAGAATATGCCGGGCATCTCCGGTTTAGAAACCTTAAGCGAAATTAAAACAAATAATGCTTCCCTACCTGTTGTAATGATTACAAAAAGTGAGGAAGAATTTATTATGGAAGAGGCCATTGGATCCAAAATAGCTGATTATTTAATAAAACCAGTTAATCCAAACCAAATACTACTTTCTTTAAAAAAGAATTTGGATCACTCTCGATTGGTTTCTGAAAAAACCACTAGTAATTACCAACAAGAATTCCGTAAAATTGCTATGGATATGTCAATGGTAAACAGTTATGAAGAATGGGTTGAACTTTATAAGAAACTAATATACTGGGAACTACAACTAGAAGAAATTGAGGATAGTGGTATGTTTGAGATTTTAGAATCCCAAAAAACAGAGGCAAATAACCAATTTGGAAAATTTGTAGATAAAAATTACACAGGTTGGTTCACTAGCCATGATGTGCCTGTAATGTCGCATACCTTGTTTAAAGACTGGATAGTACCAGAAATAAAGGACCAAAAATCATTGCTTATTGTGGTAGATAATTTGAGATATGATCAGTGGTATGCCTTTGAGGACGTTGTTAGTTCATTCTATAAAAAACAAAAAGAAAAATCATATTTCAGTATACTGCCAACAGCTACACAATATGCAAGAAATGCTATTTTCTCTGGACTCACACCTCTGGATATGGAAAAAAAATATCCCGATTGGTGGAAAAACGATACAGATGAAGGAGGTAAAAATCTTTTTGAAGATAAATTTCTTGGAGAACAATTACGAAGATTGGGCATGGACTTAAAATGGGAGTACCATAAAATCAGTAGCCTTAAACAAGGAAAACAATTATCCCAGAATTTCAAATCTCAGAAAGACAATGATTTAACGGTTATCGTGTACAATTTTGTTGATATGCTATCCCATTCCAAAACTGAAATGGAGGTAATAAAGGAATTGGCCAGCAATGATAAGGCATACCGTTCATTAACAAAAAGTTGGTTTAAAAATTCTCCCATGCTAGAAATTATCCAGCAAGCACAAACTCTTGGTTTAAAATTGATCATTACCACAGACCACGGGACTATAAACGTAAAAGCACCTTCTAAGGTTGTTGGCGACCGGGATACCAGTCTTAATTTACGATACAAAACAGGTAGGAGCCTGAGTTATGAGGATAAGGATGTGATAGCCGCTAAAGACCCTAAAAGTATTTATCTGCCAAGTATCAATATGAGCAGTTCATATATTTTTGCCAAAAATGATTTGTTCTTTGCTTACCCAAATAACTACAACCATTATGTAAGTTACTACAGAAACACATATCAACATGGCGGTGTTTCTTTGGAGGAAATGATTATTCCTTTTGTAGTTTTGGATCCTAAATGAATTTATTATGGAGAAGAGCTATCAGGAAAAAGACCTTGTGGAAATAGCAAGTTTATTGATTAAAAATTTACCGAATAAAATTGTTGCGTTTAATGCTCCCATGGGAGCTGGCAAAACCACTTTAATAAAAGCCATTGTAAGCGAACTTGGTAGTTTAGATGATGTCAGCAGCCCTACTTTTGGACTGGTAAATGAATATCATGATAAGGATGATAATCTACTTGCCTATCACTTCGATTTTTATAGATTAAAGGATGAATCAGAAGCTTTAGACATGGGTTTCGAAGACTATTTAAGATCTGATGCTTGGATTTTTATTGAATGGCCCGAAAAAATCCCTAGTTTTCTTCCCCTTGATAGCTCCCAAATAAACATTAAAATAATTAACCCAACTACAAGGCAGTTAACTTTTTAATCAATTTTTTATTGATTTTACTTCAACAACTGAAGATATTTTGTATTTCGGGGATATCGGTCTGACATAATTTTTATTGCATTTTTTCGACGAATAGCACGATTTTCGATTAAATGCTCGGTTTAATCGCTAAAATGCACAATTTTAACGTTTAAAAACATTTTGTTTGTCCATTATTTCTTACGTTTGTGGTAGAACAAATGATTGTCTAACTAAAAACCCCTAACGAAAATGAAAAACAAGAGAACATTTTTAGCGTCAATTGCATTAGGCATCTTTCTTTTGGCTACTGTTGCTCCTATAATTTCTGTAAACGATGATGTTAATGGTGTTAAAAGAAGCGAGGTCAAACCTAGTGGTAGAGCATAATTGTACTCAATATGAGTAGATTTAAAGGGCAATTTGAAAAAGTTGCCCTTTTTTTTATAATTAAATCTTTATTTATTCGTTAAAAGGTTGTTATTAACGAGTTAACTAAAAGAATGTCTAAGAACGTTAAAATCAAGAAAAAAATAATAATTGAGTCATTAATTGTTTTTCTAATAGCCATTGCTCCATTTCTTTTTAAATTCTATGACTACCTTCCAAAAGAAGAAAATGCTAGTTTTAATTTCTTAGGAATAACTATAGGAAGTAATGGCTTTGCTAGTGTTTCTACGTATGTGTGGTTTATGATGGGAAAAATAATCCCATTGTATTTAATGGTTTTATGGTTTTTAACGTCAAAAGATTGGTGGTATCATATTTTGATAATCCCTATTGCGATGTATGCCTTTCAAATTTTTGAAGAATGGTTTGTTTATGATGAAGTAATAGATAGTGCCAACATTTTATGGGTGCTTCCCATATGTATGGTGATCATCCCCTTTGTATATTTTATTCGTATTAAATTGTATGACAAATATGTACATGGCATAGACTTGGAAGCCATGGAAGAGGAATTGCAAGAATTAAACTCAAAAAAAGAGATCAGAGAAAGCAGTGGTTTAACCAACGGAGACAATAATGAAACAGAGTTTGAATCACTTTCAGAAGAAATAAACAGAAAACTTTCTACTAACAACATAGAGAATTCGCTAAAACAGTGGCAGTATAAAATCCAAAACTGGCTTCATCTCAAGTTTTAAACTTTATTCCATAGCACCACATTTTTCATTAAATTCTAGTTTTACCTAAAAATTGTACATTTGGGTGAAGCACTAACACCTATCTGTTAGTCAATAATTTTTTATGAATCAACCAACATCACCTTTTAGCAAGCAACAACTGCTTCCGCAAGAAGAAAAGCTAGAAGTCTTTAAACAAAAAGGCGAACTCTTTATTGGCCTACCAAAAGAAAACTTATTTCAGGAAAAACGTATATGTTTAACACCTGATGCAGTAAATGCGATAACTTCTAACGGGCATCGTGTTTTAATTGAAGCTGGTGCTGGTGAAGGGTCCCATTTTTCAGATATTGATTATACAAATGCCGGTGGTGAAATTACCCGCGATACCAAAAAAGTATTTTCATGCCCACTGTTATTAAAAGTAGAACCCCCTACTTTGGCAGAAATAGGCTTGATTAATCCTCAAACTACCATTATTTCCGCATTACAAATAAAAACGCAAGATAAAACCTATTTTGAGGAACTTGCAAGGAAACGGATTACTGCCATTGCCTTTGAGTATATAAGGGATGAAGATGGCAACTACCCTGCTGTACGTTCTTTAAGTGAAATTGCGGGTATTTCTTCAGTACTTATTGCTGCTGAACTTATGGCAGCCACTAGTAAGGGAAATGGACTAATGTTTGGCAACATAAGTGGAGTGCCTCCGGTAGAAGTTGTAATCATAGGCGCTGGTACCGTAGGCGAATATGCGGCAAGATCAGCCATTGGACTTGGTGCAAATATTAAAGTATTTGACAATTCCATTACCAAGCTTAGAAAAATACAAACCAATTTAAAACAAACCGTGTACACCTCTACCATACAGCCTAAAAATTTACTAAAGGCACTTAAAAGATGTGACGTAGCCATTGGAGCCACTAGGGGTAAGGATAGGTCGCCTGTAATAGTAACTAGAACCATGGTAGAACACATGAAAAAAGGTGCTGTTGTAATAGACGTAAGTATAGATACCGGTGGTTGTTTTGAAACAAGTGAAATTACAACCCATAATAAGCCAACCATAGAAAAATGTGGGGTTATACACTATGGGGTCCCTAACATACCATCTAGGTATCCAAAAACGGCGACGGTTTCCATAAGTAATATTTTCACACCCTATTTATTGAAGATTGGTGAGGATGGCGGATTGGAAAACTCTCTTAGGTTCGATAAAGGTCTAAGAAACGGACTATATATGTACCATGGGATATTAACCAATAAATCTGTTGGCGAGTGGTTTGATTTACAATACAGCGATATTAACTTCCTTATTTTTTAGAAATACATAGTTCTTGCTTTCAACATCAATATTAAAGCCATAATTTTGGAATTAATTTCACTACAACACATATGGCTTTTTTAAAGCGTCTTGGATTTTATTTATTTGGACTATCAATTGGGATTGTATTCTTGACAATTTTCCTTAAAAAGAAATCAGAAGAAACAGGTGTTTCTTTTTGTTACTTTCCAAATTGTAGAACATTAAAAGACATTAGGTCTAAACCCTTGGTGTATTCGGACCAGGTCAATGATTTAGTGAAGGATAGGGTAATTGACAGTACAGATATTAACTATATACTTACACAAGGAGAAGTAGATTTTGGCAGAAGTGATACTAAATCTGTAGGATGTAAAACCTATTTGATTGAAGGTATTTTGGATAATCAAGAAATTGAAATGGAAGTCAAAAATTGTAGTAATGAGGCCATCATACAACAACTTATAAAAATACAATAATTCCCAATAAGCCTATATTTTTCTGCGTTTTCGCTCTTTTTTAAGCAAAGATAGTTCCCTACTTGTTTGTCCGGCCACAGATGTATTTTCTTCAGCCCTTCTAATTAAATAAGGCATCACATCCCTTACTGGACCAAAAGGCAAATATTTGGCCACATTATAACCAGCAGAAGCAAGATTAAAGGAAATATGGTCACTCATTCCGTACAATTGCCCAAACCAAATGCTCTCATTGTTTTTGTCCATTCCTTTATCATCCATAAGCTCCATTAACCTATAACAACTATTTTCATTATGGGTTCCTGCAAAAAGTGAAAATGTATCCAAATCATTAAGCATATATGCAATTGTATCATTGAAATTTTCATCTGTTGCCAATTTAGATTCGCAAATTGGTGAAGGATACCCTTTTTCCTTGGCTCTATCATTTTCCTTTTCCATATATGCGCCACGAACTACTTTTACACCTACTTTAAAACCATCCTTTACTGCACGTTGGTGCAATTCCTTGAGGTAAGGCAATCTATCCCATCTATAGGTTTGTAAGGTATTGAAAACTATCGCTTTTTTACTATTATACTTTCGCATCATATCTTCGACCAAGTCGTCAGCAGCTTGTTGCATCCAACTTTCCTCACCATCAATTAATAGCGAAACTTCAAGGTCATGGGCTTTTTTACATACCCTGTCAAATCTACTGACCACACGGCTCCATTCCGCTTTTTCATTACTGGTCAAATCTTTTTTCTCACTTACTTTTTGATATAATGCAAAACGCCCAAACCCGGTAGGTTTAAACACCGCAAAAGGGATAGCTTTTTTCTCCTTGACAAAATCTAGAATTTTTAAAATCATTTTGGTGGCATTATCAAATGGGTCTTCCTCTTCCTTTCCTTCAACGGAATAATCCAAAACAGAAGACACACCCTTTTCATACATACGATCTACAATAGGCAAGCAATCTTCCTCACTTACACCGCCACAGAAATGATCAAACACGGTTGCCCTAATCAATCCTTCCACAGGGAGGTGTGCTTTTATTGCAAAATTGGTCATTAATGTGCCCATTTTCACTAAGGGCTCATTCGCAATCATTTTAAAAAGAAAATATGCCCTTTCTAGTTCAGAATCTGTTTTTAGGGCAAATGCCGTTGCCGTATTCTCAAAAATCCTATCCATATGTAATAATATCTACAAGCATCAAAGATAAACACACCTTTTATATTCCTTTCATTGAAAATTACCTTTATTTTGCGTAAAAAATATAATATAACTAAGACACAATTCAACCTTTTTTCAATGGATTCCATAGTATCAGATTCATATTCGGTTCATTTCAACGCTACTGCTTTTAATGTTTTAAATAGCCATCTAGTAAAAAAAGCATACTCAACTATTTTTATTTTGGTAGATGAAAATACCCATGAATTATGCCTTGCAAACTTCATGTCTCAAATTTCAGGTGACTATCATTATGAAATTATAGAGATTGAATCTGGAGAAATAAATAAAACTATCGAAACCTGTGTAGGTGTATGGGAAGCACTTTCTGAGCTGGGTGCAGATAGAAAAAGTTTACTCATAAACTTAGGCGGCGGCGTACTAACAGATTTGGGTGGTTTTGTGGCATCTACCTTTAAAAGGGGAATAGATTTTATTAATGTGCCCACTACCCTGCTTTCAATGGTAGACGCCTCAGTGGGAGGCAAAACTGGTGTTGATCTCGGTCCATTAAAAAATCAAATCGGGGTGATCAACCAACCCGTTATGGTACTTATTGTATCTGATTTTCTAGACACTCTTGAAGATAGACAAATGCAAAGCGGTTTTGCAGAGATGTTAAAACACGGACTGATCAAAGATGAAAAGTACTGGAACACCCTAAAAAGAATCGATGACCTTACGGAAATAAAAAGTCAAATTCTAACATCGGTACAAATTAAAAATGAAGTTGTTTTACAAGACCCTACAGAACAAAATATAAGAAAGATCTTAAATTATGGCCATACACTTGGTCATGCCATAGAATCTTATTTTCTAGAAAATGAAGCCAAGGAAACTCTTTTGCATGGTGAGGCCATAGGTATCGGCATGATATTGGAAGGGTATTTGTCCTATAAACTCACAGGGTTATCCCATGACAATTTAGAGGAAATTAAAAGTACTTTTCTTGAGCACTACCCAAAAGTGGAGTTTACAGATTTTGACATAGAGAAGATTTTGGAGTTGTTAAAATATGACAAGAAAAATGCCCATGGTAAAATTAATTTTGTGTTGCTTAAAACTATCGGAGATACCGAAATTGACGTAAACGTTGATTCACAATTATTTGCCGAAGCATTTGCTTACTACAGTGAATAAAAACTTCATATACTAAAAATAGCTTTTCACAACTCTTTAGAACGTTAGATTCATAAAATAACTAGCTTAGGTCAAGGAAATAATAACCTATTTAACCTAACCAGTTATGACCAGAAGATTAATAGATTATAAGAAGCTAGATCACCAATTAGCAACCTTATTAATAGACAGTTACCCATATGGATATGGTGACGAGGATATCATTTGTTTCAAAAACATTAATGGTGATATTGTTGAAGCAGTAGAATTGCGTACAGAGGATACTTTGTACTTGGTGAAAATCAGTAAAAGTTTATCCAACTTTATTGCCAATTTTGAGGAAAATATGGAGAAAGAGTTAGAATCTAAAACTCCAGAAACAATTATGAATGATGAAGAGTTAAATTCTGAAATGAATTTTGACTTTACCTCGGAAGAGGAAGAACTTTAAGATTTAAATCAATAATATAGATATCTTTCCTTAAGAATATTAAGGTGATGCTGCTGGTGACCACAGATAACAAATCCCAATGCAGCAACACTCCATGGCATTCCACTTGCAGTACCTATTCTTTTTAGTTTATTTTTTGGCAAGTCTTTAAATAAACTAATAGTTGAATTCCTTACCGAATTAAATTCATGTAAGATATCCTCTATATTTCTACCCCGCTCGCTTTCCGAGACATAATCGTCTTGCTCAAAACCTGGTAACGGTGTTCTGTCATTTTTTGAAAAATGAAAAGCCCTATACTGGAATACCCTTTCTGAATCTATAATATGTTGTAACACTTCTTCTATGGTCCATTTTCCTTCAGAATACCTGTATGATAATTTACCTAAGGGCAAAGTATTTAAAAATTGTTCAAATTTTAGTTTACCATTGGTAAGTTCTGAACATAAGTCAACATCTTCTAAAGCATTTAGATATGTAGCATAAAAATATCCATATTCACTAGAATGTAATTCTGATTTTCTCATAAGATAAAGTAACAAAAAAGCCCAATCTATATAGATTAGGCTTAATTTATTGGTTAGACTGGATATTTACAATTCATTAAAAATAGTATGCATCAATCGCTTTTTATCATTGAAGCTCTCTTCTAATGATATCATTGTCTCCGTTCTACTAATACCATCAATATCATCTATTTTAAAAATAATATTTTTAGCATGGGTTGTATCCTTGGCCCTAATTTTACAGAATATATTAAATTTACCCGTTGTTATATGTGCAATAGTAACATTTGGTATTTGGTTAAGTCTTTCCAACACAAATTTAGTTTGATGTGTTTTTTCTAAGAATATACCAACATAAGCTATAAAAGCGTAACCCAACTTCACATAATCCAATGTTAAAGAGGAGCCTTTAATAATACCGGCCTCTTCCATTTTCTTAACTCTAACATGCACCGTACCAGCAGATATTAAAAGCTTTTTAGCAATATCTGTAAAAGGAGTTCTGGTATTATCAATTAACATATCCAGAATCTGGTGATCTATTTCGTCTAATTTAACTTTTCCCATTTATCTTAAATTTTGAGCAAAAATAAAAAATTATAAAATTAATTGTAACGAATCTTAAATATTTTTAATGAAAATGTAATGTTTAGCGCAGTTTGATGTAAAAGAAATAAAAAACAAAGGCTTAGAAAAGCTTTAAAATTCCATTTTGAGCCATCCATTCCATATCAGATTCAACCGAGCAATCCAGTGTTTTATGCCCAAAATATTCATTAATTGATAGTCCTTGTTTTTCTAGTGTTGGGCTAAAAACTATTTCTCCCATCTTCAATACTTCCTTAAATAATACTCCTATATTACTATTATGTTCTAAGGAAGAATCAATCATATGTGCATTTTTAATAAGAACATCGAAAAACATCTTATTGTTTTCGGGAATAGAGAGATAATCTTCTATAGAAAAATCATTTGCACTATTGTTGATAATTCTTATTATCACTTCCGTCAATGCCAAAAAGATTAATTCACGAGTTTTTTCCCTAGCATAATCTTCCGGAAAATGACCAGCCTCGAACAAAATTGTTGGTGTTTGCCTCATTTGAAAAGCATCTCCCACACAATTAGAATTAAAGCTATCATCATACCTGCCAACCTGACCTTTAATAATAGTCTGTAATTTGGAATTCATTGCAGCAATCAATAACATGCTTAACTCCCTGGACTCAGAGTTGTTCCTATCCTCATCAAAAGCAGGGGCTAGAAATGAAATGGTAGCAGGTTTATCCGTATTCCCAACATTAAAAATGGTACGCTGATCATGTAAATTAAAACAGTAATCAGGTTTAAATTCATCATATATATATTTTAACACCCTACTTTCTGGTTGGGTACGTTTTTGAGCATCCCTATTAAGGTCAATCTCGTTGGCATTGATTCTTGTATACGCTTCGGCCCCATCTGGGTTTAGTATTGGAATAATTTTCAAAGTACATGAAGACAATATTTCCGTACCGTTATCATTTTCTAATTCAAAAAAATGTAAAAGATCTAAAACGGCTTTGGTCGTTGTAGATTCATTTCCATGCATCTGTGACCACATTAATATTTTAATAGGTCCACTTCCAACGGTAAGCCCATAAATAGGATTTTGGTTAACCGATGTACCTATAACCTCCAAATTAAAACTTGAATCCAGTTGCTTTAAAAAAGGTAGTATATGTTGATTGGTAACATACCTTCCCTGTACATCATTTACTTTAAAGTTGGCGTAATCGAAATCTTCTAGAATCATAAAATAAAATATCAATTGCAAAAATACAATAGTTAAAAATTACAATTGTAACCAAATTAAAAATGTTAAATACAATTTTTCACAGGATTTAAAATACTGAAAATAACAAATGTAAATCGGCAGTAATTAATTAATTTAATATACTATTAATCAGTTAGTAAGACATTTTTACATATAGTATTTGTGTAAAAATATAACGGTTGATGATGTATTTAAACTTGAGACTAAATTATAAGATGCCTCTATATTGTTTATTTTTGTAATCAGATATGGAAATGAAATCAGTAATTAAAAGAATTGAGGAAATCATGAATTTTTACCAAGTGACGGCTGCTGCCTTTGCCGATACCATTGGTGTACAGAGGTCTTCAATTTCCCATCTTTTGACAGGTAGAAACAAACCTAGTCTAGAGTTTGTAACCAAGGTGATTGACGTCTACAAGGAAGTTGATCTGTATTGGCTTTTGTACGGCAAAGGCACTTTCCCAGCATATGAATACACTTCTAGGGTAAAAGAGGAAAAAGATGCAATAAAAGCCACTGACACTAACGTCGTATCTACAAAGTCTGAAATTGAAAGAATTGTTATTTTTTACAAGGACCAAACCTTTACAACCCATTACCCAAATGGGTAAGCAAAATCAAAGATTATTTTTCAAGTAAATATTAGCTTATCCTTCTATAATTAACTCCGAATTTCTTTATTTTGCGAGTATGTTATATAAAATCTTGTTAGTGTTTTTTATGTTTTTGCTTTTGGCGTCTTGTTATGAGCCACAAAGAAATTGCAATTCATTTAAAACAGGAGAATTTACCTTTGAATATAAAATTGGCGATTCGGTTAAGTCAGGTAAGTTTATTAGAAATGAATCTTTCAGTATAGACTATTATGATGGAAAAATAGATAGTGCACGTGTCCGATGGATTAATGATTGTGAATTCATCCTGCAAGATTTAAATAATAAGGTCGGTGTTCAATACAAGATAATAAGCACTACTGATAGTTCCTATACTTTTCAGTATTCAAACGC
The DNA here is from genome assembly GCF_048890225.1 of Maribacter luteocoastalis. Classification (NCBI taxonomy): domain Bacteria; kingdom Pseudomonadati; phylum Bacteroidota; class Flavobacteriia; order Flavobacteriales; family Flavobacteriaceae; genus Maribacter; species Maribacter luteocoastalis. Next base: position 563,308 of record NZ_JBMFZG010000003.1, read on the forward strand.
TATAAAAGACCCTAATCGCAAATTAATAGTTAAAACTGGTACCGCATTTAAATCCAAATAACATGTTTGAAATTTTCACAAGTCCAGATGCCTGGATTGCGTTGTTGACATTAACTTTTCTAGAAATTGTACTAGGAATAGATAATATTATTTTTATATCCATTGCTGCTGGCAAACTTGAAAGAGGCCAAAGAAAAAAGGCTACGAATATTGGCCTTATTCTAGCCATGGTAATGCGTATTGTTTTGCTTTTTGGTATTTCACTGTTAACGTCAATGAAAAAACCTTTTTGGATGATTGATGCCGACTGGATAAGTGGCGGAATTAGTGGACAAGCACTTATTTTGTTTGGTGGTGGGCTCTTTTTACTTTACAAGAGTACGAAAGAAATACATGAAAAAGTTGAGGATAAGGGCCATGATGAAAGGGAGGTTAAAAAAGCGAGGTCAACCTCATTAAGTAATGCCATTGTTCAAATTACCATAATAAACATTGTTTTCTCCTTTGACTCAATTTTGACTGCAATAGGTATGACGAATGGAATTTCCCCAAATCCAAACGACGCATTGGTGTTAATGATTGTTGCGGTTGTGATATCTGTAGTGATAATGATGTTGTTTGCCAATCCTGTTGGTGAATTTGTGAACAGGCATCCGTCAATACAAATATTAGGGCTTTCGTTTCTAATATTGATTGGTTTTATGTTGATTTCAGAGTCGGCCCACTTAAGCCATTTAATTGTTTTTGGTAATGAAGTAGGCACTATTCCTAAAGGATACCTTTATTTTTCAATTGCTTTCTCGTTAATGGTAGAGTTTTTTGATCTACGAATGAAAAGGAATAAAACACCTCATAAAGAAATAGAAACAGAAGAATAATCTATTTATTTCGGTCATATTGCAAAGTGATGGGCTATCGTTTGAACCAAGGGTGAAAATTCAAGAATTTTCACCCTTGGTTTTTTCATGATTGCGAAGTACTTAATTCTTTAATTGGTTTATTTACTATCTTCATAACCATAATAAGATTAATTATTCCACTTAAACGTAAACCTATATTAAAAAATGAGCAAACCGGTAAAAAAAAACAACCACATAAGCAGACGGTCTTTCGTTAAAAAAGGTGCCCTAGCCTCTTCAATTTTCATAGTGCCAAGACATGTACTTGGTGGTCCCGGATTTATATCCCCAAGTGACAGATTAAACTTGGCAGCCATAGGTGCAGGCGGCAAAGGACATAGTGATATTGTAAATGCATCTGTTGGCGGAAGGGAAAGAGTAGTCGCTTTATGCGATGTTGATTTTTCTGGTTCTGCAGCCAAAAGTGTTGAGGCATTCCCAAAAGCAAAGTTGTTTGATGATTTTCGAGTAATGCTTGATAAGAAAAAAAATATAGATGCCGTAACGATATCTACCCCTGACCATGTGCATGGCCCTGCAGCCAAATGGGCCATGGAAAGAGGTATACATGTATATGTCCAAAAACCGATGACCCATAATATCCGTGAAGCTAGAATACTTACGGAGATGGCTAGATCAAACAAGATTGTTACACAAATGGGAAACCAGGGAGGATCCAATCCATTATTGGGAATGGTGCAAAAATGGATTGATGAGGATGCCATTGGTGCAATTTCCAAAGTTCAAGTTTGGACCAACAGGCCAGTTTGGCCCCAAGGAGTTGAAATGTCTAAACCCGATGACAGTCTTAAACCAAATGCCTTAAAATGGGACTTATGGCTTGGCCCTGCAAAGGAAAGGCCATACATTCCTAATATGCATCCGTTTAACTGGCGAGGATGGTGGGATTATGGCACAGGAGCCTTAGGTGACGTTGGCTGTCATTTAATTGATATTCCATTCAGGACCTTGAATTTAAAATATCCAACAGATGCAGAATGCAGTGTTGGTTCGGTTTTTACTAAAATGTGGACACCAGATTATTATCCAGAGGGTTGTCCGCCATCGTCATTTATTACACTGCATTTTGATGCAACCGAAAAATCTAAGTCACCCATAGAAATGACTTGGAGTGATGGTGGGATTAGGCCATCACACCCAGATATTATACCCGCAAATGATGATATAGGAGGTCAGAATAGTGCCAATGGAGTATTGATTATTGGGGAAAAAGGCATCATATCCACGAATATCAATGACAGCTCCCCATTAATGCCAAAATTATATTTAAATGATGGCACTACTGAATTTGGACCAGAAGTGGAAGAAAACCTGGAGCCGGAATATGGTCACCAACGAAGATGGGTTGATGCTTGTAAGTCTGGTTTTGGCAGTGATGAGCACTTAGGGCTAACATCTTCTTTTGATTATGCAGGACCTATGACAGAGACCGTCTTAATGGGTAACTTGGCCATAAGAAGTTATATGCTGCAAAAAGAAGATTCTGAAGGTAAAATGGACTTTTTTGCACGCAAAAAATTATTATGGGATGGTGAAAACATGAGAATAACCAATCTAGAAGAGGCTAACCAATTTGTTGGACGCAACTACAGACCAGGTTGGGAAGTATAAATTAATTATTAGCTAGATGTTTAATTTGGCCTACTAAAAGAAACTTCAGGATTAGCTTGTTTCTGTTGCTTAAACAACCGCTGTTGTTGTTTAACCGTCATGGTGCTACCATCATGACTCCATCCAGGTGGGCCAAATATATACATCAGTTTGTGTGATAGTTTGTCCACCTTTTTAACATCTGCCCAAATATCCTTGAATTCGTGTGTAAGTATTACAAGTGGATTATAGGATTGTGGAGCGTGTATAACCCCAAACTTAACTTCCACATCATCATCTAGCTCTTTCCAAGTGCCAAATATTTTATCAAACATATTCAAGAATCCTCCGTGGTTTTTATCTAAATATTGAACATTCTGCGAATGATGCACCTGATGCATGGTATGTGTGTTGAAGATTTTCTCTATCCATCCCATTTTTGGAACATACTGGGAATGCAACTGAAATTGCCAAAAAGATTCTATGGCCAGCGCAAAAATAACCACCTCTACAGGAAAGCCCACCGCGGGCATCCACATATAAAAAAACGGTTTGTACAACAATGTAAACCATCCGTTTCTAATGGCAGTGCCTAAATTATAGTGATCAGAAGAATGATGCACTATATGTGCGGCCCATAACACCCTAATTTCATGATTTGCCCTATGGAACCAATAATATGTAAAATCATCGGCCAATTGACAAAGTAAAAATATGTACCAAGCATAACCAAAGGATTCATAACCCATGATATTGGTTCGTACTCCGTCTACTAGTGGATTAAAAAGTTCATAGGTGAAGTTAAACACCACTATTAGCACGGTAACCTTTAGCAACGGACCTAATATTGCAGATCCTATTCCCATAGCCCCACTGGCCATAAGGTCTTTCCAAACGTATAAATCTTTATCACCGTGAGTGTAGCTATATGTAATTTCTAATAAAATGAAGGCAATGAAGCAGGGAACTCCATAAATGAGGGGGTTTGTTAAATCCATTATTTTAATTCAATTTCGACCAAATATAGCTATAAATGCCACTATTAAATAACATGTTTAACTTTTAGCTGTATTATATTTATGATTACTTAAACATTAGCTAAACAAAATACTAATGACTTTTTTGCTTTAAAATTTCATTTTGTTCTTGTAACAATCTTTCCATTTTGGATAACAGTTCTATATTTTTTGGAGTTTCTACTTCAGAATTATCAGGGTCTTCCGCTTTGTCTTTAAAACGTTTAATAAATTTCAAAACCATAAAAATGGTAAATGCTATAATTCCAAAATCTATTATAACTTCTAAAAACTCCCCGTAACCAATATAAATCTCCTCCATTTCATCACTACCGGCCCTGAGTACCCATTTTTTATTTGAAAGATTAACATCATCCGTTAATAAGGAAAGAGGTGGCATCACTACCTTTTTAACCAGGGTATTTACTACATTGTTAAATGCGGTTCCTATGATGATACCAATGGCCATATCTATCATATTCCCTTTAACCGCAAAATTTTTAAATTCCTGAAAAAGTTTTTTCATCGAGTTATTTAAAATAATGTAGTTTGACCTTCTTCACCTTCGTCTGTTGAAAGTTTAGAATTATTATTGTTTATTGGCGTTTCCTTGTCAGCTACTACATTTTCTTCATCTATAACCTCTATATCCTCTGCGATATCCGATTTAGGCTCTACATAAGGCAACGGATCTAGTAAATTAATGTTCTTTACCTTCTCGGTTATAAACTGATTACCTAAAGCTTTAATACCTTTAATTGCTATAAAATCCTCAATATCAATACTTATGCTCTCTTTAGCGTCTTTACCTCTCGGTTTTGGGAATTCGACTTCCACCATGGGTCTCCAATCTGTTGAAACCAACTCCAAAAATGATTTTGGATGTTCAGAAATAAATAATTCCTCTTTGTTTTCGTTCTCAATGAGAAAACGCTTCACATAATAACGTTGCTTCTCACCTTCCCAATAAATTGCCGATATGGGTTTATTTGGATTCCATTTCTCCAGAACAATCATATCATCTTCAAAATGGGATGTTAGTACAGGCGAAATAGTTTTTACAATTCCCTTTTGCGTGATAATCAATAATAGATCATCTCCTCTAAACTCCCCTATCAACTCTCCCCTACCATCTACATTTAGTCGTCTAACAACATCATCAAACCAAATTTTCCTGGGTTTTAAAGTGGATACTCCCTTTTCTTTAAGCTCAATGCGTTTTACAGCATATTTTGTAACGATATTACCTTTAGAGTTCCTTCCCTTAATCAAGACATCGGCAAAATCGATATCCCATTTGAGCTTTTTAATGCTGCCGGCCTGTCTTAGATTTACCGTGACTACTTCTGCCTCGCCATTGGGGTTCGCTGAAAAATATAACACTTGCGAATTTGGGCTTCCTGCGGTTAAATCATATGGTTTGTCCCTAGTTATGGAAGTTACATTGAAGCGCTTTACATAAGTAGCACCACCTTTACCATCCTTATATATTAAGTTGTATGTTGTTCTTTTGTCCTTTTTCTTGAATACGGCAACATGTAAGATATCCTTACCTATAAATGTTTTTGCATCTACTTTGGTAATCTGCATTTTACCATCTTTGGTAAATACAATAATATCATCTATATCACTACAATCTGCGACGTACTCGTCCCTTTTTAAGGAAGTGCCTATAAAACCCTCCTCTCGGTTCACATACAGCTTGGTATTTCGAATGGCCACTTTAGTAGCTTCTATATCATCAAACACCCTTATTTCGGATTTACGCTCACGGTCTTTACCATAGGTAGACTTCAAGTTTTTGAAATAATCTATGGCAAAATCTACCAAATGCTCCAAATGATGTTTTACTTGAGCTATTTTTTCCTCTAAAGAATCTAAATACTGTTGCGCTTTGTCTAAATCAAATTTTGATATGCGCTTAATTCTTATTTCTGTAAGTCGGACGATATCTTCCTCGGTCACAGCTCGTCTTAAGTGGGTCACATATGGTTTTAAGCCTTTATCAATTGCACTAATGACTCCCTCCCATGTTTCTTCTTCCTCAATGTCACGATATATTCTATTTTCAATAAAAATACGCTCCAAGGAAGCAAAATGCCATTGTTCCTCTAGTTCAGATAATTGGATTTCCAACTCTTGCTTTAGCAAATCTACAGTAGCTTCTGTGGAGCGTTTAAGCATTTCCGTAACCCCAATAAACAAGGGTTTATTATCCTCAATAATACAACCCAATGGAGATATAGATGATTCACAGGCGGTAAATGCGTACAATGCATCTATAGTTTTATCAGGTGATATACCCGAAGGCAGGTGTATCAGAATTTCTACATCTGCAGCTGTATTATCCTCAATTTTTTTAATTTTTATCTTGCCTTTATCATTTGCCTTAAGGATAGAATCAATTAAAGAAGAGGTGTTAGTGCCGTATGGTATCTCATTGATAACCAGTGTATTCTTATCTTGTTGTGATATTTTTGCACGCACACGAACTTTACCACCGCGAAGACCATCATTATAATTGGTAATATCTATTATCCCTGAGGTAGGAAAATCTGGATAAAGCTGGAAACGTTGCCCTTTTAAATGTTTAATAGAGGCATCGATAAGCTCAATGAAATTATGAGGTAAAATTTTGGTAGACAAGCCTACCGCAATTCCCTCTGCACCCTGTGCCAGTAGAAGCGGGAATTTTACAGGAAGGTTAACCGGTTCTTTTTTACGACCGTCATATGACTGTTGCCATTCCGTGATTTTGGGGCTAAAAACCACTTCCAAGGCAAACTTAGAAAGACGCGCCTCAATATATCTGGAAGCAGCAGCCCTATCTCCTGTTAAAATATTTCCCCAGTTTCCCTGGGTATCAATCAGTAGATCTTTTTGTCCTATTTGGACCATCGCATCTGCGATACTGGCATCTCCATGGGGATGGTACTGCATGGTATGCCCAACAACATTGGCAACCTTATTGTAGCGGCCATCATCTAATTCCTTTAAGGAATGCATTATTCTTCGCTGTACCGGTTTAAAACCATCTTCAATGGCCGGCACTGCTCGCTCTAGAATTACATACGAAGCGTAATCTAAAAACCAATCCTTATACATTCCCGTAACCCTTGTCAGGGCTTCCGATCCGTCTTGGATGACCGCATCATCTGCAAATTGGTTTTCGTTCTGTTCCTCGTTCAGTTCGTCATTTTCTTCCATTCAGAAGCAATAGAATTTATTTGGTTTGTAATTATTTTTCTTCTATTAAATCAACTTCTACCTTAAGGTTTTCAATGATAAATTCTTGCCGGTCAGGTGTGTTTTTACCCATATAAAAACTTAATAATTCCTCAATGGACATTGCCTTGTCTAACATTACAGGCTCTAGCCTTATATCGTCTCCTATAAAGTGTTGAAATTCATCTGGTGAAATCTCACCTAATCCTTTAAATCTTGTGATTTCAGGCTTGCCGGATAATTTATTAATGGCCATTTGCCTTTCTTCATCACTATAGCAGTAAATTGTTTCCTTTTTATTACGAACCCTAAACAAAGGCGTTTGCAAAATATATAAATGGTTCTCTTTAATTAGTTCAGGAAAAAACTGTAAAAAGAAAGTAATTAACAATAATCGAATATGCATGCCATCAACATCAGCATCAGTGGCAATTACTATATTGTTATACCTCAAATCCTCCATTGATTCCTCAATGTTAAGGGCAGCCTGTAGTAAGTTAAATTCCTCGTTCTCGTAAACTATTTTTTTTGACATACCGTAGGAATTTAGCGGCTTGCCACGAAGGCTAAATACTGCTTGGGTGTTTACATCCCTGGATTTGGTTATTGAGCCCGATGCAGAGTCCCCCTCGGTAATAAACAAAGTACTGTCCAAACGATTTTCTTTTTTCATATCGCCAAGATGCACCCTGCAGTCCCTAAGTTTTTTGTTGTGCAGACTTGCTTTTTTGGCTCGATCACGAGCTAATTTTCTTATACCGGAGAGTTCCTTTCGTTCTTTCTCCGCCATCATGATCTTTCGCTGTAACTTATCTGCGGTATCTTGGTTCTTATGTAGGTAATTATCTAAATATTTACCTACAAAATCGTTGATATAAGTACGTACAGTAGGAAATTCACCTCCCATATCTGTAGAACCTAGCTTGGTTTTGGTCTGACTTTCAAAAACAGGTTCCATTACCTTTATGGAAATGGCCGAGATGATGGATTTTCTTATATCGGTAGCCTCATAATTTTTACCATAAAAATCCCTTATAGTTTTTACAATGGCCTCCCTAAAAGCAGCTTGGTGGGTACCTCCTTGGGTAGTATGCTGCCCGTTTACAAAAGAATGATACTCCTCACTGTATTGGGTTTTACTATGTGTAATGGCAATTTCAATATCGTCTCCTTTTAAATGGATAACAGGATAGAGCATATCCTCAACATTGTTATTATCCTCTAGCAAATCCTTTAAACCATTTTCAGAATGAAATTTTTCTCCATTAAAAACTATGGTAAGCCCAGGATTTAAATACACATAATTTCTAAGCATGCGCTCCACATACTCGTTACGGTATTTATAATTCTTGAATATGCTTTCATCTGGTATAAAGGTTACCTTGGTGCCTTTCCTTTTAGAAGTTTCTACAGGCCCCTCTTCCTGATCTAAATTACCAAAACTAAATTGAGCGGTTTTAACTTGATTTTCTCGAGATGATTGTACTTCAAAAAAACTGGAAAGCGCATTTACGGCTTTGGTACCTACACCATTTAGCCCTACAGATTTTTTAAATGCCCTACTGTCATATTTACCCCCGGTATTCATTTTGGACACAACATCCACAACTTTACCCAGTGGAATACCGCGACCATAATCACGGACTTTTACAATCTTATCCTTTATAGTGATTTCTATAGTCTTCCCAGAGCCCATTACAAATTCATCTATACAGTTATCTATAACTTCTTTTAAAAGAATATAGATTCCGTCATCTGCAGATGAACCATCACCCAGTTTGCCAATATACATACCAGGTCGCAATCGGATATGCTCCTTCCAATCAAGCGATCGTATATTGTCTTCTGTATATTGGGATTCTTGGGACATTTAACTAAAATTTTTGAAAGTGATGTTAAAGATAGCATGACTCGCAAAAAGAAAAAACCCCTAAACTGTAAAGTAATTAACAATAGAATTGTGACTATTGTTGATATATTACGGTCTAAACATTAAATCTAAAGTGCATGACATCGCCATCTTTTACAATATACTCCTTTCCTTCAACACGCATTTTACCAGCTTCCTTTACTTTTGCCTCACTACCAAAATTAACATAATCGTCATAAGCAATAACCTCTGCACGTATAAAGCCTTTTTCAAAATCGGTATGTATTACCCCTGCGGCTTGGGGTGCAGTAGCACCTACAGGAATAGTCCAGGCCCTAACCTCCTTTACCCCAGCCGTAAAGTAAGTTTCTAGGTCTAAAAGTTTGTATGCCCCACGGATTAATTTAGCAGAACCTGGCTCTTTTAAACCCAAATCCTCTAGAAACATTTGTCGTTCCTCGTAAGTTTCCAACTCAGTGATATCAGCTTCAGTTCCCACTGCCAAAACGATAACCTCCGCATTTTCATTGGCAACAGAGGTTTTCACTTTTTCTACATATTCGTTGCCATTTACAGCGGCACCTTCATCAACATTACAAACATACAATACTGGTTTGTCAGTAATAAATTGTAAGGGTTTAACAAACTCGGCCCTGTCTTCCTTAGATATCTCAATAGCTCTAACAGAAGTTCCTGATTCTAGTCCATTTTTTATGGCTTGTAGCACGGCTTCCTCTTTCTGGGCTTCTTTATTGCCTGTTTTCGCAGCTCTTTTTACTTTATCCAACTTTTTCTCAACGGTTTCCAAATCTTTTAGCTGCAACTCCATATCTATGGTCTCTTTGTCCCGTATTGGATCCACACTACCATCTACATGAACAATATTGTCATTGTCAAAACAACGTAAGACATGTAAAATAGCATCTGTCTCCCTAATGTTACCCAAAAACTGGTTCCCTAAACCTTCACCTTTACTGGCACCCTTTACCAAACCTGCAATGTCTACAATCTCAACTGTAGCTGGCAAAACTCTTTCTGGATTCACCAATTCCTCCAATTTTTCCAATCTAGTATCGGGTACGTTCACAACTCCAATATTGGGTTCTATAGTGCAAAAAGGAAAGTTGGCACTCTGTGCTTTGGCATTGGACAAACAATTAAAAAGGGTCGATTTTCCAACATTTGGCAATCCTACGATACCTGCTTTCATCTTGTAAACTGTAATTAAAAAGGTTTAATTTTTTTAGGTCTATTAAAATAGTGCGCAAAGATAACTTTTTGAAATGGTATTGGTAGAAAGTATTTTTAATGGAATTGCTGTTGGATTGATATCTTACAAAAAATTATGCATGCATATGATTTTATTTTAGCATATTTTTAATTTTTTTTACATAAAAATCAATAAAAACTCCATTTTAGTAAAAAAAATTCATTATTTAAAATACTTTTAATAAGTTTTACATATATTACGTTTTTCTATTTCATGAAAATGAGCACTATAAATGAAAAGCTTTTGTGGCAATTGTTTATTGAAGGTGAAATAAATGCTTTTTCTTCTTTATTCAAAACATACTATTCCGAATTGCACAATTATGGAATAAAAATAACTTCGGATCAAATGATTACAGAGGATTGCCTCCAAAGTTTCTTTGTATACTTATATAATTCACGAGAAAATTTAGGTACAATAAACAATGTGAAATCATATTTGTTTATTTCATTTAGAAGGGCACTATTAAAGTTTATTAAAAAAGAGCGTCGTTATACTTCATATGATCAAATTTTTGAAACAAATGAAATTTTTGGCTTCTCCACAGTGGAACTTGCAATTGACCAAGAGGTAGTTAAACTTAAAAATGAAACACTTGCATCTCTCTTAAACGCATTATCTGTTAGACAGCGTGAAGTTATTTATCTTAAATATTACAGTAATCTAACAACTAACGAGATTTCTGAAGTTATGGATATATCATACCAAAGTGTTTTGAACTTGCTTCAAAAGGCCTTTACAAAGCTTAGAAGCAAGGTAGAGGACCAAAAAATTTCAGCAATTTTTAAAATAAACTAAAATTATAGGGTATAATACCTTATAAGTGGTCTCTTTATTAAAGAAGACCATTCCTATGAGCAAAAAAGACCTTTCCCTATTAGAAATTTTGACTTCAGATGCATCATTTATTAATTGGGCTAAAAACAATAATCAAAATGACGTTTCATTTTGGAATGAATGGATTGAAAAACATCCAGAAAAAATTCATACGGTTTATAATGCCAAATCAATAGTGCTAGGGATAAAATTTAAAAAGCACAATCCTACGGAAAGTAAGGTCAATGGAGAGTTAAAAGAGGTTATTTCAAAAATCGATCCAACATCTAAAAGCTTAAAAAGAGTAAAGAACAAACCATTTAGAATTGCTAGTCTAGCGATAGCCTTTGTTCTTGTTTTGGTAACGGGTATTACTTTTAAGCTAATAAAGAACGATACTACGGTTGTTCATAAAACGGTATATGGAGAAATCATAGATTTGAAATTACCAGACGGCACCTCCGTAGTACTAAATGGCAACTCGGAAATTTCATATAAAAAAACAGATGCTCGAAAAATTAACTTATCCGGGGAAGCATACTTTAAGGTTAAATCCATACCATCTACCAATACTAAATTTTGGGTAAACACGAAGGATTTAAAAGTAGAGGTTTATGGAACACAATTTCATGTAAATACGAGAGATGATAAAACGGATGTTCTTCTAGACGAGGGTTCTATAGAATTAATGTTAGGGAACGGAGCTACAAGAACAATGGTGCCTGGCGAATTGGTATCATACTCTATAGGGAACAAGGCGGTTACCCATGAAAAAGTGAGTCAAGAACTTTCCTATTCACTCTGGAGGGAAGGTACCTATATTTTCAATAATACCACGGTATATGAAGTCATGAAAAATGTTGAACATGCCTATGGTTTAGAGACAGAATTCATTGATGAAGAATTAAAAGACGAAAAACTATCGGGAGGTATCCCAAATCAAAATCTCAAAATTTGTTTGTCAGCAATTGAAAAATCGACAGGAACTAGAATTGTTTTAAAGGACAATAGACTATTAATTTTTAAAGACTAACTCAAATTCAAATCATTATGATGAAAACAACTATTACAAACATGCTGATGTTGGCGTCCCTAATTTTTGGGTCACTTCCTATTCAGGCATCGAACAAATCCGATGTGTCCACATTGGAAAAAAGTGTTTCACTTTCAGATTTTTTAGACGATGTGAGTAAAAAACATGAAGTTTATTTCACCTATAACCCAAGTTTAATTTCTGGAGCTCATCTCAACCCAGAAGAATATAGGTACACCAAACTTAACAAGATCATTAATAAACTTGAAAACAAGACAAGTTTTGATTTTGAGTATTTGGGAAATAAATACTACGTAGTGTACCACAAAAAGGCCGAGAAAGTTAAAATAAGTAAACTCAATCTTGAAAATTTGGGCTTTAATACCGAAATAGACCTTACTATATTGCAGAATTCAGTTACCGGTAAGATAACAGATGATAATGGAGCACCATTGGCAGGTGTAAATATTGTTGAGAAAGGTACCCCGAACGGTACTACTACCGATTTTGATGGTAATTATTCTATAGACGTTTCAGATAATGCAGTTTTAGTATATAGTTATATTGGTTTTTCTACAGTTGAAAAGGCAGTAGCCGGACAAGCTGTGGTGAACGTACAATTAAGTGAAGGTGTTAAGTTAGATGAGTTTATTGTTGTTGGTTCTAGGACCGCTCCAAGAAGTAATACAGATACACCATTACCGGTAGATGTTGTTGGTGTTAAAGAGTTGACTTCAACGGGACAAGTTACTTTTGACAAAGCCTTACAGTATAGAATACCATCTTTTAACACGGTACAAACACCCGTGAACGATGCAACATCTTTGTTGGATCCATATGAAATTAGAAATATGGGGCCAAGTAGGACATTGATATTGATCAATGGAAAACGGAAGAACTTAAGTGCGCTATTATATACACAAACATCACCAGGTCGTGGTGAGACGGGTGCTGACATATCTGCCATACCAACGGATGCCATAAAAAGAGTTGAAATTCTTCGTGATGGTGCTTCTGCCCAATATGGCTCCGATGCCATTGCAGGTGTTATGAATATCATATTAAAAGATTCTCCAAATGATGGATCGGCAACAATTAGAACTGGAATTACTTCTGAAGGTGACGGCGAAATGTTTGGCGTTGCAATCAATAATGGATCAGAGATTGGCGATGATAAAGGTTTTGTAAATTATACCGTGGACTTTTCTAAGGTTAATTTAGCTAATAGACCAGGTACCGTTAACGCTGCTGGTGAAGCTGGTGATTTTGGCGCCGATATTGCTGATGTACAAGAATTTTTATCTAGAAGACCCGATGCTGGTAACATTAATGGTTCCCCAGAAACAGCAGCGGCCAAATTTTCTGTTAACTTTGGATATGATTTAAGTGAGAATTCTTCACTTTATGCAAATGCCGCATATGTTTATAAATCTGTAAACAGTTTTGCCAACTATAGGACTCCTTATTGGAGGACCGTTGATGACTTCCCTTATTTAGCGGACTTTTTTCCAGGCAATAATCCAAATACTGCTGGTGGATATGATGGTTATGTTCCAACTTTTGAAGGATTATTAAGTGATTATAATGGTACGGTAGGTTTCAAATCAACTATCAACGATTGGAATATTGATGCTAGTTTTACAACGGGTGGTAACCTTCAAACCTATAAAGTTAATAACTCTCATAACCGTAATGTCGTTTATTCCCCATCAACATGGGTTGATACTAACGGTAACGGTTCAATTGATGATGGTGAGGTTACCGAAGGTTCTCAATTGTATAGGGAAAATAGTCAGCAATCATTTGATCCGGGAGGAACTAAGTTTTCCCACAATGTAGGAAATATAGATATTTCTAGAATTTTGTCTGATAAGGTAAGTATTGGTATTGGTGCAGAGTTTAGAACAGAGACTTTTGAAGTGATAGAAGGAGAGCTAGCTTCTTATGATGGAGGTGGTGCCGATTCATTTGCAGGTGCTTCTCCTCAAAATTCCGGTAAATTCAACCGTTATAATATTGGAGGGTATTTTAGTTTGGATTATGATGTAACCGATGCTTTCCTTTTAAGCGGTACCATAAGAACAGAAAATTATTCAGATTTTGGTAATGCTTTTGTTTACAAATTTAGCTCTCGTTACAAAGTAAGTGACGAATTTACCTTAAGAGGGTCTATTTCTTCTGGATTTAGGGCCCCTACCCTGCACCAAATTTATACACAAAAAGCACAATATAGCTTTGTCCCCGGTCAAGGGATTCAGGTTGGTGGTTTAATAAACAATGTCTCGACACAAGCGAAACTTTTAGGTATAGAATCATTAGATGCTGAGACTTCCACAAACTTTACAGTTGGTTTTGGAGGTAAAATCGCAAATAATTTTAGTTATACCTTAGATTATTATAATATTGCTGTAAAGGATAGGATTGTTTTAGGGTCTGAAATAGGTCCAAGTGGAGATGCCACAAATCCCTTGGATATTTTGTTAGCCAATAATAATTTAAGTGATGTTAGTTTCTTTTCTAATGCGATTGACACCAAAACCTCTGGTATAGATGTGGTATTGGCGTATAAGAATATCATTATTGGAGAAGGTGAGTTGGATTTGAACTTATCCGGAAATTATACCATCCAGAATAAAAGAGATGGAGCTGTTAAGGATGTTCCTTTAGTTGCAAATTCTGGACAGTCCGTAGTTAATGAAACACAAGAAGCCTTGTTTTTCACTTCTAGGCCTGTTACAAAATGGATACTGGGTGCTAATTACAACATCAATAAATTCGGTTTATCATTGAATAATACCTTCTTTGGTAAAACTACATTTCAACAACAGGGCCTAAGTGCTGACTTATTTACAGAATTCACACCTAAGATTGTTACTGATTTAGGTGTTAACTTCAATGCTACCGATAAATTTACGATTGCATTGAACATCAATAACATTTTGAATGTTTTACCTGAGTGGAGTTTTAAATCCAAGAATGCTGCTGGTGATGCTATCTTGGCCGACCCTGCTCAGACTTTAAATCAATCTAACTTGATTACATTTAACCAACGTTATTCTCAAATGACATATGATGGCTACCATTTTAGCCAATTGGGAACAATGTTCAACTTATCATTAAACTATAAATTTTAAGACATTGTCTTAAAATTAACTTTTAAATTATCTTAAAGCTGCCTAAGTTAAGGCAGCTTTTTTTTGCTATGGGAAAGAAAATAATACTACGGGGAGTTTCATTTGACGATAAATCTTCTTTTCTAAAAAGAAGGGCTTTAATTAGCGCCATCATTAGCAAAGGAAAGTTATCAAAGTAATTCTTCAATTTTTTTTCAGAAAATGGTATGGAGGTTACACCAAATATGCTCGATGACAAAGGTGATTTTAAAATAGACAATTATTTGGATATTACAGAAATCACTATTGAGAATCTAAAAAAGGATAAAACCATCATTACTTTGGGAGGTGACCATTCTATTACGTATCCCATAATTTATGCCATGCGTTCAAAATACAATAATTTGTTTAATCTGCATATTGATGCACATTCTGATTTGTATCAAGAATTTGAAGGGACCCCTATTCACATGCCTGTCCTTTTTCCAGAATAATGGAAAACAATTTGGCAAAAAACTTGTCCAAGTAGGTATAAGGACACTAACATCTTATCAACAAGAACAAGCTGATAAATACAGGGTAATCATTATACAATGTAAAGGTTTTGAATTAAGGAAGATGCCCAAGTTAAAAGGTCCTTTATACGTATCTATAGATTTAGATATCTTAGGTCCTGCATTTGCCGCAAGGGTATCCCACCATGGGCCAGGAAGATTAAGTACCGGACAATTGCTGGTTATAATTCAAAGTATTAATACAACTATTGTAGAGACAGATATTGTAGAATACAATCCAAAAAAAGGATATCAATGGTGTTACAGGAATAGTAATCAATAAAATTTTAAAAGAAATTGCCGTAAAGATGATAGACTTCAGTTCTTACAATTACCCCTCTGGGTGCATGAACTTTTGCTTAGCAAGTAGTACCTCTTCAGATTCTACATGATCCTCATCCGGTATACAACAATCCACAGGGCATACTGCGGCACATTGTGGTTCTTCATGAAAACCCATACACTCGGTACATTTATCCGGAACAATATAATACACTTCATCACTTATAGGTTCCTGTACTTCCTCGGCATTTACCTCTTTACCATTAGGTAGAACAACATTGCCGCTTAATGAAGTACCATCATTATATCGCCATTCATCCGCACCTTCATAAATTGCAGTGTTAGGACACTCGGGCTCGCAAGCACCACAATTTATGCATTCATCTGTTATTATAATTGCCATAATCTATATATACATGTTAATCCAGGAATATAACTCATTTTCATCAAATTTATTTCTTCAAAATTTTTAAATGAGTATCCTTATTTTTGCACAAAGGTAAACCCTAAAACTTCCTTTTACAAATATAATGAGCCAGCTTAAGCAAGATCTTGATCCTTTTGTTAAACTTGGAAATTTCCTTAATAAATTTTGTGATTATTCAAATTCAGGTAATTTAAACGAATTATCTGATAATTCCTGGAATTTAAAATTCCAACGAGTAGTCCAAACTGCCAAACATTACAATGGTTGGTTCACAGAAGAAAATATTGTTTACGCTTTTAAACAATGGTCTAAAGCGCTAACAATAGAAAGTTTATCATCTTGGTTATGCAAATATGATATAGCTAAAAGTAACACCAAAACCGTAGCTATTATAATGGCAGGAAATATTCCTTTGGTTGGTTTTCACGATTTACTGTCCGTATTGCTCACTGGTAATAATGCGGTTGTAAAATTATCAAGCAATGACACTTTGTTGATTCCCCTTTTGGTAGACTTCCTTTCTGAACAAGACCCGAAATTTAAGGAAAGGGTTTATTTTACAGATGCCAAGCTTCCAGAATTTGATGCGGTGATTGCCACGGGAAGCAATAACACTGCTCGCTATTTTGAATATTACTTTGGTAAAAAACCTCACATCATTCGAAAAAATAGAAATTCCGTCGCTGTTCTAGATGGTAATGAGAGTCTAGAAGAATTACATGCCTTAGGTATAGATATATTTACCTATTATGGACTTGGCTGTAGAAGTGTTTCTAAATTGTTTGTGCCAAATGATTATGTTTTTGACATGTTTTTTAATGCGATTTATGATTTTAAGGATATTGTCAATCAGGCAAAATACGCCAACAATTATGACTACAACAAGGCCGTTTACCTTATGAGTGAATTTAAGTTTTTGGATAATGGTTTCTTAATGTTAAAAGAAGATCAGGGCTATGGTTCACCCATTGCAACTATATTTTACGAATATTATAATGATAAGACCTCTCTTTTAACTAAATTAAAAAAAGACCATGCACAAATACAATGTGTAGTAACAAGGGATATAATGGACAAAGGAATTTCCTTTGGAAAGACCCAGCAACCAACCTTATGGGATTATGCAGATGGCGTGGATACTGTTGAATTCCTGTTAAAAACATCATAGAATTATCTATTGACAATAACGAAATATCATCATTAATTTCTGACCTTTGACTTTAAATTTTATACAAATAATGAAAAAGCACAATTTTAGCGCAGGACCATGCATATTACCAAAAGAAGTATTGTTAAAGGCATCTGAGGCCGTCATGGACTTCAATGGTTCTGGCCTTTCGTTAATTGAAATTTCTCACAGAAGTAAAGATTTTGTGGATGTAATGGAGAAGGCCCGAACATTGGCACTGGAACTATTAGGTTTAGAAGAAAAGGGTTACCAAGCACTATTTTTACAAGGCGGTGCAAGTCTTGAATTTTTAATGGTAGCATACAATTTATTAGAAACTAAGGCCGGATACTTAAATACCGGTACATGGAGTGATAAGGCTATTAAAGAGGCAAAATTGTTCGGAGAAGTTGTTGAAGTGGGATCTTCTAAAGATGAGAATTTCAACTATATCCCTAAAGGTTATTCAGTGCCCAAAGGTTTAGATTATCTTCACCTTACCAGTAATAATACCATTTATGGTACACAATTTAAAAAATTTCCGGTAACAGAAGCACCGTTGGTTTGTGATATGAGTTCTGATATTTTCTCAAGAACCTTAGATTTTAGCCAGTTTGATCTGATATACGCCGGTGCTCAAAAAAATATGGGTCCGGCTGGAACTACATTGGTAGTTGTAAAAGAGGACATTTTAGGCAAAGTATCCAGAAAAATTCCTTCAATGCTCAACTATCAAATACATATTGATAAAGACAGTATGTACAACACACCATCAGTTTTTGCTGTTTATGTATCTATGTTAACCCTAGATTGGTTAAAAAATCTAGGTGGTATCTCGGCAATTGAAGAGGTCAATGAAAAGAAAGCCAGTCTGCTCTATTCAGAAATAGATTTAAACCCTGTTTTTGAAGGTTATGCAAATAAGGATGACCGATCAATTATGAATGCCACTTTTAACCTCAGTGATCAAGCCCTAAAACCAACCTTTGACGCCATGCTGCAAGAAGCTGGAATTAACGGTCTAAACGGACATAGATCTGTAGGTGGTTATAGAGCAAGTATGTACAATGCACTTTCCCTGGAAAGCGTTGGTGTTTTAGTTGATGTAATGAGTGAAATGGAAAGAAAAGGATAACTAATGAAGATACTTGCCAATGATGGTATATCCGCAAACGGTATAGCCATTCTTGAAAAAAATGGATTTGAAGTTTTGACAACCACAGTTGCCCAAGAACAATTGGCCAATTTCATCAACAAACATAATATTATAGGTTTACTGGTGCGTAGTGCCACTAAAGTAGATAAGTTTTTGATAGATGCTTGTCCGCACTTAAAATTAATTGGGCGTGGTGGTGTAGGTATGGACAATATAGATGTTACTTATGCTGAAGAAAAGGGTTTGCAGGTATTCAATACACCTGCCGCCTCCTCAGAATCTGTAGCAGAACTTGTTTTTGCCCATTTGTATGGTGGTGTTCGTTATTTATACGATGCCAACCGAACAATGCCCTTAGAAGGGGACAGCAATTTTAAACAACTTAAAAAAGCCTATGCCAAGGGAATAGAACTATCGGGTAAAACACTTGGTATAATAGGAATGGGACGTATTGGTGAGGCTACTGCTAAAATTGCCCTTGGTGTTGGTATGAAAGTGGTGTATTTTGACCCTGAAGTTGAAAAAGCAGAGATTAAACTTGCCTTTTATGATGGACAAGAAATTACTTTTAATCTTCACAACTCCACTAAACAAGAGGTTTTAGAACAGGCCGATTTTATTACACTTCACGTACCTGCTCAACAAAAATATGTAATGGGCAAGGATGATTTTCATGCTATGAAAGATGGCGTAGGTATAATAAATGCCTCACGAGGAGGAGTTTTGGATGAAGTTGCCTTGGTCGAAGCACTGGAAAATGGCAAGGTGTCCTTTGCAGGTTTAGATGTATTCGAATCAGAACCTAATCCTGAAATTCGGATATTAATGCACCCAAATATTTCCTTATCGCCCCATATTGGCGCAGCTACCAAAGAAGCACAGGATAGAATTGGCCTAGAATTAGCTGAAAAGGTTATAAATGCTTTAAAATAAATACATCCAAACAAATTTTAGGATCGGTTTTTGTAAATTTCAGACCTAACATTAAATTAACTATAAGATGGCAGGATTATTAGATTTATTAAACAGCCCAATGGGCAAACAATTAATTAGCGGGGTTGCCGGTCAAACCAACCAACCTGAAAATAAAACCGCTGATGTACTTAGTATGGCAATGCCCCTACTTCTAGGTGCTATGAAAAAGAATGTTTCCTCACCACAAGGTGCACAAGGCCTTATGAGTGCGTTATCTAACAAACATGACGGTAGCATATTAGATAATTTGGGGGGCTTGTTTCAAGGGGGCGTAGATGATTCTGTAATTCAAGATGGTGCTGGTATTCTTGGCCATGTATTTGGGGGTAAACAACCTCAAGTAGAAAATGCATTGAGTCAAAAATCAGGATTAGATGCAGGATCGGTTGCCCAAATCCTTAAAATTGCTGCCCCGATTGTCATGGGGTATTTGGGAAGGGAAACCTCACAAAGCAAAGTTAATGATTCCAATGGTATGAACGCATTATTAGGAAGTATGCTAGGAGGTCAACCACAACAGAACCAAAGCTTGATCACGACATTGTTGGATGCAGATGGTGATGGCAGTATTTTAGATGATGTAGCCGGAATGGTAATGGGAAGCAACAAGAAGAAGGGTGGTCTTGGAGGACTGCTGGGAGGTTTATTCGGTAAATAAGCACTTTAACGATATTTAACGGGAGCCGCTTGTAGTCACAAGCGGCTTTTTTGTATCTTAAAGACATGAAAGTGAGTCGTTTCAAACATATATTTAGCCTTATTGGAATCTTTGCCTTAGTAATAACAGCCGCCAATTGTGGTGCAACAAAGGAACGTTTGACAATCACCGAAACAGAAAAACAGGTTTTTGCCCAAACTAAGGAAGATACTATTACTATTGCCAGTGACAAAACAGAATACGAAATTATAATTATTGAACCTGGATTTAATACATGGCTAAACTCCATTGCGAAACCTAGGGGGTATTATTCACAATCTTTTTTTGAAAATAGAAATTGGATTATGGTAAATGAATGGAACCAGAGAGTGCTACAACCAAATAGATTCAGTCCAAATTTGTATGAACTTCAGATAGACTATAAACCCAATATAGACTATGGTTATGAAGTAAACTATAAGCTTTACAATTACTTCATCTATTTCCAAAGAAAGTATAATCAACGCCTAGGTCCTTTTTTACCTCGTATTTAGAATTTATCTTTGCAGTTCATAAAGAAGCTATGAACAAACTAAAAGAACGTTGGGGGATTACCAACAATTTTCAATTAATAATAATCTTTATCGTTTTTTCCATTACCGGTTCCTCGTCTGTTTATGTGGCCAAGCCTTTTTTACAGTTCATTGGATTAGAGTATGGTACTTTTCCAACTACGTGGTGGGGTTCAACAATGTATTGGACACTTCGAATTCTTTTAATTTTCCCTTTCTATCAATTATTACTTGTTATTTATGGCTGGTTATTTGGTCAGTTTAAGTTTTTTTGGGCTTTTGAAAAAAAGATGCTCAAAAGGATAGGTCTAGGTTTCTTATTTAATTAATTTAAGAATTAGTTAACAGCTGTTTAACCTAACGATTGGTTAGCTTTGTAATATGGGGAATAAGAGACCAAATATCTTGTACGCATGGACAGCATTAGTAATCATAGTTTGTCTTTTAACCCCCTACTTAATAAAAATTAACCATGGTATCAATGAGCATCAAAGCGTACATTGCGTTTCAGAAGGCACATTACATATACACAATGTAGAGTTTGATTGTGATTTTGAGCATTATCAACTTAGTTCATTGTTCTATCCAAATCTTTTTGTTGCCGAGATTTTTACATCTCCAAAAATTTTACAGGAGACCATAAATCATTATACTTTTTTAAGTAAGTATCAAAGTCTTCATTTTGTTTTAAGAGGTCCGCCAACTGTGTAATTACTTGTATTATACAGATTTCCGAGGATTAATTATCTTAAAACATTAACGAACATGAAATATTTATTTACTGTCATACTATTGGCATTTTTTAGCAATGTTGTCATTGCACAGAAAACTATTCAAGGCACTATTACCAATAAAGATACAGGGGAACCATTGGAACAAGTTTCCATCTACTTTCCACAATTAGAAAAAGGCACGGTTACCAAAGAAGACGGTACTTATGAAATTTCTAATTTACCAACAGGTAGTTTTAAAATTGTATTATCCTACCTAGGATTCCAAACGTATTCCCAAACTTTAGAACTCAATAATGAACTAACTCAGTTTTCCTTAGGGTTGATTCCTTCAGCAATTGAAATGGAAGAAGTTATTGTTTCCACTCCTTTTCACAAATTACAACGTGAAAATGTCATGAAAGTTGAACAAACCACTATTACCGAGCTAAAAAAAGCAGGTGCCATAAACTTATCGGATGGAATTACAAATATACCAGGTGTAGAAAGTGTTTCTACAGGAGTAGGAATAGGAAAACCGGTAATTCGAGGATTAAGTTCCAATAGGGTATTGACCTACACACAAGGAATACGTCTAGAAAACCAGCAGTTCGGCGATGAGCATGGCTTGGGAATTAGTGACGCAGGTATTGAAAGTGTCGAGGTAATTAAAGGTCCTGCATCTTTATTGTATGGCTCAGATGCCTTAGGAGGCGTGCTGTATCTAAATCCTGAAAAATTTGCAGTCCCTAATGATACAGAAGGAGACATCAACCTTAATTACTTTTCAAATACAGCAGGGATTTCTGGTAATGGAGGTTTTAAGACATCTTCTGAAAAACTTAAATTTCTTGCCAGAATTGGTGGGAACTCCCATGTTGATTATAAAACAGGCAATGGGGAACGCGTCACCAATTCGCGTTTCAATGATTTTGATTTTAAATCAGGATTAGGTTTTCAGGGCACTAATTTTAATTCAGAACTACGCTATAATTTAAACACTACTAAACTTGGTATTCCTGAGGAAATTGGGGAACAAAGTAAGAATAGGGAAGCCATTGAACCCTTTCAAGACATCACGAGCCATATTGTTAGTTCCAAAACAAATTATTATTTTAAAAATTCCAGTTTACAAATTATTTTAGGTTATACTAAAAATAATAGAAAAGAATTTGAAGAACATGATCATGGACAAGTAGATGTGGTTTCTGAGGCCGAATCCCAAAATGAAGAAGAGGCTCCGGCATTAGATATGGAATTAGAGACATTGAGCTATAATTTTCAATATAGCTTACCAAAATTAGGCGCAGTGGAAACTATAGTCGGTGTGCAAGGCATGAACCAAACCAACAGTAATTTCGGCGAAGAAATATTAATACCAGATGCCACTACAAAAGATATTGGCGTATTGGCCACTTCACATATACATTTTAACAAAAGTGACTTACAGCTAGGTATACGATATGATAGAAGAGCACTTGATGGTGATGTAAACGGAGTTTTAGGTGAAGAAAACTATATTGCGGCGCTTGATAGAAATTTTAATAGTTTCAATTTAGCAGCTGGGTATAAGATAGATTTTACTAAGAGTTTTACAACTAGAATTAATTTAGCTTCCGGATTTAGAGCTCCAAATTTAGCGGAACTTACATCAAACGGTTCACATGAAGGAGCCAACAGGTTTGAAATAGGAAATCCTGATTTGACCAATGAGAGAAATATACAGACCGATATTTCCTTAGAATATAAAAACGAGCATTTTGAATTTTTTGTAAACGGATTTTATAATAGTATTTCAGATTATATTTATTTAGAACCTAATGGCGAATTTATTGATCAAGATGCCATATTTCTTTATTTACAACAAGATGCTAGGTTATATGGTATGGAAGCTGGGATACATATTCACCCTCATCCATTGGATTGGTTGCATTTAGAGAGCAATTATTCAGCTGTACGGGGGAAACTGGAAGAAGGTGCTGACTTACCTTTGATACCCGCCAATAACTGGACCAACACGTTACGGTTTACCTTTGAATCTAATAAAAATTATTTTAAAAACAGTTATGGGTTTTTAACCCTTAGGTCCTTTTTTGAGCAAGATAAGGTGAGTGATTTTGAAACACCCACACCATCCTATAACCTATTTAATATTGGATTGGGTACTACCCTATCCATTTCAAATCAGGATATAAACCTAAAATTAAGCGCCAACAACGTTTTTGATGAAAATTATGTTTCTCATTTATCGCGTTTAAAATCGGATGGTATTTCTAATATAGGAAGGAATATTAATCTTGGTATTAGTATTCCTATATAAAGAAAAACTCATAATTATATAAAAAGTCTTTCACCTATTGTGAGAGACTTTTTCTTTTAAATGGTCGTTATACGCTTGATAACTTATAACCAACCATAACTATGACCGCATTTAAGTACTTTGCATTTTTACTTTTATTTTCATTTTATTCCGTTAGTTCACAAGTCCTGAACGTAGAAGAGTCAGCATCATCAAATTTTGATCTAAATATAGTTAGTAATCAATTTTATAGGGCCAGCAATATATATGATTTAACCAATATTGAAAATCGGATTACATATATGATGCCAAAAGAAGCTAATTCTAATTCAATACTATCTCTAGAATATCTGGATACAGATTCTGTCTCTGACAAGTTAAATATGAAGTATCCTTTTAAAAGGAGAAAACATCCAATGGAGAAAACGGGACGAATTCTCACCTATATTGGCGTTCCTCTGGCTATTATTGGAGGAATTATGGTTGCTGGTGCTGATGAACTTTATTATGAATGCGTTAATGGAAACTGTTCTGGGGACGCCAGGGGAGGTTTTGGCGTGGTAATGCTTGGTGCAGGTGCTGGTCTGGCGGGTACAGGAACGGTTCTCTGGATTATTGGAAGCAAGAAGTAGATTGAACTCTACTTTAACTCGTACCAATCTACCGTTGTTAGGGTAGACCTCCTACCCTTTTGTAAGGGAGGATAATTGGTGATCAAATAATCTACTATGATTTCTTGGCTTTCACTCAGGTCCCAAAGTCCTTGTGTCTCTTGCATCCATCTAATGGTAGCATTCCATTGTTCTTTTCCCATTCGGTTTTGAACTATTAGTTTTGAGGAATGGCACGTTGTACAATTGGTTATCACTTGGTTAAGCCCTTTTGCATTAACTAGCCCAGTTGCAACATGCACACCATCCACCACACCTTCTACGGCCTCAATTTCAATATTGCTTTCCTCATTACCAATTTCCAAGGTTTCTTTTGGTGAATTAAAATAATGAAATCCTATACCAACCACTAAGCCCAAAGCGCAAACTAATATTAATAGAGTGAAATGCTGTTTAATTTTTCCCATCAATATCTAGTTTGTTTATTATGCAACTTTTACAGCAATTCTATGACAGGCATTATTTAAATATCCTTTGGGGTTCCAACCGGGTAATACCATAGGTTGTTGCTCTCCGCCAGAATCAGTGGCCCTTGCCCAAACTTCATAATAGCCATTTTTTGGAAATGCTATGGTACCATTAAAATGTTGCCAAGCCAATCTATTTACAGGTTTCTTTAAATTACCCTTAATCCAACTTCTTCCAAAATCTATTGAGAACTCTATCTTCTCCACTTCCAATTCACCGGCCCAGGCATGCCCCCTTATGTTCAAACTATCCCCAGTTTTTAATATAGCACCCGATTTCGGGTAGGTAATCAATGACTTTACAGGCATGGATTCTATTATGCACATATTTTCATCTAAAACGGTTTCCCCAGGTGCAACGGTTTCACATGGGACGCGGTAGGAACTTCCACCCATTTTTTCACCATCGTGTTCTTTATTCCTTACACTAATTCCAGTAAGCCATTTTCCGGAAGCCGATGCTGGGTAACCGCCAGCCACCAATCGTAAAGGAAAACCATGTACGAGCGGGATATCCTCCCCATTCATTTTGAATGCTAATAAAGTCTCCTCCTGTAACGCCTTTGAAATAGGCACACCTCTCGAAATAGGTTCTTTTGATGGATTTCTACTTAAATGGATATCAGCAGAATGATACCCTATGTAAACGGCATCATCCTTTATTCCTACGTCTTGTAATATATCCTTTAACCTTACTCCTGTCCATTCTGCAGATGAAACAGCGCCAATAGTCCATTGATTGCCTTTTGCAGGTGGATTAAATTCACTCCGGCCATTACCACCACATTCTAATGTTAGCTGATACGTATACTGTTTAAATTTAGATTTTAAGTCAGAAAGAGAATAGGTTTTATGACTTTTAACTGATTCCCCATCAATATGAAGTTCCCAATTCCCAACATCAATTTTTTCCGGAATTAATCCATTGTTCCTAATAAACATGTACTTATTTGGGGTCACCAAATCATCCAGCAAATGTGCTTGTGCTTCCATATTCCATGGCTTGTCATTCAAAACAACCATAGAAGGGTCTTTTTTAAATAATTGAAATGGATCTGATTCTTGGAACGCTAACGGAACATAACCTTCAGGCATAAATTCCTTAAATACAACGTCTATACCCAGCAATGTGGCAAGGCCTGTTAAACTAGATTTCTTTACAAAACTTCTTCTTTTCAAAACTTGGATGATTTGAGCTAAAGTTAAGTTTTTTTGATTTTATTAGCTAGCTACTATACCTCAATGGCTTTACCTTTTTTAAAGCCTTTGAGAATATAGGTATATATCCACATTAAGGTAAAGGAGGGAATTAAGTCAAATCCAGGCAGCAATTCCTCAATAAATGTAAGAACTCCAGCCGCTTGGCCTATTTTGCCTTTATACATACGCGTCATAAGCCAGGCAGAAAGAGGTGCCCAAAGGACATCGGAAAATTCGCCAATAAAAGGTATGGCAAAAGATAGCATTCCTATGCCATCAAAAAGTAATCCTTGCAATAGATGTTTGTACTTTTTGTTCATATGGTATTCTTATGAAATTTATTCATTCCCAATAACAAATACAACAAAGATGCCAAACCCAAATTTAATTCTTAAATCCTAATGCCTTTAATAACCGTTCTAAGACAACCTGGCACTAATTAGTTTTAAGAATTCATTTCTGGTCTCAATCTTCTCAAACTGTCCCCTAAATCCAGATGTGGTGGTTACCGAGTTTTGTTTTTGAACACCACGCATCATCATACACATATGTGATGCCTCAATTACCACTGCGACACCTTTTGGTTTTAAAGTTTCATTTATACATTCCAAAATATCATGTGTTAAACGTTCCTGTACCTGTAATCGTCTTGCAAAAACATCTACTACACGCGGAATTTTACTTAAACCAACAATATGTCCGTTAGGGATATATGCAATATGCGCTTTGCCAAAAAATGGCAACATATGATGCTCACACAAAGAGTATAATTCGATGTCCTTAATTATGACCATATCATCATAATCTTCTTTAAACATGGCTCCTTTTAATATCTCTACCGCATCTTGCTTGTAACCTTGTGTTAAAAACAGCATTGCTTTTGCGGCTCGTTCAGGTGTTTTCACCAATCCTTCACGACCAATATCCTCCCCTATTTCATTAATAATAGAGGAATACCTTTCCCTTACTTCATCAGTGATCTCCAAATTATACTCTTCTAAATTCCTGTATGGGGACATATATTTGTGTTTAATCTTTGGTTATTTTTATTAAACAAATTTAAGCATATTATCTTATCGCCTATATAATTTAATCTTAAATAGTTGTTACAAACATAATCTTTTTGGTTTGTTATCTTTTTAATGTTGTTAGGTCTCTTTTAAATATTCAATTATCATTCCCCCAATTATCTAATTTCCTTAATTTAGGCCTTTGTAATTTTCCTTAAACTAATACATTAATTCTCTACTCATGATAAAAGCCTCCAATATTCATAAATATTACGGTGAACTAGAGGTTTTAAAAGGTGTTGACCTACATATTAAAAAAGGCGAAATTGTATCTATTGTGGGGGCATCTGGCGCAGGCAAGACAACTTTACTCCAAATACTGGGCACTTTGGATGTACAAACAAATAAAAGGGAAAGCACTTTGCTTATAAATAATACAGATACTACAACCCTCAATGAAAAAGAGTTAGCCCGTTTTAGGAACGAACATATAGGTTTTATCTTTCAGTTTCATCAGCTGCTACCCGAATTCACAGCGCTGGAAAATGTTTGCTTACCAGCTTTTATTAAAAAGACTCCTAAAACCGATGCAGAAACCAAAGCTAAGGAACTATTGGATTTTCTAGGGTTAGCAGATCGTTATGAACATAAACCCTCTGAACTTTCCGGTGGGGAACAACAACGTGTGGCGGTGGCACGGGCATTGGTCAATAATCCTTCAATCATTTTTGCTGATGAACCTAGCGGCAATTTAGATTCTGAAAGTGCGGATAAGTTACATCATCTATTTTTTGAATTAAGGGATAAATTTGGTCAAACCTTTGTTATAGTTACACACAACGAGGAACTTGCCGAGATGGCAGACCGCAAACTTACAATGGTTGATGGAAAAATTGTAGATAAAGAAATCATCAACGCATAATCAAAACACTATGCTGTTCATAATTTGGGAATTTGTTAAAGACCCAAAGTATATTATTGACGATCACACCAATTTGGAATACAGGTTTACCGCTATTCTAAAACTCACTGGTATTGCCATTGCATTTAGTTTTTTATTTGCACTTATCATTGGTGGTTTAGAAACTGCTCTTGAATTAAATTTTGGCAAACATGCCATGGATGACTTCTTTGAAAATTATTCTAAAACTTTTCTCTTTGGTGCTGCGGTAGTAGTAGCCCCCCTAATTGAGGAAACCATTTTTAGAGGTCCAATGGCTTTTTTTAAACATTCAAAACTTTTTCCTGTTGCCTTTTACATTTTAAACTTAGTGTTTGGTTTTTATCATATCACCAATTTTGAAATTACAACCTTGGTGCTTATGTTTTCCCCTTTATTAGTAGCTCCAAAGATTTTTGTAGGTTTTTTATTGGGTTATGTTCGGGTTAAATTTGGACTTATTTGGGCTATTCTCATGCATGCCCTTTATAATTTAATTATAGTTGGCCCAATAATACTATTTCAGATGCTGAATACTCCCTTACAATGAAAAAAGCAGCGTTAAAAGAGTTTTTAGATAGTAAGGTTGTTGCTTACAATAACCCAAAATTTTTAGAGACTGATCCCATTCAAATCCCACATTTATTTACTAAAAAAGAGGATATTGAGATTAGTGCTTTTTTAACAGCTACCATTGCCTGGGGTAATCGCAAAAGTATTATCAACAATGCCCATAGACTAATGAATCTGATGGACATGAGTCCTTATGAGTATATAATGAACCATGAAGAAGATGATTTATTAAAACTAGAAGGTTTCGTTCACAGAACTTTTAACCACACTGATCTTCACTATTTTATTAAGAGCTTACAAAATATTTATAAGGAACATACGGGTTTAGAAAGTGTTTTCACTGAAAACCAAACTACTAAGTCCTTGCAACCAACTATTTCTAAATTCAAGGAAGTATTTTTTGAACTTCCATTTGAAAGTAGAACGACCAAGCATGTATCGGATCCATTAAAAGGTTCGGCCGCAAAACGTATTAATATGTTTTTACGTTGGATGATAAGGGATGCTAACACCAAGGTAGATTTTGGATTATGGAAAGAGATTCCTCCATCCAAATTATCATGCCCTTTGGACGTTCATTCTGGCAATGTTTCCCGGAAACTTGGTCTTTTAAAACGTAAACAAAACGATGCTAAGGCTTTGGCTGAACTTGATGAAAATCTCAGAAAACTGGACCCTATTGATCCAGTTAAATATGATTTTGCCTTATTTGGTTTAGGTGTATTTGAAAAATTCTAATTTACATTTTCATACTGTTTATCAGTAGGGATTTTCATTAAGGCAATGATTGCCTCAGATTCATTTTATGCTATATTCAAAGCGTCTTGTTGGTATGGTTCGGTGAGGCACATCAAATCCGATTCTTGATCCACGAATTAGATTTTAAAATTGAATTATATCCTTTACCTTGATATACACCATTGTGCATTATCAACAATTTTAGGCAACTTTTACTTGATACTATTGTATGTAGTCTTTTAATGAAATGATGATAATCCAATCAAGATACAATTCCCATTTCGCCCAAATCCAAATTTTGTTTTTTACCACCTTCCGCTATGGACTTATATATAGCTTCTACAATTATCATATCTCTCTTTCCCATTTCTCCTGGAGCAATATTTGGGTTTCCTAAAAGGATATGTTTTGCAAAATCGTCCATTTGGAGGGCTTGCTGACTTTGGTGGGAAAAACTGATAACGTTACCATTAGATGTTCTACCGCTAATGGGTCCATAACTATGGGCAGGATCTAGCTCAAACCAACCATTTGCACAATGGCATTTTAATCTATTTCCATTGGCATTATGGGAAGTAAACATTTGGGCAACCGCTCCATTAACAAATTCGAATTGAGCTGTTATGGTCTCGTCGGTTTCCTTAAAATATTCTGGTCGTGTGCTAAATTCTTGTGCCGTAACAGAAATAGGATTCCCTCCTGCCCCATAAATGCTTGTTTGGATTGAGTAAACCCCCATGTTCATTAATGCTCCACCACCTGAAAGTTCTCTATTTAAACGCCATTGGTCTGGATTTCCTTGGGATATGTACCCAGCATCGGAAGAAACAAAATGTACTTCCCCAAAAGTTCTCTCCCTAACAAATTTCTTCACTTCATTAGTATATGGGTCAGATTGCATACGATAACCAACAGATAGCTTTACATTCGCCTTTTTACAAGCATCTATTATTGCATCACATTCCGCAACGCTAACTGCCATGGGTTTTTCACAAATAACATGCTTACCAGCCTTTGCAGCCCTAATGCAAAAATCTGCATGCATACTGTTGGGCAACACTACATAAATTATATCTATATCTGCATTATTAATAATGGAATCAAAATTCGCATAATTGTAAATATTACTATGGGGAATAGCATACTTATCCTTCCAAATTGACTCCTTTTCAGGTGTGCCTGTAACAATCCCTGCCAAGTAACAATGTTCTGTATCCAATAATGCTGGTGCCAATTGATACGTACTATAACTACCTAAACCAACCAGGGCCACACCAAGTTTTTTCTTTTGATTGCCTACTTCAGTAGCACAAGCCAAATTAGAACTACCTAATAATGAAGTTGCTATTAAACCTTTGCCAAGAGTTAAGGAAAAATCCCTACGTGTTAAATTTTTCATTTTTATAGATAAATGTCCATTCTAAAGATAATAAGAAACAGCATTAGGTTATTACTATTTCAATTTTCGATTAAACTGCTATTTTTTACACCCAAATACCCAATAATGATATTCATACGGATTGCCATAACACAGATTGCAACCATGAATGGTGGACCGTCCTAAATCTACCCCATTATATCTCTGCTTTATGGCTTTATAATACAGTGTCAAATACACATCAAAACAATGATTTAACCAAAATACCTTCTAAACCTAAAGCATACACAATTATTTATTTGATACAAATATTAACTTAAGGGAGGGGTCACTATGGGATGATTAGAATCTAGGTATCTAGGAGTTGACTAGCAATTGCCTGGTATGCAACCCAATTATTATTCTGAGCTTATTTCTCGACTTCAAAGCTTTACCCTTCCTATTATTTACTTTTTGCAAGAGGAACTTCATTTAAAACAGATAAGCAATACAATATGTTCGGCTTTATACATCCTTGAAATAATGATGATGACGATACCTATAACAGCGGAAGTCAAGCTATGGTACAAAACCTATACTTAAATGTTATGTGCAAACAGATTACTTAGATGGTACTACCGCATATTTTAAAGTAAAATATGCTAATTGCTAAGTAGCACCTAATGAAATCATGAAAGATTGTTTAAGATTTAAAGTATATAGATTAGTCCATATAATGTACTTACGAAAAGAAGACTTAAAAAAGGCAAAGATGATATTAGGGATTTTATCTTTAACACCTAAGCCAATGTCAAAAGTGCCAAATATTAGAGATCTCTTTTTAAAACCCCATTTGAGATTGCAAGCAATGGCAAAGATGTATTTAGTTCCTTGTTTGGTTTATTATGCCACATATTGCTAAAAGAATTTCCGATGGCCTGATTATAAAAAGCATCTCTTTTTCTCTTTTTACGTTGCCTAAATAGGTCAATCGTAACCCCTACGGTAGCACCACCTAGTACGGTAGCCAATAAATCGTCATTGTCCCAACCATCATATTGAGCTTTGTCAATACTTTCCTTAGCTAGTCCAATTAAAAGACTACCACCAAGAGACCCTACAAATGTCCATGTACGATTACCTTTTGAGATTTGATCTGCAACACCTGCTCCAACTAAGCCATACAAATTACCACCTAAAAAATGCAGTGCCTTATCTTCTGATAATTGAGATTGACAATAGTTTACGGCATAAAAAACTAACAGTATTAAAATACTTTTTTTCATTTCCGCGTAAATATATCAAATAGTAAATCAACCAACTTTAATTAAATCCAAAAACTAAGCAAAAGCATTTAATTATATTATCTTAGAACACTTAAAATAAAATGATGGATTTAAAGGCTTTTTTAAAGACACTTTCTTTTATGCATATTTCTCTTGTTGCGGGATTAGTGATATTTACTTTAATTGCTGTAGCACAAGGAAAAGGATTTAACACCAGTACAGAAGGTGCCGATCCTTTATTATACGTTGTACCCGTTGTTGCCCTTTTGGGCTATTTTGGAAGTCAGGCCGTTTTCAAAAAAATGATTTCAAAAGTAACATCATCGGACACTTTTGAATATAAATTGAAAAAGTATCAATCGGCTACCCATATTAGATATATACTAATAGAGGCCCCTGCATTCCTTTCTCTTTTTGTGTATTATAGTACCGGAAACGCTTTACCCTTAATTATTTCCTTTTGTTTATTGGTATATTTATTTGCACAAAGGCCTAATAAAAGCAAGATTATAGAAAGTTTACCGCTAACTAATGAAGAACGTCAAAAATTTCAATTTTAAAAAATACTAAAATGAAAAATATTAGAATTTTAATACTTGGTGTAGTGACAACCTTATTATGTAATTCTAACCTAAAAGCACAGGATTGGGCCAATCTAGAACAATTTAGGTCTGATAATGCTAAATTAGAAATTCCAGCCAAAGATGAAAATAGGATTGTTTTTATGGGAAATTCCATTACTATTGGTTGGTTACATGCCAGACCAGAATTTTTTGAAGGCAAACCTTTTATCAATAGAGGTATTAGTGGTCAAACTACCCCACAAATGCTAGTTCGTTTTAGACAGGATGTCATCGATTTACGACCCAAGGCGGTCGTAATATTGGCAGGCACCAATGATATTGCTGGTAATACGGGCCCTTCAACCATAGAAATGATCATGGATAATATAAAAGGAATGGCAGAAATGGCACATGCCAATGGTATTAAGGTGATATTATCATCAACATTACCAGCATACGACTATCCATGGAAACCAGGATTGGAACCTGCCAATAAGATTATTTCCTTAAATAAAATGATGAAGGATTATGCAGATGAAAAGGGTCATATTTATCTTGACTATTTTTCTGCAATGGCAGATGAACGTAATGGCTTGCCAAAAAAATATGCGGAAGATGAAGTACATCCAACCGTAGCTGGATATAAAATAATGGAACCTTTGGTTGAAGCCGCTATTATAAAAGCCTTGGAATAAATCAATTTGTATAAAGACACCTCTCTTAAGGATAAAACGGTTGAAAATTGGGATACCGTTATAATTGGCTCAGGCGCAGGAGGTTTGGCGGCTGCAATTTGTCTATCCAGAGCTGGTCAGAAAGTATTAGTATTAGAACAACATGAAGTTCCTGGTGGTTGGTGCCATAGTTTTTATCTCAACGGCCACAGATTCACGCCCGGGGTGCATTATATAGGTTTATTGGGTGAAGGTGAGGCTACCAGCAATTTATATAAGGGTTTAGGTATCGCAAACGACCTCGTGTTCTTTAGAATGAATCCAAAAGCCTACGAACATGTGCATGTTGGGACAAATCAATTTGACTTCCCTTCCAGTGAAGAAGAATTAGAATCTAGACTAATTTCACGTTTTCCAAAAGAGAAAAAAAATATAAAAAAGTACTTAAAACTACTTCATTTAGTTAGCGAAGAGCTCTACCTAATTCCAAATATTAAAGGATTTTGGCAAAAGTTGACACTGCCTTATCGTACAAGGCATTTTGGAAAATACGGTTTGTTTAGTTTAAAGCGCGTTATAGATTGGCACATTAAAGATCCCCTACTAAAAAATATTTTAAACATACAATGCGGTGACCACGGGTTACAGCCAAAAAAGGCCGCGTTCATATTACATGCGGCCCTAATGTTCCATTATTTTAGAGGGGGATATTACCCCATGGGTGGTGGTGGTGCCCTAGTTAAGGCCATGACAAAGGCTATCAAAAAATATGACGGAGAGGTTAGAACAAGTTCAAGGGTTAATAAAATACTATTAGAGGGTAATGAGAGAAAAAAGGCTATTGGCGTAGTTCTTGAAAATGGTAGCACCATTTATGCTAAACAAATTGTGTCCAATGCAGATGTAGGTATTACCTATCATAACTTGATTGGGACAGAAAATTTGAGCGCAAAACTTCAAAAAAAGCTAAGTAACACGAAATACTCTTGTACGTCGTTGATGCTTTTTCTAACTGTAGCAACCGATGTCACCAAATACGGTTTGGATTCTGGTAATATCTGGATTACCCCAGATAAAGATGCAGATGAATATTATGAAGCCGCCATGCAAAAAGATATTTTAAAAGGTGAAACTTTTGATGGGCTTTTTATTAGCTGTACAACTTTAAAAGACCCTACGAGTTATGACGGTATCCATCATAGCTTAGAGGTGATTACCTTTATAGATTTCACTTCTTTCAAAAAATATGAGAAAGAATCTGGGCAACGTTCCCAAGAATATTTGGAATTTAAGGAAAAGCTCACAGAAAAGATGATTGCAAGCATAGAACAAGTTATGCCTGGTATTTCCAATCATATTGTTACAAAAGAATTAGGAACTCCAATAACCAACCAACATTATATTCATACTACAAACGGTAATGTTTATGGAACGGAAAAAAGTTTAAAACACATTGGCCCGTTTGCATTTAAGGCCAAAAGTGAGATTGGGAATTTATATTTATGTGGTGCAAGTATATTGTCACATGGTGTGGCAGGTGCTAGCCATTCTGGGGTAGAGACCGCAGCTATAATTTTAAGTTGCAATCCAGAAGATTTAAAAGCCCCCCTTGCAGACCAAGAGTTAATGATTTTAGAAGCAGAGGATGATTATGGCAATTACCCTGAAAGCATCCAGAGAAAAATAGAACTACGACAAAAAAAGGCCAAGCATAAAATATCATTAGATAATTAGTAGCCTAATACTGGATATAATATTGGGAAAAACTTACCCTGCATTTTACTTCCTTTGGCTATTGGCGGAACACCTTTTAAAAGAGGTTTGTTTGTATTGGAGGTAGTACCATCTGCGAATACATTCAAAACAAATGCCCTGCGTGGGTTTTTAGATTTATTTTCAAAAGAGCCGTGAACCAATAACGGATGGTGAAATGTACCATAACCTGCTTCAAGTTCAATCGGCACTGGATTAAATTCATTCTTTTGTTCATCCGTTAAAAAATTCAATAACCCATTCATGTCCCCTGCCAGCTCCGGTGCATTCAATAGTCCCCATTTATGACTTTTGGGCACATAATGCAGACAACCATTATTTGTTGTGGCATCGTCCAAGCCCGTCCAACAAGTCAAATGTTGCATAGCAACTGTTCTTGTCCAGTATGAATAGTCTTGATGCCAAGCCACTACCCCGCCATGCTTTGCAGGTTTGCTAAAAACTTGATCATGCCAAAAACGCACTGGTTTATTTTCTAATAATTGATATGCGGCCATTATAAAAGCAGGGTTCCAAAGTACATCATGAAAACCTTTTGTTATTCGCCAATGCCCCAGTGAATGAAATAGTACAGAATCATTATCATTGGATTCATTGCTGTGAAACTCATAAAATAAATGATGACCGGGATGATGGGGGTCCATTAGATCATCCAATTCATTTCTTAATTGTATAATTTGGTGCTTTTCTAGTAATTTAATTCCTGAAACATACCCATTTTCATGAAAATGAAGTATCTGCTCCTTTGACAAACGGTAGGGTTCCCATTCATCCACAGTTTTAGGTAAATGAAATAAATCTGACACCAAATGATGATAATCGGCTAAATCTTTAATTTCCATTATTCAATTAATTATCTTACAGTAAATTACTAATTTAATAATGTATTTGCACCCATACGCAAAATACTTTTCACAATAAATACTTTAAAGAAAATTCAATCCAATTAAGAAATAGTAATTACGTCTCAACTTTTGGTTATTTTTGAAAAATTTTGATTTAAAAAATGAAAAAAATAATTTTTATTCTAGGTATAGCGCTTACTGCCTGTAATACTTCCCAAAAAACAATTGTTGCAGAAAATTCAGGAGCAGAAGTAATTGCTGTTGATCCTGCTGAGTATGCTAGTTCAATTTCTGAATCTGAACTAAAAGAACATTTATATACATATGCTTCAGATGAATATGAAGGTAGGGAAACGGGACAACCTGGACAGAAGAAAGCTATTGCATATCTAAAATCACAATATGAATTACTTGACATCCCAGCAGCCAAGGTAGATGGTAATTACTTTCAAACCGTACCATTAGAAATCGCCAAAACTCCAAGTGGAACGGCTACAATTAATGGTAATACGTATGTACTAGGCGATGATTTTGTTAGCTTCAATAGTTTGACCGCCAATTTTAATGAAATCATTTATGCAGCCTATGGTATTGAAGATGACAACTACTCTGATTTTAAAGATATTGATGTAACTGGAAAATTGGTCCTGATCAAGGATGGCGAACCTATGAATACAGATGGCACATATATCATAACTGGCACCATAGAACCCTCTAAATGGAGTAAGGATAACATGGACAGGTTTCAGGTGTTGGCAGACAAAGGAGCTGCTGCAGTACTTATGTATTCCCCTAATTTATACCCAAGAGTCCTTTCCTATTTTAATAGAACGAAAAATTCTAAATCTGGAAGGATGGAATTAAAAAATAACAACAAAGCAATTTTTAATGCTGTTTTAAATGAGGAATTAGTAAACGTTATACTACCAAAAATAAAGGATGATAACACGCCAAAATCCTTATCAATTGAAATGGATTTTAACATTTCTGGCAGTTCTACAGAAATTGAATCTGAAAATGTGGTCGCTATAATTAAAGGTTCAGAAAAACCAGATGAATATTTGGTTATCTCATCCCATTTGGATCATATTGGGATTTTGGAAAATGGTGAGATTAATAATGGTGCAGATGATGATGGTTCTGGAACAGTAGCGTTATTGGAAATTGCCGAAGCTTTTAAAATTGCAAAGGATGCAGGTAATGGCCCTAAACGATCTATAGTCTTTTTACATGTTACCGGCGAGGAAAAAGGATTACTTGGCTCACAGTATTATACAGATATTGAACCTATCTTCCCATTAAATAAAACTGTTGCCAATTTAAATATAGATATGATTGGTAGAATTGACCCTAAAAGGGAAGGCGATAGAAATTACATATATTTAATTGGTTCAGACAAATTAAGTATAGAATTACACACACTTTCTGAAACAATAAATAGTAAATATGCGAATCTAGAATTGGATTATACCTATAATGATGAAAATGATCCTAATAGATTTTATTACAGAAGCGACCATTATAATTTTGCAAAAAACAATATACCGATAATCTTCTATTTTAATGGTACGCATGCAGATTATCACAGGCCGACTGACACACCTGACAAAATAAATTATGACCTTTTACAGAATAGGTCCCGCTTAATTTTTCATACCGCTTGGGAAGTCGCTAATAGAAATGAGAAAATTAAGGTAGACAAGGCATTAAATTAATCTTTTTAAGAAAATCATTATAAGTGTCCCAGCTATTTGTTGGGACTATTTTTTTACCTTTTTTAGATGAAAAATAGACCGTTGTCAAAATAAAAAGTCCCGTAACATATTACGGGACCTTGCTTACTGCTTTATTAGGGTGGAAGACCGGGTTCGAACCGGCGACCTCTGGAACCACAATCCAGCGCTCTAACCAGCTGAGCTACAACCACCATTTAGAAGCGGTGGCAAAGGTAAATTTTTTTTCCTGATCTTTCAAACGTTTTCTGCATATAATTATCATTCAATTTAAGGGTTTATACTCATAAAATAATTGTAATTTAAAGTATTAGCATTGCCCTAAATAATTAAAAGGCCTAGACATTTGAAAACTACTGGTTACCAATCAATTGAAGTTTACAATACTTATGTTTTGCACAAAAAAAAGAGTCAAAAACGTTACACCTATTTTCTCAAAACAATACTTACAGCGTTATTTATCACATATTCTGTTTGTAGCATATCACAAGTTGATAGTATTCAGAAATTAAAAAACAGGGTAATTTCAATTAAGAAGGATAACTTAGAATTTAAAAAAGACACTGCCTATATAGACTTAGTGAATAAATTAAGTTGGGAACTAAGATATAGTGAACTGGACTCCATGCTTTTACTGGCCGAAGAAGCAAAGGATTTAAGTGAGCAATTACACTACAATACTGGTAAGATTAATTCTGTGCTCAATTTTTCCGGGTATTATTTATATACAGGAAAGGCCAACAAATGCATTGAAATGTTAAACCCAATCCTTACTAACTCATATACTAAAATTGATGATTTACAATTACTGGAAGCCTATAATCAATTGGGGCAGGCCTATTTTTCAAAATCTGAATACCCTGACTCCTTTAAGGCGTTAAAAAAAGCACTTGATATAGCCGAAAAACTTGGGGATAAGGAAAAGCAAAGTAGGCAGAACCTAAACCTTGGTGTAATGTTTAGCCTTCTAAATAATCATAAACAAGCAGAAATATATTTTGATAATGGTTTGAAAATATTTAATACCTATAAAAATGATAAAATAGAGGGGCAGCTAGCTTCCAATTTTGCCTATTGTTTGATCAAGAAGGATGAATGGGAATTGGCACTTCCAAAATTAGAATTCAGTATTGAAGTCTTTAAGAAATTAAAGATTCCAGAATGGTTGGCATTTTCTTATAACAACATGGGCGATGCTTATCTAGCGCAAGAAAAATTTGAAATTGCAGATTTATATTTTAATAAATCCTTGAAAATTCATAATGAAATAGAAGATTTAAAAGGAAGAGCTGATGCATTATTAGGTGCTGCAAAATCTAAACTAGGAATAAAAAATTATGATCAAGCTAATAATTTAATAGATAGTAGTTTAGAACTTTATAATACGATGAAGATCAAAACTGGCCAACAGAAATGTTTTACCCTTCTATATGCTCTATATAAACAAACCAATAAGCCTGTGTTGGCCCTTAAATATTTAGAAAAAGCAAATGCTTTAAGTAACAGTATAGCAAAAGAGGAAAATAACATTAACATAACTATGCTAAATACTAGGCTTGAGTTTGAAAAGGAAAAAAGTCGTATTGATAGTGAAAATAATGAAAGAATTGTCAAACAACGAAAATACCTGCAATGGTTTTCTGTAGTTTTAGTTATCTCTATTCTAGTTTCTTTTCTAATCTATAAATCTAAAAAAACAGTAAATAAACTCAATAGGAAGCTCGAAGAGAAAACAACAATACTTTCCGAAAATGAGTTCAAACTAAATCAAATCAATAAAAATCAGGACATATTGTTTTCTATTGTAGGTCACGACCTTAGAGGGCCTATAATTTCACTAAAGGAATTAGTTAAATTTACCCTAGAAAATGAATCTGGAGAGAAAGCATACATGAAATTCGCTCCTAAATTATACAAGGACCTAGAGCACATACAATTTACATTGGATAATTTGCTTAATTGGGGCCAAACACAAATGAAAGGGGCCATAACGCAAAGAATTACTATAAATATAAAAACTGAAGTTGATACTATTATAAATCTTTTTGAAAAGAACATAATACAAAAGAATATTACAGTAAAAAATAATCTTACTGAAAACATGATTGTCTATGCAGATTTAAATCATTTCAATATTATTATTAGAAACTTGATCAGTAACGCAATAAAATTTACACCAGAATATGGGAAAATTTGGGTACAAGGATTTATAGAGGACAAACTTCTAAAAATTGCCATTAAGGACACAGGTGTGGGCATGTCCCCCGAAATCTTGAAGAAAATATTTAGCAATTACAATCATTATTCATCAATTGGAACTAATATGGAAAGAGGTACTGGCCTTGGTTTACAATTGTGTAAAGAAATGATAGAAAAAAATAGCGGCACCATTTATGCTGCAAGTGAAGAAAAACAAGGCAGTACCTTTTTTGTATGCTTTCCACTAGACATATAATAACAATCTCATTTAAAGTAAACAGACCCAGAAAATAGTAGTGTTTTAATGAGCACAAAAGGAAGGATTTTTTAAAATTTATATATTACTGAATTAGCTTATATTTAAAAAGTAAAATATTTATTTTATCGACAAAATACACTTTTAGATAGATAAAACACATAAAATCAGTCGTTTCACAACATTAATTACTTTTCTTAAACAACTATAAATATATTTACATCCAATATTTATCGCTGTCCATTAATTATGAATCGAAGAATCCTTTTAATAAGGAAAAAGTTTCTGAATTTCCCTGTGTTACTGTGTGTATTTGTTTTTTTGCAAATAAACCAAGCTAATGCACAAGTAAGTTTACGTGATAGTATACTTCATGAGCTTGGTAACTTAAAACTTCAGGGGATTAAAAAATCCGATACACTATATATAGATACCATGCTAGATTTAGCTGATGAACAAAGATATTTTGTTTTGGACAGCCTTTATATTTTAGCCAAAGAAGCATTAAGTCTTAGTCAACAATCGGGCTATCTAAAGGGTGAATCAAACGCGTTTACCAGTTTAGGAACATATTATTCTGATAAGGGTAAATATGACACGGCAATTAAGAATTATAAAAATGCTTCTAAAATAGCTGATGAAATAGGGAATTCAACGCTAAAACTCTCTAATATAAACAATATAGCAGGTGAATATGGTTATATGGGTGATTATGCCTTGGCATTAAAATATTATTTACAAGGCATAGAACTGGCAGAGAATGTAAATGCGAAAATTATGCTCTCTATTATTACGGAAAATATAGCCAATCTGTATATCTCACAAAAGGATTATACACAAGCCATGATTTTTTACACAAAGGTAAAATCCTTGAACGAGGAAATTGGTGACCCCATTATTATGGCAGAAACAATGAGTAATATGGCCTCTGCATATGCCGACATGAATAATTTAGAACTGGCCATGTACAATGTCAATAATTCTATTAGAATTTTTGAGGATAAAAAAATATTGGATTGGTTGGCTTATGCTTATGAAATAAAGGGTAAAATATACCTTAAACAAGAAAAGTATAACTGGGCAATGTACTGGTACCGTCAAAGTGAGCTTTTACATAATGACCTAAACGACGATAGATCGGAAATACCGCTATTAAATGGAATTGCCAAAGCCAACTTAAAATTAAACAAAGACAGTATTTCTGAAGTATACGCAAAAAAGGCAATGGGTCTTTCTAAAAAAATAGCTGATATTTCTGGAACAAGGGAGTGTGCTGAAATTCTATATGCCATAAACAAGAAAAAAGGTGATTTTAAAGAAGCTTTGACCTATCATGAGCTTTATCAAAAAGTCTCAGATACCTTGTCCCGAAATGAAAATAAAAAAGGATTAACAATGCTCAAGACAAAAATTGAGTATGATCAACAAAAAGAACTCTTAATCTTAGAAAATGAGGAAGCGCTGGCAAAACAATGGCTATATTTAAATATAGCACTATTCCTTCTTTTAATATTTCTTGGAATAACATTACTTATTAGAAAAAATGCAAGAATACAAAAAGCCCTAAATAAAGAACTTATTTCAAAACAATCAGATCTTGAGAAAAAAGAAGAGCACTTAAAGGAATTGAACGAAACTAAAAATAAACTTTTTTCTATTATCGGACACGATTTAAGAGGGCCTATAGGAGCATTTCAAGGCTTGATCAAATTATTTAAGGAAGGTGAAATGACCAAGGATGAATTTCTAGGGTTTGTGCCAAAACTTAAATCGGATATCGATCACATTTCCTTTACCCTTAACAATTTATTATCCTGGGGCCAAACTCAAATGAACGGGTCAGTAACAAAACCACGTTCAACGGACCTTAAGCATATTGTTTTGGAAAATATTGCCTTATTAACAGAAATTGCGAATTCAAAATCCATTAAATTAATTAATAGACTTGATGATAATACACTTACCTGGTCTGATAGTGACCAAATGGATATAGTGATTAGAAACTTAATTAGCAATGCCCTTAAATTTACTCCTAAGAATGGTATGGTTACCATAGGTGCTATTGAAAAAACAAAACATTGGGAAATCTATGTAAGGGATAATGGCATTGGTATGAATGAAGAAACGATGGGTAAAATCTTCAGCAAAAGTCAAACCCATACCTCTTATGGCACCAATGATGAAAAAGGGACGGGTTTAGGATTGTCCTTGTGTAAGGAAATGATTGAAAAAAATAACGGAATAATCTGGGTCAATAGCGCTCTTAATAAAGGGTCCAGCTTTTATTTTACTTTGCCTAAAGCAGTTAAAAAATATAAAAAAACTGCTTAAATTAAATGTTCAAGTGATTCCACGGCCAACACCCTTTCTACCGTAAATCCTTCTGCATAATCCTTACCTATTAACCTACCTAAATCCTGGGCACGGTATCTTACACTTTCAATAAAAGTCTTACTACTAATTGGGGTTTCTGGTTCATTACTCTTTGGGTCATGAA
This sequence comes from Maribacter luteocoastalis, assembly GCF_048890225.1. Lineage (NCBI taxonomy): Bacteria > Pseudomonadati > Bacteroidota > Flavobacteriia > Flavobacteriales > Flavobacteriaceae > Maribacter > Maribacter luteocoastalis. The sequence continues at coordinate 605,723 of NZ_JBMFZG010000003.1, forward strand.
ACTGGGAACTATAGGCTAAAATTGCTTCTGTTTTCTTATCTATAAAATTACTGATATCGACTACAAAATCCGGTTTTAAATTTTTCCATTGGATATAATGGTATACTAATTTTGGCCGCCAAGGATCTTGTTCCTTCTGCCCTATTTTAGTTTCAATTTTCATCAATCCACTTAAAAAGCAAGCATCGCTTACTAGCTTACTTCCTTTACCGTGATCTATATGGCGGTCATCAATAGCGTTGCACAAAACAATGTCTGGACGATATTTACGAATCATCATAATTACCTTTAGCTGGTGGTTTTCATCATTAATAAAAAACCCATCCTTAAATTTTAAATTTTCCCTTACCGTAACACCTAGTATTTCTTTAGATACTTCTGCCTCCCCATCCCTTATTGTCGCAGTACCTCTGGTGCCAAGTTCTCCCCTTGTTAAATCTATAATACCTACTCTTTTTCCTAAAGAAACTTCTTTAGCGATAGTACCGCCGGCTCCTAACTCTACATCATCTGGATGAGCTCCAAATACTAATATATCTAACTTCATAAAAATTTGGTTGATCTTAATTTAGACTTGGTCGTTTGCTATTTCTAAACTTACGTTATAATTTAATTTTCTGATGGTATAGAAATATATTCTTTTACTTTTATTATGGCGTATTCAATATCCTCAATTAAATCTTCTACTTCTTCGATACCTACCGAAAAACGAATTAAACCATCTTTAATTCCCTGTTTTGACCTTATCTCTGCACTCATCAAAGCATGTGATGTTTGGGTTGGGGATAGCACTGTGCTTTCTACACCCGCTAAACTCATTGAAGATTTTATCAATCGCAATGATTTTTGAAATAAAGAGGCATCAATATTAGGCTTAAGTTCAAAGGATAACATGCCCCCAAATCCCTTCATTTGTTTTTTTGCAAGTTCATGATCTTTATGAGTGGGTAAACCAGGATAATAAACAGCCGCTATATCATCGTGATTATTTAGATAGTAAGCCATGGCCATTGCATTTTCATTCTGTGCCCTTACCCTAAGGCCCATAGTCTTAATACTTCTTTCTAAAAGCCAGACGGTATAATCACTTAGACTTCCCCCAAAATTCTTTGCCAAATGAAATATTTTATCCATATTCTTTTGCGAAGATGCCACAGCTCCGGCACAAATATCTGAATGTCCGCCCATATATTTTGTAGCACTATGAATAACAACATCAACACCAAATTCTATAGGGTTCTGATTAACAGGGCTTGCAAAAGTATTATCTATCATGGTAATTATACCATGTTTTTTAGCAATACTGGCTACCCCGACCAAATCGGTAATAGTCAGTAAGGGATTTGATGGGGTTTCCATATAAATTACCTTGGTATTATCTTTTATTTGGGTTTCAAAATCTTTTGGTTCCCAACCTTCGGTGAACGAATATTCAATTCCAAACTTTGCAAACTCCTCGGTTACTAAATTATAAGTGCCACCATAAAGCGTTTGCTGTAATACAACATGGTCTCCTGCATGTAAAAAAGCCATAAGTGCTGTACTTACTGCAGCCATACCACTGCCAAAAATTAAAGCTGCCTCTGCATGTTCTAGCGCAGCAATTTTTTTGCACAGGCCTTCTTGGTTGGGTGTATTAAAATATCGTGGGTATCGCTTTACATCAACATCATCAAACGCATAGGAAGTACTCATATATAATGGAGATACCGCGCCTTTATATTGTTTATCCACTAGCTCCCCAACATGGGTACATACGGTATTTATTCCTTTACTTTTTGAGCTCATAAATGAAAATATTAGTTGATTTAAAAGTACGAATTACAGTACACTTATCAATATTGAGATTTGGAATTATAACCTTTGATAGTATGATTCCTTAGTTATCGTGTTCAAATTAAGAATAGTATGCTTAAAGCGTGAAATTAAAATTAATTTCATAAATCAAAAATTTAAAAAAGGCCAATGGATGCTTATCCAATAAGATTTTAGTATCATTATAATTTAGAATCAATTTCTAAAAATAATAGATAAAGACATTAGTTTAGTATGAGGATTATTTATTTAGTACTTCTATTCCCAATTATTTTAATCACTTCGTGTAAAAACACGTCCAAAACCATTGGTTCTGAAAAAGTATACCAAGGCCAAGGAGCAAGTCCTGTTGTGCCGACCGTTAATAGACCTGTTCAAAGACAATGGAAAGGTATTTGGAATTTATCCAATGAAACCTATTTCACCAATGATTTTGATGGTGCGAGGCTAAATGGTGTAGCGGATGATGGCAATGATCATTATACCATATGGATAACTGCAGAAAACACGCCTATTAATGTAAGTCCTTGGTATGCATTTAAGGTTTGGACCAATAATCCAAGGGAAATTACCATAAAATTATCCTATCAAGATAGCAGAAGTAGATACTATCCTAAAATAAGCAATGATGGGAAAAATTTTAAGGTCTTGGATAGTACCCACTTTAAGATAATTAACCCAGGGGAAGGTGATTTTGGAATTAAGGCTGCACCAGAATTTACAGAAATAATCCTACAGGTGGGTAAAAATCCTATATGGATCAGCGCTCAAGAGCTCTATACCACCAAAAGGGTAAAACAATGGATAGATTCCTTATCATCCAAGCCTTTTATAACCAATTATGAAATTGGAAAATCGACAGAAAAAAGACCCATGATGCTTATGGAGATTAAAGAACAGGCAGCTACAAAAAAGGCATTAATGATTATTTCTAGACAACATCCGCCAGAAGTAACAGGGTATTTGGCCATGAAATCATTTATAGAGACCATTACCGGGGAGAGTGATCAGGCAAAAAAATTTAGACAAGAGTTCGATGTTTTTGTTGCGCCATTAATGAACCCAGATGGGGTAGATAATGGTCATTGGCGTCATAACATGGGAGGAATTGACCTTAACCGGGATTGGCAAAATTTTAATCAACCAGAAACTAGAAGTATAAAAGATTTTTTAAATAAAAAAAGTGACGAAGGATATGAGTTTGTCTTTGGGGCCGATTTTCATTCTACATGGGATGACATCTACTACCCTATTGACAGCACGGTAATTGGAAAAAAAGGTAAAATTGTGTTTGATTGGATAGAAAATATTTCAAACAGATTACCACAAAAATATACGAATATAAAACCCTCGGCAAATACAACACCAACTATGGTCTCACGAAATTACTTTTATGTGAACCATCATATGCCGGCCATTGTTTTTGAATTAGGTGACAATACACCACGGGATTTTCTAAAACAAAAAGGTCAAGTTGCCGCAGAGGAAATCATGAAATTATTGGTAGCTGATTAAGTCACTATTTTGAATAGTTCACCTTATAGCGCCAAAAGCTTAAAGCGCCTAATAAAACTACTCCTGCAACAGTGTACCAAATAAAAGTTGGTGTTATTACTTGAGCACCACTAGCGTAGCTATGTAATCCCACTAAATAAAAATTAACGCCAAAATAAGTCATCATTATACTCCCAAATGCAACTATACTTAAGAAGTTGAATGTCCATTTCCCCCTAAGTCCAGGAACCAGTCTAGTATGTATTGCAAAGGCATAGACCATAATTGAAATCAAGGCCCAAGTTTCTTTAGGGTCCCATCCCCAATACCTACCCCAACTCTCATTGGCCCATTGGCCGCCAAGAAAGTTACCTATAGTTAACATAATCAAACCAACCGTCAATGCAAGCTCGTTAATAATGGTCAACTCCTTAAGATTAATGTCCATGCGTTTTTTATTTCTTTTATTGGTTAAAAGAATTAGAATTAGGGAGACAAAACCTAAAATCATACCAACAGTGAGCGGTCCGTAACTGCCAACTATAACCGCTACGTGAATCATTAACCAGTAGCTATCTAGAACAGGTTGTAAATTTGCGATAGAGGGATCCACCCAACTTTGATGCGCAATCCATAATAACATAGCTGTTACAAATGCCGATGCTGCAATAGTCATATCATTTTTTCTACCTAATAATAATCCCATTCCCATGGTAGCCCATGCCACATATAATATACTTTCATAGGCATTACTCCATGGTGCGTGACCAGATACATACCAACGCAATACCAAACCAGCGGTATGCCAAGCAAAAAATAACAAGATGGTACCCTTAAAAAAGTAGACACCTATATTCCAAATTCCCCTTCCCTTAAATATCTGGAACAGTAGTACAAAGAACATAAGTATACCTACTAAAGCATAATATTTATACAACCGGTTAAAGATGTCCAGTTTATTATAAATTACTTCGATATTGATCTTGTTTTCGGAAGGAAGCACTTCCGAACCGTGGTTTTGTTGGTTTTGTTTAAAAGCTGCCAATAATTTATCAGCCTCGGTATAGTCCCCTGTTTTTTGAGCTTTCCCTAATGTCATCAGATAATAAGGAACTGCATTTTTCACAAAATTACCATAAAGTGAATCCGCAATTTGATATTGTCCTCCTCTATATTCTACAGCCGATATCCATTTGTTGTTTTCATCGTTAAGCAGAGGGAATATTTTCACAATATCTTGACCCAAAGCTTTATTTAATAGACTTAAACGAATATTTGCATCCTTAAAATCCTGCTCAAACTTGTTGGGGTTATTGGTTGAGGTAGCTTCCCTTAAAAAGGGTTCTAATTTGTAATTCCCCTTCTGATCAAAAAAGTCAGTTGCCTTCACATATTTTTGACCTAAAGGAATACCAATAATTTTACGTATACTGTCATTCTGAGCCTTTTTATCTAACGCTATAAATTCCGTGTTATACCAAATGGCAGGATTCATCATCATTGATAAAAATACCTGGTCAGAACTATAGCCTTGATACGTATTCTTTAAGCTTAATTTTCTAAGTAATTCTGATGAGAATGTATTAATAGGCTTCATCCTACCACCTTCATCCTGTATTACCAGCTTTCCAAATTTATCCGCATGCTCCTTATCTACCATTGAAGTACTCAACAAAGAATCTATCTGAAATTGGGTAGGAACTGTAGAAGAGTGATCATGGCCATCATCTGCTGTGTGCTCTTGGGCACTTAGTGTTATGCTTAGGCCAATTAACAGTATAAAAGTGGTCAATACTTTTTTCTTCTTCTCTTTTAACTTTTCCAAGGAATTGGCCAAATCCTTAAATCGGGTCTTTCCAAAGAACATGATTCCCATTAACCCTATATATAGCAAGAAGTATCCAATATAGGTAATCCAAGTACCCCAAAAATCATGATTTACAGAAAGTCTGGTGCCTTTTTCATCTGGATCAAAACTAGCTTGGAAAAATCGGTACCCTTTATGATCCAATACATGGTTCATGAAAATATCATAATCAAAAGGACGTTCATCATTAACGGTAATCTTACTCATAAATGAAGCATAGGCGTTTTCAGTACCTGGATGTTTCTCAGCTATAAAATCATTCAATTTAATTTCAAAGGGTAACTCATGTACTTTTGAACCATAGCGTAATGCAAAATTCAACCCACCTATAGCAAATTTATCAGTAAACTCTGTTCCACCCTTACCACCCAGTACTCTTATCTCTTTGGTTTCATTCCCACTGGTAATGGCCAAAACAAGTGCATCAGAATCAAAATCTTGTTTTTCAGCTTCAGGAATCTCAACCACACCATAACTGCCTTGAACCAAAGAATCTGGTATTACAAACTGCATATTAGCAGCATTATATAAAGACCTTAATTGTAACTGTTGCAGGCTATCTTTCTCCAAACTACCTTGAAATTGATCTGCCATTCGCATAAAGCTACCTTGAAAAGGAGATTTTATTTGATAATTGTTATTTTGAGCTAAAATATTGATGGCCCCTTCTGTTTCTTTATTCAATGCAAATAAAACCCCGTGAATACTGGCAACTTTACCATTTTCCAAAAAATGCTCATGACGTTGACCATCACCAGCTTCAACAATTTTCAAATACCTGTTCCCGGTTTCGTTTGGAATTAAGCCCTCCTTGGCACCATCAATAAAGTCAACATATGAAATGGTAAATGGTTGTCCATTGAAATCATTTTTCCATGGTAAATTGGATTTCAATGCCTCGGGAGTAACAATCAAATTATCTTCCATTATCTTTCTCCTAGGTTCTCCATTGATCTCTCCTTCAATATGGGCGGTCAAATAGGTCTTATCAGAGTAAAATACCTTTTCAGTATTTCCTTCCCTAATAGGCATCATGCCTTCAAAACTTATATATCGTGTTACAAAAGCGCCTAGTATGATCAATATCCATGAAAGGTGTAAAACCAAAACGGCCCACTTTTCTTTACGAAACAATCGGTATCTAGAAATATTACCAATAAAATTTATTACAAAAAACACCATGATTACTTCAAACCAAGTAGCATTATAAATCCAAATACGAGCTGTTTCTGTACTATACCAACTTTCTATAAAGGTCCCAAATGCCATAGCAGTGGCAAAAACAATGAAAAGAATAGACATTAAACGGGTAGAGAAGAAAATTTTCTTGAGCAAGTCTGTCATGTAAATGGACATTGGTTTTCAGCATGCAAAAATACGTCCTTTTACCATTTTAAATAAGGAAGCTACTGTATAAAACATAAACAATTATGTTAATTTTCAGCCAACTTACTGCATATTATTCTTTGTATTTTCGCAAAATGATTTCCATTGTTATCCTTGGGACAGGAAATGTTGCCCAAAATTTGTTCGAGGCACTTCATAAAAAAGATGAAGTAAAAGTTCTTGCGGTGGCTGGAAGAAATACCGATGCCTTAAACTATTTTAGTAACAGAACTGAAGTATTTACAGATTGGACCCATTTACCAAAAGCGGATGTTTACTTAATGGCTATTAAGGACGACGTAATTCATGAAGTTTCAGAAAAACTTACGCTTGACGGTCTATTAGTGCATACCTCTGGTGCCGTACCTATGGATGCTCTTTCCAAACATTCACATACAGGTGTATTTTATCCACTACAAAGTTTTACAAGCGGAAAAATACTAGACTTTAAAACTATTCCTATTTGTGTTGAGGCAACTAGTGAAAAGGATTTAAATTTATTAAAATATGTAGCATCAACTATTAGTAATACTGTGGAGCATATTGACTCCAACCAACGTAAGGCACTACATGTATCTGCAGTTTTTACAAATAATTTCACCAACTATTTATATGGTATAGGAAAACAAATCTGTGAAGAGTATACCATTGATTTCTCATTGCTGAAACCCTTGATGAAAGAGACGGTTGATAAACTAGATGTTTTAACGCCTGAACAAGCCCAAACAGGTCCAGCAAGAAGAGGAGACCGAAAAACGCTGCATTCTCATTTGCAATTATTGAATGATAAAAAACACAGAGAGATATATAAATTACTAAGTAATGCAATTAAAGCACACTATGGAAAAAAGTTATAAAGAGTATTTAAGTAATATTACCACCTTTGTTTTTGATGTTGATGGGGTCTTGACCGATGGTACCGTAATGATAACCACCGATGGCGAATTATTGCGAAAAATGAACATAAAGGATGGTTACGCCTTAAAAGTAGCTATAAGTAAAGGATACAATGTATGTATTATTACCGGCGGCACCAATGAGGGTGTTAAAAAGCGCTTACAGGGATTGGGAATAACAGATATTTACCTTGGAGCGCACCACAAGATTGATGCACTGGATGAATATCTGGATATTTATGGTATTGACGCCAAAGCGGTACTATATATGGGCGATGATATACCAGATATACCCCCAATGCAAATTGTTGGTATGGCTACTTGTCCGCAAAATGCCACGCCAGAGGTAAAAACCAACTGCCATTATATTTCTCCTATAAATGGTGGTGCAGGATGCGTTAGGGATGTCATAGAGCAGGTTTTAAAAGTACGTGGCGATTGGATGAACCACTTTAGTGCTGCAAACGATTAATTATGCTTTTAGACAAACTAAAAGGATACCAGATTATTTTAGCATCAGGCTCCCCCAGACGAAAGCAATTCTTTAAGGATTTAAATATTGATGTTGTAATTAAGGTTAATCCCGTTGATGAAATTTATCCCGAGCATTTACAAGCAGCGGAAATATCGGATTATTTAGCAAAATTAAAAGCATCCGTATTTAAGGGCACATTAAGGACGAATGATATATTGATTACCTCAGACACAGTGGTGTGGTATAAAAACGAATCATTGGCCAAAGCCTCAAACAAAAATGAAGCCACCCAAATGCTACTAAAACTATCTGGGGATTGGCACGAAGTAATCACTTCGGTTTGTTTTACGACCGAAGATAAAGAAATTGTAAAAAACCACTCCACTAAGGTGAAGTTTAAAACGCTAACAGAAGAGGAAATCAACTATTATATAGAAAATTTTAAGCCTTTTGATAAAGCTGGAGCTTATGGTATACAAGAATGGATTGGTTTAATTGGTGTTGAAGAAATTAAGGGATCCTATACTAATGTAAATGACTCAAACTATATATCTAATTCGTTTAGCTGCTAAATTCTTTTAAGGTATTGTAGACTAAAGAGGTCGGCATACCCACGACATTGTGATAAGACCCGTTGATTTCTTTAACACCTACTAACCCTATCCACTCCTGTATGCCATAAGCCCCAGCCTTATCGTAAGGTTCATAATTATCTACGTAATAGACTATCATTTCCTCTGTAAGCTCGCAAAAAGTTACTTCTGTGGTTTGATTTACTACCTTTTGCTGGTCTAAAGTAGTAAAGCAGACTGAGGTTATTACTTCGTGAGTGCTATTGCTCAGTTTCCTTAACATATCTATGGCCTCCTCCCTATCGGAAGCTTTAGCCAATGACTCCCCTTTATGCCATACTACCGTATCGGAGGTCAGGAGTATCTCTCCTTGCTTCAAAGTTGGTTTTATGGGCTGAGCCTTCAACTTTGCCAGATAATCTGATATATCAGCTCCCTTTAAGTCCTCAGGATAAATCTCCTCGACATCTGCTGTCCTTATCTCAAACTCTATACCCATCGATTTGAGCAACTCCTGTCTACGTGGAGATTTTGAGCCTAGTATTACCATAATTATTGAAATAGTATTTCAGTTACTCTCGTGTTCCTATCCTCATAAAGCGTACCGTCCTTTTTTGTCAGTAAGGAGGGTGTATAGTTATCCTTTGGTACTTTGTCAACATGGCCTTTTATCAAATCTCCAGAGACATAAGAGGTTTTGAGTATTTCCTTATGTGTCTTTAATAGCTCAGGCTCCTTGTGCCACCATTTCAATTTGTCGGAGGCTCTGTCAAAACTTTTTATCAACCCTTTGCCTGTAATATAAAGAATAGCTCTATCCCTTGACATTATATATCCTTTTGTATTGTTTACGTAATATGACATTTTCAGGCCGTGAGCCTTAAATTTAATGTCTATCCTCATAGGCAGGTCATTGCCCCATATATCAATACTAAGTATAAACTTTTGGGCTATTTCCTTTTTTAAACTGTTTGGCAGGGTAGCTGCTTCGGTTAACTTTAGGTCGGTAAGATCTGGATTATCAAAACCTTTTAGCTCCTCCTCCAAGTCTCTAATTTTAGCCATTGCGGTGGTACGCTCCCTCTCTATCCTCTCAGAAATTTTGGTTAAAGCGGTCATTGATACAGCACCTTTGACCATAAGGTCAGCTTGTCTTTCCTCTTGTCTGTCGAGATCAAGTAGTTTCGCCCTATACTCCCCTATTCTACTTTCAAGAATCTCCAGCTCTTCATTATTGGCTACCACCTCTTCAACTTCTTTAGGAAACTGTACGGTCAACAGAAACCAAACAAAGTCCTCTATATACGTCTGCCTTATGTTCCTACTCTTACACTCATTGTTATGCTCCCTTCTTGTGGTACACTCATAATAAGGTTTTTTCGTGAACGTACCCAAATATCTGCCTTCGCACTCCCTACAGTTTATAAGTCCATTGAGATAAAACCTGTCTCTCTGCGGTTTTCCCTTTTGAACATAGTGCTTTTTAACTGTCTCCCTAGCCTTTTGGTAAGTCTCCTTATCAATAATTTGGGGCATAGGTACTAGCGTACCGTTGAACTTGCGCTCCCCTAGATACAGTCTCTTTTTAAGAATTTTGTTGAGTGTGGATTTAGCCCATTTGCTGCCCTCTGGAGGATTAATGCCCAATTTGTTTAGCTTTTTGATTATTGACGGGGTCGTTTCCCCGTTCGCTGACCAGTTGTAAATCATCCGTATTACCTCAGCATGCTCTGCATGGGGTACATATTTGTTATCCTTGTCCACGTCATATCCATAAGGGGTCTTCCCATGGGCCTTGCCCTCCTTTGCGTTGTCGGATAATACCTTTTTGGTCTGGTAGCTTTGTAGCTCTCTTTGATAACTATTTATTGCCGTCAGTATAGATGACTGTAAGAAGTTACTTGGGTCGTCCCAGTCGGTCTCTTTATCTCCAAAAACTACACTTGTCTTATGTTTTCTTGCTAGGTCTGCAAAGAGATGAAAGGTCATACTGTTCCTTTCCAACCTGTTCTGGTTTCTCATCCAAACAGTAGAGATTTTACCAGTTGCAATGTCCCTCATCATTTTGTCAAGTTCCGGCCTGTCCTTAATGTCAGCTCCCCCACTTATCCCATGCCCCTCGTTATATATTTCAAGCTTCTTGAAACCGTTGGCCTTTGCAAAATCCCGTCCCTCTCTTATTTGGTTCTCCAGAGAGTTGCTTTCCTCGTCGTTAACCGACAGTCTTGTATAAATTGCTAGCATAAATTAGATACATGGGTCAATAATAGGGTAAATGTAATTATACCACTATCATATTGCAAGTAATTATTCTTCATTTGGATGAAATGCCTGTAAAATATGGTATCCGACAGGTCATAGTTAAGGCTGAATTTGCATTACGGCTTACATATATCAAGCAAATAGCCGTCATAGGTTAGGATATATAACCAATAGGCATATAATTGTTATAAAATGAAATAATATAACATAAATTGTTATATTTCAACACTTTGTTATAATATTACCGATTTGTTATATTTATAACATTTCTATTAAATGGGTGTAGTTGTACAAATCACGCACAAAAAAGCCTTGAGGGGGTGGGGGTATCAAAAAATCGGCCACTGTTAGAACCTCCTTTAAGAAGGCTAATTACTTTTGTAAAATATATATAAATTTGCAAAATATTTCTCTCACCAAAACCTCTGGTAATGCCCGTTATCATTGGCCTGCTAGAGTTTTGCCAAGTTCGGATTTCCCACGGACAATTTTTGGAATTACAGAGGTAAATCTTACCCTACTTTAGCTTGAAATAAATCATAGTTTGTACCACTATCAAGGTATACCTTATAATTGTACAGTATAAATACCTCCTTTCATCGAAAAAATGGGTTGATAATTGTACACGTCCAGAATTGTACATACATTACCTATCTAAATCTTACTTATGAAAGCAAAGTATATAAGGGTCTCCACAACGGAGCAGAATACGGACAGGCAAAAAGAGGGCGGTTATAAGCTGTACATTGACAAAGTTAGTGGCTCTGTACCTTTTAATAAGAGACCTCAGGCCATTAAGCTATTAAATGATGGATCAATAAAGGAGGTATACGTACAGTCTATAGATAGGTTAGGTCGTAATACCATGGACATACTTTCAACTATCAAAGAGTTCACGTCTAAGGGCATTAATGTTGTCTCCCAAAAGGAGGGTCTTAGTACTCTTGTAGATGGCAAGGAGAGTCCCACCTCTAAAATGGTTCTATCCATTATGGCTACCTTATCAGAGTTTGAGCTTAGTACCATTAAAGAGAGGCAGAGAGAAGGTATTGAGAGAGCTAAGCAGAGAGGAGCTTATAAGGCTAACGGAGGCTCTAAACCTTTATCAGTTAAGGAGCTATTGGCCAAGCCTAAAAACGCCAAATGTGCTAAGGAGCTTAGGTCTGGTGAATCCATTAGAAGAGCTGCTAAACTCTCAGGGGTCTCTCATACAACCGCAATGAAAATAAAGAACGCTATCAGGTAATCACTCCTTTACCCTTGACCATCCATCGACTGGTATGTTCTTATACCTCTCCACGTCCATTATCATTAACCTGTACCGACTGGGATACATATAGCACAACCTAAGATAATGCTCTGTAGCCTCTATATAAAAGCCCTCCATGGACAGGGGCTTGCTGTTCCCTACCATTTTCTGCTTTAAGGCCATATTGTAATTATGCTCCCCAATCTCCCTGAGAAGCTCCTTAATTATCTTCTTGTTATTATTTCTAAACTTAATGGACATAATCCAAAATTATGGATATATTCCAAATTACCAAATAAAAATATACCCCCTAGGACAGTATTTGGAGGTCTCTTCTGTATAGGGAAGCACTCAAAAATTTTAGAGCAATCTGGGACTTTTGGCTACTATTAAATGGTTAATCGGCCTTTGTTGCCTCCCTGTTTTCTAAAATCTCCTTAAACCTAGTTATGAAACTGGCTAGGTCTCCTCTTTCCTTTGACCAAAGCCCGTGATACCTTTTATTGTCCCTCCTGTAATCGTGCAATAGCTTACCGTCCAAATCGGCTAGGAAAATATCCAAGTGCATTTTTAACCAGTACAGCTTATCGTCTGTAAGCTCATCCTTAGCCCGTACCTCCTTAACGATATTTAGCAGCCTACTGGCAATCCTATCCAACGTATGAGGGCTGGGTCTTTTGAGCCTCCACTCCTCGTTTAAATCCTTTCTCATGGTAAAGGCTATCTTTTCAAATTGTTCTAAATCCATCTTTATATAAATATTATTGATTATAATACAAATATATGATAAATAAAATTGATAGTTATCAACCCCTAGAGCTTAGTTATAATACCAATGCCTGTACATACTGTAAATTAAATTGTACAATTTAAGCAATGGATCTTATGCCTTATGTTTGTTGAGGTTGTAAGGGATTTGGCAAGATATTTTGACTGCCCTATTGGAAAAATGAATAGTACACGTTTTAGAAATCGTATAATACTTACTTTCAACACATAAGGTCTTTAAAAGTGTGTACTATTTAATTTCCCATTTTTGTACTTTTCATTTTACGGGATATATAGGTCAAAGACAGTTTTAGAGACCCATTATCAGATAGAGATACGCCCAAAAATTTCAGGTCGATTTTCCACTTTTTACTCCTCGTCAAGAAAATCACCAAAGAACTCTGATGCTCCAGATAATTTGTATTGAATAGACTCGTACAAATCCGGTAGTACGTACTCCTCTGGAAATTGCCACGTAGTATTACCGTTTTTGTCTATAAACTCTAGACGAAAATGGGAAACCCAATCAAATGCGTCCTCGTCATAATAATGTCTAGCTTCATATTTGTAAATCCGTAATTCTTTGGTATTTACCTCTGAGAAATATGCATTCCCTAATAGCCTTTCAAGCCCCTCCAAAGAATTAATTTTAGTTTTCCATACTGACCAAATAATTTCGTCATCCTTGGTCATTTGGTTTAGTTTTAAAATTGTTTTTTGTGCTTGTGCGCTCATAGCTACAATGATTTGTCTTTATTTTTTTTTATATTCTCAATTTGCCTTATAATCCCGTAGATGCCTGAGTAAATATGATAGTTGTCATAATAGGTAGTTGTATACAATCTTTTAGGATACCTTTTGATAAGTTCTTTAAGAGGATGACCTTTTTTAGTCCTATTTTCAAAAGGCTTTGTCAACCTTCTTTTTATAAAGTAGACTAACCGACGGCATTTAATACTTTCCCAAAATCCTAATTTTGTAATTAAATCTTCTAATTCTGAAATGCAGACTCTTAGTTCAGTTTTTATTAAATCGTGGTTGGAGTCGTATTCGTCAAAATACTTATTGAGTGTTGACACCGTATTCTTTAACGCTTTTGAGTGGTGTTTAACTCGGTTGTCAAATATGTAGCTAGATTTAAGTTTGCTCAACTCTGATTTCACGAATAAAGCAACGATTAGAGAAACTACCGTAATAACAAAACCAATTACCTCTAGAACGTTTGCCCAAGTTTCTAAATCCCAATCCTTAAATAACTTATCTACCAATTCTTAATTTATAATCGCAAAACTTCTTAGTTACTAATTTAATAAATCCTAAAGTTAGAAGGTAATTCTTAGGCTAAAATCGAATGTGTTCGGAAAAGAGAAAAGCACTCTATTGAAATGTGAGAATAAGTCAAATGTAAATCTCTAAAATCCTGGCGAATCTTGCCAAACTTTAAAAATAAGACTATCTCCTGCCTTTATCCAACCCTCTTCCTGCTTTAAATCATCATATGGTTTCTCAGCAGTAGGGTCTTGAATATAAGATATGTAGAAATCATGCTTATCCAGATTCTTTAAATTGTCCCCCCATCTCAATATTATGATATTCTTGTTAATTTCAAACGCTTCATATGGCTGAGCATAAATATGATATTGTAATTTGACACTTTCAGGTATTGGAATCGCATCTAATTTAAAAACTATAATTGCAAATTCTTCATCAATTTTTACAACTCTATATTTATTTTCATTAGAACTTCTGAAGGTTTCATTTTTCATACTGTTGAAGAGATTTGACATTTGAATTTTTAATCTATCCAACTCAGTGTTTTGTTCATTTAACAAGTCTATTAGTGTTTTTAAAGAGTCTTTAACAACTGAATTTAACTCTGAGGTTATTTCAATACTTTTTTGAGATTTACTAATTTGGGACTCTACGGTTCTCGAAGTTTCTGAAATTCTATCGGCAGCATTTTTGGCTAAGATGCTGCTTTCCCAACTATTATCTACTCTTGTCTGGATTCTATCTAATATTGGAGTAATTGTTTTAGTAACCTCTTCATCTACAGTTTTATTAACCGTCTTATTTACCTCCGATGAAACTAAATCCTGAATATTATTATAACCTAAATAACCGAATATAACCACTATAATAGAAGCTGCGATAGAATAAATCTTTATTTTTCTAGAATACTTATCTATTAGTCCTGAATCTACATCCTGAATTGCTTTTAGTCTCAGCAAATCATATCTATCCTGTGCAGAAAGTTTTTTACTATTTTTTTTAGACATCAATCATTTTGGATAGGTTAACAGATAATAAATATAATTCTAAATTTAGAGAAAGTATATTTAATCGATTAGAATCCAGTTGGTTTAATATCAAACAATCCTTATAAAATCTTTTCAAAATTGAGATTTGTGCAAGTGTTGTAAGCTATATAACCAGTCTGCAAATGATGTAATATTCACTATAAAAGTTTGCTACATTAATGGTTTGATATGGATTTAGTAGGTTCGTGAACCCAACCCCACAAGCCTCGTTACCGGTAATTTGACCCGAAAACTATAACTAACTGAATTTCTAAGAATTTGCAAATTAGAACTATTCACTAACAAATTAAAACCCCTCCTAAGTTGACCAAGAACTTAAGAGGGGCTATTCAGAGGATTGATAGGATCATTAAGGATTAATTCCCCATATCGATTTTACTCCTCAACTAGTGATACCCTTGTATTATGATCCCCGTGTATTAGTTCTCTAATCGTTTCAAAGACCTCAACACTATTGACATGAAAGTGTAGTATCATATCTCCTTTGCGCTCGATAGGTTTGAAATTGCTTTTAAACTCTGGAAAAGAACGCTCCACTGCATATTGATATTTATGGGGCTGTGAGTCATTAAATGACCTTTTTATTAATTCAACCTTCCAACCTGCGCTCAATGATTGAAAATAGCTGTTCCAATTCTCTTTGAACACATCCGACAATCTAACTAGACTATTAATATATGCTTCATCACAAAATTTGTCGATGTCCATGGGTTCTGCCCTATCCTCTTCTGACATCATACCGTTTACAGTAAGAAATAACTCTTTTTGTGTAAGTACGGCCATTGCGACCTCTTTTGGGTCTAAGGTATCTTTAAAGACCTCAAACCATTTTTTTAATCTGTCCTCAACTCTTAATTTTTTGCTCATAACTCGTTTAGTTTTAATTATTCTTATTCTTTTTTATTTTCATTAATGATTGTTCGAAGGCCTTTTTATCAGCTAGTCTTCTGGCTTTAATTCTTGATTTAGCTAGTAGGTAAATCGACTTTCCTTTTTCTTCTCTTTGCATTTCTTAATTGTTTTTTTCGCAATATTTCTTCGGGTGGATTACCCTCCTCAGGTACTAATAATTCAAGCTGTCTGGTTTTTGTATCCAGAATCCCATCTTGAGTTATTATAAATTCATCCTGTGGACTTGTCTCTAACCCTTGCAGTAAAATCTCAGGCTCTTGCCAACGCTTTTTAAATTTTTCATATAATCCCTCATGGGCATCTTTCCTAACAAAGCGTTTTTCCTTCTGATACCAAACCAGATGGGTAAAGACGGTCAAAAACCTTCTTATTAAAAGCTCTGTATTAGCTCCGTAAATTCTATTCTTGGGGAGTTTATGGGTTCTCCAAAGCTTTCTAAATTCTGCAATGGTCAATGTATCGACCTCCTTTATCGAGCTAAGTATACTTTCCAGTTCCTTTTTCTCTTTAAAGTCATTCTCATCTATTGGTTGTTTTAAGGTCAAGGCAAGTTTTAAATACATACCCTTTTTGTATAGCTCAGAACTACTCTCCAAAAGCCCGTATTTGTCAAACATTTGTGAAAACGGCTCTTGATTATGCCTTCGCATCAATAGATAAAACTTGACCACCTGCATGAAATGCTCTAGGTTTCTTTTATCCGAAACAAAACTTTCAAAGTCCTCCTCTGGAGCAATCCATTGACCGTATTCATTAGCATCAGTTATCATTATCAAGTCCTCACTTCTACCAGTACTTGCATTGAACATGGCGGTTAAAAGCTCCAGCCATCTCTCCCTAACGATATAGGTCTTTCTCTCTTTTAGTGGCTTGCCTGTAAGAGTATCCTTGTTTTCAAGTTTGATATTCTCCTTTATATAGTCGGAGTCAATAACTACCTCTATATTGTAGTTCTCCAAAAGGAACTCATTAAAATCATAAATACTCAGACCCCTAAAGAAGTTCGTACTCTCCTCATAAGCCAATAAAAGCTCGTTTAGCCTATTATCCCCAACGGTCAAATAGTCAAAAGACAAAATACTTTTATAGGTACTGTCGCCTCCTGACCTTTCGTTAATTATAGAGTTCATTTCATCCCTTACCTCAATAAAGTCATCCATGTACTCTGAGACGTACTCCCCTCTCCTTACCTTGACATAGTGATATATTTTCAAGTCGGGTCTTGGGTTTCTCAATCGTGCTGAAAATTGTTTTAAAGGCTCAGGTCTAAGTACTGGACTAGGATCAACAAATACCACCTGAGTAAAGTCATCATTTTTGATGCTGACGCCCTCATCAATTAAAGGACTGGTCAGTACAATCTTAATCTCATTATTGAATACATCATCCTCAACAAGCCTCTTCCAGTCTTCCCCTCTCTTATCTGCTCCAGTCAATACGAGTACCTCATTTTCCTTATAACCTTGAGTCAAGACTAGCCACTCCTTTAACTGATATAGACCCTTGGTTGCAACAACCCTATAAATAACCTTGTCGGTATCTTTTACCACAGCATTTAACTGGTGCTGCATTACTATTTTCTGGGCGTTTCTCCCATCAAAACGCTGAGTAATCTCCATTCTGGGAGTATCGCTCTTTAATTTGAGCATATAGTACCCTAAAGGTTTTAAAAGGCTTAGAGGTGTACCGGTCATCCCTATGAGCTTGGTGTCTGGATTTGCTTCAAGGTAGCTTTCCAGCCTACCATACAACTTAGCTATTGACCCCTTACGGTAATCATTGGTCAGGATTAGACTATGAAGTTCATCTAATACTATATAGTCAAAGACATTGTCCGTACTCTTCAAAACCTTAGGAGCCTGAGGATACGTTGCTACAACTATTTGCATGTAATGTGCATCCATAAATTGCTGCTCCTTCACGTTCCCGAAGAGCTTAATGATGCTCTTGTGGCCTTTGCCTGCTTGAGATGCAATACCCCTCAAGGGAACAATTAAAAGCATTCTAGCCCCTTCCCTGTGTTTGTCCAGACCATGTATAATAGAATAGGTCTTACCTGTAGAAGTATCGGACGTTACGGCCAACCTTGGGTGTTTGTCCGCTATATCAAATATCTCGGCTAATCTGTTACTCACAAAGCCATTTAATGGTAGTATCTCATCCTGAGGTACTGTTAAGTCCTTAAGCCCTAGGTAAGCCCTGTAAGTGTCCCTTAAATCTTCTGGTATATTGGCCTCCCTAAAAAACTTGTACTTATCGGAAAGGCTTAAGCCTTCTAACTTATCCGTTACAATACATACATCATTCTCATGATCTATTAGCTCAACCTCCTTTTTCAATTTGTCATAATTAGGCTCAATGGACTTATAGCCATCTGCTTTTAGATGGGTCAAAGCCTCCAGATGGGTATAGTTATTTGCTGCCCTAAAGAGGTCATAAGGCGTAAAAGCCTTTTTTGACATTAGGTCTGGCTGTCTCAGCTCGTTGGCAAATGTTGATGAGTTGGCAATATATACACCGTCCTTGACCTCTCCAGAGGTAGAGTTGACGCTATTGTTGTATCTCCATCTATTACCGTTTACATGGGTAAAATTACAGGCAGGTAAAAAGTCCTCCGGTGAATGGTTTCTGTTGAACTGTGCAAATATTGACCCCTCGTTAATATAACCTGAGCTTCTCCTGTTTTTACCTGTTATTGGAAGGGGCTCTTTCTTGACCACTTTTTTAAAGCCTATAGGTATAGGCTTATAGTTTGGTTCAATTTTTTCTTTCTGATGTGCTGCAAACCTAATCTGTCTATAAGCACCTTGAGAGTAATCAAAAATTACTTTGACCTTCGTTTTCTCAAATATCATTGAGGTCATATAGTCAAAGATTTTATCCGCTATGTCCTTAAACTCACCTCGCTCCTCATAATTGAGGTTCTCCAGCTCAGGCACATAGAGAAAGCCCCATAAACCTAAAGCAGAGGAGGATTTACCCATCATTAAGGAGTACTGCTTAAGGACTTGTATTACGTTAGCCCTGTCTGCTTTTCTATGGTTTTTTAAAAAGGAATTGTCCTTTGCGTCAATATCCCATGCTAGGGCGCAACTTTTGATTGTCTTGTATTGACCGCTCGTACCTCCCTCATATTTGCCAGTGAGAAAAGCTTCTTGTCTTTTTTCAGTTCCCTTTTGGATTGAATTAGTGTAGTCTACTAAACCTTTTAGGTCATAATAACCATAAACGCCATCTAATGGATATTCCATCAAGTCCTCATAAGCGTTTTTGTCCCAAAAATCTATACCATTACTGTAATGGGGTTCAATTCTGGTAAATACAAAATTGTCCTCTACTTGTTCAGGAGGATGCTCGAATATCTCATAAAATGTCTTTTTAATTTCAAATGTCTTTCCCATCTAACTCAAATTATCAGAAAAAGGATTTATTTGCCATCCAACCAACAGAAAAGCCCAGTACTCCGACTTTGATAGTTTTTTGGCTTTGTCCTTAATTCTAAATTTTGCTCTCATAAATAATGAGGTTGTCCAATGAGCAGTTATTTAGGTCACCGTCTCTATAGGATACCTCATACCTAAATCCTTGTTTTATTTCATAGAAGGACTCTATCATCATATAAGCAACGCTCCTTGAGTATCTCTTTCCGTCTTTGGTCAAATGAATCCTTAGGGAGTTGTTGTTAAAATGATTGTAGGGCTTGATGGTCTTTGATTTTCTGGTATGAAGGTTTCCATCCGTTATAAAGGAACGCTCCTTAGCCCTAATCTGACCCTGTATCGATATTTCGTAAGCTTCGAAATTTGTCAGGGTTCTCCAGCCTTCTGACCCCGTTGATTTTGCTTCTATTTTTCTCATAACCTTATGTTTTAATCTCATCCAAAAGCTCAATGTTTACCTCGTAAACCATTCGTGCGAGTCTTTTTACAGTAGCTTTTAAGGGTTCTGTATTTAACCTGTCCGCAAGTACGCAGGCGCACATTATTGAATGTTCAATCATTGCCTTCCTTTCATGAGGGGCAATATCGAAACGAGGGATATGTAGACTACCTGAGGGTTTTCCTACAGTTCCATAAGTAAGTAGACCATTGTTTCCTTTAATTAAATACTCTACCTCGTCTCCTACGTTAAAATGTTTGTTCTCCCTGTGGTTAGCCCTTAGGACTGTGAGGTCTTCCATTTTATACTCAAAGGAGTAGAAAAGTCCGTGTTCATTCTCATAAGTACCAAATGGTTTTACTCTTACGACTCTTGATAATATTTTGTTCATTGCCCTAAAATTCTTCTGACCTGACTTATTTCTTTTTTAAAATCAGTGGTCAATTCCTTCGCTATAGCGTTTATTCTCTCCTCTTTCGTTTCACACATGGGAGCTATCCAAGATTCTGGTATTATTTCCATGAGCCTGCCATTCCTAAAAACATATTTAGACCCGTCTGGCATTATTCTCTCTGCATCTATGAGCTTACCATTTATAGTAGCGTAATCACCTATAGTCGGGTTATCACCATTATTTAGGTAGGGAAATACAAGCACATCCTCCACTGTACCCCTCATTATAATTGTGTGTATTGCAGGGGAACATTTCTTTATTAACTGTAATTGGGACTTAGTTAAAGTCCCTCTCCTTGATTTTATTTTTATCATGGTAAATCATTTTTTAGTCAAGATTTAAAGAGGGATTTTACGGTATTCTACCTACCCTCTTTAAAATTTTAAATAGTCTATTTATATCCTATACTATATAGTTTATCTGCCTATCTAATTTATTCTCGAACGAAAGCTAACATTGCGACATTATACTTTAACTCTCCATTTTGTATAGTCAAGGCTCTTCTTTCTTGCCTTGAAAGCATATTGAATTTCTCAATAAACTCCTGAACCATGTAAACCGCATCTTGGTATTCCTCGGCTACATACTCAGTGGCCTTTTGGCGTAAGATGTCCATGGCCTCAGGCTTTTGAACGACCTTTAGATTTTTCACCTCTGCCAGTTCCTCGCTTATTTCAGGTCTGGTTGAGTTAACGAGACTCAAGTACAAGGTTCTGAAACCTTGTGAGTCAGCTCCAAAGGCCAGATTACGATAGCCGAGCTTCTCAATATAAGCCTCGACCTCTGCCCTTGATTGAAAACTCTCGTTCAAATGTGAGTTGATTTGGGCGATGATAGATAGATGCTCCGTGAGCTGGTCTATCTTAAACTCTAATTCTTTGCGTAGTTTAACCAGCTTACTGCTGTCGGTATACGCAACCGTTCTCTCTTTTTTCATAAAAAAGTTATTAATAAATAATTGTTTCTAGCCTTCTTTTGGCACGGCATCAGCTATAGTCCGTTTTATGTTCAATTAGGTATCCTTGAAAATACTCTCTTCTCATTTGATTAAAAATAAGAGAGGCTTTTCAACCCCTCTTTTTTTAAAAGCGATTATGATGGAAAAATGAGAGCTAAAACAGGGCGTTTAAGCGTTTATCTCGTCCGCTCAAACAAAGTATTCCTTACCTTTAGAAAAGTCTTTTAGAACACCTTAAATTTGGTTCAAACCTGAGTTGTCTTATCGTTAAATATGCAAGTCATTTTATTGTTCTCCTATATTTGAATAAGAGTTTTTCAAATACGAATTAGTAAATGGAAAAGCAGATTTAGTATTAGTTTAACATATTGTCATGATTTAATAACGGGTCAAGTCGTTTAATTTGAGGGATAAAATTATTCCATAAGTGACGATGAAAAAACCGTAGTTTCTAAGAGTTATAAACGTCAATTTTATATTTGGACAGTCCGATTTTATAATTTAATAGGTAGAATGAATACATAACAAATGTAGTTGGCTTACCAACGAACCTCGTATACAAAACGTTAACAGACATGGTAGGCTAATCCTTTTTGATTAATTTTAGTAAACTACTTTAGAGATAGCTCACGAGGTAGTTACATGAAATAATACTAATTCGACACATGTGTCCTACGTATTTAATCTCGATTTTCGAATAAAACTTCGCAATTATGTTTAAAAAATGGTTACGATTTGAAACGGCAGTACTGCTGGCCGCCGTTTTATTTTCATTGCTTAATTCTTGTAAGGACCAGACAAATGATACGGATAATGTACCTTCTTCAGAAAAGGCCGTTAATAAAAATAAGAGCCAAAAAGTACAGCTGTCGGATGAGTTTAAATCGTACTGGTATGCTGGCGATGCAGAAATTAGTTCATATAAACTAGAACAGGCCAGATATGGGGAATTAAGAGATGGCAATGCGGTATTAATATATGTTACAGAACCATTTTTACCTGAATTACAAGTGAAAGCAGATGAAAGCGACCCATCAAATATTCCAGTTTTAAAACTTAATGCAACTAAGAATTATATAACCGGCATTTACCCTTATTCTATTATGACCAGTAGTTTTTATCCGGTATATGATAATGAACATGCCCTTAAGGTTTCTTTTTCATCGCAAGAGTGGTGTGGTCACGTTTACGCACAAGTAAATAATAGGTCTGATTTTGAAATTATGTCCCATTCCTATTTTGGATCTGAAGCGGATCAAGAATTTCATTTAGAAAAAACTGTTTTGGAAAATGAAATATGGAACAAGATAAGGGTCAATCATAAAAATTTACCTGTAGGTGAAATATCTATGATTCCATCTTTGGAATATATTAGGTTGTCCCATAAAGAATTAAAGGCATATAAGGCAATAACATCTTTTAGTGAAAAGGATGATATAAGCATATATTCTATTGTCTATCCAGAATTACAGAGAACATTAAAAATATCTTTTATGAACTCATTTCCTTATACCATTGAAGGATGGACAGATTCATTTAAAGGAGGTTTTGGTCAGGCAGCTAAAATATTAACATCAACCGCAACAAAAATTAAGACCATTAAAAGTCCTTACTGGCAACAGAATAGTAATAAGGATTTATATTTGCGCGATAGTTTAGGATTATAGAAAAATGGAAGAATTTATTGCCATCCATAAGAGTGAACTGCTAAGCACCCTTATCATACTTATTTTAGCATTTACCGCTAAGCTTATTTTGACATCAATAGTCAGAAAAGTTGGGAAAATAGGTGAGTTCAATCAAGTAAGGACTAACCTTATTGTAAAATATATCTCTATTGGTTTAAGTCTAACTATTGGTGCCGCGTTGACTTTGGTTTGGGGCGTGAATTACAAAGATCTTGGGGTGTTGGTTTCCTCTGTATTTGCAGTAATAGGAGTTGCACTTTTTGCACAATGGTCTATTTTAAGCAATATTACAGCCGGAGTAATCATATTTTTCTCATTTCCCTTTAAAATTGGGAATACCATTCAAATACTTGATAAGGAACTCTTAGATTCTGAACATCTTGAAAAGGAAAATTTAATTATTGAAGATATTAAAGCCTTTCATTTACATTTAAGAAAAGCCAATGGTGAAGTATTAACGTATCCAAATAACATGATTTTGCAAAAAGGTGTCATTTTAGTTTCAACCTATAGAGAGCAGGAAGGGCAGGATTCAATTGGCGGATCATAGTTTGTTAAAGTACTTGTAAAAAAAGTTCGGTAGGTACTTAATCTTGTTATCTTTGAATTTAGACCAAAAACCAACAATATGCGCCTAATTTGGGTACTTTCTCTTTGCATACTTTTCTTATCGAAAAATAGTACAGCCCAGTCACCAAAAGAACATTCACCATCGGAGATTTACCATGCCATCCAAAAATTGAACTTTTTGGGTACTGCATTGTATATCGCTGCCCACCCTGATGATGAAAATACACGATTAATCTCGTATTTGTCCAATAATGTACATGCACGTACAGGATATCTGTCCTTAACACGTGGAGATGGGGGGCAAAACTTAATAGGACCAGAATTACGTGAACTACTGGGGGTGTTGCGGACACAAGAATTATTGGCCGCCAGAAGTATTGATGGCGGTGAACAGTTTTTTACCAGGGCCAATGATTTTGGGTATTCTAAACATCCTAAGGAAACATTGGAAATATGGAACAAGGAAGCCATTTTAGGGGATGTTGTTACAACGATAAGGAAATTTAGACCAGATATTATCATCAATAGATTTGATCACCGTAGTCCAGGAAGTACACATGGCCATCATACTTCATCTGCCATGTTAAGCATGGAGGCCTTTGATTTGGCAAATAATCCTGCCGCCTATTCTGATAGATTAAAAGGTACAGGAACTTGGCAGCCAAAAAGATTATTTTTCAATACGTCTTGGTGGTTCTACGGTAGCCAAGAAAAATTTGATAAAGCTGATAAATCCAAAATGCTTAATGTAGATATAGGTGTTTACTATCCAATATTAGGTGTATCCAATAATGAAATTGCCTCTTTAGCAAGTAGCCAACATTTGTGCCAAGGCTTTGGAAGGTTAAGCTCTAGGGGCTCTGAAAATGAATATATAGAACTTCTAAAAGGTGATTTACCAGCTGATAAAAATAATTTATTTGATGGAATCAACACTACTTGGACAAGAATTGAAGGTGGTGCTAAAATTGGTGAAATTTTAAATAAGGTCCAATCAGATTTTAATTTTAAGGACCCATCCGTTCATTTAGAGGAATTAACAGCAGCCTATGTTCTTTTACAAAAAGTTAATGACGAGCATTGGAGAAACCAAAAAACAAAAGAGCTAAAAGCCATTATACTTGCTATTGCCGGTTTACATTTAGAATCCTTTACAAACGTAGGGTATTCAAACCCAAGCGAAAATATCAATATTAATATTGAGGCATTGAATAGGAGTAACCATAAAGTTATTATAGAATCTATTACCGTCAATGATCAAACCCAAACCCAAGAGCCCATTACATTAAGGAACAATGTGCTATTTGAACAAAAAATTGATTTTAAGATTCCCCTGAACACGACGTATACCAGTCCATATTGGTTAATGGAGAAGGGAAGCTTAGGCACGTATCGTGTTGATAATAAAGAGCTGATAGGCATGCCAGAAACGCCTAAGGCCTTTCAAGCAACGTTCAATTTAAAATTTAAGGATATTATCATTCCTTTTACTACTGACGTAGTATATAAATATGCCAAGCCCGATAAGGGAGAAATTTATCAACCATTTGAAATTATCCCAGAAGCCACAGCAAGTATAAAGGAAAAGGTAATCATTTTTGCAGATGGCACTTCAAAACAGATTCCAGTAACCATTAAAGCACACAAGGACAATATAACTGGCAGTGTTCGATTAAACTTTGATAACGGTTGGAATGTAGATCAGGAAACCCAAAATTTCAATATTACAAAAAAAGGTGACGAGCAGACCTTAGTGTTTACTATACATCCACCACAATTGGAAAGTGCAAGTTATATCTCCCCAATTATTAACATAAATGGTAAGGAAATAAGTAAGGAATTAGTCAGTATAGCTTATGATCACGTTCCTACACAAACCATTTTGCTGCCATCCGAAACCAAAGTCGTACGATTGAATATTGAGAAATCAGGAGAACATATTGGCTATATCATGGGGGCCGGTGATGAAGTGCCCACCAGTCTCGAGCAAATTGGTTACACTGTTCATTTACTAAATCCTGCAGATATCAATGAAGGATCATTAGAGAAATATGATGCTGTGGTATTGGGTATACGTGCCTATAATGTAGTTGAAGAACTACGTTTCAAACAAAAATTCATCTTTGATTATGTTGAAAAAGGAGGTAATGTTATTGTCCAATATAATACTGCCAGTAGGTGGGCAAGTCAATTTGAGAATATCGCCCCTTATAGCCTAGAAATTTCGAGAGACCGTGTTACCAACGAAAATTCTGAAGTAAACCTAATCGCACCAAATCATTCAATAGTTAATTTCCCTAACAAGATTCAGCAAGAGGACTTTAAGGGTTGGGTGCAAGAAAGAGGACTATACTTCCCAAATAAATGGGCAGAGCAATTTACACCTGTTCTTGAAATGAAAGATGAAGGGGAAAACGCGTCAAAAGGTAGTTTGTTAATTGCCCCTTATGGCAAAGGAAACTATATTTATACTGGACTAAGTTTCTTTAGGGAATTACCAGCCGGTGTACCAGGAGCATATAAACTTTTTTCCAACATGTTATCTGTAGGCAAAGATAAGTTAGAAAACAAAGAGCAAATAAAAGGATGAACCCAGAAAAAGATGATGCTAAAGGTTGGAAAAAAGAGTATACTATTGTGCTTGTTTTGAATCTTATTTATGTCCTAGTATTTTATTACCTAATGACATCATTTAAATAATATGGGAGCACTAGACTGGACCATTCTTAGTGGCACCTTGCTTTTTATTGTCTCATATGGTGTATGGAAAACCAGAGGTAGCAAAAACGTAAATGATTATGTAAGAGGCGGAAACCAAGCACAATGGTGGACCATTGGTTTATCTGTAATGGCTACACAAGCCAGTGCGATCACCTTTTTATCTACCCCAGGACAGGCCTTTCATGATGGTATGGGATTTGTACAATTTTATTTTGGCCTTCCATTGGCCATGATTATTATATGTATGGTCTTTGTGCCTTTGTATCATAGGATGAAAGTGTATACTGCTTATGAGTTTCTGGAAGGTAGATTTGATTTAAAAACCAGGTCCTTAACGGCAATACTTTTTCTTATGCAACGTGGTTTAGCGGCAGGGATTACCATTTTTGCACCATCAATAATTCTTTCTGCTGTTCTTGGTTGGGATTTGTGGACATTGAATATCATAATAGGCATTTTGGTAATTATCTATACTGTTTCTGGTGGTACAAAAGCGGTTAGTGTAACACAAAAACAGCAGATGTTCATAATCATGACGGGCATGTTCATCACCTTCTTTTTTATTTTAGGATATCTACCATCGGATATCACGTTTAGTAAAGCGTTAAAAATTGCCGGTGCCAGTAACAAACTTGATATCCTAGACTTTGATATGAATACCAAGAGCAGGTACACTTTTTGGAGTGGTATAACTGGAGGGCTGTTTTTGGCCTTGGCCTATTTTGGTACAGATCAAAGTCAGGTACAACGCTATCTTTCTGGAAAATCTATTCGAGAGAGTCAATTGGGACTTATATTTAATGGGATCCTAAAAATTCCGATGCAATTCTTTATTCTTTTGGTTGGGGTTATGGTGTTTGTTTTTTATCAATACAATCCGTCACCATTAAACTTTAATCCTTCTGCAACACAAGCCGTTATGGAATCTAATTTGGCAAACGACTATAAATTATTGCAAGAAGGCCAAGTTTTATTGGAAGCTGAAAAGCGAATTGCCCAGAATAAATTCTCAACAGCGCTTGATCTTAAGGAATTTACTGCGGTACAAGAAGCCAAACAGCAGATAATTGATATAAATAAAAAAGATAGTACGAATAGGGTTGCCGCAAAATCCATGATTAAACAGGCAAATGATTCTGTAGAAACGAATGATAAAGACTATGTTTTTATCCACTTTATATTACATAATTTACCAAGGGGCCTAATAGGTCTATTGTTAGCGGTAATACTTTCCGCAGCCATGTCTTCTACGGCTTCCGAACTAAATGCTCTGGGAACAATTACGGCATTAGATCTTTATAAACGAAATAAAAAAGAAGTTCGTTCAGAGAAGTACTATGTTAAAGTCTCCAAAATTTTTACACTTATTTGGGGTATAATAGCCATTTTAATAGCATGTATAGCCGATTTATTTGATAACCTGATTCAGCTTGTAAATATCATAGGTAGTATATTTTATGGCAACGTTCTTGGCATATTTTTGTTGGCATTCTTCTTTAAGTTCGTAAAAGGCAACGCTGTATTTTTTGCAGCAATAATCACACAAATAATTATTTGTGTGATTTACTACAACCTCATACATATCTACCCTAGTGGAGAGGAAAAGCTTGGTTATCTTTGGTTAAATTTTATAGGGGCTGCAATGGTCATATTAATCGCTTTGTTTTTTGAGGCATTTGATAGAGTTCTTAAAAGACCATTAATAAATAGCCAGTAAATCTTGCAATACCAAAACAATGATTGCCGAAGTAATTAAGAATTCATTTCAATCAAAATATAATAATCGACCATTACTTATAAAATCCCCAGGTAGAATAAACTTGATAGGCGAGCACACAGACTATAATCTTGGTTTTGTAATGCCTGCAGCCATAGAAAAAGCCATATATTTTGCTATACAGGAAAATGATTCCAAGCACATTAATATAGAAACCTTTTTAACATCCCCTGAGCAAATAACATTTGATCTAAATGGAAAAACTAACGAGTTTTCCTCTTTTTGGGGCAATTACTTTAAGGCCATATTAAAAATATTACGGGATAAAAAGTATAATTTAAAAGGCTTTGACTGCGTTTTTGGAGGGGATATCCCTATTGGTTCTGGTCTCTCCTCTTCTGCTGCTCTTTGTTGTGGGTTTATATATGCAGTTTCTGAACTATTAGATTTGGGGATCAACAAAGCGGAGATTGCCTTAATTGCCCAAAAAGCTGAACACAATATAGGTTTAAACTGTGGTCTTATGGACCAATATGCCGTACTGTATGGCAAAAAATCCAATGCGTTGTTCTTAGATTGTAAAACACTTGACCATAAACATATACCTATTAATCTTCATGGCTATAGTTGGGTGCTGATTAATTCTAATATAAAGCACAATTTAGCAGTAGATTCTGAATACAACAAACGAAGGGAATCATGCGAATTGGTGGTAAATCATTTAAGGCAGTCCAACACAGAAATTAACTCATTAAGGGATGTGAAACTAGCAGACCTTAATTCCATTAAAAATGAAATCCCATCAACGGATTTTAAAAGGGCCAACTATATTTTGGAAGAGAACAGTAGAGTAGAAAAAATGAAGAATGCCTTAGAAAGTGGTAACGCTAATAAGGTTGGTGCACTGTTATTGGAAGGTCACAATGCCATGTCTAAAGAATATGAGATTACCACCAAAGAATTGGATCTTTTGGTGTCAATTGGTCAAAAACTTAAAGGTGTTATAGGTTCAAGAATGATGGGTGGTGGATTTGGTGGTTGCACCATCAACCTAGTTAAAACAAATTTAGTTGAGGATAGTATTACTAGTTTAATATCTACTTACAAAGAAGAAACAGGTATTGATGCTGAAGTGTATGAGTTGCATATTGGCGATGGTGTACATATAATTTCTTAGTTTATAACAAAAATAAAACCCGTAAACTAATACTTAGTTTACGGGTTTTATTTTTATAATCGCCATTGCTTACTTACATTCCTCCCCACTCTTTAAGGGAATCTGTGTTCATTTTTACATAATCGTCATTACCGGCTTCTTTAGCACCAGCCAAAGATTTTTTAGCAGCTTCAATAGCTCCTTTTGTATCCCCAGCTTTTGCCAATATTAACGACTGTTGTCTTAACTGCCAAAAAGCAGGTTTTTCAGTCATTTCCATTGCTTTTTCCATCCACTCTTTTGCTTTGTTAATATCCTTTTCTTCAGAAGCGTAATATACCGCCGCCGCATAAAAATCACCTGCACTTGGACCAGCCAAAGCCTTATCAATTGAACCCATGACAGCAGCATCGGTAGGTACTTCAAAAGGAACCCCTACATAAACATTTTCCCATAAAATACCTAAAATTGCACCGTTACTTGCAACATTATCTATGGTTATGGTAAAGGTCTCTATTGGTTCTTCCATTTTATAGACAGGCACTGTAGCTTTTGCGACAATTTTACTTTCGTCCCAATCACTTGGTGTACCACCACCAATAATATCTGTGTAAAAGAAAATTTCCCAATTTGATTCACCAGGCTTTGAGAAGATGGAATAGGTTCCTGACTTAACTTCGGTCCCATTAACAGTAAAGTCCGTATCAAATGAAATTTTGGTATACGCATTTGCACCTGTTCTCCACAACTTATTATAAGGAACAAGATTGCCAAATACTTGTCTACCTCTCATTGAAGGCCTAGAATAATCTAGAGTTACTTCTGTTAAACCAACCATTTGTGTAAGTTTAGAAGCTGGACTTGGGGCTGGCGTATTAATCTGGGCTTCAAGGGAAAGAGAAGCCGCGATTGCCAATAAAAAGAGTACTACTTTGTTCATGATTTATGTTTTTTAGTATTCCAACAAAACTAAATATAAACCAAAGCGAGTTTAGTTAATTATATCTTAAATAAAGATGAAATTAGCGTTGTTAATAAGACAAAAACCCTTTGGAAACTATAGCATCTGAAAAATAAACGACAAAATAATGCACTGCATTTGGTAAGTGGTTTGTCAAAACACCTTCTTTCATCAAATCGGAGTCTAATGAATGCCAAACAAGTTTTCCATAAACATCGTATATGCGAAGCCCATAGAGTTTTTTATCCGAGTTTATCTCAAATTTCAGTTCATTTGATGACGCATCTTTATACAGAATAAGAACTTCTTCATCTATCTGCCCAATAGGTTCTGGTTCCTCCGGTTTAGGTTCTTCTGGTAAAGGATCGGGCTCAGGGTTTTGTTCCGACTGGTATTCAAATTTGAACAATCTAGAACTAGAGGTTATACTAGGCGAAGCCCTTGTAAAATATTCGGAGGTAAAATAATAATTGCCGAGAGTATCGCTTGTTAATCCTTCTACTTGAGCTATACCAATATCCAAATCGGTTCTTGTTCCAGTGTCATTGAATATGTCCGTTTTGGTAATATCGGTGTATGAAACTACAAAAGGTGCTAAAAAACTATTATACCCTATAATAAACAAGGTTTTAGTTTCTGTATTGTAATGTGCATCGGTTATCAAACCCATGTTAATTACTACATCCCGTTGCTCCGCAACATGATTACCGGGAGTCTTTGGAAAAGCATAGGCCACTGATCCAGAACTTTGCCATTGCTTTGTTAAGACAATTAACTCATCCCCAAATACAAAAAAAGCTTCAGCATCCCAATCACTATTACCATTATCCTCAAATTGGGTTTGGTCTTCGTACGTAAAACCTATGGTCTCCGCCATAACAGTATCAGAAGTGTTATAATCAGATTTTGAAATCCGATATACTTTAAGGTTGGTTCTAGTACCTACATTATTCCCAAAATCACCAATATAAATATAGGATTCATCCTGACTTAAGGCTTCCCAATCAATATTCTCAATATTAGAAACGGTGACGGTTCGTGCTATTTGTCTTGATAGCGTATCTAACTCAAAGAGTTGTGGTGTCCCCCCAGAATCGTTGTGAGTAATAAGTCGACCGTTGTAATATATTAATCCCGAGGTCTCCCATATATCATTTGGCAACTCCCCAATATCCTTAACTACATCCTGTCCTAAGGCCAAAGTACTCCAAACGAATAATACAACATAAAATAATCGCATAGCAAATAAAAAAGAGAGGTTAAATTACAAAACAAATTATGGAATTGTGATTTTATAAGTTTTCTGAAATAGTTAAACGATGAAATGCATTTTTAGTTAAACAAATTATTTTATTTTGTTTAACTAAATTTATTTTTTATTAAACAATATTGAAATTACCTTTGTTAAAACAGAGCTATGAAATTATATCAATTACGTGCAAAACAATCCATGCCAATATCTAAAATAGAAGCTTGGGATTTTTTATCTGACCCTGCTAATTTAAAGGTAATAACCCCAGAACATATGGGTTTTCATATTCTATCTGGCGCAGATAAAGACATGTTTCCCGGACAAATAATTCAATATACAGTAAAACCTTTTCCTGGCCTTAGTACCAAATGGGTAACTGAGATCACCCATGTTAAAGAAGGCGAGTATTTTGTAGATGAACAAAGGTTCGGACCTTATGCCTTATGGCATCATAAACACTTTATAAAAGAGATACCTGGTGGCGTGGAGATGGAAGATATCATTGATTATAAAATTCCATTCGGAATTTTGGGACAACTCGCCCATCCACTAATTGTAAAAAGACAACTAAAACAAATATTTGATTACCGAGAAGGTAAACTTATTGAAATTTTTGGTGAAATAATAGGTAGACCAAAAAGTATAGAATTTAAATCATTTTAAATGAAAAATATATTACTAATAGGAGGCTCACATGGCATTGGGGCCTCAATAGTTACCAAAATACAAGAAAATAACAAGGTATATGTCGCCTCAAGGACCAACGAAAACCTACAACATGAAAATGTGGTCCATATTCCTTTCGATGCTACTAAGGATGTATTGGACGAAAGCCATCTACCGGAACAAATAGATGGTTTTGTATATTGTCCTGGAAGTATTAACCTAAAACCCTTTAAGATGATGGGACTTGATACTTTTGAGGCGGATATGAACTTAAATTTCTTCAGTATGGTCAAGGTTGTAAAGAAGATAATTTCAAAAATGGGAGATTCTGGAAGCATGGTACTTTTTAGCACGGTAGCGGTTGGTACCGGAATGCCTTTTCATACTAGTGTTGCCGCCGCAAAGGGTGCCATAGAGGGCTTTGCTAAATCAATGGCTGCAGAGTATGCGCCAAAACTACGTGTTAATGTTATTGCTCCTTCTTTGGTAGACACCCCGTTAGCAGGCCGGTTGTTAAATAACGATAAAAAAAGGGAAGCCATGGGTGACCGACATCCTTTAAAGAGAGTGGGAAACACAGATGATATTGCAGAAATCACGACCTTTTTACTGGGTGATAAAAGCACATGGATAACAGGTCAGATTATAGGTGTTGATGGTGGCCTTTCTACCCTAAACATTAATTAAATGAAAAAAGACAAAGTGACCATATTTTGGTTTCGGAGGGATTTAAGGTTGGATGATAATGTTGGTTTCTTAGAAGCCTTAAAAACCGATTATCCCGTTCTGCCCTTATTTATTTTTGATACGGAAATATTAGATAAACTGCCTATAGACGATGCTAGGGTAACGTTTATTTTTAATGCCTTACAACAAATGAGAACTGAGCTACAAAAAGAGTATGGTAGTTCTATCGCCATTCTTAAGGGAAAACCTTTAGATATATTCAAAAAGCTACTTGTTGATTATGATGTAAGAAATGTTTTTACCAATAGGGATTATGAACCCTATGCAAAGCAACGGGATGAGGAAGTTAATCGCCTATTAAAAAATGAAGGTGTAGTTTTTCAAACTTTTAAGGACCAAGTAATATTCGAAAAATCCGAAATTGTTAAGGAAGATGGTAATCCATATGTGGTGTATACCCCCTATAAAAATAAATGGAAGGAAAAATTTAATCCTGGGTCAGATTTATATTTCCAGAATACCAGCCAATATTTAAAAAATGTAGTAGAACACACCCAATTACCTAATCTAACACTTTCAGACTTGGGGTTTAAACGTTCAAAAATTACGGTTCCAGATTATGAAGTTTCCCCTACCCTAATCCAAAATTATGAAGCAACAAGAAACTATCCTGCCAAAGAAAATGGAACCTCTAGATTAGGTCCGCATTTAAGGTTTGGCACGGTCTCCATAAGAAAAATGATAAAAAAGGCCATTGCAGAAGAAAATGAGGTCTTTTGGAGCGAGTTGATATGGAGAGAGTTTTTTATGCAGATATTGTGGCATTTTCCGCATACTAAGGATAAAGCCTTTAGACCAAAATATGACCGTATCGTATGGCGCAATAATGAAGGGGAATTTGAAAAATGGAAAAAAGGCATTACTGGTTATGCCCTTGTTGATGCGGGTATGAGAGAACTAAATGCCACGGGGTATATGCACAATCGCGTTCGCATGTTGGTAGCCAGTTTTTTGTGTAAACACCTTTTAATAGACTGGCGTTGGGGAGAGGCTTATTTTGCTGAAAAATT
Organism: Maribacter luteocoastalis; assembly: GCF_048890225.1. Taxonomy (NCBI): domain Bacteria; kingdom Pseudomonadati; phylum Bacteroidota; class Flavobacteriia; order Flavobacteriales; family Flavobacteriaceae; genus Maribacter; species Maribacter luteocoastalis. The sequence goes on from NZ_JBMFZG010000003.1 coordinate 639,519, forward strand.
ATTGGATTATGATATGAGTGCCAATGTAGGCAATTGGCAATGGGCTGCAGGGAGTGGAGTTGATGCAGCACCCTATTTCCGTATTTTCAATCCTATGACCCAAGTAGATAAGTTTGATAAGCAAAAAGAATACATCAACAAATGGGTTCCCGATTTACAGGAGCTAACTTATCCAGAAAAAATGGTAGACCATAAAATGGCCCGGGAACGCTGCTTGGAAACGTATAAAGAAGCCCTAAACAATTAATTATTTAGATAATTGATTAAGGGATGCTTCTAGCTCTTGCTGCTCTGCAATGCGTCTCCTAAGGATATTCACATAAGTTAAGGCCAGTTTGTTCTCATAATCAGAATAAGATACAGAAGCCATTTCTAATGCCTTATCCAAATCTCCATGTATTTCATTTATTATCGCCATGTTGTAATAGGCCCTTCCTGCAATTTTTAATTTTGGATTATCTAGCTCAGATGCCCATAGATCGGCGGCACCATCCCAGTTGCCCGTTCTGGCCCTTCTCATGGCTATTTTAAAATTATTGCTGCCCTTCACAAAATAATCCCTAGCTACCCTAATTCGCATTGGCCTGGTCTGCAGCGCATATGCGACACCCACATTATTACTTATTTGCATTACCCCTTCTTTTCTTCCAGCAATAGCCTCAAAAGCTTTGACCGGATTAATTCCTTCACCTACTGAAGTTAAATAATCATTGAAAATATGCTCATCCAATACGCTTCTTGTCAAAGGGTCATATACTCTCCATCCATTTTTAATAACGGTATTCAAGGTAACCTTATGACCTGGTATTCCAACCCTAATCCCTAAGTTGTTAGGGAGCATAACTGTTCCAAGTTCATAATTAGCTGCCGTATCAGTATCATAAAACTCAAGGGAAAAAAGAATATCCACATCATTCTCTTCACATATACGATCTACTGATTCCGATGGTAACGCAGCAGGAAAAACACCTAAGCCTTTACGCTGTTCTTCCACATCATCAATAAGCTTCACCACTTCATATCGGTCGTCCCTAATCAATTCATCCAAAAGACCATTGATGGAAAATTCTGCGCCTTCTTTATCCAAATTAAGCCCTTCAAGGGATAAAATCTTATCCAATTTATCAAGTTTATTATTTTCCTCTGAAGGAATACTCCTGTTGATTATTCCAATTTTAGTAACCTCTGATGGAACAGCTATTCTTGCTGGCTGTGTAACCCCTAAAGTAAGCCTGTTGGTTGAACCACAAGATATAGTGGTGAGCAATACCACAATTATGAAAAGAAAATAAGTAGTTCTCATATCTATTTTTTTGGGACTTAATGTATACATAACGAAAAATCATGCCAATAATTATATTGATTGCATAGCTACTAATTCCACCAAGTTGATTTAAGTTTAGATTTTGACAGTTTAAATTCCATATTTTTATCAAAATCACTTCTAAACGAACGTTTATGAAATTATTTAAAGAGGTATCTTTACTGTATCACACTTTTGCCAACAAAAGTGTTAACGACATTTCAATTACATAATTACCAAAACTAATTATACCTATGAATGTGAATAAATTCATCCCCCTATTATTAATATCATTTGGTATTTCAGGCGTTTACAGTCAAAAAATAAGTAAGAACAAAAAAGAAATTATTTCATCTGTTGAAACCCACAAAGAACAATTAATAAAGATAAGCGATTCTATTTGGGCTTTGGCAGAAACAGCCTTTGACGAAAGTGAATCTTCAAGAATCCTAGCAGATTACGCCGAAAAAAATGGATTGCATGTTACCAGGGGTGTAGCAGATATACCAACAGCCTTTACCGCAACCTATGGGTCTGGAAAACCGGTAATAAGTATTTTGGGGGAATTTGACGCTTTACCAGGTATATCCCAAAAAGCATCACCGGTAAAAGAACCTCTTGATGCTGGGGCCGCTGGCCATGGTTGTGGACATAATATGTTTGGCACCGCCAGTCTTGGTGCCGCCATAGCTATTAAGGAGCTTATGGAAGCTGGCAAAATAAAAGGCACCCTAAAGTTTTTAGGGACCCCAGCAGAAGAAAAGTATTTTGCAAAGGTTTGGATGGTAAAAGCAGGACTATGGGAGGATGTGGATGTTAATATTAGCTGGCATCCTAATGCAGGAATAGAGGCTGATGTTCAAAGCGGACTTTCACTTATAGATTTTATAGTGGAATTTTACGGCCAGACTGCACATGCCTCAGCAGACCCTTGGAATGGGCGAAGTGCTTCCGATGCCTTGGAATTATATACAACTGGTATAAATTATTACAGGGAACATATTTTACCGACCTCACGAATTCACTATCATATTCAGGATGGTGGTCAAGTGGTTAACGTAGTTCCTGATTATGCCAAATTATGGGTACGTGTACGTGATCCTAAACGTTCTAAAATGTTGCCCACTTATGAACGCGTAAAAGAAATGGCAGAGGGAGCCGCTATAATGGCAAATGTAGACTACAAAATTTCATTAGTTTCTGGTATCTATGAAACCTTAGTGAACCGTTCTGGAGGGGAAATAATGCAGAGGAATTTAGAATTACTAGGGCCTATTAGCTACACGCCAGAAGAGGACGCTTTTGGAAAGGCTATTCAAAAAGCAACAGGTAAACCAGAAGTGGGAATGGATAGTAACGTATATCCGTTAAAAGAAACAGAAAAAAATCCAGGAGGAGGTTCTACAGATGTGGGTGATGTAAGCTGGAACGTACCCAATATTAATCTTCGTGTAACGGTTGCTCCAAAAGATACACCTTGGCACTCGTGGGCAGTTGTTGCTTGTGGTGGTATGTCTATTGGCCATAAGGGAATGGTATATGCTTCCAAGGCCATGGGCATGACCATGTTAGATCTTTTCGAAAATCCGAAGTTGGTGACCAAGGTTAAAGAAGAATTTAAAGAAAGAAAGGGGGATGAAGTCTATGAACCAATGATAGACGGCCCACCACCAATTACGGGTAAATAAACAAAAACCAATAAAAAATTATCAATTAAATTTAAAAATGAATAAGAACATTATCATTTTAGCATTATGCTTTAGCACCTTAGTCTCTGCACAATCATTTGACTTTAAGTATGACCATTACTCCTTTATCGTAAAGGATTTAAAGACTACAGGCGATTTTTACAAAAATATACTGCAACTTACCGAAATACCCCATCCATCTGACCCAGATAATTTTAGATGGTTTAAAATAGACGGTAATTCCCAATTACACCTTATTGGCAAAGATAGTGTAGCTATGAAGCACAGTAAAAGTGTACATTTATGTTTGGCCACAGAGAATTTAGATGGGTTGATCCAGTATTTAGAAGAAAAGGATTTTCCTTATTCCGATTGGCCTGGAAAAGCAAATTCTGTTACCCTTAGAGCAGATGGGGTAAGACAAATTTATGTACAAGATCCTGAAAATAACTGGGTAGAGATCAATAACGCCGCCCATTAAAAAACGTTTCTAAGATTTATAACAAACATGGTTAAAAATATATTCCCATTAGGATTTCCATGGCAAACCCAAGATCCTTATTTATTCTGTGTGTACCATCTTGACCACTATCCAATAGGCAATGAAGAAATGGGTCCCAAAGCATCACTTGAAGGAAGGAACTTAGGCAATGATTTTACGTTGAAGGATGGATGGCGAATGTACCATGGACAGACTATTCCAGGTTTTCCGGCACATCCACATCGTGGGTTTGAAACTATTACCATTGTAAACAAAGGCTTTTGCGACCATTCAGATTCTTTGGGTGCCGCAGGTCGTTTTGGTCAAGGGGATGTACAATGGATGACCGCAGGCAGTGGTGTACAACATTCAGAAATGTTTCCTCTTTTAAATACTGACAAAGCGAATACTTTGGAGCTTTTTCAAATATGGCTGAACCTTCCAAAAGTAAATAAGTTTGCAGAGCCCCATTTTAAAATGCTTTGGCATGAGGATATCCCAATCTTAACATTAGACACTGCCGTGGTAAAAATTATTGCTGGAAACTTTAATAATACCATTGCACTTGAACCAGCGCCAAATTCCTGGGCTTCAGACAACAATAACCAAGTGGCTATTTGGAATATACATATTGAAAAAAACGGTTCTGTTACCTTACCCATTGCCGATAAAGAACTAAATAGAACTCTTTATTTCTACGACGGAGATTATATAACTATTGATGATGAAACCGTTACCCCAAACCATGGAATAGAAGTTGATGCCTCAACAGAAATTCGAATTAAGGCTATTGGAAAAGAGGCACATATATTAGTACTGCAAGGAAAACCTATTAACGAACCTGTTGCCAAATACGGGCCTTTTGTAATGAATACGAATGAGGAATTACAAAAATCAATGGATGAATTTAGACTAACGCAATTTGGAGGATGGCCTTGGCCTTATCCAGATAATGTACATGATAAGGAAAAGGGTCGTTTTGCCAAATATCCAGATGGCACCTTAATTGAAAAATAAACCAAGTTAAACCCTATCTATTTTTGCCCCAATAGCCCTTAAACGTTCATCAATATTTTCGTAACCACGATCTATTTGTTCAATGTTGTGGATGGTAGATGTTCCTTTAGCGGAAAGTGCCGCTATTAATAAGGACACCCCCGCCCTAATATCTGGCGAAGTCATGGTAGTAGCCTTTAACGTAGATTTAAAATCATGGCCCATTATAGCAGCTCTATGAGGGTCACAAAGAATAATCTTAGCACCCATATCCAAAAGTTTGTCAACAAAAAAGAGACGGCTTTCAAACATTTTTTGATGAATGATCACTTCCCCTTTTGCCTGTGTTGCAACCACAAGTAGAATACTCAATAAATCTGGTGTAAGTCCTGGCCATGGTGCATCTGCTATGGTTAGGATACTCCCATCAATATAGTTTTGGATTTCATAACCATTGGTATGTTTAGGAATATAAATATCATCACCCTTGCGTTCTATTTTTATTCCTAATTTTCTAAATACGGTAGGTATCTGGCCTAGGTCGTCCCAGCTAACATTTTTTATGGTAAGTTCACTTTTGGTCATAGCGGCAAGACCTATCCAACTACCGATCTCAATCATATCCGGTAACATGGTATGCTCTGTACCCCCTAGTTGATCAACGCCTTCAATAACCAACAAATTAGAACCAATACCGGTAATTTTAGCGCCCATCCTATTAAGCATCTTACATAACTGTTGCAAATACGGTTCACATGCAGCATTATAAATAGTAGTTGTACCTTCGGCAAGAACCGCGGCCATTACAATATTAGCGGTTCCCGTTACTGATGCCTCATCCAATAACATATAGGTGCCTTTTAGCTTCTTAGCTTCTACACCATAAAAATACTCTTCCCTATTGTACCTAAATTTGGCTCCTAACTTTATAAATCCTTCGAAATGGGTATCTAATCGTCTTCTTCCTATCTTATCACCTCCAGGTTTTGGAATATAGCCTTTACCAAATCTCGCCAATAAAGGGCCAACTAACATTATTGAACCCCTTAAGCCTCTACCATCCTGTTTAAACTGGTCTGATTGAAGGTAATCCAGATTTATATCATCTGCCTTGAATGTATATGAACCTTTCCCTTTTTTCTGGATTTTAACCCCTAAATCCTCTAAAAGCGATATTAGCTTATTTACATCTACAATATCTGGTATATTGTTTATCGCAACCTTCTCTGAAGTTAATAAGACTGCACATAAAATTTGTAAAGCTTCATTTTTTGCACCTTGTGGTGTAATTTCACCTGATAGTGAGTGCCCTCCTTCTATCCTGAATGTTCCCATCTGTATATTTGGAAATTAGTAGCGTTTCTTTCCGCGATTGTTTCTTTGACCTTTTTTGCCAGTAGTTGTACGTGGTGTTTTGGCGACCCTGTTTTTTAGAAATTGTCCACTCTCCGTTAAACTTTCACCTCTAGCGGCAAGATCGATTTCACCATTACTTAACTCAAAAAGATGGTTGAATATGGCTTTATCATCCACCACATCCTTGTTCCAGTTCAAATAGCATTTTTTCATGTGGTTGGCAATAGCATATTCCAACCCTGAGCGCTTATCCCCTTTCTCCCATTCAACGGCCACATCAATCATTCGCTTAATATTATTTCCGTAAAATCTATATTTAGGGAAATTCTGTGGATACTCTAAAGGCTCAGGCCTTTTTTGTAATATTTCCTTTGATGTAATTGGAAATGGTGATTCTACATCCAATTTAAAATCGGACATAATAAACAACTGGTCCCATAACTTATGCTGGAAATCTGGCACATCACGTAAATGAGGCTGTAAATTACCCATTACACTAATGATAGACTGTGCAACTTTATTACGCTCCTCTGCATCTTCTATAGATACTGCGTAATCAACCATTTTTTGGAAATGGCGACCATATTCCGGAATGATCAATTGAGGTCGTTCCGTATTATACTCTAAATGTTCTACTAAATTCAAATTGGAAAATTTATCTTAAAAATGTTTGAAGAAGTATTCTTTTAACGTCCGCAAATTAAGAAAATTATAGGTGAAATACTATTTTACAATGAGATTACACCAGGTATCTCCCCCACTTCCTTATATTTTTTAATGACTTCATCGGGATTTTTAAGGTTAACCGTTATGGAAACACTCGTATACTTACCGTTTTTAGATTTTTTAGACTCTATAACCGCACCCGCATTATCAAATATAGAATGTATCTGTTGTATCTTTTCAATTTCGGTAAGTACAATGAATTTATATAGGTAATTGGAAGGCCAAACAGTAGTTATCTGTAATTGCTCCTTTAGCCTAATATAAAAATCCTCCGATTTTTTATCTTCCATCATCTTGTTTTTATGCAAAGATAAGGGGAAATCCCAAGTTTTTTAATAGCCTTCTATTTCGTATTTTTGCAACTATATCTTAACGACTTGAACGGTAAAAAAATAGTTATCACAGGGGCTCCAGGAACTGGTAAGACCTCAATTATCAAATCCCTTGAAAATACCGGGTTTTATTGTTACCATGAAATCATAAGAACAATGACCATGGAGGCAAAAAAAACTTCGGACAAGGAACATTTTTTAAACAACCCAATTGATTTTGTGGATGATTCCAAATCTTTTAATAAACAATTGCTCACAGCAAGGTTAAATCAATTTTTAGATGGATCTAAACAAAGTATAGAAACTATATTCTATGATCGCGGTATGCCAGATGTACTCGCCTATATGGACTATTTTAAGCAGCCTTATGACGTCCAATTCAAGAAACCTTGTGAAGATTATAAATACGATGCCATAATATTGTTACCTCCTTGGGAAGCTATTTACATTCAAGATGATGAACGCTTGGAAACCTATCAACAATCGGTGGAGCTTCATGATCATTTATTCGATACCTACACGTCATTTGGTTATGATGTCATAGATGTGCCTATTGGTCCCGTGACAGATAGAATGGACTTTATTCTTAACCATTTCAATTTAAAAGGTGGATCATAGCCCTATAGCAATCCTGAAAAAATACTGGGGGTTTACCAGTTTCAAAAAATCACAAGAAAATATTATCAATACTGCTTTGGATGGTAGGGATGTTCTGGGGCTCCTTCCTACCGGTGGCGGAAAATCTATATGTTTTCAGGTACCAGCAATGTCCAAACCGGGTATTTGTATTGTTATATCACCCTTGATCGCTTTAATTCAAGATCAAGTTTCCACATTAAAAAGTTTAGGTATAAAAGCCATTGGTTTAACCGGTAGATTAACTTATGAAGATATGGGTGATTTACTTGATAATTGCATATACGGAAACTACAAGTTTTTGTATATATCCCCAGAACGATTAGAACAGGAAATAGTTCAGGAGCGTATACGACAAATGAACGTAAACTTAATTGTTGTTGATGAGGCTCATTGTATTTCTCAATGGGGACATGACTTTAGACCCGCCTATTTAAAATGTACCATCCTAAGGGAGTTACAACCGGAACCACCAATAATGGCGCTTACCGCTACAGCCACCTCCCAAGTATCTAAAGATATTATAGAGGTATTGGAGCTTATTCATCCGCATGTACAAAAGGATTCTTTTCTAAGAAATAATATTGCATTTAAGGTAGTGTTTGAAGAGGACAAGAATTATCGTTTAAGACAATACTGTGCCTCCTTAAAAACAAGTGGTATAGTCTATACAAGAACTAGAAGGGTAACAGAACAAGTTTCAAAATATTTATTGGCACATGGCATTTCAGCGACTCATTATCATGGTGGCCTGTCTGAAACAGAAAAAAAGAAAAAATTAGAAGATTGGTTGCATAACAAAATAAACATAATGGTAGCTACCAATGCATTTGGCATGGGTATAGACAAGCCAGATGTTTCAATGGTGGTGCATTATCAAATTCCTGATTGCATTGAGAATTATTTTCAAGAAGCTGGCAGAGTTGGCCGGGATGGTAATTATTCAGAGGCAATTCTACTTACCAATAAAACGGACCAAGAACAGGTTAAAAGACAATTTTTAAGCATTTTACCGGAAGTTTCATTTGTGAAGTTAGTTTATGGCAAGCTAAATAGTTACTTCCAAATTGCTTACGGTGAATTGGGAGAAAAGAATTACCAACTTAATTTTAACTCATTTTGTGCAACATACCATCTTAATCCATTACTTACCTATAATGCTTTAAGAATATTGGATAGAAATTCAGTTCTTGCACTATCAGAATATGCTGCAAGAAAAATTACTGTCCAATTTATTGTTTCCAAGGACCAACTCTTTACATATATAGAAAATAATAGATCATTAAGTAACCTTATAAAAATTGTACTTAGAACCTATGGTGGGATTTTTGAATTTGAAACTAAAATAAATACGGTCTTACTTGCCAAAAAACTCAGTACCAAGGAAGAATTTATAATTACAGCCTTAGAAAAATTAGCCAAGGATGATATTATAAGTTATAAGGGATTTCACAGCGATATGGAACTTACTTTTCTCGTACCACGTGAAGATGACAGGACCATACATAGCTTTGCCAAAAATATAAAGGAACAAAACACCTTAAAGCAAGCAAAAGTTGCACAGATGGTATCATATATTAAGACTGATACTATTTGCAGGAGTGTACAGCTGCTCAACTATTTTGGCGAAGAAAACTCAACGAATTGTGGCATTTGCGATGTATGTTTAAAAAACAATCAAAATAACATCACACCAAAAAACATCAAAAACAAAATACTATCGTTGCTTATAGAAGGCCCTTTATCATCGCGTGAAATTGAATCACTTATCGTTTTACAACAAGAAGAAGTAGTATTAATCTTAAAAGAATTTTTGGAAGATGGAAAAATCAAGCTTAATTCCAGAAATCAATATGAAATAATTTAGAAAATGGAAAAACTAAGAATTGTGTTTATGGGTACCCCTGATTTTGCTGTGGGTATCCTAGATGCGCTATTAAAGAATACATATACCATTGTTGGCGTAATTACTGCTCCGGATAGGCCCGCAGGTCGTGGGAGAAAACTAAATGAATCTGCCGTAAAAAAATATGCTCTTGAAAATAATCTTAAGGTTTTGCAACCAACAAATCTGAAGGACCCCTCTTTTTTGGAAGAACTAAAAGGTCTTGAAGCCAACTTGCAAATTGTTGTTGCTTTTAGAATGCTGCCAAAAGAAGTGTGGCAAATGCCAAAATATGGGACCTTTAATCTCCATGCCTCATTACTGCCAGAATATAGAGGGGCCGCCCCAATTAATTGGGCCATTATTAATGGAGAGACGAAAACAGGGGTAACCACTTTTTTTATCGATGAAAAAATAGATACCGGTGAAATAATTTTACAAGAAGAAACTGAAATCAAACCAGATGAAGATGCCGGGTCATTACATGATCGGCTTATGGTATTAGGAGCGGAAGTTGTGCTCAAAACTGTTAAACGTATTGAAAATGGTAATTTTGATACTACCAAACAAGAAAGCCATGGGGCATTAAAACTTGCCCATAAAATCCATAGAGACACCTGTGAAATAAATTGGGATTTGCCCATTATGGATATCTACAACTTGATCAGAGGTTTAAGTCCATACCCAACCGCATGGACTACCCTGCATATAGGAGAAGAAAATGTGATACTAAAAATTTATAAAGTAGCAATTGAACGAGCTATCCATACGTATACAACCGGCTTGGTCTTAAGTACTAAGAAAGAAATGAGAATTGCCGTGAAAGGGGGATATATAAATCTTAAGGAAATACAGATCCAAGGTAAAAGAAGAATGACCGTTAAGGAGGTTTTAAATGGACTGGATTTGGGAATAAATGCCTCGGTAAGCTAAAGCCCCGCCCTTATTGGGCTGCGAGAAACGTAAAAAATACCCTACTTTATTAACAAACCTCCTGAGTTATCAACAAAACAAGGTATTTAGCCCCATTTTACTTGTGTTGGTCGTAAATCCATATAAATTTGTTAGAGGTTTAAAATTATTTTAACAACAATTAATTTAATCACGTTATGAACAAAACAGAATTGATCGATGCAATGGCAGCAGACGCAGGCATCACAAAAGCCGCGGCTAAAAAAGCATTGGAGTCTTTCTTAGGAAATGTTGAAGGTTCCCTTAAAAAAGGAAACAGAGTTTCTTTAGTAGGTTTTGGATCTTGGTCCGTATCTAAAAGAAATGCAAGAGAAGGTAGAAACCCATCAACTGGTAAAACTATCCAAATTGCAGCAAAGAATGTTGTTAAGTTTAAAGCTGGTGCTGATTTAAGCGGAGCTGTAAACTAATTATAAGTATATCTTATTTTAAGAAGCGCTTTTAAAAAAGCGCTTTTTTTATATCCTATTTTTGAGAATTATAGGAAATATCTTATTTTAGATAACTAGAGATAGAATAAAATGGTCCATTTAAAACCAACTAAAGGCAAACTATTGATTGCGGAACCTTCGTTAACGGGAGATGTTTCGTTTAATCGTTCCATTGTTCTTTTAGCAGAGCATAATGAAGAAGGTTCGGTGGGTTTTATTCTCAATAAGCCTTTGGAATACCAAATAAGTGATCTAGTAAATGAAATATCTATCCCATTTCAGGTATATAACGGTGGCCCGGTAGAGCAGGATAACCTTTATTTTATACACAAGGTGCCCCATTTGATAGATAATAGCATTGAAATTTCTGATGGAATTTATTGGGGCGGAGATTTTGATAAGACTGTAGATCTAATAAATCAAAAAGTTATCTCTGAAGATGATATCCGATTTTTTCTTGGTTATTCTGGTTGGTCATCCTTACAATTGGATCAGGAGTTGTCCTCCAAATCTTGGATCGTAGTTACTAACGAGTATGAAAGCCAAATTATAAAGAAATCCTCTAACGCATTTTGGAAAGAGAAAATGGTAGAACTAGGTGGCGATTACCTGTTATGGTCCAATGCCCCGGAAAATCCAAGTCTTAACTAAACTCTTTTAAACTGTTACCCTTGAAGCCAGGTTTAACTTGCCAACCAAGCTCAAACTCACCTTATTTGAAAATTTCTTTTTCCTGTACTTAGAAACAGGAATAATTCCAGAAATAGTATTGGTTAGGAACATTTCATCAGCTTTCTGAAGCTCAAAAGGAGAAATACTTTCTTCTATGATCATATAATCTTCCAGTTTAGAAATAATTTCTATTATTTTTTTCCTAACTATACCATTTAAACAACCATCTGATAATGGAGGTGTTTTAATTGTGTTGCCCTTTACCAAGAATACATTGCCGTTTAATGCCTCTACAACCTGTTTTTGATTATTTAAAAGCAAACAGTTATCATACCCGTTTTCTGAGGCAAAGACGCTACCCACAACATTTAAGATCTTATTATTGGTTTTAAGTGTGGATAACATGTCATTGTTCACATAGAAATCCTTGAATAACTCTATCTCGTAATCCTGCTCGGGAATCGTGTAAAATAAATCTGTAAGTTCTTTTGATTCAATTATATAGGATATGTCATTTGAGGTAGGTTTATAAAGACCACCATTGTTTCTAAAAACGCTTACCCTTATACGTTGCCCTTTAGACTCTGGGTTTGCAGCTATGGTCTTTAGAATTTCGCCTTCTAAAAATTCCATGGTCAGGTTCATTGGAATTTCCATTCGCAAAATCCTCATAGAGGACATTAATCTTAAATAGTGCTCTTCTAAAAAGAATACATGCCCATTAACTACCCGTATGGCTTCAAATAAGGCATCACCATATCGTAATCCCCTATTGTTATGATTTAGAAAATTTTCCTCATCGCCATACAATTCCCCATTAAAATTTACCATAAAAAAAGCCTTAATAAAATAAGGCTCAAAGATACTGTAAATATGTAGATTTTATTTGGAGCCCAACACTTGCTTTAAATCGGAAACTTGGTTTCCCCATAGCATTTTGGCTTCCTCTACTTCATCTTCCTCTGCAAAATCTGTGATGAACAATGAAACATCCTTAGTTATCTCATCCACTATTATTTTCATTTCAAAATAGGAATCATCATCATTCTCTTCCCAGGCGAATCTAACAAACTCATCTGACTTACGTTTAAGTAAAATGGCAGTCTCCTCTGCCCCATCCCAGATAAAAATAAATTTTTCACCCCTTGAGTTCACATTGTCGGCAAACCATTCAGACAAACCAGAAGGCGTTGCTAAATATTGATATAACAACTGCGGGGAGGATTGAATTACGTATTCTATTTCAAATTTTACTTTATCACTCATTTTCAAAATTCTTTGTGGTGTCCAATATATATATTTCTATATGATAAAAAAATAAAAGACGGGTATTATTTTTTAAGCAGCTATTGTTGATGAACCAAAAATTAAACTTTATATTTGCAGCCGTTTTAAAATGGCTTTTAGTAATAAGGTTCAACTTTTAACTAATAAACTTTTTAAGAACAACCAATCATGGCGAGGTAGCTCAGCTGGTTAGAGCGTCGGATTCATAACCCGGAGGTCGGGGGATCGTGCCCCCCTCTCGCTACTTTTACAACCCATTGAATAACAGGTTCTTAAACCTCTTGTCAATGGGTTATTTTTTTAATACCTTACAAACCGCATACGCTACCGCATACAGTCACGGTTTGAAAAAAAAATTTACAGAGCCAAAAATATATCATGGTGGGGAGGATTTTGACCTTTCCAAACGTTGGTATGTCTATTATTCCTTCGAACATCCCACAAAAAAAGATGCCAAGGGAAATCCCGTTTTAAAACGCCAAACATCCATAACCTTAAAAGTCAACCAGCGATATAAGGCCAAAAAGGAGCGTCTATTCCATTTGCAATTGATTCGTGATGCCCTAAATCAAATGTTAAAGGATGGATATTCTCCATATATAGAAAAAGTCGACGGAAAAATTATGACCTACACAGCGGAGTCTGCACTTGATTTTGCCTTCGACCTTAAGAAAAGTCTTTTGAGCGAGACCTCGATACGGGATTATAGGAGCCGGTTGGGAAGATTCAAAGGCTATTTAAAGGAGCATGGCCTTCTTCAACGAAATATTCTTGACATCGACAAAAAAGTGGTTAACGGGCATCTTAACGAGATACAAAAAACATCCAGTGCCCGTAACCGTAACAATACAAAGGTAGTATTGGGTGCTCTCTTTTCGGTCCTGGAGGACAATGAAATCATCCCACGGAATTTTATTCATAACATCAAAAAATTAAAGACCAATCCCAAACGGAACAAAACCTATTCGCTAGATATCGTCGACGGGCTTTATGAATTTTTAAAGGTCAATGACCGCCAACTCCTTTTCTTCATAAAAATGGTGTCCTATAATTTCCTGAGACCTATCGAGGTTTGCCGATTAAAGGTTGGAGACATAAACATCGCTCAGAAAGAACTTCAGGTCAGGGCCAAGAACAAATTGGTAAAGACGAAAATTATACCCGACCAGATCCTCGATGAGCTAAAAAAACTTGAGCTTTCGAATGCCGACCATTTTCTGGTATCCCCTGAGGGTGTTGGTCCATGGGACACGACGGAGACCAATAGACGTAACTACTTTTCAAAGCGCTTCAAAAAGGCAAAAATTCAATATAATTTATTTTTAAAGGAGAACGGGAAAACATTTCAATTGGGCAAGGACCATACGGTCTATTCCTTTCGACATACCTTTATAACCAAGCTATACCGTGAATTGAGAAAAGATTATTCCAATACCGAGACCTATGACAAACTTATGTTGATCACCGGACACTCCACTTTGGACGCATTGACGGCTTATTTAAGGGATATCGATGCCGAGCTGCCCGAGGATTATAGTGGTTATTTGAATTAAAATAAGATCAATTGGTTCTCGGTGGATGGAGGATGCCCAAGGCTATCATTCGTTTTCTATATTCATCGAAGAGGCGTTCCTTTTCGGTCATGGGTTTTGGAAGCGTATTCGAAATACCTTTTTTGCGCTGGAGTGCGGCCTCCAGTTCTTCAACTGTGAGGCTATCGACCAAAAGGTTCAATATGTTATCCGCACCTAGACCCATTTAATTCGTTACCTGTTCCTTCCTTTTTTTCTTCGCCTTCTCCAAAGCGGACCATCCAGTTCGTCTCTATAACTATTGAAGGGTTCCGGTACTAGGATATCTTTTTCAGAAAGTCCCAAATAGTCCTTTGGTTGGCCAATAACTTCCCCTGCCCCTCCGATAGTACCTTTTGGTTGTTCCGGATTTTCTCCTGTCCTTTCTTTATCAGCGATAATTCCTCTAAAATCTCTTTGTTCTGCTGAATTAGTTTGGAGAACAATTGCACGGTCTCTGTCTTGTTCATAAGCGATGTGTTTGATAATGGCGTTCCATGAATAGCCCCTGCCCAGGGTACTGCCCTTGTAAATGATCCCATCATATTCAAATGAAATTCCGCTGACCCTGCCCGTCGTCTTGCTTATATTGAACCTTGGACGGACGTTTTGGGCATGTAGTATCTCAATAAAACTTTCAGTATCTACTGATTTATGGACAGCATGTTTTACTTTTTCTAGCAGGATGAAGCGTATCGGAGCATTTCCGGTACGTAATGCCTTTTCAATTTCCTGTTGGCTAATGGGTGATTCTTTTTTGACAATGGTTCCGTCCAATTGGGTGAGTCCGTAATCGACTTCCAGTTTTCGCAATATATTTTTGCTACGGAACAGGTCTTTGGCATCGCTTACCACTTTTCCAGAGTAACCTACTCGATTGGCAATGATATGGATGTGCTGGTGTTTTTGGTCATGGTGCCTGTAGATGATGTATTGGTTGTCATCAAAGCCCATTCCTTTAAGGTAATCATGGCCCAGTCTAGCGAATTCTTTATCCGAAAGCTTGTCCTGATAGGGTAAGTTCAGGGAAGCATGCAACACCGCTTTTCCCAGGTTTGGCCGTAATACCCTGACCGTATTAAAAGTATTTGTATTTTGTATTGTTGAACCTAGGCCAATATTGGCATCGATGATGTGTGCGCTCCCCTGCCCTACCTTTTGGTCGTTATAGGCCAGCACCCCATAGAAATCCTTTCCTTTGATGATCTTAGCTATCATGGTCGATGATTTTTAAGGTCAGGGAGTTCAACAACTTTCTGAGTTCCAACAGTTCGTTTAGTAATTGTCCCGGATAGTGGTTGCCGGAGTGGACTTTTTTGGTGAGTTGGTTGATATTGTTTCCTACTCGACTCAGTTCTACAAATAGCCTTCTATCCTCCGTTGATACTTTTTTTCTTGGTAGTACCACTCCCGTAGTTCTTCTCCTTACGTAATCCGCTATTGAAATTCCAAGACAATTCGCATTATCGGAAACCACGAGATATTCGTTTACACTATATCTTATGTTGATCTGCATTGCCCTTAACGATTCCAAATTCTTTTTTGGACGTGCCATACTTCTAGGGGTTTGGGGAGGATCCCCGACAAGCTTGCGAACAAAGTGAGCAGTTTTTGCTAGCAAAAACATAGCTTGCTACGTGACCTCCGATTAACTTATGGCAAACCTAAGGGCAAGTGAAGAATTAGATTTTGAGTGCTGTACATAAAATAGTGTACATCACTTTTAGGAACAAAGTAATACTTCCTGGTATTTCTCTTTAAGGGATTCTGCTGCTGGGGCAATCTGAAAAAACAGGGACCGAAAATTTACGAGATACGATAGTGCCCTTCTGTAGTTCATTTTTTTACTACCGTTGTCTTCGAAGAACCGACAAGCATCCTTTGGGTGGATTTCGAGAGGCGTCGCAAGTCCATTTAAGGTGCGTTGGGCAAACTCAAAGCGTTGTACTGCCCTTCTGTGAATAACATCTAAAGATAGCTCTTCAGGGTATTCCGGAACATCATAATACAACTCTTCCAAAATAACTATAAATGCTCGCCTTCTTGATAGTTTTGGCTTTGAAGGTTTTACACCAAGTTCAATTTCTATATCGGCAGCTATCTTTTTGGCCAATTTGACTTGTTCCAAGGTGTAGGTGTTCCCATTGACCTTCAGGTTAGGCTCCCTTTCGAGTTGGTCCAAGTATGTAAGCAACTTTTTGGCATTCATTATCGCTTGGGGCCTTTTCTGTTTTGGTTCTTTATGGTTAGGGAAAGGGATTCTCTGAACGAATTTTTCAGGATATCCATCCGTAGGGACATTCCTAAAAGGTTGCGCTGCACGGAACTTCCCATTAAATCGTAAGTAGCCATATTGAGGTTGTTTTCAGACAACTTATGCCTTAATGCCACAATCAAAAACAGCTTTTCATGGTCGTCCAATTTAGTGGCTTGGGAATCTAGGCTAGAAGCAAAGGATTCAACAAACTCTTTAGTTGCAAAATCGTCGTTACCTTTTATTTTTTCAAATTCCATAGTATTAATGCCATTACTGAAATGTTGAACGGCAAATTTTCCGAATTCCCATTTTCGGAAGTTCGTTGTAGGGTCGACTAATTCCATTTCCACAAAATCAACAAGCTCTTCATTATCCAGCATGTTTTCAAACCCAATTTCTTTAATTTGAATGGCGGAAAATTCATATCTTGTTTCATCCGAAAAATTGTTTATCAAATTAAAAGCGAACTGCTTGGCCATGTCCACCATGGGCAAGTTTTTTTCTACTATTACCTTTAGAAAGGTATCTTTTTGAGCTACTTCAAAATTGTTCTGATGAATAAGATAAACGAACAGGTTACTGATACTATCAATTATAGGTGTTGCAATTTTGCTATCTCTAAACAAAGAAAAATCAATAATCTTTATTGTGTTTTTATTCATCGTTTTTTGAAATTTCAGTTAAGTTACTATTTCCGAAATATTAAAGGTTATAAATGTTGAAGATTACTACAGTAATATGGCTTTTCATAGGATACATTGTTCGAGGTTTATTATTTTTAAAAATCAACATCTTCCTTATTGATAACCCTATTTTCAAGATATTGAAGGAGTTTTTTGTGATTTTCAACTCCTGATTTAATTACATTTTCAAGTGATTTTTCAGGCATAAAAAAATCTCTTCCCATCATTTCATCAAATTCATCTTTCCTTTCTTTAAAGAAAGGTATTTGATTATACAGTTGTGGGTTTAATTCCAGGTCTGCTATTTCCATTTTGTAAATTGCATCTCTTGCAGAATAAGTAGCCATTGACCCCATTGCACTAAATGGATTTGCATTAATATTTAAACCATTCATAATAGTATAACTAAAGGGGTCGTGACCAATTCGTAACATCAATAATCTGTCCTTATATAAATCTAGATTAGTACTATCTTTCTCAATAGCTTTACTAATGCACAAATAACTCACACTTGCCATCATTTGTTGAGTATCAATGTCGTCCGATAGGTTTTGGTCAAGCATTATTAAAAATGCTGTACCAAGAGCAGAATAGTCGTTTATTTCTTTTAATTGACCTGGATTTGATTTTACAGAGCGATAAATCTGTAAAAGCAATTGACGAGCATCTGTTACACTCTCTTGCTGATATTGTGCATTTGCGCTTTTGGCTAATGATACTATTTCCGGTTCGTTTGAAGTTTCTTGACTATCTCCTTTTAGATATTCAATATCAACGTTTCTGTCGTACATATGTAAAATGCACTTTTCAATATTACCTTCATTAAGATATATAGTTAAGCCATAGTCGGCAAAAGAAGCTCCGAAATTGTCATTACCATATCCTTCCAATTGAATTTTCTCATTGTCTAGCCCAACCAATCTCATTTGCTTAGGTGCCATTTGGACGTTTGCTTGTCCACCATCGGTATTAAACATTGTAACGGTATATCCTTCATTTCCTCTTAAATTAGCTTCAACTTTAATTGTCCTAGGTGCACCTCCGTGAGGTCCGGAAGTGTGAATTCCATTTTCATATCTTAAGTGGTCTGAAGAATGAAAGACAAAATCTAGTTCTAATTCTTCATTTTGATTATTGTCCATTTCTTGGTCTTGCTCTTGTGCAAGTTGTTCTAGCATATTAATCGCCATTTCAGCTTGAGGAATACCTAATTGAGCAGCTTTTTGTAAAAATGGAATACCTTTACTAGGTTGTCCCATTTGAGCATATGCCATTCCTTTTGCCATATATGGATTTGGGTAGTTTGGGTCAATTTCAATTGCCTCATCTAAATATCTAATTCCTTCTTCAAAACGTCTGACTTGGGTTAAGAAATTTCCTAGATTTCCAACTACAACCTTTTTTGACACAAACATTATATTGTTTTTACCTAGTCCTAAACCGTCCATATTTTCATCAGGTATATTGTTGTATGAGGTTTCAAGCCATTTGATTGCATTTTCAAAATCCTTATTCCTGAAATAAACCATTCCAAGTCGATAAGCTCCTACATAGCTGTTGGGTGATAATTCAAGATTTTTCTTAAAATCTCTTTCTGCAGCTTCATCATTACCCATATCTTCATAAACAGTTCCTCTCATTGTATAGAAGTTCTGATTTAATGGCTGTGCATTAATCGCTTTGTTAAAATTCTCAATTGCTACTGGATAATTTTGCACATCATATGCATCAAGTGCAATTTGAGAATAGACCATTGCATCAGCATCTATTTCTATCTCTTTTCCCCCCAAATTTAATTTTTCGGGCATTCCTTTTTTTTTGAATAGGTCATCAAATAGTCCCATATTTTATATTTTTCTTTCGTTTGTCAATTTTCTCGGTGTTTTCGAAATGAAGGTCAACGCCGCACTATGTGCAGTCCGGCGAATTTTATGGAAATATAGTGAAAACCAACAACGATGATTCGTTTATATGGCGGGTTTTAGATATTGTAACCGTATAATCGGTTATCAATAAGGCCACGAAGTGGCTATCTATCTCCGTTTACTCGGTATTGGGAATAAAATTAATTGACCAGATTACATATTGCGTCCTGATATGTCGAGTAGTTAAGCCTTAGCGGCAGTGTTTGCGAGAATGTCCCTTATCCTCAGTGTTATTTATCGTTTTATTGAATTTTAGTTTTGTTTGTCTTCAGATTTAACAGAAACCTCGACAGTCTTCCTAAATTGGAAAGAATAAGATGGCCAACCAATAAGTTGACTCCAGAAATAAACCATCTGAAATAGTCCCAAAACTCTGCCAGACCAGGTGCCTCAAATGGGCTTAATCCAGTCGCGGAAATCTCTTTTTTAAAACCCAGATAGCAGTATTGAAAGAACTCCGGTAAGTGATCTATAATCATAAATCCACCAATAAAAATCAATGCAATCTTTACTATTTCAAGACTACCTAAATTACCGAACTCTATTCTTTCATCGTCAAAACCTTTATCCAGTCTTAATACATCGATTATATTATCAGACTTTTGAATTAAAAATACGAACAGCGATATCATGAAAACAGCAGAGCCCAATATAATCAGAACTGGCCAAATTGCCAATTCATAAGTCAAATAGCTTACATTGGTTGGAATGAAATTGAATATAGTGAGTAATAACAGATAGAGTGCGAATAGTCTAATGATAATTCTGAAGAAGTCTCTTTTGGTCATTGGCTGGTTTAATTATTAATATTTAAAATCCTTTATTTGAACTTCTACTGTTCGTTATACTCATCCTCCCATTCTTTAATATAAACATCTAAATTTAGTAATACCCAATTTACCTATTCCATACTGAACTTTTCAGGGTCATATTTGCCATCAATGGCCACGAGCTTACTTTTTACCCACTTTTTAAGCTCCTTATGCTCTGGGTCCTTGGGCTTACCCATAATCCTCAAAAAGTCATAAAAACCTGGTAGGCCACCAACATCCTCTGGGGGACAGCTCAGTTCACCTGAACAACAGACGGGAAATGGAAGTTTGAGGTCTTCAATGACCATTTCCAAGGTTAGGGAATGCTGCCAGTAATCCCCAAAATCATATAGATAGTCCATTTTCTGCCCTTTACTTTTTAGAACGTCACCAATTTTAATTCTTTGCGCATCGATAACCTCATGTGCCAATTGAAACCATCGCCCTCAAATTGTTGGCCGATGCGATAGCTGTCCGTGGTGAATTCATATAGGTGGTAGTTCTCCCATCCCATCACTATTTGGATGATATGGTGAAGTCTGTAAAACGTGATATCGGAATGTACCAGAAATTCACGCGAAATATGGGGTTCACTTCCTTTCAATGCAATCCTGAACTTAAATGTCTTGCTCAATTCTTGATTTTTGTATTAAACCTAGAACCAATTTTATAACAAATTGGTCAGATACTAAAATAGTTTGCAAGATATTAGTGAGATAATTTTGTCCTGCCACTCCTATATTGCATACGTTCTTAGTTTGAAGCTGGTGAAATAACCCAAAAAAAATCGAGGCTTGCAGATAATTTTGGAACAGGGCAGAGCGTAAAAAAAATACACCAAAGTATATGTTTAGTAGAGGAGCCTGCTGGCGTGTTGGCGCTCAATTGCTATATTTTAGGATCCATTATAACTCTTAAGACTACTTTTAAGGTTAAAGCATCATTTCAAATTGTCTATAAAAAGTAACTAACCTCCTAAAATATGACCGCTCCCCTCGCCTATTGTTTTACCAAAATTCTCTTAGGCCAATTTAAACATCGAGATTCTATATTACTCATAATATAAAACTAACCTTCCTCAACTTGAATTTCTTTCAGACTATTAGGTTCTAATATAGCTAGATAAAATCCTTTAGTTCCTTGGATATATTGCAATAAAAAAGCTTCGTTTAATTTGTTTTTAGAAAATTGATCTTTTATCATCTTTCTATCTGTATTTGATGGGGTTGGTAATTCTTCAGGGTGTGTGTGCCATTCTCCTAAATAAATAGTTCGTTTATTACTATTGTAGAATTCATAATCAATTATAGCTTGAGCATTATTTTTATTTCTCCAAAAAAAATATCTCGAAGATTTGTCATGAATTGATGGAAATGATACTCTAGTTATATAAATGTTATTTTCTTTTACTTGACCCAGAAGTATGCCTCCTGCCTCGTGGTGCTTATGGTTTATTTGCTTAAATTTTGATATTAATAAAAGAACATCTTTAGTAAAGTGAATTTCGTAGTTGCCAATCCTTATTACTTTCATAAATTGTTCTTAATTAAAGAATTAGATTCATAATTTAATGAATATTGTGACAATTCAATGTTCAATTTTTCAGCAATAGTTTTATCACCAACCCAAGTAAAAGATGTTGATTCTGTACTCTCTGAGACCATAATTGCGGAAATTTTGGAATACATATTCCCTAAAAATAATTGAATATTATTTGAAGAATATGGAGTATAATTACTTTGACATCCAGCTTCTTTTAATGATAAAATTTTATTATTGTAATCTCCCACAATATTGAATTTAAACAATCCGTTTTCAGTAAAATTTAATGTATAATTATTGTTTTTAGGGTTAATGTAAATGCAATGTCCACCTAATAAATATGGTTCTACCCAAAGAAAAAATGTAGGCTTAATTATTAACCCATCATCTATTGCATTAACAATCCAAGATTCTATGTTTGACTCTCCAATAGCAACGAACAGAAAATCACTTTCGTTAATAAATTGTGAATCATCTTTAACTACTTGAACAATAGATTTTTCCCTAGTTTCGACTTTTTGTATTGGAGAGAATTGAGTTAAAAAGTCTTTAATAGCTTTTGTCTTTTTCCAATTTAAATACTTAAATCCTAAATAATGACGTCCAATATTTTCTAATTCTAATGAATCTGTGTCAATCAATTTGAATTCAGCACCTTGAACTGAATTTAGGTAGTGAATAAGGTTCGAACCAATTGAACCTACGCCAGCTAACACAAATTTATTATTATTTTGATTATTTTCTTCTCCAGCACTTCTTTTAAGAAGTCTTTGATTTGTATAAACTTGTGGTGTTACCCTATTTATTTGCTGAGTAGATTGAAAAGTAGAAAGTGCTTTATAATTGTTCAAAGACTTTTGACGAAATCCATTTCTATTTAATTTGGCTTCTGAATGAAACCAACCAAAATATCTTATTTCAGAGTTAATTTCTTTTGAAAAAAGAAATAATTTTGAATCACTTTTATCATTAATAAAGGAAATGTATTCTTGAGAATCTTCATTATCCAATTTCTCAATAGCGTCAAAAATTTCTTTATTTGTTTTATTAAATGGTGGTTTCGAAAAAATATTCAATTCTGGTGTTAAAAAACCTGTAGTTTCCTGATATTTAATGTTTTGGTCTTTTAAATATGCTTTGAAATTTAAGGCAATGTCTTCATTTTGATGTATAACATAACGAAACTTATTAATAGGTTTTTCTAATGAAATTAAATCAAAATTTTGCTTTAGAGGTTTTTCATTTAAAAGTAAAAATGAAGTATTAACTATGTCATTTTTTGAATAATTAGAATCCCAATAGGCTTCAAATTCATCTTCATAATCTTTATCATTTTCACCTTTGATACCATCTTCAAGAATATTCTTCGCTCTTCTTATAGCTTCTTCAACAACTTTTTCTGGTAACTGAATATTGGGTTCCGAATAATTTTGAAAAATGCATATCAATCTATCTACCTGTAAGTGAGGGATATACTTCATATCTTCAAAATCCTCTTTTGAAAGCAATAGTTTCGGAAACGAAAGTGGAAAGTCAGGAAAAAAAACAATGTGGAATCTAATGTGCTTTATTTTATTCCTTTTATCTAATATTTCAGTAGAAATTTCCCAGATATCTAAATTTTCAGGTAAGCCTATCTTTTTTTTATAGTAATCACTTAATTCTCTTACTTTCTCCCTTTTTTTTATATATGAGGAAACTCTTTCTAATGCCTCCTTATATTCAATCATGCACTTCTAGAATTATCACTTTTAATTAAAGGAGCAGTTACATAGGTTTTAGAACCTTCTATTTCATCTTTGGCCAAAAAACATGGGAATCTGTCCCCAAGATGTTTCTGCCACTTACGACAAGCACTTTTTTGATTTTCTAATTCGATTGCCTGATTTGCACTTTCTATAAATGAATTTAAAGCGTTTTTAAAATACTCTTTTTGTTCTGCTTTATATTTTTCAAATAAATCTTCACCTTCAGGAGTCGTTGGTCTAATACACTTAAAACCATTACTATTTAAATAATCCCGAATGTTGATTAAGGTGTTTTTTAATGAAATGTCATCTCTTAAATCCTCAGAATAGTTTTCTCCAGCCAGTATAGTCATTACAATCCCAGGAGGCATATCTCCTTTTATAAAATCGCCCCAAGCTTTTAAATATCTAACTATTCGTCTTAACTGATGATCCTTCTTTCTGATATCATTTAACCAAGAATCATATTCATCAGCATATAATCGGCTTTCTAAAATAAATTCTTTCTTAAAACCAGATTCAATTTTGTTTTCAAACCAAATAATAAATTCAATAGGGTTACTTACGTGCCACCATTCTTTTTTATCTGCTAAATCTGGTTCATTAATGTCTATTGTATAATAAATAGGAAGATCAACATGATAATTTAAATCACCATTTTTTCCTTTGTAAACTACTCTTACACATGTGTTCTTATCAATAATTTCTTCTACTTCATAATCAGATTTTCCGGCTTCAATAGACCTAATAATCCAATTGTGAAATGTGGCTGGCTGTGGTCTATTATCTCTAGATAACTTTCCTAAAAAATAAACACCATCATCAATATCATATTGATCCTCCTCATTACTTGGATTAATTATAGTATCCATTACATATGAACCCTGACTTTGAAACTCTAATAAATGTTCAAGTTTATCCAAGTTTTTTACAACATCATAACCACCATTAATTCTTTTCCTTAAGTCATTCCTCTTTTCTCTTAAAGTAACTCTCCTTTCGTTTGTTAACCTTATAGACCTGTTATATTCTGAAAATAAATTATTACAGTTTGCCATATTTATATTTTAAAATTCTCCTTTTAAGTTTTTAGATTCCAATTCTGTTTCGATTTCTCCTCTAGTTTGTATTTGTCTATTTGTGAAGTAATGCCCAACCAGTTTTGCTTTTCGTTCTTTATTAGCAGGAATAAATCTTAGTTTGTTTGCTCCTTCATGACAATCAAGAGTTGAATTTATTTTGTTTCCGTTATTGAGATAAAAAAGATATATATCAAAAAAGCCATCTTCTTCCTCTCTAATATCTTCAACTAAAGATTTTGAATCAGTTTTCTCATTTAATTCATTATTAAAATAGGAATGAATTTTTATTTTAGAGGCTGATTGCTTAACCTCAATGAAACATTCTTTTTCACCTTTTTTCCCTTGAAATTCATATCTGATTTTCCCTTTATACCTTCCAGAAACATTAGGAACATTTACTAAAAGGTTGAAAACAGGCAATTTCCATAAAACAGTATCATAAAAAGCTAAAATCATAGCTATTATAGTAACATTCCCAGGAGCTCTTAAAAATTCAATTCCTTTTGATTTTAAAAATGGAACTACCCATTCGTGCAAGGCAAAATCAATACCTATGGCTAATAAAATAATTACTAATATTAACCAAGTTGTTTTATAATATTTAAAGTTTAACATGTTTAATTTATGGTTTAATGGATATGACTCGCTCTACAATACCTTGTATTTTAAAATCCTTTGTGAGTATTATCGGTTGATGTATTTTATTGGTAGATTTTGGTTTTAGAATAACCATTCCCCCACTCCTAATGTATTCTTTAACTGTTGCTTCCTCATCAATAAGCGCCAATACTCTATCACCATTGTGAGCATCTTGTTGCTGTCTTATTAATAGCAAATCTCCATCATTAATACCTGCTTCATCCATCGAATCTCCTTTTGCTCTTAATAAAAAGTATTTATATCCACTTTTTATCATTTCTATAGAAATAGAAACTTCTGCTTCGATATTCTCATCTGCAAAAATTGGAATTCCGCAAGCTACATTTCCCAATAATGGTATTTTAACAGTCTGTGCTCTTGAGCCTAAATCTTGAGATATTTCAAAATCAACTAACTGATAACTCCCATCAACTTTCTTCCTTAGGATTTGCTTTTCTTCAAGGCTTTTAAGTAGAACAGCTGCTGAACGAGGAGATTTATAACTCATTCCGGTCATTAACTCCCGTACACTAGGAATATTTCCCTGATGAACAAGGAAGTTTCTAATAATCTTAAGCGCCTCTAATTCTTTATTTGATAAATCATTAAGCATACACAAATATACACTTTGCATACACTGAATATTTAGCTGTAAGGCGTTAGTTATTAAACAGTTATTCACATTTCGATATAAGATTAGGAAAAACCACTTAACACTCCTTACCATCACATGTACCTTAAATTCCCCGGTACTTCAATTCAGCACCACTATCGATACGGTCCTTTTAGTCTAATTAGTCATAAATAATCAACTAAGCTGCCTAGTAACCCACCACCCCCAAACTGCCACCTCAAAGGCAGCAAATAACCAAAGAAGTCCAGCTATGCCCGGTACGGCCAAGAGTACAATAAGAAACACAATCAAAGGCAATCTGGACATTCGTTTTAGCCGATAAAGCCCCATAAGTAATACAAATAGAAAACAGATAAAACCGAATAACGAAAATTTTTGCAATAAGAGATCAAAGGTCAACATGATTTTAGGTTTAAATACCCTTCAAAATAAACCTTGCTCATTACAAAATCTGCCTTGCATCTTATTAAATCCACATTTGTCTTCTTTTCCCTAGCCATAAGCGCGCCCAGGCGCAAGTTTTAATAATAGTAGGAGGAATGTTGCTAGGAGCTTTGTAAGGAATATTTTATGGACAGGGAAAGGAAAACATTTGTATCTAATTCCCTTTGGGGTTTGAACAAGGTGCAAGCGGAAAACTAGCCTTAAAGACTAACCTATCGCCCTTCTACGTTGTATGGTTTTGATTTCATCATTTAATGCCGAAATTTTTATTTGCTTCTCTTTAGGGAAACCAATAGTAACCTTCTTTTGATGCGTTTCCAAGGACTTAAGGTTATGGTTAAAATCAAATTTCTTCATCCGTATTTCACTATCCACTTTTTTGAGAAGGCTAAGCAATTGAAGATGTATTTTTTCTGTGTCAAATTTTTGTTGACGCTTCCCAAGAATTATACAATGTTTCAATTCTAGACCATACGAAAACAAATAATGTTTTTGGCTTGGCACATAATCCGCCACAAAAACTAAGTTGGCCCGAATAGCAGGTAAGGATGTCACTAGTACCCTTGCATTGTGGTTGACATTTATCCTTGATTTAGACACTAAAGTTTTATTAAGGTGCTCGAGCTTTTGTTTTGCATTATCGGAACCATCGATTTCAAATTCCAAAGAACTGCCCTGCACTAATTTTTTAATTATGGACAATGGCTCAAAAAAAGGCGATTCCGATACCAATTCTGCTACCAAATCTGGGCCCATGTTGTTTAGTGTGTGTTCTAGTTCAACCAGCTGTGCTTTAATTTCTTTATTCTCCGACTTTATGCGATCGATGGTCTTAAACGAGTTTGCTTTATTCAGCTCGAACAATCTTTTTTGTGCTTGTAAGAACTTTAGGTCATCGGATAACTTGACCATCTGAAATTGTTCCATGTCTCCTATCAAGGCTGCTTGCATCTGCGCATAGGACAGATTTTTATCATCGGGAATCAAATCATCATATACTCTTTGGTTGGGATCCGCTTCACGAATTTGTTCCCTGAATTTTTCCTTATGGGTATTCAGTGAATAGGAGAAAATATCAGTAGTATCCTTAATACCATAAAAACGTTCAACCACCGTATTGTTGTACTTCTCCGCTATTTCATTTCCTTTTCGCAACCCTCTTCCTGCCCTTTGGTCAAAAGCATCAGGCGAGTACGGAATATCCATATGAAAAATTCCTACCACCCTTTTTTGAATATTAGTACCCGTACCTAGAACTTGGGTGCTACCCATAGCTATCCGAATATGGCCTTGGCGTATATCCTTTTGAAACTGTTCGGTAGCGTTTTTTGCTTTACGTTCTTGGGCGAAGGCAATTTCAGTTTTGGGAATTTGATGTTCATCAATCAATACCTGTGCAAGCGCGCTATAGGTGTTGTATTGATTTGCTTTCCAAACGTTCAAATCACTGAACACCAGACAAACGCCTTTATGGGAGCTTGTTCTATGATAAAGTGCTGCTATATCAATGGCAATCCTTCTTAATTTAAATTGGTCGCTTTCAGAAAATGAGATGGAAATGTTATCCTTGGATAGAGGATCAATCAATAAACTTCTATTCAAATTCAAAGCAGTTATATGTGCCGACTTCATCTGACTTTCATTATACATGGGAATGGTAAACAGCGCTTTTTGATTTCTATTTTTGGTAAAATCAAGGGAAGCGGTTTTTAATTCTTCGTATGCAGTTGAACTTTCCAATATCACAAAATCCCTATCCAATTGCAGGTTATGCGTTTTAAAATGTTTGTCCCTACAAATATGTGTGAAGGAATTGTACATTTTACTCAACTCCGGTAAATTGATAAAATAGCGAAAACGGGCATGCATTCTTGGGTCTCCAAAGATATTTGGCTCAATACTAACGCTTTGTTTCAGGAAGATGGAAGCCCAAGCATCAAAATTATAAATTTGCTTTCTTTTTAGTTCTTGAGGGATAAGATACCTCTGATATGCATAGAGTTCCGTAACGGAATTTTTTAGTGGCGTACCACTATAAAAGAATATATTTTTGTCGGCTCCGACTCTTTGATGTATGGATGCAATGCTGATTTCCAAATCCAAGTTTTGCAGATTATCGGCATTATTATTAAGTCCGGATACATTTTGATGCCTTGTGGTAAAACCAATATTTTTAAAATAGTGGGCTTCGTCTATGAGTATGGCGTCCAACTGCAAATCGGAAAGGGTCGTTTCTCCCTCCTTTTTCTCGTCCAAGGTCTTTAAGGTATAATTTAATTTTTCTTCAAGATTGGCCTTACGTTTAATGAGTCCTTTTATCAATTTTTTTGACTCCTTAAGGTTTCCAAATTCTTTGGCAGTTTGTAGGTCTTGGTCGATCATTCGTATTTTACTTTCCAGTATTTCCAATACAAATTCACGTTGTTTGGGTATTTGTTTTAAATGGCCATGTTCAGCGATGACCAAATCAATACCCTTATTTGCCGCTAGGGAACTTAAGGTTTTAGCTCGTTTTGATTTGGCCATATTTTTAGAGTCTAATCGTAGGATATTGAGTTGGGGAAAATTTGATTTAATCTCCCGTTCCAGTTGTGGGGCAACGCTTTTTAACGTTAACAAAATTGTTTTTCTACTCTTGCCTTGTTGCTTCAATTTGTAAGCTAATAAAGCCATTGACAAAGTCTTTCCTTTACCTACTTGATGGTCGTTTAAGGCACTGCCCCTACTTAACCCAAAAAGGACGGAATCGATTTGATGTTGGTAAGGTTCGTAAACCAGGGTGGTTGGAAAACGTAGCCAATCTTTGGGTACTTGCAGATTCACATCAGCAAGAAAGGCCTGATAATAATTTTGCTCGATTTCAAGTTTTAAATGCTCATCACTTTCGATAAAAGATTTGAAATGCAGCTGTAATTCTTCATAGATATTTTGGGCCATTAGGGTGGCATCTTTATCCAATTTTTTAATGGTTTTACCTTGTGCATCCTTATAAGAGGAAAATATTACCGGGTATTTGTTTTCTGAAAAGCTTTGTAGAATGCGTTTATATCCTGCCCTAACCTCTTTGTCTAAAACAACACTAAAACGTTCGTGCGCCTCTTGGTTATATTCTTGTGCAAATAACAGGGTCAGGGTTGAACTAAATTGACCTATATTAATCTTTACTGTCTCATTTATTAACTGCCGTAAAAAAGCTTCTTTAGCATGAATGGGTATAAAATGACTTTCAAAATTAAATTCGATAGCTTCTAAAGGAAGATGCGGAGGTTTGACTTTATTCAAAGCGGCAATAAGAATAGTACCATCCAAATCATAAGGGGGTATACTTTTTTGTATCTGATTAATTTTATCGTCAATATGACCACTAGCAAAAATGAAATAAGGTACTACCTCATATCGTATCTCACCACCATTATAATTAGGTTGCACGGAAAAATTCTTTTTAGAAAGTCCTTCTAGTAAAAGTTCCTTCTCAGATTTTTTAAATGCTATAGCAACTTTTTCAATATCTATTTTTCCCGTTTGGTCAAATTGCGTTTTCACCAGTTCTAAGGGTGTACGGTGCTCAATGACTTCAATGCTATTAACTTTCGGTTCCTTTTTTAAAAAAATCGTAAGGTTTGAAGTTTTTTCTGGGATTACTTTTAGGAAGTTAGCAAAAGTAAAATCTGGATTTTTACCATAACCCTTACCTTGAATATGGGACTCAGTAGTAGATCGTATTCTGGAAAAGTAAAAATCTTCCTTTAAAAAAACTCTATGTGCATCGAGACTGGTCCATTTAAAATGAAATAGATCCAATTGATAGTCTACTTCTTGAAAAGTCCTTTTCAACGTCATGCCATCCAGCAGTCCTTTTTCTGAATTCAATTGAAGTAAGACCAGGTTGTTTCTCAATCGAACATAATCCGAAACTAATTCTTGAACTTTTTGCGGAACTTTTGTTTTTGTATAAGTGTCCTGATAGAACCATAGATTTCCAATAGTATCAAAATTGAAAGAACCAAAAAATAAACGTGTATGATTCTCAACGTATTTATCGTCGAGTTTAATTATTTCTTGCTTGTCGGATACTGGAGTTACAAGGGACTGAGATGTTTCAGTTGCTATAGGAAGAGCTTGATTTGTACTATCTGCTTTTGCCTTTAAAACATCAGATACTGGGGTGTTTGCAAGAGCATTATGCAAATCACATTCAAATGAATACAGTTGTCTGTCCAAAAATTTGGAAAGTTGCTCTGCATTAGGTTTTATCGTTAAGTTTGGACGACCATGGAAATACCCCTGTGCCACTTCCCCATTGACCTGATGAGGGAATTGATTAAAAAAGGCATTGGTCGTTTGGGGTCCTAGTCCTAAGTCTATAGAAATGGTATCCGCAAAAAGTTTTTCACTAGGTGTAAGCCCAGACTTATTCCAAATTCTCTGATATAGTAATAAATCAGATACCACTTTTGTTTTTTCTTCCTTAAACAACGCATTATTGAAGCGATTAGCTAGAATCAAATCATTTTTCATTAGAATTGATTCCCTAAGACCGCTATAAATTGATCTTTCGTTGAATACAGACGAAATTAAAAGAGCTGTTACACCACCCATCGAGCACATTTCCGGTGCATATATATTGAAGTAATTACCAACGTTCTTAAGAACGGGATTTGTAATATAATCATGTTCAAAAGCATTTTCAATCGGTATATCTCCAAAGGGAATATTCGAAATGACCAAATCAAAAAAGGTCTTGTCTTTATGCTCCAAATAATAGGACTCAAATGTGGTGTTGAGCACCGTTACATTCGTACTTTGTAAATTGTTATTTTTAAGAATCTCGTAGGACAATAAATCAGGTTCAAGAGCTACAATCGAGGCTTTGGGAAATGCGCTTTTGAGGATTTGAACATAGGCACCGTTACCCGCAGACGGTTCTAGAATCGTTGTAGGTTCGAAGCTTGCACTTTTAAGTAATGAAATTTTATATTCAACAATAGATTTAGGCGTGTAATAACTAGTTAAATGGTATTTTTTTAAGGATTCTAGAAATGTACCATAGGTCTCTGGAAAAGAATTTTTAAGGATATGGATTAGTTCTTTTTGTTGTTCTTCCCTACCCTTTTTGGGATAGAATAAATGTTCACCTAATTGTGCTAATCCACCATTGTTGATGTATAGATTCTTTGGATTTCCAGATTTAATGGCTTCCAGAATCATTGAAAGTTCCTGAGTGCGCATAACCTATTGATTGGATTCCTTATCTAAAATTTCAATTACTACTTTATCCTTTTTGGATAATGGATTTTGATTGATGGAAGCATACATTTGAAGTATTTCTTGATTGGCAAGCTCCACAGCTTCTGTATCTGTGTGTCCGTTTTGAACATAGATACTTTGCCAATCGGCATGAACAATGTGTGCATTAAGGACAAAATCATATAAGTACTCGCAGGCTATTAACTTAGCACGTAGATGTAAATAATTATCAACGGCATATAAACAAAAATGTAAATCGGGGTTACAGGTATCTTCCACTATTTGCCTTTCCCATAGTTGTATCATTTCCGGATGTTCCTTTCTAAAACTGAGGGTTGACTCGGTCAATAGGAGTGTTTCATTTTTCATTTTCTATATTTTTAATTTGTTAAGGTGCGTAATCGTTGTTCGAACATTTTATATTTCATACCAAAGGATGGAATTGGGTCTATGGCTTTCCCGTTTTTTATGACTTCATAATGCAAATGGGGACCTGTTGAAAAACCTGTGTTTCCTGAATAACCGATTAGTTGTTGGGACCTAATCTCTGTAGATGCTTTTAGGACAACTTCACTTAAATGGCCGTACAAAGTTTCAAATCCAAAGGAATGTTTTATATGAACAAAATAACCATATCCCTTCGGCTCATAACCTACTTGGATAACCGTACCGGCAGCGCTGGAGAAAATGGGGGTTCCTTGTACTGTGGCCAAATCAACTCCGTTATGAAGTGTTTTGGATTCCCTGATAGGGTGCTGTCGCAGACCATAGGCACTTGATAGGAAAAAAGCATTTCTTTTTAATGGGCTTGCGGAAGGTATACTGTCTATTAGTGCCAGTGGGAGCTTCCAAAATTCCGGTGACAATTGAATTTGCTCGAAGTTTTTGGTCTGTAATAAATATTCACTAGAAGTATTTTTGGTAACCGAAGGTAAGAGCGAACCCATTTGAGTATTATCTGTATATTTTTCATCAGTACTCCGGCAAAACTTCTCTGACCGTGAGAACAAACCATTACATATGACAAGGAAGAAGAACAAGGCCATCAAAGCCCAATACGTTCTGTTTTCCGAATTTAGCATACCCATTACCTTTTTGTTAACCGCTCCATTAAGAGAGAATAGTCCCCTTAATGAACAGAACATTCGCTGCAAAGTATTTTTTATGTTATTGCCGGTTTCCATTTTTTTAGAGGATTACTTGTTTTGAAATCAAAAATAATTATATTTGATTAATATTTTACAATTATACTAATTTTTTACACATTTGAATTATGAATAATATTTGGAGAATATGGGATGATAAATTAAATATCAATTCCGTAATGGACTATTTCGGGTATCCTATGACCAAGAATGAAGCTAATCATAAGATTTACCACATGGGCAAGGACCATGCGGTGGTATTCCATACTGGTGGCGGTCAATTGTATTACATGTGCAGTAGGCCAGAAAAAAAACTACGTGTATTTGATTTGGTTTTGACGGGATGTTCAAAAACCGAAAAGGATAGTTCTAAAGGCATTTGGAACAAAGTAGATGAATGTTATTCCTATTTAAACAGTAAAAAAGAATTTCAACTGGCCAATTTAACGCTGAACAAAGGAGAAATAGTCAACGATTCTTTTAACCATTTTGAAGAGTTTGCCAAAACCTTGCAGTCTTCATCTTTATTGGAAGATGAGAGTTTGAAGGTATGTTTCGAAGAACGATTATTTGAAGATAAGGAAGGTCTCCTATATTTTCCCTTTTACAATCTATCGAACAATTTAACAGGGCACGTACAGCAAAAAGACTCAAAAACATTTCCTGTTGCCGAAAGTGACACAAGTATGTCTATTTGGTTCAGTCAAGTTCCTAAAAAAATACAGCAATTAATTGTTTTCAATAATCCTATTGAAGCCATCTCCTTTCAACAAAAATTCAAGTTAAGTAACGCCGTATATCTTGCCATCAAGAACATCAATTATGAGACCAGTAAAATATTGGTTCAAATCTATAAGCAAACCAAAGTGACTAAAATGATGTTAAGTTTCACCGGAAACAGCAAAATTGAGGGTTACATTGATGACTTGATGTTAATATCCTGTATCAATGACGGAAAGTTTTTTATTAAGCTTGAAAAAGATCATTTAATGATCAGATTTGACCCAGAATCGGAAAAAGCAATTTCCCAATTGCACAAAGAAATCCAAAAATACAATCAGGCACTTACTAAGGACTATTTAAAATTCAACAAGGTGGTAGACCATACATTGGTAAATCAAAAGAGCATGGTTCTTTCAAAACATAAAGAAATGGTGGCATGCAAGTTACCCATTGAAATTAACGCCTTACGGTACTTCTTATGGAGTTATTATAGGAACTACCTTGGAAAGATGATCGATATTATTAAACCACAAACCCAAAATTGGCAATATGAATATAATCAGAGCACCAATGCAAGTCAACGAGAGATTAGCGCATATAAAATAGCGGTATAAAAAAAGGGGTGCTCCCACCCCTTTCGATCCTTAATTCCGGATATGAAAATGGAAAGGTCATGTCCGGATTTCAAAGTTACTAATTATAAATGATCCTTAATTTAAAATTTGAAAAATGGAAAATCAGTTAGAAAAAGTGTTCGTGAAAGTGAACCAAAGATGGCAAAAAGCAAATATTATCAACGAAGAAGAAGGCAAGGTGAATGTTCTGACACAAGATGGACAGCGCTTTAGCATAGACAAAGAAAGTAAATGGTTGGAACTAGTACAAAATCCTGCGCAACGTTATGCCTACGGTGATGTGAAAGAGCAACTAGAAGGGCAATATATCAGTTTTGAAAAATTACCTGAAAATGTAAAGGATAACTTAGTTCAAGGAAAGGAACATTTTCATGTCTCCACTTACTTATCCGACGGAGAGCTTAAAGAAACTTCTAAAATGGTTCAAATGGTATATGACCCCAATATGGGTTCTCGTTTGTTTGTACAGTTTAAACGAAAAAATCAAGTTACTCTGGACCAAGCCATGGCTTATAACCACAAGTTTAGCCCCAATGAATTTGAACGTATGGTCTCTAAAAAAGAAGTGGTTCTCCTTCAAGGGATTACCAAGGATGGTGAATTGTTTGAAAAGCTAGCCTATTATGAACCAAAACTTCTGGATATCAGAACAAAATCAGCTTTAACACCCAACACGTATTTGTATGGTTCTAAACTGTCTGCCACGCAAGCAAAGGCGTTAAACCAAGGGGAAGAAATTGAAATCAAAATCAAGACAAAGTCCAAAGGCACCAAGCCATATTTGGTTTCCTACACCCCTAGAAATGAGATTTTCATAACGAAGAATCTGCAACTGGAAAAGGCAAGAAATCTTGAGATAGTTACTGACGAAAAAAAAAAGAGTTCTAGCCAGCGAATGAAAATTTAGAAATGTAATAGGCCGGTAATTTCTTCCGGCCTTTTTTCTATCCCCATCTTAATTACTTGATGGGTACATCGCCAATTGTTCTATCATCAACTCACATTATACTTATGAAAAACTATGCAGACAATAGGATGCATTATAGGATGCTCATTTCCAAAATCAACGAAGAAGTCGACTTTTCTGGATATTTACATGTAAAGGGCTATGCTCTACTTAAATCCAGTGTTGGATCAAAAGAATATGGAAAAGACCAAGAACGTATTGTTCTTAACTCAAAGCGTAATCCGGTTTCCTACTTCAATAGAAATGATACCCAAGATAAAGGTTGGTTCTTTAGTTATTTACTTCAACGTTCTAATAATTTTTACGCTGCTATCACTGTAGGCTTGGAAGCCATCAATGCTAGTCACTATTCCGAAGCGAAGACTAACAAGGTGTTACGCACCAAAAAATCAACAAATTTGGAGGCTACCTTTTTAATTGAACCCCTTAAAAGGTGGAACTATATTGTAAAAGAGAGGGGCTTAAGTTTAAAAACTTTAGAATCAGAGGCTTTTAACAATAAAGTACTTAATGGAATTTACAATACTACAAAAGGGAATCAAATCACCAACATTGCTTTGCCCTTAACAGACACGGAAGGCAACATTAAGAATTACATCTTGTTCAACAAGCCATATTGGAGCCCTAAAAAAAATAAACTTCAAAAGTTTAGAAGAGTAATGAATTCACAATACCATTTTCTCTTTACATCCAATCCAACAGCAAACATAAAAGCCTTAGCCTGTTTTGAAAGTGGCTTCGATGCCATGGCCTATCATGAGTCCAAAGGTCTTCCAAATCTATTTTACATGGCATTTAATGGGCAATTGGACGAAAGGAAACTGGAACAATTTTTTTTATGGAAAAACAAAATTGACCCTGAGGGCAAACTACCCATAAAACTAAGTTTCGACCATGATATAGCCGGATTCTATTTTGATATGTATTTCCTTAAAAGTCTCATGAGTAGGGAAAAGAAACAATATGATTTCGTTCTACATAGACAAAATTTTGTGGTGAAACTTCAAATACAAGGCCATGAAATAGCGCTACTAGGAGAAGAACTTAAAACGGAGTTAAATATCTTACATCAACAAATTGATCTGCAACCCGCGAAAATCATTTCCCTTAAAGAAACACTAATTATAGAATTACAGTTGGATAGCATTCTTCACCTTGGTCCTGGTAAATATGGATCCAGTTGGTATTGGGAGGGGTTCTTTTCGATTTTGACAAATACATTAGAATGCCCAAAGATTCAAATCCAAAAACCGCTATTACATAAAGACTGGAACGAGGACTTGATATGGTTTAAAAACCATGAACAAGTTAAGGATGTAAGTTCTATTTCCAGGGGAATAAACAAAACCCTTTGGGCTGTTCATAACTTTAAGTCCCTAAGCAAATATCCCCCCATTGGAAAAGTAATGATGGTCGGCGAAGAAAAGGTACTATGTGATATCGGTGAGACAGCCTATCGATGGATATCAAGAGACCAAATAATCTCTTTCTACCAAGAAAAAAAATCACAGGTAGTTCATCAAGAAAACATCAAAAATGCAAGTTATGGAAGAAAGAAATAAAGGTTATTCGGGAATGTATCTTTCAGCAGCCTACTTTTTACTTGTTGTAACTGTGGAATATTACCCATTGATAGAACATTTATTTGGACCTCTGGAAATTCTTGAATCGATTTATAATTTCCTAAGAACTTCCAATATACCTGCAACAGGGATTATGTCAAGATGCATTATAATAGGGCTTTTAATGGGAGGCATAATGATTTACAGACCAAAAAGAGATGATAAAATATCCAAAACACCAACTTTTATAGGTTTCTTACTCTCCATTGGATTACTGCTATTATCTGGTTGGCATATCAATGTAACCATACTAACCCAAAAGCTTGGATTCTTACTTTTTGCCTTGGGCTATATAGGAACTATGACGTATGGCATGCGTTTGTTTCAGCTTATGGTTTTTGATAATTTATCAAAAAACGATCCTTTTAATGAGCGCAATGAGACGTTTTTACAGAACGAAGATTATATCAACACCCCTCATTCCGTAAACATCCCTTACACTTATATCCATAGAAACAAAAAGCGAAAAGGCTGGATAAACTATGTCAATTTATTTCGTGCCCTATTGGTAATTGGAACCCCTGGCAGTGGCAAGTCCTTTTCCGTTATCGAGGAAATAATGGGGCAATTGATACGGAAAGGATTTGCGATGGTCATTTATGATTTCAAATTCAACTCCCTGACTAAAAAAGCCTACGGCTATTTAATGCAATCCAAAATAAAAGACTCCAGTTCTTTAGGCAAATATCCTGAAATGTTCTTTATCTGTTTTGATGATCTTCGAATGACCCACCGTTGTAATCCCATGCATCAGAACCTTATAAACAACCAATCGGATGCTATTGACATCGCTGAAACCCTATTAAAAAACTTGAATCCAGAATGGATTCAAAAACAGGACTATTTCTCTAGGAGCGCCATTAGTTTTACTGGGGCATGCATTTGGTATTTGAAGAAGAAAGCAGATGAATTGGAAATGGATATATGTACTCCTGGACATCTTTCGATACTTTCTACGGTTAAAGTGGAACTGCTTATGAAAATTATGATGCAGGACAAAGAAGTGCGTCAAATTTTGGTGCCCTTTAAGGATGCCTTGGAAAAGAAAGCCATGGAACAACTATCCGGTCAAACAAGTACTGTCCAAATCAGTTTATCAAAATTGGCTACTAAAGAGATATTTTACGTTATGTCGGGCAATGACTTTACTTTGGAGATTAACGATCCCGACCAGCCAAAGATACTATCATTACAAAACAATCCTGAACGGAAACAAGTGTACTCCGCTGCATTGGGTCTATATATGAACGGACTCATGAAAAAAGTCAACAAACCCCAAAAACGGCCCATGGCTTTAATATTAGATGAGCTGCCGACACTATTCATCATGCTTTTGCGAACAATTATCGATACGGGTCGGGAAAACAAAATAGCAACTATTTTGGGTATCCAAAGCTTCACCCAGTTAGTTTTGGATTACGGTAAAGATATGGCGGAGGTAATTTACGATAACTGTGCAAATGTCATCTGTGGAGCTGCCAAGGGAGAAACGGCAAGAAGGTTGAATGAGCTATTCGGTAAAATACACCAGGAGCAGATAAGCAAAAACACAAGTTCCAATGATGTTGGCACCAACATAAGTACACAAATGATGGATTTATTACCTCGAAGTAAAATTGCGACGATGTCCACTGGATATTTTGCAGGCATTGTTGCGGATACGTTCGAGCATCAAATCAAGGAAAAGAAGTGTTTTGGACAATTAGAACCGGATATTAGTGGGAAAAAGTTGGCTATGGCCTATGAACTTCCGATAATCAGGGATTTCATACCCGAAGACTTTCAACTGCAATATGATACGCTTGTTCAGGAAATGGACAATACATTTGATGTTTTATTTTTTGAATCGCTGTTCAAAAAAGCGGGTGGACAAGTACCATTGACCAAGACCTTATTCTTTAGATGTGTAGATGAGCATAATTATAACACCGCTCAAACCATTAAGATGAAAGGACTGGCTAAGCGCTTCAAACTCATTATACATCAGTATAGACTAATGAAAGCAATATCCAGTGGAGACCCAAAAAAGGCAATAAGAAAATTATTCTCTGATATCATTAGAGAGCATCTTATTGAAAGCGAAATAGAGAAGGTGTCCAACCAAAACTTTGAAAATATAATGAGTGAGGTTGACAACTTAGTGAAAAATGAATATTCATCGCTAACCGGTGAAGTTTTGAAAAATGTAATATTTGATGAAGAAAAAATAAATAGTGAAATGGCTAGTGCAATGAGTAACTCTGATAAAGCTGCCAAATCTTTCATGGAGGACTTCCAAAACAACTTGTCCGTGGATGATTTAGAAACTTTGATTACATTGCAGGAAGAATATGATTCGGAAATGGAAGAGCCTTTTTCTTCTTTTCCTATAGAAAGTTATGAATGATGGATATTGAAGGAATTATAAAACTTGACTCAAAGGACTTAGGTTATATTGGAGAACGTTTACGAGAGATACGACTTGAACTGATTGAAATAGACGATATTTCAGACAAACGCTTCAGCGAATTTTCGTTGACCAAATTGAGTGAAAAACTCCAAATAGACCGCAATACTTTAGTTAACGTTGAACGAGGAATGTCCACTGTCAATTCCATAAAAATTATCCTCTATTACTATACTTTAGGCTATAATCCAATCTGGATTTTACTTCCTGATAACGAATTTGTGCCAAAACGTAGTTTGATTGAAAACATGGCCTATAAGGATGATCTTCAAAAGAAATTCCTTGAAATGGAATCTCAAATGCTAGGGGCTATGAACGAATTCAAATCTTCCTTGTAATACATCAGAACTTTACATTAAAACAACATTCACTTACTATTTCTTCAGCATTTTTTCAACTAATTAAATGCTATATAGATAGCTATAGGGCATTATTCATTTGAAGTACTAAATCAATAGGTATAGCATTGGTTACATATTGTAATAGCTGTACCTATAGTTGAATAAAGCATTAGTGCTAGCAATAGTCCAATAACGTTAGCATTACAGCTATAAACATATAATCAAACCTATATAGCATCATATGACGATATGTTCATATGGCCCTATGGTCACATGATGCCTAAAATTAATACTATGAAAACAACAATTATATCCTGTGCAAGTGAAAAGGGAGGTAGTGGCAAAACGACCATTAATATTATACTGGCTACTAATTTATTCTTTAAGCACGCTAAAAAAGTGGTTCTTATAGATTTGGATAATCCACAATACTCGGTTTACAAGAAAAGGCAAAGAGATTTAAAGGAACTATCCGAAGCGGAACAGCTAACAGCTAAATATTATCCGATTGAAAAATCAACTGTGCAAGAGTTAGATACCCTTATTAAAAACTACTATGGTACCGTTGACTTCATCATTTTAGACTTCCCCGGTAATCTTAACGAGGAAATGGTAAAAGGGCTTCTTTATGTAGAACATATATTTATCCCTTTCTTTTTGGATGAACTAGAAATCAATAGCACCGTAATCTTTTATAAAACATTAAAAAATAATTTTTTAGAAAACAATGGTCGAGTATTACGTGGAATCAACTTGTTCTTTAATCGCTACGAAAAAATCAAAGTAAACAAGTTTGCAGCAATAAGGCGAGGTTTTGAAAAATCAGGCATGCCGCTTATGCAATCAGTGGTGATGGACAGGACTATTTATAGAGAGAAGTATCGCAATACCCTACTACCTATACCTGAATCCCGTGAAAACGGTGAAATGGAACTGAATGAATTTATAAACGAAGTAATCACAATTTTAAATGATTAACCATGGCTAAAAAAATAAATGTAAGCAGCTTACTGAAGTCGGCAATGAACGATGATATTAATCCAGGAGAAACTTTAAAGAGCTTAAAGGCGCAACGCAATAAAGAAACCGTTCCCGTTATAAATTCAGGGAATAGTGAAAGAAATGGTAATTCTGTTGAACTATCGGATTCTTCCAAACCTAACTATCAACATACAGAAGTGACCAAAGAACATCCTAAGATTATAGGATTGGAAGACCTTTTGGGGCAAGAAAACTTTTCAGACAGAAAAGAACAATTTATCTTTAGGTTGAGCCAACAGTGTTTTGATGACTATGAGGAATTAACCAGGGCCGTTAATTATAAGCTACATAAAAAACTGTCAAGAAATGATATTATGCGAAAAGTACTTGAACATTACCATACAAATGAGTTGGAAGATTTATTAAGGTTGTTACATACCATTTGAACTTGAATTGGGAACATATCGTTTGGTTGACCATTGGTGCACTATGCATTCTTTGGTATATCCTCGTGTTTATTATTTTGAAAAAAAACAAAACGAAAAAAAATTCCAATTCTCTTTCAAATGTGCAAAATTCTAATATATTTGTAAATAATTCATCTTTTGAAGATTTAGACATGGACCATTTACTCAACCAAGTTGATGAAAATGTACACAGGACAGAACTGTTAGACATTTTTGGAAAGTCTGAAAAAGATACCGAATCCTTAATTCCTAAAAAAAATGAAAAACTCAAGGTTATCAGAAATGTTGACCTTCCTGAGAAAGAGGAAGGTGAGCCACCACCAGATTAAGTATCTACTTTTTGGCGGTATCCTATTAACACTCCCATTAGAAAGCCATGCGCAAATTAGTGAGTTGGTGAATCAAGTAAATGCTGCCGAGCAAGGCGCATCACAAATAGGAAATAGTATTTTTCGAATAATCAAAATTGCTGCGGCCGTTTTAATAGCGATTGCTGCGGTTACCTTTTTGATTGTTCGGGAACAAAGTCAAGACCTGACTAAAAAAGTCGGTAATATCATTGTTGGCTTGGTAATTTTCTATGGACTATTGGAAATAGGCGAGAACCTTTCTAGATAGTCATGGAAGATAAATATTATCCTATACCAAAGGCCCTGCAGAAGGACGTCACCTACTTTGGCTTAAAAGCTAAATATGTAGACCAAGCCTTTAAGGGCATATTCCTATCCCTTGTGCTTGGAATGATCTTGGGTGCTTTTACTACAACCTTGATTGGATTTATAGTATCCCTAATAGCTGCATGTGGCTATTTTCTTCTAATGCTTTACTATTCATTTTCCTATGGAGAAAGTGGGTATCTAAAGTCTAGGGCTGACAAAGCTAGACCCACTTTTATCAAAGGTTCCGTTAACAAAAAAATACTTTTGGAATGGATACATTGAGCCTAAAGCATGCTTTCCCGATTTATGGATATGAATCACCCATCCTGATATCCAAGGAAAAAGGGTGTCTTTGTATTCCTTTAGAATTAAAGCTCCCAGAAATATTCTCTTTGGATAAGAACGACTATGCCAAATTCAATCGCCTATTCTCCAATATTATAAGCACTTTGGGAGAAAACACTTTGGTGCATAAACAAGATTTGTTCTTTACCGACCGGTATAAACTAGACCAAACGAGAATTGACAGGGATTTTTTTGAATCCGAGGATGAGTTACATTTCACTAATAGACCCTTTTTGAACCATCGTTCTTTTCTCGGGCTACATCTAGTACCTAAGAATTATTTCAAAAGCAATCCGTTGGGTGCCAATGGTTATTTAAAAAAAGTTAAAAACGGATTGTTCGATAGGATAATATCTAAAGAATATTCGGATAAGACCGTCTTGGAGGCTTTTAGATTAAAGGCAATGGCCATCAATCAACTCATTAATGAAAGTGAACTCTTAAGCTCAACAATAGTAAATTTTGAGCACTTATTTGAAAAAGATGGTTACTATTCGAATTATTTGGAAGCAACTTTTGAAGAGGGTGCCGGTGTTGATATTGATTTTGAAAATGCAACCTTATTTAATGGAAAAAAACAAGGTCAGTTTTTTACTTTGGAAAATCTAGACCAATTTGAAACTGAGGCAATTTTTGACCATAGTTATTATGGTAAGTATCATTCTGATGAGCATCCCTTTCCTATTGGCAATCTTTTTTCTTTAGGGTTCAAAATACCTTACGAACACATTATTAACCAATATATATACCTGCCTCCAAAAGAAGCCGGCATCAACAATCTTAAGAAACGAACAAAAAGATTAAACAAATACGCAAACAATCGTAAAGGGGACAAGAACAGTATCTACAGAAACCAAATACAGCAATTTGAGCAAAATTTGATTGAAGAACATCAAGAATTGGTCTATTACCATTTAAATGTTTTGGGGTATGCTGAGCACCATGATGACTTTGGAATGATGTGCAATACCATCAAATCAGCTTTCAAAAAAATAGGGGTTCATGTCAAAACCAATTCTGTGGACAG
The DNA here is from genome assembly GCF_048890225.1 of Maribacter luteocoastalis. Classification (NCBI taxonomy): domain Bacteria; kingdom Pseudomonadati; phylum Bacteroidota; class Flavobacteriia; order Flavobacteriales; family Flavobacteriaceae; genus Maribacter; species Maribacter luteocoastalis. The sequence goes on from NZ_JBMFZG010000003.1 coordinate 682,226, forward strand.
AAAAAACTTATTCTTTGCAGGAATTTTGGGTAATGCTATCGGGATAAGTTCAGAATTATATAGCCCAATGTCTTCCAAAATGGCCGCTTCCCTACTTTACTCAGAAGGAGGATATAAAAATCCAGTCCATGGTTTGCATGGACTTCGAATGATTGACCGCGCCACACATAAACCCTTGTTGGTAAGCCTATATAGGGAACCAGAAAAAAATCATTGGATTTTTAATCGGGGTATGTTAATAGCTTCTGGCTCCGGTGGTGGCAAAACCTATTTTGCGAATGCCTACTTATATGCAGAGTATCGTGAAGGTGCGGAAGTTATCATATTGGAAAATGGTAATTCCTATGATAAACTAACAGGCTATTTGGACGGGGTTACCATAGAACATGATGACGATAGGCCTTTTTCGTTCAATCCCTTTGTCCTGGACGAACAGGACTATCATATGAATCAAAACAACCTACAACTGGGAGAGCATAAATTGACCCAATTGATTGTGTTGCTCAAGCTTATTTTGGGTCATCAAAACAGCGATAAGAACACTACCTCAAACAGCATTATCCAACAAACTATTTTTGAGCGTTTAATCAGTGGGTATTACCAAGAGTCTAAAGATAAAAATCAATCAGATTATGGATTCAATAGTTTTTATAGCTATTGTGTAGAAGCGCTACCTGTATTACTGAGGAAGCATAAGATTAACCCCCAAACTTTTGATTCCAATACGGCTTTAATGATTTTAGGGAACTATGCTGAAGGAGGACCCCGTGAATATCTTTTAAACAGCAAAGATGAAAGAATATCAAAGCTGACCGAAGAACGTTGGATTTACTTCAAACTAGGTAACCTAATAGAAAATCAACAATTATTTCCCATTATCTCCTTTTTGTTGATGGATGTCTTTAATAAAAAACTTAAAGATCCCAAAAAATTAAGCATCAACAAAATATTGAATGTTGACGAAGCTTGGAATCTTTTTGATAATGAAATCATGGCGCAATACTTAAATGCGCAGTCTCGAATGGCTAGGAAATACGGGGGACAACCCATCTTTATTTCCCAAAAAGTGGACGATTTTATCACTTCAAAACATATAGGAAAAACCCTTGTAGTAAACAGTCATATTAAGGTGTTGCTTGACATGGCCGAGTATTCCAACGACTTTGATGACATTCAGGAAATTCTAGGCTTGACCGCTAAGCAAAAACAAATGGTATTGTCTTTAAACAAAGACATATCTGAAAAAAGAAAATATCGGGAAATTGCTATTTGCTGGAAAGAGAAGGTAGGGGTATATGGCCTAGAAACCTCAATTTCTACCAAATGTCTCTTTGAAACTAATCCCAATGAAAAAGCCCTTATCAATTCCCTATTGGAAAAAAATAAGAACGATTGGAAAAAAACAGCACTTCACTATAAAGAACTAACTAACAAAAACCAATCCTTATGAAAAAAATCGTGATAATACTCATTCTCAGTCCATTATTAAACTTTGCTCAAATCCCTGTTACCGATGTTGCAGCAAATGGTCAGCTTGCACTTCTAAACACCAACATTCTTGCCTTACAAGGGCAGATAACTTCATTAAATGGAAATATAGCAACCTTAATCCAATTGATGCAAAAAAACGTGACAGCAACTACTAGTACATCCAAAGACATATCCCAAGAAATTGCTGCAAAACGAACAGCGGCAAGTTTCGTACTGGGTGCTCCTGAAATGTCACAACTTATAAATATTAAAGAAAAAATTCTAGAAGCATATCGTGGGGCGAAAAAAAACTTGGACGACTATAGTTTTTTAACCGAAAAAGAGCATAAAGAAGCTCAGAACTATTTAGGTGAAATGATTGAAAGCTTATCAACCCTGCTCGTGCATGCAAAAACTATGGCTTCAACACCTGAATTGATAGATCCTTCAGCACGCCTGACCCAACTTCAAACTATTGTACAAAAAATGGAAGGTGTTCTGAACGGTGTAATCGAACTCAACAAGAAATTAGCACAAAGAAACGAACATCGTAAGGCCGTTCAAACGGTAATTACTGTAAATTAATTCCATCATGCAAGAAAGTTCCGGTTTCCGTTTCTTGGTCAATACACTTTTTGATGAATACCTTCAGGAGGCTTTTGATTCATTGGGCCCGACCTTATCGGTTGGTTTCCATTTTGCAAAAATAGGTCTTGGCATATTTGCAATACAGCATTTTGCAAGTCAAGACAGGGGTGATGTTTGGAAAGCCCTAAAATGGTTTCCCTTGCTGTTTATACTATTCAATTACGAAGTGTTTGCTTTTGCCATTTTCGAGTTTTATGACAACTTGGGAAAATCCTTTATTGGCACTGAAAAAAATTGGGACACTATTAATATGAAGGTGGCAAAAGCTCAAATAGAGTCCTTTGCACAATCCACAGCGGAATGGAATTTATTGAGTATTGATTTAAATGCCCTACAATCTCTTGCAATGGCGGGACTTTCGGGCGGTATAACTTCAATTGCCCATGTGGTGTCGTCTATAATTTTTGTGGGTATCAAGTCACTCTCTATTATTTATTTGTTCATTCTGATCATTTTTGGACCTATAAATATTGGCCTTTCCTTTATCCCGGCCCTTTCTGGACTTTTTAAAGCATGGCTCCAAAAATTTATGAGTGTTTGTCTATGGGTTCCAATGTTATACGTTGTAGACGCATTTATGGTGGAATTAGTCGATTTATTGACCACCCATTTGCTTCAAAACAATGCTAAAGATATTGGTATAGTCCTAACCGCTTCCCTTTTAATATTAATGACCTCGTTTTTTTATATCAAAGCCCCTACCCTAGCCAATTTTGTCGTTCAAGGGTTGAATATTTCTGGCGGCAATATGGTCTCGAAACCTAAACACTATGGAAAAAAGGCAATTAATACTGTAATCGATGCCAAAACTGGAGGTGCATCAAAGGGCATACGAACCTTAACACAATAAGAATATGAAACATGAGTATTACATTTTTAATGATATCGAACGGAATCAAAAGAGAAATCGAAGTTTGGTTTATTTAGCCTTAGGAGTGGTACTGATAACGGCAATCGTTTCAATGGTTCTAATACATAATGCACATAAACAGGCTCGCTTTAATGCCTATGTCATCCAAGGAGGCCTACGGACACCCATTGAACCTATCACAGACTCCCGAGAGCAGCTTCGGTTGCTTACCGAAGGACATATTCGCCAGTTTCACGAGCTTTTTTTCTCCCTTGAGCCAGACTTAAATCATATTAGAAATAACATAGAAAAAAGGGCACTTTATATGATCGACAACTCCGGTAAACGGTTATATGTTCGATTGGTCGAAAAAAAATATTTCCACGATGTTGTTATGAATGACTATCGCTATCTTATTGAACTTGATTCAGTTGTAGTAGATTACTCAAAGTATCCATTTCCCTTTACCTACTATGGGAAACAGTCAATAGAGAAAGGAAAAAATACTACCTATAGAAATTTGTTTTCTAGGGGATTTGTAAAAGAAACAGGGATAACGGCTAATAATTTAAACGGAATGAAAATTATGGACTTTGAGGTAATCGATAATTCAGATGTAACAAAGTAAGTAATGAGAGACGTGAAATCTAAAATAGATGATTTTAAGGATTGGGTGGTTAAACATAAAACCCTGTCCATTGCATTGCCTATAGTTTTAGTACTCAGCAGTTTCTTTGTTATTGAAAATATAAAGGATTATAAATCCATGTCCTTGGACTCAAAAGAATCAAAAGGATTTAATTCTACCCTTCCTTCACCAAATACAAAAAAATCAACCCAGTTGGAAGACGAGGCACTATGGAAACAATCCTCTACGGAAGAAGGTAACCAACATTCTATTCCTGAAAGCTCTCCTGAATTGCTTGAAAAAGCCCAAAAAGAGGATTCATTAAAAAAAGTTTTAAAGGAATTGGAAGATATTTCTTTTGACTTAGAACAAAATCAAACTGTTATATCTGAAACAAGCCCAACTCAAGAAAAAAAGGGTATGGAGAGCAACAAAGGACAAGGTGGTAAAATGAATGAAACTTTGGAAGCTCGCATTAATTACAGGGAATTACTGCGTGAGGGTAAGGAAAAAATGCTCGAAACCAATAATCCTAATCCACCTTCACTATTATCTGAAAAGAGTACTCCAAAATCAAATTTAGTTCAAGCCAAGGTAAAAGTATACCGAGATCAATTTGTTTTGCCCGATGATAGGGTTCAACTTATTGTATCGGAAGATTTTAAGTATGATGGCAAAATTATTCCAAAGAATACATTTTTTTATGCACTCGCATCTGTACAGGGAAATCGTGTGCTATTGGATACGGACAACATAAACCATATACCAATAAAGGCAACATTAAAAGATTTTAGGGATGGCATGGAAGGTATTTATAGTGAAAGAGCTGGAGGCCTTTGGGGGGAGTACATGGCTGAATCCCAAAATAGGGCGGTGACCGAATTAACCACTGAATTGGGTGGGAATGTAAGCAGTCTGGTGACAGGCCTAGGCTCTTTTTTAAAAAGGAAAAAACTAAGGGAAAGAGATAAAATTCTATTGATCAACGATCATGAACTTTTAATGACAATCGAATGAGGCATATTTACCTTATATTTTTTATCATCGGTTTTTTCGATGTTATGTTCGGACAAACCGATACCATACAGGTTTCAAAGGATTATAAAACCATTTTGGTTTTACCGGAACCCTTTTCCTTTTCCATTAATGGCAAGGATTTGAACTTTATTGAATCTTTCCCGAAGAGTACTTCCGAAAAGGCCGCCCATATCGTAATGCTTGCCTATAACGATGTTGCACCAGTCAAACAGGACTATACCAATTATACATTATATACAAAAGACGGAATGGCTTACGATTTTATTTTAGATCTGGTAGCTATTCCTGAAACTAAAAGATGGAAAATCAGTAAGAATATGGCCGACAATTTCTCCGAAAGCCATTTGCCGATAAATCATTCAGATGGGACTGATGCAGAAATCATCAAAATAGAGGAAATCGCACTACCAAACGATATTGAAACATTGGCTAATGACGGAGGAGAAAATTTTAAAATTACCCCACTATCAACTTCCTTATATGATGAAGACAGAATCGCCTATTTAGAACAAAAATGTGAGAATCACATTTCAGATAAGGGTAATATAGCACGATATTTTTCAAAAGTCGGGGATGTTTTTATTTGGTTAAAAGGAGTTTATTATGATCGTGAGGAGCTTTATTTTCTATTTACCCTAGAGAACAAAGAGCCTATAGATTTGGATATCAATTTCCTCAAATCCTTTATTGGCACCAATTACAAACAAAGTAATAGTAACCAAAAAAGCGAATTTCAGCCTTTATATAGGTATGGACAGCCCACAAGGGTCAAGGGCAATACCTCGGCCTCCTTTGTCTTAATTTTTGAAAAGTTCACCTTGGATAGGAACAAGCACCTCGTATTGGAATTGGATGAGTTAAATGGAAATAGAAATATTAGTCTTGACATTGAACACGGATTGATAAATCGCCCTAAAAAATTTGGAAAATGAGGATAATCAAAAGACATACTTACCTATTAATTGGTATACTTTCCTTTTTTCTTGGAGGGCAGCAATTAAAAGCACAAAATTACGCCAGTAGCTTGGAATTGACCGGTGGGATAGTTGAAGATGGTTATGGTATAAATGCAGGATATAACTACTATTTAAATAGGTTCAAATACATTCAGGGAGCCGTCTTCCTATCCTTTGCGGAGGATAATCAACAGGGATACACTGTTCCCTACAACAATTTCACCTTAAATATTGGCTATTTCAATAATATCATTGAAGCGCTCAATAGAAAGTTTACTACTTCCTTGGGAGCTGGACCAGTAGTCGGATATGAAATCGTGAATAATGGGCAACAGGAACTTGCTACGGGAGCCTTGGTGAGCAACAGTTCTGAGTTCATTTATGGCGGTTTTGTTGGTGCTGAATTGGATTTTTATTTTACAGAGTCATTTTCAATAATTGGAAAAGTTAATCAATACTACCATCCTTCAAGCGATTTAGGTCAATTTGCCTTTTTCGGCGGGGTTGGTATACGATATATATTGTTTTAGGGCTAGTCCTTCAAAAATTGAGAACATATGAAAAAACAAATTACCCCACTAATTGGTCTTTTATGTCTATTCATTTTCACTACTTGTGACAAAGATGTTGAGATTATTAGCAGCTTCGACTATATTATTTCAATGAATTATAGGGATAAAGCGACAATTAACCTTCCCGAGAACACTTCATTTTCTCTGGTTCCAGAACGTTTGGTACATACGCAATCGTATCAATTTAAGTATGAGTCGAAAGATGGTTCAGGAAACTTTGTAATGGATCGATCAATCCTTGCACAAAGGGAGTGGATACCCCTAAACGAATTGACATTTTCACTTGACTTCATGGCAACTACAATTGGTTCAAAGGAAGTCGAGGTAACGTTTTCCGATGGCGATGGATTGGAGAAAACGGTAACCTTAAATTATTTGGTAGAGCATAATCCTTTCATCTGGAAGGCTTCTACTACTACCAACACCATCAACATTAATGAAGAAGTACCTATTTCATTGCTTCTAACCAATACTGGATTTGATGAAAAAGCCTCGTATGAGCGAAACATATATTTTATCCAAGGGTCTGGAAATTTAAATTTGGTCAATGAGGAAGAAGAATCAGAAATCCCAATTGAAACTGGGAAATTTGTAGAAATGCTACCCGGTTCTTTTAATTTAAAGGGGGAATTCAAAGAAACTGGTATCAACAAATTGATTTTTGAAGCTAGGGACCAAAACGGTCAAACACAGAAAGACACCTTAAGCATTATTGTGGAAGAAATTGAGTTTTCCTTCACTGCTTCTCCACAAAAAAATGAAATTGACATAAACGAAAACACAAATTTAAATTTCAACATCACAGAATCCAATCCTTCGGGAACTTCCTATCAAATGAGATATGAAATCGTATCAGGTAGTGGCACGATTTCTTCAGGAGGTGAAACAGTCGCTCCAAATACATTTACCCCAGTACCTACTGGTAATTTTTCATGGGATTTTGAATCCAGTACATCAGGTACTATAGAATTGATATTCTTCGTCAGAAATGAAACAGGTGTTGAAAGACAACGTGAACTCACTATTGCAGTGTCCGCACGAGATTATGACCTGACAGTCACACCAGCCACTATTGAAGCTTTCGTGGGCAGTTCAATAAATATTACTCTTTTAATTAACGAATTAGGAGCTACAGGAGACACCTACTCAGGTTTCTATTCCTCTACAGGCACAGGCTCCATGAGAATAACTGGGCAGGATTACACAGCTGGTCAACAGTTCACACTTACAGAAGAATCCAATGCACTTACCTATACCGGTATAAGCGAGGGAAGGCATACATTGAACTTCAAAGTAAAATCGAGCTCTAACATAGAAAAAGAAATCAGTACTGAAATTGATTTTGTTAGTATCGACTTTAATTTTTCAGGTAGTGCTTCGAACAATGAATTGTTCATAACAGAAACTACAAATCTAAATTTCATAATAAACCAAACTGGTATAGGTGCTACAACCTATGAATCCCGCTATATCATAAACCAAGGGGAAGGTTTAATTCGTGGTTCAAATGGTACCCAGTTGGCGCCGAATACTTACTATGAAACATCAGAAGGTCCTGGCAATTACACTTGGAGTTTTGTAGCCACAAAGGCTGGCAGGGTCGATATGACTTTCTTTACTAAAAACATTACGGGTCAAGAAGAGGAAATACGGTTATTCATTGAGGTAGAAGCGACTGATTTCAATTTGGATATAGTTGCGGCCAATACCAATGATTTTGTATTTCAAACCATACCATTAAGCTTTACTTTAAATCAACAAGGTGTAGAAGCGTTGACCTACAATATGACCTATTCCAGCAACGGCGATGGAGTGTTGACTATTGGTGGATTAGATTACAACCCCGGTGAAAATATTGCTTTGACAAATATACCAGGAACATTTAATGGTTCTTATACTGGTAATTCCGTAGGGAATCATCAAGTGACATTTAGAGTAGTATCATCAAACAATATAACTGAAGATAAAACCATAAATATTAATTTTAACACTATTGGATTTCAAATTAGTGTACCGGCCAACCTCTCAATTAAAGAAACATTGACCGAAAGTTTTAATGTGGTCATTAATCCTGATAGGGCCAATTTGAATGTGAATTATGAGATTCAACTGGTCACCGATCAGAACGGCACATTCAATTTCGGTGTAATTAGTCCTGGTATTTACCTTCCTGCTTCCACAGGCAATAATACCTTCAATTACACCCCTACGGATTATGCCAATGGCACCCATATCATTACGGTTTCGGTACGGGACAATCTAGGTAACACAAACGTCGAGAACATCGTGGTGAATGTGAATAGGAAACCTTTGGCATTTGGTAGAGCAGAAAAAGAGAATGTCAATTGTGGTGGCTTAAATGGCTGCGATTACCGTGTGAGAATGTATATCAAAAGGGCTGGTTTTGGCGAGTCTCAAGCCTTTGATGGTGCAACCATAACTACGATCAGACTCCGGATATATAATCGTCAGGACAATCGGTGGGTAACAATTATCAGGAATTTTAATGAAATGGAAACCAATACCCAAGGGGACATTTACTGGCGCTTAGAGGAAGAAGCTAGGGAAAGCCGCCTACGTTATTTAGACCAAGATTTTGAAATCGAAGTTCAGGATAGTGATGGAATTTGGTCAGACAAGAGTTCTGGCGCTGTTATTAAAGTATAAACTAATCCCGTGAAAAAATGTAGTTCACACGAATGGTCTGCCCTTCAATCACTTCATCAAATTCTATTTCCAAGGTGGTTTCGGATATTTCTTGAATAAAATATGTGATGTCACTTTCGACAAAGTTTAAAATCGTTTTATCGTCGTTGAACATATAATTGTCACGAAACTTGGTGGTACTTCCCTGTGGGGTGTCATTACATCGACTGGCGTTTTCATCAATTCTAAATACATTGGATTCTCCACCAGTATCGCCAAAAAAGAATAAGTCGTCCAATACACAGGTTTCAACTTCTTCAAATCCATTGGTATTTGGAATACCGTCATTATTAAGGTCAATTGCCGGAGTCAAGGTAATTACCCTAAAACTCCATTGCCCTTTTATTGTTTCTTCCCTATTCTCTAATGAGAAATCATCATCTTGACAAGATGCCAGAAGAAAAAAAGAGAAAATCAAAAGAATAATATTTTTCATTACCTATTCAATTATTACTTTAAAGATAATAAAATTATGGCCTTTAACGATGGTTGGAATGGCCGAAGGCAAGTGCTTTCCATGGCAAGCGAAACTTGTGATTTTAAAGCATGTCTGGATGTTGCAAGGGGCTTTAAAATGCAAGATTAGAGTGATGCCAATGGAAAGCTCTTGTCACGCACCCGAGGAGGTTGGTCATTGCAACCGACTTTAGGAGGATGCAACTGGCCAACTTCCGCAGGGGGATTATTCCTTATATTTTGACTTATGGTTTTTTGTCATCTTTTTCAAATCTGTAATAAGGCTGTCCTCTTCTTGACCAAGTGGAAACAAAACATGATACCACATACAATTCATATTGTATTTTAAAATTCTGAACCATCTTGGATATTGTAATTTTGCCATTTAAAGTAATCCAGACTCTTAAGATAATGATTTATTAATTTTTACAGTAGTCTAATTTTATCATTTGATATAATTCAGAATGGCCAAAGGCAAGTGCTTGCCATGGAAAGCTCTTGTCGCGCACTCGAGGTGGTTGGTCATTGCAACCGACTTTAGGAGGGTGCAACTGACCAACTTCCGCAGAAGTGCCTATTTTAGGGTATCATCACCATGTTGAACTAAGGAAAGATGTCTTCCATAACCAAGGGTTTTTGGAAAATACATTTGTCCTTCAGTGCGTTCTCATAGCACTTCTTAACTATTCTCCTAATCAATTCACATGTCGTCGCCTCTTCCAATTTTCTAAACACTATTTTCGACATATTACAAAAATATAGAATATCATAAGGCATATTTTTATAATGAAGTTTTAGAAAAGTAATCTGTTTAAATTGAAACCTATAAGTTACAAGAGAATTTGTTTTATTAAACTCATTATATATTCTAAATCTTTGTCATTTTCTATTTGGATTTGATAATCTCCATTTCCTCTATGCCCAATATTTGAAACATCCTTTACTAAACCTTTTGGGTCATCAAGTGTGCCTATTTTGGCATTAATGAATATTTTCAATGACTTCTTTTGAATTTCAATATCTGAAATGTTTGAGCCTTTCTTAAATGCTATGTAATACTTCTGTGGTAATATTTCTATACCATCTGCAAGGTTGAGTATTGAAGATTTAAACTTCTCGTATAATTCAATGGTGTAATCCGAACCATTGCTATAATGGTCTTCCTCCGTATAAACCTTGATGTTTTCTTTTACTTCTTTTAGATTGTCGCTGTTCTCCAACAAAGGTTTGATACTTGGAGCACCACTACTCTTTTTAATTGTATTGATGCTTATTGTATTGTTTTCAAATTGCTTAATCTCCCATAATTCAATACCAAAGTCTTTGAAATCACTTGCAGATATTTGGTTATCGGTAAAACTTGGAGAAACAAAAGCAACTCTTGATTGAGACCAGTCAACATCTTTACTATGTAAAATATCTTTTAAGGTTTCATTGTATGTTAAGATAAACTCTGCCTTGTTCTGGAGCATTAAATTTAAGTAGGTTAAACCTTGGTCAACTACACTATAATTTTTATCTCTCTTATATTCAATAATAATAAAGGCATTGGTTTGCCTATCATAAGCAAGAGTATCAATACGCTTGTTTTTGATTGTAAATTCAGATTTGACAAACAGCAACCCCATAATGTTTTGAAGGTTGCTTTCAAAAATTGATTGTATCTCAAGTTCAAGTTTAAAGGGCTTTTCTTTAACTTGTACTAACTTATTTCCTGTAGTGTTATATATAATCATAGGCTATTTAATGACCTTTCAAAATCATCACATAATTGGTTTAATATATCTTTTGTTTCACGTACAAAGAAATCACCTAAGTTTTTATTCTTAATGGTGTATTTCCTGTATAACTTTGTGAAATCTAAATAAATCTCGTCTTGAGAAAAGGCAGAGCCTTCATCTTTGATTTTAGCAATTAATCTTTGGCCGTTATCATCTGTTTTGATGAAATCAAAAAAGGATGATATTTTCTTTTCAAATTCTGCAATCAATGCTTCAATTGCTTCTTCCTCCTGGTTACGTTTCTCTATTACTTTGAGAATATTGTATTTGTACTTATTTGGTTGGTCTGTGCCTGTTGGAGATGGATTTTTAGGTTTATTCCCTTTATCCTTTGGCTCTATTGGTGCTATTATACCTATCCTATTATCAAAGTAAATTTCTACATCATCTATAACCTCAGATTGCTTATTGATTTGGTTATAAAGCATATTGTATTTACGCCAAAACTCAATAAATAGGTTTTCACTAAACTTTGGGTCTAAGTCTATTACGAACTCAATTAAATTAAGGATTTTAAAGTACTGTAATACTTCATCTTTTATTTTCTTAGCATCTGCCTTTGAGCCTTTAATAAACGCATCTAAAGCATCCTCAATGCCTATTATAAGATTGATGTCTGAGTTTGAAGTATGGTAGCTTTTAAATGCAGGGAAATGAGTTTTAAAAATACTATTGGTAGAAAGTGTTTTTAATAATTCTATCAGTTTTTCTTCATCTCCTAATGGGTCAAAATCTGATACTACCACATTACTAAAATGCTCAAATGCTGCTTTGATGTTTTTAACATTTACATTCTTATAAGAGAAATCAACTATTTTACAATCGTTCTTGTATTTGGATGTTCTATTTACTCGTGAAATGGTTTGAATAGCGTTAATACCTCTTATCTCTTTGTCTAAGAATAATGTATGGAGTTTTTGTTCATCAAAACCTGTTTGCAGTTTGTCAACTACTATGATGATACCATTTTTGTCCTTTTTCTGAAAATTTTGAAGTACTGTTTTTTCATTTAAGCCATCATTCAAACTACTGCAACTTTTATGCTCTTGACTATCTGAATAAACGATATAAACTGGAGCTTCTGCAAACCTTTCATATTTCTTATCCTTTACTAACTCCTTGTAGTACTTGTCTATAAAACCTTTGTACTTAATAGCTGCTGGAATTGAAGATGCTGAAAGCATTGCTTTTGCTGTTCCTCTAATATTATGGTAAACACTACTCACTAAACGTTCTGCTACAAACTTTGAAATAGCTTCAATACGTTGTGTGTTTAGGTATATTTTCTTTTTCCTAATGGCATATTTTTTACCTACTTCATCTATCCCGGTATCTGTATTGTCTGGAATTTCATCATAGCCAAAATCATTTTCAAACCCTTCTAATTCATTTTCAGGAATCTCGAAATACATTTTAGCTGAAACAGGCACTATCCCTTTAATTGGGTTTAAAATATAGCCATCTTCAATAGCTTCACGCATTGTGTAGCTATCAAAAGGAATCCATATTTTTTCTGCTTCTGCATACTTATTGAACTCTCCGAACCTTGCTAATGTGTGGTCGCTTGGCGTGGCAGTAAAACCAACAATTAGGTTTTTCTTGGTTTGGTTGGTTTGATACTCCTTGCTCTTATCAAAACTACTTTGTAGTTCATCAAAAACGCTTATCATTTCTTCGTGTTGTGTACCGCTGTTGCTTCTATGAATTTCATCTATCAGAAAGGCAATACGAAGTTTTGCCAGTTTCTTTACTGCTGTTTCATCTAAGATATTATCTACTGCTGAGAACTTTTGAAGATTGACAACTACAATTCTTTTATCGCTACTTAATGCATCAATGAAACTTTTGCGGTCGTTGGCTTCTATGAACATTCCTTTTTGGATATTCATATTGTGCATTTTAGAATCTAACTGGTCACGAAGTTGAAGTCTATCAACAACAAGCATTACTTTATCATAGATATACTCTCCGTCTTTTCTAAGGTCTTTAAGTTGTAGGGCTGTCCAACCAATGATATTACTTTTCCCAAAACCTGCTGCATATTGAAGGAGTAAGGAATAAACCGTTTTGTTGTTTTGATATTTGAGCCTTTTATTTATCAATGCTTGGGTTTGAACATCTCCCAATCCTTTTGCCTTTAACTCCTTTTCTAACTTTTTGATGAAATAGTCAGGGTCGTTCTCGTGGATTAAGAACTCCTCAATCTTGGCTAACACTTTATCTGTACCAAACTTTTGCTTTGGTCTTGGACTGATTAAGCGACCATCATTGTGTTTGTATTCTTTGGTTTTGCTTCCTTCTTTTTTGATTAGATCCCTTTCAATGAAATTGTAGTAAAGAATCTCTTTTTCAATCATCTTTTTATCATACAGAGCCTTGAATACTTCTTCAAAACGCTCTGTTTTAGATGCTTCTTTGTTTCTGAGTGGGTATGATTTGAACTCCTTTATAAACTTCTTTTCGTATTGCTCAAAATCATAGCTACCGTTGGTTACTCCTGTTTTGATGTCGTCAAATAATGTAGAGATATTTCGTATTACAAAAGTTTCTGAAATGTCTGTTGCTGTGATGTGGATAGCCTTTTCAAATACCTTTAGGAAATCTTTTCTAATGGTTTGAGATAAGTCGTTTTGTTCTGCTATTACTAAATATTCTTGTGCTGCATTTAGATAGTCTTTAGATACTTTTTTACGACCGTTTTTAACTGCCGTTTGATTTGTCCAGTTACTTTTAAGTTCGCTATATCCTAAGTAAATACCATTCAGAAAAAAGGAAAGGTCAGGACGAAATGAAAAACGCTGCTTACCATCATATTTGAAGGTATAGGGCAATTCTTGAACTACAGAAAACACATTTTGAGCAAACAATTTATCTTCTTCCATTTCGCTACCACTTGGGTAGAAAAGATGCAATTTGACACCTTCAAAGGTTACTGATTTATTGGTATTGATAAAGATTGCCATATTCATAGATGATTTTATTTTTTCATCTAAGAAGTCTGTAAATGCTTCTAATAAGGCTTTTTCAGAATCAAACTTTTTGAGTAGCTTTTTGTAGTTGGCTTTGTTTAATGAGGTTTCCGAAATGAATTGTTTTAAATCCTCCATTACAAAAAAGTTGGAAGAAACTGTATTTGCCTTTGCTTCTTTGTATTGAAGACCGTCAGGTCTTTCACAAAAGAAGTTGATTAAGTATTTATCTTGTAAGTCTAATTCTTTCATTCTACTACTTTTATTTTACCCGTAACCACATCATTAATTAATGTTTTGCGAAGTTCTTTTAAGGTGGTTATTTGGTTTTGGATATTGCCTACTATCTTGTCAATGGTCTGTGTTTTGTGGTCTAAATAGGAAACTATATCAGATTGCTCACTTAGGTTTTTAGGCAGATAAACTTCAAAATTATTAACCTTTTCCATTTTTAAGTTGATACGGGTAAACCCTTTCCCCTCAATAATTAAAATTTGTCTGTAATAGTCTGAAAGCAAAAGATAATTTAGAAAATATGGGTTGCAATGTTTCTGTTTAATTCTAAAGCCTTTACAAAAACTATTTAGATAAGTATCATCAATATTCTCAGCTAATACTGCTGATTTGCCAATATCTTCATACCCCTCTGAACTCATTAAAAAGAAAATATCACCCTCTTTTACCTTGTTCTGTTTTTCTCCATCAAAAACCACAACAGTACCTAAATGGTCTTTCTTCAAATAAGTGTTATTGGCAATATTTGTAAACGGTATAAATCCTTTGTTATTAGGGTTGGCGTCTTGATTAAAGTCATCACCACTTTTACCTGACAAACCACTATAAAGAAAGCCTACGTCTTTAAGGCGTTTTTTTGACCAAGTTGATGGAGTTTCAAAACCTAAACCATTTACCTGTAATACTGCCGATTTATCTAAACCTTTTGTTACCGTTTCATTGATGATGCTTTTGCGTAGCTCCTTGTAGTACCCAATTTTCTTGTCTAAAAGATTTACTTTATTATCTATGGTTTGGGTTTTGGTATCGAGGTATTGGGTTATTGCGGTTTGTTCTTCAATTGGAGGAAATAACAAAGGAATATTTAATGCTTGCCCCATATTCAAAGCTTCTTTTGAAGTACCTGCCTGTATAAGATTTATATACTCCTTTACCGCATTAGTTTTGAAATAAGCACCAACATAATTTACATACCTTTCTTTCAATCGCATATAAATAATATGCTGATTGATATTAGCTTTCGGTAAAGATGAAGGAACAATACAAGTTCTGCCGATTGATGCTCCAGTAATGTTTACTAAAATATCGTTCGGTTTAATTTGTGAATTTTTCATTTTAGCATTTGTTTCCTCATCAATAAAAGAAACATCATCAATTCTTAATCCATCATCATAAACATTTTGACTTCTTAATAACGGAATACCCTCATCAACATAAACTTCGCTTCCGCCTTTAGGAGTGACACCACTACCAATTTTTACAATCTTATCTTTTATTCTAATTATCTCCCATTGAGCAGGTATTTTACCTAACCATTCGATCCCACTATCTTTATATGAATCATACTTTATCATAAGCCCAATTCATTTTCAAGGTTAGCTAATTCATTTTCTAAACTATCTATTTCAGCCTGAACATCTGTAACTGTTCTTAGTTTTTCGGGAACATAAAACACTTTATTAAAATTGAGTTCTACACCAATTACATTATCTACATACTCAAAAGGGCGAGTAATATATTTTGCCATAAAATCGGCAATTGTTTTTTGGTTGATTGCTTCATCTGGACTGTAAGAAATAATCTCATAATCTTTCTGTAAATCTTTAGTAAGCACCACTGTTATTACAATACTGGCATCTTTGGTTTTTGTGGCTTTTTTAAAGGCAGACTTGATTACAATTTTACCGCAACCTAATTCGGTTTGTTCTCCTTTTACTTCCTCAATGATTGTCTCTTTGTCTTGGTCGTACCAGTAGATTGCTTTTTTGGTAAATACCTTTACATCTTGTTCTTTATAGTCTATTGCGTTGATAGTTGGTTTAATATCATCATTGAAATAATCTTGTAAAGATTTGTGCTTTGATTTATCAAAAGAGGTGATTTCAAATGCTGTATGTGTAGTCGTTTCGTTGTCTGTTTTAACCTCAATTTTAGTAGGTTCTAACTTGATGCTTTTTTCTTCTACTGTTTCGCCTGCTCTGTTTACTTTGGTTGGCATTTCGAGGTACTTACCGTTTTCATCTACATTGGTAAGCATAATGCTTTGTTTGTTATAATAGAAGTGCCATTTATCAAAAACCTGTGAAAAGGCATTGTCTTTGAACTCGGTAAATGCCTTAACAATTTCAACTCTATTGTCCAGGTTCATTTGTTTACGCTTTTTACCCTTGCTCTTTTTAAGAGGTTCGTGTAAATCACTGGCATTGATAAGGATAACTTTGTCTTTTCGGTCTGCTGGTTTATTTTTATTGAATACCCATAAATAGGTATAAATACCTGTATTGAAAAATTCATCCGTTGGCATTTGGATAATAGCTTCAACCCAATCGTTTTCAAAAAAATGTTTACGGATATTGCTTTCTCCGCTACCTGCATCACCACTAAAAAGGGTTGAGCCGTTGTGAACTACAACTGCGAAACCGTCTTCATTTAGTTTGTATAAAATATGTTGTGTAAAAAGGAATTGCCCATCAGAAATAGAAGGCAAAGCGATAAATCTTTCTGTACTGTCGTTTTTTACATCTTTTTCATAACCTTTCCAATCCACACCATAAGGCGGATTTGCAACTGCTATATTGAAAAACTTATCGTAGAACTTACCAATTTCTGTAATGGTATTTCCATACTCGATATAGGTATCTTTTCTGAATCTGCTTTCTATTTTAGCCAAAGCAAATAATGTATCGTTCCATTCTTGCCCATAGGTTGCAGTTGGTCTTGAAGGTAAATCCGATTTGATTTTATCTTCTACACCAAAAAGTAGGTTTCCGCCACCACAGGTGGGGTCATATATGGTTAAGAATTTGCCATTATCTTCAAACTTGGTAACGATTAACTCTGTAATTAAAGAAATAATATCATCAGGGGTATATTGCTCTCCAGCTGTTTCTGCTGAAATATCTGCCCATTTTCTTTTGATGTGTTCTTCAAGTGTGGTTATCTCGGAGTTATCAAAAGGCGTTAAATCTATTTCGCTCCAAACCTTAACGGTTTCAAATAAGATGCGTTTCTTTTTTAGTTGACCGCTAATACCAGATATATCTAAGAATTTTTCTTCTTCTGTTCCCTTATCTACACCCAATAAATATTTCGTTTCCGGGTCGAATGATTTTAAGTAACTGTGAAAGTCAACATCAAAGGTTTTATCGTTTTTGCAAATTTCTTTTAAACACTTGTTTTTACGAATCACATAATCATTATAGCCTAAGCCCTCTAACTGGAACATTTCTACAAAGTCCTCAATATTGTCTCTGCCAATTTCTTCTTCTAATCTTTTTGCTTCTCTTATTAATCTACTTTCAACCATTAAAAGGGCAAAGTAGGGCATCATATATTTTGGAAAATCACTTTGCTTAATACCTGCCCCAATTAATAAATCGGCTGTTTTCCAAACGTCTGATTCGTGTTTTAAAATGTTTATGCTCATTGTCCTTTATTGTTGATTAAAATCGTTGAAAACGATTTGTATTGCTTGTTTACCTAATTTCTCTTCTTTTATGATTAGCCTTATTTTATCAGCTAACCAAAGCGTTTGCAAATCATCTTCTTGCACTTTGAAAAACTTACTTAATGTTGTAAGGTGCTTTCTGTTGATTGGTTTTTCGCTATTTTCGACTTTGCTTATAAATGCTCCGTCAACTTCTATTACTGCACCAACTTCTCTTTGCATTAAGTTTTTTTCATCTCTTAACTGCCGAAGCTTATCGCCTAAAGTGTTGGTATGAAATACTTGCTTTGTCATCTTAATTTAGTATTGATTGAAGTCTTTCTTTTTCGCTCCAGTTCACTAAAAGTGAACCTGTGTGGTGTTCTAAATGATATAAATAGCCTGCTAATTTTTCAGGTACATAACCATCTGCTGTATTGTCTATGATCGATACTTTTGATTTAATAAATTCTTTAGCATTTGAATCATCAGCCATTTGAAAAAGCATATTTGCTTTTGAAATACTATTTGAAAAATAAGAGTTTGAGCTACCTGTAACGTAATTCACCAAAGACATTATGCTTGGTGTATTATTGTAAATAGCATTGAACTTAATATCCTTTTTTTCTGGAATGAGAAAAGAATTTAAGTGCAACTTCTTTTTATCTGTAAATGATTTTAAGTATTCGTTTGCAACTGACACAAACCTTTCTTTTGTTTCTTTTTCTTCCTTGTCCTCAAAGGCTATTTCTGAAACGCTTACAATATTTTGAATGAATAAAGTAAGGTCAAACAACTTAGAAGGTATGTCTATTGCATTGGCTGTTTTTAGGTAGTAGTATGTAATGCCTTCAGCATTTGCAATTTGCTTGATTTCAAAAGAGTTTTGGAAATGGTAGAGTATTTTTAAAAAGCAACTTTCTTCACCTACTGCAACTTCATAGACACCACTATTTAACCAGCCACCATCAGAAATAACATAATCATCCCCTTGCTTGGATAGAAATACTGAAACAAAACGATTATTAGTAGTAGCGTATGGGGTAATAATTTCTAATGAATTACCTCTCTGCTTGGTTTGCCATAAGCCACCAAAAGCATTTTTTATATCTGTGAAAATTTCTATTAGATTCATAGGAAGGCAATATTTTGATTAGGGTCTTCCTTAGTCATTTTAAAGCCTAAGGTGTCCGACATTATTTTGATTTCGGGAAAATCATCATTTTTTAATCTTGTGTTTGATTCGTGGAAAAAATGAATAATACAAATGTTTATATCTTCTAATGCCTTGCTTTCTTTTGGGTCTAACAACTTATCGGTTTTGTAGGCTATTTCAATACCGTTTTCATTGAACTTGTGAAAATGAGGTGTTGTAATTGCCTGGTCTTTTAATTCAACCCCATCAACCTTATTTCTATGTGTTTCGCCATCACTATCAAAGCGAAAGAAAGGAGTTGGCACAAATGATTTGTATCTGAGTTTGAATTGGAAAAAGTTGTGGTTGTTTACCTTTACATCAACCAATAAAACCATTTTATCTTCTGTAGCACTAGGGTGTGTTACTTCCTCAACTGATTCTAAAGTATTATGATTGTTGCCTGTCTTGTTGATTTCAATGACTTCTGTAAATATGGATTTCCTCTCTGCTAACAAATTGTTATAGAAAGAGTAATTCTCTTTGATTTGAGGAAATTTCTTTTGACCCATATTGAACCATTTATTGACTTGTCCGAACTTGGGCAAATATACTAAGTTAATATTGCTTTATTGGTTCTTTGGATTAATGATTCTTTAGTTGGCAAATTGGAGAATTTTTAATAGCAGAATTATTGAATAGTAAACTTACAGAAAATGGTTAGCATTCAGATGGGGATATGATTGCCAACAATCTTAAATAGTAACAAAAAGAGCATTAAAATCTAAACCTAAATCTATTAAATAAAGAGACACATGGTCAGATTTTCATCAATCCTAATAAATGACTTTTAGGCAATATTGAATTGAAAGGTTATATTCAAGATAACTATAAGATTGGAGACTTATTAGAATTTGAATTAGTAAGTTCTAAAGAGAAAATAATTATAAATGAAACCACTAACCAAATCACGTTTTAAACTAGGGTTAGAATGCCCAAATAAACTGTATTTCACTTCAAAAAAGGAATATGCGAATCAAAGTTTAAATGATTCCTTTCTACAAGCCTTGGCCAAAGGTGGGTTTCAGGTAGAAGCTTTAGCACGTTTGCATTACCCGAAAGGTATTTTTATAGATACCCAAAATTATGAATATGACCTTGCCACAGATCTTACCCAAGAACAATTGACAAAAGATGCTATTTCAATATATGAAGCAGCCTTTGAGCATAATGGTCTTTTCATCCGTACAGACATTCTTTCGAAAAAAGGAAACCATATTAAACTCATAGAGGTCGAAGCCAAATCTTATGACCCAAATGATGAATTTCTATTTTTCGGAAAACGAGGAGGGATAAAAAGTGACTGGAAATCATACCTTTTCGATTTGGCTTTCCAAAAATATGTGGCTCAAAAGGCTTATCCTCAATTTATCTTTGAAACCTATCTTTTAATGGCGGACAAAACCAAAACCGCCAAAGTGGATGGCCTTAACCAATTGTTCAGGATACCTAAAGGTGGCAACCACAGAACAGATGTACAATCAAATATTGGTTCCTTAGATGAAATTGGTGAATCTGTACTATCAGAAATCAATGTAGATGCGATTGTCAATGGAATCATAGCCAATGAATATCCCTATTTTGACAATCTATCTTTTGAAGAATCAATTAAACTCTTTAAAGAATCCTATCAGGAGGATGAATACTTAAATTGGCCAACCAAATTTGGTAGCTGTAAGGGTTGTGAATTTAAGACTACCGATGAACAAGAACAAGAAGGGTTGAAATCAGGATTCAAATACTGTTTTGAAAAACAACATGCCTGGAAGCCTTCAGATTTCGACAAATCCAACGCTTTTGAAATATGGAATTTTAGAGGTAAAAATCTGGTTGAGGAGAATCGCTTGTTAATGGAAGACGTTACTGAAGAAGACATCAATGCAAAACCAGAAGCAGGAAGATTATCCGCATCAGAAAGGCAATGGATTCAAGTTGAGAAAGCCCAACAGAACGATACGTCTATTTTCGTATTGAAAGAGGAGCTTAAAGAAGAAATAGCAAATTGGAGGTTTCCATTACATTTTATCGATTTTGAAACTAGTACGGTTGCCTTACCTTTCACAAAAGGCAGACGGCCATATGAACAGGTCGCCTTTCAATTTTCGCACCACCAATTAAATGAAGATGGTAGTATTGAGCATAAAAGTGAATACATCAATAATACCCCTGGGAAATTTCCCAATTTTGAATTTGCTCGGGCTTTGAAAAAAGCGCTCTATAACGATGAAGGAACTATTTTTAGATTTGCAGCACACGAAAATACTATTGTAAATGCCATTATTTCGCAATTACAATCAAGCTATGAACCTGATGCCCAAGAGTTAGTTTCATTTTTAAAATCCATTTCCACCGCTACTAAAGACAATGTTGAGCAATGGAATGGCGAGCGGAGTATGGTAGATTTAAACAAAGTGGTCAAGGACTATTATTACAACCCCTTAACTAAGGGCTCCAATAGCATCAAAGCAGTACTTCCAGCAAGTCTGCATTCTAGCCGCTATTTACAGAAAAAATACTCTCAACCCATTGGTAAAATAAATGTGGATAGTTCCAATTTTGAGGCAAATGAAATTTGGTTAGAAAAAAATGGTGATGAAGTTATTAATCCATACGTAATGTTACCTTCTCTTTTTGAGGGATGGAGTATGTTGGAGTTGGATGACACTATCTCAGAATTGGATGGTATTGCAGATGGTGGTGCAGCCTTGACTGCCTATGCAAAACTACAATACGTTGATATGGAGCAAAAAGAGCGCGATGAAATTACTAGTGCACTATTGAAATATTGCGAATTGGACACTTTGGCAATGGTGATGATTTATGAGCATTTTAGGTATGATCTTATTTGAAAAAATTAGTATATACTTGCCTTTTCTAATTTGTTCTCAGAGATAATCAATCCAGACATTGGTCTTGCGTAATTTATCTGGGTATTAAATGTATAAAGTGGTAGCTAATCAATTTAAAATGTGAATTAGGGAATTTCCTAAATCATAATTGGTTAGCGATTCGGATAATTCTAAAACCCTCTTTGAAATTCAAAAACCACCATTATCAATTAGAAAAGTGCCATATTTTAAGTAAATTTACAAAAGTAAGCCGTATACGCTACCGTATACGCTTTACACTAAAACAGTAAAAATATATTTAATAACTACTTGTTTTTCAATAGGTTGTAAGAATAAAAAATAGCGGTTAAACTTCATAACCCGGAGGTCGGGGGATCGTGCCCCCCTCTCGCTACTGATTAAACCGTTGATATTGAATGATTTACATTCAGTATTAACGGTTTATTTTTTTGGGACCCACCGTATACGGTAGCGTATGCGGTTATTAAATAAGTCATATAAAATACTGTTATTCTGAACTTTACAAATAGAAAACCGTCGGGTTTATAATTTATAAGTTAAATATAAATTTACCCTTATTGCCCTAATTTTGGACTATCTGTAAAACTGGATAAACATATACTAAATTAAGATCACACCAAATAGCTCGTGAAGGGACATGTCCCCCAACGAATATATCTAAATGATTGAAAATAGCCCCCATTCTCTAGCTATGACCGGTACCTAAATATGGGAGGAGGTCAGGTGCAAACTCAAATCAAGCAAAATTGGTTCTAGAAAAAAGATTTCTCTTTCAAGGGCAACAGGAAGTAGTAACCTAACAATTAAAATGG
This sequence comes from Maribacter luteocoastalis, assembly GCF_048890225.1. Taxonomy (NCBI): domain Bacteria; kingdom Pseudomonadati; phylum Bacteroidota; class Flavobacteriia; order Flavobacteriales; family Flavobacteriaceae; genus Maribacter; species Maribacter luteocoastalis. The sequence goes on from NZ_JBMFZG010000003.1 coordinate 704,838, forward strand.
AAGATGGGACAAATCTAAAATTTATTCTATATCTCAGTAATGAAAAGTCTGCAACATTATACACTGCAAAAATTAATAAAATATACTTGCTAGATTTAAAAAAAGGTTCTGAAAATTAAATCAGAACCTTTATGAGTTCAAATTTTAGCTCATTCCAACATTCTGTTTTTACTATTGCATAAACTTTAAAAGTTAAGAAAGAGATGAGAATAACCGTAATTACTATATTAACCTGTGTGTCAATATTAAGTTGTAAAAGAAAACAGACTGAACAGAATAAAACTGATATAAATGTAGATAATGGTATTTTAATTGAAAACACTACAGTAATATCAGCTAACATTTATGGTAACGTTGAAAAATTTGTCGGTTATATATTAACAGATAATGATAAAATCATTTATTCTGGTATAGAGAAACCTAATTTAAAAGGAAATTATAAAAGCATAAATGGTGAAGGCAAATACACAATTCCTGGTTTAATAGATAGTCATGTTCATTTAGCAAATATGGCTGGAATGAATTGGAATCATCAAAGAAAACATCCAGAATTAGTTGATGCGTACTATGCTCAACTACCTAAAAGTTTTCTGTATTATGGTTATACAACTCTAATTGACTTAAACAACTATGCTCCTGATGTTATAAATGGCATATTAAATGCTTCTGTTAGGCCTGATATTTATACTTGTGGCGAACAGGTTCAGGTAATGAATGATTTTATGATGGAAATGGAAGAATATTCTATTGAAGACAGATTAAAATATCCATTCTTATATGATAAATACAATCAAGATTTGAATATTCCAGATTCAATAAATTTAAAGTCTCACACGCCAAAATCGATTATATCTAACATTGCTATAGAGCAGCAAGGTATTTGTGTAAAAACTTTGTATGAAGATGAATCATCAGGTTTCCCTAAAAGTTGGGAGTTACCAACTCTAGATTTAATGCATGATCTTATCAATGAAGCACACCAAGAAGGTATACCAGTAATTATGCATTCACCATCCTTTAATGGGCAAAAGTTTGCTCTTGAAGCTGGTGTGGATATAATAGCACATTCTATGTGGAATTGGTATGACAGTCCTGAACAGTTCTTAGACTTAACTTTTACTCAAAAACATAAAGATTTACTATTAAATATTGCTAGTAGAAAAGTAGGATACCAACCAACTTTCCGGGCAATTTATGGCGAAGTTGATTTATTGAATGATCAATTTATAAATGATCCTGCTTTAAAAAATGTATATCCTATGGCATATTTTGATTGGATGAATACTCCAGATGGGCAATGGGGAAAACAAAAAATTTTAAATCGAGAAAAATTAGTAAAAATGATCAATCCAGAATTATATAATATTCTTAATTCTAAATTCGATGGAGCTGAAGACATGTTTCAAGGTATTCAGGAAATGTTGAAAGTTAGAATGGATAAAGTAGTGAAACTGCTTGCCGATAGTAATGCAAACTTACTTTTTGCAACAGATAATGGCGCTATGAATATGTCAACTCATCCACCAGGATATAATGGTTATTTAGAAATGCAACATTGGTTAAATGCAGGTGTTTCATTAGAAAAAATATTTATGGCAGCCACCTATAACAATGCAAAGGCTTTTCATATGGACAACGATTATGGAACTATAACTCAAGGAAAAATCGCAAACTTATTGATTTTAAACAAAGACCCCTTAGTAGATATCACTGCTTATGATGCTATTAATTCTGTTATAGTCCGTGGTCAAGATTATTATAGAAATACACTATCAGCAAATCAAAGTAATTAAAATTAAATCACAGTAAATAAATGATAAGGAAATATAATGAAATAGAAATCCCAATTCTTGTAGATATATGGGAACAAGCATCAAAGGTTGCTCATCCTTTTTTAGATGACGAATTTACACAAATGGTAAAAAAAGAAATGAGGGAAATGTATCTACCTAATTCAGATTCTTGGGTATATGAAGAATCTAATACAATCATCGGTTTTATATCAATGATAGAAAATGAAATAGGTGGACTATTTGTAAACCCACAAAATCATTCAAAAGGAATTGGAACAGCACTAGTTAATTACATGAAACAATTTCATAAAGAATTGGAGGTAGAAGTCTTTGAACAAAATAAAATAGGAAGACCATTTTATGAAAAATTCGGATTTAAAACTACAAAAGAATATGTCCATAAGCAGACTAAACAAAAAGTATTAAGAATGAAATATTAAAATTCTAAGATATAATGCAAACCATGAAACAAACCCTTATTACAATCCTGTTAGTGTTTATTTATTATTACTCTTTTGGACAAGAAAAAGAAGCCACTGTAGAAGCTGAATTTGACACCATTTTTCATTTTCAGTTTGAGTCTTTAAAAGAAACAAATCAAAAAAAAATTCTAATAGATCAATCACACAATACCATCTATTCTTTATCATATGGAAAGGAAACAGCCCGCGAGATGCTAAGAATTATGAATGAAGATGGCTTTGATTTAAAATTTACAAACCATGTGCTTGATTCAACCAACCTTGCCAAGCTTAACCCTGATATGCTGATTCTACATGGTATGCCAAATGATAAAATTGTGTTAGATTCTGGAGAAAAAAAAGAAATTCTATTTAAGTCACCGCTAAGTGATTCTGAAGTCGTAGACATTACTAAATATGTATATAATGGAGGAAGTTTGTTTTTGTTTTTGAGTCATTTCCCTGGTGGTAGTGGTGCTTTACCTCTTTTAGAAGCCTTCAGTATTAAATTTAGAGATGGCTATGCGTATCACCCAGATAATCCAGGGCACAATGGTGGTTTATGTAGCCACTTTATAATGACACCTAAAAATGGAATGGTTAATAGTAATCATCCCGTTTTAGCTTCAAGACTATCTAAAAACCTCTTACCAGAAACGATAAAATTTTTGTGCGGAGCAGCAATTTTCAGAAATCCTGAAGATGCAATCCTTCCTTTTCCAAAAAACACTATCAATTATACACCAACACATGATGGAAGCAAGGATATAGAAGAAACATCAAATTCGTATGCAGGTATGATTGGTTTTAATTATGGTGAAGGTAGAGTAATCGTTTGCACAGATCAAGGAATATTCAGAAGTCTAGATTTACTTATTGATGGTGAGAAGATTCCTGTAACCATTCATGATCCCGAATGTGACAACGCAGATTTATTTTTAAACTCAATTCGATGGTTAACCAAATTGCAATAATAGCTATTCTATAAAAAAATAATACAACATGAAAAGCATTAACAATAATGCACCTGTAAAGTGTAGCAAGACAATAACAATTTCTGCTAATAGTAAAAAGGTGTGGGAAGCATTGGCAAACATAAACAATTGGGATAACTGGCAAATAGATATTAGCAAATCTAAATTGAATGGTGAATTAAAGCCGAACTCAACATTTGATTGGAAATCTGGCGGAGCAAAAATACATTCCACACTACATACTGTTAAACCATGTATTGAGCTTGGTTGGACAGGAAAAACTTTTGGAATGTTTGCTATTCATAACTGGAACATTACGGAAAAAGATGGAAAAACAGAGGTAAATGTTGAAGAAAGTTTGGAAGGCTTATTTGCAAAGCTCCTAAAAAATATGTTGAATAAAGATTTAGAAAAAAGAATGCAAAACTGGCTTTATTTATTAAAACAAGAATGTGAAAAATAATTAAATCGAATGAAAAAAATATTTATAATCTTTTTGGTATTTGGTGTGTTTTCTTGTAAGCAAAACACCGAAAGCAATAAGAAGGAGAAAACAGGAAACTATAGTGGTATTATTGAATATGGTAATTTTTCTGATAAGATACTCTTAGAAATAGAAATTGATTCTATCGATTTTAAAGTTTTCTTCACGAGTTTAGAACAAAATGCCAATCGAATTCCGTTTCAAAATGTTGAAGTTAGTGATGATTCAATAAATTTTAAGCTGCAAAGCGATTTTTACACTTACTCCTTCAAAAACAAATGGATTGATAATTATAGCAAACTTCAAGGGTCACTTACTGTTGACACTATTACAACCCTTTACACATTAGAAAAGGAATTTTTAGATAATAGCAATACTCCAAAAAGTGAGGAGATTAGTTTTAAATCCAATGGATTACGTATAAATGGAACTATTTGGTATCCCAATAATAATAATAAAGGGAAAGCCCTTGTAATTGTGACTTCTTCTGGAGGCCAAGACCGCAGTGCTTCACGTGCAGAAGCCATATTACTTGCACAAAAAGGATTTACTACATTTCATTATGACAAAAGAGGTACTGGAAATTCTGAGGGTGATTGGAATACTGCAACAATTGAGGAATATATAACAGATGATGTCACAGCTATAGAATATTTCTCTGAGAAGACTGGAATACCACTTAAGAAAATAGGAATAAAAGGGAGTAGTCAAGGAGCTATAAAAATACCTTCTATTTTAAATGAATTAGAGAATTTGAATTATGGGATTATAGTAAGTTGCCCAGGAGTTACCTTACTAGAAAGTGATTTAAATTATTGGAGGAATAGAAATGCTAAATTACTAGGGAATCACTTGGATGATGCTACGCTACTGCAACGAAAAGTTTTTGAATTTATGGCAGGTAAAATATCAAGAGCAGATTTAGAAAAGGCTATAAATTCTAAAAAATCAGCATCGTGGTTTGCCAATATTTGGGCACCTAATTTGGATGAAGTCCAACCAGATAAAAGACTTCTATATACTCCAATACCCTACTTTGAAAAAACAAGGCAACCTATCTTAATTATGCAAGGTAAAATGGATGAAATAATACCTGTCAATAGTTATTTACTCATTACCGATGCAATTAAGAAATCAGGTAATGATAATTATAAAACAGTTTTATTGGAAGGAGCCTCTCATTCGATGTCTAATATTGGAGGAAGTGATTTCCCATATTGGTTTAAATTGCATCCTGATTATTTAACAACAATTGAAAATTGGATAAATACTGTTTCTAATACAAAAGAATAATAAATTTTAAATATAAACCAACATTTGACTGGAAATCAGGTGGTGTGAATATACATTCCAAACTGCACACTGTTATCCCTTACAGTCAACTTGGTTTGACAGGAAAAAATTTTGGAATGTTCGCAATTCATAACTGGACACTTACCGAAAATGATGGTGAATCAAAGGTAAGTGTTGAAGAAAGTTTGGAAGGCATATTTGCAAAGCTCCTAAAAAATATGCTCAATAAAAACTTAGAAAAAGGAATGCAAAACTGGCTTTATTTATTAAAACATGAGTGTGAGAAATAATTTAATAAAATGAATAAAAATATAATTATACCAATACTTATTGCAATTGGAATGACAACCGGATTTTTCTACTTTTCTTCTGGGTTATCTCTTATTATGACGTTTGTACCAGGAGTCATCTTAGCTCTCCTTTTCTACTTCTTGACTGTATACAAGAAACAACCTGAACCTGATAAAATATTACCTGTATATCTTTTAGCACTTGGGATACAGTTTATTCATTTTACAGAGGAATACATCACAGGTTTTAATTACAAATTCCCGAAACTATTTAATAGCCCTGAATATCCTTTAGACACATTTGTTGCGTTTAATATGTTCGCATATTTTATGTTCATTATGGGAGCTATTTTGATTTATAAGAAAATAAAACCACCCATGATGATTCCTCTATTTTTTGTAATGTATGGAGTCATTGGTAATGCAATTGCTCACGTTATATTTTGTATTGTGGTTGGTGGTTATTTCCCCGGAATTTATACAGCATTAATATATTGGATTGTTGGTCCCATTATCATAAAACGAATATGGATCGAAACAAGAACTGACAAGAAATACGGCTTACAACGCAGTTTATAAAACAGTAAGGATGAAAGAAAAAAACAACAAGGTGAAAAGATTAAGTATACTGTTAATACTAATATTAACAACTACTTCTGTTTCTGTTACGTTTTCACAGCATACCAATTCACCAGAAATTAAATGGGACACATGGGGTGTTCCACATATTAAAGGTAAAAATGATGCAGAAACTTATTATGCATTTGGATGGGCACAAATGAAAGCCCATGGAAACCTTATTTTAAAATCTTATGGGAAAGCAAGAGGACGTGCATCAGAGTATTGGGGTGCAGAAGATAAAAATTTTCAAAGCGATCAATTAACAAGAAAACTCGGGGTGCCTCAACGTGCTCAAGAATGGTACAACTTGCAAAGTGAAGAAATGAAAACACAGCTATCTTCTTTTGTAGCAGGTATGAACGCTTATTGCAACGCACATGGTGATGAAATAAATGATGAACTAAAGGTTGTATTACCTATAAAGAACACGGATCCTTTGGCTAAATTACAAATAGCTTACCATTTTATGGTTGGAGCTTTCGCAATGTTACCGCAGGCTGATGAGTGGAAAACAGCAGGATCAAATGCATGGGCTATAGCACCATCAAAATCCGAAAGTGGAAACTCCCTATTACTAACACAACCACATCCGCCTTGGTTTGATGATTATATATTCTTTGAAGCTCATTTACAGAGTAAAGATTTAAATATTTATGGTGTTGCATTGGTTGGAAGTCCATCTATTGCCATGGGTTTTAATGACAACTTAGGCTGGGCGCTCACCTTTAATCAAGCAGATTCAATGGATTTAATTGAATTGGATTTAGAAGGGAATTCGTATTTGGTTGATGGAAAATGGAAACCGCTAGAAGTTATAAATGAAACTATTACAGTTAAAAATGGTGATAACTTATCTTATGAAAAAATACAAGTTAAGAAGTCTGAGTACGGTTATATTGTCGAAGAGAAGGAGGGTAAAGTACTGGCATTGAGGCTTTCGGGATTGGACAGACCTAATTTTACAGAGCAATTTTACCATATGGCAAAAGCAAGCAATTTAGAAGAGTTTCAAACTGCCATGCAAATGTTACAATTGCCTCTACAAAACATTATTTATGCTGATACCCATGGAGAGATTTTTTATTTATATAATGGAATCATTCCAAAACGTCCTGAAGGAAATTTAAGTGATTGGTCAAAAGTAATTCCTTCTTCAAAACCAGGAGCTATAGTTAAAGAATATATAGGCTATGAAGATTTACCAAAGTTTAAAAATCCAACATCAGGCTTCGTAGCAAATTCAAATAATGGGCCTTGGACCAGTACGTATCCATTTATTGAAGAGCCTTTAAATTTTCCTGCTTATATAGCCAATAAACCTTTTACAGACTTTAACTATAGAAGTACACGTTCAATTAAAATGATATTGAGTGAAGAAAAGTTAAGTTTTGATGAACTTGTTAAAATGCAATCTTCAACATATGCAGAACTGGCAGACAGAACTGTGGAGGAATTAGTTAGCTATGGTTTAAAAGAAAAAGAACCACTTCTAAATGAGGCTGCCAATGTTTTGAAAAATTGGGACAGAAAATTAGACGCATCCAGCAAAGGAGCCGTACTTTTTGTAAACTGGTATTTTAAGTCCAGAAAAAAGAAAATGTTTGAAGTTGAGTTTTCTAAAAATGATGCTTTAAACACACCAAATACCCTAACAAAGGAAGCTAAGCAAATGCTTTTATTGGCAGCTAAGGATACAAAAGAAAAGTATAAAAAATTAGATATTAAATGGAATGAAGTTTACGGAATAAATTATTCAGGTAAAAAATTAAAAAGTGGATTAGGATTGAGTGAAATAGGCAGTTTTAATGCCGGGTTTTACAGTCGAATATCAGACGCTAATTATACTTTATTGGGAGGTTCTGCATATACTTCAGTAGTTGAATTTGGAAAGCAGATTAAAGCTAAAGGTATACTGAGTTATGGAAATGCTTCTCAAAATAATTCACCCTTCAAAGGGGATCAATTACAATTGTTAGTAGATAGAAAGTTAAGAGATATTTGGTTTTATGAAAAAGATATAGAAAACAATCTTTCTTTAAAGGAAATATTGCATTTCAAAAAATAACACCTTAAAAAAAAACAAAAACGTATTAAATGTGTCAAATACTCTTTCAATCCAGTGAATCTGGTTTGTTAATGTTACTAACGTCATTATTTAACGAGTTGTGTAAGTTAAATTACATGATACCCTAAAATATGAGAATAAATAGAATTATTAAAACGGAAGGATTACTAAGCATTATTGGAGCTGTAGGTTTATTGGTTTGGTGGTTTTTAATGCCAATTTTTCTTCCGATAGCTGATTCATCCGATAATTTTAAAAATCTAATACTTAACGATAATTGGATGCAAATAAATATTATAGGCTTAATATCAATATTATTATTGACTTTAGGTTTCCCTGGCTTCTACCTGAAGAACCATGAGAAGTTTAATAAATTAGGTTTTTACGGACTAATCATTGCCTCAATAGGACTTATTTTATTCACAAGCATTCAGTATTATGAAACCCTATTGTGGCCTGCAGCGGCTAAAATTCATCCAGAGCTACTGCAAGTTAATGGAGCTTTAGTAGACGGCGATATAGGAGTTGTGGCTGGATTAATTTCTTCCGGTGCGTTTTTGGGAATTGGATATATCCTTTTCGGTATTGCTGCACTACAAACGAATTCATATCCAAAGATTCCATTGTGGTTTTTAATTATTGGAGTACCATTATTTGGAAACGGTGTAGTATTCCCAATAAGAACAATTGGATTGCTATTATTTTGTATTGGAACTATATGGTTATCCAGAAGTATTCAAAAAAATGGACAGAATACAGAACAAAACAACTGGTAGACTGAATAAATCTGACAATGTGTTTTCAACATTTCTATGAGAATTTAGTCTTTATTTTAATTTAAATATCACGAAATGAATAAAGACTTAACTCTTCTATTTTCAACAGTAATATTATCTCTTAGTATAGTTTATTCACAATCCAATACTGCTAAATACCAAGAAATTCTAGATAATGCTCATAAGAAAGGTTTGCCAGCCATTGTTGCTTTGGTAAAAGATACGGACGGAACAGAATGGAGAGGCAAATCTGGAGTCAGTAACATTGAAAATGATACTCCATTAGATACTAACCAAAATTTTCGTTTAGCTAGTATCTCAAAAATATTTACGTCTCTTGTTATCTTGCAATTGGTAGATGAAAATAAGCTCAGCCTAACTGATACCATCTCAAAATATTTAGATGTGGAGATACAAAGCAAAATAATAAATGTAAATAGTATTACCATTCTCCAGCTTTTAAGTCACAGCAGTGGTATCTACAGTTTTACAGAAAACAATGATTTTTGGAAAGAATGTTATTTTTATGATGGTATGTCACGAACCTGGCTGCCAAATGAGTTAATTAATTATATAGAAAATAAGAAACCTGATAGTGAACCATTAGAACCTTATTCTAAAAAAATCTATTCCAATACAAATTACATTTTATTGGGAATGATTATAGAAAAAATCACTAATAATACCTTATCAAATGAGTGTCAAAAACGCATTTTCACACCACTAAAAATGAATGACACTTTTTTAGAAGGTTTTGATGATAAAGAGAGAAAGCCTATTGACAGTTATATAATCCCAAATTCTTCATTTGCTAAATCTGCTTTTAAAAAAGGACTTTTAAAAAAATCAAAAGGATATGAATTCACAAACTTAAGTGAAACATATAAACTATTTAATAGTTGGGCTTGGGCAGCTGGAGGCATCTCATCCAATATTAACGACCTGTCCATCTTTCTTTCGGCTTTAAAAAACGGCAATTTATTAAGCGATGAAACTCAAAAGGTGCTATTGCAATTAAATTCCTCACAGGATAATGGAATGACTTTTTTTGGTGGAACTGGAGGTTCTGATGGTATTCAGGCGACCATGTTGCACCTCATGCCAAGTAATATTGATATTATTGTTTTAATTAATTCTTCAGGGTCTAAGGAAGTTAACTTAAGTAAAGTATTCCGTGAACTTTATAAAATTGCTTCGACACAATAAACTAAAATTTTAAGAACTGTAGAGAATTAAAAAGTTATTAAGCATCGTGATTATGGGTATTATAACTATTTCTTAGAACAATTCAAGCATCAAATTAATAGTGAGGATTAAACAGCATCATGAATAAAAATGAGACTTGAAGATTTAGGATACAATACAGAATTAGAAGAATATCGAAAAGAGAATAATTTTGATTCTTTTGGTATTGGAAGAGTGATTTCTGAGCATAAAGATCGATATACCGTTAAAAATGATGGTGGCGAATTTGATGCTGAGCTTATAGGAAATTTAAGATTTACAGCCACGAGCAGGAATGATTTACCCGCTGTTGGCGATTGGGTGTCTATATCAGAGTATAATGACCACAAAGCGCTAATCCACACTGTATTTCCCAGAAAATCAATTTTAGAAAGAAAGGCTGTTGGCAAATTGGGACAGACCCAAATTATTGCTACCAATATTGATTTTGGAATTATCGTTCAATCGGTGAACAGAGATTTTAATATCAATCGATTGGAACGATACCTGACTATTTGCAACGCTTCTAAAATTAAACCAATTATTGTTTTAAGCAAAGTAGATTTAATAGAGAAGCAGGAATTAGAAAAATTAATGACTCAAGTAAGAGATAGAATTAAAAACGTTCCTCTATTTGAAATAAGCAACCAATCTCAAATAGGAATTGACAAGCTAAAATCTGAATTGATTAAGGGTCACACGTATTGCTTATTAGGTTCATCAGGGGTTGGAAAATCTACACTCATTAATACTTTGACCGGAAACAATTTGATGGAAACAGGAGAAATAAGCGAGAGTATAGAACGAGGAAAACATGTGACCAGCCATAGAGAATTAATTGTTCTAGACAATGGAATACTAATTGACAATCCTGGAATGAGAGAAGTTGGTATAACAAATATTTCAGATGGACTTGAAATGACGTTTGATGAAATATTGAATTTAGCTAAAGAATGTAAATTCAATGATTGTACACATACCAATGAAAAAGGATGTGCTGTATTAAATGCGATTGAAAATGAAGAATTAGATGCTGATTCTTATACAAATTTCATGAAGATGGAGAAAGAAAAAATGCATTTTGAATCGGATGCAAAGGAGAGGAAAAAGATGGATAAAGATTTTGGAAAAATGATAAAGAATATAAAAAAACAAAGAAAAAATAATAAATTCTAGTAAATCAATGATATTAAAAAATATTCATAATAAGTTGGAATGGATGACATCAAAATCCAGCATAACAGGTTTGTTCTTTCTTTCTCATGCTATCTTGTTATTAATGCTGTTATTTACTTTTCCACACATCAATGCCAAACTTGGAACTGAGGCATTTGATTTGAAAACTTTCGGATACTCTCAAGAAGAAGCAATAAGAATGCTTCAAAACTTAGACAAAGTAACAATCGATTTTTATATTTTTCCTCAATTATTTCTTCTTGACTTACTATATCCCATATTGCTTGCGCTTTTTTTAAGTACATTAATAGTTAGATTATCTAATTTGATAAAAATTAATGAATATCATGTCTTCTCGAATTTATTCATCCTACCATTTATAGCCATGATTTTTGATTATATTGAAAATGTAATGATTACTTTAATGTTAATTAACCCAATAAATGTAACGCCCGAGGTTATAAAAACAGCAAGTATTTGTACACAGCTAAAAGGGGCTTTTACTACTTTAAGCTGGTTTGTTATTTTAATTCTTTTTATAATTCTAATCATTAAAAAACCCAACGCACTTAGAAGAATAGACAAATGAATTCAAAATTCTATAAAATTTTACTATTCATTGTTTAAAGGATACACAAAAGAGCTTCCTAAATTTAATTAATGTATTAAATTTATCTTGAAGAAAGGGATAAATTGAAATACTACAATTAAATGAATCTATTTACAGAGGTCCTTTTAGTGTCTATTATGATAATAGGTTTCTATTTGTCCAAACAGCTATTTGTAGTTTCTAAAAACTCCAGATTATTAGCTTTTTACACTTTAATTATCAGTTTAATTGCTTTAAATCAAATACTTTCATATCATGATCAATCTATAATTATTTTTCCAATTTTTAATTCTCTAACAGGGTTCTTACTAATCCCTTTATTGTTTTTTCATATCCTATCACTATTTTATGTTAAAAATTTAAGTACTTTAATCTATAAGCATTTCATTGCCAGCATTCCTTTTTTATGCGTAATTATATATTGGATTTTTGATGACTTTAAAAATAAAATTTTAGGTTACAATGACAATTCCTATATAACTATTTTGATTGCTCTACAATTCTTGGTATACATTTTTTTTCTCATCTATTTTATAAATGAAAATAGATTACTGATTAAAGCCATTAAGCCTACTTTACAATATAGGAGGATTAAATTTTCAATTAGCTTATTCATAATTCAATTTTTGATTACCATTTGTCTAATACTTGAGAATTTTTCAATTAACATTTTGTCATCTCAATATTTAGTTTTTTTAATTTTTGGGTTATTATTGACTCAGCTTTTAATGATTTTATATGAGTCTAGAAGTAATCAATTATTTTTTAAAGAAAATGACAACCTAACGCACGTTACACTTAAAACCAAAAAGAATCTTGGAGTTATCGTGAATGATTCAAGTTATCAAATATTAGAAGATTTACAAAAACTAATGTCTGAACAAAAGATTTTTAAAGACTCCAATTTAAATCTAAATGGCTTAAGTACTAAATTAAACCTATCGGAACATAATTTATCGAAGATTTTGAAAGATACGTTCAATTTAACTTACTCTCAATATATAAGTTTTCAGAGACTTGAAGAAGCTAAAAAATTGCTTCAAGACGCTCATAATAATGATATCAGAATTAATGAGATTATGTATGAAGTGGGATTTAATTCTAAGTCAGCATTTAATACATGGTTTAAGAAAAACACAGGTTTTACGCCATCTGAATTCAAAAAAGGTTCTCAAAAATAAAACAGAACCTGTTTAAATTATAAAATATGCCATTTTAATTTATCTGTTTTTACTATTGCATATAACTTTTAAATTTTAAAAACAATGGAATTTATTTTAAAACAGATTTGGCACATATTAGCTGCTCTTTTTATGGCCTTTGGCTTTACTTTAGGTTGTCAAAACAATCACCCAAATAAAAACGCTTTTGTTGGCTTTTATGAAGGTGACTTTACGCATGGTAACTTTACTACTCCTATTCAAATCGAAATCGAGAAGGATACTCTAAATTACCAGGTTTACTTCACTAGTCCAGATCAAAATGCATACAGAATACCTACATCAAATGTTTCACAAAAGGGAGACTCTATTTGTTTTGAGTTAAACAGCGATTATTTTAGTTTTAAATTTAAAAATAAACTTTCCGAAGATGGTACAAACTTATATGCTAATTTATCGGTTGACAGCATAAATCAAAACTTTAAATTATATAAGATTAATAACATAAAAGAGAATACAATTCGTCAAGAGGAAGTTTCTTTTATCTCTAATAATTTAAATTTGAAAGGAACTATTTATTTCCCTTCTAAGTTTTCTAATAAAGTATTATATTTTGTTACATCATCAGGAAATTCAGATAGAAGTGCATCTCGAGCCGAAGCCATGAAATTTACTAACCAAGGTTTTATTACATTTCATTTTGACAAACGAGGTACTGGAATTTCTGAAGGAAATTGGAGAAGTTCTTCTATTGAAGAATTGTGTATGGATGATATAAATGCACTTAAATTTTTATCAAACAAATTGAACATACCATTTTCTAATATTGGTATTAAAGGAAGTAGTCAAGGTGGAACAAAAGTACCCTATATTTTAAGCAAAATAGAGAATCTTGCTTTTGGTATTGTGGTGAGCTGCCCTTCTACCTCATTATTAGAAAGTGATTTAAATTATTGGAAAAACAATAATCAATCAACAATCGAACATAAATATTTTGATGAAGCTTTTGCTTTAGAGCGTTTAGTTTACCAATATATTGGTGGAATAACAACAAGAGAAACACTAGAAGACGCCATTATCCAAAACAAAAATAATCCTTGGTTTTCAAAATTATGGATACCCAACTTGAACGAAATTGAAGTTGACAGAAAGCTTCAATTTACACCTATGCCCTATTTTAAATTAATAAAGCAACCACTACTCATAATTCAAGGAACTAAGGATGAAATTATTCCAGAGAGAAGTAGTGATTCAATATTTAAAGTTTTAAAGAATACCCATATCAACTCAAAAGTTGTTTTACTAACGGATGCAAATCACTCCATGCAGTTAGTAGGAAATAGTGATTTCTCTTATTGGCCAATGGCACATCCCGAATTTCTATCCTCAATTTTTAATTGGCTAGAAAGTCTGCCAATTCCGTTCAATTAGAACACTCCAAATATTAAATCAAAACATTAGATGACAATGTATTTCAATAAATGCATTGTCATCAAAAAATCCCATTCTCTAATATTATAAAATTCAATAATGATTTATTTGAACAGAAATATTGTTTTTGGTCTTGTTGCTATTGCGCTAATGCATTATAATGCTTTTTCACAAGAAGTTGAAAAATCGCAAAAAAATAAATTTTATGGAATCACAAAGACTAAAAGTGATATCAAAGTTGATGGAAATGAAGATTATATAGAATGGCTGTCATTTGACTCTATTATCAATCTTTCAAATCACTATCCTGTTGATTCTGGGTTAGCACAAAGAAAAACAATTATAAAATTAACCTATGACGACAAAAACTTATATGTATTTGTTAAATGCTATGATGAAGGGAAAAGAATTATACAATCCGTAGCAATGGACAATTCAAGAACCCATTGGGATAGCGATAGTTTTACTATGACAATAGACCCAATGAATCAAGGTCAAAATGGTTATATGTTTGGAGTGAATGCAGGTGGAGCAAGAATTGAATCAAGTTTATCAAATAATGGTTCTGAGACAACATATTCTGAAGCATGGGATAATAAATGGAATTCTGTTGTAAGTCAATATCAAAACTACTGGATAGCCGAATTGGTTATACCCTTTACATCTTTAAGGTTTAACAAGAAAAACAGAGATTGGGGAATAAATTTTATCAGAAATGATATGTTTACAAACTACGATTATACTTGGACGATGTTTCCAGTAAATTATGGAAGTATGGATTTAAATTTTATGGGCACTTTACATTGGTCTGAAGACATCCCCGAAAATGGAAGAATATTTAGTTTAGCCCCATACACCACTTTATCTTCAATAGAGGATAAAACAGATGCCGCTAATCCTATTAACAATAACGAAATAAAGGTTGGAATTGATAGTAAAATAGCTATTTCAAGTTCATTAAATTTAGATTTAACTTTGAACCCTGACTTCTCCAATGCCGATGCTGATGAAGAAATAACAAATATTTCTAGGTTTGATATTTTTCTGCCCGAAAGAAGAAATTTCTTTATAGAAAATGATGATGTTTTTTCAAATTTTGGAAGTACGTTAGTTCAGCCTTTTTATTCTAGAAATATTGGTTTAAATAATGGTGAGGTAGTCCCTATTACTTTTGGAGCAAAGATTACTGGAAACTTATTTAAAAATGCGAGAATTGGTGTAATGAATGTTCAAACATCCAAGGGAAATGATATTCTAGCAGAAAACTATACAGTTTCTGCTATTCACCAGAAAGTATTAAAAAAATTTTTGTTTAAAATATTTTACATCAATAAACATGTATTAAGCAATGCTGAGCAAAAAGATTATATGAATAATATTGGAGCAGAATTAAACTTTATTTCTAAAAATCAAAATTTCAATAACACTTTTAAATTTCATAGTTTAAAAACGGAGGAAAAATTAAAAAACAACCATTATTATGGCTTCAATGGAAATTATAATACCCGTAGCTTTAGAAGTGGTTGGGATGTAGATGTTGTAGGTGAAAATTATACTCCTGAATTAGGAATAAACCCTCGCTTAGAAAATTATAATGCCATAACAGGAGAAACTTTTAATCTTGGGTTTGTTCACATTTACCCGAAACTACAATATCTTTTTTTTAATAAAAATCCAAAAAGCAAATTAAATTGGCATGGAATAAAAACTTGGCATCATTTGTATTTTGATAGTACCGGAAAAGAATTAACTGAAAGTGATAATTCAGTTACCTGGGATTTTAGCTATACTAATACTTCTTTTCTTTCAATAGATTACAATTTTAGAAACGTTAACATTGCCTATCCAACGAATATATTGGGAAGAGATATTATATTACCGCAAGGGAATTATAACTTTAGTCAGTATGGGATTTCATATGAAACTGATAATAGAAGAATCTTTAAATCAAATATGAGAATTGGATATGGTGGCTTTTTTGATGGCACTAAAATCAGTCTAGACCTTAATGAAAATTTCAGAATCAAATCATGGGGTAATTTTGGGCTATCGTATAATTACAATTTAATAAATGATATCTCTGATAATTTTAAGAAGGAGGTTCACCTATTAAAATTAAAATCTGATATTAGTTTTTCTAATAACTTGTTTTGGAATACCATAATTCAAAAAAATAGCCAAAACAACAATTTTTCTATTTATACCAGATTACAATGGAGGTATTTACCAATGTCTGATTTATTTGTTATTTACAACGACAATTACGATTCACGGGATTTTAACTTAAAGAATAGGGGACTGGTGTTAAAATTAACTTATTGGTTTTAAAAGAAGTATTGAAAAAATACTGTATTCAATTTGGGATGAAAAATTGATGTTTCACTATTGTTTCACCATTTTATTGATATATGTTTGGAAGCTATAGGATATTGGGATTAAGATTAATAATTTAAAGCCGTTGAACAATTGGATAAAAATTAAACTAAGTCTTTATCTACAGAAGTTCTGTTCATTTGGTTCAAATCCAAGTTCCCCGACGACTCAAATCTTAAAACCACTTATTTAAAAGGCTTTTAAATGGTAAGCTTAAAATAGGACACGTATTAGGACACGTTCGATATATAATTTGTACCGTTTTGGTACGTTTTGGCAGTATTCCTAAAAATAGAAAATACTGATAATCAATTGATTATAAGGGTTTAATTTTCAATTAGTCGGGGTGGCAGAGTTAAAACCTCTAACCAATCTTCTTTAATATTGTGCA
Organism: Maribacter luteocoastalis; assembly: GCF_048890225.1. Classification (NCBI taxonomy): domain Bacteria; kingdom Pseudomonadati; phylum Bacteroidota; class Flavobacteriia; order Flavobacteriales; family Flavobacteriaceae; genus Maribacter; species Maribacter luteocoastalis. Next base: position 721,960 of record NZ_JBMFZG010000003.1, read on the forward strand.
CATTACAAATATTATTAGGAGAATTTATAGAAGTTCAATATTTTTATAAAGTAAACCGTATACGCTACCGTATACGGTTTACACTAAAACAATAAAAATATATTTAATAACTACTTGTTTTTCAATAGGTTGTAAAACTAAAAAATAGCGGTTAAAGTTCATAACCCGGAGGTCGGGGGATCGTGCCCCCCTCTCGCTACATTAGTAAAATCACCCAAAACAACGGTTTAGTTCACGCTAAACCGTTTTTTTATGTCTATATTTCTAGAAACAATTACGATTGAACACGAAAATGAACACGATTTAGAACACGATTTGTCTGCGAAACTAAATTTTTCGGCACCTAAGATATATACTAACCTACGCCAAACACTTTAAAGTTTACGCTATTGATCTTCGCGGACATGGAAAAACTTCCCAACTAACAGCTGACTTCTCAATTAAAAATTCGGCTAAAGACATTTTAAAACTTATAGACCATTTACAAATAAAAAAAGTAAAAGCAATTGGTTTAAGCTTTGGCGGTTTAACACTACTTGAATTAGCCAGTTCTAACCCAGAAAGAATCCAAGCAATAATTCTTATTGGTGCTTCTCAAAGCAATAAAGGAGGAGAAAATAACGAAGGTGATAATACATTTTCTTATGAAACTCTACCAAAATCGTTTGTTGAAGAACTAAAAAAAATACATTACCATGGTGAAGCTCAAATTAAGGCGTTATTCAATCCAAATGCTTGACTATCAAATCAAACTAAAAGATCAAGAACTAAATGCATTTAATTTCAGGACTTTGATTGTTCACGGGGATCGCGATGAAATACTTGGTATCGACCCAGCAATTGCATTGCATAAAAATATTCCGAATTCGGCATTATGGATTGTGCCCAACACAGGACATATTGCTATAACCGAACCAAACCTAGATGCTTTTCTAACAAACAGTCTTCAATTTATGAATGTGGACAACGGAAATGAAAACTTCATCTTAGCACGTTAAACTTAAAACAGAATTTAAATCTTCGCTCAAAATTTGTAAAATCATTAAAAACGAAAAAAATTATTTGAATAAATAAAAATAATATATTTTTAGTGGTTGTTTTTTAGCATTACAACATATTTGTTAGAATTTGCCGCAATTGTTATAAGAAATCAATTGGCCAAAAACTACTTTTAGCCTCCTTTAGATGCACGTAAATTTTTCAAACATTGACCAATAAAAATCGAATTATGAAGAACCGTAAAAACATGGCTAACCAATTCATTAATAAATTCACATTAATGGCCATTATTTGTCTTGTCTTTTTCGCTTGCTCAGAAAAACCATCAAGAAAAGAGCAAGAACCAAATCTATCTTTAAAAGAGGCATTCAAGGATGAATTTTATATCGGTTCAGCAATTAACAGGTTTCAAATAGAAGAAACGGATTCTGTCATGGCTTCCCTATTAGGAAGGGAGTTCAACAGTATTACTGCCGAGAACATCATGAAATCGATGATCATTCATCCACAAAGGGATACATTTAATTTTGAACTGGCAGACAAATTCGTAGCCTTAGGTGAAAAATATGACATGTTTGTCCATGGCCATACACTTATTTGGCATAGTCAACTATCACCATGGTTCAGTTCCATCGAGGACAGTTTGGAGTTTGCCACTGCAACCGAAAAACACGTAAAAGACCTTGCGCAACATTTCAAAGGTAAGCTCGGTTCCTGGGATGTGGTAAATGAAGCTTTAAATGAAGATGGAACGTTACGTAATTCCATTTTTCTAAAAAAAATGGGTGAAAATTACTTGGCATCAGCTTTTAAATGGACCGCCGAAGTCGATCCTTCTGCCGACCTGTATTACAATGACTACAATATGACCAATCCTGAGAAAAGACAGGGTGCCATCCGTATGGTCAAGAAAATCATAGATCAGGGCATAAAAGTGGACGGCATCGGCATGCAAGGCCACTGGCATTTGAATTCTCCCACACTGGAAGAAATTGAACAGAGTATTCTGGATTATTCCGAGCTTGGTGTAAAGGTGGCCATTACCGAACTTGATGTGAGCGTACTGCCTAACCCTTGGGATTTAGAAGGTGCCGAAATTAGTCAGAACTTTGAAAACAGTGAAGAAATGAATCCGTACACAGAAGGCCTGCCAGATTCGATTCAGGTTAAACTGGCCAACCGTTATAAAGATATCTTTGCCATCTTTCTTAAGCATCAGGATAAAATCAGCAGGGTTACCTTTTGGGGCGTAAGTGATGGACAATCATGGTTAAACGGTTTCCCTATCAGGGGAAGAACCAACTATCCCTTACTTTTTGACAGGAGTTTGAGACCAAAAGCCGCCTATGACAGTATCATAGCGTTGAAAAAAAGATTTGATATTAAAAACCAAACGAACTAATTAGAAGGAAATGAGTCTCAAATCACATAAACTATCCGTTAAGGAAAAAATTGGATATAGCTTAGGCGACCTTGCCGCGAACCTAGTTTTCCAAACCCTAGTTACGTATCTAGCTTATTTTTATACGGATATCTATGGGCTAAAAGCAAATGATGCCTCGGCCGTTACGCTAGTGGTAGGACTTATCGCTGCTTTTGTCTTTAATCCGTTAATGGGGGTAATAGCGGACCGGACCGTAAATAGATGGGGTAAATTCCGCCCGTGGATTTTATGGACCGCCATACCGTTAGGGGTAACGGCAATGCTGGCCTTTAGCACACCCGATTTCTCCTACAAGGGAAAAGTGATCTATGCCGTAGTAACCTACACCTTACTCCTTTTACTATATGCCGCGAACAATTTACCCTATTCCGCTTTAAGTGGTGTTATTACCGGTGACATGAAAGAGCGCAATAGCCTTTCCGCTTATCGATTCATAGCGGTAATGGGGGCCCAATTTTTTGTCCAGGTATTTATGTACGACCTCATTTTAAAAGCGGGTGACGGGAACAAGGCCGAAGGTATGGAAACGGTAATGACCTGGTTGGCGATTATCGGCACGATTATGTTACTTATCACGTTTTTTACCACTAAGGAACGTGTTGTACCCAAGCCTGAACAAAAATCAAGCATTAAGGAAGACTTGGGGGATTTGTTCAAGAACAGGCCATGGATCATCATGTTGACCCTAACTACCTTGGTCTTCATCACCTTGGCGATGAAAGGTGGTTCCTACGTCTATTATTTTGAAAATTACGTGGACCAAGCAAGTCTGAACGCTTTTTTAAATCCGCTCAAAAGTTATTTACCAACTTTTGAAAACGACACCTCCTTAGGGTTAGGAGTTTTTAATGGTGGAGGGATTCTCGTAGGTCTTATTGGCATTGCAATTTCAAAAAGCCTTGCGGACAAATATGGAAAACGAAATGTTTTTGGTGCATCGCTATTCATATCCACCTTGTTCATCATATCGTTTTACTTTTTCCCTTCCGATGCTGTTGGCACAATATATGGTGCCCAAATACTCCATATGTTTTTCTATGGCATAAGTACACCCATTTTATGGGCGATGATTGCAGACGTTGCGGATTTCTCTGAATGGAGGACAAACCGAAGAGCAACGGCCATTATTTTTTCAGCGATGATGGTAGGTCTAAAAGGAGGTTTGAGCATAGGGAGTTCACTAGTTGCCTGGATTTTGGGATTATATGGTTACATAACCAAAGAGGCCGCTATTTCAGGTGTGGCAACGGTACAACCGGAAACTGCCATCCAGGGTACAAGATTGCTGGTTAGTATCTACCCGGCCATTCCTTTCTTGATAGGCGTTGGATTACTATTTTTTTATGAAATAAATAAGAGAATGGAACTGCAGATAGAAACTGAATTAAAGAATAGAAGATAATTGCAAAAATCACATTATAATGCCCGAAAAAAACATAGATCACATCGATTTTGATAAGCTTAATGAAAAAGCCATTTCGCAACCATTGGTGAAACACATTTACACCGCAGATCCTTCTGCGCATTATTTCAATGGTAAAATATACATTTATCCATCGCACGACATAGATGCGGGTGAAGCCTTTGATGACTTAGGAAGTCACTTCGCCATGGAAGATTACCATGTTATGTCCATGGACAGCGTAGACAGCAAAGCTGTGGACAATGGTTTGGCTTTGCACGTGAACGATGTGGCCTGGGCGGAGAGGCAAATGTGGGCACCTGACGCAGCGCATAAAGACGGTAAATACTACTTGTTCTTCCCGGCGAAAGGGTACGATGGTATTTTCAGGATAGGTGTTGCGGTCAGCGACTCCCCCGTTGGACCTTTCAAACCAAATCCAGAAGCTATAAAAGGTAGTTTCTCCATAGATCCAGCAGTCTTTGAAGATGAGGATGGAAGTTACTATATGTATTTTGGCGGACTTTGGGGAGGGCAACTGCAACGTTGGCGAACGGGGATCTTTAACGGGGAAGAACCGGAAAGCCCCACCGCACATATTCCAGATGACGACGAGGTCGCCCTAATGCCCAAAATGGCCAAAATGAGAGCTGACCTGTTGGAATTTGCCGAAGAGCCGAAAGATGTGCCAATCCTTGATGAAAATGGAAACCCGCTATTGGCAGGCGATACCCAAAGACGTTTCTTCGAAGCCGCTTGGTTGCACAAACACAACGGCAAATACTACTTCTCCTACTCTACCGGAGACACCCATTTCATATGCTATGCCATTGGGGACACTCCTTACGGACCTTTTACCTATAAAGGAAGAATCCTGGAACCCGTTGTGGGCTGGACAACACACCACTCCATATGCCAAATTGACCAAAAATGGTATTTATTTTACCACGATTCCAGTCTGTCAGAAGGGGTCACGCACTTGCGCTCCGTTAAAATGCACGAAATTATTCACGATGAAAATGGTCTCATAAAAACCTTAAAACCATATACATCTTAAAAATCATTCTTTATAAGAACCTAGTCCCTCTTGTTCGTTTTTTAAAAATGATATAATTCTTTTCGAAAGACAAGAATATGTCATATTAGATATAATTATTACTTTTTTAAAATCTTAATAATAGCATGTTTTGGTAGTTGTGCAATTGTATGAAAATATGGCATAGACTCTGGTGAGTATAAATCACCTTTAGGCCTTGGTTTAAAAACCTTGGTATTGTTTTTATGGCATCCTTCTAAAAGACGGAATTTCACACTAATGACTTCACACTTAAAATTATAGCTGAAAAATAAGCTCTGTTGGCACCCATTTTTCACCATTTTTCGCGGATGGTAGGGCCTGTTGAAATTTCCACATCAAATCTTCCCACTCTTGGACTTTTGGATTTTCCCTGTCCATTTTTTTCTTTCGTTCAAGGGTAAAGGTTTCATCCACCTCCATAATCATGAACAGCCGATTTTCCACTAAGTAGATTTCCATATCTACTATACCCGCTGCCTTTATACTATCCGTAATTTCCGGCCAAGCTTTACCCTCCGAATGGTATTGTTTATACTCCTGAATTAAATTGGAATCGTGTACTAAATCACATGCGTAACAAAAACGCCTAGTAGCATTCATATGTTAAAAATTATATTTTACATATACATTACGGGCGTACAGAGCGACTAGAACAAAACAGCCCAAAGGAAGCATAAATGAAAAGTTTACCTCAGGTACTCCCAAAATGGTCATATCTGTATATCCAATACCTCCTAAATCTAGAATAAGCCCTTGTAATGTGGGCAGTAATGCGCCACCCACGATGGACATCACCAAAAATGCGGCCCCGAACTTGGAATCATCCCCCTGACCTTCCAAGGCGATACCATAAATGGTAGGAAACATGATGGACATAAAAAAAGAAATTCCTACTAAGGCATAAAGTCCGATCATTCCTGGGACAAAAATGGTGACCATTGTACAAAGGGAGGCGCCAACAGCAAAAAAGAACAATAATTTACCTGGACTTATGGAACGAAGCAACGCCGTGCCCACCCATCTGCCGGATAGAAAGATGACCAAGGCGCCAATTCCATAATTTACGGCCTTTGCATTATCTATCCCAAAAGATTCCGCGTATTGATAGAGATATGTCCAGCACATAATTTGAGCACCTACATAAAAAGCCTGGGCCACTACCCCACCTACAAATTTTTTAGATTTAAACAGTCTTTTAATGGAGTCACCTATAACCACTTTTCCTTCCTGTTCTTCATTATGTGGCATCTTCATTAGAGCGATGATAACGAAAAATGCAATTACTACTAAGCCTAATACAACATAGGGGTTTCGAATCACCGCCAAATCGGAGGTCCGTACCAACACTTTCGCGCTTTCCGTCAATGTGCCATAAACAGGTACTCCATTGGGCAAAACATCATCGGATTGAAGCGCCGCCAAGATAAATTTTTGAGCGACCAAAAGTCCCAGTAAAGCACCAATGGGATTAAAGGCCTGGGCCAAATTCAATCGCCTGGTAGCCGTTTCCTCAGAACCCATAGACAGGATATAGGGATTGGCGGTAGTTTCCAAAAATGCCAGACCGAAAGTGAGAATGTACAAGGCCGCTAGAAAAAATCCGAATTCCTCATAGGCCGCCGCCGGATAGAACAACAAGGCCCCAATAGCATACAAGGCCAGGCCCATTAAAATTCCTTTTTTGTAAGAGTAACGGTTAACGAAAACAGCAGCTGGCAACGCCATCGTAAAATAACCTCCATAAAAAGCCAATTGCACTAGTGAAGCCTGAAAATTATCCAGTTCCAGTACTTTTTTAAATGCCGAAACCATTGGATTGGTAATATCATTCGCAAAGCCCCAAAGTGCAAATAGGGAGGTTATTAAAATAAAGGGAACTATGATTGACTTTTTCACTAACGGGGCAGTATTCTTGTTGGTCATATCTGTTGGAGTATTTAAATTATTTTGAGGGTAGCAAAGCCCTGTCCAAATGAACATAACCACCGTCAACGAAAACAAATTGGCCTGTGGTATGAGAGGAGCGTTCCGATATTAGAAAAAGGACGGTATCAGCAATTTCTACAGGTTCGGTCATTCTTGACTCCAAGGGAATCGTGTTTTTTATTTCCGATAATTTCTGGGCTCCATTTTCAATGGATTTGATCCAGGTTTCGTAGGCCGGCGTGTAACATTCAGCAATAATTAGGGCATTGGTCCGTATCCCATAACCGATAAGATCAACGGCCCATTCCCTGGTTAGACCTAGAACTCCTCCCTTGGCAGCAGCATAACCTGAAGTTCCCCCTTGACCGGTCAACGCAACTTTGGACCCAACATTCAAAATACTTCCTTTACTCTCTTTTAAGAGCGGAAGTGCAAATTTAACAACTACAAAAAAACTGACCAGATTCAATCGAAGCGAATCCATAAAATCATCGACTGAAGCTTCCAAAGAAACCCCGTCGTTAATCCCCACATTATTAATAACCGCGTCAATCCGTTCGAATTTATCGGAGATTTTGGCGATGGCATCTTCAATCTGTGACACCTGGGTTAAATCGGCCTGATAAAAAGTGGCTTTCGGATGTATTTCTCGAAGCTGCTTTTCATATTGGAACCCACGTTTGTTTCGGTCGATTAGAACAGGAATAGCTCCCTCATTTGCCAACTTAAAAACAATGGCATGGCCTATACTACCCTCCAACCCTGCGGACCCCGTAACGATAACCACTTTATTTTTAAGGTTCAAATCCATTTGGTGTCAATTTTTTAAATTATAAATGCTTTGGGCGTTATTGTAGAAAAAATCTCGTTGCTCATTGTCAGATAGCTTATTTGCAAAAGTTTTGGCCAATGCCAAGACTTCACCATACGCTCCGGCCGCCAAGCAAACAGGCCAATCAGACCCGTAGACGATTCGCTTTGGACCGAAGGATTCTAACACCAAGTCCATGTACGGTAGTATTTCTTGCTCGGTCCAAGTTTTGTAATCCGCTTCCGTAATCAATCCTGATACCTTGCAATAAACATTTTGAAAGCTTCCCAATTCGTTCATCAATAAGGCCCATGAATCAAAATAGCCATTTTTTATATTTGGTTTAGCCATATGATCAAGGACAAAAGTGATACCTGGAAATAGTTTTACAAATTCCAAAACGGAAGGCAATTGGTGCGGAAAAACTAAAATTTCATAAACTAAATTTCTTTTTTGAAGCTCCGCGATACCTTTCAAAAAGTCCTTTCTTAGTAGGAATAGTGGGTCTATCTCAGCCTGAACCACATGTCGATACCCCTTTATGATGGGATATTGGGCATAATAATCCAAATCGTTTTTTAAATCCTTGCTCCGTAAGTCGACCCACCCAATGATTCCTTTTATAAAATTGTTTTCTTCCGAAAGTTGTATTAATAAATCATTCTCCTTTAGGGTTTGGTCCGCTTGGACCGCAATACAACCGGTTACTCCATTTTCAGCATAAATTGGCTTTAAATCCGAAGGTGAAAAGTCCCGTCGGATATTGGCCATATCTTCATCTATCCAAGCATGTTTGTTGGCATCATATTTCCAAAAGTGTTGATGTGTGTCTATAATCATGACATTTTCATCTATTAGTCAAACGTAACCATGGCTTTTACCACCCCTGTTTCCGGAAGCAACCACGAATCAAAATGGGCTATCATTTCGAAAAAAGGGACTTCATGGGTGATAAAAGAATCCGTTGGAAATTGTGCAATATGTGCTATCACGAATTGAAAATCCTCTAAGGTGGCATTTCTACTGCACATGAGTGTGGTTTCCTTTGCGTGTATTTTTGGGTGGTTAAAGGTCAACTCCCCTTTAGAAAGTCCTACCAAAACGTATCTACCTCCATGCGACATATAATCGATACCCGACTCTAACGCCTCTCGGTTTCCGGTAGCATCAAAAACGACGGTTGCCATATCACCTTGGGTAATTTTCGCTATTTTTTCCTGTGGATTATCTTGGACATGTAAGGTATGTACCACGCCAATTTCGTTCTTTGCATAGGCTAAACGGTCATGATTCACATCCAAGGCGATAACCTTTGCCCCCATTATTTGGGCAAGTTTCATTAGACCAATGCCAATAGGTCCGCAGCCTATCACCACGATAGTCTCTCCTTTTTGCACGGCCGCCCTCCTTAGGGCGTGGGACCCAATGGCCAACGGTTCAATAATGGCCATTTGATTAAAGGATAGGTTCTCTGCCGGAATCAGCAAATCAGTCCGTACACTAATAATTTCCTGCATTCCCCCGTCCACATGAACACCTAGCACATTAATATTTGAACAACAATTTGTTTTTCCATTTCTACAGGCAACACAATTGCCACAACTTACATAGGGCATAATAATGACCTTATCCCCTATTTGAAGGCTTTCATGTGCCCCAATTTCCAAGATTTCCGCGGCAAGTTCATGTCCCAGAATCCTTGGATATTTAAAAAAAGCCTGATTACCTTCGTATGCATGCAAATCCGTTCCACAAATACCTACACGATGTACCTTAAGCAATGCTTCCCCATCTTTTTTTAACGGCACTTCTTTTTCCAAGAATTTAAATTTATGCGGTTCCTCACATATTATATATTTCATCAATCGCTTTTTTATATTGAAATTTTTAGATAATTATTGATTTGTTGAAAGCCATCTATCGTCAGCGTTTTAAAATCTTAGAGATACTAATCTTTTACCTTAATTGGCAAAACAAATTATTTACGATAATCAATAAGACTACTTCAAAACATTATTCAAATCCATATTCAAAATATAAGGTTCAATTTTAATTGATCTCTGATTTCAATTCCCGACAAAGATTCAAAATTTTGTGATTAGTACTAAGAATTTAAATACATAAAAAGGAACATTTTTCAAAATTATCAAAAAAGTATCTTAAAATATAAATTAAATATAGTATTGTGTGTATATTCAACACTTAATTAATTATTGTTTTTTTATAGATGGAAAAATCATTTTTTCTAACCATGTTTTTCTTAACCATCATTGTCCATGGTCAAAATTCCGATGGTTTAAAACTTTGGTACGATGAACCTTCAGGTGAAGTTTGGGAAAATGCCTTACCTATAGGAAATGGTCGCATTGGCGCCATGGTCTACGGCAATGTACCTAACGAAATTTTTCAATTGAACGAGCATACCGTTTGGAGTGGTAGTCCCAATCGAAATGACAATCCGAATGCTCTGGAAGCGCTACCCAAAGTGCGACAACTAATTTTCGACGGTGAATACAACGATGCCGAGCAATTGGCAAACGAAAAAATAATGTCCAAGAAATCGCAAGGCCAAATGTTTCAACCTGTTGGTAATTTGGAACTTACCTTTCCCGGACATGAGAATTATGAAGCCTACTATAGGGACTTGGACATCGGTAATGCAACAAGCATAACTTCCTATAAAGTTGCTGGCGTAACTTATACTAGGGAAGCCTTTGTTTCCTTGACCGACCGAGTTTTGGTCATTAAACTTTCGGTCAATCAGCCGGGCAAAATTTCATTTACCGCCAATTTTACCTCACCGCATAATGAACCAAAAATACAAACTCAAGAGAACAATCAACTTTCACTTTGGGGAAGAACTAGTGACCATGAAGGTGTGGATGGTAAAATAGAATTCAACGCGTTGATGCGATTGAAAACTGATAAAGGAAAAATTTCCGTATCGGATTCATCACTAAAAGTTGAGAATGCCAACTCCTCCATTTTAATGGTTTCAATTTCCACTAATTTTAATTCCTATAATGATATAAGCGGCGATGAAATTCAACGGTCAAAGACCTATCTGGATGCTGCTTTTGATAAAGATTACGAACTATTAAGGTCGGAACATATTAAAAAATACCAATCCCTGTTCAATCGGGTCGTTTTGGATTTTGGTAATACCGATGCCTCTAAACTGCCAACGGATGAACGCTTGGCCAATTTCAGAAACACGAACGACCCATCACTTGTATCCCTATATTTTCAATATGGTCGATATCTATTAATTTCCTCTTCCCAACCTGGCGGGCAACCTGCAAACCTACAAGGAATTTGGAATCGAAGCATGAAACCGGCATGGGACAGTAAGTATACCATAAATATCAATGCGGAAATGAACTATTGGCCCGCAGAGCGTACCAATCTTTCGGAGCTCCATGAACCTTTTCTGAAGATGGTGCAAGAACTTTCAGAAACGGGGAAAGAAACGGCGAAAGTCATGTACGGGGCCAAAGGATGGATGGCCCACCACAATACCGATATTTGGCGAGCAACAGGAGCTATCGATGGTGCTTTTTGGGGCATCTGGAATGGAGGTGGGGCATGGACCAGCCAGCATCTTTGGGAGCATTATTTATACACAGGTGACACTACATTTTTACAATCCATCTATCCCGCTTTAAAGGGAGCAGCGGAGTTTTATGCCGATTTTTTGGTACAACACCCTAATTATCCCTATATGGTCTTAGCTCCCGGAAATTCTCCGGAGAACGCCCCGGAAGCCCATCAAGGTTCCTCTATCACGGCAGGCTCCACTATGGACAATCAGTTGGTTTTTGATGTGTTCAATACTGCGATTAAAGCTTCCGAAATTTTAGAAAAGGATGTTGCTTTTGCAGATTCCCTAAAGTTGTTACGAAAAAAATTACCTCCCATGCAAGTGGGCAAGCATAACCAATTACAGGAATGGTTAGACGATGTGGATTCACCCGATGATCATCACCGGCATATTTCCCATTTGTACGGGCTTTTTCCTTCCAACCAGATTTCACCCTATCGCACGCCAAAATTATTCGCCGGCTCTAAGAACACTTTACTACACCGTGGTGATGTTTCTACAGGATGGAGCATGGGTTGGAAAGTGAATTGGTGGGCAAAAATGCAGGACGGGAATCATGCTTACAAATTGATTACCGACCAATTGACCCCGGTCGGAATCAACCAAGGAGGTGGTGGCACCTATAACAATCTTTTCGATGCCCATCCTCCGTTTCAAATCGATGGTAATTTTGGCTGTACTTCCGGTATTGCCGAAATGCTCCTACAAAGTTCTGATGGAGCCATCCATTTGCTTCCGGCTGTACCCGATGCCCTTGCCGACGGTTACGTAGGCGGATTAAAAGCCAGGGGTGATTTTGAACTGGTAAGTTTGGAATGGAATGATAAACAATTGGTAGTCGCATCAATAAAATCAAATCTGGGAGGAAACCTTCGACTTCGAGTTCCAAATGCCATAGAACTGGTTGGAACAGGAACACTGAAAAAAGCCAAAGGCGAAAACCCGAATCCACTTTTTTATGTACCAGAAACGGCTACACCCATTATTTCAAAGGATGCCACGTTGGAAAATCTAGAACTGAAAAATACGTTGCTGTACGATTTGGAAACTGAAAAGGGAAGAACCTACACCTTTATAATGAAGAAGTAATCATGAATCGATTTTACTCCCATATTATTTTGCTCGTTGTACTGATGCTTAAATGTTCGATTCATGCCCAAGAACGAAAAGCGCAAAATCCAATTTTATTCGCGGATGTTCCAGACATGTCCATGATTCGGGTTGGGCTCAACTATTATATGAGCAGTACCACAATGCATATGAGTCCGGGAGTACCAATCATGAAATCTAAGGATTTGGTCAATTGGGAATTGGTAAATTATGCCTACGACCGACTTGGAGAAGTGGATGCACTAAATTTGGAAAATGGCGAAAGCGCTTATGGAAGGGGTTCTTGGGCCAGTTGCCTTCGTTATCATAATGAGCGTTTCTACGTGTTCACCTTTGCCGCGACTACCGGAAAAACTTATGTATATTCTACTGACGATATTGAAAACGGTACATGGGAAGTAAAATCCTTTGAGCCCTCCTACCATGACATCACAATTCATTTTGATGATAATGGTAAGGTGTACATGATTTGGGGCGCTGGAAAATTGATGATCGCTGAACTTGAAAACGATTTATCCGGAGTCAAAAAAGGAACGGAACGGGTCTTGATTGAGAATGCCAGCGAACCGGCAGGAGATAATATCATGTTGGGCGCAGAAGGTTCACAACTATTTAAAATCGATAGCAAATACTATCTCTTCAACATTACATGGCCTAGAGGTGGCATGCGTACGGTCTTGGTTCATCGGGCGAACAGTATCAATGGCCCATGGGAAGGACGACTTGCCCTGCAAGACAAGGGGGTTGCCCAAGGCGGCTTGATTGATACCCCAAATGGCAAATGGTTTTCCTATCTCTTTAGGGATTATGGATCTGTTGGTCGTATTCCCTATTTGGTTCCTGTAAAATGGGATAATGGTTGGCCAATACTCGGCGAAGATGGAAAAGTTCCTGAAACCTTGGATCTACCTCCAAGTGAAGGACTGATTCCAACTATTGTAGCATCAGACGAATTCAACCGTTCAAAAAAAGACCTTAAACTTCCCCTGGTCTGGCAATGGAATCATAATCCAGTAGACAGCCTATGGTCCTTAAACGATAGAAAAGGGTATTTACGATTAACGACGGGGCGTGTTGATTCTACCTTCGTACAGACCAGGAATACATTGACCCAACGTACCATCGGGCCTGTTTGCACAGGAGAAACGGCATTGGACATTTCACAAATGAAGGAAGGCGATTTTACAGGCTTGTCCCTTTTGCAACGAAATTATGGACTGGTAGGTGTGAAATTTGAAAACGGAAAAAAACGGATTGTCATGGTCACTACTGAAGATGACAAACAAAAAGAACAAGAATCCATTCCTATTTCACAAAAAGAAATCTATTTAAAAGCTAGCTGTGATTTCACCGATAAAATAGATATCGCACAATTTTATTACAGCTTGGACGGTAAAAATTGGAGAAGTATAGGAACTACCTTGAAAATGTCCTATACCCTACCCCATTTTATGGGTTACCGATTTGGACTCTTCAATTACGCCACTGCTCAAACTGGTGGCTATGTGGATTTCGATTACTTCCGAATAAAAAATGAATTGACAGAAATGCCTTAACAACCTTACTAATACCAGCACTCATGAAAAAAGAAATAAAGCTACTAGTATTCGCAATTGCTTTCGTATGCACTATTCAGTTAGGATTAGGTCAGCAATCCAGCAAAGTAATTGAAGATTTCAAACCCTCTACCTTGAATCAACCGGGAAAGGAATATCCACAGGTAAACTCCCAAGGCTATGCCCGTTTTAAAATCGCCGCACCTGCCGCGGATAGCGTTAGGGTAAGCTTAGGACTTGGTGGACGTGGTGGTACCAAACTAGCGAAAACCGAAGACGGCTCTTGGATGGGAACCACTGAAGGACCCATGGATGAAGGTTTCCATTACTACCATGTGAATGTGGATGGTGGTACTTTTAACGACCCGGGGGCCTTAAATTATTATGGTTCCACAAGATGGGAAAGCGGTATTGAAATCCCTGCCCATGACCAAGAGTTCTATGCGCTAAAGGATGTTCCTCACGGTAAAGTGGAACAAGTATTATTTCCGTCTCCCAGTACGAATACATCTAGAAGAGCATTTGTCTATACGCCTCCGGGATATACCGAAAATCCAAACAAAAAATATCCGGTATTATACCTACAACACGGCTGGGGAGAGGACGAGACGGCTTGGAGCAATCAAGGTCACGCCAATCTGATTATGGACAATCTTATAGCGGAAGGCAAAATTGAACCCTTTATCATTATAATGACCTACGGCATGACGAATGAAATCAAGTTTGGGGGACTACGGAATTTCGATATCACCCCTTTCCAAACCGTGATGGTAGAGGAATTGATACCTTATGTGGATAAACATTTCCGTACTGTAGCCGAGTCATCCCATAGGGCTATGGCCGGACTTTCCATGGGCGGTATGGAAACAAAGATGATTACCCTGAATAAACCTGATGTATTCTCCTACTACGGCTTATTAAGCGGCGGTACGTACGCTCCTGAGGATATCGACAAAGAAGATGTAAAACTCATATTTCTAAGCTGTGGAAGTAAAGAAAGCCCAGAGCGCATAAAGGCGGCTACTGAAAAATTAAAAGAGTCAGGCTATCCAGTGGCTTCCTATATTTCAGAAGGTACGGCCCACGAATTCCAAACATGGCGTCGCAGTCTGCACCAAATGGCTCCTTTGTTGTTTACCAAGTAAGATTTAAAATTACGAAAACACATGAAAAATAGCATCTTTACTCTTGCCTTCATTACTTTATTTGCATCTGCATACAGTTTTGCACAGACCAAAAGTGGTGATGGCTATCTACCATCGGTGACCAATCAGCCTGGAAAAGAATTTCCGAGTGTAAATTTCGAAGGGAAGGTACGTGCACAGATTTTGGCCCCCAGTGCCACTGATGTTCGTTTGGACATTGGAGGGGTCAAATATAAAATGGTAAAGGATAAAGATGGCTTATGGACGGGGGAATCCGGACCACAGGATGAAGGCTTTCATTATTACCAATTGAATGTGGATGGGGCATCAGTTCCTGATCCCGGCACCAAATATTACTACGGCGCTGGCAGATGGGGAAGCGGAATTGAAATACCAGCAAGCGATAAGGAAATTTATACCCTTAAAAACCTACCTCATGGCCTCGTTTCTGAAAAAATCTATTTCTCTGAAATTACCCAGGCATGGAGACGTTGTTTCGTATACACCCCGCCGAAATATCTCACCGAAACGAACAAAAGTTATCCGGTACTCTACTTGCAACATGGTAGTTTTGAGGATGAAACAGGTTGGGCTACCCAAGGTCATGCCAATTTGATTTTGGATAATCTTCTAGCTGATAATAAAGCGGAACCGATGATTATCGTAATGGATAACGGCTATGCGTACAGACCAGAAGAATTGGAGAAAAGTAAGTCCGGTGGTAGACCAGCTTCTGCTTTTGAAGACGTCATGATGACCGAAATTATCCCAATGATCGATGCTGAATTCAGGACCAAGACAGATCGTACACAAAGAGCCATCGCCGGACTCTCGATGGGCGCCAACCAGACCATGCGCATTTGCATGAACAACTTGGATGCCTTTGCTTCCTATGGCGGTTTCAGTGGAACTTCCAATTACCCTAGTAGCGATGAAATTGATACCGCCAGGTTCTTGGATGGCGTATTTGACGACGGTGCATCGCTTGGTAAAAAAATGGATGTTTTCTTTTTAAGTATGGGAACCAAAGAACCTGACCCTTTTCCAGGGTCTATAGGCGCCTTCAAAAATATGCTAAACAAGCAAGGTATCGAATATGAATTTTACGAATCCCCAAATACGGCACATGAATGGTTGACCTGGCGAAGAAGCCTTTATCAATATGCCCAGTTATTGTTCAAAAAATGAAGTGAGCCACATAAACTCTAAGACACTATACTATGATTTTTAAAAACTTCTCTAACCTAATTTTCACATCGACCATCTTCCTTACGGCAATGTTCTGCTTTAGTCAGCAAGCGAATGTCAACCTTGACTATAACCCCCAAAAGAATACGGAAGGATTGATTCCTTTTAGTGCAAAAGTCAATTCTCCCGAAGTGCATGACGACCAAACCGTCACTTTTCGATTGATGGCACCAGAGGCTCAAACAGTCGAATTGAATCCTGGAGCAATTAACACAGCGCTAGGCAAAGGAAGAGACCCCATTCCTTTTACAAAAGAAAACGATGGACTTTGGACATTGACCATAGGTCCACTTCCACCAGATATGTATGCATATCATCTAAGGGTCGATGGCGTCCAAATGGCCGATCCGAACAATACACAGGCGGCTTTTACGGCCATGCCCCCTTATAGCCAATTGATTGTGCACCGCGATGGGCCGGCATATTATGATGCCAAAAATGTGCCCCACGGGAACGTTACTCGCCACATCTACCATTCGGATGTAACCCAAGGCGAACGTGAACTCTATGTATACACGCCGCCAGGATATGATTCAGAAAAAAAATATCCGGTACTTTATCTGGTTGGTGGCAGTGGTGAACTACCTTCTAACTGGATTTACGATGGAAGGGTAAATTTCATCATGGATAACTTGTTTGCAGAAAATAAAGTTACCCCAATGATCATTGCCATACCTAACAATCAAGTTATCCATCGAAATCATCCCGAACACTCTGAATTGACCTTTGATATCTTTGAAAATGAGCTCCGTAACCATGTAATTCCCGTAGTTGATGAAAATTATAATACGATAGAATCCCCTAAAGGAAGAGCCATTTCAGGACTGTCTATGGGCGGCCGTCATAGCATGTTCATCGGTTTCAGGTCACTTGATCTTTTTGCTAATTTTGGAATTCTAAGCGCCGGAGATACTGATCCGGAAACATCCCTAAAATCATTTTTGAACACACCCAATGTAAATGATAGTATAGATTATTTATTTGTTGGACAAGGAACAAAGGAAGCGGAAGGTTTTTTTAACGCAAGGGTTCAAGGTCTTGTGGATGGTTTAAAAAATCATGATATAGAACACGAATACTATGTTGGCGGAAATGGCGGACACGACTGGTCCACTTGGCGTCATCTCTTATACTATCGATTCTTGCCCAATCTTTGGCAGCATCTTGACAACTAAATCAACATCACTCCCAATGTAAAATATACGCTTATCCCTCTTTAAAATATGGATAGCTTCTTTTGAATTCTGTAAAGAACAGGGTGAAAGTAAAGGTCAGGTCAATTTTAAAAAGGGAAAAGCCTGGAAAAATCAATAATCGTTACAAATTTCAGAATAACATTCACGATTAAATTAAATGAAAATGAAAAAAACAAGCATTCCCGTAATAACCGCACTTCTAGGTTTATTTGCGCTAGTCGGTTTCGATACTAATGAAAATTACGCCCCTCCGGCACCAAAAAACACCCCTATATTCACCAAAGTCACTTATGAAGGAAATGATCAAGTATATAACGAGTATACGCTAAAAGAAGATGAATTTTTCAACCCCATACTACAGGGTTGTTACCCAGACCCTGCCATTACCAGAAAGGGAGACGACTATTATATGGTGTGCTCCTCGTTCGCCATGTTTCCTGGAGTACCCATTTTTCACTCTAAAGATTTAGTTAATTGGACTGATTTAGGAGGTGTTTTAGATGACATTACTGAGTTTAACCCTCATGATACTGGTATTAGTCAAGGTGTTTATGCCCCTGGTATAACTTACAACCCTCATAATGATACATTTTATATGATTGTAACGGCTTTTTCCGGTGGACTAGGAAATATAATCGTTAAAACAAAAGATCCTAAGAAAGGATGGGGCAGCCCAATAAAACTAGATTTTGGCGGAATTGACCCCTCCATTTTCTTTGATGATGACGGTAAGGCTTATGTTGTGCATAATGATGCCCCAGATAAAGGAAAAGAATTATACAATGGCCATAGGGTCATTAAAATTTGGGAATATGATACTGAGAAAGACCAGGTGATTAAAGGTACGGATCAAATCATCGTGGATGGTGGTGTGGATATTACCCAAAAACCGATTTGGATCGAGGCCCCCCATATTTACAAAAAAGATGGAAAATATTTTTTAATGTGTGCCGAAGGTGGAACCGGCGACTGGCATAGCGAGGTGGTTTTTAAAAGTGACAGTCCCAAAGGCCCTTACATCCCAGCGCATAGCAATCCTATTTTAACACAACGTTATTTTCCAAAAGACCGTGAAAATAAGGTGGACTGGGCGGGTCATGCCGATTTGGTAAAAGGTCCCGATGATCAGTACTATGGTGTTTTCCTAGCTATTAGGCCTAATGAGGAAAACCGAGTGAATACGGGTAGGGAAACCTTTATTCTTCCCGTTGATTGGTCCGGGGAATTTCCGGTCTTTGAAAATGGGTTGGTGCCTATAGAAATTAAGCTTAAAATGCCGAAAGGAGTAACCAACAAAACCGGTCAGGATGGCTATTTACCAAACGGAAACTTCACCTATGAAGAAAATTTTTCTTCGGACAATCTTGATTTCAGATGGATCGGCTTAAGAGGACCACGGGAAGCATTCATAAAGCAAACAAAGAAAGGACTAGAGATAACGCCTTTCACTTCCAACATTAAGGAACTGAAACCTACTTCAACCCTATTCTATCGCCAACAGCATAAAACCTTTTCATTTTACACAACGTTGCATTATCAACCAAAGTCGGAAAAAGATATGGCCGGAGTAACCGCTTATCAAAATGAAGGTTCCAATTACGTTTTTGGGATTACTAAAAAAGGAAGTGAAAATTATCTGGTCCTACAAAAAAATAGTAAGCCAAATAGACGTGGCAAAATAGTTTCTGAAATCGTCGCAACGGAACCGATTGGCTTGGATGGGCCAATCGACTTGAAAATATCCGCGGAAGGGGACAAATATCAATTCAGTTATGCGGTTAATAGATCCGATTTTAAAATAGTTGGGGGCACGGTTTCAGGTGATATACTTTCTACAGATGTGGCCGGAGGTTTTACGGGGGCCCTATTAGGATTATATGCGACAAGTGGTAATGACATCATTGTTGAATAACATCCACAAAAGATTTAAAATGAAATCCATGAAAAAATTAGTGACACTCGTTTGTATGCTGGCCGTAATGTTAGTGAATATTGAGCAATTGCTGGCTCAAGACCCGAATTTTCATATTTATTTAAGTTTTGGACAGTCCAATATGGAGGGGAACGCTCCCATTGAATCACAAGACACCGTAAATGCATCTGATCGTTTTAAGGTTTTACAGGCGGTTGATTGCCCCGAACTGAATCGAGAAAAAGGAAATTGGTATACGGCTGTACCTCCATTATGTCGCTGTAAAACCGGATTGACCCTGACTTATTATTTTGGGAGAACGCTTGTAGAAAAATTACCGGACAGTATAACCGTAGGGGTTATAAATGTAGCTGTAGGGGGTTGCAAAATCGAACTTTTCGACAAGGACATTTATAAAGAGTATGTAAAAACAGCACCTGATTGGATGCTGAATATGATTAATGAATATGATGGAAATCCGTATGGCCGACTTGTAGAAATGGCAAAATTGGCCCAGAAAGATGGTGTCATAAAGGGCATTTTATTGCATCAGGGAGAATCGAACACCGGGGACACCCTGTGGCCCAAAAAAGTAAAAAAAGTATATAACAACCTGCTTAAAGACTTGGGGCTTAATGCTTCCAAAACACCTCTTCTAGCTGGTGAAATGGTACATGTCAACCAGGGAGGTATCTGCTCAAGTATGAACAAAATAGTGGCGACCCTCCCAGAAACAATAAGAAATGCATATATTGTTTCGTCAAACGGAGTTCCAGACGCAAAGGATAATCTTCATTTTAATGCCGAAGGCTACCGTATTCTTGGCAGAAGATATGCCATTAAATTGATGAATGTTCTACGCGAGCAGGCCAACAATCCTCTTGGCATAAGGTATGCCCCTAAAGGGTTTGACACAGAAAGCCAAAAAATAGCAAAAGGTCGAATCGATAGTATTCTATACAATTCAAAAACGGTAGGTGTACAAAGAAAAGCACTTATATATACCCCTCCTGGTTTTACACAATCAAAACGCTATCCGGTTTTATATCTATTGCACGGTATTGGGGGCGATGAAAAGGAGTGGTATAAAAATGGAGCCCCTGCTGTAATTTTGAACAATCTCTATGCCGAAGGGAAATTGGAACCCATGATCGTGGTCATGCCCAACGGTAGGGCCATGAAAAACGACCGGGCAGAAGGAAATATTTTTGCGGAAGACAAAGTGGCTGCCTTTGCCACATTTGAAAAGGATCTGTTGAACGATTTGATTCCGTTTGTCGAGAAGAAATTTAAAGTATAC
Source organism: Maribacter luteocoastalis (assembly GCF_048890225.1). Classification (NCBI taxonomy): domain Bacteria; kingdom Pseudomonadati; phylum Bacteroidota; class Flavobacteriia; order Flavobacteriales; family Flavobacteriaceae; genus Maribacter; species Maribacter luteocoastalis. The sequence goes on from NZ_JBMFZG010000003.1 coordinate 742,688, forward strand.
AAGGACAAGGAACACCGGGCCATTGCGGGACTCTCCATGGGGGGAGGCCAGACGCTGAATTTTGGTTTGGGCAATTTGGATACATTCTCTTGGGTAGGTGCGTTTTCATCGGCCCCAAATACTAAAATCCCAGAGGAATTACTCCCCAATCCAGAAAAGGCAAAAGAATTAGAAGTATTATGGATCAGTTGTGGGGATGCCGACGGTCTCATGCCCTTTAGTAAACGTACAAGTGATTACTTGAGTAAACATGATGTACCTCATATCTTTTATGTGGAACCAGGCGGACATGATTTTGAGGTATGGAAAAATGACCTGTACATGTTTTCCCAATTGCTGTTCAAACCGGTCAATGAATCCCTTTTGAACAAATATAGTGTCTTGGGATTGCCAGCCAGTACGAATATCAGAAATGCACCATACCCACAGATACTACCTGATAAGCGCGTTATTTTCAAGACCAAGGCTCCGGATGCAAAACAGCTACAAATAGACCTTGGTAAAAAATATGATATGGTCAAGGACGATGAAGGGTTTTGGACCGTAACCACGGACTCCATCACAGAAGGTTTTCATTACTATTCCCTGATAATCGATGGGCTAGCGGTTGCAGACCCTGCTAGTGAATCATTTTACGGAATGGGTCGTATGGCTAGTGGCATAGAGATTCCCTTTAAAGGAGATGATTATTATAGCTTAAAGAATGTTCCCCATGGGGATATCCGTATTAACCAATACTATTCCGAAGCTTCCCGTTCCTGGAGAGAAATTTATGTGTATACGCCTCCAGGATATGATGGGTCAACCGAAAAATATCCGGTACTCTATCTTTTACATGGTGGAGGGGAAGACCAACGGGGTTGGGCCAATCAAGGTAAGACCAATCTAATATTAGATAATTTGATTGCCGAAAACCAAGCTAATCCGATGATCATTGTCATGTTGGATGGAAATGTCTCTTCAGGCGGTCTTTCCGGTTTTAACGAAAATTCGCTGAAAGCCTTTGAAAGTGAACTGAAACAAGCAGCGATACCTTTTGTGGAAAACAAATACCGTGTAAAGACAGATGCCGAAAGTAGAGCTCTGGCCGGACTCTCCATGGGTGGATTACAAACGCTTTATGCCGGTATTCAGAATACAGATATGTTTTCTTATCTAGGCGTATTTAGTTCAGGTTGGTTCGCCAATAACGATGAACTGTCGGGCCCACAATATGCTTTCATGAAAGAACATACCGAAAAAATCAATGATAACTTGGACCGTTTCTTTATTTCCATGGGAGGTGAAGAGGATATTGCCTACCAGAACTGTCAAGTGATGATGGAAAAATTTGATGAAATGGGCGTTGAATATGAATACAGCGAATATCCGGGAGGACATGCATGGCCAGTTTGGCGCCACGACCTTTATAAATTTGCCCAGCTTTTATTTAAATAAAAATGGAAACTTAAGTAATAAGCGATGCCAAACCTAATTAGGTTTGGCATCGTTTAAATTTTCACCAAGTTCTTTTCTTTAATATTTCCTGAATCTGCTCCTTTGAAACAGGAAGGTCATCTATATGTTCGTTTAGCCATTTGCTAAAATCCTTTTCAATATCATCGGCCCAACGTGTATCAATTTGTCCGGCCGTGTAAACACCCTCTTTAATACGAAGATGTCCAAACATATCTCGCAAACGAACCACTTCAGAAGTCGTGGCTACCTTTTCTGCCAAATGTGGCGGGATAAAGGTCACTACTCCCATTTTACCTAGAACTACATCTCCAGGCATTACTGTCACGGTCCTGATCCTTGTTGGTTGATTAATACCAATAAGCATCGTATTTAAATCTCCCGGAGGATTGTGGTGGGATGCATCATAGCTGGTATAAAAGGAAGTGAAACCACCTATTTCCATGAGTCCTTCAACATCCCTTAGGGCTCCGTCATAGACGATTCCGTTGCCGGTCTTTGCATAAATGGCGTTGCCCACGTTGTCCCCAATGGTAGGACCGTCCTTGTCCGCACCAAACTGGTCGGCCACATAAACATCTTCCTTGACCAAAATGTCTACGGGCCATGTATTTTGGCCTCGTTTACCTTGGGCCTTTCCACGGTCATCGATGGCCTTCCAAACATCGGGGCGGCCGGGCATGAAGGTTGCGGTAACTGCACGACCTACCAAAACGCTGTCCGGATTGATCAGTTTCCAATCCTCCGCTATTTGATACCGGTATCCTTCGTTCTTCATAACCGCCCAAGCTTCCTCAACGCTAACGGATTTCATCCTTTCTAAAAGGGCATCGGACACCTTTGGCCTTCCATCATCAAAACGTTCTCCCGTCCACTGTGGCGTTAAAAAAATAAGCTCTTCCTTACTGATCTGTTGCCCTATCATCTGGGTTGCCAGACCAGCAAGAACCACAAAAAGCATATACTTTCTTCGTAACATAGTTGTCTCTATTTAGTGTGTTATTAATTATTCGAAAAATGGTACCCCTTCCGGCGCATATTTTCTCATGGCATCCTCATTGATATCAACGCCGATTCCCGGTTTGTCCGATACTTTTACAAAACTATCCTTTACCCAATCTGCTTCGTCATAGGTAACTATTTCCTTGAACATGGGGTCCGTATGGAAATAGGATTGCCACTCCATCAAGTGGAAATTAGGCACCGATGCGCAAACATGGGCACACGCCATAGCCCCTAGGAATGAGGCAACCATATGTGGTGAAAACGGCACATAATACAGGTTCGCAAGGTTGGCAATACGTTGGCCCTCTCCTAGTCCACCACATTTTTGAAGGTCCGGCATGATAATATCAACACCATTATCCAACAATTGCTTGAATCCGTGACCTAGATACACATTTTCACCGGCCGAAATTGGTGTACTAGTTTCCTCTGTAAGAGTTTTAAAGGCATCAAAATTTTCAGCTGGAATCGGCTCTTCCAACCAAGTCAGATTCAAATCTTCCACTTTCCTGGCAATGGTCTGTGCCGTTACATGGTCATAACGCCCGTGCATATCCACACACAAATCTATTTTTGGCCCCACTGCCTCCCTAACTGCGGCGAGCTGATCATACATTCTTATGATTTCCCCAGGACTTGCAGTCCAGTTGTATCGGTCATATTTATCGGGGTCACTCGCATAATCCAAGTCAAACTTCAAGGCATTAAAACCCCAGTTTTTAATAGCATCTTTTGCCGCGGTAGCAAAATCGTACGGTGATGGGAACCTAACTCGGTAAAGCGCCGTATCGCAATACACCCTTACTTTATCCCTAAATTTACCACCAAGTAATTGATATACTGGTAAATCCAAGGCCTTACCTGACAAATCCCATAAAGCCGTTTCTATAGCCGAAAGTACGGCTACGTACATTCCTGATTGCGCACCTCCAAAGTGACCTCCCCTGCGTATATCCTCAAAAATCTTGTGTACGTTGAACGGACTTTGATCACGTAATCTTCTTCCGAACATTTGCACTAAGTGGTAGGTTCCGGGTACGGCATCCACTCCCTCCCCACAACCATAAATTCCTTGGTTGGTATGTATCTTAACAAATAATCCGCTTCCACGGCGTATATAACCACATTTAACATCGGTGATTTTCAAATCTGACGGTGCAGATAATTTTGGATTTTTATCTATTGCTTTTTGATATTCAGTTCCATAGGCAGCTGATGATACAACCCCCAATCCTGCACCGGCCATAAGTGATTTTGATATAAACGATCTTCTTGAATTTTTCATAAATAAAGTGTTTGTTAAGATGGATGCTGTAGTTCTTGTTAATTTTCAATTGATGGTAGCGGGTTTGGGAGTTTTCTCCGTAGGTTTTCCATGCCAATAGGATGCCAAAATAGAGCCGGTAATGTTCATTAAGGGCCCGAATACCGCTGGGGCCAGCCCCATAGTTGCAATTTTTCCCAAACTATTGGCAATACCGGAGGCTAATCCGGCATTTTGCATACCCACTTCAATGGCGATTGTTCTTGAATCCTCTTCTGTCATTTTAAACAGTCTTGCATACCAGTATCCCAGAAAATAACCGAATATATTATGAATTAAGACAAGGACCATAAGAATACCTCCTATTTCCAGCAAACTATCCCTACCAGCTGCGGTAATTATTGTAATGATTAGTCCAATGGCCAACATTGAAATTAAGGGCATTGCTTTACCCAGCCAGTTGACCCTGTTGCCAAATATTTTGTTGAACAATAGCCCCGCCCCGATAGGTATGATTATCATTTTTACGATACTCCACATCATTGCGAATACATCAATTTCAATAAACTCACCGGCAAAAACCTTCATCATCAAAGGGGTTAAAAAAGGAGCAAGTAACGTAGCTATTGAGGTTATGGTAATGGAAAGGGCAACATTGGCATTTGCCAAAAAGGCCATCACATTGGATGCAACACCGCTAGGTGAACACCCTATAAGCACAATCCCTGCTGCAATTTCGGGTGGGAAATTACTTATCTGGGCCAAGCAATAACCTACTATCGGCATTACGATCAATTGTGCCGAAACTCCTATAAAAACTCCTTTTGGCGATTGAAACACCGCGGCAAAATCCTTGATGCTCATGGTAGTTCCCATACCGAACATGATAACTTGAATCAGCGGTATGATTAAGACCGTATACTTAAAATCGCCAAAATTCGTAAAATAGGATGGGTAATATAAGGCTGCGGTGACGCCCGCAAAAATCATGGTGGTAAAGATTAATCCCTTCATTTTTTCATAGCCATTGAAGCCAAGTGCCAACAATGAGAAGAAACCAAGAATAAAAAGTCCGGCTTTGTCTATAGTACCCGTCACTATCATGCCGATAATAACTATAAACAAAAGACCCGCCATGCCTAAAGCAATTGAATAGATATTTAGTTTTCCCAAGAGTAAAAGTATTAGAGTTTAAATGCTTGTCTTGCCAATAATTTCCATTGACCTTCTTTTTGAAATATTAATAAACAGCCAATCCTGACTTTTGCCGGCTTATCATTGTTGGTACCGTCCGCTTCAAAAATATGACGGACAACACCTACATCACCGGATGCTGAAACCGTCTGGTTAACAGGATTGATAGCCGAAAATTGAAACGCCCCGTTCAAAACCCCATCTACATATTCCGGTTTATTTTCTATACAACCGCTTGAATGACCATAAGTTAATTTTTCCATAGTTAAATCCTCAAGAATATCTTTATCTTTTTCTACCATGGCAGTATATAATTGGGCAACTGTATTTTCAATCTTAGCGATTTCACCCTTACTATTTTGAATAATAGAACTTGATGAATTGTATGCCATGAATATTACTAAAAAACACCAGAATATACTTGATGTAAACTTTCTCCCTATCAATCTTTTTTTGATTTTTCCATTCAAGATTATTTTTTAATTCTTACCACTAAATAAGTAAGGTGGGGTCCTCCCCAAAAAGGAAGTTTTCCTACCAGACTCAAACTACTAACTCAAATATTTACATCTATATTAGAATCAAAAGTATTTTATCAAGAACTCTTTATTTACTTAAAATTTTAATGTGATTTAAGTTTCTACAAGTCTTTAAATAGGCCCTAAATCAGTTTAATGATTCTATTCCTTTAAGATAAGGAATAAATCATAAACATAAATTATCCCAAAAAACCCTAGATACTAGATTATCTCTACCTATTGCACTTGCGGTAGCGGTATAGCTATCAGAATTTGCCAATCCCTCTCTATCCGGATATGTCATTCTGTGTACAAAACCATCTTCACCATTTGCTAATAGATTATTGTTAAAATCATTACGTTCTAAATCATGAAATCCACTTCTTCTAACGTTCGCAAATGCTTCAGTTCCATTGCTGAAATTAACCAACCAGTATTGTGTATTTATAAGTTCAAGGGCATTGGCAGCATTGTAAGCTACCTCTGGATTGGCTAAATAAGCGTTAACTTCCTCCGTAGGAATGGGAGAGGCAATAGGATAAAATGAATAAATATCAATATTGGCTCGTATACCTTCCTCATAAAAGGCCTGTGCATCTCCAGATATCCAGCCACGATAAGCAGCTCCTGCCAACAAAAGCGAAGTTTGGCCATAAGTAACGTAAAAATGCCGGGGCTGCAGGATAGGTCGCTGCGAAAAGGTTATTCTGACGGTAGTCCAATCCTGCACCTCGTGCGTCCCTATAACCTAAAGACATATCAGAAAATTCCAAATCCGAAACCCCTATCGGAACCCCAAATTGGTTGGCCAAATCAGTATCTGGATTTGGGTCGTTGGCAACGAATCCTGTATCTTCATAAGTGGCAATCATATACTTGCCCCTTGGATCATTAGTGGCTTTAAATTGATTTACCAATAGTTCCACAGCCTAATTAAAAAATGAGGAATCCCTAAGCCCACAGTTATCATTCCACATATAAACATTTCCGTCATATTTCACATATACATTATCCTCGTTTGAAGACATGACACCACCGGAGAAAGCCTCGGAAACCATGGATGTAACTGTTGAAGGATTCACTTTTGGATAACGTATACCTAATCTTAATAGAAGGGAATTACCTAATTTTCTCCATTTCGCTACTTGAGCCGTAGCCGGACCTGTTGGCAATTCACTATCGGTTCCATAAAAAAGACCATCGGAAACATATTCACCACTAGGGCTCAAACCCGCCAATCTTACTTTGCATCAAGCTATCGCTATTAACAATCCAATAGGTTGCGGAAAAGTGGCCGTTTTTCCAGGGGATATAATTCTAGGGGATGATGATTGTGTCATTGTCATTCCAGCACATTTAGCATATGAAGTTGCAGATGAATGCTTACAAATGATCTTATACGAAGCATTTGTTGTGGAGCAAGTTCAAAAGGATGTTTAAATACTATAGCTTTACCCATTGACGGACGAAAATATTGAAAAAGTATTTGAGAAATGGAAGGCTCTAAAGTGAAGTCTTCTTTTAAACTGTTTAAATTTAAAAAACATCCTTTAATACTCCTAGCACCTATCTCTTGTATTTAATTAGTTAAAGGGCTTGTTCCCCGAGAACGTTTATCAAGGTCTCCCTATTTTCGATATCTCACGTGGGTTAAAGTATTTTGTTATCCGATTTGTTGACCTTTTTATTGGATTTTAATGCAAAAATGGTTGTTTTCGATAAATTTTAAAAATACAAAAACCTGATAATCAATTGATTGTCAGGTTTTAGATGTTAGCAAAATGTTAAAGTATGGGTGGCAGAATTAGAACCTCTAACTAATCTTGATTAATATTGTGCACATTACAAATATTAGTAGGAGAACTTTCATATATTCAAACAACTATAACCGTATACGCTACCGTATACTGTTTATCTTTAATCACAAAAAACGAAATAAATAACTACTTGTTTTTCAATAAGTTAAAATTGTAGAAAATAGCGGTTAAAGTTCATAACCCGGCGGTCGGGGGATCGTGCCCCCCTCTCGCTACATTAGTAAAATCACCCAAAACAACGGTTTAGTTCACGCTAAACCGTTTTTTTATGTCTATATTTCTAGAAACAATTACGATTGAACACGAAAGTGAACACGATTTGTCTGCGAAACAAAATTTTTAGGCCCCTAAGATATACACCGCCAAGAGTGATCTTTCCAAAAGATGGTACGTCTATTTTTCTTTTAGGGATCCTAAGACGAAGAAATTGGTGCGGATGAAGAATATCTATGGAAAGGCGTACAATTACAAAACCAAAGCGGACAGATTGACCATCTTGACTTCGTACCGAAAAAATTTACTTAAACTTTTAAGGGAAGGCTTTAGTCCCTTTGAAAAAATAACTTCAACGGTAAGCACAGATGATATTGAAAACGATCCACAGGTTGAGCAAAAAGTCAATGTAACTGTTGAAAATGCTTTTACAAATGACCTTAAAAAACCGGCAACCAAAGCGGACATTATTTCATTGAGCAATAAATTTGAGCGATATCATAAAGTGGTCAATCTACCTTTTGGACCAAATGGTTCCCTACCCTACTTTGATATGGAAACAAAGAAAATAGTCTATTTCAAAAATCAAGGGATTACTACTTAAATAGACATTTTGGCCAAAATCATGAATCAATAACTATTGTTCCATATAACCTTGCCAAGTTACCAGTACGTATTTCTCCTTATTACCCTCTTTTCGTTTTAAATAACCGTATTCGTAGACAAAAAGGTAGACATCCCCTTTTTGGTTTTTCCAATAATGAGTAAAGAACTTAGGGTTAAAACCAAGATCTAGCAAGACCTCTGCACGCACTGTCACCTTTGCCCCTTTATTATATTGTTTTAAAATCTTTCGGTTCAATTTAAGTTGATTATCCACCTGGTTGTAAAAACGCTCTGGCTCATTTTTAGATTTTTGGTACTGGTAGGCACTTTTACAGTGTAGGTTACAGTATTTCTTATCGGTTCTACCAGAAAGTGAATTACTGCAATAGAGACATTTTTTTTGTATTCTCATTTAGGCCCTAAAAGTTAAGTGAATGTATATGCGAACATTATTCGTTTAAGATACGATTAAATAATTTTTATTTATGACATTGCATCAAAACACCTTTAATTATGGAAAAACCTACCATTATCTTTTCCACTGCGTACCATAAAAAGGAACAGGTTCTTTTGGTTGGTTTTCGGTACAATCAAGAATTAAAGGAATATATAAAACGTTTTTCCGGAATTACTTGGAGTACTACTCTAAGAAGTTTTTATGTGCCTTTTTCAAAACAGACCACGAACCTACTTTTTGAATATCTTAGAAAAAAGGATTACTACATTGATTACAGTGCATTGAAAACTGCAAAAAATGCTCAGGAAACCTCAAACAACAAAAAATATATATCGGAAACCAATGTAGAAAGGCTAGACCAATTTCGAAACTATCTTAAGGGACAGCGATTGAGCCAAAGTACCGTGGACACCTACACTACTTTTATAACCCTACTCCTTAGATACCTAAAGGACACCCCTTTAGCAGAATTGGACAATGAAAAAATCCGGCTATTCGTAGAGGACACCTTGGGAAAAAAGCACTATGGAATAAGTACCCATAGGCAACTGATAAGTGCAATAAAACATTTTTCGGAACTGTTCAATGAAACCAAAATAGTGGGCCTGGACCTAAAAAGACCCAAGAAAAGCAAAATACTACCTGGAGTATTAAGTCAACAAGAAGTTATAGACATGCTTAGGGCCACCGCCAATCTAAAGCATAGGGCCACTTTGGCACTGCTATATTCCTCTGGAATGCGAATAAGCGAGGTAATACAGTTAGAGCTGCGGCATATAGACATGGACAGAAATCAAATACTTATAAAACAGGCCAAGGGCAGAAAGGACAGGGTTGTGATGCTCGCAAAAAGCTTTGTTCCCCTTCTTTCCAATTATGTGACCACTTACCGCCCAAAAAAATACTTTGTAGAAGGGATGGGCGGCTCATATTACAGCCCTACAAGTATACGTGCTTTTCTGAAGCGGTCGTGCAAAACGGCTGGCATTACAAAAAAGGTAACCCCACACACGCTAAGACATTCCTACGCTACCCACCTCATAGAAAACGGGGTGGGTCTAAGGCATGTGCAAGAGCTCTTGGGCCACTCGAAACCAGAGACCACCATGATCTATACCCATGTGGCCCAAAAGGACTTGTTGGCCATAAAAAGTCCATTGGACATTGCTGTTTCAAAATTATCGAAAACGGATAAAGGCCAACGATACATCTCTTTATCCCGAAACCTGAAGAGATAAACAGCTATATTTGTGTTGATATAACAAGTTGTGCGTCATATGGTACGTTAAAGGGACATCCTTTACAAAGTTAAAGTCACATAGTTTACACTTTTAAGGTTATAATTTGAGATTAAAATCAAATTATCATGCCTTGGAAAGAAACAACGACTATGGAACAAAAAATTGAATTTATCTGTGAATGGCGTACAGGAAAATACACGGTTACAGAATTATGTAAAAGCTTTGAAATCTCCAGACCAACGGTTTATAAGTTGATAAGCAGATTCGAGGAACAAGGTTTTGAGGCATTAAAAGAGCAATCCAGAGCTCCTGGAAAACACCCTAATGCAACCGGTCAAAATATCATTGACGGCATTCTAAAACTTAAGAAAAAACATAAGCATTGGGGCGCTAAAAAAATAAGGGAACTGTTGTTCAAAGATTTTACGACTCAAGAAGTTCCCTCTGTGATCACGGTTCATAAAATTCTAAAGAACCATGATTTGGTGTGTCCACAAAAGCGGATGCGAAGAGTAAAACCTATATACCCAATTTTCGACCCTAAAAAGTGTAATGAAGTTTGGAGCGCAGATTATAAAGGAAAGTTCTTAATGGGCAATAAAATCTACTGTCATCCACTCACTATTGCAGATTCCAAAAGCCGGTTCCTGTTCACTGCCAAAGGGCATTACCATGAAAACCTAAAGTCAGCAAAAGCTGAGTTTACAAGGGTCTTTAGAACATTTGGCATCCCTAAGCAAATACATACGGACAATGGTAGTCCTTTTGG
>NZ_JBMFZG010000004.1:0-1904 GCF_048890225.1 Maribacter luteocoastalis
CTGGTCGTCCGTACTTACATAACCGCTCAGGTCCACTGTCGTATCAGCTGCCGTTCCGTTACCTAAGGTAAGGATGTTCGTCGTGTTGTTCAATGCGATGGTCTGGGCATCCGTGTTGTTCGTGTCGATGGTCACCGCAGTGCCGAAGTCGTCCGTAATCGTGTAGGTCCCGTCCGTATTGTCCACCACAGAGGAGATCTTCGCATCGAAGGTCGTGGCAACGCCGACCTCGTTCGTATAGATGAAGGTCCCGTTGGCATTGTCCACCAAGGTGCTCAGGGTCTCGTTAATATCATTTATGGTCCCTCCTGCATCGGTAATCGTTGCTATTCGGTTTCCTGCTACGGTATTGCTTACAGCTACACCATTTGTATTTATAATAACATCGCTACCATCATTATTGGTAAAGGTATAGGTACCGTCTGTATTATCAGTAATATTCGCCTTGCTTACGGTTTGTGATATCCCGTTCTCATTTACATAAGTAAACGTTCCATCATTATTATCCGTAAGGTCGGTTATAGTTTCAGAAATCGTTACAGAGGCCACGTTCAAGTATAATCCACCGTCCGATCCAGCGACAATATCATTATTGGCATCCGAACTTATCAAGTTTATCGTTACAGTCGTTCCTGCCTCATTCGTATAAGTAAATGTTGCATCACCATTGTTCACCAAAGTTGAAATAGAAGTATCGCTAATCAAGGTAATATTTCCCGCAGCATCGGTGAAAGTATAAGTTCCATCTCCATTGTCCGCTAAGGCAACAGTACCTGCCAGGCCGTTCAACTCATCAATAGCATCTTGAACGTTTACAGCAGCTAATAAAGAACTAGTATTATCATAAGATACTTCAGTGGCTGTTTGGTTATCGGTACCATCGAATGATGTCGTAACCCCATCCTCGTTCGTATAGGTGAAGGTCCCGTTCGCATTGTCCACCAAGGTGCTCAGGGTCTCCGTGAAGGTAGTGACCGTTCCGTCCTCGGAGGTATAGGTGAAACTGCCGTTACCGTTGTCCACCAAAGTGGTCACCGTGTTGTTCGTGTCGATGGTCACCGCAGTGCCGAAGTCGTCCGTAATCGTATAGGTCCCGTCCACATTGTCCACCACTGAGGCGATCTTCGCATCGAAGGTCGTGGCTACGCCATCCTCGTTCGTATAGGTGAAGGTGCCGTTGGCATTGTCCACCAAGGTGCTCAAGGTCTCCGTGAAGGTAGTGACCGTTCCGTCCTCGGAGGTATAGGTGAAACTGCCGTTACCGTTGTCCACCAAGGTGGTCACCGTGTTGTTCGTGTCGATGGTCACCGCAGTGCCGAAGTCGTCCGTGATCGTATAGGTCCCGTCCACATTGTCCACCACTGAGGCGATCTTCGCATCGAAGGTCGTGGCTACGCCATCCTCGTTCGTATAGGTGAAGGTCCCGTTCGCATTGTCCACTAAGGAGCTCAGGGTCTCCGTGAAGGTAGTGACCGTTCCGTCCTCGGAGGTGTAGGTGAAACTGCCGTTACCGTTGTCCACCAAAGTGGTCACCGTGTTGTTCGTGTCGATGGTCACCGAAGTGCCGAAGTCGTCCGTGATCGTATAGGTCCCGTCCACATTGTCCACCACAGAGGCGATCTTCGCATCGAAGGTCGTGGCTACGCCATCCTCGTTCATATAGGTGAAGGTGCCGTTGGCATTGTCCACAAGTGTTGTAATCGTTTCCGAGATGGTAACAGAGGCAACGTTAAGATATAAGCCGCCATCAGAACCTACTACGATATCATTATTGGCATCTGCACTAATTAATGTAATCGTCACTGGTGTTCCTGTCTCATTTGTATATGTGAAAGTACTATCTCCATTGTCTATTAAAGTCGATATCGACGTGTCGCTGATCGTGGTCGTGTTGCCGGAAGCGT
>NZ_JBMFZG010000005.1:0-358302 GCF_048890225.1 Maribacter luteocoastalis
GTCCGTGAAGTCGTACGTACCGTCGCCATTGTCCACAAGGGCCACCGTCCCCGCTGCCGCATTGATCTCATCGATCGCCGCCTGTACGTCCGTAGCCGTTAGGCCAGAGGCCGTGTTGTCATATGGGTTGGAGCTCGCGTTCGTGTCTATCGTCTGGGTAGCGCCGCTCTCGTCCGTATAGGTATACACACCGTTCACAGGGGCGGAAAGCGTCGAGATAGACGTGTCGCTGATCGTGGTCGTGTTGCCGGAAGCGTCCGTGAAGTCGTACGTACCGTCGCCATTGTCCACAAGGGCCACCGTCCCCGCTGCCGCATTGATCTCATCGATCGCCGCCTGTACGTCCGTAGCCGTTAGGCCAGAGGCCGTGTTGTCAAAGGATACTTCGGAAGCTATTTGGTTATCCGTACCCTCAAATGTTGTGGCAACACCATCCTCATTTGTATAGGTGAAAGTGTCATTACCATTATCAACCAAGGTGGTAATTACTTCTGCTGGAAGGTTTATAAATGTTGGAACCCCAGTTTCGTCAACATATAACAACTCTCTAGTAGTGGGATTAAAACTTAAACTTCCGACATTAAGCGGTACGCTTGTAAGATTATTATTTTCATCAAGATATTCTAAAGTATTTCCATTTAAGGTAATTGAAGTCAATGACTCTGCCGGAAGAACTGCCGTTATGGGCGCACCACCATCCTCAAGCTCCAAAGTAAGTGTACGTGTAGCCGTATCATAACTAAAATCCAACACTTGTTGGTTGTCTGTATCTGTAGATGATGTCAACTCCCAAGAATCCCCATCCCAAAAATAGATAGTTCCTGTCGCCGTGTTCACATACAAATCCCCAAGATCTGCCCCTGCTGGAGTTATAGCTCCAGGAGTAGTAACATCGGTACCCTGCAATACCTCACAGTTACACTGGTCCTCTAGAGTAACGGTAGTCTGGGCAAATGCAACTCCGGACAACATTAAAGTGAATGTTGCCATAATGATCTTAACGGCACTATTCTTGGTTGTAATAGTCTGGCTTTTCATACTTTTAAATTTCAATTCCATTTTCAAAAACATTGTAGTCTCCTAAACTTCTATTTCTTGGCTGGTTATAAATCACAATAATCATTTCAAATAGTTTGAACCGATCTATACCAATTACATTCTACAAATATTCATTTTAAGAGTTGCTTGTTAAAATAATTGTTGTGTAAACAGAAATTTGTAATGTATAGCTAGACAAACATGAGGTTTAGCATCTAAAAAAATACCATTTAAACCGATACACTTTATCGAAGAGCCATTGCTATATAAGGGATTACAAGAGTGTAACGAAGTACCTAAAATGAAAAAATCCGCTATTTTCATGATAGCGGATTTGTTTTAAGAATGTGGTGTCTTTGTATTTTATTTATGGATTGAAAAAATCAAAATCTTTCCGAAATAAATACTGGTACTTTTGATCCATATGGGCCTTTGCCTTTCCTTAATAAACCAATCATCAAAACAAAGGGTATATTAAAGGTACAATCGATTAGTTTATTGGTTTTTTTACACGATAGGTAATACGCCTGTTCGTAATAATGGTATATGCCTTTATTTTACTAAATGGGGAAAACTCTGAGGTTGAGTTTGAGATAGTTGCTGTTGTGGTAATATCCGACCCTAAATCTATTCCTACAGGCAAAGGAATGGTAAATGTAAACATGTTGGTATTATCTGTATTACCGTCTACATCTGTATATAAAGATGTATTCGTATTCATATCATCTACGCTACCCTCTGTTCTTGTTGCCAAATAAACCTGTCCCTCACCATAATCTGATGATAATCCTAATTGATTATCCCCTAAAGTAGCATTTCCTCCATGTATATCTGTAGAAAACAATTCTATAATGGATCCTGCCCTGGCCCAACCGGTGATTACCATATTAGAACCAGATTTATAAACTGTAGAGATTACTGGAAAATTAAGCAAATTGTTTGGTCCAGAATCTGCATCACCACTATCATTTAAGGTGACACCATCGCCGGAAAGATCAATTCCCAATGCCGGGTTATTGGTACCATTGGCATAAAACGAGTTTTGGCTTATTAAATTACCGTTACCTGAACCTACCACAGAAATTCCTGCACCTCCGTTAGAATGAATTATATTATTAATAATTTGCGAATTACTTCCGGCCAACTCAATACCCATATCCTTTACTTGTGGCCCACATAACCCACCATCTTGGCCTGATCCGGTAATCGTATTTTCAGTTATGAGAACATTTCCAGTAATTGAGGCAGCATCCATACCTAATGAAGCAGCATTCTCAATTAAATTCTGTTGAATAACAATCCCCGAACCAGAATTAAGCATAATATTGTCATTACAGGCTGTACTGCCATTTGTAGTAATATGATTGTTTTGTATTACGTTAGCTGTTCCACCATCAATTAAAATACCTGAATCCGTATTAGTGGCTATATAATTAGAATCAACCAATATGTCCCCACCACTATTTTCTACACCAATTTTTATGCTACCTGCATTGCTGCCTGTAGCATCTACTCCTAATACGTTTTCCAAAATACTCGCAGATCCACTGTTGACCAATATCGCTGCGTTATTATTGGCATAAATAGCTACATTTCTTATTGTTGTATTATTGGCATTTATCTTAATGACATCGCCATTATCGCTGTGAATCTGTATTTCAGGCAAATCATAATTGGGCAAAACGGACATGTTGGTACCCACAGTGCTTCCACCGCTTCCTACCGTCCCCGTATTGGTGTCGGCCGAATATGCAGTCTGTGTTCTTCCGTCAATACTAGTATTATCTGCAGTAATATTAGAAAATGGATTACCATTCGTTACAAAAATATCAAAGTAATTGCCGTTAAAATTAGCATCCGCTGTTCTGCCTTGAGCATCACCTGAGGGTGGAATCATAAAAATAGAAGTATCAACTCCGGCAGCAGGGTCAAAAATGCTGTTTGCTTCAATATCCAAACCTATTTCATCTAGATTATTTGAATTGACAATGAACTGTTCTAATGACCCTTGCCCATCAATATTTGTATTTACAATCGTATTAAAATTGAAGCCAAAATCTATATTACCAACACCTCCTAAAGCAATAACAATAGAAGATACTGTTTGCGCACCAGTTAGGACACCCACATTACTATCTGCCGAGGTTGATGGATCCGCACCTCCAACCTCATTGACAACTTCATTTCTAGTGGAGCCATCATATGATGTCCTAAAGGTTTGTACAGCATAGCAGGTACTACAGGAAGCGCCACCGCCCCTATTTGATTTTATGGTGGAATTGACAACCCTAACCGTGTAATTACCATCTGCCATTCCTCCAAATGCATAGTCCCCAGAGGCATCTGTAACAGTTGTATTTACTAATGCACCAATAGTATTGTAGAGTTCTACCGTAACTCCCTCCATAGGCAATCCGGATGAATCAGCTAGGTTTCTACCATTTCCTCCTGGATAATTTATATCTTCAAATACGGTACCCGATATTAAATTTGAGGGCACCCTTAATAATACTGCACTTGATATAACCAAATCTTGTCCTACATCTATATTTGCTGTAACCTGTGTATCTGTAGCGGTAATAAAGGATGAAATGTCATACGTATCTAAATCAAGTCCATAAATGTTGTTATTATTGACTCCTGAAGGACCATCATATATCGTTGAATTATAAACATTGTTCCCCGTTTGCCCCCCATCACCTGAAAGTACATTGGTAAAACCCAATTGATTTGTTATAGAAAGTTCTTCTGGATTAGTTGATCCCGAACTAGAACCGTCTAAAGTAGCATCTCCTTCATAGGATAAAAATGTGGCTTTACTACCAGCAGGACTTATCGCATAGAAATTATCTAACGTAAAAGAAGTTCCAGCGTTTGAAGTAATATCAAAACCATAATACAAATTTAAAGTTGAAGCCGGTAAACTAGCTTCCTCATAAAATATCATTAAGGACCAAGCCCCCAAAACGGTGGCAGAGGCACAGTAATCTCCCCCGTTATCTATAGTTAGATCTGTTACGTCGTATGTATTTGTACTAGGATTAGCTATTGGCAAGTCATTAAATATTGAAGTAACATCAGAGACATACCCATAAAACTGAACGTCAGCGCCAAGTGCTGCATTAAAAAAAGATGCGCCATAGATTACATCTGCCTCTACCGATTGACCTTCAAATGTCACAAAATTATCTGGATTACTATTGGAATGTGCCCAGTACAAATATGCTTTTTGTATTGTTGCCCCTGCAGGAATTACTGAAGTTACCACACCAGAAGAGGTGGTCGTAATTGCACATGGATCAGATGCATTGGATTGTGTTCTAAATGTGCCTCCCGCTACCGTATAATCAAAATTTCCATTTAAATCATCAAATAAAGTCAAAGGAACATCTTGCGGAATAGGTGGGTCGCCATCTGTAATTGTAGCTGTTCCAAAATTGGCTATGTCAACATTATTGGTGGCATTTGACAAATTAAGGTAAAACTCCTCACTATTCTCGCCAAACGTATTATCTATTAAAGTAACTACTACCGTTCTTGTTTCACCCACCGTACCTGAAAACGAAAGTGTTCCAGAAGTTGAGGAATAATCAAAAACATTTTCCGCCGTACCATCTGAGGTGTTGTAATCTACCGTAAAAGCCCCTGTTGTGGAGCCATTATAGGTTATTGTAAATGTTGCCGTACCAGTTTCTTCGGCTACAGAGATATCATTAACAGATAAATATGATGATGAACCACTGTATCTTACCTGGGTTCTTGTCCCTCCATTAGTTGATTGACAGTTAAATCGATTTAGCAGTACCCTAACTTGTCCTGTAATAGGAGAAATAAAACTAATTTCAGATTGCGTTGTCGCCCCAAAATCATCATTATAGGCTATGAAATTACCACTGGTATCATGTATAGTTAGTTGTGTGTCCCAACCTGTCAAGCCAACAGTACTAACTGTATATAACCCATTAGCAACTACATTCATTCTAAAGTATCTCCCTCCTTGAAAACTTCCGGTAAACTGATCGGAGCTGGTTGGAGTTACAATAGTACCTGTATCTATCCCTCCAAAACCACATTGTGCATTAGCGGTAGACACAAGAGCCAAAAAAAATACTGAAAATATTACGAGGGATTTTTTCATACTAAAAATTGTGATTTAAACAATACCATATTGTTGTATTAACAAATGTATGTTTAGATCTTTAGCTTTGATATTTATTGTTGTGAAAGGGCTAATCGATAATATGTAGTAAGAGTGTTTTGTGGTAAGTCAAATCAAAACAATCTTCTTTTTTCAACTTATTTAAAACAAAAAAAACAGCTTAAAATGCAGTTTTTTTGTTTTATTTATGATAACTTTCTGTGTTTCTATTCAAGAATAATAAACTCCGAACGTCTGTTTACATTGTGTTTTTCTCTTGTACATGAAACACCATCAGCACATTCGTTCAATAATCTACTCTCGCCATAACCCTCACTTACCAACCTATCTTTAGAAATACCTTTTCTTATCATATAGTTTATGGTTGATTCCGCCCTTTTTTGAGATAGCCATAAATTATAGGCTGCAGGTCCCCTACTGTCTGTATGGGAATTTACCTTTAATTTTAAACTTGGATATTTTTCCATAGCCGCAATTACCTTCTCTATTTCGACCTCTGAATCTTTACGGATATCATATTTATCAAAATCAAAATAAATGGTACTTAGTTGTAATAATTTGGCCAAATCATCTCCAAAACCAGCAGTTATACGGTCACGTTCTAGATAAAAATCTATAATTTTCGGCTTACCATCAGAAACACCAATGTATTCTTCATAAGGGATATACCCTTCCATTAAAGCCCTCACAAAATTACCTTTATTGCAATCTAATGTCAGGCTGTATTCCCCTTTTGAATCGGTAATAGTCGAAAGTATTTCTTCATTATTTTCATTGATTACCTTTATGGTTGCCCCAACCAACAGCTCATTGGATATTTTATCACGTACCGTTCCAGTAATTTGCTGTATACAATCAAAAACCAAGGGTTCCTTTTCTATAAAACTGTAGATATCATCATATCCCAAACCGTCTTCCCTATTTGAGGCTACATACCCATCTCTTGTGGCCTCATTGAAAATAAATGTAAAATCATCGAATCTACTATTTACCGGTTCGCCAACATTTAAGACTTTACCTGTAAAATCTTGTCTTTTTATTTTAGTTGCAAATACATCCAGACCTCCTAATCCAGGGTGACCATCTGAAGAAAAATACATTATCTCCTCAGAAGTTACGAAAGGAAATGTTTCACGTGCCTCTGTATTAATATTAGGTCCTAAATTTACAGGTGTGCCAAAAGTCCTATCATTATTTATGGCAACCATAAATAAATCGGATTGTCCAAACGTACCTGGCATATCTGATGCAAAGTAAAGGGTCTTCCCATCTGGACTTAAAGCGGGGTTAGCCACAGAATACGAATCGTTATTAAATGGCAATTCCTCAATTTCTGACCAAGTCCCATCTATATATTGAGCCCTGAAAATTTTAAGCCTAATAATTCCTTTTTCATCTTTTTGGTATTTTCCTTCAACCATATTATTTCTGGTAAAATAAATGGTTTGACCATCTTTTGTTACTGCCGATGTAGATTCATGTAACCTAGTATTGATTCTATTGTTCCTTTTGGCAACAATATCCTCTGTTGTCTGTGTTCCCGGTAAATCTTCCACACCATCATTGTCAATATCCATATCCATAGTAATAAGATCCTTGCTACCGATAACATCTATCTTAATTACCTTGTTTAAAGATATACTATCAACATCTACCCGGTACAAATCCAAAAAATCCTTTGCGTTCCATGTATGGCGATATCTAGCAAAATTACCTGTATCCCTATCTGAAGAAAAAATAAGACCCTCTTTATAATAAGATGGAGCAAAATCTGAATATGGAGAATTGTACGCGAAGGGTTTTAACTCATACCTACCTGAATTCGCTTTTATCTCAGCTACATAATCCCTTTCATTTGTATACGCTGCCGCACGTGCATCATTAGTGGTAATTTCTGTAAACTTTGCCATGACCTCATTAGAACGCCAATATTCTCCTAATGATTTAAGTGATTGGGCAAATTTAAAATAATCCTCTGGCGTAACACTTTCAGGATAATATTCAACTAATCTGCTATAGGTTTCCGCGGCTTCCTTATAATCGGAATTGAAGTAATAAGCGTTGCCTAAATTCTTTAATAAGCCTGAAGAACTATACCCTTTGTCCAAAACCTTTTTGTAAATATCTATGGCAGGACTAAAAGAATACTCTTCATATTTTTGATTTGCCTTATTTAACAATCTTTCCTGTGCAAATGTATTTACACAAATGAGTAATGCGATTATAAAAAACTGGGCATGTATTTTTTTTATCATTTGTTGATTCATGTTAGAAAAAACGTGGAGAAACTAATCTTTGGAATGATTTAACCAATTCAAACCTTAAGAACACCTCAAATGAACCATCATTGAACCGGGTCCCTCCTAACTCTGTCGTTTCCTTATCATATGCGAGTCCAAGCATAAACTGGTCTGATATTTGAAAGCCTGCCATGGCACTCAAAGCTGCATCCCACCGATATGCCGCACCAAAGGTAAATTTATCATTAAACATAAAATTGGCGGAAATATCTACTTGCAAAGGAGCACCTCCAACCACTTTGGTCAGTATTGCCGGTTTAAATTTCAGATTGCCATTTAAATCGAAAACATAACCAGTTATGAGGTAAAAATTAATTCGTTCTTTAGATAAGAATTGCACCGTATTCGCATCTCTTTGTGAGTTGTCAAAATGTTCCGTTTGTAATAAATTTGGAGCAGATAAGCCAGCATAAAATTTATTGGTATGATAATATAGTCCTACACCAAAATTAGGGGAAAACCTATTTTCTATATTATCGGAATTTACAGGTTCTGAATCAAAATTTCTGAGCTTGGTAAAATCAAAGTTTAGTAGGTTTCCACCTGCCTTTAGTCCAAATGACAATTTACCCTCTAGGGAAACATCTATAGTATAAGAAAGTACCGCGTCAAAATAGGTTTCTTGAACTGTACCATCCCCAATCTCATCATTCACAATTGAAAGACCATACCCTAATTTACTGTTTCTAATTGGAGAATGAAGGTTTAACGTTTGTGTAGTGGGCGCCCCATCCAATCCAATCCATTGAGCCCTATATAATGCTGCTATACTTAATTGTCCCCTAGATCCGGCATAAGCAGGATTTACACTCATGGTATTAAACATATACTGGGTATATTGGGCATCTTGCTGTGCGAATAAAACACCCAAACCAAGTATTGACAATACTAAAAAAACATAATACCTATTGTTGATATTCATAAAGTTATGATATTATCTGCTTATGTAAATATACTCACTATCCACTATATTTTCTCCGTCTAGCGTAGTGTAATCAAATATGTAAAAATATATTCCTGAAGGCAAATAGTCCTCTACACTTAAAGTTGACCTACCTCTAGATCTTCCGTCAAATACGTTGTTTTGATTATTATAATTTTCGCCTTCATAAACTGCTACACCCCATCTGTTGAAAATTTTCAATGAACTTTTACTTATATTTTCAACACCTCTTATGAAAAGAAAATCATTTCTACCATCTGAGTTAGGTGTTACAAATTGATTTACCTCTATTTTTTGAGTTGTTGTTTTAATTACAGTAATGGTTACCGTTGCCGTATCACAGTTGCCCATGGTATCACAGACCGTGTACCCAAAACTGTCCTCACCGTTATAGCCATCGTTAGGGGTATAGGTGACCGTGTCATCGCTGATATCGTCCGGTGTGCCGCCATAGTTCACCTCCAAGGTTCCGTTGCCTGGCTCCAAAAACGACAAGGTCCCGTCACTTGGGATGCCCGTGTCATTGTCCAAAATTGAGATCTCCACAGGTGTATTTTCATCCGTGGTCGCCACATCGTCAACAACATCCAACATTTCAGGAGTGCCTACCGTAATGGTAACCGTTGCCGTACCGCAGTTGCCCATGGTATCACAGACCGTGTACACAAAACTGTCCTCACCGTTGTAGCCATCGTTAGGGGTATAGGTGACCGTGTCATCGCTGATATCGTCGGGCGTTCCGCCATCGTTCACCTCCAAGGTTCCGTTGCCTGGTTCCAAAAACGTCAAGGTCCCGTCGCTTGGGATGCCCGTGTCATTGTCCAAAATTGAGATCTCCACAGGTGTATTTTCATCCGTGGTCGCCACATCGTCAACAACCTCTAACATTTCAGGAGTGCCTACCGTAATGGTAACCGTTGCCGTACCGCAGTTGCCCATGGTATCACAGACCGTGTACCCAAAACTGTCCTCACCGTTGTGGCCGTCGTTAGGGGTATAGGTAACCGTGTCATCGCTGATATCGTCCGGTGTGCCGCCATCGTTCACTTCCAAGGTTCCGTTGCCCGGCTCCATAAATGTCAAGGTCCCGTCACTTGGGATGCCCGTGTCATTGTCCAAAATTGAGATCTCCACAGGTGTATTTTCATCCGTGGTCGCCACATCGTCAACAGCATCCAACATTTCAGGTGTGCCTACCGTAATGGTAACCGTTGCCGTACCGCAGTTGCCCATGGTATCACAGACCGTGTACCCAAAACTGTCCTCACCGTTGTAGCCGTCGTTAGGGGTATAGGTAACCGTGTCATCGCTGATATCGTCCGGTGTGCCGCCATCGTTCACTTCCAAGGTTCCGTTGCCCGGCTCCATAAATGTCAAGGTCCCGTCACTTGGGATGCCCGTGTCATTGTCCAAAATTGAGATCTCCACAGGTGTATTTTCATCCGTGGTCGCCACATCGTCAACAACATCCAACATTTCAGGTATATCGGGATCTAGGTAGTCGGGTGTTCCATCTGCATCGGTATCATCATTGGTCGGGTCTCCATCATTGTCACCATCCTCATCCGGTGTGTCGATACCATCGCCGTCATCGTCCAGGTCGCGGTAGTTCACATCCTCCGTGCCATCCGTATCGGGAAGGTCGTTGGCAGGGTCGTCTATCTCGTCGTTAACGTCGAAGCCGTCATTGGTGTCACTGCCCTCGTAGCCATCGTCCAGCCCGTCGCCGTCCGTATCCGTTCCGGTATAGGTTTGGTCAGGCACCCCATCAAAGTTGAAGTCGTTCCCCTCGTTGTTGTCCGGGACCAAATCATTGTCAGTATCACCGTCCAAATAGTCCAGCGCGTCCACACCGTCGGTGTTCACCGGGTCCAGTCCGCCAATATATGCACTGTTCACGCCATTGTTGGAAGCATAGGTGGCCGCATCGTCATTGTTAGGGGCTACATAACCAGAGGTAGTTTGTGCCTCTACGTTGTCCGGGATACCGTCATTATCACTGTCGATGTCCAAATGGTTAGGGTAACCATCACCATCACTGTCCAAGGCATCCGTAAGCGGGTCGTTGTCCCCATCTAGGTTAGGGTCCTCTGTTGTGTCCAAAAGCCCATCATTGTCATCATCTAGGTCGGTACTGTCCGGAACACCATCACCATCGGTGTCTGTTCCCGGAGTGTCCGGATCTAGGTAGTCGGGTGTTCCATCTGCATCGGTATCATCATTGGTCGGGTCTCCATCATTGTCACCATCCTCATCCGGTGTGTCGATACCATCGCCGTCATCGTCCAGGTCGCGGTAGTTCACATCCTCCGTGCCATCCGTATCGGGAAGGTCGTTGGCAGGGTCGTCTATCTCGTCGTTAACGTCGAAGCCGTCATTGGTGTCACTGCCCTCGTAGCCATCGTCCAGCCCGTCGCCGTCCGTATCCGTTCCGGTATAGGTTTGGTCAGGCACCCCATCAAAGTTGAAGTCGTTCCCCTCGTTGTTGTCCGGGACCAAATCATTGTCAGTGTCACCGTCCAAATAGTCCAGCGCGTCCACACCGTCGGTGTTCACCGGGTCCAGTCCGCCAATATATGCACTGTTCACGCCATTGTTGGAAGCATAGGTGGCCGCATCGTCATTGTTAGGGGCTACATAACCAGAGGTAGTTTGTGCCTCTACGTTGTCCGGGATACCGTCATTATCACTGTCGATGTCCCTAAAATCTGGTTTTGTATCAGAATCATTATTCACAGGATTAATACCGCCACCATATATGTCGTCTAATCCATTGTTATTGTTATCCAGACCTGAAGGAGCGATATAACTATTTATATCCTGACTTTCAATATTATCAAGAATTCCATCATTATCACTATCAATATCTCGATAATCTGGAATACTATCCCCATCGGTATCAATTGGATTTAGTCCATCTTCATATGCATCATCTATATCATTTTGATTTGCATCACCTATAGGGGGTATATAACCTTCTGTAGTTTGGGCCTCGACTTTGTCTTTAATTCCGTCGCTATCAGAATCAAAATCCCTAAAATCAGGAAACTCATCATCATCAGAATTAATGGGGATCAAACCAAAAATAATACCATTTTCATAGGCATCATCTAAACCGTTATTGTTACTGTCAATTCCTAATGGAGCGATATAGTTATCATAAGGTTGTGCTTCTATATTATCTCTGATACCATCAATATCTG
This sequence comes from Maribacter luteocoastalis, assembly GCF_048890225.1. NCBI lineage: Bacteria > Pseudomonadati > Bacteroidota > Flavobacteriia > Flavobacteriales > Flavobacteriaceae > Maribacter > Maribacter luteocoastalis. The sequence continues at coordinate 11,644 of NZ_JBMFZG010000005.1, forward strand.
AATCTATATCCAAATAATCAGGTATTCCACCTTTCCCTACTCCAGCATCAGTATTGATAGGTACAATACCAAAACCATAGGCACCTTCATATGCATCATCAAGACCATTCCCATTGACATCTTGTCCAAGTGGTGCCACGTATGCAGAAGTAAGTTGAGATTCCACATTGTCCAAGATACCATCGTTATCAGAATCTAAATCCAAATAATTTGGTATGGAATCTCCATCACTATCCGTGGGATTGGTCAAATGATTATTATCACCATCAAGGTTCTGATCTTCAACAGTATCCAAAATACCATCATCATCATCATCCAAATCAATATTATCAATCGTGTAAATTTTTACATTTCTAACAAAAGATAAATGTCCTAATGTTAATGCATATGAATTACTAAAAAATAGTAAAAAGAAAATTAAACTACGAAATAAAGTATTGGTCAATGGATTATAATCATTACCATTCTCCAAAAACATATTTTTTTTCATAAATGATAGTTTTTATACAACTAATCACCATGACAGGTAGGAGCGTAATTAAGTAAGGAATGGGACTTCCAAATGAAATACTATGCAAGATAATTGTTAAATACATAGCCTCTACTCATTTCGGATAAGTTGTTAATAATTCTCCATGAATAACTGAAAACTCCATACGAAATCACTGTTAATTGAACAATTGATAAGAAACAGACAAGACTTTTGGGTCACAAAATTTGTTGATAGAAATAGTGTTCTTTTATTAAAATGAATATAAAACTCTATAAATCCAGTATTTTTGCACTAAATTTTAAAGAATGACCTTTAAAGAACAAATAGAAAAAAGGCGAACATTTGGCATTATCTCGCATCCAGATGCTGGTAAAACAACACTTACAGAAAAATTGTTGCTTTTTGGAGGAGCCATTCAGGAGGCAGGTGCAGTAAAAAACAATAAAATTAAAAAATCTGCCACCAGCGATTTTATGGAAATTGAAAGACAAAGAGGAATCTCTGTGGCTACTTCCGTATTGGCTTTTTTGTATAAGGATAAAAAGATAAACATACTAGATACACCTGGACACAAAGACTTCGCAGAAGATACGTTTAGGACCCTAACCGCAGTTGATAGTGTAATTGTAGTAATAGATGTTGCCAAAGGTGTTGAGGAGCAAACTGTAAAACTGGTAGAAGTTTGTAGAATGCGGAATATTCCGATGTTGGTTTTCATTAACAAACTAGATAGAGAGGGACAGGATGCTTTTGACTTATTGGATGAACTTGAACAAAAATTGGGTTTATCCGTTACACCACTAAGTTTTCCTATTGGAATGGGTTATGATTTTAAAGGAATCTATAATATCTATGAAAAAAATATAAATCTCTTTAGTGGCGACAGTAAAAAAAATATAGAAGAGACTATTGCTTTTGATAACATTGAAAGTCCTGAATTAGAAAAAATTATTGGCACCAAAGCCGCAAAAGATTTACGAGATAATTTGGATTTGGTCTGGGGGGTATATCCAGAATTTGACAAGGAACTTTACTTGCGTGGTGAGCAACAACCCGTATTTTTTGGATCAGCATTGAATAATTTTGGAGTGCGTGAGCTTTTGGATTGCTTTATTGAAATTGCACCTTCTCCAAAGCCAAAAATGGCAGAAGAAAGACTGGTGAAAGCTGATGAAAAAGAATTGACAGGGTTTGTATTTAAGATACATGCCAATATGGATCCCAAGCATAGGGATAGATTGGCATTTGTAAAAATAGTTTCTGGTACATTTGAAAGGAACAAACCTTACCTACATGTTAGACAAGGAAAAAAACACAAATTTTCAAGTCCAAATGCCTTTTTTGCCGAAAAGAAAGAAATTGTGGACATCTCCTATCCTGGTGATATCGTTGGTTTACATGATACTGGTAATTTTAAAATTGGTGACACCTTAACAGAAGGTGAAATACTTCATTATAAAGGCATACCAAGTTTCTCTCCAGAACATTTTAGATATATAAATAATGCTGATCCAATGAAATCTAAACAATTATACAAAGGCATTGACCAACTAATGGACGAGGGTGTAGCTCAGCTATTTACTTTAGAAATGAACGGTAGAAAGATAATTGGAACGGTTGGAGCACTCCAATTTGAAGTTATACAATATAGACTTGAGCACGAATACGGTGCAAAATGTAGTTATGAAAATTTCCCCGTGTATAAAGCATGTTGGGTCGGTACAGAAAACACTAAGAGTGAAGAGTATAAAGAATTTATAAGGGTAAAGCAAAAATTCCTGGCAAAAGACAAAAGGGGACAATTGGTATTTCTTGCTGATTCTCAATTCTCTTTGCAGATGACCCAACAAAAATACCCATCGGTAAAACTACATTTTACTTCAGAATTTGAATAAATAAAAAAGCCCACTTATAAGTGGGCTTTTTTATTTATGCTTCTCCCGTTGGACCAAAATTCAAAGGTATAGCAGGTTGTTCATAATCCTTAATTGTACCATGGGCTTTTTCAAAGCGTTGAACATTGTCACTTAGCGCTTTTAAAAACTTCTTGGCATGTTGAGGGGTAAGTACTATTCTACTTTTCACCTTTGCCTTAGGTGCTCCAGGCATAATACTAATAAAATCTACCACAAATTCAGAAACGGAATGATTTATTATGGCAAGATTAGAGTAAATGCCCTCTGCCGTTTTTTCATCCAATTCTATATTTATTTGTTTTTGATTCTGATTTTTGTTTTCACCCATAATATATAAAAATGATTTTATAACCAAAAAACCCTCATAGAATGAGGGCTTTTTGTATTAGAATCTTAAGGCCTCTTTTCTGGCCATTATTTCATCATATTCCTCTTTGGAACCAACAATTATGTTATCATAATCCCTCATTCCAGTCCCAGCTGGAATTTTGTGACCAACGATTACATTTTCCTTAAGACCTTCAAGTGTATCTATTTTACCACTTACAGCAGCTTCATTCAATACTTTTGTAGTCTCTTGGAAAGAAGCTGCAGAAATAAATGACTTAGTCTGTAAGGAAGCTCTTGTAATACCTTGCAGTATTGGTGTGGCCGTTGCTGCAACTGCGTCACGAGCTTCAACCAATGCTTTGTCCGCACGTTTAAGAAGCGAGTTCTCATCCCTTAATTCCCTAGGTGTTACAATTTGACCTGGTTTTAAGTTCTCAGAATCACCAGCTTCCATCACCACCTTCTTACCAAATATTTCATCATTTTCTATAATGAAATCATCCTTATGAATCAATTGGTTCTCTAAGAAGATAGTATCACCTGGATCTACTATTCTAACCTTACGCATCATTTGTCTTACAACAACCTCAAAGTGCTTATCATTAATTTTCACACCCTGTAATCGGTATACTTCCTGTACTTCGTTAACCAAATATTGTTGTACGGCAGATGGACCTTTTATTGCTAAAATATCCTCTGGAGTTATCGAACCATCAGATAACGGCATACCTGCCCTTACATAATCATTCTCTTGAACAAGTATCTGGTTAGAAAGTTTTACCAGATATTTCTTAACCTCTCCAAGTTTAGATTCAATTATAATCTCACGGTTACCTCTCTTAATCTTACCAAAAGAAACAACACCATCAATTTCTGATACAACAGCAGGATTAGAAGGATTACGAGCCTCAAACAACTCGGTAACTCTTGGAAGACCACCGGTAATATCCCCTGCTTTAGCAGACTTACGAGGTATCTTAACCAAAATCTTACCTTCTTTAATTTTATCACCGTCATCTACCATTAAATGCGAACCTACTGGAAGGTTATAGGAACGTAATGTTTCACCCTTACCGTCTTGGATAAGTAATGTTGGTATTAGTTTCTTGTTTCTAGATTCAGATATTACCTTTTCTTGGAAACCTGTTTGCTCATCTATCTCTACCTGGTAAGTTACACCTTGTTCAATATTCTCATAAGCAATTTTACCTGGGAACTCGGAAACAATGACACCGTTGTATGGATCCCAAGAACAAATAACATCACCCTTTTGAAGCTTTGCACCGTTTTCAACGAACAATTGCGAACCATAAGGTATATTGTTTGTACTTAAGACAATACCAGTTTTAGCATCTACAATTTTAATTTCTGAAGTTCTTGAAATTACGATTTCTGTAGGTTTACCCTCAGCATTCTCACCTGTAACCGTTCTTAAATCTTCAATCTCCGCTATACCAGCAAACTTAACCTCTAACTTGTTCTCTTCAGAAATGTTCCCGGCAATACCACCAACGTGGAATGTTCTTAATGTTAACTGAGTACCTGGCTCACCGATTGATTGTGCTGCAACAACACCGACTGCCTCACCTCTTTGTACCATTTTATTTGTAGAAAGGTTTCTACCATAACATTTTGCACAAATACCTTTTTGGGCCTCACATGTTAGTGCAGAACGCACTTCCACTTTCTCTATTGGTGATGCCTCAATTTTCTTAACATCAGATTCCATTACTTCTTGACCAGTTGAAAGTAAAAGCTCTTCAGTAATTGGATCGTAAACATCATTTAAAGAAACACGACCAAGAATACGTTCCCCTAAGGTCTCCACTATCTCTTCGTTCTTCTTTAAGGCTTGAACTTCAACACCTCTTAATGTCTCACAGTCTTCAATATTAATAATTACATCTTGAGAAACATCAACAAGTCTTCGCGTTAAGTAACCAGCATCCGCCGTTTTTAAGGCAGTATCCGCAAGACCTTTACGTGCACCGTGTGTTGAAATAAAGTATTCTAGAATTGACAACCCTTCCTTAAAGTTAGAAAGAATTGGGTTTTCAATAATCTCACCACCACCAGCGGTAGATTTCTTAGGTTTGGCCATTAGACCACGCATACCTGTTAACTGTCTAATCTGCTCTTTAGAACCCCTTGCACCAGAATCCAACATCATATACACAGAGTTGAAACCTTGCTGGTCTTCACGAATTCGCTTCATAGCAAGCTCAGTAAGCATTGCATTAGTTGATGTCCAAACGTCAATTACCTGATTATATCTTTCATTGTTGGTAATAAGGCCCATGTTATAATTGGCCATAATACCTTCAACTTGACCGTTCGCATCAGCAATCATCTCATGCTTTTCCTTTGGTATAATAATATCTCCTAAACTGAAAGAAAGGCCGCCTTTAAAAGCAAACTCATAACCCATAGTCTTGATCTTATCCAAGAAATCAGCAGTAGTCGGCACATCGGTTACAGCCAAAATATCCCCAATAATATCCCTTAAGGATTTTTTATTCAATACTTCGTTGATAAACCCAGCTGCCTCAGGAACTTCCATATTAAATAAAACCCTACCAACTGTGGTTGGTATAATTTTATAAACTAAATCTCCTTCATCATTAAAATCTTTTGCCCTAACCTTGATTCCCGCATTTAGGTTCACCATACCTTCATTAAAAGCTATCTCTACCTCTTCTGCAGAATAAAAAGTTAAACCTTCTCCCTTAATTGGAACCTCTGGTGTTGATTTGCGTTCTTTGGTCATATAGTAAAGACCTAAAACCATATCCTGTGAAGGTACCGTAATTGGAGAACCGTTCGCTGGGTTCAATATATTATGGGAAGCCAACATCAACAATTGTGCTTCTAGAATTGCTTCTGGACCCAATGGTAAATGAACAGCCATCTGATCCCCATCGAAATCCGCATTAAATGCTGTACATACCAATGGGTGAAGACGAATTGCCTTTCCTTCAATTAATTTAGGTTGGAATGCCTGGATACCCAATCTATGCAATGTTGGGGCCCTGTTCAATAGAACTGGATGTCCTTTTAAGACATTTTCCAGAATATCCCAAACTACAGGCTCTTTCTTATCTATTATCTTTTTGGCTGACTTAACTGTTTTAACGATACCCCTTTCTATCAATTTTCTGATTACAAAAGGTTTGTATAGTTCAGCCGCCATATCCTTTGGAAGACCACATTCGAACAATTTCATTTCAGGCCCAACAACTATAACAGAACGAGCTGAATAATCAACACGTTTACCAAGTAGGTTCTGACGGAAACGACCTTGTTTACCTTTTAAGGAATCAGAAAGAGATTTTAATGGCCTATTCGATTCAGTCTTAACAGCAGAAGCCTTTCTTGTATTATCAAAAAGTGAATCTACAGCCTCTTGAAGCATTCGCTTCTCGTTTCTTAAGATAACTTCAGGAGCTTTTATCTCAACCAACCTTTTTAAACGGTTGTTTCTGATGATAACCCTTCTATATAAATCATTTAAGTCTGACGTAGCAAAACGACCACCATCTAAAGGAACTAAAGGACGTAATTCTGGTGGTATAACCGGAATTACCTTCATAATCATCCACTCTGGAAGGTTTTCACGATTTTCTTGTGATTCCCTCAAAGCCTCAACAACCTGTAAACGCTTTAAAGCCTCGGTTTTTCTTTGTTTAGAAGTTTCTGTATTCGCTTTATGTCTAAGCTCAAAAGAAAGCTCTTTTAAGTTGATTCTGCCCAATAGGTCAATCAAACATTCGGCACCCATTTTAGCGATAAACTTATTAGGGTCTGAATCTTCTAAGTATTGGTTTTCCTGTGGAATAGATTCCAATATATTTAAATACTCCTCTTCAGTCAAGAAATCCATCTTATTGATTTCTTCCCCTTCAGGACCTTTAGCAATACCTGCTTGGATTACTACATAACGTTCGTAGTAAATAATCATATCCAATTTTTTGGATGGCAACCCAAGAAGATATCCTATTTTATTTGGCAATGAACGGAAGTACCAGATATGTGCAACAGGAACAACTAGGTTTATATGCCCTACTCTATCCCTTCGTACTTTCTTCTCTGTAACCTCCACACCACAACGATCACAAACGATACCTCTATAGCGAATTCGCTTATATTTACCACAAGCACACTCATAATCCTTTACAGGACCAAAAATACGCTCACAGAACAAACCATCACGTTCTGGTTTGTGCGTTCTATAATTAATTGTTTCGGGCTTTAAAACTTCACCTCTGGATTCTGCCAAAATTGCTTCTGGAGAAGCCAATCCGATTGAAATTTTATCAAACCTTTTTATTGGGTTATTATCTTTTATTCTTGCCATAATAGCGTGCTGATAATGATTTTAATTTTGTTATAAATAGTCCAAAAGACTACAATACTATTCTTCCAGTCTAATATCCAAACCTAATCCCTTAAGTTCGTGCATTAATACATTGAAAGATTCTGGCAATCCAGGTTCTGGCATTGTCTCTCCTTTGACAATAGATTCATAGGTCTTAGCTCTACCGATTACATCATCCGACTTTACGGTTAATATTTCTCTAAGTGTTGCAGATGCACCATATGCTTCTAATGCCCAAACTTCCATCTCTCCAAAACGTTGACCACCAAACTGTGCTTTACCACCTAATGGTTGTTGCGTAATTAATGAGTATGGTCCAATAGAACGAGCGTGCATTTTATCATCTACCATGTGTCCTAGTTTCAACATATATATAACACCTACGGTAGCTGGTTGGTCAAAACGTTGACCGGTACCACCGTCAAATAAATACGTATGTCCAAATCTTGGTATACCAGCTTCATCTGTATAGGCATTAATTTCATCTAAAGTAGCACCATCAAAAATTGGTGTTGCATACTTTCTACCCAACTTAAGACCTGCCCAACCTAAAACGGTCTCATAGATCTGACCAATGTTCATACGAGAAGGTACACCTAGTGGATTTAATACAATATCTACAGGTGTTCCGTCTTCTAAGAATGGCATATCTTCCTGACGTACAATTCTTGAAACAATACCTTTGTTACCATGACGACCTGCCATTTTATCACCAACTTTCAACTTACGTTTCTTGGCAATATAAACTTTGGCCAACTTCATGATTCCTGCAGGTAATTCATCACCCACTGAAATCGTAAACTTATCTCTTCTCAAGTTACCCTGAAGATCATTAAGTTTAATTTTATAGTTATGAAGTAAATCAGCAACAGAACTGTTTGTTTCCGTATCTGTTGTCCAACTTCCACCCACCAAGTGAGCAAAATCATCAACAGAATTTAACATCTTCATTGTATACTTCTTTCCTTTTGGCAATACTTCCTCACCAAGATCATTTAATACCCCTTGGGAAGTTTTACCATTTACAAGAGTAAAAAGCTTTTCTACCAAGACATCTTTAAGTTCTTGGAACTTTACTTCATATTGAAGCTCCAATTTGGAAAGCTCTTCCTTATCCTCAGAACGTTTCCTCTTATCCTTAACAGATCTTGAGAATAACTTTTTATCAATAACGACACCTCTTAGTGATGGGGATGCTTTTAAAGAGGCATCTTTAACATCACCAGCTTTATCACCAAAGATTGCGCGAAGAAGTTTTTCCTCTGGAGTAGGGTCAGACTCCCCTTTCGGAGTAATCTTACCTATTAATATATCCCCAGGTTTTACTTCCGCACCGATACGGATCATACCATTTTCATCAAGGTCCTTTGTTGCCTCTTCAGAAACATTAGGTATATCATGTGTTAATTCCTCTGCACCCAGTTTTGTATCCCTTACTTCTAATGAATATTCATCTACATGAATAGATGTGAATATATCCTCACGTACTACTTTTTCAGAAATAACAATTGCATCCTCAAAGTTATATCCTTTCCAAGGCATAAAGGCTACGGTAAGGTTTCTTCCTAGAGCCAATTCTCCTTTTTCAGTGGCGTACCCTTCACAAAGTACCTGACCTTTCTTAACCCTATCACCTCTTTTAACAATTGGTTTTAGGTTGATACTCGTACCTTGGTTAGTTTTTCTGAATTTTACCAAGAAATACGTCTTTTCATCATCCTCAAAGCTAATTAGCCTTTCAGCGTCTGTCCTATCGTACTTAATGGTGATTTTTTGAGCATCAACATACTCTATAACCCCATCTCCTTCAGCGTTTATCAATACTCTAGAGTCCGATGCCACCTGTCTCTCCAACCCTGTTCCTACAATTGGCGACTGTGGTTTCAATAAAGGTACTGCTTGACGCATCATGTTTGACCCCATCAATGCACGGTTTGCATCATCATGTTCCAAAAATGGAATTAAAGATGCAGAAATAGATGCGATCTGATTTGGAGCAACATCGGTATAGTGAATCTCCGCAGGGTCTACAACAGGAAAATCTCCCTCTTCCCTTGCAATAACCTTATCGGTATCAATTTCACCATTATCCTTTAAAGGAATATTTGCTTGGGCAATTTTCATACCCTCCTCTTCCTCTGCACTTAGATAAACAAAGTTATTAATATCAACAGTGGCATTTTCAACCTTTCTATATGGTGTTTCCAAAAAGCCCATTGGGTTAACTTTGGCAAACACAGAAAGTGAAGAGATAAGACCAATGTTTGGACCTTCAGGAGTTTCAATTGGGCAAAGACGACCATAATGTGTGTAGTGAACATCTCGAACCTCAAAACCTGCTCTTTCACGGGAAAGACCTCCTGGTCCTAGCGCTGACAATCTTCTCTTATGGGTAATCTCTGCCAATGGATTCGTTTGATCCATAAACTGAGATAACTGGTTGGTACCAAAAAATGAATTAATAACAGAAGACAATGTCTTTGCATTAATCAAATCAATTGGAGTAAACACCTCATTGTCACGAACATTCATACGTTCGCGAATGGTACGTGCCATACGAGCCAAACCAACGCCAAATTGAGATGATAATTGTTCACCTACTGTTCTAACACGACGGTTAGAAAGGTGGTCAATATCATCAATCTCTGCCTTTGAGTTTATTAACTCAATTAAATATTTTATAATGGTTATAATATCTTCTTTGGTCAAAACTTGTTTGTCCATTCCAATATCAAGACCCAATTTCTTGTTCATTCTATAACGACCAACTTCACCAAGGTTATAACGTTGATCAGAAAAGAATAATTTATCTATAATCCCTCTTGCCGTTTCCTCATCTGGCGGCTCTGCATTTCTTAATTGACGGTAAATGTGTTCTACCGCTTCCTTTTCAGAGTTGGTTGGGTCTTTTTGTAAGGTATTATGAATTATTGCATAATCTGACTGAGCATTATTCTCCTTGTGTAAAAGGATAGTTTTCACATCAGCCTCAAGAATTTCATCAATGTGTTCTTTTTCAAGAACAGTATCCCTATCAAGAACGATTTCATTACGTTCTATAGAAACAACCTCACCTGTATCCTCATCCACAAAATCCTCATGCCAAGTATTTAATACCCTTGCAGCCAATTTTCGGCCCAAAACTTTCTTAAGACCAGCATTAGATACCTTTACCTCTTCAGAAAGGTCAAAGATTTCTAAAATATCTTTATCTCTTTCAAAGCCAATAGCCCTGAACAATGTAGTAACTGGTAATTTTTTCTTTCTATCGATATAGGCATACATAACGCCGTTGATATCGGTAGCGAATTCTATCCAAGAACCTTTAAAAGGTATTACCCTGGCAGAATATAACTTAGTTCCATTAGCATGAAAAGACTGTCCAAAGAATACACCTGGAGAACGGTGTAATTGAGAGACAACAACCCTTTCCGCACCATTGATAACAAAAGTACCACTAGGTGTCATATACGGTATAGTACCCAAATAAACATCTTGTACAATTGTTTCAAAATCCTCATGCTCTGGATCTGTACAATATAATTTTAACCTGGCCTTTAGCGGTACGCTATAAGTAAGACCACGTTCTATACATTCTTGTATTGAATATCTTGGTGGATCGATAAAGTAATCCAAAAATTCCAATACGAACTGATTTCTTGTATCAGTTATTGGAAAGTTCTCCATGAAGGTATTGTACAAACCTTCATCACCTCTCTGATCAGATTTTGTTTCAAGTTGAAAAAAATCTTGAAAAGATTTGATCTGAATATCCAAGAAATCCGGATATTCCGGAGTATTCTTAGCCGAAGCAAAATTTATTCTTTCAGTCTGATTTGTGAACATCTAAAGACAGTGTTTTGATCGTGAGTACTATTTGGTGGTATACCTCTTCATATACCCAATTCTATAAAAAGGCTTAGGTCTATCCACACAAAGTGGAAAGACCTAAACCAAAAACATTATTGTTGTTGCTATTATTTAAGCTCAACTTCTGCTCCAGCTTCTTCCAATGATTTTTTGATTCCTTCAGCCTCGTCTTTAGAAACACCTTCTTTAACAGCTTTTGGTGCGCTATCTACGATGTCCTTAGCATCTTTTAATCCTAAACCAGTTAATTCCTTAACTAATTTTACTACTGCTAATTTAGAACTACCAGCTGCAGTCAAAATTACATCAAATTCTGATTTTTCCTCAGCAGCTTCACCAGCGTCAGCTGCACCACCACCAGCGGCAACAGCTACTGCAGCAGCAGCAGGCTCTATACCGTATTCTTCTTTTAAAATATCAGCCAACTCATTTACTTCTTTTACCGTAAGGTTAACTAATTGTTCTGCGAAATCTTTTAAATCTGCCATTTTCTATCGTTTAATAAAATTTTAAAATATTTAGTTTTTAGTGCGTACTTATTTTTCTGATAATGTCTTAAGGATACCTGCTAGTTTACCACCACCAGATTTAAGTCCAGAAATAACATTTTTGGCTGGAGATTGTAATAATCCAATAATCTCGCCAATCATTTCTTCCTTAGACTTAATACTCACAAGAGCATCCAAGTTTTCATCACCAATGTAAATTGCCTCTTCCACAAAAGCACCTTTTAATAAAGGCTTTTGTGTTTTCTTTCTGAAATTCTTAATTAATTTTGCTGGACCATTGCCAACTTCCGAAAACATTAAAGATGTATTTCCCTTTAACACTTCTGGTAATTCACCAAATTCCTTTTCAGAGGCTTCCATTGCTTTAGCAAGCAATGTATTTTTAACTACTGCAAGTTTTATGTTAGCCTTAAAACAAGCTCTTCTTAAATCAGAGGTTGCTGTTGCATCCATACCAGATATATCTGCCAAATAAATGATAGAATTATCTGCCAACTGCGTAGTCAAATCCTGTATAACCGTTGCTTTTTCTTCTCTTGTCATAATTGAAATTTTTAACTAGCAGTACTTAAACTGACTTAGGGTCTAATTGAACACTTGGACTCATGGTACTAGACATGAATATACTCTTCATATATACCCCTTTAGCAGCCGTAGGTTTTAGCTTATTTAAAGTTTCCAATAACTCCTTTGCATTTCCTGCCAATTTATCTGCAGAAAAAGAAGCTTTACCAATTGCAGCATGTACAATACCGGTTTTGTCTACCTTAAAATCTATTTTACCTGCTTTAACCTCAGTTACAGCCTTGGCCACATCCATAGTCACAGTACCTGTTTTTGGATTGGGCATTAAACCTCTTGGACCTAAAACACGCCCTAAAGGCCCCAATTTACCCATTACGCTTGGCATAGTGATAATTACATCTACATCAGTCCAACCGTTTTTAATTTTATCCAAATATTCATCTAATCCAACATAGTCAGCACCAGCTTCTTGAGCCTCGGCTTCCTTATCTGGGGTAACCAATGCCAAAACCTTTACATCTTTACCTGTTCCATGAGGAAGTGTAACAACCCCACGAACCATTTGATTTGCTTTTCTTGGATCTACACCCAAACGAACAGCCAAATCTACAGATGCATCAAATTTAGTATTGGTTATTTCTTTCACTAAAGCAGAAGCTTCCTCTAAAGAATATAATTTATCCTTTTGAATTTTGGAATGCGCCTCTTTTTGCTTCTTTGTTAACTTTGCCATTTAATTGCTTTTAAAGATTTTAAAAAGGTCTTTTGCCTGCCACCTTCATACCCATTGAACGTGCAGTACCAGCAATCATACTCATTGCAGATTCTACCGTAAACGCATTAAGGTCAACCATTTTATCTTCGGCGATTGCCTTGATTTGGTCCCAGGTTACACTACCCAATTTTACTCTGTTAGGTTCGCCAGATCCTTTTTTAATCTTAGCTGCTTCCAATAGCTGAACTGCCGCTGGTGGTGTTTTTACAACAAAGTCAAATGACTTGTCTTTATATACGGTGATAACAACTGGTAAAACTTTACCTGGCTTATCCTGTGTACGCGCATTGAACTGCTTACAGAACTCCATGATGTTAACACCGGCAGCACCTAAGGCGGGTCCAACCGGTGGCGACGGATTCGCTGCACCTCCCCTAACTTGTAGTTTAACTACTTTACCTATTTCTTTTGCCATTGTTTAAAATTAAATTGAAAGCGTGTCAATGGAAGCAACACAACTTTTAAATATGTAACAATTATTATTAAATTTTTTCTACTTGCATATAACTTAGCTCCAATGGTGTTTTTCTTCCAAAAATCTTAACCATCACCTCCAGTTTACGCTTTTCTTCGTTAATCTTCTCAACCGTACCATTGAAACCATTGAAAGGTCCGTCAATTACCTTTACGGTTTCGCCAAAAACAAAAGGTATAGCAACACTATCTGTATTCACAGCTAACTCATCAACCTTACCTAGCATTCTGTTCACTTCAGATTTTCTTAAAGGAACTGGATCACCACCTTTGGTTTCACCTAAAAACCCAATTACATTGGTAATGGAACGAATAATATGCACCATTTCTCCACCCAAATTGGCTTTTACCATAATATACCCGGGAAAATAAACTCTTTCCTTATTTATTTTCTTACCGTTTCTGATTTGAATTACTTTCTCGGTGGGAACCAATACTTCATCTAGATAATCAGAAAAACCATGACGCTCTACCTCACTCTCAATATAGCCTTTGATTTTATTCTCCTGACCACTTACAGCTCTTACTACATACCATTTCTTATCTAAAACTTCTGACATTGAGCTAAAATTAGTTTAATACGTAGTTGAAATATATTTTTATTACTTTACTTAACAAGGAATCTACACCCCAAGTTGCCAAGGCAAACAAAATTGAAAAAACGGCCACTATCACCATCAAATTAGATGATTCGGCACGGGAAGGCAACGTAACATTGTTCCTCAATTCTTCAACCGACTCTTTTATATATGTGAACATTTCAACTCTTTTTTAATATTTCAACATATGGGATCAATCCATATCCCTTACTGGCACGGGAGGAGAGACTCGAACTCCCGACACCTGGTTTTGGAGACCAGTGCTCTACCAACTGAGCTACACCCGTATATGAATTACTTTAAGAAAAAACCTAAAAGCACTCATTTATATTTACATTGAAAGGTATCCCGTTTTTTAACGGAACACCCTTACAATGCAATAACTTTATTTATGGATTAATCCAAGATTTTAGTAACCTGACCAGCACCTACTGTTCTACCACCTTCACGGATAGCGAAACGAAGACCAACACTTAAAGCGATAGGCTGAATCAACTCAACAGTAATTGTAAGGTTATCACCTGGCATAACCATCTCAACACCTGATGGAAGCGCAATGTTTCCAGTCACATCCGTTGTTCTAACATAGAACTGTGGACGATAGTTGTTATGGAATGGTGTGTGACGACCACCTTCTTCTTTTTTAAGGATATAAACCTCAGCTTCGAATTTAGCATGTGGCTTAACGGAGCCTGGCTTACAGATAACCATACCACGGCTAATTTGGGATTTTTCAATACCTCTCAACAAGATACCAACGTTATCACCAGCTTCACCCCTATCTAATATCTTACGGAACATTTCAACCCCAGTAATAGTCGAAGTTAATTTTTCAGCTCCCATACCAATAATGTCAACACCATCACCAGTATTTGCAATACCAGTTTCAATTCTACCAGTAGCAACAGTACCACGACCTGTAATCGTAAATACATCTTCAACAGGCATCAAGAAATCTTTATCAACATCCCTTTTAGGAAGTTCGATCCAGTTATCAACAGCCTCCATCAATTCCATAACCGTATCAACCCATTTTTGCTCACCATTCAAGGCACCTAATGCAGAACCTGAAATTACTGGACCATTATCACCGTCATATTCGTAGAAAGAAAGCAATTCCCTTACTTCCATTTCAACTAATTCCAAAAGCTCCTCGTCATCAACCATGTCAACTTTATTCAAGAAAACAACCATTCTAGGAATACCTACCTGACGCCCTAAAAGGATGTGCTCACGAGTTTGTGGCATTGGACCATCTGTAGCAGCAACAACCAAAATAGCGCCATCCATTTGAGCAGCACCAGTTACCATGTTCTTCACATAATCCGCGTGACCTGGACAGTCAACGTGTGCATAGTGACGATTAGCAGTAGAATATTCTACGTGAGACGTATTAATAGTAATACCTCTTTCTTTTTCTTCCGGAGCATTATCGATAGAATCGAAACTTCTCATTTCTGAAAGACCTGCATTTGCCAAAACAGTTGTAATAGCAGCAGTCAATGTAGTTTTACCGTGATCTACGTGTCCAATGGTACCAATATTTAAGTGCGGTTTGGAACGATCAAAAGTTGCCTTAGCCATATTTAATGAATTTTAATCTTAGTTTATATTAGTGTACAAATTTATACCTTAATTGAGCCAATGACGAGATTTGAACTCGTGACCTCTTCCTTACCAAGGAAACGCTCTACCCCTGAGCTACACCGGCGTAAAGTGTTGAACCGATCCAAATAAAAAAGGAAGGGTTCCTGCCTTCGCAGGAATGACATAATAATGTCAAATAAAATAGAGCGGGAGACCGGGTTCGAACCGGCGACATTCAGCTTGGAAGGCTGACGCTCTACCAACTGAGCTACTCCCGCTTATACTTCAAAATCAAAACAACGCAAAATACCAAGGTTAAGTTAAAGTGGGGAGAGCAGGATTCGAACCTGCGAAGACGTAGTCAGCAGATTTACAGTCTGCCCTCGTTGGCCGCTTGAGTATCTCCCCATATAACCAGTATTTTAAGAACTTAGGAGCCGATGGAGGGACTCGAACCCACGACCTGCTGATTACAAATCAGCTGCTCTAGCCAGCTGAGCTACATCGGCACTTTTAACACCTTTTGAGGCATAAAAAAGTCCGCTATTTCTAACGGACTGCAAATGTATAGATTTATTTGTTTATTCAAAACAATTTTTGAAAAATTTTTCTACACTTTTATACGTAATTTTTCTTTTCTCTTTTTTAACCTTCTTTCCAAAGAACTACATGCCACATCTACAGCCTCTTCAAAAGACTTGCACTGCTTCTTAACCATAAATTTATCTTTAGGCACGTTTAGTTTAATTTCAACAATCTTATTTTCTTTTGCACTTGTATTGCCCAGTTTTAAATACACATCTGAACTTATAACCTTATCATAAAAGGTTTCTAACTTATCCAACCTGTTTTGTAAAAAGTTAATCAACTTTACATCGGCATTAAAATTTACTGATTGTGCGTATACTTTCATAAGCTAACAGTTTTGCGTTCCTTACAAATAAAGAACTGATTAAATAATTTCTATCGTTTCTTTGCTCTAGGATGGGACAGTTGGTGAACTTTCTTCAACTCCGCTATACTATTATGCGTATAGACCTGCGTTGACGCCAAACTGGAATGCCCTAATAATTCCTTGACAGCATTTAAATCCGCACCTTTATTTAATAGATGCGTGGCAAAAGTGTGCCTTAAGACATGTGGACTCTTTTTTGTCTTGGAAGACACCTTTCTAAAATACTTATTTATTATTCTATAAACAAGGGTTTCATATATTTTATTGCCTGCCTTTGAAAGAAATAAAAATTCTTTGTCCTTAATGGTTTCCAACTTATTACGCTCCATTAAATAATCTTGAAAATAAGCTTTGGTCTCCATTAGCATAGGCACAATCCTTTCTTTATTTCGCTTCCCCAAAACTTTTATGTTGTTTTGATAAAAATCCACATCAGATACTTTAAGATTTACCAACTCGGCCCTTCGCATGCCTGTTGCGTACAAAATGTGTATTAAAAGTTTATCCCGAATACCTTCAAAACCCACGGGATATTCTATATTAGAAAGCACCATTTCCATTTCTTGTTCCGAAAAAGGAATTTCTATTTTCTTAGGTGTTTTTAAGGCCCTATGCTTAACCAATGGACTGGATTCCAGAACTCCAATCTTTTGAAGAAACTTATAATATGCTTTAAGTGAAGCAATTTTTCTATTTATTGACCGATTACCAATGTCCTTTTCTGACATTGATATTATCCATGACCTAATTATACCGTAAGCCACATTATTAATCTCAACTATCCCATATGCGCCTTGACAAAACTCGGAAAATTCCCCAATGTCTGTTTGGTACGCCTTAACCGTATGCTGGGAATAGTTCTTTTCAAGGGAAAGATAGGAAACAAAATGGTCTAAAGACATAACCAAATTTACCAATTGTTACGATGCATTTGGGTATAGTGCAAAAAAAATCCCGCTTAATGCGGGATTTTATAATTCAATATAAAGACCTAAATTTCCTCTTGGTCTCTTAAACCTTGTATATACTGTGCTTTTTGAATTTGAGCTCTTCGTTCTACTGAAGGTTTATTAAACTGCTGACGTTTTCTCAACTGTCTCATTGTACCTGTCTTATCGAACTTACGCTTAAAACGTTTTAAAGCTCTATCTATGTTTTCTCCTTCTTTTACTGGTATAATTAACATGGGCTACAACCTCCTTTCTTTAGTGATTAGGGCCGCAAATATAAAAACTAATTTGCAATTACCAATCAAATATTGACATTTATTAATAAACTAACTAAATATTAAACCGTCAAAGGTCTATATTCTTTTTTATCTATGACTATTTTAGCAATTATCTCCCTTAAAATCTCAGATGTACCACCACCAATTGGTCCCAAACGACTATCACGAAGTAGCCTTGCCATAGGATAATCTTCAATATAACCATAACCACCTAAAAATTGAAGACACTCATAAATAACCTCATCGGCCATTTTGGTAGATTTCAATTTAGAAATTGTAGCTTCCTTAACTACATAATGCCCTTTATCCAACTTAAAGGCAACGGAATAATTAAATTCCTTGCACATTTCCATATCTGCATATAAATCTGCCACCTTATGGCGTAAGGCTTGAAATTTGTTTATCTTTTGACCAAAAGCTTCCCGTTCAGACATATAGTTCAATGCATACTCCAAGGCATACTCAGCTCTGGCATGCGCATTTATACCCATTACCAATCGCTCAAGGGCAAAATGCTCCATAATGTATGAGAATCCTTTATTCTCCTCGCCCATGAGGTTCGTAGCAGGAATAATGACATTGTCAAACGCTAGTTCTGCGGTATCGGAAGCTCTCCATCCCAACTTGTTCAATTTATTCGCCGTAACCCCCTTGCTATTTCTATCTACCACAAAAATGCTTATTCCCTTATTTCCTAAAGATGGTTTGGTCTTGGCCGCAACAACCATATAATCTGCATAAACACCATTCGTAATAAAAGTTTTAGACCCATTAAGAATATAACGATCACCATCCTTTATAGCTGTTGTGCGCATTCCAGCAACATCACTTCCTCCAAAAGGCTCACTAACACAAAGGCAGCCAACTTTATCCCCAAGAACGCTGGGTTCTAAATATAACTTCTTAATATTCACATCTGCTTCCTTGTTCAAATGGGTCATGGCTAAATAGCCGTGCGCCCATATAGCCGCCGCAAAACCACCAGAGTTGATTTTCTGTAATTCCTCCAGGAGAATAACGGTATAAAATAAATCCAAACCTAAACCACCATCTTTTTCTGGGGTTGCCAAGCCAAAATACCCCATATCTCCAAACTTTTTCCAAATAGAGCGATCAATGGTACCCGATGCCTCCCAATCCTCAATATTTGGAACAACTTCCTTCTGTAAAAAGTCTTTCAGACTTTGCCTAAATAATTGATGTTCTTCCTTGAAGTACATACTCTGCATAGCATTATTTTTTGAGGGACAAATATAGTGCAATTCTATCAATACGATCCTTAGGAAAATCGTTGACTTTTGTCAGTTCATCAAGAGAAAGGATAGTTCCATTGATATTCCTATAATCCACTATACCTTGGGCAACATGTTTTTGCAGATATACTAATTTTGACAACTCTTCAACCGTTGCAGAATTCACATTTATTTTTTCAATTTGAGGTATTTTAATCACTTTAAATTGCTTTAGAATTCTTTTCGCCACTTCAGGATCCAGACCATAAACATCTGATAATTGGTCATCTAGTAAAAAACCTCCCAATCTATCCCTAAATTTTATAATTCTTATAGATAGTTTATCACCAATACCATATACCCTTTGCAACTCGTCTGCTGTAGCAGAATTCAAATCGGTTATTACCGAGGTAGTACTCGATTTTTCCTTTTTATCATGACTCAATTTTTTGATGAATGGAGTAGCGCTGTTTTTTATCCAATCTGGAAATTTGAAAAAAGGTGAAATTTCTATCAAAAGAGAATCTGAAATCTTGGTCACCAGTTGAAATTCCTCATTAGAATTCACAAACTTATTTGTGGCCCTAAATGCATGAAGACGATCTATTTCATCTAAGGACATCCCCAAAGTATATCCTTTATAATCAGATATAAAATTGGGATTAAAGGGATAAACTTTAAGTGTATCCTTTTTTAGGGCTTGTTGTTTTAACAACGTTACTTGCAGTTGTTTCTCAACATCCAGAGTCAAAGGTGGGTCTGGGGCACTAGTATACCTATTGTATACAAAATATCCCACTTGAATGATTACGAGTAACAGAAGTAAATAAAAAATCCCACTTTGTTCTTGCTTGGTGAACTTAAAGTGGGATTTTATAAAACTCATTGTATACTTAATCTAATCTTCTATAGCATCTGTTTTTAACTTAATAGCATCTAAATATCTATTCAATTGCTTTTTCACCACTGGAAACAAGAAGAACAAACCAATCATATTTGGAAATACCATGGCAAAAATCATGGCATCCGAAAAATCCCAAATAGATCCCATACTAGCTGCCGCACCTATTATAACGAAGGTTAAGAAGAGTAATTTATAAACTAGGTCAGCCACTTTACCCCTCCCAAATAAATACTTCCAAGACTGCAATCCATAATAAGACCAAGAAATCATGGTCGATACTGCAAACAATACTACAGCAATGGTTAAGAAAACATTAGAGTAAGGTATATATTCTGCAAAAGCCTTAGAAGTTATGCCAGCTCCTTCAAACGGCATCCCATCTATAAAAACGACTCCAGAACCATCTCCTCCATACTCAAAGAAACCTCCAAAGTTAAATATGATGATTACCAAAGCGGTCATGGTACAAATTAAAACCGTATCAATAAAAGGCTCCAACAATGCAACCAATCCTTCACTTGCAGAATACTTGGTTCTAACCGCTGAATGCGCAATGGAAGCAGAACCCGCTCCTGCTTCATTGGAAAAAGCAGCACGTTTAAAACCAACCAACAAAACGCCGATAAAACCACCAACACCAATTGCTGTTGGATTAAATGCTTCCTTAAAAATTAATGCTATTGCATCATCAATAAATGAATAATTGCTCCCAATAATATAAAGACAGGCCAGAACGTACATTACCGCCATAAATGGCACGACCTTTTCTGTTACGGATGCGATTCTTTTGATCCCTCCAATTATAATGATACCCACTAATAACGCCAAGACAACCCCAATCCAAAATCCTGCTCCCGCACTTTCTAAATTAAACATTTCTTTCAGCACAATAGTTGCTTGATTTGATTGTGCAGCATTACCTCCACCAAACGAGCCTCCGATACAAAAGATAGCGAATATTACAGCGGTTATTTTCCCCAGTGTGGCAAAACCTTTTTGCTTAAGACCTTTGCTTAAGTAATACATAGGGCCGCCATAAACTGTACCGTCCTCACCAACATCCCTGTATTGCACTCCAAGGGTACATTCAACAAATTTTGTAGACATTCCCAATAATCCACAGACCACCATCCAAAATGTAGCTCCTGGACCACCTAAGGCAATAGCTAAGGCAACACCAGCAATATTACCATTACCCACCGTTCCTGAAACAGCGGTTGCCAAAGCTTGGAAGTGACTTACCTCTCCTTCAGAGCTCTCATCCCTTATAGTATCTACTATATCACCATCAATAGCCAAGTCGTCATCCAAACTCACCAAATGTTCCTCAATATCAACATTAGTTAAATCTTGACCTTGGGCAATGCCATCTTCCCCATATAATTCTTTAGCACCATGTTTTTCAATATCCTCATATTTACCTCTCACCGTGTTGATGGCCTTGCCAAAATATCTGATGTTTGGAAAGCCAAAATAAACCGTAAAAAAAGCGGCACTTGCCACCAGTAAAAGTAAAACAAAAGGAGTACCTGCTATTTCGAAGAAAATTACATTTGAGAAAAAATCTGATACAGGTTTAAATGCTTCATCAATTTTCTCATCCAAACCTTTTTCCTGGGAAAAAGAAAACAAAGGCATGACTACGGTAAGTAAGGTAAGAAGTCTATACTTCATAATATTATCTATGATTTTTGAGTTAGTTAGTTATGCAATATCCTAAAAATAATGTAGGCAATCAAATATATGTATGAGTTCCTTATTGAATATGGAACATTTCATTTAGTTTCCTAATCTGCTCTGGCCTTCCCAAAACAATTACCTTACTATTTGGGCGCAATACCAAATCAGCCTCGGGGTTAATGATATATTCCCCTTCTGGTGCAATGTACCCAATAATTGTACATCCTGTTTTTCTTCTTAAGTCTAAATCCCTAATAGAATTACAATCTACCTTATTGGCAAAGTCTTCTATGGCCACCTCTTCTAAATTAATGGTGTGCTCACCTTCCATAGATAATTTATCCATAAAAGTTATCAAATCTGGCATGACTACCAAAGATGCCATATGATCCCCACCTATCTTGTCTGGCATTATGACTTTATCTGCTCCCGCCAAAAACAATTTCTTTTGAGAAGTTACCAAAGAAGCCCTACTGATAATGAATAATCCTTTATTCAATTGTCTAGCAGATAGTACCACGAACAAGTTTGCGGCATCGTCGGGTAAAGTTGCGATTAAATATTGAGCCCGTTCTATGCCTGCAGAAATAAGCACTTCATCATCATTTGCATCACCTTCAATAAACAAAACCTCATTATCATACCTTTCAATAACCTCCTTATCTTTTTCTATAACAACAAAAGGTTTTTTGTATGCCTTTAACCTTTCGGCCGCTTGCATTCCATTTCGTCCAAAACCACAAACAACCACATGGTTGATTAATTTATCAATACTATTTTTCACTTTCTTTTTTTTTAATAGTTGTACGGAGTTTCTACTAAGAATATATTCGGTTATTACAGAAATTGCAAAACCAACTATAAAGACACTTGTAATAATCAGGAAAACAGTAAAAATCTTTCCTTCTGGTCCCATGGGCCTTACTTCCGAAAATCCTACGGTAGTTACCGTAATGATCGTCATATAAAAAGCATCTATCCATGAATAATCCGAGATAAACCGATATCCCATGACACCGAATATCAATACAGCGACCATTAAGAACAGTGCTAAATATATTTTGGAGCGAAATAGTTTTATCATATTTTAAAGATCAAAAACAGATGTACGCTTGGTATAGATCAAATCTTTAATCTTAAGCCAAAACGCCAAAAAAAGGTAAAGGGCAAACCCAAAACCAAGAGTTACAAAAGTGAGATATATGAATGATGTACGAACAACGCGTGCCCTAATCCCAAGTCGCTCCGCAATTCTACCACATACCTCAAATCCCCTTTTTTGAAGATAATGCAATAAACTATAAAACCTTTTCATAAATATAAAATTAGGGCTTTAAATTCAATAAACTTGTACCTACCGCACATTGAAGACATTTGTTTTTCTTACAATAATTGGCATACAGTTCTAAAACCGCCTGACTATCTCTTGCATTGGTTACCGAAACCCCCAAATCCCGATAATTACCAATGATATTATTCTCTTCATTGGTAATCTGAACAATCGTATTGATTATATGCTCATTAAATGGTTCTCCTTTATATTTCAAGTAGCAAAATTTTAACGGCAGTATGGTATTGATAATCAATAGATCAATAAACTTCTTTGATGTACTTTTAACACTGGTAGTAGACTTTTTACCAAAAGTGTAATGGGTTTCCCAATATACACCTGTAGTTACTTTTAAAAACTGATAAAGTTCAGCTACCGAAGCAGACATTACTGTTTGAAACAAATTATTATTTGAGGCATATAGTTGGGCTACCTGTGACAGTCGTATTGTGGGAAAATTGAGAGGTCTTAGTTTAAAAAATTCCGCTCCGTTACCAATAACAGGTTTTAGCGTGTATTTATGGGCAAGAAAATTATAATTTTGCTTTTGATTCGCATAAAACGGGTCTACTGCCTTTTCTGACTTCAACAAACCTGCACTACCAAAAAAAAGTGCTTCTAGCTCATCTTCCTTATTGTATAATTGCCTGATAATTTTAAAATCTATTGATTTACCTATTTCAAAAAATAAATTACCATTAATCTTTGAGCCAAAATTCTTTAACAGCAATATAAAAAGTACCTTTTCCCAATCATTGTTAGATTGCTGTAATAAGTCCAATATCAAATTGGATTTATTTTCAAGCCTTTCAAAATAGAGACGTTCTAACCAATTATTAATTGTGAAAGACGGAATGGAGGCAATATCAGCTTCGCAGCTAATGAACTTATTTTTCCTTTCATCAAATAATTTTTGATAGGAATTGAATAACTCAGAATTGATATAATCCTTTAGCTGCAAGGTAGGTATCACTGAGCAATCCTTTCTATATATAGAAACATCATCTTCCCAAACCACGTGAAGGATTATAGAATCATACTTTGGGTCGTCTTGATGATTGTGGGTATACCAATCAGAGGCATAAATGTGTATCTCTACATTGCCAGCCCAAATTTGCTCCCCAACCTGTAATCGAGCATTAAAAAAATCAGGTCCGCTTAAGAGGTTGTGCGAACCTACATTTTCAATTAAAATTGGCTCACCTTCTGTGGTCTGAAGATTAGAGACTGGAAACTTTCTAAACTTCCAGATGTAATGTAAGAATTCTTCCCTCATCCCCTAAAAATAAAAAACCCGCTGTAAAGCGGGTCATCTATTCTTGTTTTTCAGTAAATTATTCTTCAACATCTCCTTCCCAGTTCATAAAACCACCTTCTAGATTAAAGGCATTTTCAAAACCTAGGCTATTCATTATGGCGCAAGCCTGACCACTTCTATTCCCGCTTCTACAATAAACGTAATAGTTCTTAGTCTTATCCAATTTCTCCAATTCTTCTATAAAACCTTGACCTAAATAAATATCGATATTTTTTGAATTGGGAATAAAACCATCTTCTACCTCCTCTTCGGTACGTACATCCAATATAAATGCATTATCATCTTGTTCTAATTGTGATGCCCATTCTTCTTGTGATAAATCCGCCATAATTTATTTTTTTTTCAAAAATAAAAGATTTAAACAAATCCGTCAGAATTACTTTAACAAAAATTTAATCCTCAAAAATATTTTTGACAAGAATAATTCACATACATTTGTATATACAATTGTTGTAAGTACATGAATGTAGAAGAGACTATTAAAACAAATAGAAAAATTCCTTTAAGACAAAGGACAATTATACATTTATCATTGATTTACAATAAAATAAATGAAGAAATAACTAATTGTTTAAAGCCCTTTGAACTTTCTATTCAACAATTCAATGTTTTGCGAATTTTAAGAGGTCAAAATAATAAACCTGCCAACCTTTGTACCATCAACGAACGAATGGTAACTAAAATGAGCAATACCACAAGGCTGGTTGACAAATTACTGCTTAAGGGATATGTTAGTAGAACCATATGTAAACAAAACAGGAGAAAGGTTGAAATACAAATAACAGCTAAAGGCTTGGATATTCTTACTGAAATTGATGGCATAATAATTGAATCTGAAAATCGGATTTTGAGTAATTTCTCAGATGAAGAACTTATTGAACTAAACAGATTATTTGATAAAATCTAAATAATAACATGAACAAAATAATAGACGATTTGAACTGGCGCTATGCCACTAAAAAATTTGACGACACAAAAAAAATTAGTGACAAGGATTTGGAAACACTAGTAGAAGCAACAAGGCTAAGTGCTTCATCTTACGGTTTACAACCTTACCATATCTTTATCGTTGAAAACCCTAAAATCAGAAAACAATTACAACCTTTTTCATGGAATCAGTCCCAGATCACTGAGGCTTCCCACCTTATTGTTTTTGCTAATAAAGAAACGTTTGGTGAAGAATTAGTTGATGATTACTTAAAAAATGTGATGGCAACAAGAGGTCTTAAGGAAGAAGCCATTAAAGGGTATTCTGATTTTATGAAATCCAATTTAATGACACTTACTGATGACCAAAAAGACAATTGGACCTCAAAACAAGTTTACTTGGCGCTAGGCAATTTAATGACGGTAGCTGCAGAATTACAAATTGACACCTGCCCCATGGAAGGTTTTGAAAAGGAAAAATATGATCAGATATTAGGTCTGGATAAGAAAAATTTAAGTTCAACTGTAGTATTAGCCGTTGGATACCGATCCAAAGATGACGATACACAGCATTTTCCTAAAGTAAGATATTCTAAAGAACAATTATTCACACACATATAAACAGACTAATAACAATTACATTTAAATTAAAAATTATGAAAAAAACAGTTTTAAGTTTAGCTCTAGCAGTAGTTTTAGGATTTTCTGCAACCGCAAGTACCCCAATTAATGATGAAAAAAAAGAAGTCAAGGTAAGTGAAAGTACAGTTACTTGGAAAGGGTATAAGGTAACCGGATCCCATGAAGGAACTATAGCCTTAAAATCGGGATATCTTATAATGGATGGAAAAAAGCTAACCGGTGGCGAATTTGTTGTGGATATGACTTCTATTAACAATTCCGATATGGAAGCAGGAAGTGGTAAGGAAAAATTGGAAGGTCACTTAAAATCTGATGATTTCTTTGGCGTTGCTTCTCATCCTACCGCTAAATTAGTTTTCACTTCTGTTGAGTTAATGAACAAAAATTCTTACTCAGTAACTGGAAACTTAACTATTAAAGAGACCACAAAGCCTGTAACCTTTGTAGTATCAATATACGAAAATAAAGCAACCGCTACCTTAAAAGTAGATAGAGCTGAGTATGATGTTCGTTATGGCTCAGGAAGTTTCTTTGATGACTTAGGTGATAAAACCATATATGACGAATTTGATTTAGTTGTTGATTTGGCTTTGTAAATTGCCAGTTAACCACTTATCAGGTTTAGTGTTTAAAAATCCCTTTGAAATTATTTCAAAGGGATTTTTAATTTTTAATGAAAAAATTTGCTCCTTTAAATTTCCTTTTTATATTTGAGGCAATGAAAACAATGAAAAATTCTTGGTGGTGGAACAACTTACGGCAACATTCGTGAGCTAGTACTCCATTAATAATAATATAGAGGCTTGTCATCACGACAGGCCTTTTTTAATTTATAGCAGTTTATATGTCATTTACATTAACAACACATTCAAAAAAAATTCTGGCAGACACCATTACCCCCGTCAGTGTGTATTTAAAGATCAGGGATAAATTCCCTAATAGTATACTATTGGAGAGTAGTGATTACCATGCCAATGACAACAGTTTTTCTTATATCTGCTGTAACCCCATAGCACATATTAAGGTACAGGATGAACTAATCACAAAGGAATTTCCAGATGGCACTAAAGAAATTATAGAAATTTCTTCAGAAACCGACATACCAAATGAGATTGATGCCTTTGCTAAAAAATTCAAGGTTACCAACCAAGATTTTAAATTTATAACCAACGGTCTTTTTGGTTTTATGGCCTATGATGCGGTACGTTATTTTGAAGACATTAAAATTTCAAAAAAAGATGGTTCCGTTACCATACCGGATATCTATTATGCAGTATATCAGAATATTATTGCCATAAATCATTTTAAGAATGAGGCCTACTTGTTTGCCCACTGTTTTGAGTCTGAAAATAATATTCCTGAATTGGAACAGGTGTTAAAGGTAAGAACATTTGCTTCATATAATTTTTCCAAGGAAGGTGCTGTGAAAACTAATTTGCACGACGAAGAATACGAGGATCAGGTGGCATTGGCAAAAAAACATTGCCAGCGGGGCGATGTTTTTCAACTTGTTTTGTCAAGGCGATTTTCCCAAGGATTCAAGGGGGATGAGTTTAACGTATATAGGGCCTTACGCTCTATTAATCCTTCTCCTTATCTATTCTTTTTTGATTACGGTGATTTTAAAATATTTGGCAGTTCACCCGAGGCTCAGTTAATAGTAAAAGATGGTAAAGCAGAAATACACCCTATTGCCGGCACCTACAAACGTACAGGAAACGATGAGAAAGATGCTGAGCTGGCCAAACAACTAGCAAACGATAAAAAAGAAAACAGCGAACATGTTATGTTGGTAGATTTGGCAAGGAACGATTTAAGCAGAAATGGAAATATGGTCCAGGTAGACACCTATCGTGAAGTTCAATATTTCTCACATGTCATACATCTGGTTTCCAAAGTAACCGGAGTAAAAAAATCTGATATTTCTACCTTAAAGATTGTAGCAGACACGTTCCCTGCTGGAACATTAAGTGGTGCACCAAAACATATGGCTATGCAACTTATAGAGAAATATGAAAAAACAAGTAGAGGTTATTATGGTGGTGCTATAGGATTTATGGATTTCAATGGTAATTTTAACCATGCTATTATGATTCGCACATTCTTAAGTAAAAATCACGAATTACATTTTCAAGCCGGAGCAGGACTGGTAGCGGCATCTGACCCTGCAGACGAATTACAAGAAACATATAATAAATTAGGCGCATTGAATAAAGCCCTAGAAATTGCTGAAACTATCTAAATGGGAAGAAAGATATTAATGATAGACAATTATGATAGCTTCACGTATAACCTCGTGCACTATCTAGAGGATTTGGATTGTGAGGTTGTGGTAAAACGTAACGATCAATTATCCTTAGAAGAAGTGGCGTCTTTTAACGAAATTGTGCTATCCCCAGGTCCAGGAATTCCTGATGAAGCAGGGTTGTTAAAACCTATTATAGAAAAATACGCCTCCTCAAAAAGAATATTTGGGGTTTGTTTGGGACAACAAGCCATTGCCGAAGTTTTTGGTGGGAGCCTTATAAACCTAGATCAAGTTTATCATGGTATATCCACTAAAATAAATATTGTAAAAGACGATTATATTTTTGATGGATTACCTAAAGAAATTAAAGTAGGCAGATATCATTCATGGGTAGTTGATCCAAATCTACCTCAAGAATTAGAGGCCACTTCTTTTGATGAAAATGGACAAATAATGTCATTGAGACATAAGATATATGATATAAGGGCAGTACAGTTTCACCCAGAATCGGTTTTAACACCGGAAGGGAAACAAATGCTTAAAAACTGGTTGAAGAAATGAAAGCGATTTTAAACAAACTTATCAATCACGAAATACTTGCCAAAGAAGATGCAAAGCAGGTATTGGTAAATATTGCAAAAGGCGAGTACAATCCGAGTCAAATAGCCGCCTTCTTAACGGTATACATGATGAGAAGTGTCACCATTGAGGAATTAGAAGGTTTCCGAGATGCGTTATTAGAACTTTGTTTGGCAATAGATTTATCTGAATATAACCCTATTGACCTTTGTGGAACAGGTGGTGATGGCAAGGATACCTTTAATATCTCCACATTATCCTCATTTGTAACTGCGGGTGCCGGTGTAAAAGTTACTAAGCATGGTAATTACGGGGTTTCTTCCAAATGTGGAAGTAGCAATGTGATGGAATTTCTGGGTATTAAATTTAGTAATGAATCAGATTTTCTTAAGAAATCTATAGATGAGGCTGGTATTTGTGTCTTACATGCTCCATTGTTTCATCCGGCTATGAAAAATGTTGCCCCTATACGTAGGGAATTGGCCGTGAAAACATTTTTTAATATGTTGGGGCCTATGGTCAACCCAGCTTTCCCTAAAAATCAAATGGTGGGAGTTTTTAATCTAGAACTGGCAAGAATGTATGGATATCTGTATCAAAATACAGATAAGAACTTTACAGTGTTACATGCCTTAGACGGTTATGATGAAATAAGTTTAACTGGTGATACAAAAACCATTTCCAATAATTCAGAAGCTATTTTAAAGCCATCGGATTTTGGTGTTTCAAGTATAGCTGCAAAAGATATTGTGGGTGGTGAAGATGTTGCGGCATCTGCGCAGATTTTCTTAAATGTATTACATGGTAAAGGTACAGATGCACAAAATAACGTAGTATGTGCCAATGCGGGAATTGCCATTAGCACAGTAGATGGTATTACGCCAATTCAAGGCTTTGAAAGAGCCAAGGAATCATTATTAAGTGGTAAAGGGTTAGAAGCATTAAAAAAATTACAAGCAATAAGTGCCCAATGAATATTTTAGATAAAATAGTGGCCGACAAACGTAAGGAAGTCGAGTTAAAGAAAATAATTCTTAGTACCACTCAATTAGAAAAACACCTGCTTTTTGAGAGAGAGTGTACCTCCTTGTCCAATGCTTTACAACAAAGTACAACAGGAATCATTGCTGAACATAAAAGACGTTCCCCGTCTAAATCAACAATAAACCAAAACACTAATGTAGGCCAGGTAGCCAAAGGATATCAAAATGCTGGTGCCTGTGGAATGAGTGTATTGACAGATATTAAATATTTTGGCGGCTCATTAGAGGACTTATTATTGGCAAGGGCATCGGTAACTATGCCTTTACTTCGCAAGGAGTTTATAATTGATGAGTTTCAAATTATTGAGGCGAAAGCCTACGGTGCGGATGCTATTTTATTAATAGCCGCCATTTTATCAAAAACCGAAATAAAGATGTTTTCCACATTTGCCAAAAGTCTTGGGCTAGATGTTTTGTTAGAAGTACATAATGAAGAAGAACTTCATAAATCCA
The DNA here is from genome assembly GCF_048890225.1 of Maribacter luteocoastalis. Classification (NCBI taxonomy): domain Bacteria; kingdom Pseudomonadati; phylum Bacteroidota; class Flavobacteriia; order Flavobacteriales; family Flavobacteriaceae; genus Maribacter; species Maribacter luteocoastalis. The sequence continues at coordinate 41,636 of NZ_JBMFZG010000005.1, forward strand.
TTATGCCAAGTTTGGACATGCTTGGGGTAAATAATAGAAACCTTAAGACTTTTGAGGTAAGTTTAGAAACAAGTAAGACCTTATCCCATATAATTCCTGATGATTTTGTAAAGGTTTCAGAAAGTGGTATTAGTTCCATTGAAGCCATTAAAGATTTGAAAGATTATGGATTTCAAGGATTTTTAATTGGAGAGAACTTTATGAAAACTGACAAGCCGGGTAAAAGCGCAACTGAATTTATAAATAACCTTAAGGCATGAAACTAAAGGTGTGTGGAATGAATTCCAATATTTTAGAAGTTGCGGCCATAAAACCGAACTATCTAGGTTTTATCTTTTGGGAACCTTCATCAAGGTTTTTTCATGGAAAAATACCTGATATCCCTGATGGGATTAAAAGAATAGGGGTTTTCGTAGATGAGTCCATACCTAAAATTGTAGAGGCAATTTTGCATTACGATCTTAATGGTGTACAATTACATGGGAATGAAAGTGCCACCTATTGCAAGGCATTGAAAGAGGTGATTATTGAGCATAAAATTAGTGAACACCAATTTGATAAAGTTCATTTTGACATTATCAAAGTTTTTTCCATAAAGGATAATTTTGATTTTGATAAGTTGGCACTATTCGAGGATGTGTGTGATTACTTCTTGTTCGATACAAAAGGGAAATTACCTGGCGGCAACGGATATGCTTTTGATTGGTCTGTCTTAAAAAACTACCCTTCTACAAAACCGTATTTTTTAAGTGGCGGTATTGGCTTGGAAAACACAGACGAACTTAAACATTTTTTGACCCTGCCAGAATCTAAATATTGTTATGCCATAGATGTTAATAGCAAATTCGAGATTGAACCAGGGTTAAAGGACATTGAAAAAATTAAAAATTTTAAAAAAATACTAACGGAAAACTAATGGGCTACAACGCAGACGAAAAAGGGTTTTACGGAGAATTTGGAGGGGCATTTATTCCAGAAATGTTATACCCTAACGTAGAGGAACTACGGCAAAAGTATTTAACCATAATGAATGAGGAATCTTTTAAAGAAGAATTTAATCAACTTTTAAAGGATTATGTAGGAAGACCATCCCCACTTTACTTTGCCAAACGTCTTTCAGAAAAATACGATACCAAAATTTATTTAAAACGGGAGGATCTAAACCATACTGGGGCGCATAAAGTAAACAATACCATTGGCCAGATATTAATGGCGAAACGCTTGGGTAAATCACGTATCATTGCCGAAACCGGTGCTGGGCAACATGGGGTGGCTACCGCTACTGTATGTGCCCTAATGGGTATGGAATGTATTGTTTATATGGGTGAGATAGACATTGCAAGACAGGCACCAAATGTGGCTAGAATGAAAATGCTTGGTGCAGAAGTAAGACCTGCCAAATCTGGCAGCCGCACCTTAAAGGATGCCACCAACGAAGCGATTAGGGATTGGATAAATAATCCGGTAGACACACATTACATTATTGGTTCTGCCATTGGACCGCACCCCTACCCTGATATGGTAACTCGTTTCCAGTCCGTTATTTCCGAAGAAATCAAATGGCAATTGAAAGAAAAAGAAGGCCGTGAAAACCCAGATTATGTGGTAGCCTGCATTGGTGGTGGCAGTAATGCCGCGGGCACCTATTACCACTTTCTTGACCAACCGGAAGTAGGCATTATTGCTGTAGAAGCGGCAGGAAAAGGTATTGACTCCGGCGAAAGTGCCGCAACATCAGCTTTAGGAAAAATAGGCATAATACATGGTTGCAAAACCATGTTGATGCAAACTGCCGATGGGCAAATTACCGAACCCTATTCCATATCTGCAGGTCTAGATTACCCAGGCGTTGGCCCTATGCATGCGCATTTATATAAATCTGGAAGGGCTGAGTTTTATTCCGCAACGGATGATGATGCAATGGCCGCAGGCCTAGAACTTTCCAAATTAGAGGGTATCATACCTGCCATTGAAACAGGTCATGCATTTGCCATTTTTAAGTATAAAACATTTCAACCAGATGATATTGTAGTTATAAGTTTATCTGGGCGGGGAGATAAGGATCTAAACACGTACATAGATTATTTTAAGTTAGCATAGCACATGGAAAATAGAATACACAAAAGACTACATGCAGAAGGCAAACTGCTATCCATATATTTCACCGCAGGGTATCCACAATTATCAGATACCGTAAAGATTATTCAAGATTTGGAAAAAAGTGGTGTGGACATGATTGAAATTGGATTGCCTTTTAGTGACCCACTTGCTGACGGCCCTACCATACAAGAAAGTTCTACGGCTGCCTTAAAAAATGGCATGACCACTAGATTGCTTTTTGAGCAATTGAAGGACATACGAAAATCCGTCTCTATTCCCTTAATTTTAATGGGTTATTTTAACCCAATGTTGCAATATGGCGTAGAGGAATTTTGTGCTAAATGCCAAGAAATTGGGATCGACGGAATCATTATGCCCGATTTGCCCTTAGCTATTTACCAAGATGAATATGATGCAATTTTTAAAAAATATAACTTGGTAAATGTTTTTTTAATTACACCCCAAACCAGTGACGAACGTATTAGGCAAATTGATGCCGCATCGGATGGTTTTATTTATATGGTAAGCTCTGCCAGTGTCACAGGATCCAAATCTGGATTTGGCAAAGAACAAGAGGCCTATTTTGAAAGAATTGACTCGCTCAAACTCTCAAACCCACAAATTGTTGGTTTTGGAATTAAGGACGCCGAAACTTTTAAACAAGCAACCAAAACTGCAAAAGGCGCTATTATTGGTTCTGCTTTTATAAAACATCTTACAGAATATGGTGCCAATCAAACAAACGCTTTTATAAAATCTATTAGATAAAATGGACTTTTTAAATAATTGGAAACTGATCATATTACTTTGCCTAACCTTAGGTTTGGCACCATTTTTTCCTGAACCTCATTTATGGGGGAAACTTAAATGGATTGCTGGTGGTGCAAACGGAATGCAATTCATGGATTGGTTTGATGTTCTACTACATGGTTCTCCATTTATTATATTGCTAAGAAAGATTACACTTACTCTTTTAAAAAAATAAACACAATAGCCTTGTAGAACTCGTTTTTATACAATACTTTTCTAGCTATTCCACTATTTCAGATTTATGAAAAAATTACTTTTTCCGATTTTGTTACTTGCCATCAATTGTGTTCTTAATGCACAAGATTCTACAGTAATAAAATCACAAGTACGTCACAGTATTGATGAGCTAAGGGATTTTGTTGCCTTACCCAACGACGCGTTGAATGCAGATGACATTGATGCCAATTTAATGTGGCTTAAAAATAAATTTAGTGGTAGAGGATTTAACACTAGTATTCTGGAAACCGAAAATTTGCCCTTATTCTTTGCCGCATTACCTATGGATGACAGTAAGCCAACCATATTGTTTTACATGCATTTAGACGGGCAATCTGTAGATGCCACAAAATGGGATCAATCCAACCCCTACGAAACTGTTTTAAAATCAAAGGATGGCGATCAATGGAAACAGGAGTCATTTGATAGCCTAAATAATGATATAAATTATAACTGGCGTTTGTTCGGCAGGTCTACTTCAGATGACAAGGGCCCTATTGTCATGTTTTTAAATGCTATTGATTTATTAAAGAAAAATAACGTTACCGTACCATTTAATGTAAAGGTAATATTGGATAGTGAGGAAGAAAAGAGCAGCAAACCTTTAGCCAAAGCGGTTAAGGATTACCGTGAATTATTAATGGCAGATTTTCTAGTAATCAATGATGGCCCAGTACATGTTTCCGGACAACCAACCATTATATATGGTTGCCGTGGCATAACCACCCTTTCCCTAACTACGTTTGGCCCTATAAAACCCCAACATAGCGGGCATTATGGAAACTATGCCCCAAACCCAGGGTTTTGGTTGGCACAATTACTGGCTACCATGAAAGACAAAGATGGCCGAGTAACAATTCCAGGTTATTATGAAGGCATCCATTTTGATGAAACCACACAAAATATTTTAAAAAGTGTTCCAGATAGCGACCAAGAAATTTCAGAAAGATTACAGTTTAAAACCGCCGATAAAGTAGGGTCGTTTTATCAAGAAGCATTACAATATCCGAGTTTAAATTTACGTGGATTAGGTTCTGGATGGATTGGCAATCAGACCAGAACTATTGTACCTGCAACCGCAACGGCTGAGCTAGATTTAAGATTGGTACCAGAATCTGATGGCGACCGTTTAAAATCGCTTGTAAAAAAACATATTAAAGACCAAGGCTTTTTTATTACAGATGACGTACCTACCAAAGAAGAAAGATTGGCACACGATAAAATAGTTATGCTAAAGGAAGGTACTGTTACAGACGCTTTTAGAACTGATTTAGATAATGGGTATGGTAATTTTCTAGTAAATACGCTGAAGAACAAATTCAAGGATGATATTGTCCAAATTAGAATTATGGGAGGTACGGTACCCATTTCGCCATTTGTAAATGAACTTAAGATACCTGCATTTATAGTTCCAATGGTAAACCCAGATAATAATCAACATAGTCCAAATGAAAATTTAAGAATAGGTCAAATTGCCTATGGGATCCAGACTTTTTATAGCATACTTAGTAGTTCTATTAACTAAAATTATTTAGCTAAATGAATTATAAAAACACCATTTGCCCCTCTTGAACCATACAGTGTCGTTTCTTCTCCTTTTAATAATTCAATAGATTTTAATTCTACAGGATTTATAAAAGAAATACTAGGAACATAGCTGTCATCAACTACAAACAAAGGTGTAGTGTCACCAAAGCTATTTGAACCTCTAACAACAATATTACTCCCATTTACCTCAACCCCAGTAAATAGTTCTCTTATTAATTTATATATATCGGTATACTCTTTAAAGCGTGCTGGATCAATAGAGCCTTTTCTAGGTGCTACAACAGTAAATCCCATATCCTGTAAATTCCTTTCTGTTAGTTCATTTACTATATTATTAGGGAATTGAAAATCTATATGATTTTCCATGCCATAGACTTTAGTAATTAAACCATGTGTTTTAGAGTACACCGACAAAGATTGAGTAGAAGAAGGTATTTCAGTTGTAAAATTCCCTTGTTTATTACTACGAACAAAAGTTTTTATGGAATCAATATAAAGAATTGCTTTTTTTACAGGAATGCCCAAGTAATTTACCACGGTAGCCTCTATTTTGACCTTTTCTGAAGATTGGTTTTGTGCAAGACAAAATTGTACAGTAACTACACAAATTAACAATAAGTATCTCATCTTCATGTATTTATATTTTTAAAAATGGAACAAATACTATACCAAAAATTTGATTTTAAAAAAAACGATAAGATTTTTCTTATCGTTTATGATTACTAAAATATGCTTTTATCTTTAAGCAGAGTTTCTACTCGCATTGATATTCCCATATAAAGACCTTGTTACAATTTTTTCGTACAGCTCTTTAAATTCACTTTGCTTTCCAATTTTCTGTAGTGCATATTGCTGTATAACAAGTAATGGCAATACTATATTCTCCCTAATTTTAATGGATTCCCTAGAAATGGTTTCCTTTTCCATTAAAATTTCCATTCCAGATAACTTTAACAACATATCTTTAGAGAGTTCAAACTCCTCATGGAGAATATCCCAAAAAGCCCCATATTCATCATTCTCCTTCATATAGCTGGTTAGCTCAAAGTAACATTTGGATAGACTCATCATACTATTCATCATTAAAGCTTGGAAAAAAGGCACATCATTGTATAAGTCCTTAGCTTCATTAAACCTGCCTTCATCCTCTAACTTTTTTAATGCAGTTCCTATGCCAAAATAACCTGGTACATTTTGTTTTAACTGACTCCAAGAACCTACAAATGAAATAGCCCTTAAATCCGATAATTCCAACTTCGCCTTATTACCCCGTTTGCCTGGTCTACTCCCAATATTTGCTTTGGTATAGTACTTTAGCGTACTCATATTTTCCAAGTAAGGCATAAACTTATCGTGATGCTTTAAGGCATCATATTTATCAAAACTTAATTCTGAAAGTTCCTCAATTAACTTTCTGGATTCATCGGAAATGGTGATTTCCTTACCTAAAATGGTATTGGAAAGTCCTGCCGTCAATAATTGTTCACTATTATAAATAAACTGTTCCTTGGTTCCATAGGTGCTCGTAATTGTTTGACCTTGAATAGTTAACTGAATCTCATTATTGGCAACTTTATTGGTTTGGGCCGCATAAAAACGATGTGTTTTTCCACCACCTCTTGCCGGTGGCCCTCCCCTACCATCGAAGAAAATTGCTGTAATCTCATTTTTCCCACAAACCTCAGAAAGCACCTCTTTAGTTTTTAAAATAGACCAATTGGCCTTTAAATAACCACCGTCCTTAGTACCATCAGAAAAACCTAGCATAATAGTATGTCTGTCTGCCCTATTATTTAGATGTGCCCTGTATTCGCTTAAATTAAACAATTGCTGCATGGTTGCTTCAGCATTATCCATTCCTTTCATCGTCTCAAATAAGGGAACTATATCAAAGGTAATTTTCTTGTCGCCCCAACCACACCATCTAAACAATGCGTAAACGAATAGAATACTATAAATATCCTCAGAATTACTAATAATATATCTATTACATCCTTCTTCCCCGTTTTTCTCCTGTATGGTCTGTAGTTGTGAAATATTCTTAATGGTATCCTTAACTATTTCCTCTTGGTAATCATCTGGTGATAAGTTAAGGTTATCACTGATCAAAATTGATATCAATTTATCTTCTGACAGTTCAGATATATCACTATCGATATAACCATTTTTCCTTAAAATCTCATTCATTACTTTAGTATGAATGCTATGGTCTTGTCTAATATCTATGGTTGCAAAATGGGTCTTGAAGATTTTAACCTTATCTATGAACTGATCTAAATCCTTTAAATATAAATTATTGTATTTAGCAATGAGCGATTCCCGAATTTGATTCAACGGGTTTATAATATCATCATAACCCACTTCTTTGCTAGGGTCAAACATTGCCGTATATAAATTGCCACGTAGTTTATTTATAGGCTCTTGTACATCCTTAAATGTTAATTTATGTTGTAACCGTTTTAAATCATTATAGTAGCATTTCATTAAGGTAACCCTTAACTCATTCATTACGTCTTTAGTGATTTCCGATGTCACAAAAGGATTACCATCACGATCGCCACCTGGCCAAAATCCTAATTTAACAATATTGTGATTTTCAAATTTACGTGTTCCTAAACTCCCTTTTATATAGGAATACATTTCTCCAATAGCATCATAATATACATGTCTGAGTGTATAAATAATGTTTTTAGCCTCATCTAAAGGTGTTGGTTTTTTAGCATTTACCAATGATGTTAATCCCAATTGTTGTAATGCAACATCAATCTCATCAATCTTATCCTCTAAAATCAATGTTCTTAAGTTGGTAATGATATCCAGCACAGCAGGTGTATAAAACTGTGTAGGATGTGCAGTTAATACCAATCTGGCACTAAAATTGTCCAATTTATCAGCTATATCATCCCAAGAATTATTTCGCTCTACCAATTGAAAATAATCCTTTAAAGAAAGGGAACTACTATGCTTATGCATTTTAGGAAAAGCAGCGTCCTCTACACTATCATAGAGCACCACCTGACGCTCTACATATTGAATGATGCGAAACATAAAGTCTATACGGTCCTTTTCAGAATCTATTTCTGCAAAATTGTGAAAGAAGTTTTCTAGTATTTCTTTAGGATTTAGACCCTTTTTAAGTCCTTTTTCAGACTGATCCATTAACAATGGAATAAGCATGCCTACATTTTCTATATTTCTATAAGGTAAATTCAGAAATAAACTATTGTAGACATTGAATTTATTCTGTACAGATTTCTTAAACTCCTCTAATCTTTCTAACTGCTGCATATATCAATTTTGTTACTATTATAATAAGAATAATAATTCATGTTCCAACTGTTCTAATACTGATATAAAGATCATATTTTCTATCAGAACAGTAGGTATGAAATACTCTAAATAACAAAATAGAATTAAGAAACCACAAAAACAACACGTTTGACAACAATAATTATAAAAATCTTGGGAAGCAACCTACTTTTGAAATGTAAATAAGTAAATAATTTTTTTCATTTTCATATAGTGTTCTCGTAAAAGAGCCTTGTTATATAACAAGGCTCTTTTTAGTTTTGTACGATTTCAAAAAATTAAAAGAATGCACTATACTGCATAATCCTAAAATCAATAGTGGTGAATTTTGGATTTTCAGATTTTATCCTCTTATAATCGGGTAAGCTACCTATGGCCCTGTTTGCCGCGCCAGATGGCGCAATCAAGGACACTGTTTGAATACTACTCTTTGTTTTGGGATGCATAAATTGATGTATTCTTGGCACTTTAGATGTCACTTGAACCAAGGCTAAATTATTTTCTTTCAAATGTTTCCTGAAAAAATACTCTGGGCCGTTTTTACTATTACCCCCTGTGAACAATAAGGTATCAACATTTGAATATTGCTCTAGATACCCTAATAGGTTTCTCAACTTTACATTTTGCATGCCCACATCCGAGGCATCCATCTTGACTCGTTCAGCAGACGCTACAATATCGCAAATTCCAATTTTACGGGATTTTAAAAATTTCTTACGTTGTTCTATTGCGGCATAGGTATTTTCAAACCCAAGTTTCAAATCAAATAGTACATTCAAAATTGGCCATAATTGTCCGTCCCTACTTCCATAACAAAAATCTACATCACCTTCTTTTAATTCCCCTGAAGTAAATCTCGGCGGCGGCAACGTACCAACAATAAGTTTAGTGGCTTCTTTAAATATAAAAGGCTCGTATGGGTGAATATGCTTAAACAAAACTGAAATACTTTTAAAGTTCTAAAATTACGGCACATATGTCTAGCTATTAGTATATCATTTTATTAACTTTAAACAAATACATGTTTTAAAAGATGGGAAAAGGAGATAAAAAATCTAAAAGAGGAAAAATAGCAAATAATTCATATGGTGCTAGAAGACCAAAAAAAATAAAACGAAAACCAACTCCAGAGGAAAAAATCAAGATTTCTAAAAAGAAATAATTTAATTATCGATGCGGAAATTTAAAGTAACTTGTTTTTCCTCGTCCAAAGAGAGTTCGTATGTATAAAAACCAATTGGCAAAGAATCAAGGATTGTTTCTTGTGCTTGGTAGTTAAAAGTCACTGAATCTGTCTCAATGGCCAGTGACATTTCAGCCGATGCCTGTTCAAATTCATAATACTGTGAATACTCCCCTGTACCAATATTTATATACATGGTATCCTTTTCTAGCACCAAAACCTTGTTAAATGCAAATGAGGTATTGTTTTTAATACGCAAATTTACCGATGCCACATCATCATCCCTATCTGTACAAGAGAGGCAGGCTACTGTAAATAAAATACTAATGGAAACCAATAATCTTTTCATACCCACAAATTATAGGATTACGTACACTATGAGAACGAAAGCATGAAGATTATATTTTACCGGATAAATACAGGTTGGTTTTCTTTGAGGGTATGCTCCTGGCTAAATTGATAATCCTCTAAATTAAACCCTTTGATATCCTCTAGGCTTTTAGCTTCAGAATCCAAAATATATCGCACCATAGCACCTCTTGCTTTTTTAGCAAAAAAACTAATCACCTTTAATTTATCGTTCTTCCAATCCTTAAATATTGGAGTAATTATAGGAACCTTAAGTGATTTTGAATCTACCGCATCAAAATATTCATTGCTTGCCAAGTTCACAAAAAGTTCATTATCTTTAAGTTCAACATTTAAAGAATTGGTAATTTCTTTTTTCCAAAACTCATACAAATTCTTTTTTCTTCCAATTTTTAGGGAAGTTCCCATTTCCAGTCGATAAGGTTGCATTAAATCCAATGGTCTTAAAACTCCATACAGTCCAGAAAGAATACGAAGGGTATCTTGCAAATTATCCAATTTTGACTCTGGAATGGTATAAGCATCAAGTCCAGTATACACATCACCGTTAAAAGCATATACAGCGGGTCTTGCATTTTGAGTAGTAAACGGAACAGAAAATTGCTGATTACGTTCCCAATTAAGCTGTGCCAGGTTATCTGAAATTGACATTAGGTCAGCTAGTGCCTTTGGCTTCTTTTTTACCAATATAGTATTAAGCTTTTTTGCTTCCTCTATAAATTTTGGATAAGAATATCTGCCTGTTGGCAATTCTCTTTCATAATCCAATGACTTGGCAGGAGATATAACAATTTTCATATATCAATTTTAGGATAGGTAAAAATATAAAGGTTTTTGGGTAAAATATTTATGAAGCACAAAAGAGTTTCGATAGTGGTATTGGGCAAAACTATAGGGAACTATTTTTACTATAATTTTTCCATTTCTCTATACACATTTGTATATCTTCAGGGATTTCAGAATCAAAACGCATCTGTTCTCCTGTAATAGGATGAATAAAACCTAATGTTTTGGCATGTAATGCTTGTCTTGGCAAAACCTTAAAAGCATTATCTACAAACTGTTTGTATTTTGTGAAGGTCGTACCTTTTAAAATCTTATCACCGCCATAACGTTCATCATTAAAAAGGGTATGCCCAATATATTTCATATGAACTCGAATTTGATGTGTTCTTCCCGTTTCCAACTTGCAGGAAACCATGGTCACATAACCTAATCTTTCTAAAACCTTATAATGTGTTACCGCCTCTTTGCCTTCTTCACCTTCGGGAAAAACATGCATTTGTAACCTATTTTTAGGATTACGTCCAACATTACCAATAATTGTTCCCTCATCTTCCTCTACATTACCCCATACCAAGGCAATATATTCCCGTTCTGAGGTCTTATCAAAAAATTGCTTTGCCAAGTGGGTCATTGCGGCTTCGGTTTTGGCAATGACCAACAAACCAGAAGTATCTTTGTCTATTCTATGCACTAGCCCGGGTCTTTCGTTGCTATTGGCCGGTAAATTATCAATATGATAAATCAATGCATTAATAAGTGTACCGGAGTAGTTTCCATGACCAGGATGCACCACCATACCCGCAGGTTTGTTAACCACCAAAAGCACATCATCCTCATAAACAATATCTAAAGGAATATCCTCAGGAACAAGTAAATGTTCATGTGGTGGATGCTCAAAAAGTACCTTGACCTCATCACCGGCCTTTACTTTGTAGTTAGGCTTTACAATAGCGTCGTTAACCCATACATGTCCTTCTTTAGCTGCTTGTTGTATTTTACTTCTTGTGGCGTTCTCAATAAAATTCATTAAAAACTTATCCACACGCAGTGGTTCTTGACCTTTAGATGCTAGAAATCTATGGTGCTCAAAAAGCTCATTATCATCTGGTTCCAGATTTACCGTTGTGGTCATACTTAATTAGAATTGGCCTTAATAATAGCACTATCGGGAATATTGCCATTCCCACATATCAATTCTACCTTGGAAGTTTTAGGAAGCTTATCCCCTGGTTTAATATATTTTCCTTTGTATTTTAACTGATACACCATGTCTTTTCCTAATTCGTCTACATAAGTTACTCGCTGCACATCTAAACCCACAGCTTTTAACATGGAAGAAGCGTTTCTTTTGGTTACTTGAATAATTTTGGGAACAGTTACTTTTTTATATCCGGACGGATTTACCGTAAAGTATATTTTTCGGTTCGTTTTTACTTTTGTTCCTGCAGAAGGGTTTTGTTCTATTATAGAAAATCTAGGATAATCAGGATTAAAACTAGCTGAATCTAAAACTTCATATCGTAACCCAGCATCTTCCACAGATTTTCGCATTTCCATTACAGATAGTTTAGAAAAATCTGGAACCTCAACAAACTCACCATGATTGGTTGTATTGTTTAACCATCTTAAAACAACGAAAATCAAAATTATAGTAAGTAATACTGCTGTTGCAATCTGGATTAAAAAAATCTTACTCCTTAAAAAATTAAAAAAATTTCGCATCTGTGAATTTTATCGCTACAAATATAAGAAATGCCCATGTACCACTTGATTCATTTTAACTTGTTATTTGATGGCGATTTCTTAATTTATATTAGTAGTGCCAATAATTCTCTTTTTTGTTTAACTTGAATGCTACATCTTTGTGATAACAATATTATTTATCTCGTGCGCATGAAAAAAAGAATTGCAATTATAATGGGTGGCTATTCCAGTGAATTTAAAATTTCACTTAAAAGTGGAAATGTTGTTTATGATTATTTGGACAAGGATCAATATGAACTGTATAGGATACACATATTTAGGGATAAATGGGTCTATGTAGATAGCAATGAAAATGAAATACCAATAAATAGGGCAGACTTTAGCATTGACATAAATAACAAAAATATTAGGTTTGATTGTATATTTAACGCTATCCATGGTTCTCCAGGAGAAGACGGGTTAATGCAGGCCTATTTTGAGTTAATACATATGCCGCAGACTTCTTGTGGATTTTACCAAGCATCACTAACATTTAATAAACGAGATCTACTCAGTGTTCTTAAGCCATATGGCATAAAATCTGCTGCTTCATACTATCTTAATAAAGGCGATGTTATTAGTGAGGATGAGATAATTGCAAAAGTTAATCTCCCTTGTTTTGTAAAAGCCAATAAATCTGGCAGCAGTTTTGGTATATCAAAAGTTTATAAGAAGGAAGAACTTAAAAACGCCATTGACGTGGCCTATGCCGAAGATGATGAAATTATAATTGAAAGTTTTTTAGATGGTATAGAGGTATCGGTTGGTGTAATAAAGTATAAGGGCAAAACAAAAGTTCTTCCAATAACAGAAATCGTAACAGAAAATGATTTTTTTGACTATGAAGCAAAATATGAGGGTAAGTCACAGGAAATTACCCCAGCAAGAATTACGAAAACACAGAAAAGGAATGTAACCCAAACGGCTAGGAAAATTTATGATGTCCTAAAAATGAAAGGGTTTTCTAGAAGTGAATTTATTTTTATTGGTGACGAACCGTACTTATTGGAAATGAATACCACTCCTGGATTGACAACCGCAAGTATATTACCGCAACAAGCCAAAGAAGCAGGAATTAACCTTTCACAGCTTTTTAATAATGCCATACAGGAGGTTCTTGGTTAAATTAACTATTTTTAAAAGCTATATACATCATTTATGAAACGTGCTATTTTTCCTGGTTCATTTGATCCACTTACCTTGGGCCACCATGACATTATAATGCGTGGCATTACACTTTTTGATGAATTGATAATTGCAATTGGTGAAAATGCTGATAAAAAATATATGTTTTCTTTGGAACAGAGAACGGACTTTATAAAAGAAGCCTTTAAAAATGAACCCAAAATAAAAGTACATACATACCAAGGGCTTACCGTAGATTTTTGCAAAAAAGTAAATGCCAACTATATCCTTAGGGGATTAAGAAATCCCGGGGATTTTGAATTTGAAAAAGCTATTGCCCACACCAACCGTAAGTTATCTGAAATAGAAACGGTTTTTTTATTGACCTCCTCTGGTAAATCTTATATTAGTTCGTCTATTGTTAGGGATGTAATAAGAAATGGTGGTGATTATACAGGTTTAGTACCTGATTCTGTAAGAATTTCTTCTTAAAACTTCATCTTAACAACATATTTTATTCCTTTCGATAATAATTTTTTAATAATTTGTACTATTCAAGTAAAGGATTTTAGAACAATCTTGCGAATTATGGGGAAAAATTCTCCTTTCATGTCCAACCTAAAAATATACGGTTCATATTCCTAAGAATATATTGTTCAATTTGCTCCTCCTATAGTAGATTTGAATTGGTTCTTACTTCTACTAATTGCTTAAAAAAAAGTTTTGATCAGGAAGCTCTCTAATATAAAAATCTTTTTACAGGTATACCCCATTCTCTAAAAACGAGCAAAAAAGACTTAACAGTTGTTTAAAAGGGTCAACGAATTTAAAAAAAGACCATGGTAACTTAACTTCAAATAATGCTAAATGTTTAATTTGGAAGAAAGGTTATTATGTCAATATAGGGTAACTTTTATTGGTAAATATCTAATCTAAAACGAAAGCATTAGCATTTTAATTAATAAATCGAAAACTATTATTGAAAAGGTGAAAATAGCCCGAATTAAAGGTGAAATTTTCAAGTATTTCCTTACTTAAGATTAAATATAGTTACCAACACCACACTTTTCTATTAGTTCACAACAAAGATTAACGCAAATAGTAAAAACCACATAAATTTGTAGGAAATTACCTATTTATGATTAAAAGGGCTCAAATATTACGTACTTCTTATTTAATAAGACAGCTTCCTACATGTACGGTTTTTATTGACAAAAAATTCGAAATCATCCATGCCTCAGATAAATGGATTAAAACTTTTTGTCAAGATATTAGACCAATTGTTGGTTTCGGTCTTTTTCAAGTTTTCCCGGAGGTAAATACCAAATGGAAAACGGTTCTAGAAGATTGTTTTTTAGGAAAGTCCAACCCAATGGGAGTTCAAAAATATTTAGATAGCAGAACTGGGGAACATTGGTATGAATGGATAAACGCACCATGGTATGATACCAACGAAAATATAATTGGAGCTATTTTGCATATTAACGAGGTAACAGACGTAATAAATAGTGAACTAGAATTAGAAAAATCCCAAAAGTTGTTAAGTCAACACTCGGAAATTTCTAAAACGGGCATGTGGGAGTATGACCTTAAAAGTGAAACAGTAACTTGGTGTTCTATGACCAAGGCCATACATGAAGTTACTCCAGATTATATTCCAAATCTTGATACCTCTATAGAGTTTTACAAAGAAGGACATAGTAGAAATGCAATTTCTATGGCCATGTTCGAAGCTACAGAAAAAGGATCACCATGGAGTCTTAAGCTACAGATAATAACAGCAAAAGGAAATGAAAAATGGGTAATGTCTTCTGGAAAACCTATTTTTAAAAAACAAGAACTCGTAGGTTTTATTGGAACCTTTCAAGACATACATAATCAAGTCCTAGCAACTCTAGAATCACAAAAAAATGAAAAATTATTAAGAACATTAGTAGATAACTTACCACTCAACGTATATATAAAAGATATAGAATCTAGAAAAATACTTGCCAATAAGTCAGAATGCAACTATTTCGGCTTGGATAATGAAGAGAGCATATTGGGTAAAAATAATTATGATCTTTATGACGAGGTAACAGCTAGAAGGTACACGGAACAGGATATTATGGTAATGACCAGCTTAACCCCTATTTTAGGAGAAGAAGTGGTAAGCATTAAAAAGGATGGCACTGAAACTACTTTCCTAACTTCTAAAATACCTTTGATAGATGAACATGGTTTCAGCAACGGATTGGTTGGTATAAGTCTAGACATTTCAAATATTAAACAGAAAGAGCGAGAGCTAAGACATTTAATCAATGTAACATCACAACAGAATAAAAAACTAATAGATTTTGCCCATATTGTATCTCACAACCTAAGATCACATAGTGCAAACTTTTCTATGCTATTGGATTTTATGGTACATGAAAAAGATGAAGATGAAAAACAAAAAATACTCACAATGCTTACCAACGCCTCTAGCAATTTATTAGAAACTTTAGATAATTTAAATGAAGTTGTTGCCATAACCACTCGTAATGATGCAAAAAAATCATTAGTTAACCTAAATAGAAAAATCAAGGAGGTTAAAACTGATTTATCCAATTTCTTAATAGAGAACAATACCAAAATTATTAATCAGGTTTCTAATGAAATAAGCCTAAAAGTTGTACCTACTTATTTAGAAAGTATATTAATGAATTTTATAACTAATGCCACTAAATATAAACATCCAGATAGAAATGCTGAAATACAATTAAGCACAAGAAAAATCAAGGATTATATTATTTTAATTATTGAAGATAATGGGTTGGGAATAGATTTAAATAAATATGGTGATAAGTTATTTGGTATGTACAAAACGTTTCATTCCCATAAAAATGCAAAAGGTATTGGGCTTTATCTTGTGAAAAATCAAATTGAAGCGATGAATGGAAAGATTACCGTTGAAAGTGAAGTTGGAAAAGGTACTAAATTTGAAATATATTTTCATGATAGAGATTAAAAACATAGGTATCGTTGATGATGACCCTATAACGGTTTTTGGCATTCGTAAAATGTTGAATTCCACTGTAGAATGTGCACAAGTTGAATCCTATGCAAATGGTAGAATTGCAATTGATGGTTTATCCAAAAAAATAACTGATAACAAACCATTGCCAGAAATAATTTTTCTAGATATTAACATGCCAATTATGGATGGGTGGCAGTTCTTGGAAGAATTCATCAAATTACCTACCAAAGAGAGAGTTCGAATTAATATTGTTACCTCCTCAATTGACCCAATTGATCAACAAAAATTTGATTATTTTAAGGATAGAACCCATCATCTAATTACTTACAATAATAAACCATTAAACAAAAGTGATATTGCCAAAATCACTAAGGTTGCTTAAACCTTTTGAGTAATAGGTTTACGTAATTTTTGCTCCTTATTATAAATGCTTATAGCTTTTTAATTTGAGACCATCCATATTGAGATTAACATTAGTAGTGTTACTGGTATTATTTCTCTCTTGAGAAAAGCATACAAAGAAATTGAGCTTAATTTCCCGTTGACTTTTGAAACTTAAAATATAGAAGAAACTGCCACATACCAAGAGGTAATCCCTATTTTACAAGAAACTTGCAAAAGAATTACCAAAACAATTGGTGGCGTATTTAACTAAAATACATCGACCAGTGCGAATCAAAATGGACCTAAATTTTATAGTTTTAGGGGTAATGTATGCAATAAAATAATTGTATGTTTTTTAATCGCCTTCGAATAGAATTTTGATGTTAGCATAGGAGTTTTGAAGTGCAACTTGTATTTTTTTTGGGCCTTTCCATTTCACTTTTACTATTCCCTCTTTTTTCTCAGGTTTTAACTTGCCGGTGTACTCCGTTTTCATAGCGTACCAATGCACTTGTTTTAGTGTTGGCGTTCCCCCATTATTAAAAATATGATACGTTGTCCTTAAAAAATTTTCAATTCTTAGGCCCTGTACCCCAGTCTCTTCCGTAACTTCCCTTATTGCACAATCCTCAATAGATTCACCTTTATCAAGTTTACCTTTCGGTAAGTCCCATTTCTCATTTCTATAAATAAACAAAACCTTACCCTTTTCATTGGTGACCACTCCACCTGCAGCAACAATCATGGGAATTTCCTTGGTAAACTTTTTTAAAATCTCCTCATTGTTGGGGTGATAAATATATGCTTCGGTAAGCTTTTTCTTTTTGAGGGATTTAATTGCATCCTGTATAGATTCTTGATTAAGCAAAAAATACTCTCCATTGACTGTTTCGGAGAGTTTATTTGTCAGAATCAAAGGCAATTCATTCACAAAAACTTTATACATTTGCGTCATGGTTTTAGACAAGAACACGGCTAAAAAAACAGCAGAGCTTCTGCTGCAAATTAATGCAATAAAATTGAATCCAGAAAATCCTTTTACTTGGGCTTCTGGTTGGAAATCCCCTATCTACTGTGATAATAGAATTTTATTATCTTATCCTAGTATTCGAAACTATATTAAACAAGAAATGGCAAAGCAGGTAGAGTCGCTTTATGGGAAGCCAGATGTTATTGCCGGAGTGGCCACAGGGGCAATTGGTATGGGGGCCTTGGTTGCAGATGCACTAGGTCTTCCTTTTATTTATGTTAGGCCAGAACCAAAATCTCACGGTAGGCAAAACCAGATAGAAGGAAAATTAGAACCTAACCAAACGGTGGTTGTGATTGAGGACTTAATTAGTACAGGAAAGAGTAGTTTAAACGCAGTTGATGCCTTAAAAGCAAAAGAAGCAAAAATTAAAGGCATGCTAGCCATTTTTACTTATGGTTTTGATGTTGCCCAAACCAATTTTGAACAAAAAAAAGTAGAGCTTCATACGTTGAGCAGTTATGATTTCTTAATAGAACAAGCCTCAGATACCGGTTACGTAAATGAAGATCAATTAAACAAATTAAAAGAGTGGCGTAAAGCGCCATCTAAATGGTTACCATAGCATTATGTTTATAGAGACACCCAAAACCTCAGTTAATAAAAATCAACAAGCGACATTTGATTTTTTAAACGAACTAAGTAATTTTGAGCAATTAATGCCATCAAATATTGATAAATTTGAAGTATTAAATGAGAACAGGTTCCTATTTGCCCTGAAAGGAATGCCAGAAATTGTTCTTGAAAAAAAAGCACAAACACCTTACAATCAATTAATACTAGGTGCGGCAAGTGAGAAATTACCCTTTACGCTTACTGCTGATATTTTAGAATTGAGCAATGATACTAGCGAGGTTGTATTGAGTTTTTCTGGAGAGTTCAATGCAATGATGGCAATGATGATAAAAAATCCAATCACAAACTTTATTAATACCTTATCTGAAAACTTAGGTAAAATTCAATAGCGCATTCGCACTTCTTTAAGATTATATTCTTTAATAGTAGTATCATCTATCCGTACTTTTAATTTGCCTATTTTAGAAACGCCCTCTATTACTCCTGTAAACAAACGTCCATTTGGCTCTTCAAAAGTAGCAGCTACATTCTTTTTAAAAAGTTTTCCCTCATAATCCACCAAAATATTCTCAAAATTCGTGAGACTTATTTTTTCCAAATAATTCTCAAGATGTATTAGAATAGATTTCAATAAACTATCAAGATCAATATCTTTTCCCAATAATTTTTTTATGGACGTAGCATTTAGTCCTTTAGAAAATGTAGTTTGATTTACATTTATACCAATTCCTATTACCGATGTTTTCACAAATGTCCCGTTAATATTATTTTCTATTAAGATTCCACAAATTTTGGTGGTACCTGACAGAATGTCGTTTGGCCACTTTATCCGTATTTTAGGTAATTTCAAGGTATCAAAAACAGCTACCACTGCCAAAGAAACACACATTGTAATTATAAATTGTTGGCGTGCCTCTAACTTAGAGTGCCTTTTCAAAACACTAAAAGTCAGGTTCTTAAATGGATAAGACTCCCAAACGGCATTCATTTGCCCTTTTCCTTTGGTTTGTTTATCAGTAACTACAACAGTTAGATCCGCCGGATATTCACCTTCAATCATTTCCTTTAAATAGGCGTTTGTGGACTCCGTGGCACTAAGTTTGATTATTTGCATTTATGTTTGCTTTTAGGAAACTTTAATCTATTGTTAAAAACTAAGCCTAAAAGAACAAAAAAACAATAACTTTGTAAAAACTAAAACTTTTGAATGCAGAATAGGAAAGCTAGTGCAGATGAGTTGATTGCATTAATTTTAAAGGGAATAGAAGAAGTAAAAGGACATAACATAAATTTACTTGACCTAAGAAAAATTGAGAATACCGTTTGTGACTACTTTATCATTTGTAACGGTACCTCCAATACGCATGTAAATGCTATAGTGGGCTCTATCCAAAAAACAGTAAGCAAAGCAATTAAGGACAAACCCTGGCATATAGAGGGTGAAGATAATGCCGAGTGGGTATTAATGGACTACGTTAACGTAGTTGTCCACGTATTCCAAAAACAAATTCGTGAATTTTATGACATTGAGGGATTATGGGGAGATGCAAAATTCACAACTATAGAAAGTAGCGTAAATAACTAAAAAAATATAATGGCGAAAGACAACAATACAACCCCTAAAAAACCTAAATTCAGTTCTTGGTGGATTTATGGTTTAGTAGCAGTTTTATTAATAGGATTCCAATTATTTAACAGTGATGATTTAGCTAGTACCGAAAAAACTACTACTTCAGAACTACAAGAATATCTTAGAAATGGTGATGTTCAAAAAATATTGATTATTACCAATACAAATCAGGCAAAAGTCTTCTTAACAGAAGAAGCTATGTCTAAGGAAGTTCATAAAGGAGTATCGGAAAAACCATTGATACCTACTTCTAGTAATATTCCACAATACACCTTGGATTATGGTGATCTTCAAATATTTCAAAATGAAATTACCGAAATTAAAAAAGAAAATAATTTAGATACCATTATTGAATTTGGAAAAGAATCTACCGCTATATTAGACTTCTTATTATCCTTGTTGCCATTTGTGTTGATTATTGGTATTTGGATATATCTAATGCGAAGAATGTCCGGAGGCGGAGGTGGAGGCGCTGGAGGACAGATTTTTAACATAGGCAAGTCCAAGGCAAAACTTTTCGATGAAAAAACAGATACCAGAACATCTTTTAAGGATGTTGCGGGTCTAGAAGGAGCTAAAGAAGAAGTTGAAGAAATAGTCGAGTTCTTAAGAAATCCAGATAAATATACCTCATTAGGTGGTAAGATTCCGAAAGGGGCTTTGCTGGTTGGACCTCCTGGAACCGGTAAAACTTTATTGGCAAAAGCCGTAGCAGGTGAAGCCAAGGTGCCATTCTTTTCACTTTCAGGATCTGATTTTGTGGAAATGTTCGTTGGTGTAGGGGCATCAAGGGTACGTGATCTTTTTAAGCAAGCAAAGGATAAATCACCTGCCATTATTTTTATCGATGAAATAGATGCAATTGGTAGAGCTAGGGGTAAAAATAATTTTACTGGCTCCAATGATGAGCGTGAAAACACTTTGAACCAATTATTAACCGAAATGGATGGTTTTGGAACCAACACCAATGTCATCGTTTTGGCTGCCACTAACCGTGCAGATGTGCTTGATAAGGCTTTAATGCGTGCTGGTAGATTCGACAGGCAGATTTATGTTGATTTACCGGATATTAGGGAAAGAAAAGAAATATTCGAGGTTCATCTAAGACCAATTAAAACTTCCGAAACCCTTGATTTAGATTTTCTAGCAAGACAAACACCTGGTTTCTCTGGCGCAGATATAGCCAATGTTTGTAACGAGGCAGCACTTATAGCAGCTCGTAAAGAGCAAAAGGCCGTTAATAAACAAGACTTTTTAGATGCGGTTGACAGAATAGTTGGCGGATTAGAGAAAAAGAACAAAATCATAACACCAGGAGAAAAGGAAACTATCGCCTACCACGAAGCTGGGCATGCCACAACAAGTTGGATGTTAGAACACGCTGCTCCTTTAGTGAAAGTTACTATTGTACCAAGAGGCCAATCTTTAGGTGCCGCCTGGTATCTTCCAGAAGAAAGGTTAATAGTTAGACCCGAACAAATGTTAGATGAAATGTGTGCTACCATGGGTGGTAGGGCAGCAGAAAAGGTAATATTCAATAAAATATCCACAGGGGCCTTAAGTGATCTTGAAAAAGTTACTAAGCAAGCAAGGGCTATGGTTACTATTTATGGACTAAATGACAAGATTGGTAATTTAACCTATTATGATTCTTCCGGTAACGATTCTTACGGTTTTTCAAAACCATATAGTGAACAAACTGCAAAGACTATTGACGAAGAAATTTCAAAAATAATAGAGGAACAATACCAACGAGCTATTAAGGTATTAACCGAAAATAAAGATAAACTTACAACCTTAGCCGAAAGGTTGTTGGAGAAAGAAGTTATCTTTAAAGAGGATTTGGAAAAAATATTCGGTAAACGTGCTTTCGAAAAAGACATTTTAGAGGAGGAAAAAAAGAAAACCGAACTGGAAAACGAACAAAAAGATTCTGAGGAAGGCGAAAAAGTAACCGAGAATATTTAATCTTTCTTTAGTTTAGAATTACAATTGAAAAAAATAGCGGATTAGCGAATGGGCCTTTTGGATATTTTATTTGGTGGTGGCAAAAAGAAAGTTTCTAAAGAAACTGCAGAGACCCGTGGCCAACATATGCCAGATTTAAATCTACCAGTAGATGAAAAATTCACTATTCATTTTAAAAAGAACGGAGGAAAATTCATTTACTGTATTTCACCACAAGAAGTATCACTGGCCATAAAGGAAATTATCAATGAAAATAATTGGGAGAAACAAGCATTTTTTGCTTTGGACCAACGTTTAGTCCAAAAATTCAGTAAAGAAAATATTTCATTCACCAATAATTCTAAAGATAGCGAGGTGTTTTTTACTACCTGCGAACACCTTATCGGACAAAATGGTAGTATTCTGGTTTGCTCTAACCAATTGATGGAAAAGAAGGTAAACGAACTTCCTAGCAACGTAGTGGTATTTGCAACTACAAGTCAACTGGTAGAAACTATTGGTGAGGGATTAAAGACTATAAAAAAGAAATACGGCCCTAAAATACCTACCAACATAACAACACTAAAACATTTCAAAGCCACAAAAGAAAATTCTGATGATTTCTTAACTTACGGCAGTAGTACCAAAAATTTATATCTTTTACTACTGGAAGACCTGTAAACATGAAAGAAATTTTAAGGAGGGCATTAACGGGTGCTGTTTATATAATTCTACTATTATCAGCAATATTCTTAAGTTCAGATGCTTTCGATTTTTTATTCATGACTTTTGGTCTTGCTTGTTTATATGAATATAAGCGATTGGTACATTTAAAAGGGTATTATATTTTTGCTGCTTATTTAGGGCTATGGTGGGCATTTATCTATTTAGTCCATGACCAAATTCTTATTAATATTTTAATGTTCATTACCCTGGCCATAGACATTTATTTATTGATTTACCTGTTTACCAACAAACAAAAATCATTTAGCACCTTCCAAAAATTTTTAATAGGACTTTTTTACATTGGTGGTGGTTGCATTTTTCTCACTATGATACCCTATAAAAATGATGCCTTTGCAAAACTTTTAATCATGGGGATCTTTATATTAATCTGGGTTAATGACTCTTTTGCTTATATAGTGGGTAAAACTATGGGTAGAACAAAATTATATTCTGTGGTTTCTCCAAAAAAAACTATTGAAGGAACCGTTGGAGGTTTTATCTTTGCCTTAGGTGCTGCTTACATTATGGCAACGCATGAGCAAATAATAGGCCCATGGCAATGGATGATTCTTGCTGGTGTTATTGTAGTTACTGGTAGCTTGGGAGATTTGATAGAATCTAAATTAAAAAGATCGGCTGGTGTTAAGGACAGTGGTGCAATATTACCAGGACATGGTGGTATGCTTGATCGTTTAGATAGTTTGGTTTTTGCAGCTCCATTTGCGTACTTAACCTTAAATATTTTTACTTATGTTTCATAGAGAAGGGCAAAAGATAATCTTAACAACTTTTTTTATAGTTGGTATCGGAATTCTTTTAACTCATTTTTTTGTTGATATCCCATGGTTAAAATCACTACTCTATGGTATAGCTTTAATTATATTGGTTTTGATTCTTCAATTTTTTCGAAACCCGAGAAGAGATGTCACAAAAAACTTTGATGAAATCTTAGCTCCAGTAGATGGAAAAGTAGTTGTAATTGAAGAAGTTATAGAAAATGAATATTTTAAGGACAAACGCAAGCAGGTATCCATTTTTATGTCTCCAATTAATGTTCATGTAACCAGATACCCAGCAAGTGGAACAGTAAAATTCTCAAAATATCACCCTGGCAAATATTTGGTAGCATGGCACCCAAAATCTAGCGAGGAAAACGAACGTACCACCGTGGTAGTGCGAACACCTAAGTTTGGTGATATACTTTTTAGACAAATTGCTGGAGCTATGGCCAGGAGAATTGTTAATTACGCGGAAGTTGGTGAAAGCGTTCAACAAGGTGAGGATTCAGGATTTATTAAATTTGGATCTAGAGTAGATGTGTTTTTACCTTTAGATTGTGAAATTAATGTTAAGCTTAACCAGAAGGTTAAAGGTGCTACTACCTGTATTGCTACTTATGTAGATCCAAATGAAAAAGAAGAAACTACATTCTGATTTTAAAACTGCAGTGGATTTTGTAAATTCTTATGAATCACCTATTCCAGCAGACATATTGTTAAAACTATATGCTTATTATAGAATAGCCAATGAAAATTTTGACAACCCAGGAAGTAAAACTCCATTAATAAACGCATTTAAAACCAATGCCTTGATACAGGCAAAAAACTTAAATAAAGAACAGGCAATGAAATTGTATACTAAATTGGTAAATGAGGAATTAAAATAACAAAACAATTAGTCCTTTTTATAAAATTGGTATAAAACGTTCTTGAAAATCAAAAAAACGATACCCATAAATTCAATTTGATTCTAGAATTCATCTTGAGTTGGCAGTCGTAAAATATAACCTTTGCCGTGTACATTTTCGATTTTGATTTCAGTATCCAATTCTAAATATTTTCTTAACCTGGTAATAAATACATTCAAGCTTTTCTTATTAAAGTAATCATTTTTACCCCATAGCCTGATCAATATATCTTTATGTGGAGATAATTGATTTTTTTGTTCTACTAGTATTGTGAGTATCTCACTTTCCTTCACGGTTAATTTTACTTTGTCTCCATTATACTTTAGCTCTTGGTTTAAGGAATTAAAATAGTATTTCCCTATTCTGTATTCACTATGAGATTTGGTACTATTTGAATTGTTTTTTAGTGTAAACAATAGCCGCTCTATCCTAACCACAAGCTCTTCTTCATCTATTGGTTTTTTTAAATAATCAATAGCTCCTAAATGAAACCCTTTTAAGACATCAATCTTTAGCGACTTAGCGCTTAAGAAAATAAAAGGTAAACTGGGATGGGTTTCCCTTATTGTCTCTGCCAATGTGAATCCGTCCATTTTAGGCATCATAACATCCAATATTGCCAAGTTGTAATTGGCCTTGTTTAATTCATCTATAGCCTTAAAACCATCAGCCACCCATGTAACATCAAAGTTTTTCATTTTTAGATATTCAGACAATAAATAACCTACAGCTTTATCATCTTCTACTATTAATATTTTATGACCCTTATTAATCATGTGCTAGTTGGAATTATCACTATTACTTTACTACCAACATTTTGCATACTCTCTATTAAAACTTTGCCGTTATGTTTCTCAATAACCTTTTTTACATAGCTAAGTCCTAATCCGTATCCGTTAACAGTATGTAAATCACCATCAACCACGCGATAGTATTTCTTAAATATCTTTTCCAAATTTTCAGGTGATATACCCCTACCATTATCAGTAATCTCAATAAATAATTTTGATTTATCCATTTTGGCGTTTAGACTAATTTTAGGGTCATCTGAATATTTCTTTGCATTATCTAAAATATTAATTATCGCATTTTCCAAATGAAATACCTCAGCCTTAATATTGTATTCACCTTGTTGTAAATCATATAAAAATGCCCCATTTTCAATTGAAACCAACGTTTTAAACTCTGCACAAATATTTTCAAGAAATGGCCTGAAATCCACTTTCTCTAATTTAATAATATGTTTCCCCGACTCTAAACTTCCCAACTCTAAAACCTTATCTATATGATTAGATAGACGTTTCACCTGCTGACTAACAATGTTCAGCACTGGTTTTTGCTTATCATGGGCTGATCCCTCCAAAATTTTGGTAGCCAATCCAATTGAAAAGACCGGGGTTTTTAACTCATGTGTAAGATTGTTTATAAACTCATTGGTAGTTGTTATAATATTACTCTGCCAATAGTAAGTCCTAAGAACCCAAATTACGGTCACACAAATACCAATTAAAAATAACATACTGGGTAAAGTAAGTCCATTAAGTTTTCCTAAGAAATAGTTGGGTAAATTTTTAAACTGCAGCTCCAAAAAAATGGGTTTACCCAAATGTTCTGGAAAATAACCCGTTAGTTCCATCGGATAGGACTGTACTTCATCATTCTCACTAAATTTTAAAGGAGATCTTAAATAGTAAACACTATCTTTTGAGTATAAATTAAATGAAAAATCAGAATCGATACTGTTATTTACCAATTGTTCCTTTATAAAATCATCCAAAAAATAACTAGATGCCTTTTGCAGACTATCTACGCTAATTGTAAAGTATGATGTATCTTCTTCGAATGAGCTTACAATTAAGAAAGTAAGCTTATTTTCTAACTTTAGTCCTTCTTTAATATCGTCACCAGTCTTTTCAATTTTAACATTGAATTGAACCCTAGCTAAGTTTAAACCTATTCTTAGATATTGGTATTGTACAATCGCCAATCCGACAATCGATATCAAAAATAAGCCGATATATATGTTACGTTTTTTCAAAATCCCCACTAAATAATCTAAAAATCAACAGTCATTAATATATTTTAATCTATTGTTAACCCCATTAACTTTTCATTAATTCTTTTTACTCAAGCCTTAATCCTTTAAAGATAAAAATACCACTACTTTGGACCCAGTTAATATTTTAAACTTGAGTTAAGTTAATGTTTTCTATCATAATCCTTTTAGGCCAACTCTTTGTAGCGGAGAGTTGGCTTTTTTATCCAATGAGAACGAAAAAATTAAGCAATGAAACAAAAATTACTTAGAATCACCATTTTATTTATAATACTATCCAATTTTCAAATAAATGCACAGGGTTGTGTGGCCATACGTCATTTTTCAACATGTGTTGGCAGTAGCCTTGAAAACAACATTTTAGAATCTGGAGATTTACAAATTGGCCTAAATTATAGATACTTTAAATCTTTCAGACATTTTCGTGGAACAGAAGAGGAACCAGACCGACTTGCCAATGGTACAGAAGTAGTTAACAATTCACATGCATGGGATTTTTTTGCTACGTATGGTATAAATACAAGAATGTATACCAGTATAACTATACCTATGGTAATTAACACTAGGTCGTCATTATATGAGCATGGTAGGGAAGAAAGAAATATGACATATTCAAGAGGGTTAGGAGATATTAGGGTTGGTATTGGCTATTGGCTTTTTGATTTGGAAAAATCACCTAATGGCAACATCGCTATTGGACTTGGTGTAAAGCTACCAACGGGTAACTATAACGCATCTGATATATTTTACAATGTTGGACCCAATGAAGAACCACAAACAAGACCGGTAGATCAATCTATACAACCTGGTGATGGTGGTTTTGGACTCACCGTAGATTTTCAATTCTATCAAAAAATAGTAACAGATTTTTATGGCTATGCAAGTGGTTTCTATCTTTTGAACCCAAGGGAAACCAACGGAGTTAGAACTTTTAGGGAAACGTTAAGTCCCATTCTGGAAAACGAAAGCATTATGGCTGTACCGGACCAATACTCTATTAGAGGTGGGTTAAGCTATAATAATTCATCCTTACTCTCCACCTCACTTGGCGTTAGGTATGATTGCGTTCCGATTAAGGATCTTATTGGTGGCAACGCAGGCTTTAGAAGACCAGGAAATGTACTTTCAGTAGACCCAGGAATTAGCTTAATGACAAACCAATTCTCTTTTAACCTAAATGTACCATTTGCTGTTCGAAGGGAACGTCCACAAAGTTTTACGGACCAACAAACGGAACAATTAACCGGTAACCCAAGAAATGGAGACGCTGCCTTTGCTGATTATGTAGTGAACTTTGGAATAACCTATAGGTTGAAAAATAATAACGTAAAAATATCAAAAGAATTGATTGACACTTTTAATTAACCAAACCTTCAATCTAGAACAGACGGTCATATGGCATATCACACTAAAATAAAAAACAAAATACTTGGTATTTCTATCGGTATCACCTATTTATGCTTTGGAATAATAAAATTTTTTCCAAATGTGAGTCCCGCAGAGGAACTAGCCGAAAATACGATTAGCATGTTAACTTTTGGTTTAATCCCTGATCAAATATCATTACTAGTACTAGCGTCCTGGGAAACCTTGGTAGGTATTTTTATTATTTTAAATTGGCAAAAAAAAATAGTGCTCAATTTAGCAATCATACATATCTTATTTACATTCAGCCCATTATTTTTATTTTCTGAACAAATATTTGATTTTAAGACACTTAGCGTTACTTTACTAGGCCAGTATATATTTAAAAACATAATTATCTTAAGTAGCTTGATAGTTTTAAGAATTGAAGCTATCAAGCAATCATCGGTAAGTTCAAAAAAAGGAATACGTGTGCAAATATCAAATAACCAACTACACTTAGCCAATAAAAATTAAGATGATAAACCTAGTTACTTACTCGTATAAATCGTTTAAATCTGCCTGACAGATTTCACCAATTAGAAGGCTCATCTTTGAACATACATCATTAAAAAACGACTTTCCTTTTTCTGCCGTAGAAAGCATAGGATTACCCGTTCCAGTATCCTTTGTTATCTTGGACCATTCCCTTTCTGCCCAAACCCAACCTTCATTAAAAGCATGTATTTTAAATTTCTTTGCTTCACCACTACCCCAATCCTTTTTTGGTAGTACCAGTTCAGGTTTTATATGTAACATTAGACTAGTCTCCATCTCATCTGCATGGTCCCCTTTTTCTTCAAAATATTGATACTTATCCAGCATTTGTGGGAAAAAACAAAAACTAATGAACATTTTTGGAAACAAGAGACCCAACTCCCTTATAAGAGGTTTAAAATTATTCCCTCCATGACCGTTAAATATCAATAACTTATAAATACCCTGATTATTTAGGACGGTAATGATATCCTTTAAGATTGCCAATTGAGTACTTGGATTGAGGTTGATATCCAAATAAATATCTTTTTGCCCAGTATTTACACCAAAAGGTATTGTAGGTAAAACCACAACCTTATCCCCTCTATCCCATGCTTTTCTAGCCGACTCATTAACAATTGCTTCCGCCTGATAATTGTCAGTTGCATAAGGCAAATGATAATTATGGGCTTCGGTCGCTCCCCAAGGGAGAATGGCAAGTTCAAATTTTTCTGTTTTTAAATGGCGCCAGTTTGTCTCGGCTAATATATATGGTCTTATCATAATAATTTTTTAGGCAATTAATTTAGTCTCATCGTGAAGCTTATGGTAATAGGTAAAAAATACAGTTCCCAAAATCGTAATTAAAAAATAAAAGGCCACTACGTTTGAACCTATTTCAAGCAAATTATCCATACCAAACCAGTCTTTGTAATAAACAATGATACCTAAACCTAATAAGCTTCTAAATACTTCTATACCTACCGCATATGATTTAC
Source organism: Maribacter luteocoastalis (assembly GCF_048890225.1). Lineage (NCBI taxonomy): Bacteria > Pseudomonadati > Bacteroidota > Flavobacteriia > Flavobacteriales > Flavobacteriaceae > Maribacter > Maribacter luteocoastalis. The sequence goes on from NZ_JBMFZG010000005.1 coordinate 70,738, forward strand.
CATCCATTAATGTGGTATACCCATAAATTCCCATGAAGACTAGCGCACCATTTATGAACAAACCATTAAAACCTATGTTGCCATAGTTATAAAACATAAACATTAACAATGCGGTTGTAACCAAAAGTTGGAAAATTATATAGGTGTTGAATAATTTTGAAGATGCTGTAGCATACCTCTTGAATGAGTAAACATCATCGATAATAGAAATTGGGTAGTTATCTTTCACATCTACTGGTCGCCAGCCTGTAGGCATAAACCAAATTCGAACTTTATCCCATATTTTTTTTGTGTGCCATGCATCTTGTATTAACCGCCATAAATGCTGAAAATTTATAAGCACAGGATTCCATGTTTTGGCAGGCTTTAAAACCCCATATTGCGGTAGTACATCTTCCAATTCTTCCTGAAAAGTACCAAACCAGCGATCCCAGATACATAAGATTTGGCCTAAATTTTTATCGATATATTCAGGGTTGATGGCATGATGCACCCTATGTTGCGAAGGTGTTACAATAATATATTCCAACCAACCCATTTTACCTATATGCTGTGTGTGATACCAAAACTGAGCAAAAAGATGTACTGGTGCCAGAATAGCAATAATCTCGTTAGGAACACCTAAAATTGCCGCAGGCAAAAGCAAAAAAGGGAAATACCCCAGTAAATTTGATATTGATTGCCTTAGTGCACATGCCAAATTAAATTCTTCACTGCTGTGATGAATAACATGTTGGTTCCAAAAAAAGTTGATTTTGTGACTTAATCTATGATTCCAATATCCCGCAAAATCAATAACGATGAATGCAATAATCCATACAATCCAAGTGTTTTCTATTCTAACAAGGGCCAGATTATCAACCAAAAAAGGATACGAAATCAAAACCAATCCTATTCCTAATGAGTCTTTTATGATATTAGTTAGCCCAGAGCTAATGCTACTTACGGAATCCATTACCTTATACTTTTGATCTTTTACTAAATAACCATAGGTTATTTCCAAGGCCATCAATACCATAAAAAAGGGAATGGCATATAGCAATGCATTTGCGTAAGTTTCCATTGAATTTAATTAAATGGACCAACCATTATATGCGCCCTAAAAGTACCAGGATCCATTAACCATGGCATTCCCTTGGCGTGCGGTTTATCTGGAAGACCCGTAGACTCTGTTGTAGCGAACGGTGTATAAATCACATATCTAAATTGGCCATCTGCTAATTCCCCTGTATTTTCATCATAAGCTTCATCGGACCCAAAATAAATATAGGTCATACTAGGTTCCTTGGGCATCTCCAACAAACCTTGGGCTACCTCCATACCCCTAATTTCACGCTTTTCTTTTATCCCTTTACCTTCGAAGGCCAATTCCCTGCCCCTCTTCATAAAAGCTTCCAACTTTTTAGAGTAACAGGATACACTTATGCCTTTTCTATTTGGGTCATCGGCAATACAAATTAGATTATTAGATCCTTCCCGTAGTACTACAAAATCACCCATAGAATTATACCCATAAACCATAGCCTTATCTTTTTCCAATTCTGGTGCGGGCAGTGTTGCGGTTTTTATCTGAATCGCTGTTGGTAGTATTTTTACGTCTTGGGCATTTACACAATATTGGACAGAAAGCAGCATCAAAATTGAAATGGAATATTTCATAACATAATGTTTTACTTAAAGATAGCGAACTCTATCTAAATATCAAATCATTATAAATTCCTCTAATCAGGGAATTTGCAAGAACAAGGTTTAAGAAAAATCAAGTTATTTGTTGGAATATGAAACAAGAAAAATCCTTAATTATTCTTAAAACAGAAAATTAAGGATTATGTATATACCCGCCAATTCATTGGTTTTCGATTATTCCATTTTCGCTATAAAATAATACTAGCCTAAGCCTGCCAAACTCTTTTCCAAAGTCTCTATTTTGGATTCCGCATCCGCTTGCTTTTTACGTTCAATATCAATAACCTTTTCCGGCGCATTATTCACAAAACGCTCATTGGATAATTTCTTCACTACGGATTGCAAAAAGCCTTTTGTATAATTTAGTTCCTCCAGTATTTTGGCCTTTTCTGCTTCAATGTCAATTGCTCCTCCCATTGGCACGAAGTATTCGTTGGCTTTAACCCGAAAAGACAGTGCACCATCTACACCTTCATTTACATAAGAGATTTCTGAGAGGTTGGTTAATTTTAGAATAACGGCATCCCATTTTTTATCCATCTTCTCTTCGTTTAAGATAAATAATCCCAAGGTCTCTTTCATTGGAATATTCTTTTCCTTACGAATGGTCCTTACACCTGAAATTACCTCCATTGTAAATTCAAAATCCTTAAGTATAGTGGAAGAATCTACCTTGTTTATTTTTGGCCATTCAGATACAATTAATGCCTGTTCAGGGCTTCTTTCTACAATATGTTGCCAAACTTCTTCTGTTAGGAAAGGCATAAATGGATGCAGTAACTTTAAATTCTGCTCAAAAATATCTATTACAGAATTAAAGGTACTTATATCAATGGGTTGTTGATACGCAGGTTTAATTATTTCTAACAACCAAGAACTATAATCATCCCAAACCAATTTATATGTAGCCATAAGAGCATCCGAAATCCGGTATTTGCTAAAATGATCTTCAATTTCTGTTAGGGTCTGATTAAATTTTGCCCTATACCATTCAATACCAAGTTTGGATGATTCTGGTTGCGGAATATCTGCGACTTCCCAACCCTTAAGCAATCGGAAACCGTTCCAAATCTTATTTGCAAAGTTCTTTCCTTGTTGGCAAAGATCTTCATCAAACATTAAATCATTACCCGCAGCAGAACTCAATAACAAACCAACCCTTACCCCGTCTGCACCATATTCTTCAATCAACTTAAGGGCATCAGGTGAATTACCTAGGGATTTTGACATTTTACGACGTTGCTTATCCCTTACCAAGCCTGTGAAATATACATTTTGGAATGGTCTTTCCCCCCTATACTCATACCCGGCTATAATCATTCTGGCCACCCAAAAGAAAATAATATCCGGTCCCGTAACCAAATCATTGGTTGGATAGTAATACTTAATTTCTTCATTTTCAGGCTCCAGTATGCCATTAAAAACACTAATAGGCCATAACCATGAGGAAAACCAAGTATCCAGGGCATCCTCATCCTGTCTAAGGTCACTTAATGTCAACTTGGCATTGCCCGATTTCTCCTTAGCCATTAACAAGGCGTCTTCCTTACTTTCTGCCACAACAAAATCGTCTTGCCCATCACCAAAATAATAAGCGGGTATCTGTTGTCCCCACCACAGTTGCCTAGAGATATTCCAGTCGCGGATATTCTCCATCCAATGACGGTATGTGTTTTCAAATTTCTTTGGAAAGAACTTTACTTCATCAGAATCTAAAACCGCATGGATAGCTGGTTTGGTAAGTTCTTCCATTTTTAAAAACCACTGATCAGATAGTCTTGGTTCTATTACTGCTTTTGTTCGCTCAGAAGTTCCAACCTTATTCAAATGCTGTTCAGTTTTCACCAAATAGCCTTTCTCTTCCAGTTCTTTTGAAATTTCTTTTCTAACCACAAAACGATCCTTACCCTCATAATGTAGTCCAAAAGAATTTAAAGTGGCATTTGGATTAAAAATATCAATGGTTTCCAAATTATGTTTTTCACCAAGAGCCTTATCATTAATATCATGGGCAGGGGTAACTTTTAAGCAGCCAGTACCAAACTCTATATCCACATATTCATCCTCAATTATTGGTATAACCCGGTCACATAGTGGCACAATGGCTTTTTTACCTTTCAAATGTTGAAAACGTTCATCATTGGGGTTTATACAAATTGCCGTATCACCAAGAATGGTCTCTGGCCTTGTTGTAGCAATGGTTACCTTTTCATCCGAATTTTGGATTGAATAGGTCAGGTAATAAAGTAATCCTTGTTTTTCCTCATAAATCACCTCTTCATCTGAAAGTGTGGTTTGTGCTTCCGGATCCCAATTAACCATACGATACCCACGATAAATAAGGCCTTTATTATATAGGTCTACAAATACCTTTATTACACTTGCATAGCGCTCATCATCCATTGTAAAAGAAGTTCGGTCCCAATCACAAGAACAGCCCAGTTTCTTTAACTGTTCTAGAATAACGCCGCCATATTCATGTGTCCAATCCCAAGCATGTTTTAAGAACTCTTCACGAGATAAATCGCTCTTGTTTATACCCTGCTCCTTTAATTTAGCAACCACTTTTGCCTCTGTGGCAATGGAGGCATGATCCGTACCTGGTACCCAACATGCGTTCTTGCCCATTAAACGGGCCCTTCTTATGAGCACATCTTGGATCGTGTTGTTCAGCATATGGCCCATATGAAGTACCCCAGTAACGTTTGGCGGTGGTATCACAATGGTATATGGTTCTCTATTATCTGGTTCAGAGTGAAAAAAATTATGTTCCATCCAGTAATCGTACCAACGATTCTCTATCTGATGGGGTTCATATTTTGAAGGGATATCCATTTTTGGAACAGTTTTTGAATAAATACAAATTGGGTCAAAAAAATAAGTACACTAAATACAATTATTACAAGTACTTATATATTTAACCCAAATTAAAATACGAAACAAAAATAAGTAACGTTAGAGTATAACAAAAGGATTTTGAGGTTGATCTGAAAAGATTTAATTTTGAAATCACCCAAAACGGAAAAATGATGAAAAAATTAGTACTTATACTATTTGTTGGTTTGCTTGGATTAAGCGCAACTGCACAAGATACAGCTGCCAAAATTGAATTTAAAAGCGAAACAGTGGACTATGGTGAAATTGCCAAAGGTTCAGACGGAATTCGCGTATTTGAGTTTACAAATACTGGTAATGCCCCTTTAATTATTAGCGATGTTAAGTCTAGCTGTGGATGTACGATACCTAAGAAACCAGAAGACCCCATTATGCCAGGAAAAACTGGTGAAATACAAGTTAAATATGACACTAACCGTGTAGGTCCGATCAGAAAAGCCATTACGGTTACTTCTAATGCAGATACACCTACTAAAATCCTTAAAATCAAAGGAGAGGTAAAGGCGGCCACTAACGGCACCAAATAATGCTTGTAGTTATAGACTATAAAAAAGCCCACTTTAAAGCGGGCTTTTTTACTTGAACAAATCTTTAAGTACAAAACTAAAAAGTAAATTACTATTAAAACGTTCCACTAATACTTTTACCTTTTTACCTTGCTTATCATTAAGCATTTGCATAATCTCCTGCAGTTTATACCTATGTATTCTCTTTCCATTTACAGCTAAGATAATATCCCCTTCTTTTAAACCTGCGGCATGTGCAGGACTTCCTGCCCTTATGGCAGATACCACTATTTCTGGAACAAGACTTAATCTCGTTGCTCCTTCCAATAAAATCTGCACGTCACCATAAGTACGTTCATTATTATGTACAACGCCATTGGGACTCGCAATTCTTTCTGAAACATACCTTACTCCTGCATGTTGAAGATCGATGCCGCTTATGTTATAATGAAATGGTCCATTAAAATTTGAGTTCTTTTTAAGAGAGATTTTTCCATTGGGATAATCAAAAATGATATTAAAACGCTTTAATATCTCACCTCCAAGACTACCATTTCTATTTCCTAAATCCTTAATTGTATTAAAAGTTAACATATCTGGAAAGGCGGCCTTAGCATCCTTCAAATGAAAATTACCAATTTTAATCTCACTGATCTTAGTTCGTTTACCGTAAATATCACCAGCTAAACCTTTACCTAAGAAATCAGCATAATTCTTTTCTGGCAATCGAATTCGCTCATTTTCAAAAAGCCAAATCGCATCACTACTCCCTGTATCCAACAACATTTTCACATCAATCTCCTTACTATCTTTTATAACAACACTTGCATCCAAATAGGCTTTTCTGCCAATCACATTAATTGGCAATGTCTCATACTTTTTATTGTCCTTGTATGTATACTCCTGAGGATTATAAAATTTTATTGTTTTGGTGGAATAATTTATATCCACAATAAAATCCTTAAAAAGATCGTATCCAATTATACCATGCACTGGAACACCAAGGCTTGGCGAGAAATTTATGCCGCCGTCCATGACAACATATAATTTTTGTGCAAGGTTCCTAATGTTACCTAATTTAAAAAAATTGCCTTGAGAACTTAAGGCACTTATTGGGTCTCCTTCACCTAAGCCATTAATAGTAATTTCCGAAACATTTTTTAGCTCTATAGAATCTTGATCCGCCAAATTGAATAATATTGGAGTCCCGACTCCCGAATCCATTACAAATGATAATTCCGTACCATTCACTTCTATTGGAATAACCATGAGATTATTTATAAGCTCAAATTTTACTTTTTGAAACTTTTGATCTTCAGAAATCGTAAACCCCTGAGATCTGCCTATAAAAGAAGAAGTAAGTAGAAGCAATAAAATTATATGCCTGAATTTTAATAACATATTTGTTTCCAATTGATTACCTTTTTTAATTTACGACATTTTTTCTATAGACCTCATTTTTTAACATTCTTTAAACGTATAGAAATATGCGCAACTATGATTGTAATATCCATAAGGATTTCCCACTTTTGTGCTAAATTAAAAGTGCTATGCCATCAATTTCCAGAAAAGGGCTTTCCATGCCTCAATCTCCTATTAGAAAATTGGTTCCTTTTGCAGAAAATGCAAAGAAAAAAGGAATGAAAGTGATTCATTTGAACATAGGGCAACCTGATATAAAAACACCCCAAATTGCTTTAGATGCTGTAAAAAACAATGATCTTACCGTACTGGAATATAGCCGCACTGAAGGTTCAGAGGCATTTAGGGAAAAAGTTGCGGGATATTATGCTAAAAATGAAATTTTTGTAACCGCTAATGATATTTTGATTACCACAGGTGGCTCAGAAGCTTTGTCTTTTGCCATGGGCAGTATTGCAGACAATTGCGATGAGATAATTATACCAGAGCCATTCTATGCAAATTATAATGGTTTTGCAACCGCAGCCGGGATAAAGGTAGTTCCTGTTGTTTCAAAAATAGAAGACAACTTTGCGCTCCCTCCCATAGAGGATTTTGAGAAGTTAATCACCCCAAAGACTAAAGCAATTTTAATTTGTAATCCAGGAAACCCTACAGGATACCTGTATAGTAAGGAGGAAATCCTGAAACTAGCTAAAATTGTTAAAGAACATGATATCTATCTTATTTCAGATGAAGTATATAGGGAGTTTGCTTATGACAACAAAAAACATTTCTCAATTCTCCAGGCAGAAGGTCTTGAACAAAACGCCATTGTGATAGATTCTGTTTCTAAACGCTATAGTATGTGCGGAGCTAGAATTGGCTATCTGGTCACAAAAAATAAAGAGGTTATTGCCACTGCAATAAAATTTGCACAAGCTAGGTTATCACCTCCAACCTATGCTCAAATTGCTACAGAGGCAGCGCTTGATACGCCACAAAGCTATTTTGACGAAGTAAGGGAGGAATATGTCTCTAGAAGAGATTTGCTAATCTCAGAATTGAAAAAGTTGGACGGTGTAAAAGTAGCTCGCCCACAAGGTGCATTTTATTGTATTGCCGAGCTCCCTATTAAAGACGCCGATGATTTTGCCCAATGGCTCTTAGAAGATTTCAGGGTAGCTAATGAAACCGTTATGGTCGCTCCTGCTGCAGGTTTTTATGCCACTGAAGGATTAGGTAAAAATCAAATACGTATTGCTTATGTCCTGGATAAGGAAAGTTTAAAAAGGGCTGTCCATATATTGGGTGAAGCCTTAAAAAGTTATATTGGTTAATGCAAATTCTAGAAAATTTTTCACTTAAATACCATAATACGTTCGGTATTGATGCCAAAGCAAAATTTTTTGTTGAAATAAATTCTGTTGAAGACCTAAAATCAATTCTTCAAAAAAAAGAATACCCAAATAAACTTATACTTGGCGGAGGCAGCAATCTGCTCATTATTGAAGATATTGATGCATTGGTCATTTACATCAATATAAAAGGTATTCAAGTACTTTCAAAAACCGATGACACTGTTCTCATAAAAGTCATGGCAGGTGAAAATTGGCATGAAATGGTACTTTGGACCCTAGAAAGAGATTTCGGTGGATTAGAAAATATGTCACTTATACCAGGAAAAACAGGAACTGCCCCTGTACAGAACATTGGTGCATACGGTGTTGAACTTAAAGATTGCTTTGTAGCTTGTGAAGCCATGGAAATTAATACCCAAGCAATAAGGGCCTTTTCTAAGACTGATTGTGATTTTGGGTATCGACAGTCCTATTTTAAAAATGAAGGGAAAGATAAATTTGCAATAATCTCTGTAACATTTGAACTGACCGTTAAAAACCATATTATTAGTTCTAGTTATGGTGCTATAGAAGAGGAATTATTAAAGAAAGGAATTCAAGACCCGAGTATTAAGGATATTTCCAATGCGGTCGTAGCCATTCGAAATAGTAAATTACCAAATCCGAAAGAACTCGGAAACAGTGGAAGTTTTTTCAAAAATCCTATGCTAACAAAGGAGGATTTTGAGATTTTCACAAACAAAAATCCAGAAGCACCATTTTATAAAATTTCTGACGACGAATACAAAATTCCGGCAGGATGGTTAATAGAGCAATGTGGCTATAAGGGAAAACGTTTTGGGGATGCTGGCGTGCACACAAAACAAGCTCTTGTATTGGTTAATTATGGAAATGCAACGGGTAAGGAAATCCTAGAATTGGCGGATAATATTATGAAGGAAGTGAAGTTAAAATTCAACATCAACATTACTCCAGAAGTCAATTTAATAAGATAACCCTCATAATAAAATTACGAGGGTTATACCAAACCAAACTAACCAAAAATAAAGTGTACAGTTACCAGCTGCGCACTTATAACATATATATTTTTAAAAACGCTTCTTTAAAAATCAATTTTATAATTTAGCGTTTATTGATATACGGGAAAACAAACCTGTTTGGATGTTGACCTATTAAAAACTTTTGTCGCATCCATTAATTTATGAGCACACTACTTGAAAAACATATAATTGAGCTCTTACAGGAACGTAATGACAAAGCAATTTCATTGTTGTATGACAACTATGCTGATACCCTTTTAGGTGTTGCAAATAAAGTTTTACGAAATGAAGAACTTGCCCAAGATGTGTTACAAGAAAGTTTCGTGAAAATATGGAAGAAAGCTGATTCTTATGACCCTAGTAAAGCTAAGTTATTTACATGGTTATTTAGGATAACAAGAAATACGGCAATCGACAAACTAAGAAGTATAAACACAAAATCTGGCAAGGAAATCCAAATGGACGTTTCTGACGTATATAATTTAGGTGTTGAAAGTATTAGACCGGAATTCTTGGACGTACAAGAACATTTGGGTAAGATTGAAGACAAGTACCAAATTGTTTTAGATGCGTTATTTTTTCAAGGAATGACGCAACAAGAAGCAAGTGAAGAATTAAATATTCCTTTAGGTACCATTAAATCCAGACTCAAAATTGGACTCAGGGAATTACGCAAAATATATGGACCGGCAGTATTTGCACTATTATTAAATATAATGTGATGAAAGAAAAAATAAAAATATTCCTAGAATCTGATCTTTTGGAGAAGTACCTTCTTGATACGACCACAGAAATGGAGTCACTTCAAGTAGAGCGCTACATAGCTATGTACCCAGAGGTTAGGGAGGCCTATGACCAACTACAAGAAAGTTTAGAGGTCTTTGCAAAATTACATGCGATCAAGTCACCGGACGGACTAAAAGACAAGATAACCGCAAGAATACGGTCTGAACGAAATGGCCGTAAAAAATTCTTTAGATATGCCATTGCAGCAAGTTTTGCGGCAATTATGTTTGCTGGGGCTTCCTATTTCTTTTATAGTCAAAACCAAAGTTTACAAGAGGAAAATACAGTGGTTAGCAATAAGATAAAACTGCTGGAAGCTGATATGAAACAGCAGTTAGAGGATGTTAGAAACCAATTTATAGTCCTTAACAACCCTAGCACTAAAAAAGTAAATGTAAACGGTAACAGAAAAGCAAAGGAACTTAAGGCGGTGGCTTACATAAACCCAGTAAAAAAGCTATCTTATATCAATGTAAGTAATTTACCCAATCTTCCAGAAAACAAATGCTACCAAATGTGGGCAGAGGTTAATGGAGAAATGATAAACTTAGGTATACTAGAGCAAGCCTCAGACAGTCAAAACCTTTTGGCATTACCTTATGCTGAAAATGCTGTTAGTTATATTACAATTGAACCGGAAGGTGGTAATTTAAATCCAACGGTAGACAATATAGTAGCAAACATTTCATATTAAGCATTAGTATAAAGTAGTCTTAAAGCCCCAATAAGGGGCTTTATTTTTTTATCTTTGTACCAAAATAAAGTAGATGAAACTTATTTTACTCACAATAGGATTATTAGCTGTAGCCTTTTTGGGTATAGCTATTAAAATTTGGGCAAAAAAAGATGGTAAATTTGCAGGAACCTGTGCCAGTCAAAGTCCTTTTCTAAATCAAGACGGAGAAGCTTGTGGCATGTGTGGTAAATTACCTAGTGAGCAAGAATGTAGAAAGGATACGGCATCCTAAGACACGATAGATTGTTCGTTTATTTTTTTGTCAATCCCCCCATTACACTAATATTCAAATTTGGACAAAAAAGAAACCATAGAAGATATTATAGATAATGCCAAAAACGGTAGCCAGATAGCTTTTAGCCGTTTATTGGATACTTTTTGGAACGATGTTTATGGTTTTCAACTTAAACGAACACAAAGTGAAAATGATGCAGAGGACATTACCATAAGAACATTTTCAAAGGCATTTGACAAGATAAACACCTACGACAAATCTTACGCTTTTAAAACATGGCTACTTACCATTTCTAAAAACATTCATATTGACCTTGTCCGTAAAAGAAAAAAGAACCTTTTGGAAAGTAGGGGAAACAATGATGTGATAAAAAAAGTATTGGATGACACCCCTTCCATGGAAGATCAACTGATCCAAGAACAAAATTTAGCGGATTTACTTCTGGATATCAAAAAACTAAAACCACATTACCAAGAAGTAATCAACCTCCGGTATTTTAACGAGCTTAGTTATGCCGATATCTCAGAAAAGCTAAATGAGCCGATTAACAATGTAAAGGTTAAGCTATTAAGGGCAAAAAAACTACTGGCAGAAGTGATTAAAAATCGGCATTAAATTTTCTACGCACTAATTATTTTAAACGCTCAATCATCAACCTACATAAAATTCTTTACGCATTTTAGTTCGTATATTTGTATTAAAAATTAAGCATGTCTGTAGCAATTGAAGAAAATAATGCTCCCCCAAAAGGCAAACCAAAATGGTTAAGGGTTAAACTGCCTACCGGTAAAAAATATACCCAACTACGTGGATTGGTAGACAAATATGATCTTCATACCATCTGCACTTCCGGTAGTTGCCCCAATATGGGTGAATGCTGGGGAGAAGGTACTGCTACATTTATGATACTTGGTAATGTTTGTACACGCTCATGTGGTTTCTGTGGTGTAAAAACTGGGAGACCAGAAAATATAGATTGGGCAGAGCCAGAAAAAGTAGCTCGTTCTATCAAAATAATGGGAATTAAGCATGCAGTTATTACTTCTGTAGATCGTGATGACCTTAAGGACATGGGATCTATTATATGGGCGGAGACCGTAAAGGCCATTAGAAGAATGAACCCAACCACTACACTAGAAACCTTAATCCCTGATTTTCAAGGAATAGAAAAGCATCTTGACCGTATTATTGAAGTTTCCCCTGAGGTTGTTTCCCATAATATGGAAACGGTGAAACGATTAACAAGGGAGGTACGAATCCAAGCAAAGTACGAAAGAAGTTTAGAAGTTCTTAGATACTTAAGGGCCAATGGTGCTAATAGAACCAAATCCGGTATTATGCTGGGCTTAGGCGAGCAAGAAGAAGAAGTAATTACCACAATGGAAGATCTTCGTAATGCCAATGTAGATGTGGTTACCATAGGACAATATCTTCAGCCTTCAAAAAAACACCTGCCTGTAAAGGAATTTATAACACCAGATCAGTTTAAGAAGTACGAGAAAGTGGGATTAGAAATGGGTTTTAGACATGTTGAGAGTGGTGCATTGGTAAGGTCGTCCTATAAAGCGCATAAACATATTCATTAATAAGAGCTTACTAGCCAACTTGACGATAGCTTGAAGATCATTGGCCATCTAATTTCATAAATTTGAACTTATGAAAAGGTTGAAAATAGGAATTAATGGTTTTGGACGTATTGGTAGAACCTTATTTCGCTTATTACAAGGGCATGACCATATTAAGGTGGTAGCAATAAATGATGTGGCGGATGCCCGTACTCTTGCACATTTACTAAAATATGATAGTTTGCATGGTGTCTTGGACTCCCTTATTAGCCATGATGATGAACATATAATTATTAATGACTTCAAAGTAAAGATTACTAATTACAAAGAACCAAAAAATATTGATTGGAAGGCTGTAGATGTAGACCTGGTTATTGAATCTACCGGTAAATTTAAGACTAGGGAAAGTTTAGGGTTTCATCTTAAAAATGGTGCGAAAAAAGTGATTTTAGCGGTCCCGCCACTAGAGGAAGATATCAAAATGATTGTCTACGGTATCAATGAAAATAGCCTCAGTAATGATGACGATATCATATCCAATGCTTCCTGTACAACAAATAATGCCGCCCCTATGATAAAGGTCATCAACGATCTTTGTGGTATTGAACAGGCATATATAACCACGATCCACTCCTACACCAGTGATCAAAGCTTACATGATCAGCCACACCGGGATTTAAGAAGGGCAAGAGCTGCAGGTCAATCCATAATACCCACCACTACTGGTGCGGCTAAGGCTTTGACCAGAATATTCCCCGAACTGTCCAACGTTATTGGTGGTTGTGGGATTCGCGTACCTGTTCCTAACGGGTCTTTGACAGATATTACTTTCAATGTGAGAAGAAATACCTCTATTAAAGAAATAAATGATACTTTTGAAAGAGCATCTAAAAATGAACTGAAAAATATACTTTTTTATACTGAGGACCCAATAGTTTCTATTGACATAAACAATAGTTGTTATTCTTGTACGTTTGATTCCCAGATGACTTCTGTAATTGGTAAAATGGTGAAAATTATAGGTTGGTATGATAATGAGACAGGATACAGTAGCCGGATAATAGATCTTATAAATCATATGTTAGTTAAAGAATATATTTGAAACCCCATTGTTTACATAACACTAGTTTAAAGGTAGCCTTGTCCCTGCTGTTCTTTGTATTGGGTATAATTACCTATGCGCAGGACTCTGTACCCTCAAGGGATATTGCCCCTTATTTTGAGAAGGCAAGAAAATTAAGGAACGAGAACAAGATAGATCTTGCCCTTGAAGCCTTGGATATGGCTTCTGAAGAAGCTGAGAAAAACGAGGACATTAAAGCCCTAATTGATTCATACCATGAACTGGCTATTCTTTATCTAAAATTAGAAAAAGAAGAGGATACCCAATTTTATTGGGACCGTGGAAGTGTTTTGTTAAAGGATATTTCCTATCCTTATGGTGATGCCATCCATAAGTTCATTGAAGCCATTTTATTATACAGAAATAACAAAAATTTCCAATCGTTGTTTATGCTAAATGAGGCTAAGCAACTTAATAATGACCGGAATTTTTTTAACAATATTTTACTTGCTGAGGCCCAAGTTTACATGAATCTTGAAAAATATGAAAGTGCCACTAAAAACCTGAATTCCCTTATTGTAAATACGGATATCTATGAAAAAGAATATTTATCTACCCAAGCCTACTTACGATTAGCTGAATTATACTTAGCGACAAAGGACTTCCAAGAAAGCTCTAAAAATGCTGAATATGCATTAAAATTGGCCATTGACAATGGGTTTATGTTAGAAATAAAGGAAGCCAACGAATTGTTGACCGTTGCTTACGAGGAGCTAGGGCAGTATGACAAATCTTTACAAAACAGCAAAAATCTACTTCAAATTAAGGATTCATTATTTACAATTGAAAAACTTAAGGTAGAGGTAAAGACCGCAGATAAGATTAGGGATGATTTTAAAACGGAAGAAATTATCCGACAAGAAAATAAAATTCAGGAACTAACAGAATCCCAGAATAGATCGGAAGTTACTGCGATTCTTGCTTCGGCATTTTTAATCATTATATCCCTATTGGCAGTTTCTTTATACAGAAACAACCAAATAAAATTAAAGACCAATGATCTTTTACAGACCAAAAACAAGGAATTACAGATTGCAAGGGATGGTGCGGTACAAGCGATGGAAGCCAAGACTAATTTCCTTTCCACAGTAAGTCACGAACTGCGAACCCCTCTTTATGCGGTTACCGGTCTCACCCACTTATTACTAGAAGAAAATCCAGAGGAGCATCAAAAAGAACATCTTAAGGCCCTTAAGTTTTCAGGTGATTATTTGTTGAATTTTATTAATGATATTCTTCATATAAATAAAATTGATGCCAACAAACTGGAGCCTTTACATATGGAGTTCAACCTTAAAAAGGTTATCAATGAGGTAATGGACTCACTTCAGCAAAGTGCTAAGGAAAACAAAACAAAACTCCTATTAGATTACGATGAAAGTATCCCAAGCCATCTACTGAGTGATCCTTTAAAACTTTCTCAAGTTTTTATGAACTTAATTGGCAATGCCATTAAGTTTACTAAAGATGGAGAAGTAAAATTGATTGTTAAGCTATTAAAAAAAGAAAATGAGGATGTAAAAATATATTTTGAGGTTAAAGATAATGGCATTGGTATCTCAAAAGAAAAACAACTTAGTATTTTCGAAGGTTTTGAACAAGGCTCCATTCAAATTAATAGGGAATATGGTGGTACAGGACTTGGCCTTACAATTGTAAAAAGTTTGCTTGGTTTATTTGAAAGTAAAATAGAACTTAAAAGTAACTTAGGAGAAGGAAGTTCTTTTTATTTTGAAATAGACATGAAGAGCAAGGATGATCTAGTTGATAATTTGGAGTTCGAAATTACGCCACAAGAATATGATTTTAAAGGTCTTCATATTATGATTGTTGAAGACAATAAAATTAACCAAGTGATTACTAAAAAAATGTTGACCAAAAAAGAAATCACCAGTGATATTGCCAGTAATGGCGAAGAAGCGGTTACCCTTGCCAAAGAAAATGTATATGATGCCATTCTTATGGATATTCACATGCCTGGGATAAGTGGTGAAGAGGCAACCATACAAATACGCCAGTTTGATCAACAAACTCCGATTATTGCTTTAACAGCAATTTCTTTAGATGATAGTTTAGAAAGTTTTTACGCAGCTGGCTGTAACGATGTAGTTACCAAACCATTTAAACCTGAAATCTTTTATCAAAAAATCGGTGAGAATATTTTTGATAAAAAAATCAAAAATTTGCCTTCATAAGTTGATTGACGCTCTCCTCCAAAATAGCCTCACCATTACATTTAAAAACGTGTTTAACTGCCAAAACATAAAGGTTATCTAAAGAATTGGAAAGCCTAACAAAATCCTTTTCAGTGGTAATGATAAACTTTTTCCTCTTCAGTTCGGATATTTCTTGCTTTGTGAAGAAATGATGATCTGGATAGGAAAGATGATCAAATATAACCCCATTCTCATCTAAATAATTCACTAAAGGAGATGGATTGGCAATACCGGTTACCAATGTGACATTTTTATCCTTAAAAAAATCCAAAGGTAAGTTTTTAGCGTAATGGACCACAGTTTCGTGATATTCCAAATAAGCGAATAGCACTTGTTGGTGTGGCTGTGGATGTAATTTTCGCAAAATAGTTTGTTGCTCGTTGTCACTAATGGATGGTGGACATTTTGTGACAATAATAATATCGGCCCTTTTTGATGCGCTTTTACTATCACGTAAGTCCCCTGTTGGCAAGTACCAATCATCAACATATAACCTTTGATAGGTGGTTAAAAGAATCGAAAAATCTGGTCTTACCTTTCTATGTTGATAAGCATCATCCAAAAGAATAATATCAGGATCTATTAACTTTTCTAATTGCTCTATGCCGTGTTGTCTATTGGCATCTACAGCCACTCTAACTTCAGGAAACTTATTGAAAATCTGGAATGGCTCATCACCAATATCAACTAAAGGCGTTTGGTTATCAGCCAATACAAAACCCTTAGATTTTCTTTTATATCCCCTACTTAAAACCGCAAGTTGGTAGCTATTTTGAAGCATCGTAAGCAATAACTCTATCATAGGTGTCTTACCAGTACCACCCACACTTAAATTACCAACACAAATAGTGGTAACTTGGTAAGATTTAGATTTAATAAGACCTATATTGTAGAATAGATTACGAAAATATACCACCAAGGCATACACTAAAGAAAATGGAAAAAGAAGTTTTCTAATCACTTGCATTACAGCGAAAATATAATATTTTATCTTTGAATTCCTTATAAATGCATGAAAATGACTGTACATTCTATCACAGAAATCTTAGAAGAATTAGCACCTTTGGAACATGCAGAGGAATTTGACAACGTAGGACTTTTAATTGGCAATCCTAAAATGACGGTAACTGGTATTTTAGTCACACTAGATACCCTTGAGAATGTTATGGATGAAGCCATTGAAACCAACTGTAATTTGATTGTTAGTTTTCACCCAATTATTTTTAGCGGACTGAAAAAAATAACCGGAAAAACATATGTCGAACGCGTGGTAATGAAGGCACTTTCCAATGACATTGCCATTTATAGTATGCACACCGCATTAGACAATAACCCTAAAGGTGTTAATGCCAAAATATGTGAGGTTTTAGGCATAGAAAATCCAAAAATTTTAATTCCCAAAAGTAAGTCCATAAAAAAATTAACCACCTATGTTCCAAAGTCAAGCGCACCCTTGGTACGCAATGCACTTTTTAAAGCAGGTGCCGGTGCAATAGGAAATTACAGCTATTGTAGTTTCAATGTAGATGGTAAAGGTAGTTTTAGACCTGATGTAGGAGCTAACCCAACTATTGGAAAATTAGGTGAAGTACATTTTGAAGATGAGACACAGTTAAACCTAACATTTGATCCCTTTCTTGAAAAGAAAATACTAAAAACCTTATTCAAAGTACACCCATATGAAGAGGTGGCATATGAGATTTTTCTTTTAGAAAATAAAAATCAAAATATTGGTCTTGGAATGGTTGGAGATCTCCCAGTTGCCATGGAAGAAAAACAGTTCCTTAGTCTATTAAAAAAACAAATGAACACAACGGTGGTCAGACATAGTGAATTATTAGGTAAACCTATTAAAAAAGTTGCCGTTTTAGGTGGTAGCGGGGCTTTTGCCATTGGTGCTGCCAAGGCTTCTGGTGCCGATATTTATATCACCGCCGACATAAAATATCATCAGTTTTATGAAGCAGAAAATCAAATCGTACTTGCGGATATTGGACACTTTGAAACTGAGCAGTTTACAAAAAACCTTTTAGTTGATTATCTTACGAAAAAAATTCCTAATTTTGCAATCCGTTTATCGGAAAGTATAACAAATCCTATCAAGTATTTTTAAGTATGGCAAAAAAAGAAGATTCGTCTGTAGAAGCAAAGTTAAGGGCATTATATGATTTGCAATTAATTGATTCTAGGGTAGATGAAATACGAAATGTTCGTGGTGAATTACCTTTAGAGGTTGAAGATTTAGAGGATGAAGTGCTTGGACTAAAGACGAGAATGGATAAGCTTAAAACCGATTTAGAGACCATTAATTTTGAAATTGGTGCCAAGAAAAATCTTATTGAGGAAGCTAAGGCCTTAATAAAAAAATATACTGAGCAACAAAAAAATGTTCGTAATAGCAGGGAGTTTAATTCTATTAGCAAGGAATTGGAGTTTCAAGAATTGGAAATTCAATTAGCTGAGAAAAACATTAAGGAGTTCAAGGCCCAAATAGAACAAAAGAAAGAAGTAATAGCCCAAACTAAAGAGCGTTTGACTGAGCGTGAATCTCACCTTAAGCACAAAAAAGGTGAACTTAATGCAATATTGGCCGAAACAGAAAAAGAAGAAAAGGCATTATTGGAAGAGTCTTTAAAATATCAAGATAAAATTGAAGATCGTTTGGTTAAGGCTTATGCTAGAATTAGAAACAATGTTAAAAATGGTTTAGCTGTTGTTCCTATTGAAAGAGGTGCTTCCGGTGGTTCTTTCTTTACTATTCCACCGCAGGTTCAGGTTGAGATAGCCTCTAGAAAAAAAATTATTACAGATGAGCATAGTGGAAGAATCTTGGTTGATCCAGTATTGGCCGATGAGGAATCTGAAAAAATGCAAAAAATGTTCGCTAAGTTTTAGTAGGACATCTAATAACACCGAAAAAGCCATCTAGTTTAGATGGCTTTTTTTTATATTCGATTCTATGAAATGTCTAATTCCTTGGTTTATTTTAATGATTCTAGTCCTTAGGACCAACTTTCTACAATCACAAGACATTAAATCTTACAAATGGAAAAACCGGATTATCATTCTCACAGATACTACAGCAGCACTATCCAATTCATTTAAAGAATTAAATCGTTTCTCACCTTATTCAAAAGAGTTACTAGAGAGGGACGTTATACTAATGCTATATCATAAAGGAAAATTATTCAACAGTAATAATACACTACTATATTCAGGTGTGAGCATTGCCATTGAACCAGGTTTTTGTGGGTCCATTTTAATTGGCAAAGACGGAGAAATCAAATTTAAAAGTGTGTATCCTACCGATCCAAAAAGTATTTTTGAACTTATAGATGGAATGCCCATGCGCAAGGCCGAAATGAAATCAAAACAATAATCCTGCTATTTCTGAGCCAATAATTCAAGTATTTTTTCTTCCACCTCTACACTGTCCCATTTTTCACTTATTTCTGGATCTGCCATAATTTTTCCCATAATCGCCTCTTGTGCATCACCTATGGCAAGCGCCTCAGTATAAGGTCTATCAGAGAAGGTCACCCTACTGTACGTTGGTATCCATTTATCCGGATATTTATTTGAGAAGTGCTTTTCTATTTTCTTTTGCAATAAAAACTTAGGGTCAGCGGTTTTACTGCTCATCTCAATAAAATTGCGATAACTTAATTCAGCAATAGCATCGGCATTAGGCTTTCTTTCTTTTTGGTATTCCTCAAATATAGTTTCCCAATCATCACCATACTTTTTAATGGTTTGGTCCAAAACATAGATATCCTCAAAACCGGCATTCATACCTTGTCCATAAAAAGGTACGATGGCATGTGCAGAATCACCTACTAACGCCACTTTATCCCAATAAGTCCAAGGATAACATTTCATAGTTACCAGTGCGCTTGTTGGATTCTTAAAAAAATCCTCGGTTAAATTCTCAATTTCGTCCTTAACATTTGGGAAATATCTAGTAAAAAATTGGGCGGCCTCCTCCTTTGTCTTAATTCTTTCAAAAGAAATGTCACCTTCAAAAGGCATAAAAAGGGTACATGTAAAACTACCATCCAAATTGGGCATGGCTATGAACATGAATTTTCCCCTTGGCCAAATATGAAATGAATATTTATCAAGTTTATGGGAACCATCGGAATTAGCAGGAATTGTCAATTCCTTATAACCTACATCAATAAAATCTTGTGAATAATCAAAACGACTACGCCTTTGCATTTTATGTCTTACCCTAGAAAAAGCACCATCACAACCAAAAACATGGTCATATCCATATTCTTTCCATTCACTTTTTTCACTTTCTCCAGTATAGATTTTAGCTTCAGGCAGATTAATATCCCATACTTTTTCTTCGAATTTAAAACGCACACCGGATTTCTCTGCCAAATCTATCATGCGTTTGTTTAAAACACCTCTAGAAATGGACCAAATAGCTTCCCCGTCTTTCCCATACTTTTGGTGGTATTCCGGCTCGCCAATTACATGCATTGCCCGTTTGTCCAATGGTATGCCAATTTTTTTAATCTCCTTCTCAATTCCTACTTCCCTCAAGGCATTCCATCCCCTATTACTCATCGCCAAGTTAATTGACCTACCCGAAAATTCGATATTCCTAATATCTGGCCTTCGATCAAAAACCGTAATATCATGCCCATAACGCTTTAAATATATAGCCAATAAGGATCCCACCAGTCCTGAACCAATTATGGCAATATTTTTTTTCTTATAATCCATATATTTAAAGCGTTATGCTAAAATTTATTTATTGTTAAAAATAGGCAATTACCATGTAAAATAGCACATACATTCCCATCTCAATCTAGTACCGATTTGTTGTAGTTTTAAATTTTTTTGTTTATTCTTTTTGTATTTTTGATGAACAAAATAAAAATGAATTGAAACATTTACATTCGGAACTCATAGCACAATTACCAAGTAGGTATAGGGCAAACCTTATCAATAGCTGTACGGGTTATAAGCCATGTACTCTTATAGCAACAAAATCCAACAATGGTATTTCCAATCTAGCCATTTTCAACTCTATAGTTCATATGGGTAGTGATCCGGCAATGTTAGGATTCATCCTAAGACCTTTAACCGTAAATCGGGATACCTACAAAAACTTGACACAATCTGGTTTCTTTACCGTAAATCAGGTTCATAAGGACATGATTTTTGATGCGCATCATACCGCTGCCAAGTATCCTGAACCTATATCTGAATTTGACAAAACCAATTTAACCGAATCTTTTCTGGATGAATTTCCTGTACCATATGTAAAGGAAAGTACAATCAAAATTGGCTGTAGATATTGTAATGATTATGAAATAAAAGAAAATGGCTGTCTTCTGGTTATTGGTGCAATTGAACACATTTATCTTCCTGAAGAAATTATCCAGAAAGATGGCTGGGTAAAACTAGACGATATAGATACAGTAGCCAACATAGGTCTTGATGGCTATGCCCTACCCCAATTAATTACGCGTTTTAGGTATGCTAAACCAGATGAACCTACCCAAAAGCTTAGGTAATGCCCGATAGAAAGGAAAACCTCCCCGCCAAACTTTGCAAAACTTGTGAAAGACCGTTTACCTGGCGTAAAAAATGGGAAAAAAATTGGGTGGAAGTAAAATATTGTAGTGAAAAGTGTAGACGAAATAAAACTGCATCACATTAACAATTTTAAAAGTATATGAACAATATCGTATGGTTTAGAAACGACCTAAGAGTAAAGGATAATACTTCACTTTATGAAGCAATGAAAGGGGAAAAAGTGATAGGTTTTTACTGTTTTGAATCAATCTATTTTGATAAAGATGGGTTTGGATTCAAGAGAACCGAAAAATTCAGGGCTAAATTTTTAATTGAAACAGTAGGTCAACTTAAGAAAGAACTCTCTAAATTAAACATCCCATTATACATATACTTTGGCAAATCTGATTATCACCTTCCAAAACTGATCAAGGAGTATAACATTGATACCATATTTTCACAAAAGGAATGGACATCTCATGAACAGATGATTTTGAATTCCGTAAAAAATAAAGTCCTCTCCACTTTAAAATTTGTTGAAACCTTCGACCAATTTTTATTTCATCCAAACGATATCGCTTATCAGGATTTCAAGTCAATTCCAGATATTTTTACCAATTTTAGAAAAAAATGTGAAAAAGAAATAAAGGTACGACTGCCTAAAGAGATTAAGCACATAATGTCCAAGGAGAATATGATATATAATCCTACCACTGTCCCAACGTTGAATAATTTAGGACTAGAACAGGTAAAGACAGACCCCCGTAGTGCATTTCCTTTTAAAGGTGGTGAATTGGAAGCATATAATAGAATGCAACACTATTTTTGGGAGTCACATAAATTGGCCTTTTACAAAAAAACCAGAAATGATCTTGTGGGTAAAGATTACAGCTCTAAATTATCGGCTTGGTTAGCCAATGGAAGTATTTCTCCACGAACTATATTTTGGGAAGTAAAACGATTTGAAAACTCAGTAACAAAAAACCAGGACACCTACTGGCTTATTTTTGAACTCATTTGGAGAGATTACTTCAAATATATATCGCTTAAACATGAAAACAACATCTTCAAAATAGGTGGTATACTTCATAAAAGCTATAATTGGAAAAACCTTAAAAATGTTAGAAACAATTGGATTACAGGAAAAACAAAAGAACCTTTTGTAAATGCCAATATGAAGGAATTGGCGCTAACAGGGTGGATGAGCAATCGTGGCAGACAGAATGTTGCCTGTTTTTGGTCAAAAGAACTACAGCAAGACTGGCGGATAGGTGCTGCGTACTTTGAAAGTATGTTAGTGGATTATGATGTTCATAGCAATTGGGGAAATTGGATGTATGCTAGCGGCGTTGGGAATGACCCTAGAGACCGTAAATTCAACATTAAAAGTCAGTCTGAACGTTATGACCCTACCCGGAAATTTCAAAATCTCTGGTTACAGAAAACCCTTTTTTAAGCAAAAATATTTGAATCTATTACCCATCCCCAAAGCATAAATAATATAAAATTGATGAAAAAACTCCGGCTTATTTTAGGTGATCAATTGAATCAGAAACACTCATGGTTTAATGAAGTAGACGAAAGTGTGACCTATCTAATGGCCGAAATGCGTCAAGAGACAGCCTATGTAACACATCACGTACAGAAAGTAGTTGCTTTTTTTATGGCGATGCGCAGTTTTAAAGATGATTTATCACAAAAAGGACATCAATTCATTTACCTCAAAATCAGCGACAAGGAAAACCCCCATGCTTTGAGCAAGATTATTGAAAAATATATGAAAAAGACGGCAGCGGATAGGTTTGAATATCAGTTGCCAGATGAATATCGATTAGACCAGCAATTGCAATGCATTTGTGATGAACTGCAAATAGAGTCCCAAGTAGTCGATACGGAACACTTCTTCACAGGCCGATATGAATTAAAAGAATTCTACAAAGGCAAAAAGCAAATGGTCATGGAAAGCTTTTACCGCATGATGCGTAAAAAACATAATATCATGATGGTTAATAATCAGCCCGAAGGTGGTAAGTGGAATTTTGACCAAAGTAATCGTAAAAAATGGAAGGGGGAACCAAGTATACCTCTTGAAAGAGGGTTTAGGAAAGACATTCAAAGCATACTTGGGGAATTAGAGGGAGTGAAGATCAAAACATTCGGAAACATTGAGCCTGAAGACTTCAATTGGCCCGTTACCAGAAGGGAATGTCTTTCTGTACTCAACTATTTTTGTAAAGAATTGCTGCCATATTTTGGTGATTATCAAGATGCGATGCATGAAAATCAAAAGTTTCTTTTTCACTCGCGTTTATCATTTGCCATGAACACCAAAATACTTTCTCCAAAGGAAGTTATTGAAAAAGTTCTAGACCAATATTATGAACATACGGATGAAATAAAAATCTCCCAAGTTGAAGGGTTTATTCGTCAAATTTTGGGTTGGCGAGAATTTATGAGAGGTATCTATTGGAAAGAAATGCCTCAATACAAACAATTGAATGGCTTAAATAACACGAACAAACTACCTGATTTCTTTTGGACTGGGGATACCAAAATGAATTGCTTAAAACACGCCATTGACCAAAGCTTGGATAGTGCCTATGCACACCATATTCAACGTTTAATGGTGATTGGTAATTTTGCGTTATTGACACAAATTAATCCCGATGAGGTGGACCA
The DNA here is from genome assembly GCF_048890225.1 of Maribacter luteocoastalis. Taxonomy (NCBI): domain Bacteria; kingdom Pseudomonadati; phylum Bacteroidota; class Flavobacteriia; order Flavobacteriales; family Flavobacteriaceae; genus Maribacter; species Maribacter luteocoastalis. The sequence continues at coordinate 94,499 of NZ_JBMFZG010000005.1, forward strand.
ATGGTATCTAGGCGTTTACATTGACGCCATTGAATGGGTTGAAATCACCAATACCAGAGGAATGAGCCAATTTGCGGATAATGGCATCGTAGCAACCAAACCGTACGTAAGCAGTGCCAACTATATTAATAAAATGAGTAATTATTGCAGTAACTGCCAATACAGCCACATCAAAAAAACAGAAGATAATGCATGCCCCTTTAATGCACTATATTGGAACTTTCTTGATGAAAAAAAAGAATATTTTAAAAACAATCAACGAATGACGATGATGTTAAATCTTTTAAATAAAAAAGATAAAAATGAGATCCAGCAATTAAAGGAAAGAGCAAAAGATATTATTAAAAATCCTATGCAATATTAATTAGTTCCATACAAAATATAGATTTTTACCCACCACTAGCCAACTTAATTCCTATTTTTTTTAAGAGGCGGATATGCTTTTTTCAAGCATACAGTTTGTCTATGAGTCACAACAAATACAGGCCTTTTCACAACATATCTTTACAATCGTTATTAAACTGGCTTTTCTTTGTATTACAGGCAAATGACGATTTATAAAACACCAACCATATGAAATTTTAAGTAATGATTGTTATGAAATTATTTCACTTGATTAATTGAATTCTCAAAACAACCATTAAAAACTACTTAACAATAATACTATAACTAAAGGTAAACACACTAGTTAACACCTTGTAAAAAGAAATAGGTTTTGTTTTTAAGTAATCAAAATTTCGAAATAACAATATATGAAGAAAACTTTCTCTTCTTATAAAGTGCTACTAAAAACAATAGCAATTATGCTATTAACCTTAGGCACCATACAGTCTATTGAGGCACAAATCAATACAAACAAAATACGGGTAGACTTATCATCGTTAAGTTTTAAGGCATGTAACGATGCCAATAACGGACTTAGTACAGTTACCGTGCAGAGCAAGCAGACCACCACGACCGACTTTGAAATAGCCTTTGATTTACCAGATGGAGTTTACTACCAAGCGGGTTCAGGTACAATAACCTTTCAAACAGGTTCAGGTGATTTCAGTTTTTCAGAAGTGGATATCACGGACCTTAACCAACCTATATTTCGACTAGAGCGACCTGGAAATGTGGCATGGCAAATTAATGACCAGGTTACTTTTACCTACAAAAAAACGGCCGATTGTGATGCCGTGCAATTCTCATATGGAGGTGGTCTTTTTAAAGATGCCCATACCATTACCTTTAACGATAGTCAAGGTACGCAAACAGTAACCGACAATGACCCTAGTGTAAATTCCTATAACCTTTTTAGGGCCTTTTTGGCTGTGGACAACCTACCAGGAATGTCAGATTTTGTGGGTGGGGTACAAACTAGAAACGTGGTCATAAGAAACTCTGGTAACGGAAGTGTACAGAGCTTTGACCACCAAGTTGAAGTAAGTACATTTTTAAGAAATAATTACCAGTTATCATTCAATGGCAGCGTATTGACACCTACCAGTATTTCTGGAGGCACTTACAATTACACCATAGACTTAAATAATGCCCCTTTTGCTGGACAGGTTGGCGATGGGGATAACCTATTTGAAAACGAGACCATAACCTTGGTAGAGCGTCTATCCTTAGACCAATGTGCAGAGAACGAAAATACCCAACATAGTCCCAGGTGGGGCTGTACCGCAGGTACCTATTGTCAAATAGGTACGACTATTACTGGATTTTTCAACATAGAGCAGGAATATCCAAACTTGACGTTGGAAAGAATCAACTACCCCACCATTCCAAGATGGGATGCCCCTGTCACCTATACGAATAGAGTTGCTAACGATGCCGCGGCTCAAAATGCATATGATATCAACATAAATATAGGGTATGGTTGGTATGGTGAAAGATCTACGGAGGGTGCTAATTATCTTTGGGGAGACGACCGAACCAACCAAAGACAATTGGATAATTTTAGATTCGCTGGCGGTTCTTCCTTTACACCATCCAGATGGGTACATTCCGTTGAACCAACCACGGGTCTAGGTTCCTACTTTCTGGATTCAGATGTATTGACCTCCGACCCAGATGGTCCTGGTGGACTTGAAGATTTGGATGGTGATGGATTTTATGACGACTTGGCTCCTGGGGAAAGTACCGACGTACTTTTTGATATGACCATGCTACCGGATACTCCCATTTGTGATGAATGGAATAATTATTTCTTGCAAAATGAACAATTACGCATTGAGGTATGGTCGGTAAACACTTGCACAAAACCCACGGACACCAAAAGACAAGACCAAAATTCCAGTGAAGTATATGCGCCTGCACTTTTTAATTGGACTACCCCAGAAGACTATGACCAAGATGCCTCCCCCGGCGAAGTTTTCCATATTAATTTCACGGGAAGGCTTGATGGTATCTATGAAGAACCTACCTGTAACGGAACAGAAATGTTCACCAATGACCTGAGCACTCTATATAGGGTGGAAATGACCGTTCCAACAGGAGTAAGCTTAGACACCTCAGCAGATTCCCGTTACTCACAATCTGGTAATACCATCACCTTTTCAGAGACCAATTTAGCTGACTTTTTTCAAGATAGTTACTCATTACTCATTCCTATTGATTTTCCTTTGAACATTGACTGCGCCACTTATGTAGGACCAGAACTCATGAGCATCCCTTATACCACTCGTTATGAAAGCTCTTGCTTTAACAGGGACATACATTGCGGTAATTTTGAAATACAGACCCACTGTCCTGATGCATGTACAGGACCCACGACCACCTCTTTTGTAGCCAATAGGGCAACTTCCGGTTGGACGGATGATACGATGAGCACCAAGGTTTCCTTAGACCCTGCCGTTCATGCCACTAAGTATTATATGGCCAAGGATGAAATGGTGATTACTACTTCTGCAGTAATGATTAATGATGTAAAGGACAACTTGTTCCTAGAACTACATTATGTTACTGATGACAATGGGCTAAATATGTCTGATATTATTGCATATGAAAATGGTACCATAACCATTAACGATCTATCTTCTGGCATTCAAACAACAGCAATAACGGTAGCACCTACTATAAACACTTTTGGTGTAAATGATAACAGAATGACATTTGATCTTTCTAGTTATCGTTCCTTTATATCACCTACATACGAATATGGTGAGGGTTTTGAAAATGATGAAATAGAATTAGAACTTCATTTTAGGTTTAAAGATATTTTCCCAGAGCAAGGAAGGCTCTATGAGTTTTACAGTTTTTCGGGAGAGTTTTACAGTTTTGATGGCGGAGGCACCAAAACTAGTTGTGAAGTGTTTAATGACAGGGCATTCTATTTTGACAATCATGTTAAGGTTACGCCCAACAATGATAATTTTGTGACAGGTTGTGATAGAAGTTGGATTGAAGTTACTATTGATTCGTTTTCTGGTTTAGGCGATAAATTCCCAGATGAATTTAGACCACCTTTTCTTTTAGAATCTGCTAGCATAGAAATACCGCAAGGAATGATATTTGACAATGAGGCAAGTTCTTGGGGATTTCCATACGTACAACCAGAAAATGCTGATGCTGCTACATGGAACAATGGTTTAACCTACAGTGTATCAGGAAATATTGTTACCATAACCCCTACGGCTAAATTTAGAAATTTAGATCAAGGAGGTAATAATTATCCAAATATTAGTATTCCTGTTTATGCTACCAGTGCCACACCGGCAATGTCTAATTTTGCCATCTCTGCTACCTATGTAGATTTTGCCTATGCGGATGGTGCAGCTTCAATAACCGAGACAGATACACAGGTTTTCAATTATTACAATAAATCATTTACTATTGGTAGTCCCGAACCAGATGTTATTGGTAATTCAGAACTGGTAAGTTTTACCGTACATGTAAGTAATGGCGCCGTTCAAGAAATAAGTAATAACTGGTTACGGGTTGATCCTGGAACAGGGTACAATATTACTGGGGCATTTTTAGATAATGGTGGCATAGAATCACCTCTGAATGTTGTAGAAGAAGCCGGTATTTACTATATAGAATTTGGTGCTATGGAAGCATGGATAGATAATACCAAGATTATTAGGTTTGAGGGTACGTTAAACGATTGTAATCTACAAGAAATAAAGGCATCCCAAAACTATGACTGTACAAGTTACCCCAGTAGCTATACGGGTTTACCCTATTTTCATGAGCAAACATTTAGTTTACAACCTGTAAAAGCTGCAGTACAATTAGATATTTTAAGTCAACCTACTACAACGGTGGACACCTGTACCGATTATAATGTTGTACTGGAAGTCCGTAATGCCGGTGAGGGCGACTTTGTTAATCCCGTCTTAGAATTTGATGTTCCTGGCGATATTACTGGGCTTACCTTTACAGACCTGCAGATCGAGTACCCAAGAAATTCAGGTAATTCTGAAAGCATAACTCCAACAATCGCTGGCAATACCGTAACCATAGATCTTTTGCAACATACGATTATAAATGCTGAGAATGGAATTTCGGGTTCTTATGGTGCTGGTTCTTTGGATGAGCAAATTGCAATCATAAATATGACCTTGAACCCACAATGTAATTACCGGTCCAATACAGGTACGGAATACATTGTTACAGGTAATAACCCATGTGGCACACCAGCATTGGGAAGTGGTAGCCGTTTGGCCAGTGACCCAGTTATCATTACCGGTGCAGAGCCACCATACAGTACCAATAGTGTTGCTATAAGTTCTCCTAATTTAGCCGGTTGTGATATGGAAATTGTATCTGTTGAGACCTATATCGTTGACGGTACTACAGGAACCAATGATTTTACCAGAATAGCATTGCCGGCAGGACTCATTTATGAACCTGGTTCATTTGTATCTACAGGTACGGTTACAGCTACCTACGTAAATTCAGTTACCGTAGGGGATCATGAAGAAATTGAAATTGCCTTACCTTCTGGTGCAGGCACAACAGATTTAATTGCATATGATTTTGGTATACAAAGTACAGCAAATATCTGCGCAGGAACCTATACAATTGGCCTAAGTACTTACGTAACGGTCTCTGGGTTAACCTGTGGTGGGGTTTCCTGTGGCACAACAGAGATTGAAACAGGCACGGCCAATACACAATTGACCATTACCAAAGGTGTTTTAGGACAGTCATCATTTACCGCTACCGCAGAATATGCACAAGGTTCTCCAAATACGAACTATGCCATTGAAATTGGACTTGAAAACACAGGAACTGTTGATTTGACTTCCGGTATGACCTATGAAGTGTATTGTGCAGATGGTACAGGTACAAAAACAGGTAGTGCCATATACACAGGAAGCCTAAGTCAAGGAATACCAGCGGGTACAAGTATTCAAGAAGCGTTCACATTTGACTCTAGTACCTTTTGTGGTGCCAACAGTAATATTGTTGTTGAATTCGCTCCTGGCACGTCCAATTGTTTCTGCGATATTCTCTCTTTAGTCATTGCCAGCACTACTTCTCCGGCTTTTGGCGATGTTACTTTCGTAGATGATAATATAACGGTAAACGAAGCAAGTGGCACAGCTATAGTAGACGTTATTTTTAATGGTAATTTCCCTGGTGGTTTTACTGTGGATTATAGTACATTGGCCAATACCGCAATAGCTCCAGACGATTTTATCCTAACCAATAATACATTAAATTTTAGCGGAACAGATGGGGAAATACAACAAATTACGGTTCCCATCATTGATGATAATTTAATAGAACCCACAGAAAATTTCTTGGTGAATATTTTAAATCCATCTTCCGCCATAATCAACATACTAGACCCACAAGCTACTGTTAATATAACCGATAATGATGGCTCGGGACCTGGCGAGGGAATCTCAGTAGCAGACTTTACCGTGGACGAATCGGTGGGCACAGCGGACTTTGTGATCACCTATACAGGGCCAACGGTGGCATGGGCATTTACCGTGGACTTTAGCGTGACCGATGGTACCGCCGTAAATCCGGGAGACTACTCCGTGGCAACACTGGGAACCTCCGTCACGTTCCCCGCAGGTACCGCCAACGGCGATACGCAGGTCGTGACCGTAAACATTGTGGACGACAATATTATCGAAGGTCCCGAGGACCTGGACATCACCCTGTCCAACATATCCAATACGAGTATCAACATGGTCGATGCCAATGGCATCGGTACCATTACCGACAACGACGGAACCCCACTGGGAGAGGGTATCTCCGTGGCAGACTTTACCGTGGACGAATCGGTGGGTACGGCGGACTACGTGATCACCTATACAGGTCCTACGGTGGCAGGTTCTTTCACCGTTGACTTCGCAGTGACCGATGGTACCGCTGTGTATCCGGGGGACTACACCATGGCAACACCGGGTACTTCAGTGACCTTCCCCGCAGGTACCGCCAACGGCGATACACAAACGGTGACCATAAACATCGTGGACGACAACATTATCGAGAGTCCCGAGGACCTGAACATTACATTGTCCAACATATCCAATACAAGTATCAACATGGTCGATGCCAATGGCATCGGCACCATTACAGACAATGACGGTGGACCAGGTTTTGGAATTTCTGTGGCCGACTTTACAGTTGACGAAGCAGCTGGTACAGCCACATTTGATGTGACTCTCAATGCGGATGTCCAAGGTGGTTTTACAGTAGATTTCAATATTACGGATGGCTCTGCAATAGCACCTAACGATTACACTGTGGTATCCAATACGGGCACATTGATCTTTAATGGAACCAACGGAGAAGTCCGCTCTGTTACGGTTACCATTATTGACGATGCCATTATTGAAGTAACTGAGGCACTTGACATAGGTCTATCCAACATTTCAACAGGTCTTGTAAATAGTATTGATGGTAATGCAACCGGAAATATTACAGACAACGACAACGACCTTTCCATAGGTGTACAGTTTGATGTTAACAGCATTACCATTAACGAAGATGCAGGGACAATTTCACTGAATGTGGTACTTAATGGCAACGTACAGGATGAGTTTACGCTTGAATATCACACTATAGCCAATAGTGCTTCAAACGATTTGGACTATGTGAGAATTCCATCTGGCACACAATCATTGACCTTTGGCGGCACCAATGCAAACATACAGACCATAAACCTCATCATCATAGATGATATTGTCATTGAAAATACCGAGGATTTCAATGTATTGTTGAGCAATATCTCAACTACGACAGTAACTATTTTAGTCAATGACTCAGCTACAGTGAACATCTTGGATAATGATGGCAATGAACCATGGCCACAAAATATCACAGTAGAGGCTTGTGACCCAATACCGCCAGTCCAAGCTATAACATCTGCAAGTACATGTTCAATAACAACTAATTTAACCGAGACCATCGCGGGGGACAATGATAGTTGTCCAACGGAATATACCATAAACAGGACTTGGACCATAACGGATTGTGTAGGTAATGTTAGGACACATGAGCAGATAATTACTTTTGTAGATACTATTGCACCAATTTTTTCGGAAGCCTTACCACAAGATGCTACTGTTTCTTGTGATAGCGTTCCATTAGCTGAGGTACTTACAGCCATAGATTTTTGTGAAGGTAATGTTTTGGTCACTTTCAACGAGACCATTACCAACAATGAAAATTGTGCTACGGGCTATGAAGTGATAAGAACATGGACGGCGACTGATTGTGCCGGTAACACCACTACCCATACACAAACTATAACTGTCCCTCCTGCAGACCCTATTATGCAAAGTGTTTATGAAGAAGAAATGACGGTACTTTGCGGAGACCCCATACCAGCTGCACCAGAATTGACCTTTACAGGAGGTTGTGGCGGTTATACCGTGGTTTTTGATGAGACCAGAGAGGATGCAGTGGATTCAGATGATTATATAATCGTCCGCAGTTGGAACGTAACGGATTCTTGTGGAAACACAGCTACTTTTGAACAATTGATATTTGTTTTACAACACCAACTACAGGAAATCACAATAGATATTTGTATTGAGGATGAGCCTATAGACTTGGTGGACTATCTACCACAAGGATTTGATACCAACGGGACGTTTACCCCTGTAGGTTCAGATGTAGTTCTTAATGGCAGTATTTTCGACCCAATGCAGCACCAGGTAGAAACATACCAAATAGAATATAGTTCAATAGGAGGTGATTGTAAGTATTTTGTGGATTTCACTATTACGGTGAATAGGGACTGTATACCTTGTAATGTGGATGAATTCACCATTTCAAAAGCAGTAACTGCTAATGGTGATGGAATTAATGATTTATTTGAGATTAAAGGTGCTGAGTATTGCGACAATACCTTTAATGTTATGATCTTTAATAGATGGGGAAATAAAGTCTATGAAGCAGTGGATTATAAAAATAATTGGGGTGGATATTCTCCAAACAACGCTCTAGGCTCATCTGGTCATTTACCTACAGGAACTTACTATTATATAGTTAATGTAATTGGAGAAGACATCAAACAAATTAATGGTTATATCTATTTAGGAACTCCATAGTGATCAATAACAAGATACAGTGTCTAACAGATTCTTGGAACATTCAATTGAAAATCACAATTGACAATTATAACCGATTACAATAAAACTGACAAACATTAGTAAAAACAACTTTAACTCTCGAATACAAAGGACTAACCACCTTTTTCACTAACCTACAAATAAGTACAGTTAAACGATATATGGGATAAAAATCGATTTTTGATTGTGTTTAAACGTGTAAATTATTGAAAAAACAGTGGGGCATGGTAAATTTACGCCAGAATTAACCTACTTATTAAAAGAAAAAAACGTTTTACCCCAAAATCTATGAACGTTATAAAGAAACTATTACTCTTATCAATACTATTTATTGGCACTACCTTAGCTGCTCAACAATTACCTCAGTTTACACAGTATATGTACAATACCATATCCGTAAACCCGGCGTATGCTGGTAGTAGGGAAACATTGAATGTAACCCTTTTACATAGAAACCAATGGGCAGGTTTGGAAGGAAATCCAAGAACAAATACCTTGTCTGTACATACTCCTTTAAGAAATGAAAAAATTGGTTTGGGTATATCATACATTAATGATAAACTAGGTTTTGAAAGTACCAATTATATTTACGGGGATTTTTCCTATACCGTTCCTTTTAATAAGAGGGTAAAAATGTCTTTTGGATTAAAAGGAGGGTTTACCAACTACAACCTTAACAACCCAGACAGTAACGACCCCTTTTTCAATTCTAATTTCAATAATTGGAAACCTAATTTTGGCGCGGGTATTTTCATTGGAAGTAATCGCTGGTACACAGGAGTGTCATCACCTAGAATATTAAACACTGATTTGAACGACGGTGAGTTTGAGGCACTGGAGCGAAATAGTTATTATGCCATAGGTGGTGTTGTTTTTGACCTCTCCTATGCAGTGAAATTTAAGCCAACGGCGATTGCCAAGATTACCAATGGCGCTCCGGCCACGTATGATCTAACCGCAAACTTCTTGTTTAACGACAAGTTTTGGGTAGGGGCCTCTTATAGACTTAACGACGCCTCCAATTTTGGTGCATTGTTGGATTACCAGATTACTAAAGATTTTAGGATTGGGTACGCTTATGACCTCCCAACAGGAACTATACGACCTTATACTGGAGGAACTCATGAGATTATTTTAATTTTTGAGCCAGGAAAAAGAAAAACTGGCCCAATGAAATCACCTAGATATTTTTAAAACAAAAAAAGTCCTACATTCAATATGTAGGACTTTTTTTGTTTTAAAAATATACCTTATTCCAAAATACCATCCACAATACCGTATGCAAGAGATTCCTCTGCATTCATCCAATAGTCCCTATCAAAATCCCTAAGTACCTTTTCATAATCCTGACCACAGTTTTCAGCCAACAGGCGGGCACTCAATTCCTTTGTCTTGATAATTTCCTTTGCCTGTATTTCAATATTAGAGGCTTGCCCCCTAGCGCCACCACTTGGCTGGTGTATCATGACCTGTGCATGGGGCTGTATAAAGCGTCGACCTTTTTTACCAACAGATAATAAGATAGAACCCATAGATGCCGCCAAACCTGTACAAATAGTAGAAACAGGACTTTTTAAGGATTTTATAGTATCATACATAGCAAATCCAGAAGTTACGTAACCACCAGGACTATTTATGTAAAGTTGTATTTCTTTATTATTCTGCATATCCAAATACAACAATCTATCAATCACATGTTTAGCGGTATCATCATCTACCATTCCCCATAGAAATACCTTTCTTTCCCCTAACAATTTTTCGTCTATCGCCTCTTGTATCTTTCCTTTTTTAGAACTCATATTTTTAATTTTTAATCTATCTCAAAATTAAGGAATTAATTATGAAACGTATCATTATAAAAATCGACAAAAACAGAACATTAAAAAATTTTTAATCGTCGACCTCAACAGTGGTGCCAACAACTTTTTTAATAGGAACCACTAGCTTACGGGTTTTTGTTTTTACAATCATTGAAATGTTATCAATAGCCTCCACTGTACCTTCTATCTTCCCTATTTTAACCTTATCCCCAACTTCATAGATTTTTCTTGAATAAAATGTACGCAATAAATCACCAACAACCTCTCTTGCCCCTAGACCCAATGCCAAGGCGAAGGCCAATAAAAAAGCTCCCAAAACCAAGGTGAAATTACTGGTTATAATCTGAGTATCCACCCCAGCTTGGTTTAAGGCCGTAATAGATACAAAAAAAGTGATCAGATAAAAAAGAGTACCACTTATCATTTTAGATCCTCCTATCTCAATAGATTCAAATAACTTGAGAGTAGCATTTTTTACCACTGTGGCTAAATAAAGGCCTCCAATAAGTATTAACAAAGCACTTAATAAAGTAGGCAAATAACCAAGTAAGGAGTAAATGGCATCAGAAATGGCATTTAAAGCTAACAATTGTGCCAATACCACAGTGAACATTAAAATCAAAAGTATTTTAACAACGGTTAAAACTAGCTTCAACAAATCTATTTTAAGTTGTTTATCCCCAAAAAGTTTAGCATCGGCTACACGTTGCGAAAGCACATCTATTTTTGCCGCCTTAAGGATCCTTCTTAAAATAAAGAGGATAAGCTTAATTAACAACCACACTAAGATCAAGCCTACAATACCCAAAACAATATGGGGAATCATCTCTGCGGCAGATGCCAGTATACCTCCAAAACTTTCCAATACGGTATCTTTAAGTTCGTTTAGTGTCTTCATGGTTTGTTTATTTATTTTTATTGGTTTTTAAGAGTCCTGCGATAAGTTTGCCATAATTAGAGGTAAACAGTGTTGCCATATCCATAATAAGTTTGGCCAAAGCCACATCATTCATCACTTTTTGACGTAATTCCGGTGGGACATCCTTAAGATCTCCTTGCATTCCCTTAAATGGATTTTTATCCTGTTCTAACATTAGGGTAAGGAATTATAGGCTTCAATTACTCTGGCTTTAGCTCTTTTTAAGCGCATTTTAATGGCACTGTTTCCAAGTTCCATTGTAGTTTCCAGCTCCTTTATTGAAACACCATCCTGGTATTTAAGAAGCAATATTGTTTTATCTTCAACAGGTATCATCTCCATGGCCTGTTTTAATTTTTCTACTTGTAGTTCTAACAAACTCTCATCCGTTACTTCCTGTGATAAGCTATACTCCTCATCACTTAAATCATTGGACCTGTCACTTATTTTTCTACTCTTGTCCCTATTTACGTAATTAACACAAAAATTATATGTGAAGGAATACAACCATGTAGAAAATTTTGATTTTCCCTTGAACGAACCTAATTTCACAAAAACCATTAAGAAAACATCTTGCGTTAGGTCTTCTGCCTCCTTTTGTGATTTGGCAAAACCAAAACACTTATTGTACACCATTTTAGCATAGCGATCATATATTACTCCAAATAACATAGAGTCTCGCTTGGCTGCTATCTTTTCAACAAGCTCCTCATCGGTTATATCCTTATAGGGATCATTAGCTTCCAATTTGGTTTTGAATTGGTTACTTATGATAATAAGACACAGTTTGCGTAAGAAGGTCACTTGTTTATTTTTTTAACAATTGCAAAAATAGGTTAAAGAATTAGTTATTAATATCTTTAGATATAAATCCAGTTTCCATGAAAAACATTTTTAGCTGCCTCCTAATGCTCTTAGTTTTGACAACCAGTTGTAAAACCGATAAAAAAGAGGAAAAACCTAAGCTTGAAAAAGAAAAAACAATCTTGGAAAAAATCGCAACTGCAAACGGATATGAAAATTGGAAAGAGGTGTCCAGTTTAAAATTCACCTTTAATGTTGACCGTGATTCTTCGCATTTTGAACGCACTTGGTTATGGAAACCAAAATCCAACGACGTGGTATTCATGACACATGAAGATACTGTTAGTTACAACAGAAAGACAGTGGATAGCACATTAGCAAAGACAGATGCAAACTTTGTAAATGACAAATATTGGTTTTTGGCACCTTACCAGCTTATTTGGGACAATAAAAGTTTCACCTATGAACATGATAGCATTTCAAACGCGCCAATGACCGACGCTAAAATGCAAAAACTGACTATTGTTTATAACAACGAAGGGGGCTATACACCTGGTGATGCGTATGACTTTTACTTTGAAGATGACTACATCATCAAAGAATGGGTATTTAGAAAATCAAACCAAGAAGAACCTAACATAATCACTAGCTGGGAGGATTATAAAACTTTAAATGGATTACATTTAAGTACAATGCATAAAATGAAAGAGGGCAACTTTATGCTTTATTTCTCTGGTTTAGAGGTAAAATAAACTTTAGTTTTTCGCTCTTTTTTTATAAAGTAAATAGGTAGACCCCAAAATAATTAGGGCAACAAATAACAATACCACAAAACTAATTTTTAACGAATAATTCTCTGCCAAAAAACCCAATATTGGTGGGGCACATAAAAAACCACTATAACCGGCCCCTGCTATAAACGCGACCCCTTTGGAAGATTCGACCCCTTTCACCTTTCCTCCGATCCTAAAGAGCTCTGGTACCATTACCGAAAAACCAAGACCACTTAGCGAAAAACCGATAATAGCCATGTAGGTATTGGTAGTTAACACCATAATGTAGCCTAAAATAGCTAAGCCAGCACCTAATGCCACCATTTTCACAGACCCTATTTTACCACTAATTCCATCTCCCAAGAACCGCCCCAATGTCATCGTTATTTGGAAGCCTAAAAATCCCGCTCCCCATAAGGCTTCAGGTGCGATACTTATTTCCTTTAAATACAATCCACTCCAATCCACTATGGCACCCTCACTACCCATAGCAATAAAAGAAACAATCCCCAGAAGCAACAAAGGTTTAAAGAGTCCAAAACTAAAGGGCTCTTTTTCTATATTTTCTGCGACCTCATGAATGTAATTTTTATAGAATATCACGTTAATCGTAAGTACAATTAATACAACCATAAACATATGCAATACAGGATTGCCCAATGGACCGATTAAAAAACTACCCAATCCTGCCATCACACCTCCTAGACTAAAAAATCCGTGTGAAGCAGACATAAACTTCGCATTATCCTTTTTTTCTAATTCCGTCACCAGTGTATTCATAGAAATATCCGTAAAGCCGTTTGACGCACCAAAAAGGAACAATGCACCCATTAAGGTAAAATAGCCAGGCGCCATAAGCGGAAGCATTGCCGCTACACAACTTAACAAGACACCATACCATGTACACCTGCCAACGCCTATTCTATTTATTATTGATGAGGCAAAAGGAAAGACTGAAAATACCCCAAGGGACAAAAAGAAAATGGCAAAACCTAGCTGCGATTTATCAATCTGTAAGGTTTGCTTTACCGTTGGAATATAAATTGCCCAAGTACCAAAAAGCATATTTAGGCTGGCAAACACCCAAGATGGACCAAAATAACGGGCATTACTTAAAATAAGTCGTAGTGATTTCATTGGTTGTTGGTTGTTGGTTGTTGGTTGTTGGTTGTTGGTTGTTGGTTGTTGGTTGTTGGTTAAACTAAAAAATATCCAATATAACTAATCAATATAAAGATTTTTTACTGCCCACACTCTCCTTATTACTTGGCAATTTAGACCTTTTATTTCAAAATTCCAGCCTTTAAAATTTGTCCAAAACGGTACATATCCTCATACGAACAGTAAAATGGTGCAGGTGCCAAACGGATTACATTGGGTTCCCTCCAGTCTACAATTACTCCGTTTTCCATTAAATGATCAAAAAGCTCCCTGCCTTCTCCATGCAAAAAAACCGAAAGCTGACAACCCCTAGCCTTAGGGGTGATAATCTCAAAACTACTTTCTACCTCGGCATCAATTTCTTTTAGGACAAACTCCAAATAGGATACAATGCTATCCCTTTTTTTTATGAGTGCCTGCATGCCTACCTCCTCAAATAATTCCAATGAGGCCAAATAGGGTGCCATGGCCAATACTGGAGGATTACTGATCTGCCATGCATCGGCATTTTCCATGGGCTCAAAAGTAGGCTTCATTAAAAATCGCTCTTTTTTTTTGGTTCCCCACCAGCCCTCAAACCTTGGTATGTCTTTTTTGTTCAAATGCCTTTCATGTACAAATATTCCCGAGGCGTTTCCAGGACCACTGTTCATGTATTTATAGCTACACCAAGCTGCAAAGTCCGCCCCCCAATCATGTAATTGCAAGGCTATATTTCCAACTGCATGTGCCAAATCCCAACCTACATTGGCACCTGCCTCTTTTCCAGCTTTGGTAATGGTTTCCATATCCATTACTTGACCGTTGTAATAATTTACACCTCCAATAAGTACCAAGGCCAACTCATCACCGACTTCACCAATTTTTTGCAAGATATCCTCGGTTCGCCAAAAATGCTCCCCTTCACGCTTTTTAACCTCAACAATAGCCTCATCACAATTTAGACCATGAAAACGTACCTGACTCTGTATTATGTATTGATCACTGGGAAAAGCCTTTTCCTCACATAGAATTTTAAACCGTTTTTGGGTTGGCGTATAAAAGGAGACCATTAACAAATGTAGGTTAACACTTAGGGTATTCATAACAGTAACTTCATTAGGGCTAGCGCCTACAACTTTAGCCAAGGGAACGGCTAGTTGCTCATGATAATCCCACCAAGGTTTTTCAGAATAAAAGTGACCTTCTACCGCAAGTTCGGCCCAATCTACCATAACATCATCTACAAACTGTTTGGTACGTTTTGGTTGTAACCCAAGGGAATTTCCTGTAAAGTAAATGACATCCCTTCCATTTACTTTTGGAAAATGAAATTTATCACGATAGGCATGTAAAGCATCTTCTTTATCTAGTTCCCGTGCAAAGGATAAGGTATTCTTAAATTCCATTCCATCTTAATTTTAAGTAAAAATACAGTTATAGCAGCAAAGAGAAATTCATTCTTAGACGTATTTTTTTAATCTTCAATTGGTATCCGCATTTCCACTATGTGTTTTTTAAATCCTACTTTTTCATAAGCCCGAATAGCTGCTTGATTATCTTCATATACCGTTAGTCTTATTTCTTTAAATCCATTTTCATGGGACCATTGTATTAGTTTATCAATAATGAGCGCATTTACACCGTTTCCCCTAAATTCAGGCAAGGTGTACATAAAACCCAAATAAGCGTAGTTTTCATGGTTTAAGTATGGCCTTGCTTTCTTCACTAACACATAACCGCTACCAATAATTTTATTTTGACAAACGGCAACCATTACCTTGGCCTTATCATCTAAGAGCATGGCCTGCAAATCATAATACCTAACAGGATCTAGCTTTATGGTTGGGTCAAAGGGACGCTCTGCGCCAATAACACCTTGTTCCATTTGCAACAATATGGGCAAGTCTTTTTCAATGGCAGCTCTCACCCTTATTTCATTAGTCATGACGGTTCCTTTATAAAGCCTTAAAATACTACATAATACCTTATTTTTGCAAAAAGATCCTATGCATTTTTTATCATCTGTAATGGAAAATTATCTTGCCGAAAATTCGCAAGATGAACCACAATTACTTCAAGAACTTACCAGGGAAACACACCTAAAAGTAATTCAACCTAGAATGATCACGGGACATTTTCAAGGCAGGGTGCTAAGTCTACTTTCTAAAATTATCAACCCAAGGTACATTTTAGAAATTGGGACCTATACTGGTTATTCCGCATTGTGCTTGGCAGAAGGCTTACAGAAAAATGGCGAACTACACACAATAGATGTCAATGCGGAATTATTTGCGATGCAACGAAAGTATTTTGACAAAAGTGGTTTTGGAAAGCAGATAATACAGCATACCGGCAATGCGTTGGATCTTATACCAGCTATAGACGTACAGTTTGATCTTATTTTTATTGATGCCGAAAAAAAACAGTACCTCAATTACTTAGAAACTATTCTTCCCAAAACAAGACCAGGCACCGTCATTTTATCAGATAATGTACTATGGTCAGGTAAAGTAGTAGAACCATTGAACCCAAAAGACAAAACCACGAAAGTATTGTTGGATTATAATAAAAAACTAAAGGAACATCCCAAACTAGAAACGGTTTTATTACCTATTCGAGACGGTTTAACCTTAAGTAGGGTACGATAAGAATATGGTATAAACGATAAAATAACCACGCGGAAAATATCCCCACCAGGGCACCAACAATTAGGTCTACTGGAAAATGTACACCTACATAAATCCTGCTCAAAGCAAAAAGTAAGGGCCATATATAAAAAAGACCAACCCATTTAATGTGTTTTCTCAAAAACAAAAAAACAATGGTTGTTATAGAGAAAGAACTGGAAGAATGACCGGAAAAAAAGCTATAGCCTGTAGGACTTCTTAAAATACGTATTACCGTATTTAGACCTTCATCATTATTAGGACGTAAACGGGCAACCGCCTCTTTGGTAAGATCAGTAAGTGTGGTGACGAAAAGCACCATTATTAAAACAGTAAGTATAACAAAAAGGGCCTGTCTATTAGAAAAATTCCGAAAAATTAATACCCCAAAAAAAATGAACAGGGGTATCCAAGTGGTAATTTTGGTAACGGTAGACCAAAAGACATCATATTGTTCTATACCTAGGGCGTTAAGGTAAACAAAAGTATTACGGTCCCATTCTAGAAGCCATTCTAACATAAGGGGCCTACTTTCTTTTTATAGTACCGGAAACATCACCAATTTTCTTACCAATGTCACCAAATTCCGATTTAATGTCTTTTGTAATACCGGTGTCAATACTACTTCTAACATCATCAATATCCTTTTTGATATCTGTGATTATCTTGGTATCTATACCTTGCTTATCGGCACTTCTTTTAATCTCTTGTTTAATATCTTCGGTAGCATCGCGCAATTGTCGCATTCCCTTACCTAGGCCTTTGGCGATTCCTGGAATTTTATCCGCTCCAAACACCATCACCACAATAAACATGATGAAAAAAATCTCAGCCCCGCTTATGAATAAAAAATACGTTGAAATCATACTACAAATATAAACAAGTTTAGATTGCCAATAAAAAAGCCCCGTAAATTTACGGGGCTTTTACAATTAAAAATTGTTAATTATTTTCCTTTGATATTTTCCTTGAACTTATCAAAATCGTTTTGTTCCTCTTTCTTGGGCCAAGAGTTATTGGTAGTATCAATATCTGCGGTCTCTAACTTGGGATCTACAATGATACCTGTTAACTCGCTATTGGAAGAAAGAACCAATTTCACCTCATCATTATTCTTTCTCCATATTTCTGGTGGGTAGGTGATATTTTGCACCGTACCATCAGCATAGGTATATTCTACTATCAATGGCATAGGAAGACCACCCGGCTTGTCATAGGTTACCTCATAGAAAAATTTTGGTTCTTTAACGGCTGCCCTTTCGGCCTCGGTCATGTTATCCATCATAAATTCCTTTAAGGTCTGGGAATTTTCAGATGGCTTCTTACCTTTTAAATTAGGGTCAAAACCTTCTGCATCCTCTTCCTCTAAATATACTAATGGTAGTAAATCTGCCTCAGTAATATTTCGAGCCGCCATATACTCGCGCATTTTTTGGCTGGGCTTATCGCTAACGTAGTATTTTTTAATTCCTTTTACTCCTATATCCACATAATCAGTGGTGTAGAACCATCCTCTCCAATACCAATCTAAATCTACCGCGGAAGCATCTTCCATGGTTCTAAAGAAATCCTCTGGTGTTGGGTGTTTAAACATCCATCTTTTAGCATAGGTCTTAAAGGCATGGTCAAACAACTCCCTACCCATAACCGTCTCACGTAAAATATTTAATGCGGTAGCCGGTTTGCCATAAGCATTTGGCCCCAATTGGTAAACATTTTCTGGATTGGACATGATTGGTGAGATCGTACTTTGGTCTCCACTCATATAAGGTACTATTTTTTCTGGCGCACCTCTTCTTGATGGATATGCATCATTTGGTGCAATGGCTTCTGGGTAGGCTTCCCCAAACTCCTGCTCTGCCATGTATTGCATAAAAGTATCCAAACCTTCATCCATCCAACCCCATTGGCGCTCATCGGAGTTAACTATCATTGGGAAAAAATTATGGCCTACTTCATGAATAATAACACTGATCATGCCATATTTTATCCTGTCAGAGTACGTACCATCCTCATTTGGCCTCCCGTAATTCCAACAAATCATTGGATACTCCATACCTTGATTTTTGGCATGTACAGATATAGCCTTAGGATAAGGGTAATCAAAGGTATGTGATGAATAAGATCTTAATGTATGTGCAACCGCTTTGGTAGAATACTCTTCCCAAAGTGGGTTCCCTTCTTTTGGATACATAGAAACCGCCATTATATCTCGGTTACCTAATTTTACGGCCTGCATATCCCAAATAAACTTTCTGGAAGTGGCAAAACCAAAATCCCTAACATTCTCTGCTTTTAATTTCCAGGTTTTTGTTTTATCGGAAAAACCTTTTTCAGCCGCTTCCGCCTCTGCTTGTGTAACGATAACTACAGGTTTGTCATACGATTTTTTGGCTTGCTCGTAACGCTGCATCATTTCCTTGGAATATACTTCTTTTCTATTCTGAAGTACTCCTGTACCATCTAAAACATGGTCTGCAGGCACGGTAATGTTTACTTCATAATCCCCAAACGGCAAGGCAAACTCGCCACTACCCCAAAATTGGTGGTTTTGCCATCCCTCTACATCACTATAGACTGCCATTCTTGGGAAAAACTGCGCAATTACATACGCCCTGTTACCATCCTTTGGAAAGTACTCAAAACCAGAACGGGCGCGGTTTACCGTGTGATCTGGAATATTATAGTTCCATTTTACAGAAAAAGAATATTTCTCACCACTCTTTAACGGAGAAGGAATATCTACACGCATCATTGTAAAGTTTATGGTATATGGGAGGTTGTTACCCGAGTTATCCTTCACATAATCTATATTAAAACCCCCATCAAATGGTTCACCCATATATTTACTGGCAAAACTTCCTGGCTGTTCTGCCAATGGCACTCCCCCACCATCCCTCAAGGGTGCTTTAGAGTCTTTGGCACGTACATTCTGATCTAACTGAACCCATAGGTACTCTAAATCATCTGGAGAATTGTTGGTATAGGTAATGGTCTCCGTACCAAAAATTTTAGCGTTCTTATCATCTAACATAATATCCATTACATAATCAGCTTGCTGCTGATAATAATCTGGACCTGGCGCACCTGATGCGGAACGATAGGTGTTTGGTGTAGCAAATTCCTCATATAATTGCTTGAACGTGCTTTGGTTGGTGTGGCCTGGTTCCCTTTTTTGTTCCCCTTCTTCTTGTGCAAAAGAAACTGCGGCAAACAAAAATAAAACCGAAGCTAAGGCATACTTTAATCTTATCATTTTTATCATAATTTTATAACACCGAAAAATAAAGTTTTTTAAATAATTTATTAACCTATGTTATAAATTTAACATTCCTTTAGTATCAGACTTCAATAAAACAAAACTTTTTTTCTTTCCTTTTATCTTAAAATGTACTACATTTTGTTGTTCATCGTATAAGTCTGTCAAAAGCTCATTCTCTATAGTTATACTATTAAGTTGGGGCAGGTTTACTTTAGGCACTTCTAAATAGAAGATTATCATATCTGTATCATATTTTTTACCCAATATGTTGTACTTTTTTAACTCCCCATTGGTTGTTACGGTAAATTTGGCCCTTAGGTACTTCTCAAAGTATTCCCTATCTAACTCCGTTTCATTTTTGGTACCCAATTTAGCTTCTATACCATACCGTTCATGAAGTACGGCATTTAAATCGTCTAAAAAAATACGCGTGGTAATCTGCAAGGCATCGTCTTTTTCGGAGTAATCTACATTGGTTACGCTTATGTAAAATTTATGTGCGATGGTAAATGCAAATAAGGGTAACAAAAGTATTAGTATCCCCTTTTTTAATAATCCCATAATTCTTGTGTGTTTTAGTTGCATTAGAGCAAAGTATGTGCCAAAATTATTACTCTAATCCGTTGTTCATTCGATATGCCAAACTTCTTTTTTCCAAATATTCCCAGATTTTAAATAGATCATGCGTGTCTACTACTGATTGAAAGGCACTATCAATTTCGCAAAAATAGAAAAAGTCGTCGGTTTTATTCTCAGGAATCCTTAGTTCGGCCCTATATAGTGAATCGGCATAAAACGCTTGTACCCTCTGGGTTCTACTAAGCAGATTATTACGCGCTATACGCTTCTTGAGCATTTTGGTCCTTCCCGATATTCCGTTTAAAATTGGGTTTAGCGGCAATATTCCACCTCCTGTGGTGGCCTCATATAATTCCCTTTCCGGTTTTGTAGGCACTTTTACATAAGCATTGGGCAGCCCTAAGGTAGAGGCGGTAACCACAGGCGCTGTTTCCAAGGTAGTTACATCCTTTATAATATCACCGGTTAGGTTATAGGGCATAACCACCACCTCGTCCAATTGCTCCAAGGCATCTTCCAACGGCACCATTACCAGTTTACTTTCCAACATAGCCTGGCTCACTACCAATTCTTTCTTTTTAAACTGAATGGCAGAAAAGACCAAAGTATCATTTACCCGTACGGGAATACTAAAAAAACCATTATTATCGGTAATTGTGGCGCGCTGTGTAGTGGTATTCAAGACATGGGTGGCCGCTACATCGCCATCCTTACTATATACCCTGCCTTCCAAATCCTTGACCATGCTATTTTGACCCATTGTAAAAACAGGTGCCAAAAACAATAGCCAAAGGATATTACTCCTCATTCAGTTCTTTGCGAAACGATTTACTAAGGTTTACCAAATTATCTATCAACTGAAACTCATTCTCCTTTTTGAGCAGCGACCTTGTGGGCATACGTTCATCACAATACAATAAGAATGTATTGATCTTGTCTTGTGGAATTTGCAGGTCTACCACAAAAAACTGATCGTCATACACTTGTCGTAATACATCACTCACCAACAATTTAGGCCCTTCCTCTGCGGCTGTATCCTTGGCTTTAAAAATAGCCCTAAAGATATTCGCAAAATTAATACCATCTGTCATTCCCCTCTCAGCTCTGGACAGGGCTATGTTTTCTACTTCCGTACCCCTATCCACTTCATATTCGTATTCTTTAAACTCCTCGTTTTTCACTTGTAAATAACGCTCTTGGTCCTCTGGTGTCACTACCACCTCATCTAGCTCTGTCACCTTTTCGTTTACAGCCACCACCAATCTATTTTTCGCCAATATTTCCGGGGTAATCTTTACCATTTCATACTGGTAATTTACGGCGGTAAACACCAGTTCGTCACCAACTTTTACAGCAATTGCAAACTCGCCATCCTTATTGGTCACCGTAGCCTGTTCGGTAGTGGAGTTGATCACATACTCATTGGCAACACTCACATTCTTGTACAGTACCTCACCACGTAAAAGCACCCTGCCATCATCTTGTGCCATGGCAAAAGTGAGTTGAAAAATAAATATCAGGGAAAGTAAATTTTTGATCATAAGAGTTTGTTCAGGGCATTCCCACCATGTGGAATACAATTAAAAGCATATAAAGAAAATACAAGTTCCCGTCTTAAAAAAAAACGGGCCACTAATCTTTTGTTAATTTCTATAGTATATAATTTGTTGAAACAAAGTAGCTATTTTTTTATTGGTCAACAAATTGGTTTTCACTTCACCGAATATAGCCTTCGTTTTAACTGATACTCGCATAATTTAAACCTTGAAATAAGGGTTAATTTAGATATAATCCTATTTTTGTCTTCCCCCTAATTTGTTTCTTTAAAGACCACATTATGAAAGCTATAGTCGTTTTATTTATACTTATGTTCGTTACTGCCCCGGCCGTATACGCACAAATTAAAATAGGTGACAATCCACAAAATATAGATCCCGCTTCGGTCTTGGAACTTGAAAGCAATTCTAGGGTCTTGGTAATTACCAAAGCTACTACAGACCAAATGACCGCTATAACACCGCAAAGAGGTGGTTTGGTTTATAATACCGATACCAACTGCATACATTATTACACGGGCACGGAATGGATCAACCTGTGTGATGCCGCCAGTTTTATCATTACCAATGACCCCATAGACAATGTAGCCAGTACCATTAGTATTGTAGAAACAGATAATAGCTATAATCTGGAAGTGGCACAGAATAGTATTAGAAGCCAAAATATTGTAGATGGGGGTATTATTGGCGATGATATACAAGATAATTCTATTACGCAAGATAAGCTTGGTGAGGATAGCGTAGGCTCCAGTGAACTTCGCCAAAACTCTGTGGGATCTATTGAAATAATAGATGGTAGTATTCAGCCTACAGACCTTGCCAACACCCTTGCCGATCAAGTATTAGCCACTGATGAAAACGGCCTCGTCCTATGGAAAGATGCCAGTAGTTTACAAGGGGCCAATACAGACGGTATTTCGATATCTGGCGATGGAACAATCGCCAACCCAATACGTTTGTCTGACGACACCCAAAATAGCATTAATGATAACACCATTAGTATCGCCACCCATATCTTGGCCGATACCGATACCGATGAGACCAATGAGTTAACAGATCTTGTTTTTGATACTGCAACAAATACCTTAAGCCTTACCAATTCCGCAACTGGTAATACCATAGATTTAAGTGGATTGAACAATACGGGTACCGATGAACAGACACTAAGCATTAACAATGACCATCTCGCCATTAGCAATGGCAATGATGTGGACCTATCTCGGTATTTAGACAATACTGATGAACAACAACTAACAATAAATCCTGCCGGTTCACGTATCTCACTAACAAATGGCGGTTTCGTTGACCTTCCACCTGGCACCGTAGATACCGATGAACAGCAATTAAGTATTAACCCAGCGGGCACACGAATCTCCCTAACAAATGGCGGTTTCGTTGACCTTCCACCTGGCACCGTAGATACCGATGACCAAGATTTAAGCCTAACCGGCAATATTTTGAATATAACGGATGGCACTGGAGTTGACCTTACCCCAATCCTGGGCGAAGCAGATACGGATGACCAAGATTTAAGCTTAACCGGCAATACTTTGAATATAACGGATGGCGCAGGAGTTGATCTTACCCCAATCCTGGGTGGATTAGATACCGATGACCAAGATTTAAGCTTAACAGGCAATACTTTGAATATAACGGATGGCGCAGGAGTTGACCTTACCCCAATCCTGGGTGGAGTAGATACCGATGACCAAGATTTAAGCCTAACGGGCAATATTTTGAATATAACGGATGGCGCAGGAGTAGACCTTACCCCAATCCTGGGTGGAGTAGATACCGATGACCAAGATTTAAGCCTAACGGGCAATATTTTGAATATAACGGATGGCGCAGGAGTAGACCTTACCCCAATCCTGGGCTCCGACCAAAATGCCAGCCAAGTACCTTTTAATCCGTATGTAACTCTTTCAGCAACAGACACCCAATTGGCTATTGAACAATTGAAAGATGAATTGGACATCGCAACCATTTCTGCTGGCGGAGAAAATCCAACAAACGAGTTACAGGATATTCAATTAACAGGAAGCGTTGTTTCCCTAACCATTCCTGCAACTCCCGGTAATTCTATAGACCTTAATACGGAATTTGCTACAGATGATGAACTAGCAGCTGCTATAGCGACCTCTGAACTTGCCGATGGTGATACCGATGCTTTAAACGAGATCGAGCTGCCCGACGACTCCGCGGCCACAGCGGGGGATGTGCTTTCAACCGATGCAGCCGGGAACTATTCATGGATTACGCCAAACCTAACGGATACCGACGACCAGACGGTGGACGAGTTCACTCTCAGCCCAACGAACATACTTAGTATCTCACTTGTAGATGACGCGGTGGCGCCTGTGACCGTTGACCTGTCCGTACTGGATGAATCAGCCGACATAACGGCGAACACCACATTGATCAACAACCATATTACCGCTGATGGGGACCTTAGCGACACGAACGAAATCGAGCTGCCCGACGACTCCGCCGCCACATCCGGCGATGTGCTTTCAACCGATGCAGCCGGGAACTATTCATGGATTACGCCAAACCTAACGGATACCGACGACCAGACGGTGGACGAGTTCACTCTCAGCCCAACGAACATACTTAGTATCTCACTGGTAGATGACGCGGTGGCGCCTGTGACCGTTGACCTGTCCGTACTGGATGAATCAGCCGACATAACGGCGAACACCACATTGATCAACAACCATATTACCGCTGATGGGGACCTTAGCGACACGAACGAAATCGAGCTGCCCGACGACTCCGCGGCCACAGCGGGGGATGTGCTTTCAACCGATGCAGCCGGGAACTATTCATGGATTACGCCAAACCTAACGGATACCGACGACCAGACGGTGGACGAGTTCACTCTCAGCCCAACGAACATACTTAGTATCTCACTTGTAGATGACGCGGTGGCGCCTGTGACCGTTGACCTGTCCGTACTGGATGAATCAGCCGACATAACGGCGAACACTACATTGATCAACAACCATATTACCACTGACGGCGACACAAGCAGTACCAATGAAATACAGGCTCTTTCTATTTTAGGAAACGACCTTTCCCTTTCCAACGGAGGTGGAACCGTTACCATACCAACTGGGGCGGCTGACGGAGTAGTCTCCGGAATAGCAACGGCAGGGACAAGCTTGAATGTAACCGGCGCCAACGGGGGGTTCAACGGTAGTGTGGACCTCGAAGCCCTTGTTGACACAGCCGCGGGAAACAACGGATATCTGACCGCAGAGGTGGACGGAGACATCACCAATGAAATACAACCCTTGATCTCAAGTGACGGGACCGTGGGAATTACCCCAAATGGTATTGGGTTCGATATTTCGGTTACTTCTGGGCAAAATTTATTTAGCACTGATGGACTTATATTAAATGCAAATAGAACTCATGATTTAAGTGGCTTTAATTTTAATTTAAATGGATCAGGAAGCGTTGGTATTGGCACCAACAACCCCACAAATAAATTACATGTTGAAGGAGCAATTAGAGTACAGGGTATTTTAAATTCAAATGGAGCATTAGATGGTAGCGAACCTTCTTACAGATTTAACGGCGACACAGACACAGGCATGTGGAGTCCTGCTGCAGACGAACTTTCATTATCAGCAGGAGGACAAGAAATTTTGAAATTAACAGAATCCGTTGGAAACGGACTGGAAATTATTGCTGAAGGAAGTTTAGAATTGACAGAACTATTAATAGATGAGAATGGTAATCAAGGAAATCCTGGTGATATCCTAAAATCAACTATCACCGGTACAGAATGGTCTGAACCGGCTGTAGTAGTAATGGGAAAGGCAAATGGAGCAAATTCAATTAATGCCGATGGGGCTACTGTATCGGGAGGAGGTGGTATTAATACTGTTAATTTTACCACTACCAGGCCAGATAATAATTATATAATCCAATTGACTGTGGTTGGTGACAATAGAATTTATGTTACTTCACAAACTAATGCTGGTTTTACAGTAGAAATCCGACAAAATACTGGGAATTCGCTAGTGGTTGCAGAATGGTTCTTTACTATTACAGACTTTTAAAAATGGATAAATACCTAAACTTACTCCTATACTTTTCTCTGGTTACTCTAAGTGCCCAAACCGCCCTATACAACAACGGCACCATAAGCATACACGAAGGTGGAACTTTGGGTTTCCACACCAACCTGATCAATACTTCCCCTTTTGACAATAACCTTGGCCTGGCAGGTTTCTACGGTCCACAAGCCTTAACGGTTTCGGGTACGGTAAGCTCCCAATTTTATGACCTGGAAATTGCATTGGATAACGACCTGCAACTGGAAGTAGGGCTGGACAATAGCAACAATACCAATTTTATTTTAGGCAACATCCGCACTCCCCTTTCCCAACCTACGGTATATTATAACTTTTTGGACCGTTCCTTTTATACTGGTGAAAATGATCTGTCCAAGATCATTGGCTATGCCGCCATTACCAATCAGCAAAACTTTGTATTTCCCATTGGCGACAGCGAATTTATGCGGCCTTTGGTCATCAACTCAGAGGATAGCAACCTGTTTGCCAAATGTGCCTATTTTTTAGAAGACCCTAATAATCCAAGTTCCATACCTGGTGTTTATACTTCATTTGATGTGGATTTAAACATTGAATATGTAAGCGATATTGAATTTTGGCGCTTAGAAGGCAATGTACCGTCTACCGTAACCCTTAGCTGGAATGCACGAAGTGATATGATCCTTTTTACGGATGATGCCACTAAAATAGTGCCTGTAGGCTGGAGTAAGCTTTCCCAGCGGTGGATTAACCTGGCCGGTAGTACTCCAGTGGGCTCCTTAACCGATGGTTTTGTAACCTCTTCCTCATTTGTTCCAGATGATTATGAAATCATTACCCTTGGCGTATCCAAAATACCTTACCAACCCCTATCAAAGGAGGTACTTAGTTTGGAAAATTACTTTGTATCGCCCAATGGTGATGGTATCAACGATTCATTCTATATTCCAGAATTGGAAGAATCGCCCAATAATTTTATGCAAATTTATGACCGTTACGGGCTAAAAGTATTTGAACAGACCAATTATAGAGACCAATTTACAGGGGTTTCTAACGTAGATAATTTTGTAATAACCAGAGCGGATGGCTTACCCGTTGGGGTTTATTTTTACACCGTTTATTTAGTGGACTTAGATTTAAATTATCAAGGTTTTTTGTATTTGGCAAGATAGTTTCCGTCATTTTAAAAGCACAAACAGTTATTTAAACTATTGCATAGGTACCATATCACCGTTTTCTAGGTTACTTCTTCCAAAAAACAACAATACGTCATATATCCATGGCACATATTGGATGTAGAATAGGCTAGTCCTATACCCCATTTATAAAGTGTTACCGTAATTATAAAATTGATGTATAATACGCCGCAACATCAAAATCTGGCAGGTATTTTAACGGCACTTAAAACAATATAGACAAACGTGAAAATAACGGTGTAAATATTTCGTTTATACACCAAGCCAAATTATTTGTTTAATTTTAAATTGGAAATGATTTGTCAACGTTTTACTTGTTGTACGTACTCCTTACCTAAAAGGTCACATAATTATGAAAAGAAGAACTTTTATTAAAAATAGCAGTGTAGCGGCATTAACATTGGCCGCTGTACCTTCCATCTTTGCAAACCAAGAAAATGAGTATTCCATTCTTGAACTTATGGGTAAGGCCGATATTGATTTGCATGGCGAAGGTATAAACCTTAGAAAAGAGGCACATGATGCATTCCTAGATATGAAAAAGGCGGCATATTCTGATGGCATAGACCTAAAAATAGTATCCAGTTATCGCAGTTTTAGTAGACAGGAGGCCATATTTGAACGAAAGTATTTAAGTTACACAGAGGATGAAGGCATGAAGCCATTGGACGCTATAGACAAAATTATAGAATACTCTACCATACCAGGCACGAGTAGACACCATTGGGGTACCGATGTGGATATTGTTGACGGGTACCGGAAAGTGGATGGTGATGTATTGGTGCCGGAAAAATTTGGGGCCGGTGGACCGTACGAGGACTTTAAACTTTGGATGGACGAAAACGCGGAAACGTATAATTTTCACTTGGTTTATACTGATAATCCCAAAAGAAAAGGGTTCAAATATGAACCATGGCATTATAGCTACGCACCCCTATCTATACCCATGTTAGAAGCATTTAGAGGAAAGAATATTGTATCGGTATTACAAAAGGAAGAATTTTATGGTGCAGAACACTTTACCATTGGGTATTTGAGGTCTTATATCCAAAACAATATTTTAGACATCAATAGATCACTATTGTAACCGTTTCGTATCTTAGTGTCTATCTTAGAACACTACCATTATGCGAAGAGGAAGTTGGAAAATCCGAATATTTATAGGGTTGGCGATCGTTGCTTTTGCCTTTATCCAAAAATGTAATAACAAAGAACAGAACCCCTATACAGGTAGGACGCAAACCATAAATATGTCCCCTGAACAGGAAATTGCCATTGGTCTACAAAGTGCACCGGAAATGGCACAACAGCATGGCGGTCTTTATCCAGATGAAAGGTTACAGTCTTTTGTAGATGCCGTTGGCAATAAATTGGTCAATAGCAGCATAGCCCGGGAGACCCCTTACCAATATGATTTTCATTTGCTGGCAGATGATCAGACCATAAATGCGTTTGCTTTGCCAGGTGGGCAATGTTTTATTACCTATGCCCTATTTTCACAGTTGAATGAAGCGCAATTGGCTGGTGTATTGGGCCATGAAATTGGCCATGTTATTGGAAGACATTCTGCAGAACGAATTGCGGAAAGTAGCTTTTGGCAAACCGTTACCATGGGCGCTACCGTTGGCGCAGATATGGGCGGTGTTGTAGGCAACATTGGCCAGAACACACTTTTGACAAATGGAAGGGGCGATGAATTGGAGAGTGATGAGCTTGGTGTTCTTTTTATGATTCAGGCGGGTTACGATCCCTATGAAATGATCAAGGTAATGGAAATCCTAAAGGCTGCGGCAGGTCCCAACCGCGTACCTGAGTTTCAAAGCACCCATCCGGACCCAGAAAATAGGATAGAAAAAATTAAAGAGGCAATTGATAAATATCAAGGGCAAGGTTAAACGTTAATTTTTGCTTTTCAACGTTAAAACCAAACAAATAAACCTTGGTTTTCTTTATATTTGAAAGTCCCAAATACCATTTTTTACTTAAAATTTGACCCTTATAGCCGTGATTTAGATAATTGCGTAATTAGAACCTGCGCCTAAACGAGAACTATAATGGGAACACTTACACACTTTAAAAATCTTTATTTTGAAGCTTTTAGAAATTGCAAACCAGAAATATTGGTGGTGATTTTGAAGGCGTATTCCATTTTTTGTGGTCTAATGTTATTTATGGCAGTCTATGCTTTTATATATAGGGCTTTTAATGGATTTGAGTTTTAACGTAAACACTCTTTTACCTGAACACTATAAGAGTTTATTTTAAAATAAAAACCCGTTGCATGGCAACGGGTTTTTTGTTTTTTGATTGATGTGAATGATGAATCCTTAAGCACCCATAGCTGATTCTAAAACAGATAGTGCATCGGTGGCATTGGCTATTTCAGCATATTTTTTAACAGAAAAACCTTGATTGCTCTTCATTTTAAGATTGGCCCCGTTATCAATCAGCAATTGAAGTACATCTGCCTTATTATATCTGGCAGCAAACATAGCAGGGGTCATTCCCAAAGATTTTTGGTTAACATCTTCCCCTAATTCTATCATACGTTTAACGGTAACAAAATCACCTTGCATAATTGCCTTGCAGAAAGAACTGATCTCAATTACTTTGGTTTCATAATTGAGGGCATTGTTAAAAAAAGTTGAGGTTTCTTCGGCTTTTAAGCCGCTGCCCAAGCAAAATAAAGCAGCGGACAGTGTTAGGATTGTTTTTTTCATGATGAATGAATTTAATTGATGAATAGATTTTGATTATATAAATATAGACTCTAGCTATAGCCAAATGTTACGGCATTAACACTTAAATAACTAAAGTTTAACAAATGAGGTAACCATTCGTTAAAAGCATTAACATCATGACAATAATTTCACAAAAAGACCTTGCATTCGCTAGTTATACTTAGTAAATCGTACTATTTTTGATATCTAATTTTTTATGATAAAAAGATGAACAAAAAAGTAATCTTGATGATATTGGATGGTTGGGGAAAATCTCCCGATCCAAAAGTCTCTGCAGTAGATAATGCAAATACTCCTTTTATAGACAGTTTATATACGAAATACCCGAATGCAAACCTAAGAACCGATGGTATGAACGTTGGTTTACCAGAAGGCCAAATGGGCAATAGCGAAGTTGGACATATGAACCTTGGAGCCGGTAGAATTGTGTATCAGGACTTGGCCAAAATTAATCTGGCCGTAAAGGAAAACACCTTAAAGGACGAACCGGTCTTAAAAGATGCATTTGCGTATGCCAAAGCAAATAACAAACCGGTTCATTTTCTAGGTTTGCTAAGTGATGGTGGTGTACATAGCCATATAAACCATATCAAAGGCCTAATTACCGCAGGTAATAATTATGGATTAGAACATATGTACGTGCATGCCTTTACAGATGGCAGGGATGTGGACCCGAAAAGCGGTAAGGGCTTTTTAGAGGATTTGGTTTCTTTCTCCAAGGACAAAAACACCCAACTTGCCACGGTTATTGGTAGATATTTTGCCATGGATCGTGATAACCGATGGGAAAGGGTCAAAAAGGCCTATGATGTAATGGTAAACGCTGAAGGGGAATTGTCTACGGATATTTCCAAGAGTATTCAAGAAAGCTATGACAATGGCAAGACCGATGAATTTATTGAGCCTATAGTAATGGCCGATAATGCTGGCGCACCAATTGCTACAATTAAAGAGGGCGATGTAGTGATCTTTTTTAATTTTAGAACGGACAGGGGACGTGAGTTAACACAAGTGTTGAGCCAAAAAGATATGCATGAACAAAATATGCATAAGCTAAATTTATACTATGTAACCATGACCAACTATGATGATTCCTTTGAAGGGGTGCATGTGGTTTATGACAAAGAAAATATAAGGGAAACCTTGGGAGAAGTGCTTGCAAACGCCGGAAAAAAGCAAATAAGAATTGCAGAAACAGAAAAATACCCACATGTTACCTTTTTCTTCAATGGTGGTAGAGAAACGCCTTTTGACGGTGAGAAGCGTATCTTATGTCCTTCCCCAAAAGTAGCTACGTATGACCTACAACCAGAAATGAGTGCCTATGAAATAAGGGATGCCATTATTCCTGAACTTCAAAAAGGAGAGGCAGATTTTGTGTGCTTGAATTTTGCAAATCCAGATATGGTTGGCCACACTGGTGATTTAAAGGCGGCAATTAAAGCTTGTGAAGTTGTGGATGAGTGTGCCAATGCCGTGGTAACCGCTGGTTTAGAAAATGGATACTCTTCATTGGTAATTGCGGACCATGGAAATTGTGAGACCATGATCAATCCTGATGGTAGCCCAAATACAGCACATACCACCAATCCGGTACCTTTGATTTTGGTGGATAAAGAGTTAAAACATATAGATGATGGGGTCCTTGGGGATATTGCTCCAACCATCCTAAAATTAATGGGTATTGAGAAGTCTACATATATGACCCAAGATTCGTTGGTAGACTAAGGTATACTTAAAATAATTTACCTTTGCCAAATGATAAAGATTAAATCGGCTGAAGAGATAGAATTGATGAGGGAAAGTGCCCTAATTGTCTCTAAGACATTGGGTATGCTTGCAAAAGAAATAAAACCTGGGGTAACTACACTGTATCTTGATGGTCTGGCTGAAACATTTATTAGGGACCATGGAGCCGTACCTGGTTTTTTAGGATTATATGATTTTCCAAATTCCTTGTGCATGAGCCCCAACGCACAAGTGGTTCATGGCATACCTAACAATGACCCTTTAAAAGAGGGTGATATTATTTCGATAGACTGCGGAGCCTTAAAGAATGAATTTTATGGTGATCACGCCTATACTTTTGAAGTTGGTGAAGTGTCGCCCGAAATCAAAAAACTATTGGAGGTAACCAAGAAATCCCTTTACATTGGCATTCGTGAATTTAAAGCTGGTAACCGAGTTGGTGATGTTGGCTATGCTATTCAAAAATATACCGAAGATCATGGTTACGGAGTGGTTAGAGAGCTTGTAGGCCACGGTCTAGGTAGAAAAATGCATGAAGATCCAGAAATGCCAAATTATGGCCGAAGAGGTCGAGGTAAAAAATTTGTTGAAGGCATGACCGTCGCTATTGAGCCAATGACTAACATGGGCACTAAAAATATAAAACAACTAAAAGATGGTTGGACTATATTAACGGCCGATGGCAAACCAAGTGCACACTTTGAACATAATGTAGCCATTGTAAACGGTAAACCAGAACTACTTTCCACTTTCCAGTACATATATGATGCCCTTGGCATAGTTAGTAACGAAGAGGATGAATTTAGACAGTCCGTAGTAAACACCTAGGAGATTCTGTATAAATGAAGAAAGTCTTCAAATTTTTTCTTAATCTAGTTCCAAGACCAATTTTAATTAAATTCAGCTACTTAGTAAGACCTCTTTTTGCATTCTACTATAAAGGGAACAAGTATGAAGACCCAATAGATGGTAAAAAATTTCGATGTTTTTTACCCTATGGCTATGAAAACCCAAGGGAGAATGTGCTATCCCCGTCTACCCTGTCATTAGAACGACATCGCTTATTATGGCTGTTTTTGAAAAATGAAACCAATTTCTTTAAAGATAAACTAGCAGTATTGCATTTTGCCCCGGAACAAGCTTTTCACAAACGATTCAAGAAATTAAAAAATATAAACTATACCACTACCGACCTAAATTCTCCCCTAGCCGATGTAAAAGCCGACATCTGTAAGTTACCTTTCGCGGATAATTCATTTGATGTAATACTATGCAACCATGTTTTGGAGCATATCCCCGATGACACCAAGGCAATGCAAGAATTATATCGTGTTTTAAAACCTAATGGATGGGGTATATTTCAAATTCCACAGGACTTGAATAGGGAGACCACTTTTGAGGACGATACCATAACAGATAAAAAAGAGCGAGCAAGGATTTTTGGTCAATATGACCATGTTAGAATCTATGGTAAGGACTATTTTAACAAGTTAAGAAGTATAGGGTTCCAAGTTGAGGAAATAGATTATTCCAACAAAATTACTGCTGAACTTTGGGACCGATACCGTTTGGCAAAGACAGAAATTATCCCTTTAGTACGGAAATAAACTTAATTTTGCTGAACCACTAGCTCCTTAAAGCCATTCGTAAGAAATTCCTGTGTTTCCCCAGTCTCGTCCAAATAAATAACATAGGCCTCTAATGCCCTATTTTTAGCAATAAGCTTAAAAGCATCCTCCAAATCCATTGCCATAAAAGCTGTGGCATAAGCATCTGCAGTGGCACAATTATTGGCGATTATATTAACCCCTAAAGTAACTGAGTTTTTGGTATAGCCCGTTTTAGGATCAACGGTATGCACATACTTTTCCCCCGTTTGTTCATCTATCCTAAACTTTCTGTAATTACCAGATGAAGCAAGCGCCTTGTCCTGTAAATTAAGTAGAATCTTAGAACCTCTAGTAGTTGTTGATTCTGGATCATCTATACCAACCAACCAAGGTTTTCCTTTTGTTTTATTAATCCCTTTGGCAACCAACTCACCGCCTACTTCAATTAAAAAATCAGTTATTCCTTTGTTTGAAAGCATAACCGCTACCCTATCTATAGCATATCCTTTGGCAATTGCGTTAAAATCAAAATATATACGGGCATCTTCCTTCTTAACCCTATTGTCATTGGATAATGCCACTTTTTCAAAACCCACAAACGCTAGCAAACTATCTACTGAAGTACTATCCATTGTAATTTCTTCTCCGGGCCCAAAACCCCATGCATTTACCAAAGTACCCACGGTTGGGTCAAAATACCCATTAGTATTATCATAAATAGTTTTAGAAAGTTGAAAAACCTCCTTAAACATATGATCTACAACTACTGTAGAATCGCCCTTATTAATTTTAGAAATATCTGAACTAGGGATATACGTAGATAAGGATTGATTTACAGCATTAAAGACTGAATCTATTTCCTTTTGATAATCTACAGACGCATTAGCTATGTAAATTATAGTATAGGAGGTACCGAGAGCAGCTCCTACAGATTGATTTCTCACCCATTGGTTTTGTCCAGAATTACAGCCCACAAACAACAGCCCTATCACAATTATTAAGTACTTCATCATTCCTTTATTTCAACCAAACCGTCATAATCAACGATATATTCCTCATCTAGATACACAGGCAAATTATAATCCTTTGCATTAACCAATCCGACAGCAGCATAAAATGTCCGTGCTTCAAATTTCAAGGCATGATCTCGCATTTTATTTAGATCTGCCATAAAAAAGTCCATATCCTTAGGATCCCCAGGATACTGGATAGCCTTAACGATAATAAAATGCATCTTTTTTTCCTTGGTACAAACAAATTGTGGGTTCTTTCTTAGCTCACTATTGACCGCTAAAAACTCAAATCCTTCCGCTTCCAATTGTTTACCTACCAAATTCATGGCCAAATTATGAAGTTCTTGTTCTGTTAGTACATGCATGAAAAAACTAGTTCTAAAAAAACCGATATGTATACATATCGGTTTTTTTTATTTATTAATTTATTTTGATTAACCTCCAAAGTCATCAAAACGAATATGCTCATCTGGGATACCAAAATCCTCTCCCATTTTTTGCACCGCCTTGTTCATAAGCGGCGGTCCACAGAAGTACAATTCTATATCCTCTGGAGATTCATGTTGGCTTAAATAATTATCTATAACACAATTATGGATAAAACCCACAAAACCATCTCCTGGAGCATCAATATTTTCTTTAACCTTCCAATTATCCTCTTCTAAGGGCTCTGATAAAGCCAAATAAAAATTGAAGTTCGGAAACTCTTTCTCTAATTTATAGAAATGATCCAAATAAAACAACTCGCGCTTAGACCTACCTCCATACCAGTATGTTACCTTTCTATTTGTCTTTAAGGTTTTGAAAAGGTGATACAAGTGTGAACGCATTGGTGCCATACCTGCTCCACCGCCAACATACAACATTTCTGAATCAGATTCATTGATAAAGAACTCACCATAAGGTCCAGAGATAACACAGTCATCGCCTGGTTTTAGGTTAAAAATATATGAAGAAGCCACACCAGGATTAACATCCATCCAGCCATTTTTAGCCCTATCCCAAGGTGGGGTAGCAATACGAACGTTCAACATAATCTCTCTACCCTCAGCAGGATAAGAAGCCATGGAATAAGCCCTCTCTACCGTTTCAGGGTTTTTCATGACCAAAGGCCATAAGTTAAATTTATCCCACTCTGCCTGAAACTTATCAGGCGTTTCATGTTCCTCTGGATGGGCGGTGATATCAATATCAGCATATTTCACCTCACATTCGGGAATTTCAATCTGAATATATCCACCTGCTTTATAGCCCATATCTTCAGGAATTTCAACTACGAATTCCTTAATAAAGGAGGCCACATTATAATTACGAACCACTTTTGCCGGCCATTTCTTAATACCGAACACTTCTTCTGGAATCGTAATTTCCATATCCTGTTTTACTTTAACCTGACAGGCTAAACGTGCACCATGGTTTAATTCCTTTTTTGAAAAATGAGGTGTTTCTGTAGGCAATGCCTCGCCTCCACCGGACAATACATGGCACTCACATTGAATACATGTTCCACCACCACCACATGCTGATGGAAGGAATATTTTCTTATTTCCTAAAGTTGTCAAAAGAGAACTACCCGAATCTACTTCAACTTTCTTCTCACCATTTATAGTTATGGTCACAGGACCCGATGGTGATAACTTTTCCTTTGTAAACAACAGTAGTGCTACTAGGACCATTAATAAAATCAAAAAGGCCACTACTGTGATTAATATTGTTCCACCTGTACTTGTAGCTAAAATCATTCCTATTTGTTTACGTCGTTATAAGAGATTTCTTTTTCATCTATCTCCTTTTCTGTTGATACGGCCTCTGTAGATGGCACTTTTACTTTTTCCTCAATTTGCTGAACAGTTCCTTCTTGAGCTTCTGCTGCTGGTTCATCCCCACCAGTTAGCATACCTCCAAAACTTTGAAAGCCAATACCCATTAATCCAGTAATAATGAATGTTATTCCTAGACCACGTAACGGTGCAGG
This sequence comes from Maribacter luteocoastalis, assembly GCF_048890225.1. NCBI lineage: Bacteria > Pseudomonadati > Bacteroidota > Flavobacteriia > Flavobacteriales > Flavobacteriaceae > Maribacter > Maribacter luteocoastalis. The sequence goes on from NZ_JBMFZG010000005.1 coordinate 130,900, forward strand.
TACATTTGAATAACGAATCTTCTCCCTAATTGCAGCAATTGCCAAAATTGCCAAGAACCAGCCAATACCAGAACTAATACCGTAATTAAATGCAAGACCCAAAGTTTCTATCTGTCTAGATTGCATGAATAACGAACCACCCAATATGGCACAGTTTACCGCTATCAAAGGTAAAAATATACCCAACGAGTTATACAATGAAGGAGAAAACTTCTCTACAACAATTTCCACCAATTGTACCATGGTTGCAATTGTGGCAATGAAGAGTATAAATGATAGGAAACTAAGATTGTAATCCGCATATTCCGGACCCAGCCATACCAATGCTCCATCTTGCAATAAATATTTATCCAATAACCAGTTTAAAGGAACTGTCACTGCCAATACAAATATTACGGCAGCTCCCAGACCAACAGCTGTAGTTACTTTCTTAGAAACGGCCAAATAGGAGCACATTCCCAAGAATACGGCAAATACCATGTTATCTATAAATATTGATCTAAAAAATAATTCTATATGCTCTAACATTATTTTATTTTAAGTATTTCCTAGTTTTCTTCTATTAATGCAGGGTTTCTTGAACGTTGTACCCAAATTATTATCCCAACAACAATCAATGCTGCAGGTGGAATAATCATAAAACCGTTATTTTCATATCCGGTAGCGTATAAACCAGTCTTCTCAATGGGATCGCCTAATACAGGGAACCCAAATAATGTTCCTGAACCTAATAACTCCCTAAAGAATCCAACAATAACCAAAATAATACCATAACCCAAAGAGTTACCTATACCATCAAGAAATGACCGCCATGGCCCGTTTGCCAAGGCAAAAGCCTCAAAACGCCCCATGATAATACAGTTGGTAATAATCAATCCAACGAAAACAGCCAGTGTTTTACTTAAATCGTAGGCATAAGCCTTTAAGACTTGATCTACCATAATAACCAAAGTAGCTACTACAATCAGCTGAACGATAATTCTAATTTTAGAAGGAATAATGTTCCTCATTAAGGAGATAACCACGTTACCAGCCGCTAAAACAAACATTACCGAGATGGCCATAACAACAGAAGCTTTCAGTTCCGCAGTAATTGCCAAAGCTGAACAGATACCCAATACCTGAATGGTAATAGGGTTGTTATCCGCAAGCGGATCCGTAATAAGATTAGTATCTTTTTTTGATAAAAGTGCCATATTAATTGGTTCTAATCGTTTGTAAATAATCCTTGTAAAGATTCACCGTTTCTTTGATCATTGCAGAAACACCGTTTCCGGTTATAGTTGCCCCTGCCAATGCATCTACCTCATTATCATCCTTAGTGTTGTTCAAAGGGTCATTGTTTCCTTTTGCTACACTAATACCTGCATACCGTGAACCGGACATAATGCTCTCGCCTTCAAAATCATCCATAAAATAACGTTGGTTGATGTTAGCGCCCAGACCAGGCGTTTCCCCTTTATGGTCAAAATAAACACCTTGCACAACCATATTGTTGTCCAAAGCTATAAACCCCCAAATAGCGTCCCATAAGCCTTTACCATACATAGGTATGATATAAAACTTTTTACCATCCTTTTCACCTATAAATAAGGGTAATTCCGGTGTTTCGCCTTTTGCCGCCAACGCCATTTGCTTTTTCATATCGATCAAATAGGCTTCATCATTATTAAGGACCTCATCACCCTTAATCACCAATTGCTCTTTGATATATTTAGTAAATTCTTCCTCTACAACATTGGTAGGAACGAAACTTACGTTTCCCTTTCCTTCATTTTCATTTACACCCATGGCGTAAAGAATGTTCTGTTGTTTTTCAAAGCGCATGTTCTCGTCTATCCTATCACTAAGGCTAGAGGCCAAGAAAGCAAGGATAGAACCAACAATTATCACCATAACCGCCGCAAAAACAACGGTATATACGTTTTTATCTGTATTGATTGCCATAATTAAACCGTTTCAGCTTGAAATTCAGCTGCCTTACCATCCGAATCTTTCGGAAGTACAACAGCATTCTTTAATCTTTTCATTCTTCGTTTCACATTGCCCTGTACCACATAATGATCAATAGTAGGCGCAAAAACATTCATCAATAAAATTGCCAAGAAAACACCTTCTGGGTAAGCTGGGTTAAATACACGAATCATCACAGAAATAAATCCGATCAAGAATCCGTATATCCATTTTCCCTTATTGGTTTGTGAACCTGTCACAGGGTCAGTTGCCATGTAAACTATACCAAAGGCAAGTCCGCCAACTATAAGGTGTTTCCAAAAATCGAAACTCATTAAACCGTAGAATTTACTAGTTTCGGTAATCCATCCCATTTCTACTACTTGGTTAAAAATAAGTCCCATAACCAAAGAACCCAATACCGCGCTCAACATAATCCTCCAGCTAGCAATTTTGCTAAATATCAAGAAAAGTCCACCTATCAGTATTAAAAATGCAGAAGTCTCACCGACAGAACCCGGTATGAACCCAAAGAACATATCAGAAACCGTGTAACTCATTTCAGCTCCTTTGTTTTGAGCCAAATAGCCCAAAATTGTCTCACCAGAAATGGCATCTGGACCGCCAGCACGTTCAACAGCCTCATGCACCCATACCTTGTCGCCACTCATCCATGTTGGATAAGCGAAGAACAAAAATGCCCTAATGGTCAAAGCTGGATTTAAAATATTCATTCCCGTACCACCAAAAACTTCCTTTCCAATTACTACGCCAAATACTACAGCAACAGCAAGCATCCATAATGGGGTATCTATAGGTACAATTAAGGGAACCAACATTCCAGTTACCAAATAACCTTCTTCTACCTCATGACCTTTTATGACAGCGAAAATAAATTCCACTAAAAGACCAACACCATAGGAAACAACAACCAAAGGCAAAACCTTTAGGATACCGATCCAGAAATTATCCCATGTCAGGAAATGCTCCATAACAGAGAAATTCTCTGGAAATCCGTTTATTGCTGAATAATGTTGATAACCAGCATTGAACATAGAAAACAATAAAACCGGCACTAAAGCCATAATTACCGTATTCATGGTCCGTTTTAAATCATCTGCTGCTTTTACATGTGTTCCACCAGCATGTGTAGTTTCGTCTGGAGTAAACAAAAAAGTATGAAAGGCATTGAAAGCAGGTGCCATCTTTTTGCCTTGATACTTAAGTTTAAGCTCGTGCAATTTACTTTTTATGCTCATTTTTATCCGATTTCTTTTTGTAATAAATCCAATCCTTCGCGTATGATTTTCTGGTGCGGCTGCTTAGAGATACATATAAACTCTGTCAACGAAAAGTCCTCTGGAGCCACTTCATACAATCCCAATTGTTCCATCTCATCCAAATCCTTCACCATACAGGCTTTCAACAATTGCATTGGGTAAATATCCAATGGAAAAACCTGCTCATACTGTCCCGTTACCACAAAAGCCCTGTGCTCACCATTAGTATTGGTGTTTAAATCATATTTCTTATTAGGCTGCAACCATGAAAAAGTCAAGGCCCTTGTTGTAGATATTTTGTTGAAAATTGGCTTGTTCCATCCGAACAACTCATAATCATCACCTTCTGGAATAACACTTACAGTGGTATTGTAAAAACCTAAATAGCCATCAGGACTACTTTTTTTACCTGTAAGTACATCACCATTTATTACCCTAAAATTTTCTTCATTCACACCACTGGCATACAAGAAAGTAGAAATCTCCGCGCCAATTTTAGTGGTAAAATATTTCGGACTTTTAACAGAGGACCCTGCCAATGCCACTAAACGCTCCGCATTGAACTTGCCCGTCAATAAGAATTCCCCAATTATTATCAAATCTTGTGGAGATATTGTCCAAACCAACTCTCCCTTATTAATAGGGTCAATCCTATTAATTTGAGTCCCCACCAATCCAGCAGGATGTGGCCCTGAGACCTTGTGCAATTCAATACCCTGCAATGTTGACAATGGCGATTTTCCACTATTCCCAACGGATACATGTACTTTCCCCGGGGTTAACTTACCCAAAGCAGTAATAGCGGCTTGCAACTCAGCTTCCTTACCCTGCAAAACATAATCTACATCAGCAGCTAATGGCCCTGACGCATAACCAGAAATGAAAATAGATTTTGGCGTAGTATCCGGATTAGCAACTACATCATATGGTCTTTGTTTAATAAACGGCCAACAACCGCTTTTCAACAAAGCCCCTTTTATTTCCTCTTTGGAAGTTTTTGCTAAATCAATCTTAGTATGTGCTACGGATTCCTGGGCTTTATCAGCAAGGACCTTAACTGCTAAGATTTTTCTTCTAGCTCCTCGTTGTATCTCTACAAGCTCACCACTTACCGGGGAAACAAAAAGCATGTCTTCAACATTCTTATTGTAAAACAGCGGCTCACCTGCTTTAACCTCAGCACCTTGCTTTAACAGCATTTTTGGCGTAATTCCGTGAAAATCTTCAAGATTTAAAGTGTAAACATTACTTAATACCGCCTTGGAGGTCGATAGATCGGCAGCACCTACCATATTAATGTTCAGACCTTTTTTAATTCGAATGTCTTTAGACATATTATTGCAGACCTTAGGTTATCAAATTTTGGTGCGAATTTACTACTAAAAGAAAAGTTTTCATAATAATTACCCTATAATTTCCGCATTCTATCGATGTTAATTTGTTCGGCATCCTTTTTGTTTACCTTTACCCCTAAAAATAACATTACAATGCGTTTATTTCTTAAACAGGTTTTGTTCCTTTTGTGCTTTCAAGGATTATTAGCACAGGTTCAAGAAGAAGTAAATCCTCCTTCAAATATAAAGTCCATTGTGTTCAAAGGACCAACAGAAGACCAATTCCCAATAATTAAACTAGGGGAACCTATTTTCTTAGAGTTTGATGACCTTTTGGCCAATGAACAAGACTACTACTATAAGATAACCCATTGCGATTATGACTGGACCCCATCAATACTTCTAAAATCACAATATTTAAAAGGTATAGACAATCAGCGTATCATCAATTATGAAAACAGCTATTCTACTTTAGAGACCTACTCCAATTATCAATTAACGATCCCTAACAATAACCTTAGCTTAAAAGTTAGCGGGAATTACATATTAGAGATATATAACAGCAGCTATGAACTTCAATTTTCTAGACGTTTTATTGTTTTCAAGGATATAGTGAAGATTGGCGCAACTGTTAAGCGTTCACGAGATTTTGAATTTTTAAACGAAAAACAGGTCGTACAGTTTACTGTAAATTCAGGAAATTTTAGATTGGTGAATCCAAAAAAAGAAGTAAAGGTCGCTATTTTACAGAATTACCATTGGCCAACCACTATAAAAAATATTGCACCCCAATTTACTTTAGGAAATGAATTGGTTTATAAATATGACCAAGAAACGTCCTTTTATGGTGGAAATGAATATTTGTTGTTTGACACTAGTGATCTAAGGGCTCCAAGCTCCCAAATTGCCCGTATTGAAATTGGCGAACTTTACGACCATTATTTGTTTGCCGATTCATTTAGAAATGATAGGCCTTACACGTATTTCCCAGACATTAATGGTGATTTTGTAATTAGGACCCTGCAAGGAGACAATGCCTCTAGGGAGGCAGAATACACCAATGTTCATTTCAGCTTACCATATGAACAAACATTGGGTCTGGATGACGTTTATATCTATGGTAAATACAATAATTATGCTTTTACCGATGACAACAAAATGACGTACAATGAAGATACTGGTATGATGCAAGCCACCCTAAAATTAAAACAAGGCTTTTATAATTATAAGTATGCCACAATGGGAGATGACGGAACCATAAGAACCAATGCCGTTGGTGGTAATTTTCATTTCACAGAGAACAATTATCTAATTTTGGTATATTACAGAAATTTTGGGGACATGTATGATAGCATTATAGGTGTAGGTTCCGCAAATTCACGAACAATAAGTAATTAAGTATTGTAGGTTATTTTTCATATGGAGACCAAACCTAGCATAAACACTTCAGGTCGGTACAAATTGCAATACAGGGGCATAACTTGTCTAAATTGTAATCATCCATTGGATATAAGTGATAAATTTTGCCCAAATTGTTCACAGGCCAACAGTACCAAAAAACTCACCTTAAAAGATTTTTTTGAAGAATTTTTTTCCAATATTATTTCCTACGATTCAAGATTATTAAAAACACTTACCACTATATTAACCAGACCTGGAAGTATTTCCAAGGATTATATTTCAGGTAAACGAGTATCCTATACAAACCCATTTAGGTTTTTACTTAGTTTAGCAATCATTTATTTTCTTTTGATCGGTTCTAGTGGCAACTTTGACAGTTTGGATAAATATGGCTCCCAGCCTGGAAAATTTAATTTTAATCTATCCAATCCCATTCTTGAGGACATACAAATTAAGGGCCAAGGAGAAGAAAAAGAACAATTACTTGCCAAATTTGATTCCTTAGGACTAGACTCCCTTATCAATAAAACGGTCCGTTTAAGGGACTCCATAATTTTAGACGACCCATTAAAGGAACTACGGGCTACAAAAGACAAAGGGTTCTTTGAAAGGTATTTTAGAAAGCAAGAAATATTTTCAACATTAATAAAAAAGGACACTTTGTACTCTTTTGATGATGCAATTGAAAAATACGGTATAGAAAACACAAAAAGCAATAAATTTGCTTTTAGCGCAGCCAAGAGTATCCAAAAGGCACAAAGACAGCCTGGAGCCTATATTAATTCATTATTCTCCAAGCTTCCGGTTACTACTTTTTTCTTTCTACCTATATTCTCTTTGTTCATTTGGTTGATATATATCAGAAAAAAATATAATTACACCGATCATTTGATCTTTAGTTTCCACAATCAATCTTTGTTATTTATATTGCTCATTGTTAGCTATTTAATAGACTCCATTTTTGAGACGGATAGTAGTTGGATTTTCATTTTGATTTTTAGTGTTTACCTCTATAAAGCAATGCGAAATTTCTATAAACAGGGAAGATTTAAAACTATTGTTAAATACATTTTCCTTAACACTATTTTCATTATTTTAGCAAGTATTGGAGCTATACTATTTTTTGCTGGCAGCATATTTACTTACTAGCACACTATGACAACACAGGTAACAAAAGGCATAAAAGTCTCCGTGAAGACAAATTTTGAGGGAACGTTCTTTAAGAACTATAAAATGCATTATGCTTTTGGCTATACTATCACTATAGAAAACCAGAGCAAAGACTCCGTACAGCTTACCTCGCGTCATTGGGAAATTTATGACTCATTAAATGAGTTAGAAACTTTGGACGGCGAAGGTGTAATTGGTAAAAAACCAGTGATTAAACCTGGCGAATCACACACATATAATTCTGGTTGCTTGTTAACTTCACCAATTGGTGCAATGAAAGGTCATTACAACATGGTTAATTTTAGCTCTACAGAAAAATTCAGGGTTTATATCCCCACCTTCAAATTTAGTGCACCATTCGCCCTTAACTAATCGTTTTTTATAACACTCTTTACTACCTTTGTTATAATTATGAATTTTAAATTATAACATAAGACACTATGGGTAAAGGATTTTTCCAAGTTCCGACTGCAATAAACGAACCTATAAAGAGCTATGCTCCGGATACTCCAGAACGGGATGCGGTTTTAAAGCAATATAAGACATATTTCAATGGCCAAATTGATATACCAATGTACATTGGGCCCAATGAGGTACGCACAGGCAATACAAAACCAATGTCGCCACCGCATGACCATAAACATATTGTGGGTAATTATCATTTGGCAAATAAAGCGCATATAACCACCGCTATTAAAAACTGTTTGGAATCTAGGGAAGCTTGGGCCAATCTAGCCTGGGAACAAAGAGCTGCAATATTCTTAAAAGCGGCTGACCTAATTGCTGGACCATATAGAGCCAAAATCAATGCAGCTACCATGATAGCGCAATCAAAGACAATCCACCAGGCAGAAATTGATGCCGCTTGTGAGTTGATAGATTTCTTAAGGTTCAATGTAGAATACATGTCCCAGATTTATGAGGAACAACCAGATTCTGCTGAAGGCATTTGGAACAGGGTAGAATACCGGCCTCTTGAAGGATTTGTCTATGCCATAACCCCTTTTAACTTTACCGCTATTGCCGGAAATTTACCCGCAAGCGCTGCAATGATGGGCAACGTTGTTGTTTGGAAACCCAGTGATAGCCAAATATTTTCTGCCAAAGTTATCGTTGACGTATTTAAAGAAGCTGGATTACCAGATGGCGTAATCAACGTTGTATATGGCGACCCTGTAATGATCACAGAAACCATTTTGTCAAGTCCTGATTTTTCAGGTATTCATTTTACAGGCTCAACACATGTATTTAAAGAGTTATGGAAACAAATTGGCAACAATATCAACACCTATAAAACGTACCCAAGAATAGTAGGGGAAACTGGAGGTAAAGATTTTATTATTGCTCATTCTACAGCAGTTCCTAAACAAGTGGCAACGGCCATAATCAGAGGTGCCTTTGAATTTCAAGGGCAGAAATGCAGTGCAGCTTCAAGGGTATATTTACCTAAATCCACATCAAAAGAGATATTGGATTTTGTTAAGGCAGATTTAGAATCCATGAACAAACCGGGATCTCCTGAAGATATGTCTAATTTTATTACGGCCGTAATCCATGAAGGATCGTTTGACAAATTGGCAAAATATATAGACCAGGCCAAGTCTGATACAAATGCAGAAATTGTTGCCGGAGGAGGTTATGATAAATCTAAAGGTTATTTTATTGAACCTACGGTTATTGTAACAACGGACCCAAAATATACCACAATGGAAACAGAACTATTTGGACCGGTGGTAACCGTTTATGTTTATGAAGACACCAAATGGAGCGAGACTTTGGATTTAGTTGATTCTACTTCAGAATACGCACTAACTGGTGCTGTATTATCGCAAAACAGGTATGCCATTGACGAAGCCACCAAAAAGTTACAAAACTGTGCAGGTAATTTTTATATAAATGACAAGCCTACTGGGGCAGTAGTTGGCCAGCAACCATTTGGTGGCGCTAGAGCATCTGGAACAAATGACAAAGCCGGTTCTGCACAAAACCTATTACGTTGGGTATCGCCAAGATTAATCAAAGAAACATTTGTTACCCCAACAGATTATCGCTATCCATTTTTAGGTTAAACAACTGATGTTAAATTACCTGAAAAAGCATAAAAATTTTATGGTTTTTAATTACATTCATAACCTCTAAAGAAAATCTTTGGAGGTTTACTAATAAACAACAAACTATTTAAAATGAAAAAACTAGCAATAGCAATCACATTATTGGCCGTTTGTACTACCTATGCCCAAGAAAAATTAACGCAAGGCACCATCAAAGGGGTTTTGACTGGCAACCAAGCCCAAGTTATCCAATTGGCAGAGGCTTTTTCCGAAGATCAATATAGCTGGAGACCATCTGAGGGGGTAAACTCAGTTGGAGAGGCCCTTTTACATGTTGCGGGCGCCAATTATTTTTTAGCTTCTAAATTAGGTTTCCCACCACCAGAAGACGTTGATATGATGACCATAGGCAAAATTACTGGGAAGGATAATATTATCGCTGCCTTAAAAAAATCGAATGAATTTGTTTTGGATAAAATTACAATGATAGAGGACGAGAAATTAAATGATGAAGTTGATTTCGGTTTCGCCAAAATGAACAAGCTAAGCGGACTATTAATTATCATGGAACATAATGGCGAGCATAAAGGACAATTGATTGCTTATGCAAGATCAAATGGCGTTGTACCACCATGGAGTAAATAAAAAACATGTTTATAAAATAAAAAAAGTGTCAATTGACACTTTTTTTATGCGCTATTTTCAACAAAGGTTGGTCTTTCACAACCTATTTCAATTATAAAACACTGTTTATCAGACAAAAAAATACATGTAAGAAGCAGTCAAAGTAATTTAAATGTAAATTTAACGTTAATTAATTGTAAATTATAGGTTATTTAAGGATATTTGTATCGTTATGAAACGTATCAAATTTTACAAAAACATAAAGCTATATTTCCTTTGCTCCCATCTACTTGTTTGGAGACAAATAAAAACCTTTGCGAAAAAATATCGAATGGGATATTATGGGATCCTAAGTCTGTAGCTTGTTAACCTTTATATTTTAAAGGAAGATATACTACCTTTTTGGTAGCAAAGAAATCATTGTCAAAATAATCCGTTAAATTAAAAACTTCTGCAGTTTTATAATCTTTTAGTTCTTCATCCAAATCACCCCCTTTTAAATAAAGAATTCCATTTTTTCTTTCGTGTATAGACTCTTTTTTGATTTTACCCTTTATCCAATACACAAAAGTTGGCATCGCCGCCACGGCCCTACTCACTATAAAATCAAACTTATCAGGTATTTCCTCTACCCTTTTGTTTATGGTTTTTACATTATCCAAACCAAGGCCTTGGACCACTTCATCAACCACCTTTATTTTCTTCCCTATAGAATCTACCAAGGTAAATTGTGTTTCCGGAAATAAAATAGCCAAAGGAATACCAGGAAAACCTCCACCAGTACCGACATCCAATACTGATGAACCAGGTTTAAAAGATTGAATTTTAGCTATTCCCAAAGAATGCAAAACATGCCTAAGATAAAGTTCATCTATATCCTTTCTAGAAACAACATTGATTTTTTGGTTCCAATCTTTATAGAGTTCTTCGAGTAAAATGAACTGATTTCTCTGTTTTTCAGATAAATTGGGAAAATATTCAAATATGGTTTCGACTGTCATACTTATATTTGTAAATTAAGAAAATTAGTATATTCACTTTGCAAAGATTTTCATTTTAATCCATCTATCAAATTAATCGGATATCAATTGCAATATATTTTATAGAAAAGCTTATCTATTATGGAACAAAACACAATTCGTTTTTCAAGAAAAGATTCTACCCAGTTTTTCAAGACATTGAACTTGAGAGTAAACGAGTATTTCAAAACTAACAAAATCAAGAAAACTGGTAATTGGCGGTTACATTTAAAAACAATAATAATGTTCACATTGTTTTTAGCCCCTTACTTTTTAATTTTAACCCTAGGCCTACCAAATTGGGCCAATATACTTCTAACCATTGTTATGGGTGTTGGCATGGCTGGTGTTGGCATGAATGTTATGCATGATGGCAATCACGGCTCATATTCCAATAAAAAATGGGTGAATAAAATTATGGGAAGTAGTATTTACATTCTAGCAGGAAATGTATACAACTGGCAGGTTCAGCATAATGTATTACACCATACCTACACCAATATTCATGAACACGATGAGGATATGGAAGCAGGCAGAATTCTACGTTTTTCCCAACATGCAGAATGGAAGAAACATCATAGATTTCAACATTTTTATTCTGTTCTTCTTTACGGGCTTTTAACATTCAATTGGGCAATAACTACTGATTTCCAACAGATGTACCGTTATATGAAACGTAAATTGTCTTATGGAAAGTTGCCAAGCGCAACCCTTAACTGGAGTACATTGATCATCACCAAGCTTTTATATGTCACTATTTGGATAGTGCTACCGATGCTAATTTTGGATATTGCTTGGTGGAAAATCCTAATAGGTTTTTTTCTAATGCATTATGTTGCTGGTGTAATTCTAAGTGTTGTTTTTCAATTGGCACACATAGTAGACCATGCAGAAACGCCACTACCTGACGAAAGCGGTAACATGAAAAATACTTGGGCAATACACCAGCTATTTACCACGGTCAACTTTGGCACAAAAAACCGTATCGTAAACTGGTTTACAGGTGGTTTAAACCATCAGGTTGAACACCATATTTTCCCAAACATCAGCCATGTTCATTACACAAAAATTTCAAAAATTGTGAAACAAACGGCCAAAGAATTTAATTTACCATACAACGAGTATAAGACAACTAGAAAAGCTATAATTTCGCATTTTAAACACTTAAAGGAATTAGGCAAACAGCCTTCATTACAGTACTAGTAATTTTATATTGAACATGAGCAATCAACTATCCGATAGGATTAACAGTTTAGCGCCATCAGCAACTTTGGAAATGGCAGCTAAAGCCCGTGAATTACGAGCAGCAGGAAAAGACATAATTGGTTTGAGTCTTGGTGAACCAGATTTTAATACACCTGACTATATTAAGGATGCCGCTATACAGGCCATAAACGATGACTATAATTCATATTCACCCGTAGATGGTTATGTTGAATTAAAAAAAGCAATCGCAACAAAATTTAAAAGAGACAATGGTTTAACCTATGAAGCGGCACAAATAGTTGTTTCCACAGGCGCCAAACAATCGTTGTATAATATTGCGCAAGTTGTTTTAAATGAAGGTGATGAAGTTATATTGCCTTGTCCATATTGGGTAAGTTATGCCGATATTGTTAAATTGGCAGATGGCGTACCTGTTGAAGTACAAACTTCATTGGAAAACGATTTTAAAATGACGGCTGAGCAATTAGAGGCGGCCATAACCCCTAAAACCAAAATGTTATGGTATAGCTCCCCTTGTAACCCTAGTGGGTCTATCTACAGTAAGGAGGAATTACGGGCATTGGCAGATGTACTTCAAAAATATCCGCAGATTATTGTGGTTAGCGACGAAATTTATGAACATATTAATTATGGTGTTACAGCACATGCCTCCATGGCAGAATTTGACGATATGTATGATCGTACCGTTACCGTAAATGGTGTTGCCAAAGCTTTTGCCATGACCGGATGGAGAATTGGTTACATTGGCGCCCCTGCCTATATTGCACGTGCTTGCAACAAATTACAAGGACAAGTTACCAGTGGTGCCAATTGTATTGCACAGCGTGCAGTTATTACAGCTTTGGAGGAATCACCTGAACGTATACAGTACATGGTTGATGAATTTAAGGAACGAAGAAAACTAATATTGAGTCTTTTAAATGCTATTGAAGGATTTAAATGTAATGAACCAGAAGGTGCTTTTTATGTTTACCCAGATGTAACCGCATTTTTTGGAAAGACCATCAACGGAACAAAAATCAACAATGCATCTGACTTTGCCATGTACTTGCTGGAACATGCCAATGTAGCCACAGTAACTGGCGATGCTTTCGGAAATGGCAATTGCATTAGAATATCCTATGCGGCATCTGTAAATGAAATTAAGGAAGCCATTAGTAGAATTAAAAATGCTCTTTCTTAATTAGAACATTTAAATAACTATAAAATCCCCTGTATTCTCTAATACAGGGGATTTTTTTATATAATCATACAAAAATCTTCTAGGTGCGTTTCCAAAAATAAGGTGTTAATAAGATAAGTACTGTAAACAGCTCTAAACGTCCTGCTAACATTAAAAATCCACACCACCACTTTGCCAAATTTGGCAAGCCATTAAAATTACTTACCGGATTTAAGCTACCTAATGCAGGACCTACATTACCTAATGATGAAGCGGCACCACCTATGGCCGATTCAAAATCAAGTCCTAAAAAGCCAAGTACCAAAGCGCCGATTATGAAAAGTAGCATATACAAAACGAAAAAACCGATAATATTATAGACAATTTTTTCTTTCACGGTCTTGTTGTTATATCGGACAGGTATAATAGCATTGGCATGCAAGGTGCGCTTAAATTCCATCACACCATTTTTTATAATCAATAAGTGTCTCATCACCTTAATACCTCCGGCAGTAGAACCAGCCGACCCCCCAAGAAAGAAGAGACCAAAAAAGAAAATCGTTAAAAAAGGGGTCCAAGCGGTAAAATCAGCACTTACAAAACCAGTGGTTGTAATTACAGCTATTACTTGGAACAAGGCATGCCTAAATGAACTCTCAGCCTTTCCTAAAACCATAGGGTAACCAGGAGTTTCATTGTTTAAATTCGCTTGATAATAGATTACCAATGCCGCAATTACAGTGGCCAATATGGTAAACATTGCATAATATCTAAATTCTTCATCTTGTAGTACTTTTTGTATTTTACCCTTGAAAGCAAAATAGCTAAGTACAAAGTTACTTCCCGCCAAAAACATAAAAAAGATAACTATGTATTGTATAAGCGGTTGGTCGTTCCAATGGGCCAGACTAGCATTTTTTGTCGAAAAACCACCTGTAGATAATGTTGCCAAAGCGTGGTTTATAGCATCAAAAAAGGACATTCCAGCTACTTTCAACAAAATGGTTTCCGCAACGGTATAGCCAAAATAAATTAACCATAAGCGCTTTGCAGTATCGGTAATTCTAGGATGTAGCTTATCTGAGCTGGGACCAGGCGCCTCTGCCGCAAATAGCTGCATACCACCGATTCCCAATAAAGGAAGTATGGCAATGGCAAGTACAATAATTCCCATACCACCAATCCAATGGGTTAAGCTTCGCCAAAATAAAATCCCTTCTGGCATTGACTCAATATCATCCATAATCGATGACCCCGTGGTGGTATAACCAGAAACCGTTTCAAAAAATGCATTGGTAATGTCTGGAATTGCACCAGAAAATATGTACGGCAACATTCCAGAAATGGACATCACAATCCAACCAAAAGTGACAATTATATAGCCTTCCTTTTGTTTTACCTCTTTTCGGTGGCCCCTAGTATAGTACATTGCAAAAATACCACCAAACATCGTTGTAATTGCTGCCAATAAAATACTTAAAGTAGCACCATCCTTATAAATACCACTGACCAGTGCCGACAGCAGCATGAAACCTCCATTGCATAAAAGCAAGAGTCCCATTAAATGAAATATAATTCTAGAATTAAGGCGCATGTTAAAGGAACATTCGTTCTATTTTAGGTATCTCTTCTGGATGACAGCATACCACTACCCTATCTCCCTCTTTAATTTCAAAACCACCTAATGCTATTATTCCCTTTCCATCACGTACGACACCGCCGATAGTGGCAGCTTTGGGGAAATCCAATTCCCGAATAGTAGAACCGGTTACTTTGGAATTCTTTTTAACGATGAACTCTAAAATCTCTGCATTTAGATTGTTCAAACGCATTAAGGCCACAACCTCACCTTTTCTAATATGGCGAAAAATATTGTTGGCAGCCAGTAGTTTTTTATTTATTAAGGTATCTATGCCAATAGAATGGGAAAGTTGAAAATAATCCATGTTTTCAACTAAGGCAATCGTTTTTTTAATGTATTTGGACTTTGCCACTAAACAAGACATGATATTGGTTTCGGAATTACCAGTTACCGCTATAAAAGCATCCATAGATTCCAAGCTTTCCTCATCTAAAAGCTCAACGTTTCTTCCATCACCATTTATTACCAAGGCATTGGGAAGATCATCTGCCAAATCAAATGCCTTTTCCTTATTCTTCTCTATAAGTTTTACATTGAACTTTTTGTCGCATAAGTCTCGAGCTGTTTTAAAACCCACTTTACTTCCACCCAAAATCATCACATTCTTAATCTCTTCCTTTTTCTTCCCTGTAAGTTTATACAGCTCGTCCACGCCTTCCTTTACGGTAATAAAATAAACTTGATCACCTTCTTTAAACAACGTGTCACCTCTTGGGATAACCGTATATTGAGTACCTAAACGTTGTAGTGCAATTGGCATAAAATGCAGCTCTGGAAAAATAGTAGCCGCTTCTTTTACCATTTTACCAACAAAGGGAGCGGATTTTGGAAGTGAAACCCCTACCATAATCAACTTGCCATCCTCAAATTCATAGGTGTCGTTAAAGGCCGATTTATTAAGTAATAATTGTATTTCGGTTGCTGCAAGGGCTTCGGGCGAAATTAACTCATCAATGCCAAGTTCAGAAAAACGTAAAATATCTTTATTGTATACAAACTCAGTATTGGAAATTCTAGCAATTGTCCTTTTACAACCCAACTGCTTGGCCAACATACACAAGGTAATATTGGTAGTTTCCGATGAAGTAACCCCAATTACCAAATCAGAATCTTGGACTTTAGCGTCTTTTAATAAGGAAATAGATGTGGCATCCCCTTTAAGTACCCTAATATCCAAGTGATTGTCCGCATAAGCAAGACTTTCTTTATTGGTGTCTATTAAGGTTATGTCTTGGGATTCGTAAGAAAGTAATTTGGCCAAATGAAACCCAACCTCACCAGCACCGGCAATAATAATTTTCATTTAATTTTTTAGCTCACTTTATCCAGAAAGAAAGAATATCCTTTTGCCCCTGTTCTTTAAAAAAAGGAGCGGAATTTCTGAAATCAGCAATTAATATGGCACAAAATTACACAATTTAAAATAGCTTTCCTCTTATTTCACACCTTTTAAACGACCCCAACTTTTCCGTATAGCTATGAATGCCATTACCGTACACTTGTTAAGTTGTATCTTTGCCAAAAAATTTACCATGTCACAAAAGGTTACGCCCTATAAGGACTCTCAACTTAGTAAAAAAGAACAGGTTACCAAGATGTTTGACAACATTTCAGAAGATTACGACAGCCTCAATCGCGTCATTTCTTTTGGCATTGATGTAAAATGGAGAAAAAGACTGGTAAACCTGCTGAAAAAAGAACAACCTAATACTATTTTGGATATTGCAACAGGCACCGGGGACCTTGCCATTGCCTTATTAAAAACAGGAGCCCATAAAATCATTGGTTTAGATATTTCACCAGGAATGCTATCCGTAGGCAAAACAAAAATTAAGCAAAACAATCTTCAAAATACTATTGATATGATGGTGGGTGACAGTGAAAACCTGCCTTTTGACGACTCTTCTTTTGATGCCATTACCGTAGCATTTGGAGTTCGAAACTTTGAATCCCTGGAAATTGGACTTTCTGAAATATATAGGGTATTAAATCCTGGTGGTACTTTAGCCATTCTAGAAACCTCTGTACCAACAAAAACACCTTTTAAGCAAGGCTATCATTTATACACAAAACATATACTGCCCGTTATTGGAAAAATTTTCTCTAAAGACAATTCCGCATACGGCTATTTAAGTGATTCTGCCGCTGTTTTTCCACATGGTGAAAACTTCAACAATATTTTACGTAAAATTGGGTTTATAGATGTAACTAACAAACCCCAAACTTTAGGGGTAGCATCTATTTATCTAGCCAAAAAAAAGTAGTGTAAATTACTTTTTAAGCGTGAAACAGGAGTAATATACGGTAAATGAAAAAATGGTTTTTAATAGGTTCTATTTTATGTATAGGAGTACAGAACATAAGTGCCCAATTTAATGAGAACCCAATATTAAACAAGGAGAACGAAGACAAAAAATTTCTTAATTGGGGATATTTTCTTGGTTTTAATCAATATGATTTTAAGTTCGATTATAAAGAAAATAATCGGGATATCTTAGTCAGTAAGTCATTGGGCTTTAACGTTGGGCTTATTGGTGAAATGCGACTCAATAATTTTTTCGACCTCCGATTTGAACCAGGACTGCATTATACATCCAGAACATTAGGTTTTCCAGGTTTTGATGAAGAACGCCAAGCAATTCGCGAAGTAAAATCTACGTATATCAACTTTCCTTTACTTATTAAAGCAAGCTCCAAGCGATTAGGAAACTGGAAGCCTTTTTTAATTGGAGGCGCCTCTACCACTTTGAATCTTGGAAGTAATGAAATGAGCCTCGATGATAATAGTGCCGGTACTTTTAGAATGAAAAAATGGGTATATAATTATGAATTAGGCTTTGGAATAGATTTCTATTTAGAGTACTTCAAATTTAGTCCCTCTATTAGAGGTGTTTTTGCCTTAACAGATGAACTTGTAAGGGATAATGACCCTAATAGCCCATGGACAGGAAACATAGATGCTATGCGAACAAGGGGCATTTTCATTAATTTTACTTTTGAGTAAGAATTAGCAATTAACAAAAATTGTTCTTATTTAATTGACCAAACCTATCTTTCAATTAGAAGAGTACCTTTATTTTCTAATCTCGTTCAACAAAATTGCGGTTGCAGTACCTACATTAAGACTTTCCGCAGTTGTACTGCCATATTGTGGAATAGCAATGGCTTTATGACAAAGTTGTTTTACTTCCTGGGAAATACCACTTCCTTCATTCCCCACAACAAGGATTCCTTTATTGGGCAACGAACAATTGTTTACATTTTCTCCATCCATAAAAGTACCATAAACAGGTATACTGCTGTCACCCAAAAATTGGGGTAGATTTAAATAGGTAATACTTACTCTCGCTATGGAACCCATAGTAGCCTGTAGCACTTTTGGGTTATAACAATCTACCGTTGTATTGGAACATATAATATTTTCTATACCGTACCAATCACACAATCTTATGATTGTTCCCATGTTGCCGGGGTCCTGAACCCCATCTAGTGCTAAAACCCAATCATTGACCTCTAAGGGTTTTGATTTTGGAATATGAAATACCCCAAGTACACCATTTGGATTTTTTAATGAACTGATCTGACCAAAATCCTTTGCATGGATTTTTACTGCGCCATGCTCCTTAAAATAGGTCTCATTAAGCTCATCCGTGAAAATTTTATACACTTTAAATTGGGATGCCAACAACTCTTCTACAGCCTTTTTACCTTCCATTACAAATAGGCCATGTTGGTTTCGGTACTTTTTTTGCTGTAGACTTTTTATAAATTTCAATTCACTTTTGACAACCATACAAATAATGTATTTTTGATTTCTATGAGGACGGCGATTTGTTCAACAAACAACTTGGTAAAATTAAGCTTATTCTTGCTTTTAGCAACAATTACACTGTCCTGCAATTCATTAAAGAAAATTGAAGAGGATGAATATCTTGTGGTGAAGAATACCATACTTGTAGATTCCCTAAAGATCAGCGATGAAGATGTTGAAAGTCTCATTTATCAGAAACCAAACGCGGCTTTACTAGGCTATCCTCTACGTCTTAACCTATATAACTTAGCTAAAGAAAACCCAGATTCACTTTATCAAAATTGGTTACTTAAAAAACCAAATAGAAAAAAAAGACTCGCCAATCTATTATCCGAAAAACAATTGGATCGTCTAGGGGAATCTTTTTTGGTAAAAGGCTTAAGCGTGTGGTTAAAAGATATTGGTGAGGCCCCTGTGGTGCTCGACACCTCAAGGTCAAGGAGGAGCTTGGAACGCTTAAGTGCTTATTATGACAGTAAAGGTTATTTTAATAATGAAACAAGTTATACCGTAGACACAACCGGCCGTAAACGAAGAGCTGCGGTTACTTATGAAATTAACCTAGGTAAACCTTTCACCATAGATTCACTATCCAATGAGATTTCCTCCAAAGCCATAGATTCTATTTACTTTTTAAATGCGCAAGAATCCCTCATTAAAAAAGGGCAACGTTTTGACTTAGATAATTTTAATAGTGAAAGGGAAAGACTAACTGGTATTTTCAGAAATAACGGGATACGAAATTTTCAAGAAAGTTCAATTTCATATGATATTTTAAGGGATACGACAAAAGCTGCTGATGACCAAAAAATGAACATCAATCTAAATATTGGTGATTTAAAAAAGAGAGGGGAAGATCAAGTAACCACTTCAGAATATAAAGTAGAGAAAATCAATACGATTGATATTTACACAGATTATCTGTCCTCCAGCAACAATGGCACATTAGAATCCATTCCTTATCATGATTTAGTCATTTATTATTCCGATCAGTTCAAAATAAAACCCAAAACCTTGGCCGATGCTATTTTTTTTAAAAAGGACAGTATCTACCGTGATATAGATAAAATAAGAACTTCAAGACAGTTAAATAGTCTTAATATATT
This sequence comes from Maribacter luteocoastalis, assembly GCF_048890225.1. Lineage (NCBI taxonomy): Bacteria > Pseudomonadati > Bacteroidota > Flavobacteriia > Flavobacteriales > Flavobacteriaceae > Maribacter > Maribacter luteocoastalis. The sequence continues at coordinate 150,680 of NZ_JBMFZG010000005.1, forward strand.
TAAATACCCAAATATCATATTTGAAGAGGACTCCGTTCAAGGAAAGGTAAATACTAAAATTTATTTAGCTCCAAAACCAAAATACTCATTGGGTACCAATTTCGAAATCAGCAGAAGTAATATTCGCAGGGTTGGTATTGGCGTTGGCGCTTCCTTACTTATTAGAAATATTTTCAAAGGAGCCGAAAACCTTAGTCTTTCAGTTGATGGCGCGTTTGGACTTTTAAGTCAAAAGACCTTCAATGAAGATTATTTCTCCGAAATTGGAGGTGAAATCACTTTGGATTTTCCTAGAATTTGGTTTCCTTTTATTACCACTTCTAAAATTATACCCAATTATACATTGCCCAAAACCAGGATTGCCATTGGTACTAGTTTCCAACAAAATATTGGCCTTGATAAACAAACCTTGAATGCGGTCTTAGGCTATAACTGGACCCCTAATGACTTTAAAAAACACGCAATAGAACTATTAAACATTCAATTTGTTAGAAATGTGAACAAGGAGCGATTCTTCAATGTTTACAGAACCACATATAATCAACTTAATGATATTGCCAACAAAGATGGCGTCAATCCCAACCCAAACTATTTTGATGAGGATGGCAATCTAACTACCCCTGCCGAAGTTACGGATAATGCCACTGCCGGTACTTCTAATTTTATTGATGATGTATTGAAAGGAGATATTCCAATTACAAATCCAGGTTTAACCCAAGATAATTATGATGATGTCAAAAGTATTAACGAACGTGAACGAAGACTAACTGAAAACAATCTGATTTTTACCACCAATTACACTTTTAACAAAAACAACAGAAATGGTATTACTGATAACAGTTTTTATCAGTTTAGATTTAAACTGGAAAGCGCTGGTAATTTATTATCTGGAATTTCCAATCTTATCCCTTTTAATGAAAATGATGATAGCCAATTATTAGTTTTCGGTGTTCCTTTTTCACAGTATGTAAAAACTGAGTTTGATTTTGTTAAATATTGGGATCTTTCCCATTCCAATGTGCTTGCTGCACATACCTTTTTTGGAATTGCCATACCCTATGGCAACTCAAACAACATACCCTTTGTACGCAGTTATTTTGCAGGTGGATCCAACGACAATAGAGCTTGGTTCCCTTATTCCTTAGGCCCTGGAAGTACCGCGGCCATTAATGATTTCAATGAGGCCAACCTTAAATTATCGCTAAATCTAGAATATCGTTTTCCAGTAGCCGGTAATATAAAGGGCGCTATTTTTGCAGATGCCGGCAATATTTGGAATGTGTTTGATGATGTAGAAAATAAGGAGGCCACATTTAACGGAATTGAATCTTTGAAGGACATCGCTCTTGGCACTGGATTTGGCCTAAGATATGATTTTACCTACTTTCTCTTTCGTCTAGATCTTGGGTTTAAAACCTATAATCCGGCAGAGATCCAAGCTAAAAGATGGTTTAGAGATTACAATTTTGCGAATTCAGTTTTACAAATTGGCATTAACTATCCATTTTAAGTTTAATTGTTTTATTACTTTTGTTGCACATTTTTTTTTAAAAAACCAATAGACCTAAAATTATGGCTCATAATATCAAACCCGGTGTAGCAACTGGAGATCAAGTTCAAGAAATTTTCAACTATGCAAAGGAAAAAGGATTTGCACTTCCTGCAGTTAACGTAATAGGATCAAACACCATTAACGGTGTTTTAGAAACCGCTGCAAGTTTAAATGCTCCCGTAATCATACAATTCTCAAACGGCGGTGCACAGTTCAATGCAGGCAAAGGTCTTTCAAATGAAGGACAGAATGCTGCCATACAGGGCGCTATTGCAGGTGCTAAACATGTACACCAATTAGCTGAAGCATATGGAGCAACAGTTATTTTACATACGGACCATTGCGCTAAAAAATTATTGCCATGGATAGATGGCTTATTGGATGCTAGTGAAAAACACTACGCAGAAACAGGCAAGTCTTTATTCAGCTCCCACATGATAGATTTATCAGAGGAACCTTTAGAAGAAAACATAGAGATATGTAAAGGTTACCTAGAGCGTATGAGCAAAATGGAAATGACTTTAGAGATAGAGTTGGGAATAACTGGTGGTGAAGAAGATGGCGTAGACAATTCAGATGTAGATGATTCTAAGCTATATACCCAACCAGAAGAAGTTGCCTATGCTTACGAAGAACTATCCAAAGTAAGCCATAGATTTACAATAGCGGCTGCTTTCGGAAATGTTCATGGTGTTTACAAACCAGGTAACGTAAAGCTCACCCCAAAAATCTTGAAAAATTCCCAAGAATTCATTTCAGAAAAATATGGTGTTGAACAAAATCATATAGATTTCGTTTTTCACGGAGGTTCTGGATCTACCGTTGAAGAAATTAGGGAAGGTATCAGTTATGGTGTTATCAAAATGAACATTGACACCGATTTGCAATATGCATTCTTGGCCGGTGTTCGTGATTATGTTCAGGAAAACAAGGACTTTTTACAATCTCAAATAGGAAATCCAAAAGGAGCTGATGAGCCTAACAAAAAATTCTATGACCCAAGAGTTTGGTTAAGAAAAGGTGAGGTTACTTTTATAGAGCGTTTAAAAAAGGCGTTTGAAGATTTAAATAACGTTAACACTTTGTAATTCCCTTAAGTCACTAACTTTTAATTATGGATAACATGACGGCTTGGTTTAAAAGAAAGGAAAAAGGAATACAGACTTCAACTGAGGAAAAAAAAGACACGCCTAAAGGTCTATGGTATAAATCCCCAACAGGAAAGATTGTAGAATCTGAAGATTTAGCCAAAAACTTTTATGTAAGTCCAGAAGATGATTATCACGTAAGAATAGGAAGTAAGGAATACTTTGAGATTCTTTTTGATGATAATAAATTCACAGAACTTGACGCCAAACTTTCCTCTAAAGATCCTTTAAAATTTGAGGATACCAAAAAATATGTTGACCGGTTAAAAGCTGCACAAAAGAAAACGGGACTTAAGGACGCAGTTAGAACTGGGTTTGGCAAATCTTTAGGTAGGAACGTTGTGATTTGCTGTATGGACTTTGCCTTTATAGGAGGATCAATGGGTAGTGTAGTTGGTGAGAAGATTGCGCGTGGGATTGACCATGCCATTAAAACGAAAGTACCTTTTGTAATGATTTCAAAATCTGGTGGAGCCCGTATGATGGAGGCAGCATTGTCTTTGATGCAATTGGCAAAAACCTCTGTTAAACTAGCCCAATTGGCAGAAGCTGGGTTACCATATATATCATTATGTACCGATCCAACAACTGGAGGAACAACAGCATCCTATGCTATGTTAGGTGATATAAATATTGCCGAACCAGGTGCCTTAATTGGTTTTGCCGGACCTCGTATTGTAAAAGATACTACAGGAAAGGAATTACCAGAAGGATTCCAATCTTCAGAATTTCTTTTGGAACATGGTTTCTTAGATTTTATTAGTCATCGTAAAGAACTAAAGAAAAATATTAATCTGTATATAGATTTAATTCAAAACAACCCTATTCGCAAGTAAGTTCAATTTAAAAAAGCTATGATTAAAATGTATGTGGGATAAAAAAAAGAAGTATCTTTGCGCCCTGATTGAAAATCAATCACATACATAAAAATCATTTAAAATAATATTGGAATGTATTTAACAAAAGAAGTAAAAGCCGAAATTTTTAAAAAATACGGCGGAAAAGTGGAGAACACTGGTTCCACAGAAGGACAAATTGCATTGTTCACACACCGTATCAATCATTTGACCGGTCACTTGAAAAAAAATCATAAAGACTACAATACGGAGCGTTCATTAGTAAAGCTTGTAGGTAAAAGAAGAAGTCTTCTTGATTACATGATTAAAAATGATATTGTAAAATACAGAGAGCTGATAAAAGAGCTTGGTATTAGAAAATAAAACAAAAAAAGGGATAGCTAGCTATCCCTTTTTTTAAACTACTTCAAGTCCAAGAAGCTAAAAGGGACAAACAAAAAGCTACACTTAGTTTTTCATTGGTCTTTGCAAACACAGCAACAACAACACAACAGCAGATCTATATAGATCGACCATTGTTTAACAAAATCCCGAGAAGTATCGGGTTTAAATCAATTTTATGATTCCAAAAGTATTTAAAGAGGTCATTGACCTTGGGGACGGTAGGGAAATTTCTATCGAAACCGGAAAATTGGCAAAGCAGGCCCATGGTTCTGTTGTTGTTCAATCTGGAAAATGTATGTTATTATGTACAGTTGTTTCCAACTACAAGCAATCTGATGTAGATTTCTTGCCTTTAACAGTAGATTACCGTGAAAAATTTGCTGCCGCGGGTCGTTACCCCGGTGGTTTTTTTAAGAGAGAGGCTAGACCTAGTGATGGTGAAGTATTGACCATGCGTTTGGTAGATCGTGTTCTACGTCCACTTTTCCCAAAAGATTATCATGCAGAGACTCAAGTGATGATTCAGTTGATGTCCCATGATGAAAATGTTATGCCAGATGCGATGGCAGGTCTTGCCGCATCCGCAGCTATTCAACTTTCAGATTTTCCTTTTGAGTGCGCTATCTCTGAGGTAAGGGTAGGTAGACTTAATGGTGAATTTATCATCAACCCCTCGTTTGCCCAATTAGCCGAATGTGATATTGATATGGTTATAGGCGCATCTGCTGATTCTGTAATGATGGTTGAAGGCGAAATGGATGAAATTTCCGAAGAGGAAATGACAGAAGCAATTAAATTTGCACATGAAGCCATCAAAGTACAATGTGCCGCACAATTGAGATTGGCAGAGGCTTTTGGCAAAAAAGAAGTACGTGAGTACGAGCCAGAAAGAGAAGATGAGGATTTGGCCAAGAAAATTTATGATATGGCTTATGACAAGGTATATGCTGTAGCAAAGGCCGGTTCTGCCAAGCATGAAAGAAGTGCTGCTTTTAGCGAAATAAAAGAGGAAATCAAAGCTTCTTTTTCTGAGGAAGAGCAAGCTGATTTCGGTGGACTTATCTCAAAATATTACTATAAAGCAGAAAAAACTGCAGTTCGTGACCTTACCTTAAATGAAGGTTTACGTTTAGACGGTAGAAAAACAACTGACATTCGCCCAATTTGGTGTGAGGTTGATTACTTACCTTCTACACACGGTTCTGCAATTTTCACACGTGGTGAAACACAAGCATTGGCTACGGTAACATTAGGAACATCTAGAGATGCAAATCAAATTGATATGCCTTCCCAAGAAGGTGAAGAGCGTTTCTATTTACACTATAACTTCCCTCCTTTCTCAACGGGTGAAGCAAGACCTATTCGTGGAACTTCCCGTAGGGAAGTAGGTCACGGTAACTTGGCGCAACGTGCATTAAAAGGAATGGTACCAGCTGATTGTCCTTACACTGTTCGTGTAGTTTCAGAAGTTTTGGAATCTAATGGTTCTTCTTCTATGGCAACCGTATGTTCAGGCACTATGGCATTGATGGATGCTGGGGTTCAATTGAAAAAACCAGTTTCAGGTATTGCAATGGGATTGATTACCGATATTGAAACAGGTAAATATGCAGTTCTTTCAGATATCTTAGGAGATGAAGATCACCTAGGTGATATGGACTTTAAAGTTACCGGTACTGCAGATGGTATTACGGCTTGTCAAATGGACATTAAAGTAAAAGGATTGTCCTACGAAATTTTAGTTAATGCATTAAAACAAGCTAGAGATGGCCGTTTACATATCTTGACCAAATTAACAGATACTATTTCTACTCCAAATGCAGACGTGAAAGCGCATGCTCCTAAAATGGTCACCAGAGTAATTCCTAACGAATTTATTGGGGCATTAATAGGACCAGGAGGAAAGGTTATCCAAGAACTGCAAAAAGAAACAGGGACAACTATAGTAATCAATGAAGATCCTGTTACAGAAGAAGGCATAGTTGAAATCCTTGGAACCGATCAGAATGGTATTAACGCGGTATTGGCGAAGATAGATTCTTTAATGTTCAAACCAGAAGTTGGCAGCGTATACGAAGTAAAGGTTATTAAGATGTTAGATTTTGGTGCCGTTGTTGAATATTTAGATGCCCCTGGCAATGAAGTTTTGTTACATGTTTCTGAGCTAGCTTGGGAACGTACAGAAAATGTTTCTGATGTGGTTAATATGGGAGATGTATTCGATGTAAAATACTTTGGTTTAGATCCTAGAACTAGAAAAGAGAAGGTTTCACGTAAGGCGCTTTTACCTAAACCAGAAGGTTTTAAGGAAAGACCACCACGTGATGATAAACGAAGGGACGATCGTCGTGGTAATGATCGTAATCGCGATAGAAAACCAAGAAGGGATTAATTATCCTTTTAAATAAAATGAAGCCTCGATACTACAATCGGGGCTTTTTTGTGCCTTTCAACGGAAAAATGAACTTTTTTTTAATCGATTGTAACATTCGGAAGATTTTTACGTATAAGTATATGCAGTCTATGCAAATTGAACTTAATTTATTTTAATGAGACAGCTTAAGATTACAAAACAGGTCACCAATAGGGAGACCGCATCTTTGGACAAGTACTTACAAGAAATTGGAAAAGTGGACTTGATCACGGCAGATGAAGAAGTAGAGTTGGCACAACGTATCAAGGCAGGCGACCAGATCGCTCTTGAAAAACTTACAAAAGCCAACCTCAGATTCGTGGTATCCGTGGCCAAACAGTACCAAAACCAAGGACTTACTTTACCGGATTTGATTAACGAGGGCAACCTTGGTCTGATCAAAGCTGCACAGCGTTTTGACGAAACGCGGGGATTTAAATTTATCTCCTACGCCGTATGGTGGATCCGTCAATCTATATTGCAGGCATTAGCAGAACAATCACGTATAGTTCGTTTGCCTTTGAACAAAATTGGATCTATTAACAAGATCAACAAAACGTTTGCATTTTTAGAGCAAGCACATGAGCGTATTCCTTCTGCAGAAGAAATTGCAAAAGAATTGGATATGACCGTAGAAGATGTAAAACAGTCCCTGAAAAATTCTGGACGCCATGTATCTATGGATGCTCCATTAATTGATGGTGAGGATTCTAACCTTTACGACGTATTACGTAGTGGTGAATCTCCAAACCCGGATAGGGAGTTATTGCATGAATCGCTACGAACAGAAATTGAACGTGCTCTAGAAACCTTAACACCAAGAGAAGCAGATGTTATTCGTCTTTATTTTGGTTTAGCCGGACAACATTCTATGACCCTTGAGGAAATTGGTGAAACTTTTGACCTTACCAGGGAAAGGGTTCGTCAAATAAAGGAAAAAGCAATACGTAGATTAAAACATACTTCTAGAAGTAAAATCCTAAAAACGTACTTAGGATAGGACAATATAAAATTGCACGTTAAATAATCCTTAAATTGGATATTTGGCATATTAATTGTAATTTTAACGGTAACAACAGTTTATCATGACTGTTCGTTTTTTGATTGATGAATAAACTCCGGCTGATTACCGGAGTTTTTTCATTTTATGAGTTTATCGTTTATCAAAACAACGGTCCACAGGCTGAAATATCGAGAATGGTAGTGAAAGAATTACTATCTTGATGTAACTTGCTTCGCAGTCATTTTAATATGAAAAACTTAATTTATCCTTTAATGGCGATTCTCTTTTTTAACGCTTGTAAACAAAAAGAAATCTTAATGGGGTATGACACTTACCCGCAACCAACCGAAGCCAATCTTTGGGTTTCTTATGGGAAAAGTGCCACCAATTTTAAACTATGGTCTCCTATAGCCAATAAAGTAATACTACGGCTTTATAAAAACGGGCATGATAGCATACCTGAAGCCAACTATGAGATGCAAAGTTCAAACGACGGCTTATGGTCTAAAAGATTGGATGGGGATTTAAACGGTAAATATTATACCTATCAAATAAAAACCAATAAAACCTGGCTAAATGAAACTCCAGGAATTTATGCCCAAGCTGTAGGCGTTAATGGCAAAAAAGCAATGGTTTTAAATCTAAAAAGTACAAATCCTATAGGGTGGGAAAAGGATAGTGGACCAAAATTAAACTATCCCAATGAAGCCATCATTTATGAACTGCATATAAGGGATATGACCATTCACCCAAATGCTGGTTCTTCTAGGCCTGGTAAGTACTTGGGTTTGGTTGAAGAAGGCACCAAAGGGCCAAAAGGTGTTGCAACAGGAATAGACCATCTTAAAGAATTAGGCATTACACATGTTCACTTACTTCCAACTTTTGACCACTATGCCATTGATGAAACAAATCTGGATACCCCTCAATTTAATTGGGGTTATGACCCAAACAACTATAATGTGCCTGAAGGTTCCTTTTCTTCTGACCCCTTTAATGCGGAAGTGAGAATTAGGGAATTTAAAAAAATGGTAAAAGCCTTTCATGATAATGGCATAGGCGTAATACTTGATGTAGTCTATAACCATACTGGTAAAACCGAAGAGTCCAATTTCAATCAAGAAGTACCCGGATATTATTATAGACATTTACAGGATGGCTCTTATTCGGATGCCGCCGCTTGTGGCAATGAAACTGCATCAGAACGTGCTATGATGCGAAAGTTCATGTTAGAATCGATCTTATATTGGACCAAAGAATATCATATAGACGGATTTAGATTTGATTTAATGGGTATTCACGACATTGCCACTATAAACAAAATTGCGGATGAGGTAAAAGAAGTGAATCCAAATATCATGCTTTATGGTGAAGGATGGACGGCAAAAGATTCCCCATTACCAAAATTTAAACAAGCGCTGAAACAAAATATTCAACAACTTCCTAAAATATCAGCCTTTAGCGATGATCTAAGGGATGCCCTAAAAGGTTCTGTTTTTGAAGATAAAGACATAGGTTTTGTTAATGGCGGCAAAAAAATGGAAGAATCCATAAAATTCGGTATTGTTGGCGCAATAAAACATCCACAGATAGATTATAAGGCAGTTAATTATTCTGATCAACCTTGGACAAATGAACCATGGCAAGCCATCTCTTATGTTTCTTGTCATGATAACCATACGCTGTTCGATAAATTAAAAATTTCAAGAAGTGACGCCACATTACCCCAACTAACAGCAATGGATAAACTAGCCAATGCCATCGTACTAACATCACAAGGAACCTCTTTTCTGCATGCGGGCTCTGAGTTTCTTCGCACTAAAAATGGAGAACATAATTCCTATAATCTGCCCGATAGCATAAACCAGATAGATTGGAACAGGAAAAATGAATTTAAAAATGTTTTTAAATACTATAAAAATTTAATATCCTTAAGAAGGGCACACCCAGCCTTTAGAATGACCAGTGCTAAAGATGTTGCGAACAATTTAGAATTTATTACTGCTGATGAAGGCACAATAAGCTATATAATTAAAAACAATGCCAATAATGACGAATGGAAAAATATATTGGTCACTTACAATGCGAATGAAAAAGCGCAACTATATAAATTAAGTGGTTCATGGCAATTGGCAGTTTTAGGGGATAATTTTGACTTAGATGGATTAACGGTTGTAAAAGATGCAATTGAAATTCCTTCAACATCTATGGTTATCGCTTTTCAGAAATAATCTAGCAAACTACTATATGAAAGAAACCAATTCAACACAACCTAACAATCCCCTTCATGGCATTAAATTAGTTACCATACTCGAGGAACTTACAGAAAAGTACTCGTGGGAAGATTTGGCTGGCCAAGTCAACATTAACTGTTTTAAAAGTAATCCGTCAATAAAATCAAGTTTAAAATTTCTGCGGAGAACCCCTTGGGCCAGAGAAAAAGTAGAACAATTATATTTACAATCCTTTAAAAAATAATGAGTTTCAACATTGTACTTATAGAACCAGAAATCCCCAATAACACGGGTAATATTGGTAGATTGGCCCTTGCTACCAATTCCACCCTACACCTGGTAAAACCTTTTGGTTTTGAGTTGACCGACAAAAGACTCAAACGTGCCGGTCTGGATTATTGGCAGTACCTAGACGTCCATATTTATGAGAATCAAAAAGTGTTCTTTGAAACACACAAAAATGCTGACATGGTATTTTTTACTGCAAAAGCTAACAATCATCATTGGGAAATAAAATATACAGATAATATGTTTCTGGTTTTTGGTAAGGAATCAGTAGGCCTACCATCAACCTTGGTTGAAGATAACAATAATCAAACTGCCAAAATACCTTTGTACAGTCCACATATTAGAAGTTTAAACCTTGCCAATGCCGTTGGAATTTCCGTTTATGAAGGTTTGCGACAGTTGGCTTAATACTTCTTAGAGATTACTTTGTATATTTAAATGACCAACAATATACATATATGTACAAGCGTAGCCATACATTCTTCTTTTTAGGAATCTTCCTGGTTCTTTTTTTCTCATGTAAACCAGATGAGAAACTAGAGGGCAATAAAACCAATACAGAAATAAAATTCCAAATTCCAGATGGGTTTACATTAGAAGAAATTTATCATCCAAGTAAATATGACCAGGGCTCTTGGGTGGCTTTGGCAAAAGGAAATGATAATCAAATGTTTGCATGTGACCAATATGGCAAAATATACACTTTTCAAGTATCCAATAATCAAACAAGCTTAGCACCTAAAGATGTTGTGCCATTAGATTTACAAATTGGCGAGGCGCACGGATTGATTTGGGCTTTTAATAGTTTATATGTAGCCGTAAACAAAAGATGGGATAAAGATATATCTGATTCTGAACAGGCGGGCAGTGGCATTTACAGAATCACTGATGAAAATAAAGATGGAAAACTAGATACCTCACGTCTGCTCCTAAAGTTGGAAGGTAGTGGAGAGCATGGCCCACATAGCTTTGCCTTATCGCCTAACAAAAAAGAAATTTATTTTATAGCAGGCAATCATACCCTAATCCCTGATAAAGTAAAAGAAAATAGTAGGCTACCAATCAACTGGGGCGAGGATAATCTTTTTGAGCCCTATTTGGATGCCAGGGGGCACGCCAATGATATAAAAGCACCTGGAGGTTGGGTAGCAAAATTTAATCCAGAAGGAACCCAATGGGAACTTTTTGCGGCAGGTTTCAGAAATGCCTTTGATATCGCTTTTAATGAAGATGGTGAACTATTCACTTATGACGCAGATATGGAATGGGATATAGGTATGCCTTGGTACCGCCCAACGCGTATTTGCCATGTAACCAGTGGCAGTGAATACGGCTGGCGAACTGGATCTGGAAAATGGCCTGCCTATTACCCAGACAATTTACCAGCCGTACATAACTTGGAACAGGGCTCCCCTACAGCTGTTATCTCTTCTAGCGGCCTTAACCTCCCTACCAAATATAGTAATGGTCTTTTTGCGATGGATTGGAGTTTTGGCACCGTTTACTTTATCAGCTTAAAACAAAATGAAAGTTCCTATACTGCAGAACGGGAAGTATTTTTAACAGGTACCCCACTTCCACTGACCGACATGGTAGCAGGTTCTGATGGCAACTTATATTTTGCTACTGGTGGTAGAAACTTGGATTCCCATTTATACCGCTTAAGTGCTAATGACAATTATGAGGTTGAAAAGAAACACAATTCGGAAAATCATACCCAAACACTTAGGGAATTGCGCCATAAACTAGAAGTATATCATACCAAAAATGGTCAGGACGGAATAGATCTCGCATGGGCCAATTTAAACCATAGGGATCGTTTTATACGATATGCAGCACGTTTAGTTTTAGAACATCACCCTGTTGATCAATGGCTAAACAAGTTTAATGCAGAAACAGATGACAACAAAGTAATTGAAGCCGCAATTGCCATGTCCCACCAAGCTGACAAAGTTGCACAAAATGTGATTTTAGAAAAACTACAACCCATTCGTCTAGAAGTTTTAAACAAAGAAAAGCAAGTAGATTTACTTAGGGCTTATTCGCTGAACTTTATAAGAATGGGATATCCCAATAATTCCTATCAATCAAAAATCAGTAATAAACTACGCGGTTATTTTCCTCATGCAAATACCATAGTGAATAAAGAGCTTGCTCAATTACTTCTATACTTAAAAACTCCTGGTATTACGGAAAAACTAGTAGCCCAATTAATTCATCACACTAAGAACAAAACGGTTACAGAAGGTGTGGAAATGTTGAGTGGGGAAGCTACTTTGAGAAGTGAAGAATATGGGCCTCTTATCCGTGAGGTTATAGATAAAATGCCCCCAAGTGAAGCTATTTATTATGGCATGTTGTTGAGCAATGCCAAAGAAGGCTGGTCAAAACAATCAAGGAAAAGTTATTTTCAATGGTATTATGACGTACTTTCTTCAAAAGGTGGTATGAGCTTTAAGGCCTATATGGAAAATGTACGTCAATGTGCGTTAAATAATATCCCAGAAAACGAAAGAAACTATTTTCAAGAAATCTCAGGTTCCTACGCCCCCTCAAGTGCCATAGCTGATCTTCCCCTACCAAAAGGTCCGGGTAAAAACTATAGCGGTGGTGATATGGGTGATATTGTTTGGAGTGGTTTAGACAACTACAATGGAAATTATGAAGATGGCGAGCGGGCATTTAAGGCGGCAACATGCGTACTTTGCCATAGAATAAAAGGTGAAGGCGGTGCTGCGGGGCCTGACTTAACGCAGGCGTATTCAAAATTTGGTACGTATGACCTCATGTTTGCTATTTACAGTCCAAATGATGAAATCTCTGACCAATATGCAAATACCCTTTTCCACTTAAGAAATGGCAGCAAAATTGCTGGTCGGATAAAAGTTGAAACCAACGATTCTATAGTTCTCATGCCCAATCCATTTAATGAAATGTATACAACTACTTTAGTAACAGAAAACATCGTTAAAAGGGAACTTTCACCAATTTCCCCAATGCCATCTGGCTTGTTAAATAGATTAAATAAAGAAGAAATCATAGATTTATTTGCATATCTAAATTCAGGCGGGAACAAAAACCATGAAATTTATACTAATTCCAAAAATCAATAAGGGCTAAATTGCTATTGCGTATTTTTGTAATTGAAATAATAGTATAAAATGAAATTACCGTTAATAGCCCCTTCCCTATTGGCTGCCGATTTTGGGAATTTACAGAGAGATGTTGAAATGGTCAACGAAAGCAAAGCAGATTGGCACCATATTGATGTCATGGATGGTGTTTTTGTTCCTAATATCTCCTATGGCATGCCGGTTATAAGCGCTATTCAGAAATATGCAACTAAGCCTTTGGATGTTCATTTAATGATAATAGATCCTGACCGTTATATCACAAAATTTGCAGCACTTGGCACAAGTGTCCTAACCGTACATTACGAAGCTTGCACCCACTTACATAGGACCATACAAGCAATAAAAGATGCTGGAATGAAAGCTGGCGTTGCCTTAAACCCACATACGAACATAAAAGTTTTAGAAGATATTATTTCCGATTTGGACTTAGTTTTAATAATGAGTGTTAATCCTGGTTTCGGAGGTCAATCCTTTATAGAGAATACCTACCAAAAGGTTAAGGATCTTAAAGAAATGATATCCAAAAAAAACACCTCAACTTTAATTGAGATTGATGGTGGGGTAACAACACAAAACGCCTCTAAATTGATAGCAGCCGGCGCAGATGTATTGGTAGCGGGCAGTTTCGTCTTCAAAAGTACAGATCCTATGAAGACCATAACAGAATTAAAAGGAGAATAATGATATATGATATTGCTATCGTTGGGGGCGGACCAATAGGCATTGCTTGTGGCCTTGAGGCTAAAAAGAATGGTTTATCTTATATAATCATTGAAAAAGGCCCGATAGTAAATTCACTTTTTAACTATCCTGCCAACATGCAGTTTTTTTCTTCCTCCGAACGGTTAGAGATAGATGATATTCCGTTTATTAGTAAGGAAGCCAAACCTAAACGTGATGAAGCTTTAGAATATTATAGGCGTATTGTAACTAACCATAAGCTCAACATTCATTTATTCGAAAAAGTTGATGTGGTAAAAAAACAAACTGATACCTTTTCTATAGTAACCAATAAAGCAACTTACAAATCAAAAAAAATAATAATTGCCACAGGTTTCTATGATATTCCCAATTTATTGGATGTTCCTGGAGAGTCTTTAAAAAAGGTTTCTCACTATTATGACAATCCCCATTACTATGCTGGTCAAAAAGTAGCGGTAATTGGTGCCAGCAATAGTGCTATAGATGCGGCCTTGGAATGTTGGCGTAAAGGTGCAGAGGTTACCTTGATAATTCGTGGCCCTGAAGTAGGGCAGCGCGTTAAGTATTGGGTAAGACCTGATATCATCAATAGAATTGAGGAAGGTAGCATAAAGGCTTATTATAATAGCATTGTAGAAGAAATAACCGAGAATTCCATAACAATCAAGACTGGAAATGAGCATGTTACCTTACCTAATGATTTTGTTTTGGCACTAACAGGTTACAAACCCAATTTTAAGTTTTTGGATGCCATTGGCATCCACATTTCAAAGGACGAAAAAAGATTACCGGAGTATGATGGGGAAACCATGGAGACCAATGTTAAGGGACTGTATTTAGCTGGGGTAATTTGTGGTGGGATGGAAACGCATAAATGGTTTATTGAAAATTCCCGAATACATGCTAAAATGATAATTGAACATATTAAAGGCAATAGATAAAAACTCTCCATTACCCGCCAGTAAAAACTATAAAGTCCAAATACTATATCCAATACCTGATTTCTTTAATTTCCAAGATGTTTCCGGATTATAGGTGCCGTATCCCATTTTTAACAATAACTTATTGTCAATTTTAGCCACATATAAACCAGAAGAACCATCATTGGTCTCTAGAACTTCAACCAAACTATTCGCATTAATTAAAAGTTCTTTCCTTAAAAGTATAAATTCATTAATATCCTTTTTTAATTCACCTGTCTGATCTTGAAAAAAATAGTGATAGGACCAAATCATTGGAATGCCTGGGTGGGTCAATAAATAAGCATACCCCATTCTTATTTGATTGGTACTATTGGAGAAAAGATTGTCACAATCACTCCTATTGATACACCCCGTATCATGGTTATCCAAAAATGTAACCGATTTATCACCATAACCATTACTACTAGATAGTCCAAATTGTTTATTAGAATTATTTAAGACAGAATAGTTAAGATTAACAATAGCCTCCCTTAATTTATACTTCAACACAAAATCAAAAGCACTTGATTTTTTTGCCGAAACCCCTGAGGTAGTTTTATCAGTACCATCTATCCAATATTTTATTGCATCTAAATTACCATCCCAGTACTCACCTACTGAGTAATAGTAGGGTGCTGAACTATTATATTCACCCACATACTTTGGTGGAAAGCCCTTGACAAAATCATAACGCCAAGAATCAAAACCTAACTCTTGTAATCTTGACAAATAATCTTTTATACCTGTTTGAACAGAATGGCTTTTATGATTCAAGTCGCGTGCCCCTTCCCACTGTTCACCTTCATCATTGTCGCCACATGGCCTAGTCCCAAATGCCAGAGGATTGGTATTACCTTCATCATCACTACAAATTGCATCGCAAGGCCAAGAGGGATTTGTAAAATCTGTCCAAGTAGCTGTACCTATGCGATGATTTAAAACCAGATCAGCCATTCCATGCATTTTTCGATTGTTTATTAGCTGTAACAGTGATTTCAATTCATCCTCACTGCCATGATTAGAATTAAAGTTAAAAAGCTCTCTTGGATGGTACCCCATTCCCTCGCCTTCACTAGGTGGTGGCAACCATATGACGTCAATATTAGCGTTTGATAGTTCCACTAGCTTTTCCTCAACAAAATTGTAAAGTGATCCCGACAATGAGATTTTATTATCCAAGTACGAGTCCCACCAAAAAGCTTGTAACATCACATCATTGTTAGGTTCGCTATCAGCGAAACTACTGAGACCTTTATCAACATTAGGCTCTTCCATAACAGCCTCATCTTTTTCTTGACTACAACTAAATGTCACTAAAACAATTATAAAAAATAGTATTTTTTTTATCATTTCCTTATTTTTTAAATTGAATATCCGCAATGAGTCATATAATAACGTTACCTTGAGCGCAGTCGAGAGGTCGTTTGACATAACGTACTCAAAAAGAGGTCTCGACTGCGCTCGACCTGACATGGATTACTATGTTTATGACTCATTGCGGACATTCAGTTTTTTTATAAAACCAAACAACACATAATAAACACAGATAGAAAATATTTAAAATATAAAAGGCCCTGCATATGCAAGACCTTCATTAAAAAAGTGACCCCGGAGGGATTCAAACCCCCAACCCTCAGAGCCGAAATCTGATGCGCTATTCAGTTGCGCCACGGAGCCATTATCCTATTATGAATTTAATTTCTGCTTTACTATAGTTGATATCATTTTACCATCTGCCTGTCCTGCCAATTCTTTAGAAACAATACCCATTACCTTACCCATATCCTTCATGCCTGAGGCACCTGTTGCCTCAATAGTTTGCACTACCACTTTCTCAACTTCCTCCTCTGTCAACTGTTCTGGTAAAAATTGTTCAATGACCGCCACTTGGGCCAACTCTGGATCTGCTAAATCTTGTCTTCCCTGTTCTAAAAAGATTGCTGCGCTATCTTTTCTTTGTTTTACCAACCTTTGTATAAGTTTTACCTCTTCTTCCTCTGTAATCTCAGTTGCAGAACCGCTGGTACTTGCTAACAATAAAGCCGATTTAATTGCGCGTAAAGATTCCAAAGCCACAGCATCCTTGGCTTTCATAGCCACTTTCATCTCATCCATTACTTTTTGCTGTAAACCCATAACTACATGATTTTGGTTTGCGAAGATAAAAAATAAACCCGAAAACAGCTTTTGTTTTCGGGTTTAAAACGTTAGTTACGAAAAAACTTAGTCCACATTATCATGCAGGAATGAGTTATTTGATCGCAATTGAATTTCATCATTACTATCATCACTTAAACTAGTTCTTGATATTTTGTTCTCCCTTGGATTTTCGTTCAAATCTACACCCTGTCTTTTATAGGCAGGTTCCTTTTCTATTTCATCGATGTTACTTAAACTATTTTTGAACTTATAGTTAAAATCCTTTAATTTTCTTCTGCGCTCATCAGCTCTTTCCCTTAGTAGCTCCTCTATTGGAGTTTCCATTGGGTCTATTTCAGTTTGTCTTATAGCCGTTGTATTTTGATTCGCTACGGTTCTTTTTTGAAAAACCAATTCATCCTCAACTATTTTGGGTTCAAATTCCTCTGCTTTTGACTTTGCTCCTGTCAGTTTATTTTCCAATTCCATATAATCATCTAGACTATATCTTGTTTCACCTTTCTTATTGTATTCCAAAACCGGAATTATTTCAACACTGTCCTTAACATCAATATCCTTAACATCATCATCTAAACTAAAAGTAATAACATTCTCCCTTTCCTCTTCACCTTCTAATGGCAGCTCAAAACTCATTGCAAACTGATCATCTTCCTCTTTACGCACTTTGAGGATTTCTGGCTCTACTACTTCTATATTTCGTAAGGCATCGGAAGATTCTATGATAATAAAGTCATCTTCCGATACATTATCCGCAGCTACCTCTTCATAAAATACATTGAAGTTTCGAATATAATTAGTTGTGGGAATCAAATCAAAATCACCTTCATCCAACAATTGATATCGTGCTTCTGGAACCTCCTTTACTTTTACTTCTACCTCATCATCAACTAAAGTATGGACGGTCTTAGAATTCGAAAGTAATTCTTTCTCTGCCTTTTGCCCTTCCTCAAGTGTGTGGATAATTTTTTTTGTTTCGGTATTAACGATATCATCTTGTTGTTCAACGTTGAAACCGGTTGCAATTACGGTTACCGCTATCGCCTCACCTAACGTGTCATCCTCACCAACACCCATGATAATATTGGCTCCATAACCTGCTTCTATCTGGATATGGTCATTGATTTCACCTATTTCATCAATAGTAATCTCTTGTACTCCGGAAACTATTAACAACAATACATTTTTAGCGCCTTGAATCTTATTGTCATTAAGCAATGGGGAATCCAGGGCTTTCATGATTGCTTCATTGGCCCTTGAAGAACCAGATGCCACGGCTGAGCCCATAATAGCCGTACCACTATTGGAAAGTACGGTCTTGGCATCCCTTAAATCTATGTTTTGGGTATAGTGATGTGTAATTACCTCTGCAATACCCCTAGCTGCAGTCGCTAAAACTTCATCAGCTTTTGAAAAACCAGCCTTAAAACCAAGGTTGCCGTAAACTTCCCTTAGTTTATTATTATTGATAACAATTAATGAATCTACATTCTTGCGAAGTTTCTCAATACCCTTTTGGGCTTGTTCACAACGCATCTTTCCTTCAAATTGAAATGGCATCGTAACAATTCCCACTGTAAGAACATCCATTTCCTTTGCAAATTTGGCTATTACGGGAGCAGCACCAGTTCCTGTTCCCCCACCCATTCCTGCGGTAATAAATATCATTTTGGTAGTATTGTCCAACATCGTTTTGATATCTTCCATACTTTCCATAGCAGCCTGTTCACCAACTTCAGGATTGGCACCAGCACCCAATCCTTCTGTTAACGAAACCCCTAATTGTATTTTGTTTGGAACAGGACTATTATCCAATGCCTGGGCATCTGTATTACAAATCACAAAGTCTACCCCGTTTATTCCTGCCTGGAACATGTGATTAATGGCATTGCTACCACCACCACCGACGCCAATGACTTTAATAACGTTACTTTGATTTTTTGGAAGATCAAATGAAATACTATCAAATTCGCTGTTCTTACTCATATTACTTTTATTACTGGTTAATGTTGTATTCTATTCTATGTATTCTTACTTATTCCGCGTTATCCAAAAACTCTTTTAATTTCTCTGACCATTTATCAAAAACTGATTTTCTTTCCTTACCCATTCCTACACTTTCCAATTGTTGCTCTTCAGCCAGCACATGTTCTTGATCAAAACCAGAACTCTCATTAGTTCCTGACAAGGTCTTGTTATGGCGGTTTCCCAACTTTGAATCATTCTTTACCGCATTCATCAATAATCCTACAGCGGTAGCGTATAACGGACTTGCCACCTCTTCATCAGAATCACCTGCCAAATGTTCATTGGGATATCCAATTCTAGTATCCATACCGGTAATATATTCTACCAGTTGTTTTAAATGTTTTAACTGACTACCACCACCAGTTAAAACTATACCGGCAATAAGCTTTTTCTTTTGCTCATCATGTCCATAATTCTTGATCTCCACATAAACCTGCTCTATAATCTCAACCACCCTTGCATGTATAATCTTAGAAAGGTTCTTTAATGTAATTTCTTTTGGTTCCCTGCCCCTTAAACCTGGGATGGATACAATTTCATTATCCTTATTTTCACCGGGCCATGCAGACCCAAATTTTATTTTAAGCAGTTCTGCCTGCTTCTCAATTATAGAACAGCCCTCTTTTATATCTTCTGTGATAACACCACCTCCAAAAGGTATTACAGCAGTATGTCTTATGATACCATCTTTAAAAATGGCCAAATCAGTAGTACCACCACCTATATCAATTAAAGCTACACCTGCTTCTTTCTCTTCCTGACTTAAAACTGCATCTGAAGAGGCTAAAGGTTCCAATGTAATATTACCTAAATCCAAACCGGCACTTTTAATACATCTACCCACATTTTTAATGGAAGTAACCTGACCCACTACTACATGAAAATTAGCTTCTAAACGGCCCCCATACATTCCTATTGGCTGTTTAATCTCGGCCTGCCCATCAACTTTATATTCTTGGGGCAATACATGAATTATTTCCTCACCAGGTAACATAATTAATTTGTAAACTTGGTTGCACAAGGCATCCAAGTCCCCTTCATTAATTACCTCTTCAGAATCTGAACGGGTAATGTAATCACTATGCTGCAAGCTTCTTATATGTTGGCCAGCAATTCCTACCACAACAGAACCTATTTTAAGTCCAGAATTTACTTCTGCCTGTTCCACTGCTTGTTGAATAGACTTTATTGTCTGTGTGATATTATTTACAACACCTCTATGCACCCCAAGACTCTTGGATTTACCAATTCCCAAAATCTCAATCTTACCGTATTCATTTTCCTTACCAATAATGGCAACGATTTTTGTTGTACCGATGTCTAGACCGACTGAATATCTTGTTTGTTCCATTTTATTTTTAAATTTTAGTGCACACTACCTGGTTATTGAACTCTAAACTTACTATTGCAAAATTCTCCAGTGTCTTATCCTTATTTGCCTTGGCATAAAAAGCCTTAAAATTGCTGAACTTTTCCTCTAGATTATCAATATCCCCAAGATTTACCACAAATTGATTAAGCCTAAATTTTAATTGATAATCATTTGCTGATACTACATGTATACCAATTATATTTTTACGCAAAAAATCATCCTTGTTTATAAACTCCAATATTTCGTATACATCCTCAAGGCTCTCACCTGTAATATCACCCGTAATTATGGGAACTCTGGCCGAATAATTCGACGAAAACGGCATGCGTTTTCCATCATCGTCCAAATAGAACTTTGAATTTCCTTCTATGCGTCCGATTGGTTTACGTTGAACAATTTTAGACGTAAGCTCACCATCTATCGTAAGATATACTTGGGCACTTTTCACCATTTCATTGGCCTCTAGGACCTTTTCTATAGTATTCAAAACTAATTTTTCTTTGGGCACATTTTCTAGGCGTCCATAATTTTGTATTAACAATTTATTAACCGTCCCTTCTGTGATGTATAAATTTTGATCACCAATAAATTTTATGGCGACTTTGTCAATGTTTTTCTTTTTATTTCGCTGGTTTGAAAATGAGTAAACCCCCATTAACACAACTACTAGCGTAATTATTTTTATAAAACCCCAATTAGTGCGCATACTCCAATTCGTTTTTAATATTAATCACCTCTAAACCTATATCACCTGCCCCCATGGTTACCAACACCTGAGGATTTTGTAATTTTATTTCTACTATTAAATTTTCTTTCTGTACAATTTTTTTGTTTGGATTTAATATTTTTCGAAGCAACCAATTAGAATCAACACCCTGTATGGGTTCTTCCCTTGCCGGATAAATTTCCAATAGAATAATACTATCAAATCTGGATAGACTTTTAGCGAATTCGTCACCAAAATCCTTTGTCCTTGAAAATAAATGAGGTTGAAAAACGGCAAGTACTTTTTTATTTGGATGCATTTCTTCAATAGCTTGATATACGGCATCAATCTCTGTGGGATGATGTGCATAATCATCTATATATACCAAATCATCCCGCTTTATTTTATAAGAAAAACGTCTTTGTACACCTTTAAAACTTGCAAGTGCTTCTGCCAGGCGATACGGTGGGGATCCTGCTTGTATCGCCATGGCAAATGCAACCAAACCATTAAGCAAATTATGCCTCCCTGGCTTATTGAACTTAACTCCTTTTAAAACAGTATCCGGAGTTCCCAAATCAAATATGTAGGTACCATGTTCTATTTTTATATTTCGGATACAATAATCCGAATCATCCTCTATGCCGTAGGTAATACCCTCCAAAGGCAAACCCTTTCTAACAAATAATTTGCCGCCTGGCTTTAACCGATTGGCGAATTCCTTAAAGGATTTATGTAGTTGACCAATATCTCCATAAATATCCAAATGGTCGGCATCCATTGATGTTATACAGGCAACGTTTGGTGACAGCTGTAAAAAGGAACGATCAAATTCATCTGCCTCTACCACCGCATACGCCGTACCCTCTAACAAGAAATTACTATTAAAATCCTCTGAAATACCACCTAGAAAGGCAGTTAAGGGTATTCCCGTTTCTTTAAGCAAATGTGCTAAAATACTTGAAGTTGTAGTTTTACCATGGGTACCTGCAACAGCCAAGCAAAAGGAATCTTTTGTAATCATTCCTAATACTTCTGAACGTTTTTTTATTACAAACCCATTTTGTAAAAAGTATTGGTACTCTGAATGTGATGAAGAAACTGCTGGTGTATATACCACCAGCGTTTTATCTTTTTGTAAAAAGTTTTTTGGAACAAATTCCAAACCATCAGAATAATGGATGTCAATATTGATTTTAGCCAATTCTTTGGTCAATGGCGTCTCGGTTTTATCATAACCAGCCACTTCTTTATTGATAAACCTAAAATATCTTGCCAAAGCAGACATACCTATACCTCCCACTCCTATGAAGTACACATATTGTATGTCGTTTAAATTGATCATTTTATACCAATAATTTTTCTATCTCATCACAAATATCACTTGTTGCGTTTGGCATTGCCAAGGCCTTAATATTCTTTGAAAGCTCTTGTTGTAATTCGCCAGATTTAAAAATATGTGAAAACTGCATTTCAAAATCGATCTCTAAACTTTTTTCAGTAATCATTACAGCAGCATTTTCCTTTACCAAAGCCGCTGCATTTTTTGTCTGATGATCTTCCGCAACCACTGGCGATGGAATAAAAATCGTAGGTTTACCAACAATACAAAGTTCTGAAACTGCTCCAGCACCGGAGCGCGATACAATAAAATCTGCTGCTGCATATGCCTTTTCCATATCATTTAAAAAAGCAAATACTTTTACAGTGTCTGAATTATACTGTTTATAGTTATCTATATACCCCTTTCCACATTGCCATATTATCTGTACATCCAAATCTTTAAAGAAAGTCAACTTGTTATGCACCAATACATTGATTCTTTGAGCCCCAAGACTACCACCCAAAACCAGCAAGGTCCTTTTATTCCTATCTAAACCAAAAAAATCCAATGCCTCTTCTCTTGGCACTTCTAATTTTATTAAATCTGCCCGTACCGGGTTCCCAGTTTTCACAATTTTATCCTTTGGAAAAAACTTCTCCATACCATCATAGGCAACACATATTTTGGCCACTTTATGCTTTAATAATTTATTGGTGATGCCTGCAAAGGAATTTTGCTCTTGAAGCAGACAAGGGATTCCCCTGCCAGAGGCAACTTTTAATAAAGGACCACTGGCAAACCCACCTGTACCTATAACAGCATTAGGTTTAAAACGTGTTACTATTTTGCTTGCCTTTATCAAACTACTAATCAATTTTAGGGGAAACATTACATTTTTTAGGGTTAGTTTCCTTTGTATCCCTGTTATCCACAAACCTTCAATCTCATATCCTGCTTGTGGCACCTTTTCCATTTCCATACGGTCCTTTGCCCCTACAAACAAAAACTTAGCACCCGGAAATCTTCGTTTCAACTCATTTGCTATTGCAATAGCCGGATATATATGTCCGCCTGTTCCACCTCCAGAAATAATAAACCTATAACTGCCCACTTAACACTTCTAAAGGATTATTTTCATCTATACCAGACAAACTCTTTTTATCTACAACAATATGTTTATTGCTCGCGCTCAATATAATTCCAATTGCCAAACAAGTCATCCAGCTAGAGGTTCCCCCACTACTTATAAGTGGTAAGTTTTGACCAGTTACCGGAAACAATTCTACAGCTACCGCCATATTTATCATCGCTTGAAAAACTATTGGCAAGCCAACACCCAAAACCAATAATTTAGAAAATATGGTAGAGCATCCGTTTGCTACTACCACTATCCTAAATAACAAAAACAGATAGAAAAACATAAGTGCAAAACCACCTACCAAGCCATACTCCTCAACGATAATGGCATAAATAAAATCTGAGGAACTCTGCGGCAAAAAGTTCTTCTGAACACTCTTACCAGCCCCTTTGCCAACAATACCACCAGTGGCAATCGCAATTTTAGCCTTTTCAATTTGGTATGAACCTTCGGTATCCTCCGGATTGGAAAAGCTATCAATACGGCTCATCCAAGTATCTACCCTATTGGGAAAAAGGTCAGGGGCGGCCTTTGCGGTTAGAATGAATAAAGTGAGACATAAAATTCCTGTCCCAACAATTCCCAACAAATATTTTATTGGATAACCACCCAGAAAACAGAGGACCAATACCATAGTGAATATAATACCGGCAGTTGAAAAGTTTGCGGGAAGAATTAAGACAAGTACTAAAAAAACAGGTAGCCATAGCGGCAGAACGCTCTCCTTAAAACTTACTTGTACATCTTTTACTTTAGACAGATATCTAGCCACATAAATCATTAAAACAACAGCCGCTAGATTAGAGGGTTGAAAACCAAACCCTACGAACGGAATATGAATCCATCTACTGGCATTTGTACCTCCAACAGAGGAGCCTTGTGCCAATACAAATATCAATAGGACCAATACAATGGGCATCGCAATCAAGGATAATCCCTTAAAGAAATGTGTTGGTATTTTATGTACTCCATATATAATTCCAAAACCCATGAACAACAACAAGGCATGTTTTACCAAATGTCCGACTGTTGTACCATTACCCACCACATACACTAGATTACTACTGGCACTATAGACAGGTAAAAATGAAAATAAGGCTAAAAGTGCAGCAATTGCCCAGATAGCTTTATCCCCATTGATATTTTGAAAAAATTTAAGCACCTATAAATGTTTTACACAGTTTTTAAATTGATCACCGCGATCTTCATAATTTTTGAACAAATCAAAACTTGCACAGGCAGGGGAAAGCAAAACGGTGTCGCCCCTCTCGGCAATTTTATAGGCTACCTTTACAGCTTCCTCCATAGCATAGGTCTCCACAATTAGGTCTACTACATTGCCAAAAGTTTCCTTGATTTTTTCATTGTCTAAGCCAAGACAAATTATTGCCTTAACCTTTTCCCGTACCAATGGCATTAACTCCTTGTACTCATTTCCTTTATCAACCCCTCCTACAATCCATACCGTTGGTGTCTTCATGCTATCCAAAGCATAGTATGCTGCATTTACATTGGTTGCTTTGGAATCATTTATGTATTGCACATGGTGAATTTTTAACACATTTTCTAAACGATGTGGTGCTCCTTGGAAATTAGACACACATTGCCTAATGGTCTCCTTTCGAATACCTACCAACTTTGCCACTGTAGATGCAGCCATTGTATTCTTTAAATTGTGCTTCCCTTCCAACGCTAATGAGTCTGTCATAATCTTTATCCTATCTTCTTGTGTTCTAATAATAATTTCATTGTTCTCTACAAATGCACCCTCTTCCAGTTCCTTTTGTAATGAAAAGGGAAATAATTTGGATTTGACTGGGTGTTCCTTAAGCCAATTCACCAATACCTCATCATCTGCATCATAAATGAGATAATCTTCCGCTGTTTGGTTCATTGCAATCCGAAACTTTGATGCTATATAATTCTCAAACTTATATTCATATCTATCTAAATGATCTGGTGTGATGTTCGTTATAACAGCAATGTGAGGCTTAAAATCCTTTATTCCATCTAACTGAAATGAACTAATCTCCAAAACATAATATTCTAAATCTTGTTCTGCCACCATCTTCGCATAACTATCACCAATATTCCCGGCCATACCAACCTTTAATCCCGCAGAAGCAAGGATATGGTTGGTGAGCATGGTTGTGGTAGTCTTTCCGTTACTTCCAGTGATTCCTATAATCTTTGCATCGGTATATTTTGATGCAAACTCAATCTCAGAAATTACCGGTATGTTAATGTCCCGTAGCTTTTTCACCAAGGGTGCTTTATCCGGTATTCCTGGGCTTTTCATCACCACATCTGCTTGCAAGATTTTAGCCTCTGTATGCTTTTCTTCCTCCCAATCAATTCCAAAATGCTCAAGAACGTCTTTATACTCTTTTTTTATTTTACCCTTGTCGGACACAAAAACCTTATATCCTTTTTTAAGGCCCAAAATGGCAGTGCCAACTCCGCTTTCCCCTCCTCCGAGAACTACCAAAAAACTCATTTACCTCACTTTTAATGTAACAATGGTAGCAACTGCCAACATTATTCCTACAATCCAAAACCGGGTTACTATTTTACTCTCGTGATACCCTTTTTTCTGATAATGGTGGTGCAATGGAGACATTAAAAAAATACGTTTGCCTTCGCCCAATTTATTCTTGGTGTATTTGAAATAGCCTACCTGTAGCATTACCGATAAAGATTCTGCGAAAAAAATTCCGCACAACACAGGTATCAATAATTCCTTCCTCACAATAATGGCTATTACCGCTATTACCCCACCAATAGTTAAACTTCCCGTATCCCCCATAAAAACTTGTGCCGGAAAAGCATTGTACCATAAAAACCCGACAAGTGCACCAACAAAGGCGGTAATAAAAACCAATAGCTCTCCTACCCTTGGGATATACATAATATCCAAATAATCTGAAAAAATAATATTGCCCGAAACTAAGGCAAACACCCCTAGGGTAAATACAATTATTGCCGAAGTACCTGCTGCCAGACCGTCTATACCATCTGTTAAATTAGCCCCATTGGATACAGCGGTTACAATTAAGATTATCATTGGAATAAAAATCAACCAAACATAATCCTTGGCATTTTCTCCTGCCCAATCTATTAAATACCCGTAATCAAACTCGTTGTTCTTAAAAAAGGGTACTGTGGTCATGGTAGATTTAATTTCTGCCCCTTTAACCTCTTCGACCGTATATTGTTCTGTAATTACGCTCCTGTTTTGGTCGCGCATTGTTACCTCTGGATGAAAATATAAAACGGCACCTACGATAAGTCCCAATACCACTTGACCCAATACCTTGAACCTGCCTTTAAGTCCCTCCTTGTTTTTTTTAAAAACCTTAATATAATCATCAGCGAAACCTATAATACCCATCCAAACGGTAGTAAAAATCAAAAGAATGATGTAGATATTATCCAATCGCGCGAACAACAATACTGGTATTAGCGTAGCCAAAATGATAATGACACCACCCATGGTTGGCGTACCTGCTTTTTGCTTTTGGCCCTCTAAACCTAAATCCCTTATAGTCTCACCTACCTGCTGTTTTTGAAGAAAAAGTATAATGCGCTTACCATAAGCCGTAGCTATAATTAGTGAAACTAAAATTGCCATACCCGCACGAAACGTACTAAACTGGAACAGACTTGCTCCAGGCAATTGATATTGTTTTTCCAAATATTCAAATAGGTATGTTAACATAATTTATTTAAGGGCTTAATGAGCCATTACTACTTTTCTAAATCTTGTAATACTTTCTTAATAATTTTAAAATCATCAAAATCTACACGCTCTCCATTTGTCTCCTGATAGGTTTCATGACCTTTACCAGCGACCAAAATAATATCATTGGAGGCCGCCATTTTACATGCTGTTTTTATGGCCTGCTCCCTGTTTTCTATAGACAATATCTTTTTTACGTGTTGAGGTTCTACCCCTGCTTCCATTTCCAAAATAATACTAGAAGGGGATTCCGTTCTGGGGTTGTCAGAAGTGAAAATGGCAATGTTGCTCATTTTCGCTGCGATATTACCCATTACCGGACGCTTTGATCTGTCTCTGTCGCCACCACACCCCACAACGGTGATGACGTTTTCATTTCCAGTTCTCAATGTGTTGATTGTCTCAAGCACATTTTTTAAGGCATCCGGCGTATGGGCATAATCAACTATTGCCGTAATTCTATTTTTTGATATAAAATATTGAAACCTACCATCTACATTTTCCAGTTCGCTCAATAGGCGTAATGTTTCTAATTTTTCCAGTCCCAATAAATCAGCGGTAGCATAAATTGCCAATATATTATAAGCATTGAAATGTCCTATCAATTTAGTCCAAAGTTCATTATCATCAACCTTTAACAACTGGCCATCAAACTGATTTTCTAGAATTTGCGCTCTGTAATCCGCATAGTTTTTTAGCGCATAAGTAAATTTTCTTGCCTTGGTATTCTGCAACATAAAAAGACCATTCTTATCATCTACATTAGTGAGTGCAAATGCTTTTTTAGAAAGGTTATCAAACAATATTTTTTTGGTATCCCTGTACTCCGAAAAGGTGTTGTGATAATCTAGGTGGTCATGGGTAAGATTGGTAAAAATAGCACCTTCAAACACCAAACCCTCTGTACGTTTTTGGTGTATCCCATGGGAACTCACCTCCATAAAACAAAACTCAACTCCGGCTTCGTTCATTAAGCTTAAGAACTTATTTATGGTCAGGGCATCAGGTGTGGTATGACTAGTTTTATACGCCACTTCATCAACCATTATTTTAATAGTTGAAATAAGTCCAACTTTAAATCCCGCCTTTTTAAATAATTGATACAATAGACTGGTTACCGTAGTTTTACCATTAGTTCCTGTAACACCAACCAGTTTTAGGTTTTTTGATGGATTATCATAAAAATTAGACGCTGTGATTGCTAATGCCCTATTTCCATTATCTACCTCAACGTAGGTTATGTTAGTCCTCAAATCTTTAGGCAACTCTTCACATACAATCGCTATAGCACCTAGCTCAATTGCCTTTTCAATATACTTATGGCCATCTGTTAAAGTTCCCTTTATAGCAAAGAAAACATCACCATTCTGCACTTTACGGGAATCAAAACAAATAGCATTGATGCTACAGTTGGTAGTACCACTTACCGCCGTTAGACCAACCCCATATAATATGTCCTTTAATACCTTCATGAAAGTTCTAGAACAATTTTTTTAACGTTCTTAATATCTGTGCCTTTTGTAATAGATTGACGGCGTACCTTACCATTACCTATAACCTCTACCTCTATTCCGAGATTTTCTAATATTGCCACAGCATCCATACCACTTAAACCTTTTAAATTGGGCACTGTGTTATGATCCTTCTGTATGTTGGCATAATATCCTTGGTAAGACTTTTCCAACTCTTCGCCATTCAATTCCTTCATATCCACCTCGTCTATCAAAGGAGAATTCGCATACACCTTTTGTGCTACGGATTTAAAAACTGGTCCAGAAACATCAGCTCCATAATACCCTACACTCTTATCTGGTTCATGAATCACAACTATACAAGAGTATTTAGGGTTGTCTGCAGGGAAGTACCCAGCGAATGTTGATATGTATTTTAATTTATCGGGATCTTTAGCTACATAGTTTTTTTGACAAGTACCCGTTTTACCTGCCATTGAAAAATTTGAGGAGTATAATCCATGCCCAGTGCCATGTTTTTTTTCTACCACATTCTTCAATAACTGCTGTACTTTATTGGCTGTTTCCTTAGAGCATATAGAGGGATTAAGAACCGTTTTATCAAACTTTTTTATAGTCTTGTTCCATTCCTTAACCTCTTTGATGAGTCTTGGCTTAATCAGTTCCCCATCGTTGGCGATAGCATTATAGAATGCCAAGGTTTGTAAAGGAGTCAATGACACTTCATAGCCATAAGCCATTTGGGCCAACGAAAGACCAGACCAGCCCTTATCTCCTGGGTAACGTATCACCGGTGTTCCCTCCCCTTTTACAGGAAGACCCAATTCCTTGTGAATTCCCATACTCATTAGGCGATTCACATATTTCTCTGGATTTTCCTTATAGTTATTATGGATGATTTTGGCAAATGCCGTATTGGATGATACTTCAAATGCTTTTGAAACCGTTATTTCACCGTAGCCTCCGGCTTTAGAATCTTTTACATAATGATTATAAATTTTCCACCTACCCTTTTCTGTATCTACAACGGTACTGGTATCAATTACCTTATCTTCCAAAGCAGCAACCAGGTTCATCAATTTAAATGTTGAACCCGGTTCGTGAGATTCTCCAATAGCATAATTCAAACGCTCATAATATTTACCTTCCGCGGTCTGTCCCAAATTAGATATGGCTTTTACCTCACCCGTTTTAGTCTCCATTACAATTACGGTACCGTGATCAGCCTTATAATATTCCAATTGCTTTAAAAGGGCGTGATGTGCAATATCCTGAATATTGATATCAATGGTTGAATACACATCATAGCCATCTTTAGGTTCAATAATATTATCGGTCCCAATGGGTTTCCATTGATTTTTAGCTATTTTCTGCTTCAAACGCTTCCCCTCTACACCTCTTAAATACTCACTAAAAGCACCTTCCATACCCACCTTTGTCCTATAGCCATTTTCATCCACCCGCTCGTAACCCACACTTCGCTCGGCTATTTTTCCTAGAGGGTGTTCCCTTTTTGTTATTTGCTCAACTATAAGTCCACCTTTGAATGCCCCTTTTTCAAAAAGTGGAAATTGCTTGACAGCCATATAGTCCGAATAATCAAGGTTTCTTGCAATAAGTGCATACCTGTTTTTATTCTGTCTTGCTTTCCTTAAAATTTGTTGGTAATAGGAAGATTCTTTATTAAAAAGTTTAGCTAAGGCATCTGACAAAGGCTTTACACTTTCCTTAAAATCCTTCTCATTTACCGTAACAGCATCAAATCGAATAGTATACTTTGAAACCGAAGTCGCCAATAGACTGCCATCATCTGAATATAGATTGCCACGATTTGGAGCTATTGTAAACATCTTGGTAGTTCTAGTTTCAGCTAAATCCCTATACTTATCACCATCAACTATTTGAATGGACACCAATTTAAATAACACCACACCTGCAAACAGCACAAGACCACCTGCTATGAAATACAACCTAGATAATATTTTTTTATCGGTAACTGGCATTAACTATTTTGATCCTTTTGTTGATTTAACTTTAATTTTTTGAGGGGGATTCTCCGATGGGAAAAGTCCTTTTTCGGCCACCGTACTTGTTATTGTCGACTCCAATTTAAGTTGCTGCAAATCTGAACGACCATCTACGAATTCATTTTTAAGCTCCTTTACCCGCTCGTTCAAAGCAGCTATTTTATGAACCTTTCTATCGGCACTATGTGAGCTGCTTATCATGATTGCCGCCAAAAAAGATGCAAATATGATAAACAGCCAATTTTTGGGAGAATCACCATCTACCAAAAACTTACCTTTTAAAATATCCAACAAGCCTTTTTTAACTTTCACAACGCTTCGTTATAAACATTCTGCTATTCGCAATTTTGCACTACGGGCCCTATTATTAATCCTTATTTCTTCTTTTGACGGGACTATTAATCCGCCTACTTTTCTCAAGGGAACATCCACATTGCCATAAAAATCTTTTTCAGGCTCCCCCTTAAACTGTCCAGCTCTTATAAATCGTTTCACCAATCTGTCTTCCAATGAATGATAACTAATAACACTTAACCTACCGCCTTTTTTCAATAATTCAGGAACCTGTTCCAAAAACTCCTTGATCACTTCTAGCTCCTGATTCACCTCTATACGTATTGCCTGATAAACCTGGGCCAAAATCTTGTGCTTTTTATACTCTGGCAAAAACTGACCAAGAACCTGCTTAAGCTCCTCTGTAGTTTTTATCTCTTTCTCTTCCCTTGATGCTATAATTACACTTGCCATTGCATTGGCGTTACGTAAATCACCATATGCAAAAAGTACATTTCTTAAATCATCGTAGGAATACCTATTTACTACTTCATGGGCAGACAATAGGTTGTTCTTACTCATCCTCATATCCAAATCCGCCTCAAAACGCGTAGAAAATCCACGTTCCGCTTTATCAAACTGATGGGAAGAAACACCAAAATCGGCCAAAATACCGTCTACTTTCCGAATGCCATAGAACTTTAAAAATTGGGTTATGTACCTGAAATTTTCCCCAATCAGTATAAATCTTTCATCATCGATACGGTTAGCTTGCGCATCCTCATCTTGATCAAAGGCAAACAATTTTCCTTTCTCGCCTAGTCTCTTTAATATTTCCCTGGAATGGCCTCCCCCGCCAAAAGTCACGTCTACATAAACCCCATCTTCTTTAATGGCCAAACCATCAACCGATTCCTTCAGCAATACCGGATTGTGATAGACTTCACTCATCGGCATCAAAAATACTTTCTGCCATTTCCTCGTATTCCATATCGGTCATAGAATCAAGTACACTCTCATACTTGTCCTTATCCCAAATTTCAATTTTGTCATGCTGTGCATTCAAGACCACTTCTTTGGAAATCCCCGCATAATCAAAAAGATTTTTAGGTATTTGCAATCTACCGGTATCAGCATCAATGGGAACTTCTTTCAAACCAGCGGTATACTTCATTAGGAATAAATCAAACTTTTTACCCCTACCACCTTTATTCATTATTTTTTGCATCACCTCATCAAACTTAACTTTTGGATGCAGCTCCAAGCAATCTTTAAACACGGCACGTTTTATCACAAACTCGTCGTTCATGAACGGCAAGAGCTTGTTTTTTAAAGCAGTAGGAATGTTAATCCTTCCCTTTGCGTCTGCCTTACATTCGTGTTGTCCTACTATTGTGGTCACTGAAATTGGTGTTATTTGCAAATAATAACTCAAATATATAGATTTTATTTGCAGATAATTCCACTATTTTCCACTTTGTTAATAAATTTTCCACCTCAATTCACCGAAAAATCCACTTTACACCAAAATTCCACACAAGAAACTTCAGCATTTCACAAATAATAAATACCCTTACATAGTGTTAAAAATGAAATTTTATAATAATTTGAATTGCCTATATTTGCGCAAAGAGCAGTACCATTCTACATGGAAGACGAAATAATACAAGACGGAAAATTCAAGTATATTGAAAGCGGGGAAGGAACTCCGATTATTATACTTCACGGTTTAATGGGCGGTCTTAGTAATTTTCACGGCGTAGTGGAACACTTCCCTAAAAAAGGTTACAAGGTTTTAATACCTGAGCTACCCATATATGATATGCCAATGCTCAAGACCAACGTGAAAAACTTTGCCAAATACCTTGAGAAATTCATTGAATACAAAGGTCTAAAAGATGTAATTCTTTTAGGAAACTCGTTAGGAGGCCATATTGGCCTTTTGCACACCAAACTCTATCCGGAAATGGTAAAGGCTTTGGTAATTACGGGTAGCTCTGGGTTATATGAAAGTGCCATGGGCGACGGGTACCCTAAGCGCGGGGACTATGAGTTCATAAAAAAGAAAGCCGAGGATGTCTTTTATGACCCTGCCGTAGCCACGAAAGAGATTGTAGATGAAGTTTTTGCCACGGTGAACGATCGTGTTAAGTTGGTAAAGACATTAGCCATTGCAAAAAGTGCCATACGTCATAATATGAGTACGGACCTTCCAAGCATGAAAACACCTACCTGTATAATTTGGGGTAAAAACGATACGGTTACACCACCAGATGTTGCCGAATTATTTCATGAATTATTACCAGATTCTGAACTTTTTTGGATTCAAGAATGTGGGCATGCACCAATGATGGAACATCCTGAAGAGTTCAACTCTATTTTAGATAACTGGTTGGAAAAACGAAATTTCTAATTCTATTTTTAGATGAAAATAAAGTCGGCCGACTTTGTCATGAGCAACTCAGATGTTGCCAAATGCCCTAATGAACCGCTACCTGAGTATGCCTTTATTGGTAGGTCTAACGTAGGGAAATCTTCCCTGATCAATATGTTGACCAATAGGAAAAGTTTGGCAAAAACATCTGGTAGGCCTGGAAAAACGCAACTCATAAATCACTTTAAGATCAATGAAAATTGGTTTTTGGTAGACTTACCTGGATATGGATACGCCAAAGTATCCAAAAAAGATAAAAACACGTTTCAAAAATATATTACCAACTATTTTCTACAGCGTGAACAGCTGGTTTGTTCCTTTGTTTTGGTTGATATTAGGCATGAACCACAAAAAATAGATTTAGATTTTATGCAGTGGATGGGTGAAAATGGCATTCCTTTCGCCATAATTTTCACCAAGGCAGATAAATTAAAACCACAAGTAATAAACAAACACATACAGCACTACTCAGAAAAGTTATTGGCAAGCGTTTGGGAGGAAGTTCCTCAATATTTTATTACTTCATCGAGCAAAAAAATAGGTCAGGAAGAAGTACTCGGATACATTGATAGTATTAACCAAAACTTTTTTGAAGCCACTAAAAACAGCCCTATTTAAGTAGTGCTATTTTTTCTTTGGTCATATCAATTAAATCTGCCGCTCTGTTTAACTGATTTAATTCTTCAGTACTAATTAAAATTTCCAAACCCTTTTTCACTTCAAATAAAATAATTGGAAAGCTAAATATATTATCAAACTTACTTTCAAATTCATCTTTGTGTAAGAAATCCAATGTAAACCCATCATTTACCAAATTTAACCTAAACTGTTTCCAGATATTCTTCTCTGTAAATGAACCAAAAGTCAACGAACACAAACTACAAGTATAAGTAGATGGACTTATAATCTTATGGGCACCATCAAAGATTCGATTGCGCAGACTAGAACCAGCATTATAAACAAATAACAGTTTTATAACCTTTGTATTTGTCAATTATAACCTTATTTATTCCAGACTTTTTAATTCCATTTTTTCAGCAAAATAATCACAGAAATCTTTCATGGTTGCTGTCATTTTCTCGTCTTGAGTAGCTTTCATAAACGTTTCTGATAGTGACACCAAAGTTTGATGAAAAAAGGTTTTCATCTCATCTACAGGCATATCCTTGGTCCATAGATCTATTTTTAAAGATTCTTGATTTTTACTATCCCAAACAGATAATAACATGGCCTTTGCCTCTTCATTATTAATACCACCGTCCTGTGCGGACCAAGAAAGTTTTTCAGGAACGCGGTTTTCATCCAAACCAACTCTCAGGGTTATTTCCGAAACATGTAAATCTGCCATTTAATTTCTAGGTTTATAATTTGATTTTTTAAATATCTCCTCCTCGGGCATCGTCAACATCTGTTTTAAGGAAATATCAGTATTATCCATAAACGACCTTACAATTTGCCAACCAATAAATCTACCCAATCTTCCAGGGGATTCATTATCCAATTCCAATCCAAATTTTGAAAAAGGCGCAGGATCCAAAAATCGTTGATTTAACTTTATATCGGTATTATAAAGATACTCTTGTTCTATAAAGTTTCGCCACATAGGCTCCTCATTAGATAGGGCCCAATTCATATCCTCTTCAGTATAGCCAATTTTGATGGTATCTTCTGCGTTAGGCATAAGCTTATCCTTTAAATAAAGTTCTTTCCCAAAATAAACCATACGTGATAAAAAGGTACGATCCCTTGGTCTTGGAACCACTTTTTTAGCAAATGCACTCGCTATATCACTCACAAGGTATTTTCTACTTAAGCTTTCCGCAATGTAGCGCTGAAATCCACCATAATACTTATGCTCAGGACCCAAATAATTATCCAATCCTATAAGAAGTAAACTATCTGCAAATATAATTCGGTTGTTATAGTCCACATCATTGGTAACGGTTATTATATTAGGCACAGTTTGTTCTGGGAAGAAATATTTTATATGCTTGAAGAGTGATACCAATCCTTCCTCTTCATCATTAAAAGAGCTAAATGTATTGCCTACCTCCTGGAATAATTCTATTTGAAGAGAATCTTGCATTTTGGCAACCCAAACACTATCTGGCGCTGGGAAAAGATATGGATACTTTTTACGCAACTCAGGTAAACTTTCTGGCTTTGCCGATGCAAATTCTTGATCAAACCTTGAAATCTTTAAGTCCAATGGTATTTTTTCCACTTCAGCCTCAACTTTGTCACTATCATTACATCCAATAAAAATGAGTAAAATTGATAATACTATAAAAATGGGATTTTTCATACCAAGTATTTCCGAATACATTTTATTTTTAAACAAGGACAACTTATTTTTATGGCAAAGTTAATCCATTTAAACAAATATCAATGGCGCTATGCAAACGGAAAAAGTAATTGACCATATTGTTGACTGGCTAAAGGACTATGCAACCAAGGCAAATCAAAAAGGTTTTGTAATCGGTGTTTCCGGAGGTATAGATTCTGCCGTAACATCTACCCTTTGCGCCAAGACAGGACTGGACTTACTTTGTTTAGAAATGCCCATTCACCAAGCATTAAACCAGTCTGACCGTGCATCTAGCCACATAGATTGGCTTCAAGGGAATTTCCCCAATGTTTATAGACAGCAAGTTAACCTAACCCCTGTATTTGATAGTTTGGTAGCCTCATTCCCTATCGTAAAGAATGAGGAAGAACGTTTTATGTCCTTGGCCAATACCAGAGCAAGGTTGCGCATGACCAGCCTTTATTATTTTGCAGCGTTAAAAAGATATCTCGTTGCGGGAACAGGCAATAAAGTTGAAGATTTTGGAATTGGCTTTTACACGAAATATGGAGATGGCGGGGTTGATATAAGCCCTATTGCGGATTTGTATAAGACCGAGGTTTATGAAATCGCCAAAAAGATGGGCATTAACGAGGAAATTATTAAAGCCGCACCAACTGATGGACTTTGGGGTGATGACAGAACGGATGAGGATCAAATAGGAGCATCATATCCTGAACTGGAATGGGCCATGAAAATGAAAGATCAGGGTAAAAATTTGGATGATTTTACAGGCCGTGACCAAGAGGTTTTCTCTATTTACATCAGATACAATTCAATGAACCAACATAAAATGAATCCCATACCAATTTGTTACATTCCTGAAACGCTGAAATAACCACTCAACTAATAATCAAGTGAATAAAACGAATATTTACCGTCTTTTTTAGTACTTTATGAAAATTAATACATCTTTGTCTTCTAATTTAGATTAATTAGTCCTACATTGCGTGTACGTGATTTTCGACGATTTAGGGTACGAATAATCTATAAAAATTCAACATAATGATAAAAGTTTTAATCGCAGACAATCATCCTATTATAAGAATGGGTGTAAAAAACGTTCTTGAGTCTGCAGCTGGTTTTGAAGTGGTAGACGATGCTTCTACTACTGAAGAACTATTTGAAAAACTGAAAAAAGTTACCCCCGATGTTGTAATGTTAGAAATGGATATACCAGAAATTAACGGTATAGCTGCTCTACGAAAAATTAAAAAAGAATACCCTGATGTTAAGGTACTTATGTACAGCGGACAATCTGAAGATGTTTACGCTTTAAGTGCTATAAGGGCAGGTGCATTTGGTTATTTATCCAAATCCTCAGGTGTAGATTACATTGTCTCGGCGGTTACCAAAGTAAGTGAAGGTAGTATGTTTATTACCAATGAGTTAGCTCAAAGACTTGCCTTTGATGAAGGCACAAAAAAACCAAGAAGATTCTTTAGAAAACTATCCACGCGAGAGATTGAGGTTTTAAAACTTCTTGCTAGTGGCAAAAGAAACAAAGAAGTTGCACAAGGTTTAAACCTGAATGAAAAAACGGTTAGTACTTATAAAGCCCGTTTGATGAAAAAGTTAAACGTAGATAACATGGTAGACCTTTTACAACAAGCAAAGGCATTAGAATTATATTAACTACTTTCTTATAATTAAAAACAAAAACCCGCTAGTAGCGGGTTTTTGTTTTTAGCTTATTTTAAACCCTAAGACAATACCCTATTTAATTTTTGATTAAGTAATTTATTCAATTGAAGATAATTCATAATCTCTTCTAGAATTTCTCTATTATCGTTTGTTTCATTCTCAGTTTCATTTTGCAACGATTGCATTCTCTTCTTTATCAAAAAACACCTTAAGGTTAAAATAGTCTCACTCACCAACTGTGCTATTGTGGTTTCTTTAGATTTAGGAAATATGTCCTTACTTTCCCAATTATCAAGGCTATATCGCTCCTCTTCCATTAAAATAGAAGAAATATCATTTGCCATTTCTTGATCCAAATCTGCAATAAACGTACTTACCTCAAAGTTGTCATTTTGGTTGAGCACCTCCATAATCTTGTAATATACATTTCTAAAATTCTCATTGGCGAGTTCTATTTCATCCTCTTGAAGATCAAGGTAAATTTTCTCATAAACTTTTATTTCCATTGATTCTGGTTCCAATACCAAATCTCCAGAATCATTTTCCTTTAGCACCAAATCCTCAAACTGCTCCTCCTTACTGCCATACAACAAAAGACTTTCTATAATCTTACGTTCCAACAAATATTGTACGTCAACCTTTTCTTCTATTGGCTCATTTCTAACTACATCAAAAGCCTTGCTTTCCTGTTTTTCAATCTTTTGGGCATCTACTGTATTTTTCTTTCCAATTTGCGCCAAAGTACTAAACAGGACATTCTCGGAAATATTCATAATACTAGCGCATTCCTGAATATATATCTCTCTTTTTATACGGTCTGGAATCTTAGAGATACTATTTACGATATCCCTTACCGTATCTGCCCGTTTTATAGGATCATTGGAAGCTTCTATCATTAACAAAGAAGCCTTAAACTGTATAAAATCCTTGGCATTTTCCTGTAGATACAGCACTACATTTTCCAGCTCATTGTTTTTGGCAAAACTATCTGGGTCTTCACCTTCTGGAAACGTACAGATCTTAACATTCATCCCTTGCTCTAGAATCAAATCGATACCACGAATAGAAGCCCTTAAACCGGCCGCATCACCATCAAAAAGAACCGTAATATTTTTAGTAAGCCTGTTTATGAGACGTATTTGTTCTGGAGTTAAGGCGGTACCGCTTGATGACACCACATTATGTATACCCCTTTGATAAAGTTGGATAACATCTGTATAGCCCTCTACCAAATAACAATTATCCTCTTTTGCAATAGCTTGTTTTGCATAATAAATACCATATAACACTTTACTTTTATGATATATATCACTCTCTGGGGAGTTTAGGTATTTAGCAGCTTTTTTATCATTGGTAAGTATGCGCCCCCCAAACCCTAAAACCCTACCACTTAAAGAATGGATTGGAAACATCACCCTTGCCTTAAACCGGTCAAATTTTCGGGGGTTATTTGGGTTATTGACATCCTCTTTTACAATACTAAGACCTGTTTTTTCCAAATACTCCAGCTTATACCCTTTATCTAGGGCGGCATTGGTGAAACCGTCCCACTGGTCCAAGCAGTAGCCTAGTTCAAACTTTTTTATTATTTCGTCGGTAAAACCACGCTCTTTAAAATAACTAAGGCCTATGGCCTTTCCTAACTCAGTTTCCCAAAGCATTTCCTTAAAATGTTTCTGGGCAAAATCAGAAACTA
This sequence comes from Maribacter luteocoastalis, assembly GCF_048890225.1. NCBI lineage: Bacteria > Pseudomonadati > Bacteroidota > Flavobacteriia > Flavobacteriales > Flavobacteriaceae > Maribacter > Maribacter luteocoastalis. The sequence goes on from NZ_JBMFZG010000005.1 coordinate 189,714, forward strand.
AATACATGCTCTCCTTTTCATTGGCCTGTTCAATCTGTTCATCAGATTGTTCAGTTTCCTCTATCTCTATATTGTATTTTTTTGCCAAATATTTAATAGCTTCCGGATACGTGAAGTGTTCGTGCTCCATTAAGAAGGCAACCACATTACCGCCTTTACCACTACTAAAGTCCTTCCATATTTGTTTTACAGGAGAAACCATAAAACTTGGTGTACGTTCATCACTAAACGGACTTAAGCCCTTAAAATTGGAACCAGATTTTTTTAATTGCACAAAATCACCGATAACCTCCTCCAAACGAGCAGATTCATATACTTGGTCTATAGTGGTTTTAGAAATCATCTGTAGAAATGCTCAATTCTATTAAAAGCAATTAGCCTCTAAAATTATTACTTTTGAAGTAATAATAAGTCAATATAAATGATTCTTTTCTTTGGGACCAGGCCTGGAAAAAAACACAGTAAACAAATACAAGACGTTAATTGCCCATTTTGCAAACAGGCTAGCACTTTAACTTTGGTTACCCAAAGCACCTACTTTCATTTATTTTGGATTAAGTTATTTAAAATATCAACTGTATCTTATGTTGAATGCCACCACTGTAAAAAAGTTTATATAGAAGAAGAGTTCAATAACGAAATGCGTAATGCCCTGGAAAACATAAAACTGGATAAATAGTATCCTATTCATCCAGTTCAATTATTTTTGACCCATACAATTCTATAAGTCAAACCTTAGGCCCAATGAAATATTTCTTTGTTCTATTTCAGCATCTTTAAAAATAGGATTTAAATCGTATTTCAAGTACAACAATACGCCATCAAAACCTGCGTATGTACTTAAGCCATAAACAAAATTAGAAGTATTATACCCCCTTTTAAGTTTATCCTTAACATTTTCACCATTTCTGTCATACTTAAGTTTTTGACGTGTTCCCAGATTAAATCCTCCATAACCACCAAGCCCAACACGAAATTGATTTCTTAGTGAGTAACGGACCTTATTTTCTGATTCCTTAAATTTAGATGGTCCAAACTCAAAATGCACTGGAAATACCAGATTGTCCATTCGTAATTTTGATTTTTTAAGGTCAAATTCAAACTCTTCTAGAGTTACACCTCCATTTTCGTCACTTACAAAGTATAGGTTATCTGTTGGCTTTAGGCCATTAAATTGAAAGGAAAAACCATAGTTAAATCGTACCAAATTGGAATTCTGAAAAATTCGAGTACGCCATTGCCACCCCATTTCAAAAAATCTACTACCCCCAATTTTATACGGTGAATCCTCTAATGATTGTCCTTCTATTAGAGCGTTGTTCAACCCAACTGCCAACACAAAATCTGAATAGGTACGCCGATCATATTTTAAATCACGTTTCCAACTTTTAGAATTAAAAATAATGCTCTCCGCAGGCATACCACCAATATCTATTCCAATTCGTATCTGCCCATCAGGAATTGAATCAACTTCAATACCTGTTAATAAAACTCCCTCATTACGCTCTAAAAGCGCAATTTGGTTATCAATAATCATTAACCTATTCTCAATGTTCAAGGCTCTTTTTTGAGCTGCAGCCTCTTTTAAGGTTTTTGCTTCCTCCGCAGAAATCATCCCATCATCAAAACGCTTATTAATGTCAGTGACTTCATACGTTAAGGCCTCCTTTTCTTGTTTAGTAATTTTTTCTTTTTGCTCCTTTAATATTTCTATCTTCTTTTGATAATCTTCTTGCGCCGCCATGGTTTGCACCATAAAAAGTATTGCAACACTTAAAATGTAAATTGTAATTGTTCTCATTTTGACTGATTTTTTGATGAATAAACTCCGTGTCCATCTTAAATGACGGGTTAAGATTTGTTTAATAAAGTATGATTAATTATTACGGTCCGCGACAGCGGTCCTTACTTTAAGAAAACCTGTTTTTAGCTTATTAAAAATTTGTTCACGGAAGGATTGATCAAGTTCTTCCTCAACTTCAGTCAATAAAGCCATGGCGTTGACCGTTTGGTATGATGCAAACAATGGTTCCCTTAAAATATCTTGTTGTGCTTTTAACAATAATGAATCTACCTCAGCATCTGTTATTTCTGCACTTTGTTCCATTCTATTGACTTCAACCAATACCTCGGCTATTTTTACATCTAGCAAAGAATCAGTCAATACCTTATTTTCTTTTTCACTATTAAGAACTATTCTGGTTTTATGCACATCAATAATTTCCTTTTCGAACTTAGGCTCCTCTACTTCTTGAGTCGCTAAACTGATATTAGATTTCTTTTTAAGAGGTGCATTTTCCTTAACCGGCTTATCCAATATTTCTTCAGTTGCCACAACAAAATTATTTTTCTTCACACTAATTTTGTCCTGTTCATTTTTAATAACTTCCTTATTGTCTGAGGTTTTTACAACTTGAATAGGTTCAATATCCTTATCTGAAGTAGCCTCGTAGTTCATAAAAAACATGCCTAATACTACAACCACTGATGCCGCTACACCAATCCATACATAAAATGGTGTTCTTTTCTTCTCCTCAACTTGCAATTGACGTTGAATTTTATCCCATGCCATTGTGGAAGGAGCTATCTCCCTATCCTTTAGTTTATCTTTTATATGTTTTTCAAATTTATTTAATTCCATAACCAATAATGTTTTGTTGCTTTAAATGTTCTTGTAATATTTTACGGGCTTTAAACAATTGACTTTTAGAAGTACCTTCTGAAATAGATAACATCTCTGCAATTTCAACATGTTTATAGCCTTCGACAGTGTATAGTACAAATACCATTTTGTATCCTTGGGGCAAGGCATCTATTAAATATTGGATATGTTCGGCGTCCAAATCTGTAGATTGGTTTATTTCATCATTTTGGTTTTTCTCAAATACCTCATTATCATAAACTACAAATTGTTGTTTTCTTATAAATGAAATACTTTCCCTAATCATGATTTTTCGTAACCAACCTTCAAAACTACCTTGAAAATGAAACGTGTGCAGATTTTCAAACATCTTTAAAAACCCTTTTACCATAACATCTTCAGCAAAATGAACGTCTTTTACATACTGCCTGCATACACTAAGCATTTTTGGTGCATGCCCTGAATAGAGCCTCTGTTGCGCCTCTTTGCTCCCATTAATCGCTTTCTTAATGAGTTGTTTTTCGTTCTTGTAAATGGGTATAATTTTCAAACCTTTAAACTTACTTCTATACTTATAGACGCATCTTTTTTGAAAAGGGTTGCCTTGACTCAAAAAAATATTCTGATTTATTTTTGTAATCGACCTTTGTTTTGACAATTACAGCCTAATGAAAAGTATATTATTTATTTTTTACGTTCAACAACGTAATTTACCATAAGCTCTAAAGCATCACGATATTCTGAAGCAGGATATGTTTTTAGTAGGTTGAGCGCTTCATCCTTGAAAGATAACATTTTGGTCACAGCATAATCCAAACCGCCCAATTCCTTTACCATGGCAATAACTTCCTTTACTCGCTTTTTGTCCTTATTATGGTTTTTAACAGAATTGATAATCCAGTTTTTTTCTTTTTTAGAACAATGGTTTAAAGCATATATCAAAGGAAGTGTCATTTTTTGTTCTTTGATATCTATACCTGTTGGTTTTCCAATTTTTTCAGCACCATAATCAAAAAGATCATCCTTAATTTGAAATGCCATGCCACACAGTTCCCCAAACTTCCTGAATTTTTCTACATCATCACTATCAGGTTTTACAGAACAAGCCCCAAGACCACAACAAGCGGCGATTAAAGTTGCTGTTTTTTGACGGATAATATCGTAATATACATCCTCAGTAATATCAAGTCTTCTTGCTTTTTCTATTTGAAGCAATTCGCCCTCGCTCATTTCCCTTACGGCAACGGAAATAATTCTAAGTAGATCAAAATCACCATTATCAATAGACAATAACAGCCCTTTGGACAATAAGTAATCGCCCACTAAAACGGCAATTTTGTTTTTCCACAGGGCATTAATTGAAAAGAACCCTCTACGCTTATTACTTTCATCAACTACATCATCATGTACCAGTGTAGCCGTGTGTATTAATTCTATAACAGAAGCCCCTCTATAAGTACGCTCGTTAACCTCCCCATTATTCAATAGTTTAGCCGTTAGAAATACGAACATTGGTCGCATTTGCTTGCCTTTTCTATTAACAATGTAATGTGTAATCCTATTAAGTAACGCAACTTTAGATGACATTGAGTCCCTAAATTTCGTCTCAAAGAGTTCCATTTCCTGGCTAACTGGTTCCTTTATTTGCGATACTATTTTCAATAGGCCTTATTTGTACCTTGTTTTTATTTTTATTGATAACTAAAATTAAGGAAAAGGTGTCATTTAGATGTTATAAACTCTTGGTAATACCGTTGAAACCGATAATTATGATTTATTTGCCAATTGACCACAGGCTGCATCAATATCCTTTCCTCGTGAGCGTCTTAGAGTAACTACTATTCCATTTCTTTCTAAGGTTTCTACATAGGTATCAACAGCCTTGTTAGATGCCTGTTGAAACATACCATCGTCTATTGGATTGTATTCTATCAAATTCACCTTAGAAGGTGCGAACCTGCAAAAATCTACCAAGGCATCAATATCTTTCTTAGTATCATTAATACCCTCCCAAACCACATATTCATACGTAATTCTACTCTTTGTTTTTTGATACCAGTATTCCAAGGCTTCCCTTAAATCAGCCAAAGTAAATTTAGCGTTAAAAGGCATAATGGAGGTTCTGGTCTGATCTATTGCAGAATGTAATGAAACAGCCAGTTTAAACTTTACCTCCTCATCTGCCATTCTCTTAATTAACTTAGGCACACCAGATGTTGATACCGTAATTCGTTTTGGGGACATACCCAAACCTTCAGGTGATGTAATTTTATCTATTGCCTTTAAAACGTTATTATAGTTCATGAGAGGCTCACCCATACCCATAAAAACAATATTACTCAATGGCCTATTAAAATATAACCTACTTTCATTATCAATAGCTACCACCTGATCATAAATTTCATCAGGGTTCAAATTTCGCATCCTTTTTAAACGGGCCGTTGCGCAAAATTTACAATCCAAACTACAACCAACTTGACTGGAAACACAGGCTGTTGTTCTGGATTTAGTGGGGATAAGGACAGACTCAACAACCAAATCATCATGTAATCTTACAGCATTTTTAATGGTCCCATCTGAACTCCGCTGCATTTGATCTACCTTTATGTGGTTGATTACAAAATTGGCTTCTAGCATGTCCCTGGTCTCCTTAGAAATATTGGTCATGACGTCAAAAGAATGGGCAGATTTTTGCCATAACCACTCATACACTTGATTACCACGGAAAGCCTTATCTCCCTGGCTTTCAAAAAAGTCACGGAGCTGTTCCCTGGTAAGTGCACGTATGTCTTTCTTTTTAACCTCTTCCATTTTTCTAAAGCTAATTATTATAAAAATCCCGCAAACCATATCATGGACAAGCGGGATTTTTATGACACCCTAATTTTAGGGTTATTTATTTAATCAAATAATAAGCATGGCGTCACCATAAGAATAGAACTTATAGCTTTCCAAAATTGCCTCTTTATATGATTTTTTCATTAAATCGTGTCCCATGAAAGCTGAAACCATCATCAACAAAGTTGATTTTGGCAAATGAAAATTAGTAATCATGGCATTCGCAATGCTAAAATCGTATGGAGGAAAAATAAACTTATTTGTCCATCCTTCATAGGTATTCAACATATGGTTAGAAGACACAGCACTTTCCAATCCCCTCATAACCGTAGTTCCAACCGCACAAACCCTTCTCTTTTTATTTTTAGCGTTGTTAACTATTTCGGTCGCCTTTTCATCTATATAAAGCTCCTCACTATCCATTTTATGCTTAGAAAGATCCTCTACCTCCACTGGGTTAAAAGTACCTAGCCCAACATGTAATGTTAATTCCGCAAAATCTACTCCTTTAATCTCTAAACGTTTTAAAAGATGTTTAGAAAAGTGGAGTCCAGCTGTTGGTGCTGCTACTGCACCCTCGTGTTTCGCATAAATTGTCTGGTAACGACTTTCATCTTCTGGTTCAACTTCCCTTTTAATATATTTAGGAAGCGGCGTTTCTCCTAGCTCCCTTAATTTTCTTCTAAAATCAATATATGCCCCATCATATAAAAAGCGAAGTGTTCTTCCTCTTGATGTTGTATTATCAATAACCTCGGCAACTAAAGTTTCGTCATCCCCGAAATACAATTTGTTACCAATTCTTATTTTTCGGGCAGGATCTACCAATACATCCCAAAGACGTTGTTCCTCATTTAACTCACGTAAAAGAAAAACCTCAATACGTGCCCCTGTTTTTTCCTTATTACCATATAATCTAGCAGGGAATACCTTGGTATTGTTCAGTACCATCACATCACCTTCATCAAAATAATCAATCATATCCTTGAACATTTTATGTTCAATTTTACCGGTTTCCCTGTGGATGACCATTAATTTGGCCTCATCTCTGTTCTCAGATGGGTATTCTGCCAATAATTCTTTTGGAAGCTCAAAATTAAAATGGGATAATTTCATATGTCTTGTATATCTTTTAAGCGCTGCTAAGCAAACTTAATGCATAGCAAATTGCGGCTGCAAATATACAATCCTCAATAGGGGGTTGTCAAGTAATTATGGAATTATAATTCCTTGACCTGAAATTCAAGGGATTTTATATCGTTCCAAAAATCTGGATAGGATTTTGAAACTACTTCGGCATCATTTATATACAACTGGGTTTTCATGGCTAGAGGAGCAAAAGCCATTGCCATTCTATGATCATTATAAGTATCTATGGCTACATCCCTATTTATGTTCGAAGTAGGTTTTATGGTTAAGGTTTTATCGGTAACACTGATAGCACATCCTAACTTGGACAATTCTGTATACAGTGCCTCTAACCTATCGGTTTCCTTAATTTTAAGGGTATGTAAGCCTATTAAATTACAGCCAACACCTAATCCAAAACAGGTAACCGCAATAGTTTGTGCAATATCTGGAGCATTAGCCAAATCACATTCTATGACCGTCTTTTTTACGTCGGACACTTTATTTAGGATAATTTCATTTTTACCAAAAATTGTTTCAACACCAAAATCCCGATAAATTTCAGAAAGCACACTATCCCCTTGCAGACTGTCTTTTTTATAGGCCGATAAGCAAATACTGCTTCCAAGATCTGCAAGTGCTACCAAACTATAAAAATAAGAGGCGGAACTCCAATCTGATTCTACTACCAATATCTTAGGCTCAACCGTTTTTTTGGCCGCTACTTTTATGATATTACCTTCAAAAGAAGTTTCAATTCCTATCTCATTCAATAAACCTAAGGTCATATTTATATACGGCACTGAGGTTATCTTACCTACAAGCTCCAACACTAAACCGTTTTCCAAACTAGGTGCAATTAAAAGTAAGGATGAAATATACTGACTACTGATATTAGCGGGTAAGCTTACCTTGTTCTTGGAAATTCGTTTTCCTTTAATTTTTAATGGTGGATACCCTTCATCCTTTACATAAGAAATATCCGCCCCCATGGTATTGAGTGCATCGACCAAGATTTTAATTGGTCTTTCCGTCATCCTTTTAGATCCTGTTAAAATCACATCACCACCTTCAATTGTAGCAAAATAACCCGTTAGAAAACGCATTGCTGTACCCGCATGATGTATATCCACGGTACCAGTGGTTTTTTGCAATCCCTGTTCCATTACCTGGGCATCATCGGAATTGGAAAGATTCTCTATCTGTATTCCATTATATAATGCCGACAATAACAAAGAACGGTTAGATTCGCTCTTTGAGCCAGTTATTTTAATAGATTTCTTTAATAAATTATTTGATGGTCCTGCTAAGTAAAGTCTCAAGATATGATGAATTAAAAACGAGCGGCTAAGATACTATTATTTCAACTTTTTATTATTGTGATGTCGATCATGATCACGTTTGGTTTTTAAATCCAACTTCTTATCAAAAGAATGTTGTAAATCTACACCAGTCTGGTTGGCCAAGCACAAAACTACAAACAGGACGTCTGCCAATTCCTCTCCCAAATCTTTAGATTTATCAGATTCCTTTTCACTTTGCTCTCCATATCTTCTTGCTATAATACGCGCCACTTCCCCTACCTCTTCGGTTAGCTGTGCCATGTTGGTAAGCTCGTTAAAATATCGAACCCCGTGCTCCTTTATCCAATTATCTACCTTTTTCTGAGCTTTCTGTAGTTCCATCACTTTCAATTTTTGATAAAACTACTTTTTCTGTTTGTTTTTCAATAGCAATTTTAAAAAATTCTTTAAGTTCAGAATAATATGATGCAGCTAAAAGTGAATTATTAATATTAATTGAGAACACTATTTGAAGCCCTTTATCTATTTGAACAATCTGGTATTTAAAACTACCAAGATCATCTCTTAAGGCCATTGCTAAGTTTTTAGGCAATGATTCAACTTTATAACCTTCTGGCAGAACCACACTTATCACATATTTTTCTTGCCATGGGTAGGTAAAGTCAATAGGATATTTCCTTTCTTCCAATTTAAATGGGTTTTCTTCCATTGCCATAAAAAACAATGGCGAAAAATATATTTTATCCCCAACAACACTTGCTTGATTCTCTAAGTCAAATGAAAAGCTTTCAATTACTGGTTTTCCTAATGTCTTCTTATTTTTGACTTCATAAGAGGAGATTTCCATACCGCCATATGTATTTTCAAGCTGCTCTAAATATGTTTCTTTAGCAATTGAAGAATTCTCATTTCTAAATAAATAAGCTTTATAATCAAAATGGTATTTTCTGTATTTACCAGAAATATTACCACTCTCTGTTAGATTTACAGTTAGATTAATGTTTTCCAAATTCACTTTTTGTGATGTTAAATCCAAAATCACAGAAGTCCCGTCCTTTTTAATTAACCTACCATACCAGTTTAATGCTCTTGTAGGAACTAAATTTGGTTCTGCAAACTTATTTGAGGCATCAAGTAAAATTGTTTCACCATTCAATTCAACTGCTGCAATAATGTAGTTAAAACCCTCCATTGTAGGAAACAAGGGTACACCGTGATCCCTAGTACTCACCAATACGGGATTTGCATCTAAACCAGCTTTCTGAAGCATTGAGGTCAATAATAAGTTAATATCGGCAATATTACCTGACTTTTCTTGATAAGCTTCTTTAACTCCTTTATAAACTGTATATCCATTAAAATTATTCCAAGACATACGTTCCTGGACAAAAGAATATATCGCAAACATTAATTCAGCTTCAGTACCATTGGCTGCCACTAGGGCTTCTAAATCCTCTTCATAATATCTTGAAGGCTTTAACTGGTCTCCAAATCCATCACTTTCATATATCTTCGTTATCACCTGCTCCCAAGTTGTTGTATAGCTCTCTCTACTTGATTGTGGTAATTGCACATACTGAAGCTCATAGTTCACTGCACTTCTGTAATTATCCATATGGTTAACAAAAGGTTCTTCTTTTAATGCTGGCACATCACTCATTACATAATCAGTTGTATTGATCGTATAACTCAGGGTATTTGTACTATAACTGGTTGGGCCACTAAATCCTTCGCTACGCCTTTTGTTGGTAAAGTTTATATTGCCCAATTTAGTACCATACTTAGGCTTAATAGCAAGATATCCCTTCATAATAGGTTTAAAAACAAAATATTCCGGTGCTGCTATTGCTATTTCTTGTTTTTTAATAGGAATGTTATATTGCAAATCAATTTCATCAATTGAATAATAAAACGGAGAAGTGATTTGATACTCATATTCAATTACACTTCCTTCCTTAACGTTGGGAAGGGTGAATTTCTCTTCATCACGATATTTGTTCAATGAATTAGAGAATATGCCCGATTTGTCCATTTTTTGTTTTACCACTTTTCCACCCTCTAAATTAAAAGTAAAAGCTTTAACCCCAGAAATTGATTCTTTACTGCTACCATTTTTATATAAGGTTTCTGAAACCATTGCGTATTTAAATCCGTCCTTATTGTAGATTTTTATACGTTCATGAATATTTGTAATTACATGAAAACCAATATCTTGAGTATACTTGAAATACAAGCTCTGATTCCTATATAGAACTACTGCAGAGGCAGAGGAATCTTTAGCATATTGCGTTTCGTTTATTTCTTCTTTTGAAACTTGTCCAAATTTATAATCCTGTGCAGAAACATTACAATAGGCTATAAAAAAGCAGACTAGCCCAACAAACTTAAAATTATTCATTAGATATGATTTAATGGATATTTATACTATTTCTTGACAAGCACTATTTGTGCATTATCGGTTTTTGCAATTTCTTTTCTGAAATCGCGATAATCAGCATATTTCTCCTTAGGATATTGCCCTTTTTTCAGTAAAAAGCTTCTTTTGTACAACACTGTATTATCCACACCTTTTGCCATAAAAGATACTTTATAGGTACCGAAAACAGAATCAACAATTTTCTCATTTGGCATTGCTTCAATATCATAACCCGCGGGTAAGTTTATTATAATCTCATCTTCATCAAAATAGCCGCGTTGAATCTCAAAAGGAAGCTTTCTATTGCGGTATCTATCGGGAATGTATCCACTATTATTGAATGCATTTACAGTAAAAAGAATTCTATCCCCACTTAAAGAGGCAAAGTTTGAGGCCTCCAAATCAACTTTTTCCGTAAACACTACCTCATCCTTATCATTTTGAAAGGAATACTGGTTTATTTTCAGATTATTAACGTTGCTCCAATAGCTTTTAAAATATTTAAACACCTCATCCTCAGTGTCCAATTCTAATTTAAAGTGATTATCATATTGAGTGCCCTTGGTGAGTATAGATAGGTTTGCTGAAATACTGCCCGAAGGATCCAAAGTGTATTGCCCCTTTGTTAGCTGATAATTATCCTCGTTATTATATGCTACTGTTCTAACAATTTCACCTCCTTCCGGTTTAATAATTAATGCGTTTCTATCATCGGTAAAATCTCCAATGAAACCGAATGGGTGGACTTGTGAGGTGCAATCGATCCAATAATATTTATCGTTATAGGGTATGGCCAATATGGCATGATTACCCTCTAAAGCGGCAAAATCCGAATCAAAATCTACTTTGTTGTTGCCTGCATGGATAACTGTATAATATGATTGAACCCCAACTGCCTGCAATAATGCGTAGGTATAATTTGATAAACCCTTGCAATCACCATATTTTACGCGATCTACATCTATAGCACTTATTGGCTTCCAACCTCCTATACCTATTTGAACACTTATATAACGTGTGTTGTCCTGCACGTATCGATATATAATTTTGGCTTTCTCCAAATCATCAGTTATACCTGCCACCAAGTTGTTTACAACCGCAACTGTAGATTCGTTCAAAACCGCCCTATCTTTAAGCAAAGCTTTGTTCATCCAGAGACCCATATCTTTCCAAGTATCAACATGGGCTTCTTCACCTTTTAAATTGAAATTTTTAAGTCTAACTTTTAAACGGGGAACAACCGCCCTAAATGATGGGCCAAGACTCTCCGATTTTATTGCTGGAATATTTGATGCCTCATAAACTATTTCACCTTGGGCATTCCTTTTAGAGACTTCAATAGAACCTAGGTTAATCTCCTTTACCTCTGGTTTAAGTTGTTCACCGGTATAGGTAATGCTGTAATAGCTTTTTTCTACACTTACCTTATAGTTTGAAAGAAAATACCAAGGTGGAAAAAATGCAGTATCTGAAGTTTCAACAGAATAGTTAAAAGCAATAGTGTATGGGTAACTTGTTGGCGTATAGGTGTTGATTAATAGCCGATCATCGGTGTATAAAGAAAATCCGTCTGCTGCACTGACGTCTTTAAAATCTTTTTTCTTGATATGTTCTATTTCTTGCCCTAGCTCGTCATAAACATAAACATCAATGTCTTTAATTTTACGTTCATTATCATAACCTACCCTATTGGTTGCAAAGCTATCCCCATCCTTATTTAGCACTGTTATTACTTGGTTAACAACATAAGACATTTTATTGGTCGCAGTTAAATCAATTTTCATCTCATCTAAGCGCACAACGGCATTGGCATTCTTTATAAGGTCGGCATCCAATACTATAGCTTGATACGAATTTTGGGCGTTGGAAGTAAAAAATACAACTAGAAGACTAACAAAAAATAATATGCGCATTGGTTAGGTTTGGTGGTTTAAACTAAACGACCAATAAAGGCATTTCTTACATAATTTACAAAATAAAAAGACAAAACACAGCTATTCGCGATTTTTTGTATCTATCCATATGGTTACAGGACCGTCATTTAACAATGCTACTTTCATATCAGCCCCAAATATTCCTGTACCCACTTTTTTTCCGAGCTCCTCTTCTAATGTTGTAATAAAGTTTTCATATATACGAATCGCAATGTCCGGTTTGGCAGCTTTAATATAAGAGGGTCTATTTCCTTTTTTTGTAGACGCCTGCAATGTAAATTGACTCACCACAATGATATCACCGTTTGTGTCTAAGAGCGAATTATTCATTACCCCCTCTTCGTCATTGAAAATACGAAGGTTCAAAACTTTCCGAACCAACCACTGAATATCATCAATACCATCATCATTTATGATTCCCAGTAAAATGAGCAAACCGCTTTCAATAGCTGAAATTTGTTCACCGTTTACTGTAACACTTGCCTCGGAAACTCTCTGAATTACTGCCCTCATTTTTTTTCCCCGTAAAGATCCGTTCGGTAATTTTCATCTTCCCCTGTAATCAATTGCAAATAACTTCTGTACCTACTCCACGCGACTTTACCTTCATCCAAAGCTGTTTTAACGGCACATTTAGGTTCATCCAAATGTATGCAGTTATTGAACTTACATTTTTGCTTCAACTTAAAAAATTCAGGAAAATAATCCCCTATTTCCTCTTTTTCCATATCCACAATACCAAAACCCTTAATACCTGGGGTGTCTATAATTCTTGCATTAAAACTAAGATCAAACATTTCTGCAAAAGTAGTTGTGTGCTGGCCTTGAAGATGTTGCTCCGAAATCACTGCAGTCTTAATTTCCAAACCAGGCTCTAAAGCATTGATCAAGGTAGATTTACCAACCCCTGAATGACCCGAAAACATGGAGGTTTTACCTAACATCAAATTCTTTATTTTATCTACATTTTTTCCAGTAATGGCAGATATACCAATACAGGTATAACCAATATCCCTGTACACAGCAGCTAGATATTTAATTTCTGTTAGCTCTTCCTCGTTATAGGTATCTATTTTATTAAACACAATAACCACAGGAATGTCATAGGCCTCCGCTGTAACTAAAAACCGGTCTATAAAAATGGTGTAGGTGGTTGGGTTGTTCAATGTAACCAACAGGAAAACCTGATCCAGGTTCGCAGCTATTATGTGCGTTTGCTTGGATAGATTTACGGATTTACGGATAATGTAATTCTTACGTTCACGTATTTCGTCTATTATCCCAATAGTATCATCCCCTTTGGTCTCCACTTTAAAGTGGACACTATCCCCTACGGCAACAGGGTTTGTACTTTTTATGCCCTTAATCCTAAACTTTCCTTTGATCCTACAGTCGTAAAACCTATTATCTTCCGCTTTTACCGTATACCAGCTTCCTGTAGATTTATAAACTGTTCCTAACATTTCCTAAGCCTCCTTACCTCCATATACACAAAATAACAACTTTTTGATTGATTCTTGCTTTGTTTAAGCACAAGCAATTTCATAAACCGATTAATAATAAATCTAGAATTACTGAAATTGACCAGAAATTATTGTATTACTTATATTTAATACTAAAAAACTAAATAATCCATACTACTATTATTTTAAACACAAACAACCTTTTAAATTAGAGGTTGTCTTTTTAATAACATCAAAAATCAATATTATGAAAAAAATCATTTTCGCAGTTTTTGTCTTAGCCGTCATTACAGATATTAGCGCACAACAATACAAAGTAATTACAAGTGTAGAATCTATTGTTCCAAGTGGTTTGGGTCGATCAAGAATTATTGACAGTCAAGAAGAAAAAGATTTTGAGGAGTATACTTCTGAACAAACTGAAGAGGACAATACTAGAAACAAATCTAAACGTGGCGATATTAGGGTAAAAAACTTTGAAGAAACAAAGTTGTTGAACTTTTATAATATTGCTGGTATCCGTTTTCAAAATATAGCAGCAAATGATGCTGTGATAAGTTCAAAACTTAATGCCATGGCTGCCGAAGGTTGGGAGCTCATACATGTTGTGAGTGGTGTAGAAAGTGATGCCGGCGAAAAAGATGGTCAAGGTATTTTTATAACCCGGTATGTCTTTAAAAAGTAATAAATTTTATCTATAAAATAAAGAACCCTGGCTTAGCCAGGGTTCTTTATTCATTATCCGTTAACTATTTTCTCTTGGTGATTTATAGATTCTTGGTGAATTGCCTTGAACATACGAAGTACAAACTCTTCGCTTAGCCCTTTGCTCTCACCTTCTAAAATCATAGCCCCTAAAATCTGGTTCCACCTATTGGATTGTAAAACAGCTACGTTTTTTTGTTTTTTGAGCTCACCAATACTGTCTGAAATTTTCATTCGCTTGCCTAATGTATCAATCAATTGATTATCAATAACATCTATCTGCGCTCTTAGGTTACTTAATTTAGAATTGTATTCTGCCTCTGGATCTGACTCCTTTCTAATTTTCAAATCCTTCATGATCTGAATTAATTTTTGTGGTGTCACCTGTTGTGCAGCATCACTCCATGCATTATCGGGATCATGATGTGTTTCTATCATCAATCCATCAAAATTTAAGTCAAGAGCAGTTTGGGACACATCAAAAATCATATCCCGTCTACCGGTTATATGCGATGGGTCATTGATTAATGGCAAGTCTGGGAATTTGTTCTGAAATTCAATAGCCATTTGCCATTCTGGAATGTTTCTATATTTGGATTTTTCATAGGTTGAAAACCCTCTGTGAATAGCACCCAATTTCTTGATCCCTGCAGTATGCAATCTTTCAATACCACCCAACCACAATGCCAAATCTGGGTTTACTGGGTTTTTAACCAATACTATTTTGTCTGTTCCTTCCAAAGCATCTGCCAATTCCTGCATGATAAATGGACTTACCGTAGATCTTGCACCTATCCATAACAAATCTACATCGTACTCCAAAGCCAACTCTACATGGGCCCTATTAGCCACTTCAGTCGCTGTTTTAAGTCCAGTTTCCTGTTTAACTTTTTGCAACCATTTTAGACCAAGCGCACCAACACCTTCAAAATTTCCAGGACGCGTTCTTGGCTTCCAAATACCGGCCCTGTAATAATTTACATCGGTATCTTTTAATTCGTGGGCAATTCGCAAAACTTGCTCTTCTGTTTCAGCACTACATGGCCCTGCTATTACTAGTGGATGGTCTAAACCCATATCATCCAACCATGTCCTCATTTCTTTACTATTTTCCATTACTTTTTGTTTAGTGGTATTCCCTTTAATATTGATTTTATTTTATTGGTGTTATTCATTTCATTATAAATACCTTCAAAGTCGTCCTTTAAAAGCAACTCTTTAAAATCGGTCAGATTTTGAATGTACTCATCCAAAGTTTCCACGACATTCTCTTTGTTCTGTTCAAAAATTGGTGTCCACATAGCGGGCGAGCTTTTAGCCAACCTTACCGTGCTTTCAAATCCACTGCCTGCCATGTCAAAAATATCACGTTCATTTTTTTCTTTTTCTATAACGGTCTTTCCTAACATAAAAGAACTGATGTGTGACAAATGAGATACATACGCTATATGTTTGTCATGAGCCTTTGGATTCATGTATCTGATCCTCATTCCCAGTAATTGAAAAATGGCCAAGGCCTTTTCCTGCAATTTAAAAGCTGTCTGTTCCACCTCACAAATGATATTGGTCTTACCATCAAACAAACCATTGATTGCGGCAGACGGACCAGAAAATTCTGTCCCTGCAATTGGGTGGCATGCCAAAAAGTTTCGCCTTTTGGGATGGTTCTCCAATGCGCTACAAATTATTTCCTTAGTTGAACCGGCATCACAAACAACACAATTTTCATTTACGCTATCCAATATTTTTGGAAGTTCAATGAGCATTGCATTCACAGGTATACTTACCATTACAAAATCTGCCAAATGTAAATCTGTGTAACTAGATTTTGCATCAATAAGATTTAAGGCAAGCGCTTCATCTAAATGTGATGCATTGGCATCTATTCCATAAATGGTGGTTTCTGGCATTTTTGCCTTCACATCCTTTACAAAGGAACCCCCAATTAAACCTATACCAACTACGAAAATGTTCATTTTAATCTATATTCTATCAATTGCCTCCCTAATCTTATCTTCGGTCACACAAAGTGAAAAACGTATGTAACCTTCACCATTACTTCCAAAAATGGTACCTGGTGTTATAAAAATATCCTTCTCATAAAGGATGTTATCTATAAAATTTTCCGCCGATTCAATTCCCGTCGGCAGTTTTGCCCAAACAAACATTCCAACTGAATTTATGTCAATGGTGCAACCTAATTTATTCGCTAGTTTAAACATCAAATCCCTTCTCTTGCTATACAGGATATTTAACTTTTCAAACCATTCATCAGCACTTTCCAAAGCCGCTATGGCACCCTTTTGAATACCATAAAACATGCCAGAGTCCATATTGCTCTTTACTTTTAATACCGCATTTATATTTTCGGAATTTCCAAGAACATAACCTACGCGCCAACCGGCCATATTAAATGTTTTACTTAAAGAATTTAACTCTAAACATACTTCTTTTGCCCCATCAATTTCCAATATACTTGTTGGTGCATCGTTCAACACAAAGCTATATGGGTTATCATTAACCAAAAGAATACTATTGCGTTTGGCAAAAGCCACTAGTTTAGCAAATTGTTCCCTAGTTGCAGTTGCTCCTGTTGGCATATGCGGATAACAAACCCACATTATTTTCACCTTACTTAAATCTTCCTTTTCTAATGTATCTATATCAGGAAACCACCCATTATCCAAGGTTAAATCATAATATTTTGGAGTCGCTTCAACCAATTTAGTTACCGATGTATATGTTGGATAACCAGGATTAGGGATTAAAACCTCATCACCCGAATTTAAAAAAGCCATACTTATGTGCATGATCCCTTCTTTAGAACCCATAAGAGGTAAGGTTTCGGTATTGTAGTCTACAGTTACATTAAATCTATTTTCATAGAACGATGCAATTGCCTTACGCAATTCTGGTAAACCTTGGTAACTTTGATATTGATGGGCTCCTTCTTCCAGAACCGCATCTTGCATAGCTTTGATAACCAAAGGTGATGGAGCCAAGTCCGGACTGCCAATGCCCATATTTATAATTGGCTTGCCTTGGGCCATTAACCCATGTACTTCTCTCAATTTTTTGGAGAAATAGTATTCCTGTACACTATTTAGCCTATCTGCAGTCTGTATCATTTCATGGCATTTTTATATTCCCCTAAAACTTTTATATCCTCCAACATGATATTCAACAGTGATTTTGCTTTTTCAAAATTCTCATATACCCCAAAAGTAACATCAACAAAAAAGGCATATTTCCATGGCGTCTCTATTACAGGTAATGATTGAATTTTAGTTAAATTCAAGTTGCAATCACTCATTACATTAAGTACTGTGGCCAAGCTACCTCGCTTATGGTCTGTTATAAATCTTAGCGAAGCTTTGTTTATTTCCTCTTTTGGAAGCTCTTTATTTTTTGTTTTTACAATAATAAAGCGAGTGGCGTTATTGGCTATCGTTTGAATATTATCAGCTACGATGTCCAAACCATATAATTGTGCAGCAACTTTAGGGGCAATGGCCGCAACATCCTTTAAATTTTGCTCTTGAATACGCTTCGCCGTTTCGGCAGTATCCACATCTTCTACCAATCTAATATGTGGATATGCCTTAAAAAACTCCTTACATTGCAGTAAGGCCATAGGGTGAGAACTCACTTCCTTTATATCCTCAAACTTTTGCCCTTTTAGAACCATTAAGTTGTGATGAATATTAAGATAATGCTCTCCAATGATATGTAAATTATTATTGTTTACTAGAGCATAATTAGGAATGATAGAGCCCGCGATTGAGTTCTCAATTGCCATTATTCCCTTATCTGCTTCCCCATTTAGCAGTTGGTCTACCAATGCATCAAAAGAGAGACACTCCACTAATTTTACGTCATCACCAAAGTAATCCATAGCTACTTGATGATGGTTGGACCCCTTAATTCCCTGTATGGCTATTTTTAATGTCACCTTTGTTTATTTTCAAAAAAAAAGTCCCGTTTTACACGGGACTTTACTTGTTTATATTTTTAATATATACTACAACAGTCCCATACCTCTCTTAAAAAAGAAGTAAAAATAAAAACCGTTCCAGAAATATTGCTTTGTCATAATTTTTAAAAACTTTGGCTAAAGTAATAATTAAATTTAAAAACCACAGTTCTTTACTAATTTTTTTGATTATTTATTAAAATCAAGAAAAGCTATGAGAATAGTATTTCAAATAAAGTGATAAGCTAATAATACCCTAAAAACTAAGAGCGAGTCCCAGACCACTATTGGAAGGGACCAACCTATATGAGGTTTTCCCAAGACTGTCATTAAACTCTAAAATAGCATTTTTCTTATTTTTGTTGGCCAAACAGTAAAATATTGACCCAACCACGGCTGTACTTGCAAAACCAACAATAGATGCAGTAGTATTATCATCATTATTTTCACTTATCAAATACCAAATTCCAAATCCTAAATTGGCCGTGGCAGCAGCAAAAGTAACGCTATACTGCTTTTTAGATTTAGCCCAGTACTCTTCAGATAACGTATTGGAGTCCATTGCCAATCCAAACTCTTTCCAAGTCATCTTTTGTTTGTCTTGATAAAATTCGTCGCCCCACATACCTTGAAATACTGTGATCTCCTGTGCACTAAGGGTTGATGTGCTAAAAGTCAATATAATAAGTACCGTAAACGTTGTTTTGAGTTTCATGTTTTTTGTTTAAAAATAATTAATATTTATTGAACAAAAATTATCTTAACCAAAATCTAACATTTTAAGTTTACCCTAACCTCTTTTAATATGACTTCTAAGATTTTTTATCAATTTGATGTATTAAACTTTTGGGGAGAGATTACCAAGTGATTCCTCAATAAACAAATTGACCACTTCGTCCAATTCAGGCTGAATTTTAGGATCTGTACAGTTTATCAAAATAGTAAAAACCATTTTCTCATCTGGATAAATAAAAAAATTAGAATAGCCCCCTACAGCATTACCTATATGGCCATAAAAATTCCTTCCCTTACTATCCAAACTTACCTGCCATCCTAAACCATAATAGGTTGGTTTGCCAGCTACAGTTTCCATTTTTAAAAACTGATTTTTATAAATCTCCTGGCTTAATAACTTATTTAAATAAGTAGTGCCGAGTTTTGTAATATCTTCTGCCGTAGAAAGAAATCCTCCACCGGCTAGTTTGTAATAATTATTGACTGGGATTGCTTTTCTAAATCCCAATTTACCCTTAGAATAAAATGCAGTTACTTTTTCGTTATGTAACACCCCACTGACTGGAGGCGCAATGGTGCTCTTCATTGACAATGGTATAAGTACCTTCTCCTGTACATAATCTTTAAAGGAAATACCACTTACTTCTTGCATTGCCAAGGATATTAAAACCCAATCAAAACTAGTGTACATATATCCTGTGCCAGGTTTAAACAATAAGTCATCATCTTTAAAAAGCGCTATACTTTCTTTTATAGTGTATGTTTTGTTTAGGCCGTACTCTATGCCCCTATACCCTCTAATACCGGCCGTATGTCCAGCCAATTGCCTTATGGTAAAATCCCATTTTTTTTTAGGATAATACGGAACATAATCATAAAACGAAGCATCTAAATCAATTAAACCATCAATAACCATATGCGCTAATGCTGTGGCTGCAATAGGTTTAGATATACTTGCAATTCTAAATATTGTTTTTTTTGGAAGTACTGGCTCTTCTGTTTCTAAATTCGCGTACCCATATCCTTTTTGAAATATGGTATCCCCATCTTTCCAAACAGAAATAGCTAATCCAGGCACCTTTTTCTCCTCTATTAAATTTTTAAGAAGAAGATTTATATTATTCGGAACTGTATGCAATTTACTCTCTTTTTAATACTTTATTGGATTTGAAAAATCCATATAACTACTTAATAAAAGATCCCATTACTGAAATATTAGTCTACCTGTAAAGAGTTCTTCCACATTTATTGTCCCTGGCCTATTCAGGGAGATTACATCTCCTGTACCCCTAATAACACCAGTAATAGAAGTTTGTGGGTTGACCAAAATATCATTTGTCCCCCTATGGTTTAGATTGATGTTTTCAGCTATTAGATTTTGGGCCTCAATCCTTGAATCCCCTGCTGCAATATTTATATTTAGATTTTCTACCGCTCCTTTTAATTTAAAATAAGCAATTCCATTTACAGTTATACTAATATTGGAAGCATTAACCTCCAGATCGAACTCCCCATCCGTTGTTTCTGACTCTGGCACCGTGAAACTCTCTGAATATAAACTGAGTTGCGGATACGATAATACGCTTTCACTTTTAATTGGAAAACCAGTACTACTGCGTATTTCATTAATATTTGGCGAAGTAATATACACCGTGGTTACACCATAATCCCTAAATAAATTACATCCGTTTTCATTTCGTAGTATTAACCTATCACCTTCAACTTCTGCACTTACCTCATTAATTAAAAATTCACCAGTTTCTATTTCTACTTTCTGACTGTCCCCTTGCTTCAATACCAAAACAACCTTTTCAAAAACCGTTATTTTGGTGAACGTTGGAAGGGATATCTCTTCTCTGACCAATACCCCAGAATTCTGAAAACAATCAGAGGCATTTTCTGAATTACATCCTAAAAGAAAAAAAGCACAAAATGCAAACCATTGTATACCCATTCGACCACTTGACCCCTTTTTTAGTATTCCTTTTATCATAATCTAATACCTATTCCAAATTCAACGGCCTCTGCTGCGGCACCATGGGACTTTAGGGTAATTGCCCCAAATACCTTATTTCCAAAATAGCGTTTTAACCCAATACGATTATAGACCTTACCCTCAAAATCAAACGGATAATAAACATAATAGCCCAATTGGGTAATTATACTCATTTGGTTAATAAACAGTTCATGACCTAAAAAAACGCCAACCCGTTTATAGTCATCATTAACATCTACATCCATTTCAGGAAAAGAAGTTGCCTGAAACCTTATAAGCTCTTTTAAAAAGTTAGAGAAAAAAACATCGGTTCCTAATTGTAGTGCACTTTTTCTACCCAAACGTTTATCAACATAACCAGATAAAATATAAAACCCATATTGCCCAGTACCAATAACATCACTTTCATTTATCCCACCTCTAAACACCAAATTATATCTCATGGGTTCCAATATCTTTTCAGTAGCTCCTTTTGGGATGTAGTTCATCTCCTTGCCGCCATCCAAATCATATATCAACCCTGCATTTAGCGCAAATGTATTTGTGGAGGTATTGGGCGCCTTAAAATTGGCATTGGAATAATGAACAAGGGATATACCTGTTTTAAAGCCCAAGCCCTTAAAAATATTTTCTTTGTGATAATTAAGCATTAAATAGGTAGAGCTTAAAAAATCTGAGCCATAGGCATTGTTCCGGAAATTATCTTCTTTATCATATGCATTGGTAGTATAGGCTATACCCTGACCAACCCTAAACTGTATATTTCGCTTTACGAAATAGAAATTGTAATGGGCATACAGTCCTATGTTTTTTCCCAATGTAGCATTGTTCATATCCTGATAGATAAAAGATGCCCCATAATCCGGATAATTAAACAAGGCTTCCCATTCCTTAGAGCCATATGTTTTTCTATTATAACTTAAAATTACACCCGCAGGGTGATTGGTTATCAAATGGGAAATATCTGGATTATGCAGTAGTACGGAACCATAAAATTGATTGGCATCCAGCGTATATTTCTTTAACTCTTCCCCATTTTGTGAAAAGCAAAAAGTGAAGGGGAAAATAAAATAAAAGAGTATTCTCAATTTCATGCGCGGCAAAAATAAGCATTAAAAATCTTGGATATTAATCAAGGTAATACCCTACAATATTCCAATAACAAAAAGACTAGTTACAGCTGTAATATTAAAACAACTCTTTTGCAATAGCCTTAATATTATCAGATTTGCCCATGGAATAATAATGTAAAACAGGAACACCAGCCGCTTTCAGTTCTTTTGATTGTTGAATGGCCCACTCTACACCTATATCCCTCACTTCTTTATTGTTTTTACATGCATCTACCGCTTCAATCAAAGCTTGCGGTAAATCTATCCTAAAAACCTGTGGCAATAATTGTAAATGCCTCTTAACTGCGATAGGCTTGATTCCGGGAATAATGGGAACTTCTATGCCAATAGCCCGGGCAGCATCAACAAATTCAAAATACTTTTGATTATCAAAAAACATTTGGGTAACTACATAATCGGCTCCTGCGTCTACTTTTTCTTTTAATCTTTTTAAATCGGATTGCAAGGAGGGCGCTTCCAGATGTTTTTCTGGATAACCGGCCACGCCTATACAGAAATCAGCACAATCATCTGTTTCTATAGTTTCATGTAGGTATTTACCTGTACTTAAATTTCTGATCTGACGAACAAGTCCGGTTGCAAATTCATGACCACCTTTGGTCGGATTAAAATACTTCTCCTCTTTCATGGCATCACCACGTAGTGCCATTACATTATCAATCCCCAAATAATGGCAATCCACCAAAACATATTCTGTTTCTTCTTTGGTAAACCCACCACATAGTAAATGTGGCACGGTATCTACTTGGTACTTGTGTTGTATAGAAGAACAAATACCAACGGTACCGGGACGCATTCGTGTAATCTTTTTATCTAAAAGACCCTCCCTGTCAATATAAACATACTCCTCGCGCGAGGTAGTCACATCAATGAATGGAGGTTTAAACTCCATCAATGGATCAATATTATTATAAAGTTCCTGTATGCTTTTTCCCTTTACCGGTGGGATAATTTCAAAGGAGAACAATGTTTCCCCTTTCGCTTGTTTAATATGCTCTGTTACTTTCATTTATTTTTCCAACAATTGTTCTTCAATCTACTTGCATGATTCTTCATAATCCCAATATATCTATCTATCATCTAGCTAATACAGTAAAGTATATTTCTCTTGTAATGCTTTGACTCGATGTACCGATACTAGGTTTCTTGAGAAGCTATTAACTATAATTTTCTTTTCTATTTTCTGGTTTTGGATATTAGAGTCATTACTTTCTATATGACCACCCAAAAAATCCCTACTTATTTTTTATATTAGTCATCAGCTATATTGGGCGCAAGCCATTTTTTAGCCTCATCCAATGAAATTCCTTTCCTAATGGCATAGTCTTGCACCTGATCTTCTTTTATTTTACCCAATCCAAAATATCGTGCTTCTGGATTTCCAAAATAATAACCTGATACCGAAGCTGCAGGCCACATGGCCAAACTTTCGGTCAATTTTACCCCTATTTTTTCCTCTACCCCCAAAAGTTCCCAAATGGTCAATTTTTCTAAATGGTCGGGGCAGGCTGGATATCCTGGTGCAGGCCTGATACCTTTGTATGATTCCTTAATCAAATCTTCATTACTTAAAGCTTCATCTTTGGCATAGCCCCAATGTTTTGTCCTTACAGCTCTATGCAGATATTCTGCAAAGGCCTCAGCAAAACGATCTGCCAATGCTTTTATCATAATTGAACTATAGTCATCAAGATTCTTTTCATAGGCAGCTGCCAATTCTGCCGTTCCAAACCCTGTGGACACACAGAACGTACCAATATAATCTTGTTTACCACTTTCTTTTGGGGCAATGAAATCTGCCAAGGCATAATCTGGCACACCTTCTTTTCTTTGTAATTGCTGTCGTAAGGTCCTAAATATAAAATGCCTACCATCTACATTTACCTCAATATCATCTTGATTGATACTATTGGCTGGGAACAAACCAAAAATTCCTTTTGCCTTTAGTTGTTTTTCCTCAATAACCTTTCGCAAAATAGACTGTGCATCTGCAAACAATTCCGATGCTTGTTCACCCACAACATCATCAGATAAAATATCCGGATACTTACCATGTAATTCCCAACTTCTAAAGAAAGGCGTCCAATCTATATACGTAACCAATTCCTCCAAATCTATATCCTCTATAACTTGGATCCCTAATTGATTTGGTTGTATGATTTCACTTTTGTCCCAAGCTATCTTGAACCTGTTTTCACGTGCTTTTTCAATCGTCTTATATTCCTTAACTACAGATCTTTTCAAGAATTTTTCACGAAACACGTCATAATCCTCCTTAATTGATTTTTTATAGCTATCAGAAGTATCCTTTTGTAATAAATCCCCAACAACGGTCACCGCCCGTGAAGCATCGTTAACATGAACTACAGCTTGGCTGTATTGTGGGTCTATTTTAACTGCGGTATGTGCCTTACTTGTAGTTGCGCCACCAATCAACAATGGAACCTTAAAATTTTTACGCTCCATTTCCTTTGCCAAATGCACCATTTCATCCAAAGATGGCGTTATAAGTCCGCTAAGGCCAATTATATCTACATTATGTGCTATGGCCTCAGCAAGAATTTTTTCTGGTGGTACCATTACCCCCAAATCCACTATCTCATAGTTGTTGCATGCCAATACTACACTTACGATATTCTTTCCAATATCGTGCACATCTCCCTTCACCGTTGCCATTAATATTTTACCGGCACCCTCAGTATCAGATTCCTGTGGATTTAATAATTTTTCCTCTTCTATATAAGGCAATAGATAGGCAACGGCCTTTTTCATTACACGAGCAGATTTAACTACTTGTGGAAGGAACATTTTACCACTGCCAAACAAATCTCCAACTACGTTCATTCCGGTCATTAAATGACCTTCTATAACTTCAATAGGTTTTTTGGATGCCTCACGTGCCTCTTCTACATCTTCCACTATATATTGATCAATACCCTTTACCAATGCCCTAGTGATCCTGTCCTGTAAAGGTTCTTCACGCCAAGAAAGGTCTACCTTACTCTCTTTGGCCGTACCTACGACCGATTCTGCAAACTCCAACAATCTTTCTGTAGCATCATCCCTGCGGTTTAACATGACATCCTCTACATGCTCGAGCAAATCTTTAGGAATATCATCATATACCTCTAACATAGTGGGGTTAACTATCCCCATATTCATTCCCGCTTTTATGGCATGATATAAAAATACGGAGTGCATGGCCTCACGAACAGGATTATTTCCACGAAAAGAAAAGGAAACATTACTTACACCTCCACTAACACTACAATACGGTAAATTCTCCTTTACCCATTTTGTGGCATTGATAAAATCGAGCGCATTTAATTTGTGTTCGTCCATCCCTGTGGCAACAGGAAATATATTTAGGTCAAAAATGATATCCTCAGGAGGAAAGTGGACCATGTCCACTAATATTTTATAGGAACGTTGGGCAATTTCTATTCGTCGCTCATAATTATCTGCTTGTCCAACCTCATCAAAAGCCATAACAATAACAGCCGCCCCATAACGCTTTATTAATTTTGCATGATGGATAAACTGTTCTTCACCTTCTTTTAAACTGATGGAGTTTACCACACATTTTCCTTGTACTACCTGTAGACCAGCTTCTATAATTTCCCATTTGGAGCTGTCTATCATAATGGGGACACGTGCAATATCTGGTTCGGCAATAACCAAATTCAAATATTTGACCATTGCTTCCTTCCCATCAATAAGTCCGTCGTCCATATTGATATCAATAATCTGGGCACCACCTTCCACTTGGTCACGGGCAACATCTAAGGCTTCTTCAAACTTATCCTCTTTTATAAGCCTTAAAAATTTTCTGGAGCCGGCTACATTGGTACGCTCACCAACATTAACGAAATTGCTTTCGGGAGTAACAATGAGTGGCTCTAGACCGCATATTCTTAAGTATCTGGTTGGCGGTTGATGGTTGTAAGTTGATGGTTCTTTTGTAATTATTCCAGACATTATTTTGTCTTTTTATAATAGTTAATAAACCCATTGATGAGCTTTTTACACTTCAAAATTTGACCAAAAATATGATCAAAATTTCCCTTAACTAAGTAGTTTTGGTCTAATGCTATGAACATTTGGGTTTCCAATTCATATAAAGAACCTCTAGCGATGTGTAAAAAGTGAATTGTATCAGCAGATGTTCTTCTTCCACATCCCTCCGCAATATTGGAAGGAATAGAAACTGAACAACGGCGAATTTGGCTCGTTAATCCATATATCTCCTCTTTAGGAAACAGTTTAGAAACTTGGTAAATTAAATTTACCAAAACTCTAGACTCTTTCCATAATTCTAATTCTGTATATTCCATCAAAAAAAAAATTACTGACAACCATCAACCGAAAACTCTCAACTTTCTTGGTTCGTATTGTTCAACCAGCTTAGCAATCGCTGTAATATGTTCTGGAGTTGTACCGCAACAACCACCAACAATATTAACTAAACCTTTTTCAACATATTCCTTGATCTGTGCCGCCATCTGCTTTGGCGATTCATCGTACTCACCAAAAGCATTGGGCAACCCCGCATTTGGGTGGGCAGATATAGCGTAAACGGTCTTATTTGCAATTGCTTCTAAGTGGGGAACTAACTGACTTGCACCTAAGGCACAATTAAAACCTACCGATAAAATTGGGATATGTGATACAGAAATAAGGAATGCCTCTGCGGTTTGCCCGGATAAGGTTCTCCCAGAAGCATCTGTTATCGTACCGCTTACCATAATTGGAACGGCTAAATTACGTTCTTCCTTAACTTCTTCTATAGCGAAAAGAGCCGCCTTTGCATTTAACGTATCAAAAATAGTCTCAACTAGCAACAAATCCGCCCCGCCATCCAATAAGGCCTCTACCTGTTGCTTATATGCTATGCGAAGTTCATCAAAGGAAATGGCCCTATAACCAGGGTCGTTTACATCTGGTGACATGCTCGCCGTTTTATTGGTTGGCCCTATACTTCCTGCCACAAATCTTGGCTTATTTGGTTCTTTGGCGGTAAATTCATCTGCCACCTGTTTTGCAATACGGGCAGATTCATAATTAAGCTCATAGACCAGTTCCTCCATATGGTAATCCGCCATGGCAATGGTAGTGCCAGAAAAAGTGTTGGTCTCCACAATATCAGCTCCTGCAGCAAAATATTTACGATGAACTGCTGCTATGGCCTCTGGTTGGGTTAAGGACAATAAATCGTTATTTCCTTGCAAAGGCGACGGCCAGTCTTTAAAACGGTGTCCCCTGAAATCCTCCTCCGTAAATTTATAACGCTGTAGCATGGTGCCCATGGCGCCATCCAGTACTAGAATTCGTTCTTGTAATATGTCTTTAATATTCGTCATTTTTTCTTTCTTACTTGCGTTAGGTACTTCGACTTCGCTATGGGTAAAATAACGGTGTTACCTTTTTAGCCATTTGGATAAAAAGTACAATGTAAAGCCCAACCATTTTTTTAAAACGGTAACGCGCAAAAATTTATATCAAGAAAAGGGTAAATTGTTCCTATGCATTTTGGTTATCTGCCAAGATACTTAATCCTAAATGGGACAGCACAGGTAGAATGTAGCACCTTCTTAGGTCCCGAACAATGTTAGGAAATCCAAGGGTTGCTAAGGCTTCACCGGGTCTAGTCCCTCTGCCTTTCTTGATAACGATTTCAATGTTTGTATGAACTAGGGGCAAAGAAACAGCACTGCCCGATGAAAACCAAATTCTAGCTTCCTTTTTTAATTGTGATGCTAGAATAAAAAACCCCACAATCTAAATGACTGAAGGGTTTTTTTTGACTAATTCAAATGTAAAATTTTATGAGATACTCTGCACCACTTCTTTTTTAGCTTCTTTTTTGGTGCCATCAAAACCTTCTACACCACCAACAGTAGTATATTTCATTACGTACCGTTTCCCGGGATTAATGATTTGATAGGCATACTGACACATAACTGCAGCTTCATGAAAACCGGAAAGTATCAACTTTAATTTACCTTCATAGGTATTAACATCCCCAATAGCAAAAACACCGGGAATATTGGTTTGGTAATCTTTAGCATTGTTCACCTTGATGGCATTCTTTTCTATCTCAAGTCCCCAATTACCTATTGGTCCTAATTTTGGGGAAAGTCCAAATAAGGGTATAAAATTATCGACCTCTAAATAGGTTTCCCCCTTGTCTGCATCATTATGTTTTATAACAACTGCCTCTAATTTATCATCGCCGTACAATTTTTTTACCTCAGCTTCCGTATACAATTTTATCTTGCCCAATTTAGCAAGCTCTGAGGCTTTTTCCACAGAATCCAAAGCACCCCTAAACTCATTTCTTCTATGCACCAAACTAACCTCTGAGGCAACACCTGCCAGAAATATGGCCCAGTCCAATGCAGAATCACCACCACCTGATATCACCACTTTCTTATTGCGATAAACTTCAGGGTCCTTTACCATGTAGGCAACACCTTTATCCTCAAAATCTACAATATTCTCAATAGGTGGTTTTCTGGGTTCAAAAGAACCCAATCCACCAGCGATAACGACTACAGGGGCCTGATGCTGTGTGCCTTTATTAGTGGTTACTATATAAGAACCATCTTCTTGCTTGTCCAATGTTTCAGCACGTTCACCCATAGTAAAACCTGCTTCAAACGGCTTTATTTGCTCCATAAGGTTATCTACCAAGGTGCCAGCTAAAATTTCTGGAAATGCCGGAATATCATAAATAGGTTTTTTAGGATATATCTCTGAACACTGCCCACCAGGTTGTGCCAAAGCATCTATTAAATGACATTTTAACTTTAAAAGCCCAGCTTCAAAAACCGTAAATAAACCTGTAGGTCCCGCTCCAATTATAATTATATCTGTTTTAATCATACGTCTTGACTTAATTCCAGTTGATTTTCTACTATTTCTAACATATTTGCCCTATGATTTACTACTTCTCCAATGATAATAATAGCGGGATTGGACAACCCCTTTTCCTTAACCTCTTTTTCTATGGATGAAATGGTGCCCAAACCAATCTTTTCATCTGCCCGTGTTCCATTTTGAATTATGGCAATTGGTGTTTTTGACTTACCGGCATTTGTAAAATGAGAAACTATTTGTGGTAACTTGGACATACCCATTAAAATAACAACGGTTGCATTGCTCTGTGCGGCCAAACGAACATCATTTGAAAGCTTATGTTCTTTAGTTGTGCCAGTAATTACCCAAAAGCTTTCTGCCGACCCTCTTTTGGTTACAGGAATATTCTGGGATGCAGGCACGGACAAACATGAAGAAACCCCTGGCACCATTGCCACTTCCAATCCATGTTGGGCGGCATATTCCATTTCTTCGGTTCCACGACCAAAAACAAATGGATCTCCTCCTTTTAACCTTACTACATGGCCATGCAATTTTGCCCTACTTACAATAAGTTCATTAATTTGTTCTTGCTGATACGAATAGCACCCTTTGCGCTTACCAACAAAAATATGTTCTGCCTGTGGCGCATACGCCAATAATTCTGAATCTACCAAAGCATCATACAATACCACATTGGCTTCTTGTAAAGCCCTTATGGCCTTTAGTGTAATCAATTCTAAATCACCAGGGCCAGCACCTACCACGGTTAGTCGTCCGTGTCTTCCAATACGCCCTGCTATTGGTGAAAAAGGCACATTATTTTGTTTTATTGTGCTCATTTATCTTATGCTTCTACCAGTTCTTGATTTCTAAAATCCCCAATGGTATTCAAAAATCCCTTTGCATCCTCTAGGTATGTTTTGGCAAATGCCTCAGTAGGCTCGTTCTTATTTAATTGCAATACCAATTCCTCAAAACTTCTACCCAATTCCAATTTATTGGATGCTACAAAAAATGTATCAAAATCCTTGATGATACTATTATGTGTATTGACCTTTGTCTTTTCAGCCGTTAGAAGTGCTTTGGCAGAATTTACCATGGATGAATAGGAATGATAAATACTCGCCGCCCATTTCCCTGCATTTAAATTTTCCTCTGCATTTTGTATTTTCTCTTCACTTTCAAAAAGTAAGGTTGCAATTAAATCGATAACAACACCTGCACATTCGCCAACACCAATCGCTTTTTCATATCGCTCTGTATTTCCCCAATCTACAAAATCTTCTGCAGTAAGGTTGGTGATATCTGAAAGCGGCGTCAAGAAATCATAAAAATACATTTGACCTTTCTCTGCATAATAATCCGCATAAGACAACCCGTTGCCATTGGCGTCATAATCATCCAAAATTAAACGCAATGCCTCTGGCCCCCTTTTACTGGGCACTTTTACCACTTTATCCGCAAACCTACCGTTACCATTACCATCATTACCACCACCCAACAGTACCTGTAATGCGGGTGCCACCAATTTATCCTTAGTACGGACGCTCATTCCTTGAAACCCTATATTGGCCATATTGTGCTGACCACAAGCGTTCATACAGCCACTAATTTTAATCACCACATCTGAGTTGGATATATATTGTGGATATTCACTTTTTATTACTCTTTCTAGTTCCTCCGCAATACCCGTACTACTGGAAATACCTAAATTACAAGTATCCGTACCTGGACATGCTGTAATATCCAATGCCTTATTGTATCCTGCTTCTACAAATCCTAGTTTCTCCAATTCTGCATAGAAAAATGGAACTGCTTCTTCTTTTACATAAGGGATCAATATATTTTGGCGAAGGGACAAACGCAGTTCAGAAGCTGCATATTTATCCACTAAATCTGCCAATAATCTCGCTTTATCGGTATAAAAATCACCCAATAAGACCTTTATTCCAATAGCTACAAAGCCATCTTGTTTTTGAGGAATTATGTTGGTCGACTTCCATTTTTCAAATGCTTCTAAATTCGCAATCGCTGTAGCAGGAGCCTTGATTTCCGAGATCTTTATTTTAGGGTATGCCAAGGCATCAATTGGATATGAAGTATATGGTACTGCCTTTTGCTCTTCGGCCAATAACTTCTTAAACCCTTCTAAACCAACATCCTTTAATAAGAATTTTAATCTGGCCTTTGCCCTACTCTTACGTTCGCCATAACGGTCAAAAACACGAACTACACCATCCATTAAGGGAATAATCTTATCCGATTCAAGGAAGTCAAAAAGCACATCGGCGTGCCTAGGCTGTGACCCCAAACCTCCTCCTAGCATTACTTTAAATCCCTTTTCCCCATTTTCAATTTTGGCGATGAAACCAAGATCATGCATATATGACAATCCTGTATCTGAGTCACTGGAAGAAAAGGAAACCTTAAATTTCCTTCCCATTTCCTGACTAATGGGATTACGTAAAAAATATTCAAAAAGTGCTTGCGCGTACGGTGAAACATCAAAAGGCTCATTTTTATCAATACCTGCAGTTTCACTGGCAGTGACGTTACGTACGGTATTACCACAGGCTTCACGCAGGGTAACCTCATCCTTTTCCAATTCTGCCCAAAGTTCTGGAGTACGGTCTAGATCTACATAATGTATCTGGATATCTTGACGCGTAGTAATATGCAATCTTCCTCTAGAATATTCATCGGAAACATCACAAATTCTATGTAACTGTTTAGATGAAATTTTACCATAAGGAAGTTTAATACGAATCATCTGAACACCCTGTTGACGTTGGCCATAAACACCACGTGCCAAACGAAGACTTCTGAACTTTTCCTCATCTACCTTGCCTTCCTTAAATTCATGGATCTTACGTTCCAATTCAAGAATATCTTTTTCAACAATCGGATTTTCTATTTCTGTTCTAAAACTTTGCATATCTATACTTTACTATGGACAACGGTATTACTTACCGATATTAATTTTAACTCTATATTTTCTATAGTTTAAATAGGTTTATTTTGTGGGTGACCTATACTATTATACAATAGAATTTTAAACCTAACTTATAAAACCCGCCCCTACCGTATTATTAGATTGTGTATCTATTAATATGAAAGAACCATTGGTTCTATGTTCTTTAAACTTATCGTAAAAAATAGGCTTGTTTAGTTTAAAGGTCACTTGGGCAATATCATTCATACCCAAACTTTGTACGTTAGCCTCAATACCAGAATAATCTGGATTGATTTTGTGATGAATCCTATCTACTTTCGCCAATACTTTATTTACGCCATGTTGAACCACGTACTTTTTACCCGCAACCAAATTATCTGCATCCATCCATGAAACAGTTGCAGTGAACTCCTTCTCAATGGTAGGCAAATCACCTGCTTTCACCAACATATCACCCCTACTGATATTTATTTCATCTTCTAAGGTTATGGTGACCGATGAACGCCTTGAGGCCGTTTGGTATTTTTTATCGTAAAAATAAATTTCCTTGATTTTAGACCGGGTCTGTGATGGCAAGGCTACTACCTCATCACCAACACTTAACTCACCTCCATATACCTTGCCGGCAAACCCACGAAAATCATGGTGCTCGTCAGTTTTTGGACGAATTACGTATTGTACTGGAAACCGTGGTGTACCCACGTTGGAAACAGCCGCTAAATCCAAACCTTCCAAATGTTCCAACAAGGTTTCCCCGTTGTACCACGGCGTATTCTCGGATGCATTTACAACGTTGTCCCCTTTTAAGGCACTAACCGGTATAAAGGTAATCTTCTGATCCTCATAGTCACGCTTACCCATTAATTCAGTAAAATCTGCCTTGATCTCGTTATAGCGCTCTTCAGAAAAATCAACCAAATCCATCTTATTAACTGCAACAATAACTTCCTTGACACGCAATAAATTATTGATAAAAAAATGCCTGTTGGTTTGCTCTATAACTCCCTTTCTTGCATCTATTAAAATAATTGCGGCCTGGGAGGTAGATGCTCCGGTAACCATATTTCTTGTATATTCCACATGACCGGGAGTATCTGCAATAATGTAACTTTTCTTGTTTGTAGAAAAATAGATATGGGCCACATCTATAGTAATTCCCTGCTCACGTTCTGCCACTAGACCATCGGTTGCCAAGGAGAAATCCAAATAGTCATACCCATTTTTTTTGCTGGTTTTTTCTATGGCCTCCAATTTATCTGTTGTCAAGGATTTGGTATCATATAAAAGCCTACCTATCAAGGTGCTTTTACCATCGTCTACACTTCCTGCTGTTGCTATTTTTAGTACTTCCATTTTTATGCTATTAGCCGTTAGCTTTTCGCAATTGGCTTTTATTATTAGATTTGCTAAAGGCTGACTGCCGATAGCTAAGAGCAAAATTTTCTAAAGAAAATTTTAAAAATATCCTTGTTGTTTTCTTTTTTCCATTGCCGCTTCAGAACGTTTATCGTCTATCCTCGCCCCTCTTTCAGAAAT
The DNA here is from genome assembly GCF_048890225.1 of Maribacter luteocoastalis. NCBI lineage: Bacteria > Pseudomonadati > Bacteroidota > Flavobacteriia > Flavobacteriales > Flavobacteriaceae > Maribacter > Maribacter luteocoastalis. Next base: position 223,330 of record NZ_JBMFZG010000005.1, read on the forward strand.
TGTGGAATCCCTAATTTCCCGTACAACCGATTCAATATCAGTAGCCTCAGAGAAAACAGCCGCGGTACAGCTCATATCGCCAACCGTTCTAAAGCGAACCATTCTTTCCAACACCTCTTCATCATCCTCTTGAAAAACATAATCGGAATGTGACCAAATTAGACCATCCCTTAAAAACACCTTACGCTTATGTGCAAAATAGATAGAGGGTATTTCTATTTCTTCTTTTTGAATGTAAGACCAAACATCTAGCTCTGTCCAGTTAGATATTGGAAAAACACGAACGTTTTGTCCCAATTCAATTTGACCGTTCAACATATCGAACAATTCCGGCCTTTGGTTTCTTTCGTCCCATTGCCCAAAATCATCACGAACAGAAAAAATCCGTTCTTTGGCACGTGCCTTTTCCTCATCCCTTCTTGCCCCACCAATACAAGCATCAAACTTAAATTCTTCAATGGCATCCAATAGTGTGGTAGTCTGTAAAGAATTTCGGCTAGAATACTTGCCTGATTCTTCCTTTACCTTTCCCTGATCAATAGAATCCTGCACATTACGTACAATAAGTTCCAATCCTAATTCCGCTACCAACCTGTCTCTAAATTCTATGGTTTCAGGAAAATTATGACCTGTATCTATATGCATTAAGGGAAAAGGTATTTTAGCAGGCCAAAAGGCTTTCTGTGCCAACCTCACCAAGGTAATGGAATCTTTTCCACCAGAGAAAAGAAGTACCGGCCTTTCAAACTGGGCAGCTACCTCCCTAAATATATATATTGACTCGTTCTCAAGTGCGTTTATATGTACTGTACTATTGTTCATTTTTTATCTTTTAGGTGTGCAACCCACATTCACGGTTTGCCAATACTTTTGTTGGGTCAAAATATTTATGCTCATTAGGCAAATTATACTTCCTTAAATAGGTATCTAATTGAGTGTCGCTCCAATGATAAAATGGACTCACTTTTAAAACACCATCCTTACTTAAACTCAAAATATCCAAACTATCACGAAGAGCGGTCTGACCTTTACGAAGGTTGGTAAACCAAACATCTGGTCTATACGCTGCCATTGCCCTAGAAAAAGGTTCTAGTTTCACTTGTTTAGTAAACTCAGCATGTCTTGGATCATCAATTTGTGGAATACCCATTACGGCATCCCTATGTGCAGTTGTTTGTAATGGCACAAAAAGCTTAACGTTCAATTGCAAACGCTCAATAAGTTCCTCTGCATGTTTATAAGTATTTGGGGTGTTATAACCGGTATCGCACCAAATAACAGGTATATCCTTGCCAACTTGTGACACCGCATGTAGAATTGCAACTTCATAGGGTCTAAAATTAGTGGTAACCACAGGTGTTACACCATGTTTTACGGCCCAAGAGATAATCTCCTCTGGCGGAATACCCTTAAACTGGATATTCAATTGCTTTATGTCAGCTTCTGTAAATGCCATTTTAATTTCTTTTTAATCGATAATCCGATATTTAAAATGTTTCGGGTTTTACGCTATATTTTTATATTGCTTTTCTATTTCTGCACTATGGATTTGTACCAAGAATTATTTACTTGCCCCATTTAATAAGGTTCCAAAATCTTTCATGAAAGAAATAAAGAATCATTTTTGTTACAAAGTCTATTGATGCAATGGATGCCGCAACAGAAATCTTACCAGTTAGGATATAAGATACAATCAAGGTATCCAAAGTCCCTATCACCCTCCAACTAAATGCCTTTGCTATGCTACGAATAGGTTTTTCAGATGTACTATCTTCCTTGTAGCTTGTTTTAGCACTCTTTTTATTTAAAATAAGTTGATCTGCAATCATCTTTATTATATATTTTTATTACCCTACTAATTTAATAGAGTTTTCAAAACTAATACATAATTTCTAAATACTACTACAAAAACAAATAAAAATTATAATTACCCTATAGATTTAGTAGATTATTAAATCTAAAGCCATATTTCTGAGGATTTTATAAACAGAAAGTGTCACAACGTATTATTTTGGAAGTATATCCGCAAGGGTATTACTCTTGTATACCGCTAAATTTGCATCCCTAACCATTAGCATTAACTTATGAACCGCACAGGTAGCTTCATCAGGACAATCTTCACATTTTTCATAGAAATTTAGGCTAACACAGGGGACCATGGATATTGGTCCTTCCAGAACACGCATTACATCGGTCATTAAAATTTCTGAAGGATCTTTAATTAAATAATACCCCCCTCCTTTTCCCTTCTTGGAACCTAGAAACCCCGTTTTACGAAGTGACAGCAAAATACTTTCCAAAAATTTTTGGGAGATATTCTCCTGTTCGGCTATCTCTGCAATCTGTACGGGTTTTTTATCTTTTTGCAACCCTAGGTAAGCTAGTGCTTTTAGTCCGTATTTTGTTTTTTTTGAGAGCATTATGCTAAGATAACAAAAAACCTAGGCTATTTACGTAAATCAACATTCTGAAGCATAAACAAAACTGCAGATAATACCATACCAATTACAATTGCCATACCCTATCTTAAAATCAAATTATATACATTGTATTCCTGAAAATAAAACTTTACATTACGTTAAATTTAGCAACATGTCCAGACCGAAATATACCATAACCACAAAACCTTTTTTAATTACCCTAGTTTGTCTATTTCTGTATACAATAAGCTGTAAACAGAGCAAAGAACCCATAAACAATGAAATAGACATTGATAAAAAATGGTGGAAAGAGGCTATTTTATATCAACTATATCCACAAAGTTTTAAAGATAGTGATGGAGATGGTTTTGGAGATTTTAAAGGTATTATTGAAGAACTTGATTATTTAGAAAGTCTTGGTATCACCATGGTATGGATGAACCCATTTTTTGAGTCACCCTTGGTAGATAACGGTTACGATGTAAGTGACTACAGGGCAATTCTTTCCAGATATGGCACCATGGAGGATTTTGATGTGATGTTAAAGGGAATGCATGATAGGGGAATAAAATTCGTATTGGACGTAGTGGTAAACCACAGTAGCAATGAACACCATTGGTTTAAGGAATCGCGTAGCTCACGTGATAATCCCTATCGCGACTATTACCATTGGTGGCCGGCAGAAAAAGGGGAGCCACCCTATCGCCACAGCCTTTTTGATCCAGAGGGGGCTTGGGAATACGATGAACAGACCAATAGTTATTACCTACATACTTTTGCTGAGGCACAACCCGACCTTAATTGGGAAAATCCAAAAGTACGCCAAGAGGTTTATGATATTATGCATTTTTGGGCCAAGAAAGGTGTAGATGGCTTCCGTATGGATGCTTTCCAATTTGCAAGCAAGGACACCACTTTTCCAAAATGGCCAGAGGGCCACGAAAAGGATTTTATTAAATGGTATGGTTTACGTCCACAACTTCATGGGTACCTAAATGAAATGTATAACGAAGTTATAACCAAATACGATGTTTTTGCGGTTGCTGAAGGTGCGGGAAGTACTTTTGAGGATGCCCATATGTTAGTTGATGCTGACCGAAATGAACTACAAATGGCTTATCATTTTGAAACGGTAGACTTATCTAGAACACCTGCTGGTTATACCTTAAAAGAATTCAAGGATGTTTTCACAAAATGGGACCAGGCATTTTCTGAAAAAGGCTGGATTTCCATTTTTCTTTCCAATCATGACAATGCCAGAATGGTTTCTCGTTTCGGAAACGACAGTGAGGAATTTAGGACGGTATCTACACAAATGCTGAATACTTTTTTAATGAGTATGCGCGGTACTCCTTATTTATATTATGGGGATGAATTAGGGATGACCAATATTGACATGCCCAACATAGATGATTATGTAGATATTGATGCCAAAGGAAAATACCAAGCTGCCTTAAAAACAGGTCAGGATTTGGATGAATTTATGCAGCTATTAAACTATAGTTCCCGTGAGAATGGCAGAACTCCAATGCAATGGGATACTACTAGTAATGCTGGCTTCACAACGGGCACACCATGGAAAAGAGTGAACCCAAATTACAAGGAAATAAATGTTAAAGCACAAGAGAAAAATCCAAATTCGGTGCTATCCCATTTTAAAAAGATGACCGAAGTACGTAAAAAAAACCCCGTATTGGTCTATGGGGACTATGACCTATTATTTCCAGAGGATGAGCAAGTCTATGCCTTTAAAAGAACATTAGGTTCAGATAAAGTAATGGTCATTCTAAATTTTTCGGACAAACAGGCTTTAGTTAATTTGGAGGACAAATTAAATGCAGACCAAATTATTATCAATAATTACGAAGATTTTAATCTCAATGGCAGTTCCTTGGAGCTAAACCCGTACCAAGCAATCGTAATAGCCTTGGACTAGAATAGTACACAGGCCAGAATTGCATCTTTTACAAAATTAGCGGTATTTGTAGCGTCCACCCAGCGCGTATTCTGAATACAAATGTAGCTAAAGGATATCTTATGGATCCTTCTAAAAACAGTTTGGTCGCAATTAAATTACCTTGCCCATTACTTCACATTAAGCTTAAGTCGTTTCACTTGCCATTTTGGCCGTTTCACTTAAAATCCAATCATTTTAGCTTGGGTTCCCAACTACATTTGTTCAAGAAATAATTGTAAAACGAATCATAATCTAAAAAAATAAAAAACATGAAAAAAGCAAGTGTATTATTAGGTATCGGAATACTGTCCCTTTTGTTACTTTCCTTTGCGGGTAAACCCGAATGCGAAAAATCAAAGGAAAACCAACAAGAATTGAACACTATAGCGGATTTACAAAATAACTTTGTAAATGAAATGTATTTGACACTGAACACCGAACCGGTGAACATTGATGAAATTACATTTATTGAAATCGAGGAAGAAATCGATTTAGGTTTCAATACTGCTGATTATCTACCCATTGGGTTTAACGCATACCAAGGTATGGATTTTACTATTGACGACATCGATTTTACCGATGATGAAGAAATTGACCTTGGTTTTGACACTTCGGTTTACCTTCCAAAAGGTTTCAACGCCTATGTAGGTATGGAAATTGAGCTTGAAGAAGTAATTGCTGACTTAGATATAGACGACTTATTATACTTGTTAGAGGAAGAAGAAATTGATTTAGGTTTTGACACTGCTAAATACCTTCCAGAAGGTTTTGATGCCTATGCCAAATAAGCCATCATAATTCAAAAACAATCTGCCTTTAGTACAAACTAAAGGCTTTTCTTGTTAGAATACCCCACCGTTGATTCTAAATAACATAAAAACGAGTACCACAATACAAGTGCAAAACAGTATATTTAGACTATAAAATAATGAAGACAAATCCCATTTCACAGGTAAAGCAAACTCAGCTTACAAAGATCTCACTATTGGTAGCCATTTTGGTATCCTTGCCAAAAACCTTGTTTATCTATAATATGATATCCAGAGGAAGAATGGATTTTTCAGATGTATCCATGTCAGATTTTCTGCTTCAATTCCTATTTTTCTTTTTATTTTCTTGGATTGTTCTACAAATCAGTGCGAATTGGGTGTACCTTTTTATAAAAAACCCCGCTATAAGAATAATAGCAAACATAGGCTTGGGTATCGTTGTTTTGGGTTTGTTCCTACAAGTACTTTTATTTATTTATCCTTTTTTAAATGGTCATAATTTGTCTAGGGAAGAGCGTGGATTTTTATTCTTCAACTATATCACACTTTTTCTAATTTTATTTTTTGTTGCTAGGGTACTAAGACTACAGGTTATACAGAAAGAAAACCTGATAGAGAATGAACAGTTGAAACAGCAGAGCCTACAAAATGAACTTACTGCCTTAAAGAACCAGATAGACCCGCATTTTCTGTTTAATTCCCTAAACTCTTTAAACTCATTAATTCGCGACAATACAAAAGCCACGGCCTTTGTTACCAAACTTTCGTTTATGTACCGCTATATTTTACAAAGCAGCGATAGGGATTTAGTTCTTGTAAAAGAGGAACTTAAGTTTTTAGAGAGTTACATTTATTTAATTGAGACCCGATACCGTGATCGCTTTTCTATCTCCATAGCTATTGATGAAGGTGATTTGGAGAAAGAAGTCCCGCCTTTGGCACTTCAAGTGCTGGTAGAAAATGCCGTAAAACATAACGAAATATCCCAATCCAATCCATTACTTGTCAAAATTTACTCAAAAGACGGTATGATTTGTATAGAAAATAAGATACAACCAAGAACAACCCTATCCGAAGGCACGGGCAATGGGTTATCGAACCTTGAAAAACGTTATTATTTGTTAGGGAAACAAACACTGGCCATCACCAACAACAACCACACTTTTTGTGTTAAAGTACCACTCCTATAAAAATCATGAAGGTTATTATAATAGAAGATGAAATTGCGGCAAGCGAAAACCTTGCCTATCTACTCGGAAAAATAGACAACACTATAAGGGTGGTCGATGTCCTTGATTCCGTTAAGGCATCTGTCGAATACTTTAGCCAGCCAAGAGACATAGACCTTGTTTTTTTGGATATCCATTTGGCAGATGGACTTTCATTTGAAATCTTTGACACCGTCAAAATTGATGCCCCCATTATCTTTACCACAGCATATGACCAATACGCACTAAAAGCTTTCAAGGTTAACAGTATCGACTATTTGTTAAAGCCTATTGATGAAGAGGAACTCTCTTCAAGCTTAGTACAGTACAGATCACAAACTAAGGGAAAATCTCTTGCAAACGAACAAGTTACAAGTTTATTGAATTTAATAAAAGACCAACACAAGCCCTTTAAAATCACATTTTTGGTAAGCCATAGAGATGAACTGATCCCTTTGCGCATAGAACAGTTGGCCTATTGCTATATTGATACCGGCATTGTAAAAGCCAAGACCCAAGATAACCGTAGCTATACCATAGATAAAAAATTGGAAGACCTCGAAAATGAGTTGGACCCCACAGTTTTTTGTCGTGTTAACCGCCAATTCATCCTATGCAAGAACGCAGTTACCAATATCAAACAATATTTCGGTGGCAAGCTGATCGTAAATGTAAGCCCTCCTTTTGAAGAACGCATAATCATAAGCAAGGCAAAAGCACCTGATTTTAAAAAGTGGATGGATTCTTAAATAAATATTTCAGAAAAGTAAACCCGGGAATACCCAAAAGGAAAATTAGACAGACTTAATTATAATATGGACGATAAAAAAATGGATATTTTTGAACCATCAAAAAGAAGGTCTGGATTGGGATGCTTCCACTATCCTTCCTAGGGTAGCCATTGGCAAAAATTCAGTAAATACCGCGGGAGATTAGGTAATCAATGATATACCAAAAAACACGATGCTGGCAGGTGGTCCCGCAAAAGTTATTAAGGAACTCTAAAGTTGATTTTTTATCCAAAACAAAACTAATATTGTTAGCTGAGCCACTCATAGCGCACTTTGAAACCTACCTCCCCTTTGAAAAGGAAGAGGTGGACTTGATAGAAAGCCGGATTTCCTATAGAAACCTAAAACGTAGGGAACATATCATGGTTTCTGGGGAGGTTTGTCGCCACTATACTTTTGTGCTTAAGGGAATATTACGTTTATATGTCTTGGACGATGAGGGTAAAGAGCATAACATCCTCTTTGCCGGGGAGAACGAGTGGATTTCCGATATCACCAGTTTTCATGCTACACGTCCAGGGCTATCCAATATACAGGCGATAGAGGGCTCTGAAATAATTCAAATCAACCAAGAAGATCTTTATCATCTATATCTCAATATCCCTAAACTAGACCGCATATTTAAAGTTATTACCGAAGAAAAATATGTAGAATTACAGAACAGGGTCTTTCACACTATAAGTTCCACCGCACAGCAACGTTATCTCGCTTTTTTGGAACAATATCCACATTTAGCCAACCGTCTTCCAAATACGCAGGTGGCTTCCTATTTAGGCATCACACCAGAATTTTTAAGCATCATACGTAAGGAATTGGTTCAAGGCAAATCCACCAAATAAGGTATTGGTCCTATTTCTTAAACTAGTTTAAGGGTACATCTTTTTTGTTGTCCCCACCTTTGTGCTCTTAAAAATAAAACAGCTCAGACATGAAAAAATACCTTATTTTAAGTTTCTTGTTTTTCTGTACGTCTATAACGTATGCACAAAAGCTCAAATTAAAAAAACAGATCTTTGAACTGCACAACGTAACAGGTTCCATCATCAAGTTTCAAGGAAAGAAAGTTCTGAAAATTGAACGTGATTTGGAGGCCCTTCCTTTTGATGAAAATAATATAGAAGCCACTGTAGATGAGCCCCATTATGCTCGGCTCGTTGGTCTGGAAGACTTTAAAAACGGCACTATAGAAGTTAAAATGTACAGCCAGTTACAGGACCCCGCACCCTACCCTGGAATTGCAGGATTCATCGGTGTTTACTTCAGGATAAAACCAGACGACTCAGCATTTGAAGAAATTTATGTTAGACCCAAAGTGGGCAGGGTAAATAACCAACAATATAGAAATCATGCCGTACAATATATTTCATATCCCCATGCCAAATTTGATATGTTACGAAAATCGGATCCTGGCAAATATGAAGGTTCAGCTCCCGTAGCCTTAAATGAATGGATAAAAATGCGCATTGAAATCAATGGAGATTTTGCTGAAATGTTCATCAACGATTTGAAATACTCCACCTTTGTAGTTGATAATATGTTGGGTGCAAACAAAATTGGAGGCCTTGGCCTTTATGTGGATATAGGTACCATTGGTTTCTTTAAGGATTTAAAAGTGACCAAAAGGGCATATGACCCAAATAAAAATAATACCACTAAGGTGGATGATATTTAATCGTTAAACCATTTAAAATTTAAAACTATGAATACTATTAAAAAACTAGGCCTATTATCCGTACTTTTCTTAAGTATGACACAAGCAAATGCACAATCTGTTACAGAAATAATTACAGAATGGGAAAGGGCCAAAGCCTATACATTAGAATATTTGGAGGTCATGCCAGCAGACAAATATGATTTTAAGGCAACACCAGAAATACGCTCTTTTGCACAACAAATGCTACACCTTACTGATGCCAATTATGGCTTTACCGCCGCAGCTACGGGTATTGAAAGCCCTGTTGGAATGGGAGAATCTGAAAAAAGCACGGATACTTCCAAAGAAAATGTCACCAAGTTGGTAACCGCAGGGTATGATTTTGTCCTTGCCGAACTTAAAGGTTTACAGGATGGGGATCTGTCCCAACCCGTAAAGCTTTTTGGCAGGTTTGAAATGACCAAAGGACAGGCCTTGAACAAGCTTTTTGAACATCAAACCCATCACCGAGGACAAACCACGATATATATTAGACTTGCGGGCGTTACCCCTCCCAATGAAAAATTGTTCTAAAGCTATTTAAATTGACAACAAGGCACAACGCTATACATTGCATTTCCAAAGAGATTGTAAAAGATGCCCCGACCATAGTATTTCTGCACGACTCACTGGGTTGTGTAGAACTTTGGCGGGATTTTCCAAAAAGATTAGGTAATCAAACCCAATGTAACGTACTAGTGTATGACCGTTTGGGTTATGGACAATCCAACCCTTTTTTGAAAAAAGCACGTACCAAAGACTATCTTTTGAAGGAAGCCATGTTCTTGAAAACACTTTTGAAAAAATGGCATATTGATAAGCCAATTTTATTTGGTCATAGCGATGGAGGGTCAATTGCCCTACTTTTTGCTGCCCTTTATCCGAATGAGGTATCCGGCATCATTACGGAGGGCTCTCACGTTTTTGTGGAAGAAATTACCTTGGAAGGGATTAGGGATGCGGTGAAGTTATATACGGAAACCAATCTAAAGGAAAAATTGAGGCGTTACCATGGAGATAAGACGGAAGCCCTATTTTGGGCATGGGCCAATACCTGGTTAGCGGATGACTTTAGAAGTTGGAATATGGTTGATCAATTAAATAATATAACTTGTGATGCATTAATAATACAAGGTCTGGATGATGAATATGGCACCTTAAACCAGGTAAATACTATCCTAAAACATTCCTCAGGAGAGCCAAAAAGCTTTCTCCCTCCCCATGTGGGACACACACCACATAAGGAAATTCCAGAGGAAGTTTTACAAAAGTCCGCGGATTTTATCTTGTCCCTAAAAAGGAAATAAAAATTTACAACACAACAAATGCCTCTAAAAAATTAATAATGAAATGAGCCATAAAAAATCTTAATACCCACCGAGATGATTATTGACGAATTACATCTGACCAGAAAAACAATAAAATTAAACAGATGAAAAAATTACATCGAATCATAATTCTCTTTTGTCTTAGTATCAGCATTCAGCAGATTCAATCCCAAAAAATAAATTACGGGGACAATTCCGCTGCCGGACACTATGTACAGACCGAAGATGCCAAATTGTATTATGAAATATATGGGGAAGGAGAACCCATTATTTTGCTTCATGGGGGTATTTTGGGCTATATGGATGAAATGGCAGGTTTCATTGAAAAGTTAAAACCGAATTATCAGGTCATTGCTATGGCAACGAGGGGACACGGAAAATCTGAAATAGGTTCTAAAACCATCACATACGAACTTAAAGCAAATGATGTCATTGATGTGATCAATGCCGTTACCCAGGACAGCGTTACCGTTTTAGGGTTTAGCGATGGTGCTTACACGGCCTATAAGGTGGCAAGCTTGTTTCCCAATAGGGTAAAGAAATTAATTGCTATTGGTGCGGGTGAACAAATACCAGGATTGCGCACCGTGAATTTTAACGGTCCAATTTTCGACCCCAATAATGAGATCTGGACAAAGAAGAAAAAATTAATGCCAGAACCTGAACGTTTGGAGCAATTTTGGAAAGATATGCAGCATTTTTACAATAACATGGTGGCTAGTAAGAAACTTTTCAATAGCATAAAATGCCCAACATTGGTTCTGTCAGGGGAATTGGACCGTAATGCCCCCTTGGCCACGGTAATTGCAACCTATCAAATGATCCCGGATAGCCAATTGGCCATAATTCCTAACACAGGCCATGTAACCTTTATGGAGAATTTTGATGCGGTTTGGGCTAGTGTAAAACCGTTTTTAAACGAAAAGTAGTTTAGACTTTAAACCGATACATATAAGGGGCCCTATTTTGGGCCCCTGTGAATTTCTTGCCTAAACGTTCCAACACATCCAATTCCAGTATTTTTTTCTGAAAATTGTTCATAGGAAACGTCTTGTTATACACCGTTTCGTATAGTTGTTTAACCTCTTTCATGGTAAAGGTTTCCGGCAACAGCTTAAACCCGATTAACTTTTCATCCAAATTTTGACGTAAAGCCTTTAAAGCATATGACACTATTTCATTATGGTCGTGGGTCATTTGGGGCAAATCTTCCAAACTTTTCCAAACCAATTCCGATTCAAATTCACCCGGTTTGGGATTTACCTTATCAATATCCACCAAAGCATAATAACCAATACACACAAAACGACTGGTCATCCAATCTAAAGTAGCATCATCAACCGGTCCGTTTTTGTAGGTCGTTAAAGCTTGACGTATTTCATTTTTATGGGCACTGGCTACAATACGGTTCTCATTACCAAAAACCCTAAACTGCTCCAAATAAACATCGCTTAGTTTCGTATGCAGTTGTAAGACCCGAGCCGCCGCATGGTCCGTACTCTCGGTTTTTTCTACATATCCCCCAGGCAAGGCCCAAAGGTCATTTCCGTAATTCAAATGGGCTACCAAGACATGTAACGCTTTGTTTTTGTAACCAAAAACAACACAGTCAATAGATAAGTTGGGCAAATAACGTTCTGGGCTTAATTCATTCATTTTACAAATACCAATACAGTTTTTTATAGTTGCAATATCACGTTATTAATCGCTTCACACAAAATATTTCAAACAAATCTCAGATAAAAACAATTTTATTTTCTTTTTTTTAGAAAATAAAAACTATATTCGTTTTCAATAAAAGACAACAATACTTAAACTTAATAAAATGAAAAGACTATATCATTTGTTTATTAGGATTCGGTCGCTATTATTGTACCGTCCTATAAAATGTATCGGGATTTTACTTATACTGCTTCCCCTAAAGTTCAACGCACAAAGCTCTAATGACTCTTTAGCAGTGATACAACTACTACAAAAAGAAGGACTTACCTGGCGTTTGGGTGACCGGGAAGGTCATGCAGCGTGTTGGCAAGAACGCCCATACAGTAAAATTTTGATCGCCACGAAAGACGGCAATATGTTAGACATACCTGTATCGGCAATTATAAATCCGTCCGACGATATGATCGGAGGTGGTGGTTTTGCCGTACACACCAATCATAAAATGGCACTTTATGACACTAATGGCTGGGTAAGCCATGATGAAGTGTCCATTGATAAGTTTGGCAAGGAAACCCATTCCTATGAAATGCGAATGCTTGAAAAAATAAGTGGTAATTGGAAACTTGTGGGCCAAACAGGTTTGTTCTTCGATGCAAAAAAGGAAGGGGCCAAAATAGACACCACTAGTTATGTGCATACCGTAGATATAAATACAGGTTTAATTGAGACTCCCCTTGTGACAAAAGAACATTTTGAGGCTCCTAACTGGCATCCAGATGGTTATCTAATTCTTAACAGTAAGGGCAAATTACACACCTTGGACCTGACAACAAAGGAACTAAAAATACTAAATACCGGGTTTGCCGACAGAAATAACAATGACCATGTGATTTCTCCCGATTTAAAATGGCTGGGCATTAGCCATGTTGATGATGCCGACCCTTCGCCAAAAGCCTATAAATCAAAAGTGTATTACCTCCCCATAGAAGGTGGGGAACCTATTCAAGTGACCACCGAGGTCATGTCCTTTTTACACGGATGGACTCCGGATAGTAAGACCGTTGCCTACACTGGCGAACGGAACGGGAATTTTGATATTTATACCATGGATATACGTGGAGGCAAGGAAAAGAGGCTAACAAGAACCAAAGGCCTTGATGATGGCCCCGATTACTCACCCGACGGAAAATATATTTATTTGAACAGTTATAGAACCGGGCATATGCAAATTTGGCGCATGCGTGCCAACGGTTCTAAACCGGAACAACTTACCTTCGACGAAAATTCTAACTGGTTTCCCCATCCTTCACCGGACGGAAAATGGATAGTATACATAGCCTATATGTCAGACCAAAAAGAGGCGCACCTTTTCGGTAAACAAGTAAAGTTGCGTCTCATGAATCTGGAAACCAAGGAAATCACGGATCTTACTCCCGAGTTTTTTGGCGGACAGGGAACCATAAACGTGCCTTCATGGAGCCCAGACAGTAAAAAGGTCGCTTTTGTTAGTTATTCTTTAAATTAAACAAACCACATAACAATGAAAAATAATGATCAAAAAGCAAGGAGGCGATTCCTTCAACAAATAGGTGCTACCGCATTAGCATCCACCGCATTTCCACTATCCTCCTTGGCCCATAAGGAACAGGCCGAGGTACGATTGATGCGTTACAGCAAAAAAATCGGTTCCAATGACACTATTAGGATTGGGGTTATCGGTTATGGTGTTCAGGGTCATTTTGACCTCAACACCGCATTAAGGGTTCCCGGGGTGGAGCTTGTCGGTATTTGTGATTTATACTCCGGTAGGTTAGCAAACGCGAAGGAGCAGTTTGGAAAAGAACTGTTTACCACCAAAAATTACAAGGATATCCTAGACAGAGAGGATATAGATGCCGTTCTTATTTGCACCATCGATATCTGGCACGCCCGAATAGCTTTGGACGCTCTGGCAAAAGGTAAACATGTGTATTTGGAAAAGCCCATGGTATATAAAATAGATGAGGGTTACGATGTGATGAAAGCCGCTGCAAAAACGGACAAAGTCCTACAAATAGGAAGTCAGCGGGTAAGTAGTGTGGGCTATGCCAAAGCAAAAGAGCTTTTGGCAGATGGCGCCATAGGAAATCTAAACATGGTCAACGCTTCTTGGGATAGGCAAAGTTCCATAGGAGCTTGGGAATATACCATTCCTGCTGATGCCAGCCCGGAAACAACCAATTGGGAACAGTTTATAGAAATTACGGAAAAAACAGAGTTCGATGCCAAGAAGTTCTTTTGGTGGCGAGCGTTTAGGGAGTTTGGAACCGGTGTTGCGGGCGACCTTTACATTCATCTATTAAGCGGTACACACTTCATCACCAATTCCCAAGGCCCTAACAGCATATACAGTACAGGGCAATTCAGTTACTGGAAGGATGGCAGAAATATGCCCGATGTGATGTCCGGGGTAATGCAGTACCCGGACAGTGATGAGCATCCCTCATTTCAACTAAACCTGCATGTGAACTTTATAAGTGGTACTGGGGGAAGTGAAATCATTCAATTAGTAGGTTCAGAGGGCGTCATCGAAGTCCATGGAAGCGATATAACCCTAAAACATAGTAAAATGTCAGAGGCTCCGGGATTTGGAGGATATGATTCGGTATTCACATTTTCAAAGGATATGCAAGATAAGCTTCAAAAAGAATATGATGCCAAGTGGACAGACGAGCAAAAGAGACGTAATCCTAAAGGTGACATCATCTATAAAGCTCCCGAGGGTTACAGCGACCACTTAGATCATTTCACCAATTTCTTTGATGCCATAAGAACTGGCAAAAAAGTAGTGGAAGATGCAGAATTCGGATTTAGGGCCGCAGCACCCGCCCTAGCCTGTAACGAGAGTTATTTCAATAAAAAAATAATGCATTGGAATCCAAAAGAAATGAAACTAATTTAAAATTACATTGTAGACCCTGTTCAATTCAACATCCTAAATTCTTTGGGTGAATGTCCCACTTGTTGTTTAAACAATCTACTAAAATGCTGCGGGTATTTAAAACCCAGTTCATAGGCAATTTCACTGACTGATTTATTGGGATCGAAAACCTTTTGTTTGGCGATCTCAATAAGTTTGGTCTGAATGTATTCTTGAGCGGAATGCCCCGTTTCTTTTTTAACCAGATCACCAAAGTAATTAGGCGATAAATACAACTCTTCAGCAAAATACCCTACCGTAGGCAACCCCTGTTTTTGAGGTTTGTCCGAAGAAAAATAGTCATTCAGCAACCGATCAAAACGTTCCAGGGAACCTTGGTGCGGAATTTCCCTTGTCAAAAATTGACGGTCGTAAAACCTTAGGCAGTAATCTAGTAAGAGTTCAATGTTGCTTACAATGAGCTTTTTGCTGTGTTTATCTAAATTCTGTTCCAATTCATATTGAATTTTATCCAATACACTCAATATAAGTTCACGTTCCCTGTCAGACAGGTGAAGGGCTTCCTTTACCGAATACGAAAAAAAATTGTAATGATCCATTTTTCTACCCAACTCGCTACCCAACAATAAATCTGGGTGAAAAATCAACGCATAGCCTTTTGGCTCATAATCCGGATCATAACTCAGACCAACTTGCTGTCCCGGACCCATAAAAACCATAGAACCTTCATCAAAGTCGTATTCCCCTCCACCATATCGTAACTTGCAGTTTTTAGCATCCTTTAAGAAAACAGCATAACAGTCAAACTGTAATTCATCATAGGAATAGTCAGGATATGAATCGCTACGTGCATAGTCCAACATACTTACTAATGGATGTGACGCTTTAGCGCCACGCCACTTAAAATAATCTGCCACCGTTTTTATATGGTATCTATTTTTCATACTGTTTGAATTTCATTTTAAAGATAAGGCATTGAATACCAGACCGTAAAATAAATAATTTCAAATCAGTAATAATGGTATATAAATCTGTAATCTTGGTACTACTTTTCACTATAAACCCAATACTTTTGTAAAAAAATTACAACCTTTTAAATGAGACTAAACCATACCCTATTCTTGGGATATTTCCTATTGGTGTATGGGTAAATTTTACTTCTAGATTTCGATCAATCAATTTAAAAATTACCTACTGGTTAAATATATAATTTCATGATAAATTCCACCAACCAACCTTTTATGTTTAGATCACGTATTCTTTTTTTAGTTTTTGCACTACCGTTTTATTTGCAAAGTCAGGAAAAAGAACCTTTTTTAGATGATTTTCGTGGAACAGCCAGTGTAACCCACAATGGTATTTCTCTAGTGCCCTCATTTTCACTAGGGGAACCAGCGGCTATTTTTGACCTAAAGATGACCAAAGGAAGGTTTAGCTTTGAGCCTGAAATGCGTTTTGCGCTAGAGGGCAAGCCATGGTCCTTTTTATTTTGGTTTCGTTACAAGGCTGTTCAAAAAAAGCGATTTACATTGCGTTTAGGTGCACACCCCGCTATGAATTTTAGGACCGTAAATATTTTGCGAGATGGGCAAGCAGAAGAACTGATCGAGACTCGTCGTTATATAGCGGCAGAAATTGTGCCCAATTATAAGGTGTCGGACAAGGTAAGTGTAGGCATGTATTATTTACGTGGCCAAGGTTTTGATGAAGGGATAAAACAGTCTAATTTTTTAGTGTTGAACGCTTCTTTTACGAATCTTTTTATTTCAGAGAAGCTCTATTTAAATGTTTCCCCTCAAGTTTATTATCTTACCCTTGACGATGACCAAGGGTATTATGCAGTAGCTTTTATCACGTTGGCAAAGAAAGATTTTCCCATATCAATTTCTTCCATATTGAATAAGGCGATAGATACCCAAATTGCCCCTGAAGATGATTTCATTTGGAATGTATCCTTGAACTACAGTTTTGGTGGTTCACAAAAAAGAATAAATAAAAATTCAAAACCATGAAGACAAGAATATTAGGACAAGGATTGGAGGTTTCTAGCATTGGTTTAGGATGTATGGGCATGAGTTTTGGCTATGGACCGGCAAAAGATAAAACCGAGATGATAAAGCTCCTTCACCGAGCAGTTGATTTAGGGGTAACATTTTTCGATACTGCTGAAGTTTATGGACCCTATACTAATGAACTTTTAGTGGGAAAAGCATTAGAACCTTACAAAGGAGAGGTGAAAATTGCAACCAAATTCGGTTTTGATTTTGAGGACGGAAAAATGGCCGGACTAAATAGTCGACCAGAGAACATTCGCAAAGTGGCAGAGGAATCAATGAGGCGATTGCGGGTAGATGCTATAGATTTATTTTACCAACACAGGGTAGATCCCAATATCCCAATCGAAGATGTTGCAGGCACGGTAAAAGATTTGATAAAAGAAGGTAAGGTAAAACATTTTGGACTTTCTGAAGCGGGTGCCGAAACCATACGAAAGGCCCATGCCGTTCAACCAATAACAGCTCTGCAGAGTGAATATTCGATGTGGACGCGCAAACATGAAAAAGAGATTCTGCCAACGATAGAAGCATTGGGCATTGGATTAGTGGCCTACAGTCCGTTGGGTAAAGGGTACCTTTCTGGTAAAATTGACGTGGACACCACGTTTGCGGAAGGGGACATCAGAAATATGCTTCCTAGATATACGGAAGAAGCACGTAAGGCCAACCAAAGTGTATTAGAACTGTTGCATAATTTTGCCGAACGTAAAAATGCCACGCCTGCACAAATTGCATTGGCTTGGGTCCTGGCGCAAAAGCCTTGGATCGTGCCCATCCCCGGAACCACGAAAACACATAGATTAGAAGAAAACCTTGGCGCTATCTCCGTTGAACTCACCGCACAGGAACTACAGGAAATTGAGTACGCCTCAAATCAAATACAAATAATGGGTGAACGTTATACAGAACAAATGGAAAAGGCAACGGGGCTTTAAGAAGTTTTAATTCAATATCCGAAACTCATTAGGTGTTTTCCCGACTTTTTTCTTAAATAATCGCATAAAATGTTGGGGGTATTTAAACCCAAGTTCGTAGGCTATTTCACTAACCGTTTTGTCGGAGTGAAAAGTCTTGTTCTTAGCGATTTCTATAATTTTATCCTGAATGAAATCCTTGGCCGATTTTCCGGTTTCGCTTTTTATAAGGTCACCAAAGTAGTTCGGTGATAAATGCAGCACTTCGGCAAAATAGGCCACAGTGGGCAACCCTATTTTTTGGGGCTTTTCAGATTCAAAATAGCCGTTGAGCAAGGTCTCGAACTTTTCTAACGCTCCCTTGTTCTCATTATCCCTTGTTATAAACTGGCGGTCGTAGAATCGATCACAGTAATTTAGGAAAAGCTCAATATTGGAAGCTATTAGTTTTTTGCTATGCTTATCTACCCCTTTTTTGAGTTCGTAGTTAATTTTAGAAAAACAATCCAGCACCAATTGTCGCTCTTCCTCAGAAACATGTAAGGCCTCACTGGTTTGGTAACCAAAAAAATTAAAGGTCCCAATACTATGGGCGAGTGAAGTTCCCATTAACAAATCGGGATGAAAAATAAGGGCATGACCCAAAGGTTGATAAATCTTTCCATCGGTTTCCACATCCATCACCTGACCAGGGGATACAAAGACCAAAGTACCCTCTTGATAGTCGTAATAATTACGACCATATTTTAAATCGCCACATTTGACCTGCTTTAAAAAAGCACCATAAAAACCAAAGTGTAAACGTATTTTTTTTTGCCCATTCCAATCCCTTGGATTTGCTTTGGAAAAGTCTATTATACTTACCAACGGGTGTAAGGTTTGGTGGTTGTTTACTACATTGTAGTCGTTTACGGTATCAAATCGATAGATATTTTCCATGCCCAAGTTTTATACCTACGAATTTAAACATTTTATAACCCCGATACTTCTTATGGCTTGTATATCAGTAAAATTGGTAGTCATATCCGTAATCCATATACAGAGATCCCGTGCAAAAGGTGTGATATTTGGGTGATGAAAAATGTAACATTGAACAATGGCGTTGAAATGCCTATTTTAGGATATGGCGTATTTCAGATACCCGATTATGACGAATGTAAGAAAAGCGTTTTGGAAGCGCTCAAGGCCGGATACCGAAGTATTGATACCGCACAGGCCTACCAAAACGAAAAAGCGGTAGGCGATGCGATTAAGGAAAGTGGCATCCCGCGGGAAGAAATCTTCGTTACCACCAAACTCTGGATTTCTGATTATGGGTATGAGGCCGCTAAAAAAGCCTGCCTTTCCTCAATGGAAAAGCTACAACTGGACTATTTGGATTTATACCTGTTGCACCAACCCTTTAACGATGTATTTGGCGCATGGCGTGCTTTGGAAGACTTGTACAAGGTAGGAAAAATCAGGGCCATCGGGGTCAGCAATTTTTTTCCGGATCGGTTGGTCGATCTTATCAAATTCAATGAAATTACACCTGCCTTGAACCAAATTGAGACCCATGTGTTCTATCAGCGGGAAGAAGACCATAAAATGATGGAGAAATACGGGGTACAGCACGAATCCTGGGCACCCTTTGCCGAAGGGCAGGGCGATCTCTTTCAAAATGAAGTGCTTTTAAGGATTGGAAAGAAATACGGGAAGTCCGTAGCACAGGTAAGCTTGCGATGGATGATCCAGCGAAACATCGTTGTAATCCCAAAATCGGTAACACCATCACGTATCAAGGAAAATATAGCGGTCTTCGATTTTGAACTTACCAATGAGGATATGATGGCCATTGCAAAACTCGATACCCACAAAAGCCACTTCTTTGACCATCGGGATCCAGAACGGGTGGAATGGATTTCTACATTGGTGCGATAATGATCAAAGACCAGTAAGAAAAATAAAATTATTCAGTAGTAACTTTTAAACACACAAAAAAATGAAAAATGTAGTAGTAGCCCTCTTTTTAGTAATAAGTAGCGCATCTCTATTCTCGCAAAGTACAGACATTGAAACCGAAATCAAGGAACTTTCCCAACAAAAATGGCAATGGATGGCGGATAAAGATGTAGACAAATTGGCTTCGTTGTTCCATGACAAATCAAAATTTGTACATATGAGCGGATCTTGGAAAAAAGATAGGGAGCTAGAAATCATTAAAACAGGAAGCATATGGTACAAAAATGCAGATGTTCATGATGTGGCCGTAGAAGTTTTTGGGGATGACACCGCCGTACTTTGGAACCGCATCACACTTACCGCCCATGTAAGGGGAAATGACGTGACCACCGAATTTACGGTTACGGAATTTTATAAGAAAGAAGGTGGCGATTGGAAGTTATTAGATTTGACTTTTAGCAGTGTTCGCGACACCCATGAAATTGAACATTAAAACTTAGAATATAAAAAATGAAAAGTAAGATATTTGGTTTGTTAATCTGTCTTATAGGCACACATTTGGGAGTTGCACAAAGCACTGATATTGAGCAGGAAATAAAAGAACTCTCCACCCAAAAATGGCAATGGATGGCGGATAAAAATGCGGACAAGCTTGCCGAACTTTTTCATGACAAGGCCAAGTTCGTACACATGGGCGGCACTTGGGGCAAGGAAAGGGAAGTAGATATAATTAGACAAGGCTTCATTCACTATAAAAATGCTGATGTACAAGAGGTCATGGTGGAAGTCCTAAACGAATCTACGGCAATCCTATGGAATCAAATCACACTTTTGGCTGTGGTCGGCAGCAATGAAGTGACCAATCCCTTTATGGTCACAGAAGTCTATGTAAAAGAAAACGACAACTGGAAATTGGCCGATTTGACCTTTAGTAAACTCATGACCAGGGATTAGGGCTACACAACCTTCACGCATTCAAAAGAATATTTAAAATAAGGCAAAAATGAACAAACTGATTTTACTACTGGCTTTCTTGGGAAGCCTCTTTGTAACGGCACAACAGGGCAACACGCCCAAAGTAAAAATTGAACTGGGCAGCATTCGTGGTATCCATGAAGACGGCGTGGATATTTTTAAGGGAATACCTTATGCCGCACCTCCGGTAGGAGCGTTTCGTTGGCGTGCACCACAACCTATAACACCCTGGGAAGGAGAACTGGATGCGAGTGAATATGGCCCTAATTGTGCCCAGTCCGGTTGGGGCGGTGCTCCAGGAACCATTGTTGAAGGTTCCTCTGAAGACTGCCTATACCTTAACTTGTGGAAACCTGCATCTGCCAATGCAGGATCAAAATTACCGGTTATGGTTTGGATACATGGTGGAGGTTTTGTAGGCGGCAGTGGTTCTGGACCCGGCATTGCAGGAAATAAATTTGCAAAAAAAGAGGTGATATTGATCACTATCAATTACCGTTTGGGTCGTTTGGGCCATTTTGCATTTCCAGCTTTAAGTGTCGAGAATCCTGAGGAACCCAAGGGTAGCTATGCTTATATGGACCAAATTGCCGCGCTGAAATGGGTACAGAAAAATGTTGATGCGTTCGGTGGTGATCCAGATAATGTAACCATTTTTGGTTTTTCTGCCGGCGGTGTATCGGTACATTCACTCATGACCATACCTGATGCAAAAGGCCTTTTTCACAAGGGAATTAGTCAATCGGGAGGTGGCCGTGACGGTGTTCTTACCGGAAGGCCCATACGTGAAGAAAATGCCGACCCTTTCTATACGGCTTCAGCAGAAACCATTGGCATCAACTTTGCCAAAAAACATGGTATTGAAGGAACAGATGCTGCTGCGCTTGCCAAACTACGTGCGCTGAGTGTTGAGGAGATCGTGGACGGAGGCCAAGAAACAAATGGTGAGGGTGGTCCTCGCATTTATTCCGGACCCATTCTAGATGGAACATTGGTCGTGGAAACTGCCGAGAGCGCCTATAACGCTGGTCGATAAGTAAAAATTCCCCTTATGATTGGATCAAACAGCGCAGAAATCGGTGGAGGGATGGTAAATTCTATCAGTTCAAAGGAAGAACTTTTTTCATTGTTCGGAAATCTAAATAACGAAACCAGAAAGGCGTATGATCCCAATGGCACCAAAGTATTTGACGAGGTCAATTCAAATTTCAATACCGATTGGGTATGGGCCGAGCCGGCGCGTTTTGTCGCACGTTCCTTTGTTGCTGTAGGACAGCCGGCGTTCGTGTACCAGTTTGGTTTTGTTCCAGACCCATTGAAGGAAAGAATGCCCTATGGTGCAGGACATGGTTCAGAAGTTAGTTTTGTTTTTAATAATCTTCATGCACGTTGGGGTAACCCCGAAACGACACCAGAAGACAAAAAGGTGGCTGAAATGATGAATGCCTATTGGGTGAATTTTGCAAAAACGGGCAACCCTAATGGTGAGGGGTTACCTGAATGGCCGGTTTTCACTGCCGAAGAAAATGAGATTCTTGATATAGAACGAGACGGTTCTACAATTGGCAAACCTGATCCAAGGAAAGGAAGGTTGGATGTGATTGAAAAATCCCTAAATTCAAGACACAAAATACAGGCAAGGGGCATTTAATCCGTATCAAGAAGAAATTTGGAAATCTAAAATCACATAAAGACAAGGGTATGAGAGCGCAAAACAAGAGATTATCATTTTTAATGGTCCTTTTTTTGGCCCTTTTTCAGGGATATTCACAAACGAACCGGGTATTGGATATTTTTCCAGAGGGAACGGAACTTCATGGTAATATCAACTATAATAACGATACCCTTCAAAAACACCTGCTTGATATTTACTTACCTTCAAAAGTAACAGGCAAAATACCTTTGGTCATTTTTGTTCATGGTGGCGGATGGCTGGTAAATGACAAGTATGCCGATATAGGCTATATGAAAAAAACAGTGGCAGAAATTTTGGACAAAGGATTCGCTTTGGCATCCATAGATTATCGGTTTGCTACCCAAGCTATTTTTCCTGCACAAATACAAGATTGCAATCGTGCCGTTTCCTTTTTGGTGGATAATGCGGATACGTATGGTTTTGACACGGACCGAATGGCCGTCATGGGATTTTCGGCAGGAGGGCATTTAGCCTCCATGATGGGATTGTCAAAGAATAATACTATACCTGACTTTTTTATGCCCGACACCAATACCTCTTTTCAATTTCAGGCGGTAGTCGATTTTTACGGTCCGGCAGAACTCTTATTATTTCCGGGAGCCAATGACCCAAAATCACCTGAGGGACTGTTGATCGGTGCAGCTCCCCTTAATCGACCTGATTTGGCCAAGGCCGCTAGTCCCGCTAGCTATGTAGATGGGAACGACCCTCCTTTTTTGATTATTCATGGTGAAAAGGACGAGTTGGTTTCCCCAAGGCAATCCCAACTCTTAAGTGCGTGGTTGACTATAAAAGACGTAGAAAACGAATTGATTATGGTGAAGGATGCCCCTCATTTTGGGAAAATGTTTGATGTGGATGCGATACGCACCAAGGTTATTGCTTTTTTACAAAAGCACTTAGAATAAAAATTAAAAAGAAAGTAACATGAAAAAGAAGCATACTATTTCAGAGCAACCTAAAGAAACGAGCAAACAAATCAACAGAAGGGGATTCATATCAAAATCGGCGCTTTTAGGCGCAGGTATGGCAGTGACTCCATTGGCCTTTTCCAGTGAAAACCATGCTTCAACCAAAAAACCAATGAAGAACCCAGCTGTAAGAGACGGTAAACGTATGTTGGGAACCCTAGAGGTTTCCCCCATAGGTCTGGGGTGTATGAGTATGAAGAGTGGTAGTTACAATCCACCCCGTGATAAGAAAGATATGATACCTGTAATTCGTGGTGCATTTGATCTTGGGGTAACCTTTTTTGATACGGCAGAGGTCTATGGCCCATTTACCGACGAGGAATTGGTAGGTGAAGCTCTGCAACCCATCAGGGACAAAGTGGTCATTGCTAGCAAGTTTGGGTTTGAGTTATCGACTGGAAGCCGTGGAGGAAGAAATAGCAGACCTGAAAATATAAGAAACGCTGTGGAAGGCATGCTAAAAAGACTACGCACAGATCGTATTGATTTGTTGTACCTACATCGTCTGGATCCAAATGTTCCCATTGAGGAAGTAGCAGGTACGGTTAAGGATTTGATCAAAGAAGGTAAAGCACTTCATTTTGGGTTGTCGGAAGTATCACCTGCAACTATCAGAAAGGCCCATGCGGAACAAAAAGTTTCGGCATTACAAAGTGAATATTCGATAATCCAGCGTGCCCTTGAAAACGAGGTCATCGATACGTGTGGGGAACTTGGTATCGGTTTTGTGCCCTGGGGACCTGTTTGTAGAGGATTTTTGGGCGACAAGTTCAATGAATACAGTCGTTTTTCCGAAGACTCCCGTTTTGCTGCGGTCCCTTATTTTACCCCAGAGGCTATTAAGGCACATATGGAAGTATTGAATCTCGTTCGTGAATGGGGCATAAAAAAAGATGCGACCCCTGCACAAATTTCATTGGCATGGGTAATGGCACAAAAGCCATACATTGTACCTATTCCGGGTACTACCAAATTACATCATGTGAAAGAGAATCAAGGCGCATTGGACATTTCTTTTACAGATACCGAACTGAAGGGGTTTAGGAAATCCTTGGAGAAAATTTCGTTAGTAGGGGTACGAAGTCCGGAAACAGCTTTGATAGATCAATAGCAATTGAAATTAATTGTAATGAATAAGATTTTGATAGTGTTTGTCTTTCTTTCCTCGTGTTTATATTTGGAGCCTGGAAAAACGCAACAAAAATCAAACAACACCCTTATTGTCTATCTATCACGAACCAACAACACTAAGGCCATAGCGGAAATCATTCACGAAAAGATTGGAGGTGATTTGTTGGCTTTGGAATTGGTACATCCCTATCCTGAAAATTATAAGGCCATTGTGGAACAGGTCGCAGCAGAAAATAAAAGCGGATTTTTACCACCTTTAAAAACAAAGGTAGATGTTCGTAAGTACGACACCATCTTCATAGGTTTTCCTACTTGGGGCATGCAGTTGCCACCACCGATAAAAAGTTTTTTAAATGCATACGACCTGAGTGGAAAAATCGTAATTCCGTTCAATACCAATGCAGGCTATGGGATAGGCAGTAGTTTTAAAAAGGTACAAGAATTGTGTAAAGGCTGCGAAATTCTCGATGGATTTTCCACAAAAGGAGGAATAGAACGGGATTCTATTTTTTTGGTCATACAAGGTGACAAAAAAAAGCAGACTGAAAAAGAGGTGACTACTTGGTTAGAATCACTTAAAATTTTAAAACCTTGATATTGCAATTATAATAATCCAAAATTTGAGTTCGCTCAAATCACATTTAAATATCAATTAAATAATTTCGGAGCGAACTCAGCAAGATAAATGCGCCAGTTTCTCCAGATATGGCCACCATCCGTTTCTACATATTCATAGGCCATATCTATGTCATCCAACTTCTTCTTGAATTCTTGATTGGCACCATAAAGAAAATCGGTTTTGCCAATAGCCATCCAGTATAGCTTTAGGCCATTTTCCTTTTGGGTTTTTAGGGTTGCATCAATTGAGTTATACACTTTATCCGTTGCATCCTCACGTGGCATGAGTGCCGATGACATAAGACCTACATAGTCAAAAGTATTCGGATAATACCTACTAATATGCATGGTATGGAAACCTCCCATAGAGAGTCCGGCTATGGCCCTATGTTCTTTATTTGCCTTTACGCGATAGTTTTCTTCTGTAAATTTTACGATATCCATAAAGTTAGCCTCATAGACACCATTCATGGTTTGGGGAAGTATGAATTGAGGTTTGGGAAAACCATTACTACCCTGACCATAACCCCCATCTTGAACAACGTTTCCGTTCGGCATAACCACGATCATAGGTTTTGCTTTCCCCATGGCAATTAAATTATCCATGATCTGTGCGGAACGCCCATGGGTTGACCATGAATCCTCATCACCCCCGGCACCATGTAATAAATAAAGTACTGGAAATTCCTCATCGGTTCCTTCATATCCTGGAGGTGTATAAACGGTTATTCTTCTATCCATTTCAAGACCGGGAGAATCATACCAACGGTGGGTTACAGATCCATGTGGAATATCATTTGTTTTGTACATATCCCCCTGGCCCTGACCAATAATGAAAAAATTAGTCAAAGATGAGGAATTACGAACGGCATAAGGGTTGTTGGGGTCCATACTCCGTATGCCATCAACACTAAAGTTGTAGCTATAGAACTCAGATTCCAGAGGTTCGGTGGTAATACTCCAAAGCCCTAATTCATTTTTTATCAAGGGGGTGGTTCCCGGTCCGTCGACCTCGCCAAAGCGGCCCATAACTTTTACCGCTGGTAAAAAATCGGAAGTAATCTCTACTTTATCGGCAGATGGCGCATAAAAACGGAAGGTAACCGTTTGATCATCATGTATCTCAGGAGAGATAATATTTTCCACTTCATTTGGCACTTCTTGACCAAAAATGTTACTAAAACTAAAAATGGCAATCGACGCCAATAATGCGATTTGTAATTTCATATTAAATACAATTAGGTCTGTTAAATTAAATATTTTATGAAGTTACTGCGCATACTATGACCATTATTTTTTCTTTGAGAAAAGAATATACTTCCATAAAATTCATCTTAACCGTATGAAAAAGATATTATTGATTTTCAATTCTAAATGCGCTAGATTTTCAAGAAGAAAATATTTGAAATTGCCCAGAACCATCAATTGAAAATATACCTAGGAAATTTTAACATAAATAATGTTAAATATTTACTGTTCCCTACTATTTACCCCTTACAAACCTTCCAACCTACAACTTATTTCTTTAACTTGTTAAGGTTATACTTTTAAAACTCTATCATGGCTACATTTACTTTAAATATCAACGGAGAAACAAAAGAATTAGAGGTAGATCCAACCACCCCAATGCTTTGGGTGTTGCGTGATCACTTAAACTTAGTGGGCACTAAATATGGATGCGGTATTGCCCAATGCGGGGCCTGTACCGTGCATTTAGGCGATAACGCCGTACGCTCTTGCCAATTGCCCGTTTCAGCTGTTGGTGAACAAAAAATCACGACCATTGAGGGTCTTTCGGAACATGGAGATCATCCGGTACAAAAAGCATGGTTGGAGATTGATGTGCCCCAATGCGGGTATTGCCAAGCAGGCCAGATTATGTCGGCCTCCGCTTTATTAAAAAGAAATCCCAGTCCTTCGGATGATGAAATTGAAAGTGCCATGAACGGTAATATTTGTCGTTGCGGAACATATACCAGAATCAAAAAAGCGGTGAAAATGGCTGCCGATTCTGAATTATCTTAGAACAACAACCTTAAAAACACAGAAATGAGCACTATAAAAATAAAAATAGGTCGTCGTGCCTTTATACAAAATACAAGTCTTGCAAGTGGCGGTCTGGTTCTCGGGTTTAGTTTTTTAAATTCCTGTAAACCTAAGCAGGTTTCAGAAATGGCTGTTAGGGAAATGCCCAAAGAATGGTTCGAAATCAATGGCTATCTAAAAATAGGCGATAACGGTTTGGTGACCATCATGTCCCCCAACCCTGAAATAGGACAGAATGTTAGAACATCGATGCCTATGATCGTTGCGGACGAATTGGAAATCGATTGGGACCAGGTGATTGTGGAACAGGCCCCGCTAAATACTAATCTTTACAGCTGGCAGGTAGCTGGAGGCAGCCGGTCTATCAGCAGCTCTTGGCAAAGTTTACGCATGGCAGGGGCAACCGCAAGACATATGTTGAAAGAGGCGGCGGCAAAGGCTTGGCAGGTTCCTGTAGGTGAAATTAACGCGGTAGCAGGTAAGCTTACCCATGAGCCAAGCGGTAAAACTGCTGGTTATGGCGAAATGGCTTCGGCAGCATCCCTGATAGAAGTACCAGAAGAAGTAGAATTGAAAGAGCGCTCAGAATTCTCTATTATTGGCACTTCACGCAAAAACGTTGACGGTAAAAAAATCGTTACTGGCCAGCCCTTGTTTGGAATAGATGTGCAAAGAGAAGGTATGCTGATCGCTACCTTGGCACATCCGCCCGCTTTCGGCATGAAACTAAAATCTTTTGATGCAGAGGCAGCCAAACAAATGCCTGGTATTCGTGATGTTTTCTCCATAAAGCTTTACGATGACGACTTTAAACGTGGTGCTTTTCATCATACGGCATTCAACGAAGTAGTAGCCGTATTGGGAGAAACCACTTGGCAGGTAATGCAAGCTAAAAAATCATTGAAGGTTGAGTGGGAAAATACTACAGATGTTACTGTAGGTATGACCATGTTTGGCAACGAAATGAAGGTAAATCACCCGGCAGGTTTAGAAAACACCGCATCCCATAGGTTAAAAATGGAAGAGCTGAACGCCCGCGAAGGAAAAATAGTACGTAAAGACGGTAACCCGGAAGCGGCATTTAAGAACGCTGCGAAAATAATTGAAAGAAGTTACAGTTGTCCGTTCTTGGCCCACAATACTATGGAGCCCATGAATTTTTTCGCCAACGTAACCGATGACCATGCCGAATTACTTGGGCCTACCCAAACTCCGGAGTGGATGGAGCCGGCTGTTGCAGAACGTTTAGGACTTCCAATAGAAAAGGTAGATATCATGATGACACGCCAAGGTGGTGGGTTCGGTCGTAGGCTCTATGGTCATTTTATGGTAGAGGCTGCCGCAATTTCGCAAAAGGCAAAGGCCCCTGTGAAGTTGGTCTATAGCCGAGAAGACGATATGTCTCAAGGCATGTACCGCCCCAGCTATTATGCCACCTACCGTGCTGCCCTAGATGCAGACAATAATTTAACGGCGCTTCATGTAAAAACGGGAGGAATTCCGGAGAGCCCATTATTTGCCAACCGATTTCCGGCAGGGGCGCTAGACAATTATCTAGCTGAGGATTGGACAATTGACACCAATATCACTACAGGTGCATTCAGGGCCCCGAGATCAAATTTCATCGCCGGCGCCGAGCAATCCTTCTTGGACGAAGTGGCTGAAGCTGCAGGTAAAGACCCTATCCAACTTCGATTGGATTTATTAAAAAGGGCACAAGAAAATCCAGTTGGTGAGAACAACGACTATGACGCCAGTAGATACGCAGGGGTCTTGGAATTGGTAAAGGAAAAGGCAAATTGGAGTAATAATCAACAAGGTATGCATCGTGGGGTTTCGGCCTATTTTTGTCATAATAGTTATGTGGCCCAAGTTCTGGATATCGCTGTCGAAAACGATAAACCTATAGTTCAAAAGGTAATAACAGCGATTGATTGCGGTATCGTAGTAAATCCAGATGCAGCAACCAATTTATCTGAAGGTGGGGTTGTTGATGGTATTGGCCATGCCATGTATAGTGCCATTACCTTTAAAGATGGTGTGCCAGAACAGAACAATTTTGATAGGTACCGTTTGATACGTCATAGTGAGGCACCAAAATCTATAGAGACCCATTTTGTGCAAAATGACATTGACCCTACGGGATTAGGGGAACCTCCTTTTCCACCAATTATGGGCGCATTGGCAAATGCATTGTACAAGGCAACCGGTCAACGACATTATCACCAACCCTTTATTTCAGAAAAACAGGTTGTGGGTTAATGAAACAATACCATAATTTTAGATTTTTTATAACAGCAAAACCATAAGATAACATTTACAAAATCTATCAAAATAATTCAGCAAATGGCAAATTTCAATTTAAAAATTAACGGAAAACAGCAACAAATAGAGGTGGATCCCTCTACACCAATGCTTTGGGTACTTAGGGACCATTTTAACTTAGTGGGCACTAAATACGGATGCGGTATTGCTCAATGTGGTGCCTGTACCGTTCATTTAGGCGATAACGCCGTACGCTCCTGCCAACTACCTGTCTCTGCAGTTGGTGAACAAGAAATCACGACCATTGAGGGTCTTTCGGAACATGGAGATCATCCGGTACAAAAAGCTTGGTTGGAGATTGATGTGCCCCAATGCGGGTATTGCCAAGCGGGCCAAATTATGTCGGCCTCTGCATTGTTAAAAAGAAATCCCAGTCCTTCGGATGATGAAATTGAAAGTGCCATGAACGGTAATATTTGTCGTTGCGGAACATATACCAGAATCAAAAAAGCAATCAAGATTGCCGCAAACGGTGAGTTATCCTAAAAACTGAACCCATGACACACGTAAAATCACAACTAGGAAGAAGAGCATTTCTAAAAAATACAGGCCTAGCCAGTGGAGGGTTGATCATTGGTTTTAGTTGGTTGAATTCCTGTAAACCCAAAGCGGTACCTGAAAAGGAGATGGAGCTGGCTTTGGAAATGCCCAAGGAATGGTCAGAGTTTAATAGCTATATCAAAATTGGAGAAAATGGTGTGGTGACTTTGATAGCACCCAATCCAGAATTTGGCTCCAATGTAAAAACATCACTACCCATGATTTTGGCCGAGGAATTGGATGTGGATTGGAAAATGGTCTTGATAGAGCAAGCGAATTTTCATCCGGAAAAATTCGATAGACAATTTACGGGCGGTAGTCAAGGGATTCGAACAGGATGGCCTGGCCTTCGGGTAGCTGGTGCCACGGCCCGTCAAATGTTGCTAATGGCCGCTGCACAGCAATGGAATGTTCCTGTAAATGAATTGACTACCAATAATGGAATTGTTTTTCATGAAATTAGTGGACAGGAAATAGGTTACGGTGAATTGGCATCCTTGGCAAAGGACATCACCATCCCTGAGGAGCAAGAAGTTCCTTTGAAAGCGGTGAGTGACTTTAAAATAGTCGGAGTCTCCCAAAAAAATGTAGATACCAAAAATATTATTACCGGAAAACCACTGTTTACCATGGACTTGCAAGAAGAAGGGATGTTGGTCGCCATGATTGCCCTTCCACCTTTTGGCATGAAGATTAAATCCATAGATGACTCGGTTGCTAAATCTATGCCGGGAATCAAGGATGTATTCACCATACAAACCTTACTGGACGATTATGAGCGTAATTTTTTTGACACCACTACCCATACCGAAATTGCCGTAGTAGTTGGAAATAGTACATGGGAAGTACTACAGGCAAAAAAAGCATTAAAGACAGAATGGGAGGAAATCTCGGATTCAGAATTTGTGATGGCCGGTTTTAGGGGCAAAACCACCGTCAAAGTGCCTGCCGGTCTTGAAAGCACCGAGAAACATTATGCAAAAATGCAGGAGATGTCATTGAAAAAAGCGAATGTCCTAAGAAGGGACGGTAATCCGGAAGCGGCGTTCCAGAATGCGGACAAGATCCTAGAACGAACCTATACGGCACCCTTTTTGGCCCACAATTGTATGGAGCCCGTCAATTGCTTTGCACACGTGACCGAAAATGAGGCTGTGCTTCACGCACCGATTCAGGCGCCTGAGCTAATATCGGGTACCTTGGCCGCCAGATTGGGACTTCCAGAGGAAAATATACAAATTAACCTGACCCGAATGGGGGGCGGTTTTGGCCAAAGGGCTTATGGCCACCATTTAGTGGAAGCCGCTGTAATTTCCCAAAAAATAAAGGCTCCCGTAAAATTGGTCTATACTCGAGAAGATGATATGAGCTATGGAATCTACAGACCTACCTATACTGCAACCTATAGGGCCGCCTTGGACAAGGACAACAACCTCATCGGTTTCCATGTCCGTGGTGGTGGTATACCGGAGCATCCAGTCGCCGCAAATCGCTTTCCCGCAGGGGCCATCGATAATTATTTAGCTGAAGGTTGGGCACTCGAATCTAATATAACCATTGGTGCCTTTAGGGCTCCAAGATCTAATTTTATCGCTGGTGCGGAGCAATCCTTCTTGGATGAGCTAGCAGAGGCCATGGGCAAGGATCCTATTGATTTCAGGTTGGAGCTGCTAGATAGGGCCATGAAAGACCCTGTAGGCGAAAACAATGACTATGAAGCGGAACGCTATGCGGGTGTGCTTGAGTTGGTAAAGGAAAAATCAGGTTGGAACGAAGGTGAAAAACCGGGAATCCATAAAGGAGTTTCGGCGTATTTCTGCCATAATAGTTATGTAGCGCAGGTTTTGGAATTATCCATGGATGGAGAATTACCTAAAATGGAAAAAGTAACGGCGGCAATCGATTGTGGTATCGTCATAAACCCTGATTTTGCAATTAATATGGCGGAAGGCGGCATAGTAGATGGTATAGGAAACGCTATGTTCGGGGAAATGTCCTTCACAAATGGGGTTCCCGACCATGATAATTTTGATACGTATCGCATGATTCGTTTTAAGGAAGCACCTGAGACCATAGATGTACATTTTGTAAAGAACGAAATAGACCCTACCGGATTGGGTGAACCTCCGTTTCCACCGATATTTGGAGCTTTGGCCAATGCACTTTACAAGGCAAGTGGAAGGAGGCATTATCGACAACCATTTGGTGCACAAAAGCCTATCATAGGGTAAATATTATAATTTAACAAGAGAACTAAAATTCTTCTCTATTATAAACAAAAGATCATGACAAAAATAAAAACACAATACAATCGTCGTTCTTTTATTAAGGTATCTACCGCTGCTGGAGGCGGCATGCTTATTGGGTTTAGTTGGTTAAACGCCTGTAAGCCAAATGCTCCTGAACCAGAACCCGGTGTAGCGGTACCCAATGAATGGTTTGAGATCAACGGATACATTAAAATAGGGGACACGGGAATGGTCACCATCTACTCGCCCAATCCGGAAATTGGTCAAAATGTAAAGACATCAATGCCTATGATCGTTGCGGAGGAATTGGATGTACCTTGGGAAAACGTAGTGGTTGAACAAGCACCCCTGAACACAGGTTGGTATCAAAATCAGTTTGCGGGTGGTAGCCTTTCTATACGTTTAAGCTGGAATGCATTACGAATGGCGGGTGCTACCGGTCGGCGAATGCTTTTGGAAGCAGCAGCCAAAGAATGGGGATTAACCCTTGCCGATGTAACGGCAAGTGAGGGAACCATTAAAGAAATTAATGGAGAGCGTACCATTTCCTACGGTGAGATAGCTTCTAAAGCCGTTGGCATTGAAGTTCCAGAAGAAGTGGACCTAAAAGAAGTTAAGGATTTTAAACTAATAGGTACAAGCCAAAAAAATGTAGAAGGAAAGAATATTATAACAGGAGCGCCCTTGTTCGGACTTGATTTCAAAAGGGAGGGTATGCAACTCGCCATGATACAACATCCCCCTGCATTTGGAATGAAGGTAAAGGATTTTAATGAAGATGAAATAAAAAGTATGCCCGGCGTAAAAGATGCCTTTATTGTTGACACCTCTTTTGAAGGTGGTGGCGGCTTTGATGAAAAAGGCTTTTTACAATTAATTGCGGTAGTTGGTGATTCTACATGGGAACTAATGCAAGCCAAAAAAGCTATAAAGGCCAATTGGGAAACCGTAGGTGAACTGGAAAACTCCCAAATGCATATTGATAAATTAGAAAAGGCACTGGTTTCAGGTGAAGTGGAAGATAGCAGAAGAGATGGTAATCCAGAGGCCGCATTTAAAAATGCGGCAAAGGTCATAGAGCGCACCTATAGCGCACCTTTTATTGCCCACAACACCTTGGAACCCATGAATTTCTTTGCCCATGTAACCGATACTGGGGTTGAACTGATTGGGCCAACACAAACACCGGAAGCCCTTGAAGGTTCCGTCTCCAAACTACTTAATGTTCCCATAGAAAATATTACGGTGAATATGACTCGAATTGGGGGTGGATTTGGAAGAAGGCTATATGTTCATTTTGGTGTGGAAGCAGCAGCAATCTCCAAAAAAATTGGGGCGCCCGTTAAACTTATATACAGTAGGGAAGACGACATGACCCAAGGCACGTATAGACCAACTTACCGCTCTATTTACAAAGCGGGTCTGGATGAAAACAACAATCTTATCGCATTTTCGGTAAAAGGTGCAGGATTGCCGGAGGGACCTGTTTTTCCAAATCGTTTTCCTGCAGGAGCCGTGGAAAATTATTCAGCGGAAAAAATAAAAGCGTCCACCAATGTAACTACTGGCGCATGGAGAGCACCTAGGTCAAATTTCACGGCTGGTGCGGAGCAGTCATTTTTAGACGAAGTAGCGGAAATGGCAGGTAAGGACCCAATAGATTTTCGTTTAGAACTATTTGAACGTGCCATTAACAATCCCGTTGGTGCTGAGCACGACTATGAGGCAGAACGTTATGCTGGCGTGCTGAAACTGGTTAAGGAAAAGGCCAATTGGGGTGAAGACAAACCGGGTGTACACCGAGGTGTTGCAGCCTATTTTTGCCATTCTACCTATGTGGCGGAAATCTTTGACATGGTCATGGAAAATGGTGAACCTAAGATTGATAAAGTATGGTGTGCTGCAGATTGTGGCATTGTGGTAAACAAGGATTCTGC
Source organism: Maribacter luteocoastalis (assembly GCF_048890225.1). Taxonomy (NCBI): domain Bacteria; kingdom Pseudomonadati; phylum Bacteroidota; class Flavobacteriia; order Flavobacteriales; family Flavobacteriaceae; genus Maribacter; species Maribacter luteocoastalis. The sequence goes on from NZ_JBMFZG010000005.1 coordinate 257,479, forward strand.
CAAAAACATATTGGAAGGTGGCGTCATAGATGGTATAGGCCATGCTATGTATAGCCAATTAACATTTAAAGATGGTAGTCCTGAACAAATGAATTTTGATAGTTACCAGTTGATACGCCATTCACAGGCACCCAAAGAAATAGAGACATTCTTTGTGGAAAATGAAATTGCACCAACAGGATTAGGTGAACCAGGCCTACCCCCTGCAATGGGTGCATTGGCCAATGCTTTGTTCAAGGCTACCGGCCAACGTCATTACCATCAACCTTTTACAATTGAAAAACAGGTTGTTGGGTAATAGATATCCAATTATTATTGCTAGCCTATCACCTTTAGGCACCCTAATAAATAAAACGTGTCAATCGAAATATTCGGTTGACACTTTTTTTAGCCATTAGTTGAATGAATTCCAATCGAAAAAATCATAAAAGGGCTTCATTGCCGGATGTGCTTCATCGCATGATTTTTCCTTTTAAAAATATAACATCGAATATCACCCGAAAACGTTATCCAATAAACCAGGGAATCTAAAAATAAAATAATTTTAATACTTAGAGGTTTAGCCAATTTTTAAACTCGGCCGCTTTATTCTTACCTATTAAAATATCCGCATCAGTTGTAGGATTGACTAAAATTTTGAGTTGATTATTGCCGTATTTTACAATTTTATCTATACTGGATATGGCTATAATGCATTGTCTATTGGCTCGAAAAAAACGGGTTGTATCCAGTTGTGAAAAAAGTTCATCAAGGCTGGAATTCGCTGTAGACCTTTTTCCATCGAAACTTGTGACGTAGGTAATTGTATTTTCAGTATAAATATGCGCTATATTTTCAATGGGAACCGGCAAGAGCTCATTGCTTAGTTGGGTCAATAATCGCTTTTTGGTTCTATTCTGGTTCGTATTTTTACCAACCTTCACCTTATAATCTATTACGGCATCATTCAATTTTGAAAGGTTCAGCACCTGGTCTTCCAAATTTTGTTTTTGCAACTCCAATTTTCTCTCGTATAGACTTCCAATATATCTTGTAGTAATTACAAAGGTTGGGATAATTATTAATCCAATAATCAGAAAAATGGTGTAATATCTAAACTTTATAGATGTAAGCTGCTCGTCCAATAACTTCACATTCATATGGGATACAACGACCCAATCCGAATTTTCTATCGGATACATCAAAATTACTTCGGAATCAGAAGCATCCTTTTCCCTGTATAAAGCGTAAAAATCAGCGGTAGTCAGGTTATCGGCTACAGACGATACAAAGGAGTTTTTATTGTTTACAATACTACCAACATTTTTAATCTCTGGATAGGCCACTATTTTCCCAGACCAATCAATCACACTTAGGAAAACATTTTCTTGGTTGGTGTTTAAAATCGTTTCTTGAATTTGGTCTATTAACGAATTCTTAGGTATCCCGTTAGATAAATTATGTCCTACCAAACTTGAAAATGTTTTGGCCTCTTTTTTCCCTATTCTCAGTTGGGTCCCTATGAGTTCCAATGCCGCACTACGAACAAAAAATGAAACCGCAACCACGGAAACCATTAAATATATAAGGGTTACCGAAAAAAAAGTCAACATATAAAGTCTATCTTTTTTCATAAGGCAGAGGCATTTTTAATGCAATATAATAATAGTTGTCCCTTTAACGAATTTTAAATTATTAAAGAACAAGAGAGTCAAAACCTCCAATCTTGTTATTTCCCTTTTAACATGCAATATTCCCTTTCACAAAGGTTTTATTGGGATTTTACAAATTACTCCCTTGATTTATCCTAAAATAAACGCTGCCAAACATGAAGAACAAAAGACTCCTATTTCCATTGCTTGCAATTTTTATATGTAGCTGCACAAATGATAGTGAGAATGATCTGCTAGCACCAAACAGCCAAGAACAGACCGATGAAAAGAAGTCAATCACATACGTGGCCAATATCAAACCTATTATAGACTCTAATTGTATAAGTTGCCATTCAAATCCACCCGTAAACGGTGCTCCCTTTTCGCTTTCCTCATATGCCCAAGTAAAAAACTTTACGGAAAATGGTTCCTTGGTTCTAGCCATTAGCAAACAGACAGGAGAAACAAGTGCCATGCCTCCAGCAGGTCGTTTGCCTAAGGCCAGTATCGATTTAATCTCTCAATGGATAGAGGATGGCTTATTAGAAGAATAAAAACAGATATCATGGGAAATGAAAAATTTAAAACATACACTGTTCTTATTCTACTGTTTATGGGAATGGTCCACCACCTACACTCCCAAGAAAGATATATAGACAAATCTGGCACAGTGGTGTTTGAGGCCTCTGAAGAACTTTTTGAGCCGGTAAAGGCCAAATGTGAAACTGTCACCGTGATTTATGATGATTCCAATAAAGAGATTGCCGCTCTTGCACTAATAAGGGGATTTCAATTTAAAAATCCATTGATGCAAGAGCACTTTAATGAAAACTATGTTGAATCCGATCTATATCCAAAAGCCCTTTTCAAAGGTAAGGTCACGGGTTTTGATAGCAACAATGAACTTTCCAGCAAACAAAACGCCATTATCTCCGGATTTTTGGAAATCAGGGGTGTTCAAAAACAAATAAGTACCAACGTAACCATCCAAAAGGTTGATAATACTATTTCCATTAACGGCTCATTTTACGTAAAGCCAAGTGATTTTGACATTAAGATTCCAAAAATTGTAGAGAATAAAATAGCAAAAGAAGTCATCGTTAAGCTTGACTTTAAACTAAAAAGACAGTGAAAAGCAAAAAAACATATATCGCCCTAGCATTACTATTCATATGTGGTTTCGTAGGATATTTTTCAAGTCAATTGCTTTTTCCAAAGGCACGTGATATCCCTAAAGAAAAGACGGATTATAAAGTCAATCCGGAAAAACTACTGGAGGAAATGTCCCATCCTACCACCTCTGCAAAATATATAGACAAGGTAATCGAATTAAAGGGACAATTAACAGGTATTGCACAAAATTACGTGATGCTAAACAATACAATCCAAGTAAATCTTCTAGAAACTGGAATGGGCTCTTTGAGCATTGGAAGCGATGTCGTTGTTAAGGGCAGGTGTGTTGGTTACGATGATTTATTAGAAGAAGTAAAAATTGACCAAGCCATCATAATTGAAATTGAATAAACTAAAAAACCTAACATGAGAAATATAGTAACGCTAGTTTTCGTACTAATATCCTTTGTACTTTTCCCTCAGGACGACCTACTTTCAGAAATTGATACGGTAACTGAAGCCAGGTATGAAATAGCCACCTTCAAAGCTCTTAAAATAGTAAATCTCGAAACCACCAAAATGGTTCCAAAAAAGACCTTGTTCTTTGTAGTGGCGCATAGGTTCGGAAGTATTAAAACAGGAATCGGAGATTTCTTTGGCCTTGACCAAGCGGTTACAAGGTTAAATTTCATTTATGGCATCACAGATGGCGTCAACTTAGGGATTTCTAGGAGTTCTTTTAAAAAAACCTATGAGGGAAGTTTAAAAATAAGGCTGCTTCGCCAACAAAAAGGCAGAATCCCAATAACCATGGCATTATTTAATTCCTTGCAACTAAATGGGTCGTTGAGCCAGGATAATTTACCAAGACTTGAAACCAAGCACAGATGGTCCTATGCAAGTCAACTTTTAGTATCGAGTAAAATTAATAAAACGTTTTCAGTAGAACTTGCCCCTACACTTTTTCATGATAACCTAACCAGCATAGATGAACAAGAAAATACGCAATATGCATTGGGTCTAGGTGGACGATATAAAATTTCCAACCGGGTATCCTTAAACTGTGATTACGCTTTTCATTTGAACAGGTTTCAAGATTCGCCTTTTGTAAATCCTTTATCCTTGGGTGTAGATATTGAAACGGGCGGTCATGTTTTTCAATTGCATTTTAGCAATGCCCAGCCCATGAACGTTAACAATTACATTGGCCAAGCTACTGGTGATTGGGGCAAGGCCGATATTTATTTTGGTTTTAACCTAGTACGCGTTTTTTAACAAAATATTCAAGTGCTTTAATTCCTACTTGAAGCCTAATATTCAGCTTCATAAAGAATAATTGGCATACATGGTTGGATATCACTTGATTTGATTCAGTAACCTAAATAAGATAACATGAAAAATTTAGTTCTTTTACTCTTACTCGTAGGCTTTATTACAAATTGTTCTAAAGACAATACCGATCCCCCTCAGGTCAATACTCCCGATACGGATACCAACACCCCACCCAATGACGACCCCCCGACCGATGTAGCTACGTCTGTTACCCTAGTGAGCGATACAGCTTTGGGCACAATATTGGGCGATGAAGATGGCAAGCCGCTTTATTTTTTCTCATTGGATGCCAAAGGGGAATCCAATTGCAATGACGGATGTCTGGATGTGTGGCCTATTTTTTATAAAGAAAACCTCACCGTTGCCGATAATCTAGCTGAATCGGACTTTGGTGTAATCACCAGAAACGATGGCTCCATGCAAAACACTTATAAGGGTTGGCCTTTATATTATTTTGCCAATGATACCGGTGATGGAACTGTTAATGGAGACGGGGTCAACAACATTTGGTATGTAGCCAAACCAGATTATACCATAATGATGGTTTTGTCCCAATTGGTTGGAAGGGACTCCGGTGGCAACGAAACCAATCTTAACAGCAACTATGAGCCAGGGGACGAAACAACTTTTTATATGGTAGATGACAAGGGGAACACACTCTACCGTTTTAAAAATGACAGGTTTCAGGAAAATAATTTCACCAATGAAGACTTTTCGAACAATTCTGTTTGGCCTATTTTTGAAGAGACCCTGAAAACCGTTCCCAGCATCCTTAATGTTGAGGATTTTGGTAGCATTGAAATATTTGGAAGACAACAACTAACCTACAAGGGGTGGCCTTTATACCACTTCGTTCAAGATGAAAAGCGTGGCGATAATTACGGCGTAGGCTTCCCCGCTGCGGGTATTTGGCCTATAGCAAACAATGAAACGGAAGAGGCAACCCAACCAGAAAATGCAACGGTCTCATACGATGTTACGGCTACAAATGCTACGGCATATATTTTCAACGGTAATGGGCTAACAAATAGTTCAAACCCGAATCTTACCTTAAAAAGAGGAAATACCTATGTGTTTAATGTTCAGACTCCCGGTCATCCTTTCCTCATAAAAACCGATCAAAGTATTGGAACTGATAACACCTATGATTCCGGCGTCACTAATAACGGAGCATCTACTGGAAACATCACTATTGTTGTGCCCAATGACGCCCCCAACGTTTTGTACTATGTTTGCGAGTTACACAGTCCTATGACTGGAACTTTCAACATAACCGATTGAAAAAGAGGATTATTTTTTGAAGAAAGACCCCGTACAATGGGTCTTTCTTTTTTTTTGGAATTATCTTTAATAAATGGAATCAACGCTGTATGCTTAATAGGAAAATAGGAATCGGCATTGGAATGGCTCTAATTGTAATGGGCCTGATCGGTTTTAGTTTTTGGCCAAACAAGGAAAGGACCCTTACATTAAATACACCTGTAGACCATGACCTTACCTTTACCAGATTTCAGACCATGCTTTTGTCACCAGAAGAAGGTTCAAAAAGCGATATAAGGTCTAATCAAATTATACAGGTTTCAGGCTATGTTAAAGAAGTTAATTTGTTGAATGAAAGGATTACCCTAATTTTAAAAGGCGAATATGATACTAGCCCGTATATGATCTGTGACTTTCAGGCAAACCAAGAACACATAATAAATGAACTTAAAAAGAATGATTATGTTAGGGTAAAGGGCGTATTCAAGGGAATTTTAAAGGATGCCATATTCTTAAATTGCATAATTACTTATACATCGTCCCATGAATAAATGTTTAATACTTGTAGTCTTGGTCCTTTCTTACTTTGATACTATGTCTGCGCAAAAGGTAATTGCTCGTCAGGGACAAGTAGCTTTTTTTTCCTATACCCAGGTAGAGAACATTAAGGCAGAAAATAATCAGGTTTTGAGTATCATAGACCTTGAAAACAATAATATAGCGGTTAGTATGTTGATGAACGCGTTTATATTTGAAAAGGCGTTAATGCGAGAGCATTTTAACGAAAGCTATGTAGAGTCCGATATTTACCCAAAAGCTACTTTTGAGGGGACCATACAGAGTTATGAACCTTCTGGGGAAGAAACCCAAACACGGATGATCCATGGTACTTTTACCATGCACGGCAAAAGTCGGAACCTCGAAATTAAGACCAAGATTCAAAAGGTGGACAACAACCTTGTATTGACAGGCGATTTTATGATGACCGTTGCTGATTACAGCATAAATATTCCTCCCCTACTTGCCGGTAATATTGCCGACAACGTTACTGTTGATTTTAGATTTCAATTTGAGCCCTATGAAGAATAAACCGTTCCTTCTAATATTTTTATTGGTCCAAGTAAATTACAGCTGTGGACAAGAGCTACTTCAATTGCTGAATGAGGAATTTAAGGACTCGACCACCATTACCCAGGCAACCTTTAAGACTACCCGTATTTCCTTTGGCCAATCGGTAGAAACTAGAAAAAAGGGAATCTTGGAAATATCCATCTTTAACAGGTTTTGGGATACCCCCAATTCCACATCACAAAGTTTCGTGGCCGATAGATTAAGCACCAGGTTCGCTTTGGAATACGCGATTTCCGATAGATGGTCTACAGGTGTAGGTGCCACTACTTGGGATCGCCTTTTTGATGGTTTTGTCAAATATAGATTGGTGTATCAAAAAACAGGCAAAAAAAATATGCCCATAGCCATTACCTTATTTCAAAATGCTTCTTATTATAGTGGTGGTGGCGATTCTAGCGGGCCATATCCAAGTTATGATTCACCAAATAGGCTTGGATTTACCACACAGGCACTAATAGCCTCTAAAATTACCCGAAATTTTTCATTGCAAATAGCACCTTCCTTCATCCACAAGGGTAATGACACTCCCAATTCGACTGAAAATTACTTTGCCATTGGTCTTGGGGGACGTTACAAACTAGGAAACCATGTATCCTTCGTATCCGAATATTATCTGGTTACCAATCCAACGGAATCCTATGACACCTATGGTCCTTTTTCGGTTGGTGTCAATTGGGAGTTGGGGGACGTCATGCTTCAATTTATGTTGACCAATGCCGTAAATATGGTAGAGGACGCCTTCATAACACGAACAAGGAACAACTTTAACTTTCGGAATCCAAACCTAAATTTCGGATTTAACATGTCCTACATTTTACACTTTAAAAAAGGATTAAAAAATACCTCATTTATTCCCAAGAAATAATCCTCACTTTCGTTGAACTGCAATCTTAAAAAATTCAATAAAGGTAAATTACCCTTCTATAGCGCTAAACCCTATTGTACCTTTTATTTCAAAGAATTGAACCAAACCCAAAACCGAAATTTAAACTTTTCACAGCAGGGCATATAGAGTTCTATTATATATGCTTTGCATGTTTGCATCTTAAAATGAACAGTTTATAACCAAGGCCCTTTTGGTTCTTTTTTGTAACTTGTTGAGAACAAATTGCTATCCCATTTTTATGCATACCGGACGAAGAAATTTTATAAAAAAAACCACCCTAGCCGGTGGAGGATTAATGTTGAGCTTCAATTGGCTAACATCGTGTAAAATGACACCAGAAGAAGTCAATAATTTACCCAAAGCATGGTCTCAACTTAATGGCTACCTTAAAATTGCCGATAATGGACAGGTTACCATTTTATCCCCCAACCCAGAGGGCGGTCAAAACGTAAAAACGGCCATGCCCATGATAGTGGCCGATGAACTGGATGTTGATTGGAAGGATGTTATCGTTGAACAAGCCCCTTTAAATACCGAAGTCTTTACCCGACAATTTATTGGGGGGAGCCAAGCCATTAGACATGGCTGGAATGGACTTAGAATGGCAGGTGCCACCGCACGTCATATGCTCATTGAGGCTGCCGCTGCAACCTGGGAAGTTCCCGTTAACGAAATCACTACCCAAGCAGGTATGCTTCATCATACCTCCAGTAACAAATCGGCATCCTATGGGGAAATGGCCTCGGCCGCAGCGCATATGAATGTTCCGGAAGAAGTACCGTTGAAGAATATCAAGGATTTTAAAATTATCGGAACATCTAAAAAGAATGTTGAAGGATTGAACATAGTTACCGGCAAGCCTTTGTTCGGAATAGACACCTATAGCGAAGGAATGCTCACCGCTATGATTGTACACCCACCTGCATTTGGACTAAAATTTAAATCAGTCGAGGATTCTGAAATCCGAAAAATGCCCGGCATCACGGATGTTTTTACCTTAAAAGTACTTAATGATGACTTTGAAAGACAGCATTTTGATACCTGTACGTTTCTTGAAGTTGTTGCTATTGTGGGTACTTCCACTTGGGAAGTCATGAACGCAAAAAAGGCAATCAGCATAGCATGGGAGCCTTTTGAAAGTTATACGGAACAAAAACGATTTTATGGAAGGCAAACCTCTGAGACCATTACCATACCTTCCGGATTGGAAAGTTCTACAGACCATTGGAGCGAAATGGCAAAATCCACTTCTATTAAAAGTACCGTCGTCCGCAAAGATGGCAATCCGGAAACGGCTTTCAAAAATGCAGCCAAGGTTGTAGAACGAACGTATACAGCACCTTTCCTAGCCCATAACTGCATGGAACCCATGAATTTCTTTGCTGATGTAAGAAATGGCAATGCTGCACTAGCGGGGCCCCTTCAAAAGGCAGAATTGACGGAGCATACATTATCACATCGGTTGGGTATACCCCTAGAGAAAATAGATATTCAAATGACGCGGCTCGGAGGTGGGTATGGCAGACGATCATACGCACATTGGGCCATAGAGGCGGCTCTCATTTCCCAAAAAATGAATGCTCCCGTGAAACTAGTATATTCACGTGAGGATGATATGACCGGAGGAATTTATCGTTCGGCATATCAGGTGAGCTACAAGGCAGCATTGGATGCAGACAACAAATTAACTGCCGTTCATGTAAATGCTGGCGGTATTCCAGAAAGTCCTTTATATGCCAATCGATTCCCAGCAGGTGCCGTAAAAAATTACCTGGCGGAAAGTTGGTCTATTGACAGTAATATTACCATTGGATCTTTTAGGGCACCACGATCCAACTTTATGGCAAGTGCCGAGCAGTCTTTCTTGGATGAAGTAGCAGAAGCTGCCGGAAAGGACCCCATAGATTTTAGAATGGAATTGCTATCGCAGGCTAAAAACAATCCCGTTGGGGAAAATAACGATTATGATGCCGAACGCTATGCCGGAGTACTACAATTGGTCAAAGAGAAATCTAATTGGGGAAATGGGGATTCTGGCCTAAAACGCGGCGTATCTGCCTATTTCTGCCATAATTCCTATGCCGCACAAGTGGTAGATATGCGATGGGAACGAGATAAACCGGTAATAGATAAGGTCACTTGCGCTATTGATTGTGGTATTGTAATTAACCCAGATGCGGCATCTAACCTATGCGAAGGCGGTATTGTAGATGGTATTGGAAACGCACTTTATGGGGAATTACCTTTTAAGGACGGTGTACCCCAAAAAAGCAACTTTGACACCTATCGAATGATTCGAATGGGTGAGGCCCCCAAGGAAATAAATATTCATTTTGTTGAAAATTCTATTGACCCAACCGGTTTGGGCGAACCTACCTTCCCTCCTATTTTTGCTGCGGTGGCCAATGCCATGTACAAAGCCACAGGAAAACGCTATTACAAACAACCTTATCTTGGGTAGGACTTAATGATTATTGAGTGGAGTTGAAATGGGCTCATTGAGCGGAGTCGAAATGACAGGGACAGCAAAGCACTTCATGTGGCTTCAACTTACTTCGACTCCGCTCAGTACAGGCCGCTCAGCCACCGAAAACGACTCCGCTCAGCACAAGTTGCTCACTACAGGCCGCTCACAACCAAAAAAAAATCAACCATCGAAATCAACTCCAACCAACCAACAGAAATTTACTTTCTTTAACACTGCTTGCATACTTTTAAACTTGCTAAACAATAGGTTGCCCATAACAGCCAATCTTAGCAAATACAAACTGGAAGCGCATTGTTTTTTTTATTCTTTCCTAACCTTTTATTCTGATTTATGAACTTCCAATTCAATTTCGATCATTAATTCTGGCAGTGCCAATTCTTTAACGCCAAGCCAAGACCCAGTTGGAAATTGCTTGGTGTAAACTGAATTTCTATAAACAGATTTTTCAAGAAACAGGGGCATATTGGTGGTAAACACATTTTCTACAATAACATCATCAAAGGTGCAACCATAATGTTTTAATATTTTTTCTAAATCGGAATAGCAATTTTTCATTTGTTGTTCTAAATCCCCAATAGCTGTAGGGTTTCCTTCATCATCCATACTCACAGCTCCCGAAATTTTAATGTCATTCCCTATTTTCACGGCGTGGGTATATCCGTATGCAGTTTCAACTTCTGGTCTTAATTGAAAATATTCAGGTTTTTCAATGTCATCCACTGCTTCCACTTTTACTTCTTCTGATACTTCCTTTACCTTCTGTTCGCAACTTTGAAGTACAAATGCAAATGAGAAGAGAATTGCCATTACAGATAATCGATTGTTAAGGTTGACTGGTTTTTTCATTAGGTTCTGTATTTAGTGCCTACATAAATCGGATGTCGGCTTTCCCGTTTTTAGCTATTTAAACATAGGATTTTATCTTTCTAACTTATGAACTACAGTCATGTATGTAGCTACTTGCAGGACACTTATCATTATATAAAATTATACCCTATAGTGCTATTGTAAGCTACATCTTTTTATTGACATTTAGATTTTAAGGCTCTTTCAATACTCGGGTTTCCTGCAACATTAAATTATAAAGCTCCACTTGCCTGGTATTTGCACTAACAAATTCCAAGGATTCGTTGAGAAGTCTCGTTCGCATTTCCGAAGACAGGGAATTTTGGCCAAGTAACTGTATGGATTTCTTTATATCTTGGTCCAATCCGGTTTTAAATCTACCGTCCCTTATCGATGCTTGCATAGAGCCATTGGCAAAATAGTCCGTATGGGCAAATAAAATATCTACCGCATGTTTACCATTTATCATAATGATACTCTTTAGCTCTTCTATCTTGTTGAAATATCTATTAAGTGCCCTTATTATAGCCTTATCCCTGATAATATTTAGGTTTGCCCCGGATTTTAAGTCTTCATAAGCTGAATCATTTGATTCAAAACCAGAATAAATCGCTTTTGTAGCAAGAACTATTTGATTCCCAATCTCTATTTGTTGTGCATCATCCTTAAGCAGCAATCGCACTCCTTGATTGGAAGCCGTTAAACGGTCCTCAGCTAAGCGTAAAAGATTTTGGGTTTGCTCCTCATCTAGAACCGCATCCTCCAAAAGCCTACAGTAGTATTCGTTTTCTAATAGTAGTTGCTTTTTATGGTCATTCCAGTCATTCAGTTGCAAGGCTATCAAAATACCAATGACCACAAGAATAATTTCACCAACCGCATAAAGTAGGTATTTGGAGAATTTATTCTCAGAGAGAAGTTTTTGACGTATGTGTCTAAATAATTTTATCATTCAAAGGGCTTTTATTTTCCGTAAGTGGCTATCTCAAACAATGGTCTACCAGACCTATGATTTCACTTATGGCTAAAGTCCCAACTAAGTTAACTTATTTAGATGTATGGTTTTTATGTGATTTTAGCGTTCTTGGTCTTTGGTCAAAAACCGATACAAACAAGCATTGAAAAGCTGTTTCTTTTGTTCATCCCAAAAGAACTATAGGAAACTTAATGCCCATGCGTATTAGACAGTACACCTTATGTTTTAAATCTATTCCTCCTTTTCGTCATGGGATTTAAATAGTAAACCTTAGTGATTATGACCTCCGTCATATATATCCTTTTATACCTAGGTTATATTTATATGACTATTTAATTTATGGTGGAGATGAAAAAATTAAAGCATATTCTAGAAGAAATTACATGGCTCACCAATAACCTAGAGACCAATTATCCAGAGCTTTATAAGTACCTGGATGAAAACCCAATGACCATTCCTTCAAATAGCCATCCACATATAGATAAGGATGCCATGGAGAAATATCTGGAAAGCCTAAAGCAGTTGCTTAAACATCATTTGGAAACACATAAAAGCGCTAATCAGACTCCTTAAAACTAAAGAACATGGGAGAAATTGCTACGTCGGAAAGGCAAATTACATTGTACTATAGCTCTAAATCAATAAGGGCGAAAAAGACATTGGCTTATGCCAAGGCGGAAGGGTTGCCCATACTTGAAATTGACATCCTAAAAGTTCCGTTGACCGGCACCCAAATTGCTGAATTGGCAGACAGACTACAAATAGAAGTGGAAGAATTGGTAAATCAGGATCACCCCTCGTACACCTCCCATTTTGAACATCATGATTTTTCTGCCGATGACTGGATTAAAATGATAAGACATAATCCGGAAATCATGAAACAGCCCATTGCCCTTAGGGGAGACATTACCATTTTAGTAAATACCCCAACCGATATTATTAAAATATAACCGCAGCTAGTAAGCTATAACAGCGTATTATAATTATCAATATCCTACCACGAAATTCTAAAATTTGGTCATTGATCGACTTGTGCTGAGCTTTGTCGAAGCAAGTTAAAATGCGGTCATTGAGCGGAGTCGAAATGACAGGGACAGCATAGCACTTCATGTGGCTTCGACTTACTTCGACTATACTCAGTACAGGCCGCTCAGCACAGGCCGCTCAGCCACCGAAAACGACTCCCCCTCTGCTACACTTCGACTCCGTTCAGTGTACGAATTGAGCCACCGAAAAAAACTCAGTCACTAATTTTCAACACCACATTTCCTTTTTTCCTTTCGGTGTCAACATACCTGTGGGCATCTACCACCTTGTCCATAGGGTAGACTTTATCAATAGTGGCATCATAGGCCCCTTTTTCAAATAACTCTTTGAGCAATTCCAACTGCGGTATGGTTTCGGAGGCAACATCCATACCGCCCACCGTACTATAGACCCCGTCTTTTTTTAATAGTTTTTTACACTGTTTTTTTGATGTTTTACCAACCGCATCAAATACAATATCGAATTTTGAGGTATGTTCCGTAAAATCTTCTTTATCGTACAAAATGACCTTAGAAACACCCAGACTTTTTACCAAATCAGTTCCTTTGGAACTGCAAACTACGGTAATATCCGCTTTGTAATGTTTTGCTATTTGTATAGCGGCCGTACCCACCGAACCCGTAGCGCCAATAATCAATATTTCAGGATTTAATTTTTTAGCTATCCCTGCTTTCTTCAAAAAATAAATGGCGGTTTGGCCACCAAAAGGTATTGCGGCAGCTTCTTCAAAAGAGGCATTTTCTGGCATTAAAATCACCTTACCATTTTGGTTCATCACCAGATATTCTGCATAGGTACCAAACTTCATCCCTGCCATACCAAATACCTCATCGCCCACGTTAAACTTTGAAACCTTATTACCGACCTGAGCCACAACTCCAGAAAATACCGTTCCTAAAATTGGTCTTCTTGGTTTTGTAAACCCAAAGATCAAGCGTATTATAAGTCTCAAAAAGCGATTTCCTTTTAGCCCCCTTATCCGTACATCACCAGAATTTATGGCGGTAGCCCTAATATTGATAAGCAGTTCATCTTCTTTAGGGATTGGTTTTGGCACCTCTTTTATCTGTAATACTTCTGGCGGACCGTAGCCTGTACAAATGACTGCTCTCATGGTTGTGTTGTGATTTTAAGATTAAACTTATTAGACCTTACTTTTCTCTTTTATTAGAACGCATAGCCGTTCCGACACCGATGGCAATTCCCAAACTAATCCATAGCGCTACATTATCGGTAACAATTCCTATCAAACTTCCAATGGCAACGCCTAAGGCTGCCCCCACACCAATTTTTTTATCATTCTTCATAAACCTTCTTTTTAAGCATTGCGATCATTCTGTCACCTATAAGTAGATTGAAATCCAAAAATGTTACGTTGAAGATGGTGTTTAACTATAAGTTTCACCCAATAGGATTGTTTCACTACTTGTGCTGCGCAACCCGAAAAGCTTAGCACAGGCCGCTCAGCCACCGAAAAAATAAGTCACCGAAATTATTTTCTCTTCTTAATGTCGTTTCGACTCCGCTCAACGACCACATTTCGACTTACTTCGACTACGCTCGGTACAGGCCGCTCAGCCACCGAAAACGACTTACTTCGACTTACTTCGACTACGCTCAGTACAGGCCGCTCAGTACAGGCCGCTCAGTCATCCAATAAAATGACGTTCAGCACCAAACAGATTATATAAAATCACTATACGTTTTTAGAAATACATGCACCATCTATCATTCCAAGATTTTATGTTACTTTTTTGTGCCCAGCAAATACAAAATAATGCCTGGTCCCGATTTCACCCGGTTTATTTCCCAATCATAACTTTCCTTTCCGTTTAAGTCAGAAACCAATTCGTTCATTTCCTTCACAGAATAGGTGCGTAAGGATGAAACAAGGCCATCCCACAAAACAAACAAGGGGACTATCGGAATCAAATAGGTACATATAATTCTACCTAGTTTAAAAGGCTGTATAAAAGGTGTTGTCAATACAACGCTTATGGGTGAAAATAACATGGCCAAAATACTGGGAACACTTCTTTCCTGCGCCTCAAATATGGCTATAGCACTGTTGGTGTCAATGGCGTTCTGTAAAATTTGTTTGGCATCATTTGGTCTAAAATGGTGTAATGATAAAAATTGGGTTCTTAGCCCTTTTAATTCTGGTGGTACATTTTTGGCATCTACCGGTGTTTCTATACACTCAAAATTTTGAGCCTTCTTTTTGGCAAGGTTAAACGCTGGAATATTTGGGTAAAAATCAGTGAGCACTATTTTTAGGCCCGGAATTTTTTTGATCAATTGGGAATTTAACCATAGTAGTCCGCCACCGCCACCAGAACCAAGATCTATGATGGTATTGGTATGGCTTTTTTTTAAGCCCTTTTCAAGTATCGGGACTACAGGTTTGTACATCTTGGTTTTGTTGCACAGGAACTGTAAAAAATCGGTTCCGTAGTTCCTCAAAAACGAGGGAAACCATTTTTGGTCTTCAAATTCAAATACATGTACCCTTCCCATTACGTTACCCTATTTATGTGTTTATCAATGACAACGGAATCAACCCCGCTTTTTTACTTTCCTAGTTTTACTATTCTAATGGCCCCTTGGACAACCAAAACAAAAACGATGGTTCCTATTATCAAATCAGGCTTGCTAGAACCTAACCAATTTACCAAAACCCCTGCAGCAATTACTCCCAAATTAATAATCACATCATTAGAGGTAAAGATCATGCTTGCCTTCATATGGGCCTCTTCTTTGCTCTTTGACCTTTGTAAAAGGTATAGACAAATTCCGTTTGCGATCAGTGCAAAGATCGAAACGACAATCATTATAGAAAAATCTGGCAGCTTTTCCGCGCCAAAAAAACGTCTCAACACTTCTACAAAACCAATAATGGCAAGCGTTAATTGAAAATATCCCGCAATTTTGGCAATCCGTTTTTTTCTGATTAGTGTTCCTCCGACCGCAAACAAGCTAATACCATACACAAAACTGTCCGCGAGCATATCTAAACTATCGGCCACCAAGCCCATAGATTTTGAGATCAGTCCCGTTGTCATTTCAATGATGAAGAATACAAAGTTGATAGCGAGTACGGTCCACAGTAGATTTTTCTGATCGGTAGGTGTATCAAATTCGCTCTGGCCTGTTTTTTCCGTGTTCACCTTTTTGCCGCTTAAATTAAGTTCAAGGATGGATTTTTCTATTCGCTCTAGTCCCCCCTTATGAAAAACCGTCAATTTTCGGTTCGCAAGGTCAAAATCCAAATGCACAATACTTGACATACCATCCAATTTCATTCGGATAAGGTTCTCCTCGGAAGGACAATCCATTTTAGGGATTTCAAATGTTGTTTTTTCCATATTGGGTTTAGTTTTATCCAAGTAACCACAAAGACTTGTATATGCCGCTGCTTGGTTATTGGGCAAAGTGGGTTACCCCATGTTTTATTGAAATAAGAAGGTACTAAATTTTTTGCGCGTACATGAAAGAATACCCTTTATAGGGACCTTTTTACTCTTTGATCTCCTCATCTATAAGACGAAGTATCTCAAGGATTCTATTGCGCAAGGCCTCCGATTGAATATTAGCAGATTTATTTAAGGAAGTAGCCGACGCCGTCATAGCCTCCAGCTTATAATTCTCTAAAATTTCATCCAAGGGAGCGCCTAGTCTAGAGTTTCCAATCCCAGTTTTATAAGGATTGGCATGTTGATCCAATAGCCAAAGATGACTGGTATCATTCATAAAATAATTAGAGACATCACGGCCTATTCCCATTTCGGCAGTTATGATATCTAATTGCCCATTTGACTTCTCAGACCAAACCAGTTCAATTTCTTTTAAGGCAACAACATCTGACGACCAATTTGATAGCAAATGATTTAATCTTTCGTTGCCGATCAAGATTAAGTTGTCAGAACTGGTCAAGTCGTTTTTAATGGGATCAAAGGTTGGGTCATTATTAATTATGGCAATATCCTTAATAACACTGTCACGTACAACTCCCATGGGTTGGTCAAAGGCTTTTATTAATTGAACGGCCGAAAAGATTATCTTGTCCCTGGTTGCCATTTTTTCCTCTAATTGCGAAAGATTGGCCAGATAATCATCTTTAAGTTTTTTTAGGACCACCTGTTCCTTGCGTCGGTCTTTTCTTTCCTCGTTCCAGTTATTGATCTGTAATGCTATGAGAATACCGATTACCACCAGCACAATTTCACCAATGGCATATTTTAAATATTTTCCGGTATTCCCTTCTGAAAGTAGTTTTTGGCGGATTTTTCGAAAGAATTTTATCATAACAGGTAGATTCCTCTAAATGTATGATAATTAATTAAGTATGCGGGATTCTAGACCTAAAGACTACTAGTGAGGTGAATGAAAGGCGGTGAAACCGCCACCAAGGTATTATTTCGCCCAAATCAAATCCTTTGATTTATACCTATATTTTTGGAGGGTCACCATACCACAATGAAGTATGTCCCTAGTGAAGGCAAAGGGCTTTATTTTTCATCTATCGTTACAAAAAGTTGGGATTTTATTTTCCATATTCCAGATGCTTTCGTCCACATAGCGGAATACTTACCATGGATCAAAGCCTCCTTCCCTTTTTCTGGATGGTATGCATTCCAAACACCACGTTCCCAAGCCAATCCCCTTTTTGCGTTTAGCACAATCTCTTTAGTATCACGTATCCAATACATTTTACTTTCCCCGTCACTTACAATATAATTTTCCAATTCCTTTTTACCACACAGCAGCGTTCCATTTCCGGTAGTGGTCAATACATCCTCTGTTAAAAATGAAAGCACTTTTTCATGGTCATAGGACTTGAGTGCCGCATTGGACGCATTCCGAATCGCTGCTATTTGCTCCTTATCGGTTTGGGAAGCTAGTTTTGACGTAAAAAATAAAACACATAGCACTGCTAATAGGATAGGTTTGGTTTTCTTCATTTCGTATCTGTGTTTGTCCTTTGCAATGGATTTTGTTATTGGCATACACCCTAACCAACTCCCTTACTTAGGCCTATTGATTTAATGTGGCTTCGACTCTACTTCGGCTTACTTCGACTCCGCTCAGCCACCGAAAACGACTCCTAGGAGTCACTGAAATTATTCTCCCTTATTAATGTGGCTTCGACTCCGCTCAGCCACCACGGTCATTGAGCGTAGTCGAAATGACTTGGTCGTTATGACTTCATCTACACTTCGACTCCGCTCAGTGTCCGAATTTAGTGAATGTTTAGTGTCCGAAATCAATGAACATGTCCAACTACCGAAAAAATAATATACAACTATCTAATCTCTATTCTCCCAGGGGTCCAAGGATGACTGTCCAAATAAAAATCCATTCCGGTTTTTTCCTCGGCTGTTACCAATTTGTTGTGCGTTTCTATGGATCTTAAATACACCTCTTTCCTTAAGCTGTTGGCCACTTCCAAATCTTTTTGTAGTGGTGCATCCAATATGCCATAGGTAGGTAATTCTTCTAAATTTACCACGGCACGATACCATTCTTCTATCATGGCAAAACTAAATGCAGATATTTCCCCTTTTTCCAAAGCCCTTTTTAATTTGGGCTGTATATGCCTGTAAAGGGTGTCATTTCTATTATATGTTGTTGAGATGGAGTTGTGATGACTTAAAATGGTGGACATCCAATATTCTTTGCCCACTAGTTTCTCTCCCGGGTATCCATACGTGTCTAGGATTTCCAAAAACAATTTCATTTGGTCCGCACTGTGAGGGGCAAATTTACGCTCCGCATACCTATCCTGTGCTTTAGAACTGAACCTAAAAAGGGCACCCAATGCCTTCCGTTGGTCTTTTGAATACATTTTCTTCACCTTGTTTTTAAGGTCGTGGTTTATTGACGCGTTGTACTTGACATTTAAAGTGCGGTATTGATTTTTAATGGTTTTCCAATCCTCACTTGCCCTAAACGTATCCAAATAGTTATTTTTTCTGATTGATTTTATGGTCCAGCCAGACTTAATTCCTTCTATCAACAGTTTTTTGGCTTTTTGCCTATCCCCTAAGTAAAGTGCCAGTTGGGTGGCTATTTGATACTCCCTTAAAAAAACAAAGTCATAGGAATCAAATAAATCCTCATATACTTTTAGGGCCTCTTTATACTTCTCATCGGCAATGAATGTTTCCGCGTTTACAACGCCTTGGTGATAATCCGTGTAGTCCAATGTTTGCTTTGCCAAGCTTATGGTTACCCAACAAAGTGAAAGTACTATTGAAATTATTTTTTTCATTCGCCTATGTTTAACACGTATTAATGAATATCGAAATGACTTAATCGCTGTGGTTTCATCTACACTCAGCTACTGCAGTCATTGAGCTTAGTCGAAATGACATAATCGTTATGGATTCATCTACACTCAGCTACTGTGGTCATTTCGACTCCGCTCAATGACCGGAACTGTATAACACTTCATGTGGCTTCGACTTACTTCGACTTACTTCGACTACGCTCAGCACAGGCCGCTCAGCCACCGATAACGACTCCGAGGAGTCACTGAAATTATTCTCCCTTATTAATGTGGCTTCGACTCCGCTCAGCCACCGAAAACGACTCCGCTCAGCCACCGAAAACGACTTGCTTCGGCTTACTTCGACTACGCTCAGTACAGGCCGCTCAGCACAGGCTCTGTCGAAATAAGTTGAAATACGGTCATTTCGACTCCGCTCAATGACCAAAACCGCATTATATTTTAAAATATACCTCTTCAAACGGGACCCTGAACCTTGGCCCATAGATACCTTTTTCATCCCGTATGCCACAACCGATAACCATATTGATTTCAGCTCCCGAGGGAAGTCCCAAAATCTTTTTTATCCTCAAGGTATCACTACCTTCCATGGGGCAGGTATCCAAGCCCATGGCCGCCATACTCACCATAAAGTTTTCCGCCGCCAAACCGGCACTTTTATGGGCCACGATACGCATATCACTCAGGCGGGTCTGTCTGTAAATGGGTTTGAACAAGCCTACGACCTGAAAGATCACATATTTGATCCAACCTAGTATGCCCAAAAAATCGGTATAAAGCGTTGGGATCAATTTGCCATAATAGTTGAACACCATTTTTTTTCTTTTTATATCGCGTTCGCTTAGGTCCTCTTTGTCATATACCTTGCTCAAATAGTCCAAATTGGCCTTTGCCCGTTTACGCCATAGGTCTTTACGTGCAACTACCACTACTATTTGTTGGGCTGTTTTTGCTGCACTTTGGTTAAAACATGCCACAGCCATTTTGCCCAAGGCTTCTTTGTCCGTTATGTGATAAAACTCCCAAAGCTGAAGATTACTGCTTGTAGGTGCCAATGCCGCATTCATCAGACATTGTTTTACTTTTTCAGGATCTATGGGCTGGTCTGTATATACCCTTGTTGATCGCCTATATGCAATAGCTTCTGAAACCGTTTTTTCCATAATTGTACTAAGGTAGCATTATAATAAATACTTTTTTAATTCATCCAATTTGATATTTCTTACCCTGTATTGGGAGCAAAATTCAAAAGATTTGGAACACTTGGTAAATGCGCACCAAACTGAAAATCCGCGAGGATTTTCGTAAGCAGGCCCGAATACCCCTTACAGGTCACCCTGGTTGGCAGCCGTATTTTTTTAGATGTAGCAACCTTATTGTTTCATTTCCACTCTTATAAGTCGGATTAATTTGGTGTCGCTTAGGTTTTCTACGGAATGTGGCGCTTCAGGTTCTTTATACATTGTTAATGGAAAAACAAGTGGCTCTGGTATCTTCCGGGAATCCATAATCACATTTCCTTCTGCATCGCGGTCAATGAAATCTCCTGCTTCCATAAAATAAAGTACACTAGGCCACTGATGATGATGAACAGGTTCTAACTCATTTGGGGCAAGGGTTACCTCAAGTACTCTCACTTTGTCGTTTTCCAACAAAATTTTATGATTTTCTGGTGCAGACACTACGGCATCTTGGTCTTTAGGCCAATCTGCCGGATTTCCCGTTTTGTATAAAACCTTTTGTTCTTCCTGTAGTTGTCCGAAACCAAAACTAGTTGAAAATACCGCGAAGCAAATCACAGCAATTAGAAATTTGTTAGTTGATCTCATATTTGGTCAGTTTTAGTAAACATGCCTACTCTAATCGGTTTTCAGCTTCTCCGTATTTCTTGGTTAAAGTGATGCGTCATATGACCATCAGCGCTATAAACAATACGGAAGCAAACCAGTGTGTAGGTTCCGCCACGCGTATAGCAATATCATTGGGTTTTCTTTTTCATTGGCCCGCTAAAAAGCACCTTCACAAAGATTTGGCGGACTTCGAAAGTAAACCCAAGCCTTTAAATATAGTGTTTTAAGCCCTATTTGGCATGGTATTGTTGTAGTGGTAGTGTTTTATTCTCCGTTTGGTATATTTTTTTCTTTACAATATTTTTCAATTTCTGTATCGCTTTCAAAATAGTTATCACAAAATTCATCGAGTTCCTTTTCAGTTGATTTGTAATAACGTTCTTGAGCGGTCATTAATCTGTCGGTTTGCTCAATAAATTGTTCAAACTCCTTATTGATTTTGCATAGTTTGTCGATAGTCTTGAAATCGAGGTCTCTGTAAATAGCAGGAAAAAGAATTTTACTTTGATATGGATTTGCATTTAGTTCAATTATACCAATTCCGAATGATTGATTTAATCTTTCCATTTCGTCCGATAAGCTGTCGCTAAACTCAAATGCCACTAAATAACCATAATTAGCCCAACTTGAATTTGAAACCGCTTGAAAATATGCTTTTTTCAATTCCGAGTCCGAGTTGATTTCCTATTTAATTTCATACGAACTCAATTTAAAAGTGTCAACTCTATTAATTGACTTTAAAAAATTCTGACTAACTTTTGTTTGTAAATTCAAAAATTTAACGCCGACCATATCCGGATGTGTCCAAATTTGATTACTGTCCTTTCCATATTTAGACTGTTCGTGAAATATGGTTTTTGAATAGATTTTGGTGTTTTTTAAATAACTGCTCAAAAGTTTGTGTAAATCTCTTTCATTGTATGATTTAGCTTTTACTTTTGGAAGTTTTACAGAAGCGGTTTCTGTTGAGCCTGTCAAAATTTCTATTCCGATATCTTGCTCGTTTTTTGTCAAATAATATGAATATGAGCCACCTTCTTGTTTTATTCTTTTTACACGAGAATCTCCAGTCCGTATAAAATCTCCCAATAATGCGGAAATTGTTGCTGGTGGTGTTTTGGCGGGACCAAAGTCATATTAACCATTTTTTATAATGTGGTCATGAACTTCCATATAGTTTGTAAGTCCGTTTATGTCGTCAAGACTTTTTAAAATGGCTTCTTTTATAGTCATATTTTAAATTTCGATTTCGGCTTTTATTGCGCTAGCTAACGGCCTTGGAATACGTATTTGAAAAGCAGCGGATAATTAAGCACTAACTTTTCGGATTATAAATGACCTTTAGTTTGTTCATTATCTTTTGATTAAGCAGTCAAACCGCTATTTTTTATATATGTTGTTGGCGAAAGTAATTATTCCTCGGTCATTCAACGATCTCAAAGGTTTTCAAAAGGTTCTTTTCTGAAGCCATTGGCACTTCGGAAATAAGGGCATACTTACCCGGTTTTAGAGTTGCTTTAAAATAACCCGTATTGCCTCTTGGCATATCATTTACGCCACCTAAAAATGTTAAACCTTCCGGTGCTGGCTCTTTCATGCCTTGCATAAAATCCACCCATTTTTCCAATGCCACCAGATCGTCTTCGTTACGATATTTGACAAGGTGCACATCAAGCCCTACAATGGAAGTTTCCAATGAATACTCGATCTGGTCGATAAATTTTACCAAAAATGTGTAGGTGCCGGTTGATGTGGGTGGTTCCCAGACCATACCCTTTTCGGTAGAAATGTCAATTGTATAGTCTGCTTTTGGTTCATCGAGGTCCGAAGTTTCTCCCATTACTACAAATTCCTTTATCATCCCCATAATATGGTGTATCATTCCATTTTCCATTCGTATATAGCATTCGGCGTAATATTTTCCCGGATTCAAATACATAGTCGTCTCAGCGGTGAGACCGGGGGAAATCAAACCAATGCCGCCAGGAAATTTAACTTGGTTAAGCCATACGGGCAATTTGCCGAATTCTGCTTGCCCTTCTTTTACTTTTCCTTGGTCAAAGAATAACATGCCATCGTTTATAGGCTTCAATATTTTTTGTCGGATGGTATCTATGTTGTTTTTGCCCTCTGGCCAATCATCTATGAGAATAAAATGAGTCTGGTTTGATTTGTTGTTGTACCGCCAGGTAGTCCAACCTGATGGTATGGTATCCGGCATTTGGAATTCCATGGTTTCGGTAATGACTTCAACGATATTTCCATCTGCTACCGCGCTGATCTCCACTTCTTTTTTATCCTTTGGCTTTTTATCATCCTTGCAGGATTGTAGCAAGGAAATCGTTACTATAGCCATTAAAAAATGTAGAACGGATACGTTGCTTAACGTGATTTTTTGGACTTTCATAATATTGTGGTTTTAGTTAATCGTTATTTTCGCCAACGGTTTTGTGTATGGCTCGTTGCAGAAAATCAACTTTGATTTTCTGTAATTATCTTGTCAATTTCTGTCACAGCTAATCTTAACTGTTTTAAATACCATTCTAATTGTTTGAAATGATGGTACACGTCATCAAGGAATTCGGTCAATTGTTCAGACGTCATTTCACGAAATTTACCAGTTCTTCTTTCATAACTATATTTTTTACTTAAAAAGGCCCATCTCTCGTCCAAAATCTGTCCGTTATCAATTAATCTGTCATAAGTTGAATTATATAATTTGACTACTTTTTGTAATAATACCTTATCTTTAAAAACAGTTATTTGATTGCCTGACACAGCTGATTCGTATGAGCCAGATATAGGGTAAAAAGTCCGTTGACTTCTAAAATAAATCTTGAATATAGAATCTAAAGATTTTCTATCATTATTGTATAGATTGTGTAAATCGCTATTCAAGATTTTATATGCCTCTATTCTCGGTTCGTTAAGTTCTATTACGCTTTCAATAAAAATCCTATCCTGTTTTAGGTCATTTTTTAGACTTGTAATAAACTCCTTTTCAGCTGTTGATTGTTTTCTTGATTCATTCCAATTATTAATCTGTAGAGCAATCAATATTCCAATTACCACAAGCACAATTTCTCCAATAGCATAAATCAGATACTTGCTGAATTTATTTTCAGATAGCAATTTTTGCCTAATTTTCCTAAAAAATTTTATCATTTGTTAGCGGTTGGTCATAATGAAGCACAATGTTTAGGCGATGATTTCGTTGTGGAATTTCACACAGTGAACATTCCTCCCGAAATCTAACCTTGGCTTGAAGTTAAGGATTTCCGTTTAGGAAATCCAACTACAATGAATTATAACCCGTGTTAGGTGTTGTTTTTTATTTCATTCAGTTTAATCAAGTATCTTGTGAGCGAAACCCCAACGTAGAAAATAAATTCACCATCGGCATTTTGCAAGTTAGATTCCTCACACGAGCCGTGTCGAACTGCAGGTGCTGCATTGGCAAAAGCATAAAATTTTTCTACAATAGGTATTAGCATTTTAGGAAGTCGCTCTTCTTTTTTTAATTCCTTTATCACATCTCCCAGAGTAGATGCTTTTGGATAAGTCGTTCTTCCTACACTTTCTACAGCACTGACTATTTCTTTTATTCCATTTTCTGTATCTGTTGGAAGGTTGAATAAATAGCGAAATGATTTTTTATAATGTGCTCTGGCGGCTTCAAGTCCGTCCGTCAATTTGGTATCCATTTCGCCCAGAGCTTTATCAAGTATTTCAGGGATACTTTTCTGTAATTCCGAGTTTTCATTAAGTCTCCAAAGAACATTATCGTTAATGAACAACTCATTTACATTTCCAAGGTATGATTTGAATCCAAATTGCTTGACCTTTTCGTCCTCGAAGAGATAGTTTCCTTCGTGATTTTTTAGTTTTTTCCCTACTAACTCAATTAAGTCATAGAAGTAATACCATTGGGTAGCTTTTATATGTTCTTTTAGTCTCTCAATGCAATACCAAGAATCATAATCTTGGTCTTCCATTTGTACTCTGCACATTAAGGAGAAGTCTTTATGGAGTTCTTTAGTTCCAATCGGCCTGTCTTCATCGTTGTCGTACCTTGTATCTCCGTCTATGAATATTAATTTATCAAGTATACCTTCAATAAATGCAAGTCGAGTCCATTCTGGTGCATCTTCAACGATTTCTGCACTAGTTTTTTCATCGTAACGATATTTCTTTGAAAATTTGCTCATGTTGAGTTCAAAATAACACCTAACGGTCTCGTATAACCGTCAGTTACGGGTTTATATGCGTTAATTTTCGGTTTAGCACCGACTTTAGCAATTCCAAGTGGATTCGGACGTAGTCGAATCCGCCGTAATTGCGGTTATACATTGTTGGGCATAGTTTTTTTAATTCGATGTATAAGAGTTTATCAACTTACCTTTCTCGTCAAAAGTGTAAAGTCCTTTATTCACTCGATAAGTTGTCCTTTTGTAATTGTCTTGGTCGTTAAACTCATTAGACAATTCGTATCTGCCTTTATTTATGAGTTTAAATTCGTCTATGTCCATTGTCTGATTGTAATGAGCTACCAACAGCATTTTATAATTAACAATTCCGTTATCGTTAGTGTGAAATTTTATGTATTCATTCATAACACCATCTGGCGTATTGGCAAATGCGGCAGCTTGAGCGTTCAATTCCTTTAAAATGTCCGTTTCATTTGTTTGGTATCGAGATGCTTCATTATAATATTTTCTATAGCGTTCCGGCATTTCATTTTTCCAACTTTTTGCCCATTTATTTAGTCCGTCAGATGGATTGTAAGAAGTAAGGACACCATTTTTAAAATGCAATTCGTAACCAATTTCTACTGCAACGAACGAATCATTATCTGATATTGGGTTATTAAATACTTCGCTTAAAAATTCTTTTGAAAGTGATTTGTTTTTCACTCCGTCCTCAAGAGTGCTTTCAACGTCATATGAATCAAAATCATCTTTTAGATTGAAGTTTACAAGATAATTGTCAACATCTTTTTGTTCAATTGACTCAACGGTATCTTCCGTTAAGACACAAATAATTTTATCTGAAAATGATTTGAAAATCACTATGAAAATTTTACTGTTTTTTAAATCAAAATCATTGTAAGTGTAAAATTCTTCTGAATTGTAGCCAAGAAACTTACAGATGTTATTTATTGATTTTTTCTCAACTTTTATTGCGACAGGAACGTATCCATCTTCTTTCGGAACAAATGTTTTAAATCCAGATGCGTAGGATTTAATTCCGCAAAATAGCAATATCGCTATCAGTAATTTTAAATTCATTTCGTTTGTGTTTAAATTATGCCCAACTTGTTTATATAGATGTAAAACACATCCTTATACACCTAAAAAGAGGGTATATACCTAGTGCTAGTGCTATTTACTTTTATACTATCAAATGGGGGAATCCTTAAATATAGGATTTTTCTTATAGGTGTGTTACGGTTTTATGTAAACATCCCCAACAAGTTCTTAACACCCTCCCTAGCGGCACCGCTATTTTTATTTTCAGCCACAAAAAAGCCCCGTTAAAAACGGGGCCTGTATACATCTTTAAAATTTAAGTGCCTATCCCAAGGCCTGTTCAATATCGGCTATAATATCATCTATATGCTCCAAACCTACGGAGATACGTACCATGCCCTCCGTTATACCCGAGGCAGCACGTTCCTCAACAGACAGCTTGCTGTGTGTGGTGGAGGCAGGGTGGGTACGAAACATTGAGTTTTTTTGCATACTGATTCCGTAACCAGTCCATTTGCGCGACGATTGCGCAAGAGTCAAAAACATTTATGCAAACAAGCAAAAAGTCTATTTGTTTAATGTTCTTTCTTGGTGTAGTTATGCCAAACCAAAGTAAAAACTCAAAATACCTAGTGTGTTGAAAATGCCATGTATCATAATCACAAACCACAAATCGTATTTGCGCATGTAGAATATTATTGATAGTAGTGCTCCGATAATTACCACAACAAGTTGCCCCGTGATTCCTTGCTGCATGTGCATATATCCGAAAAAACCGCAAATTATTAGAATATTAATGGCAAGACTGATTTTACTGTCTCCAAAGAACTTGACGAACTGTTGCATAAGATAACCTCGAAAAATGATTTCTTCTCCAAATCCCGCAGTAGCCCAAACTATTAATAACCAGACTATGGTGGTCTCAAGGTTTCCTTCCAATTGACTCATGCTTGAATAATCAATAGGAACTCGTGTTAACATCTCGATTCCAGGTACCACAACAAAGACATAAAAAATAAAGAGTCCAAGAGCGACTAGCGGAGCATGTACAAGCAGATTTTTCGCATTGAATTTTGATCGCTTAAACCCAAGGGCTGAAAATGGCTTCCCCTTGAATTCTATATAATTAGCTATAATGATAATAGTAGAGATAATTATATTTTCAAAAGGTGTTCTTGTGATTGGCCCAAAATATATGAAACAAATAATGGCAAGGGTCACTAATGGAATTATTACTTGCCGTAAGGTCATTTTTTTCATCTTTTTTGATTTTAAATTCTAAGACGAAGTAATGAACTGGATTCCCAAAAACCTCTTTAAATATTAATGTTTTTACTGAATGGTAGTAAATTGATAACTGGATGGTCGATAGCTTTTAATTTATTGAAACCAATTCATAAATTCTTTTCGCTTATATCGACTGATGTTGATTTCGGTAATCGCATCATTTTCAATAGAAGTTTTTAACGTAATCCGCAACTTGCCATTTTCAATCTTTTCAATTTGGTCTACCGCATCTTTATGAATGATAATTTGTCGATTGACTCTAAAGAACAATTGGTCGTTTATCTTTTCTTCGAGTTCATTCAATGTAAAATCTGTGGTAATTGAGGTGCCATTATTTTGAACAGTATAGACAATTTTGTTTTCGCTATAGAAACATGCAATATTTTCGTAAGTAAGCTTAGTTATTTTCGCACCGCTTTCAATAGTAATTTCATTATCTTTTATAGATAACTTATATAAATTATAGATATCTAGGGAATATGCTAACCCTATGAGAATGAAACTTAACAACAAGGTAACAAGCAGTCCAATTAATAAGTAATAGAATTCAGTTTCTCCACCCGCAATTTTATTTAAGACAATTCCTAACGGAATATACATGATGGTAATATACCCAAGAGTAGAGACCATATACCATGAGATAGAAGTGATTTCTACTTTTTTAGAGAAATACTTTTTCTTGTAATATTTAAAATTAAGTTCCGCTATGATTCCAATAAGAATACTCAAAGCAATAGTGGATAGAAAACCTTCTACCGGGAATCTATACGATTTACCATTTGGGAAACTCTCCGGAGTTGATAAATGATTTACGACTAAAGAGAAAATTATCAAGACAACTAATTTCTGAAACCAACTCCATAGAGAACTATGGTTAAATTTAAGCGATATTGTTTCTAATGCATTCTTGGTTGGTTGTGAAGCACTCATTAATTAGAAGTTCTTTTTTAGTTAATTGTAGGTCGATTATTTTTTTACCATTGCAGCTAACAATTTGGCTATGTGGCGGTAGCGACGAATGGAGCTACTGATCGTCATAGCCTTTGTTATAGCACGTTCTCATTTGAATGTTTCATACAACTTTCTAATTATAAAAAAAGAGTTGTCTTCGTTCGCATTTTGAAAAACAATTACCGAAATTTTATCTTCTTTATTAACGTACATTCTCGTACTTACACCTGGGTCAGAACCACCATGATACCAGGTTGGAAAAAGACTTGGACTCTGAAACCAACATAATCCTTGGTCTTTGTCTGCGTTGATTTTTTCATTCAATTGGGGAGACATCATGAAATCAATTGTCTCTTTTTTCAAAATTTGTTTTTCCTTAAACGTGCCGTCATTCATATATGCTATCGCAAATTTTGCCAAGTCTTGTACTGAGGTTCTAACCAATCCATCTGGGTAATTCCAAAAACTATAATGACAATAAGGATTAAAATACGGTAGGATTTTTTTGTCGAAATGGTTTAAATTTCGTTGCAATGGACCTAAATATAAATAAGCTGTCGCTAATTCATCTTCTTCTACTTCATTCAGAAAATAGCCTGAGTTATTCATTTTAAGTGGCTCAAATATATTCAGTCTCACATACTCATGAAACGGCATTCCAGACACCTCTTGCACAATCAAACCTAATAGACCAAACCCCACATTTGAATATTCGCGTAGTGAATCGGGGGCCTTTTGATGAAAATTTTCATCTGGATAATAATATTTGCCGTCTGTTGCCAAATAAGCTCTCAACCAATCCTTCAGTTCTACAGTAGGGTCTCCGCACTCAAATCCAATTTTTAGCGAACTTCCATCAGCAATAGATGAGGTGTGAGTCAAAAGCTGTTTAATGGTTATTGGAGTTTTGGGATGTTGGGGGTTTCTTACGTCAAAATCCAGATAAGTATTTATGTCTGCATTTAAATCCAATTTTTTTTCCTCCCAAAGCTGCATAACTGCAGTTGCTGTGATGGTTTTGGATATCGAAGCAATATTTATCACACTTTCAGTGGACATTGGTTTTTCCGTTTCGATATCTGCATATCCATAAGCTTTTGACCATACTATTTCATCTCCTTTTATTACGCAAGCTGCAATTCCTGGTATGTGAAACTTCTCTGCCTGCTCAGATATAAACAGATTTATTGAATCAATTTGTAATGATTGACTATAAACACTTGATACTTTTAGTGCCAAGAATATTAGTATTAATCCTTTCATATTTACACTCAAGTTTACTTGCTTTTAATGTCTTGTCCTGAAATATGGCTACAGGTTAAAAATAGATTTACGCTGTTAATTTATATACCATATTCGTTGTTTTATATTCTAAAGATAAATGTAACCTAATTTCATTGTATAAGATTAGTTGCGTGGTTTGGCAACGAATTTCGCAAATACAAACCAAATAGAAAATCCGCGAGGATTTTCGTAGGTAGGCTCGTATCAAGCAATTAATTTTATACGTTGTTGTAGCACGTTTATTGTTCCACTTTTATCGAAAAATCATCTACAAATAGTTCGATATTTTCCGCTGTAGGATTTGCTGTTGCTCCAATTTGTACTCGTTCATAAAATGTAGGTTCTTGTAGAGTAAAATCAATACCTTGATTTAGAAAAACATCTTTAAAAACCTTTGCATTTGGCATATTCATTCCAGTTTGGTTGATGACTTCTGTTTCATTTATAATTAATCGATTAAGTCCAGTCTCACTATCTGACATAGTCATTTCCCATTGAACGGTAACCCATTGATTTCTTGGAAATGCAAAATCTGTTTGTTGCATTGTAGTTCCCGATATTTTTCCTCTTTCAATTGAGAGATAATCATTCCCACCAGACATCATTAATCTTACTCCTGGACACTGGTTTTCAGAACCATAATTATCGCCAACAGTTGGGTCCCAACAAGAACAACATTCTAAATCAAGCAGTAATAAATTTTCGATAGGTTCCGTACCAACTATATAAAAGTCAGCTTTTATTGTAACCTTATTTCCTGAAACTATGTTTAGTCCATTTTTCTCAATATCTACTTTTGATAAGTCAGAATCTGATTGATAAGCAAGAACTCGAAGTGAGTTTTGTCCCTCGTTAAATTCAGTATTGGAAATTGAAATTTCGTTCGTTGCGTTTGTTGGGCTGTCTGTTGAATAGTTGACCATCGATTGCCATTAGAAGGAAACAATTCGTCTAACAAATCATTCTGTGTTTCAAATCCATCTTCAAAAAAGAAACTTTCCTCTATAGGCTTTTCTGGATTATTTTCGTCTTTGTCACAACCCAAAGAAATTAATGCTATGATTGCAAAAAATATAAAATGATGTCTTTTCATAGACTTTAAACGTTCAAATAATTGTCTTGTTGTTGTGGTTTTCGCAAATGTGCTACAACTTGTTTATATATGTGTAAAACACATCGTTATACACCCAAACAGAGGGTACATACCCAACGCTAGTGCTATTTACTTTTATACTATCAAATGGGGGAATCCTTAAATATAAGATTTTTCTTATGGGTGCGTTACGGTTTTACGTAAACATCCCCAACAAGATCTTAACACCCTCCCTACCGGCACCTCTATTTTTATTTTCAGCCATAAAAAAAGCCCCGTTAAAAACGAGGCCTGTTTGCATCTTTAAAATTTAAGTGCCTATCCCAAGGCTTGTTCAATATCGGCAATAATATCATCTATATGCTCCAAACCTACAGAGATACGTACCATGCCCTCCGTTATACCCGAGGCAGCACGTTCCTCAACAGATAGCTTACTGTGTGTGGTGGAGGCAGGGTGGGTAACGATACTTCTAGAATCGCCCAAATTGGCGGAAAGGGACAATAGTTTTATGCCATCAAAGAATTTTCTACCGGCTTCCAAGCCTCCCTTTACCTCAAAAGCCACTACACAACCGCCCGCTTTCATCTGCTTTTTGGCCACCTCATACATTGGGTGCGATTTTAAGAAGGGGTATTTTACCCAATTCACCTTATCATGGCCTTCCAAGAAGGTTGCCAGTTTTAAGGCGTTTTCACAATGGCGGTCTACCCTAATGGCCAAGGTCTCCAAACTCTTACTCAATACCCAGGCGTTAAACGGGGAAAGTGCAGGCCCTGTAATGCGTGAAAAACGGTATACCTTATCCATTAATTCCTTGCTCCCTACGGTTATTCCTGCCAAGACCCTTCCCTGACCGTCCATCAACTTGGTCCCGGAATGGATGACCAGATCCGCACCAAATTGTATAGGCTGCTGTAAGTATGGCGAAGCAAAGCAGTTATCTATCACCAAAAGCAACTTGTGCTTTTTGGCAATTTTTCCCAAGGCTTCCAAATCCAAAATATCCACGCCGGGGTTGGTGGGCGACTCGGCATAGATCAATTTGGTGTTTGGTTGTATGAGTCCCTCAATGGTATCCAAATCATTGATATCAAAATAACTATGGGAGATATTCCATTTGGGAAAAAAATTATTGAACAAGGAATGTGTGGAGCCAAAGATACTTTGTGCGGAAACCACGTGGTCACCACTATCCAGCAAGGCTGCCAAAGTAGAGAAAACCGCAGCCATACCCGATGCAAAGGCAAAACCTGCCTCGGCACCTTCCATCTGGCATACCTTTTCTACAAATTCGTTGGTATTGGGGTTAGAATATCGGGAATAGATGTTACGCTCCTTTTCTTCCGCAAAAGAAGCCCGCATATCCTCGGCATCCTCAAAAACAAAACTTGAGGTTAAATAGATAGGCACGGAATGCTCTAAATTTTCGGTACGTTTTAATTGCGTACGTATGGCGTTGGTTTCAAATTTTTTGCTCATTTTAAATTTTTCTATTAAATGTCATTTCGACTCCGCTCAATGACCGTAAAAACGACTTGCTTCGGCTATGTGGCTTCGACTGCACTTCGACTCCGCTCAGCACAGGCCGCTCAGCCACCGAATAACGAAGCCTGAGCGCGGACACTGAGCGGAGTCGAAGTGCAGTCGAAGGCACAAGGAATTGGTATCAAAGTAAGTGGAAGGCACAAACGTATCAACTTTTCTCTGCTATTCTTAATATATCTCCAAAGACACCTCTTGCCGTAACAGCGGCACCTGCTCCAGCCCCCTGTATGACCAAGGGATGTTCCCCATAGGATTCTGTATAGATCTCTATGATAGAATCGGAGCCTTTCACCTGCCCCAAGGCACTTTCCTTTGGTACGGAGATCAATTTCACATCCAAAATACCTTTTTCCTTTTGTAAATCGCCATGTAAATCGCCCACATAGCGCAATACATGGTTGGGTTTTTGATTTTTCTTTATTTCATTAAACCTATCATCCAAGACTTCCAAATTATCCATAAAGAAATTTACATCTCCACCTTCCAAGGCAGATGGAATAAGATTCTCAATATTGATATCTGAAAATTCATTGTGCAAATCCAACTCCCGCGCTAAAATTAATAATTTGCGCCCTACGTCATTTCCGGAAAGGTCCTCACGCGGGTCGGGCTCCGTAAAACCTTGCCGTTTGACATCCTTTAAAATAGAGGAGAAAGAAGTATCTACCTCGGAAAAGGTATTGAAGATATAGCTCAATGAACCAGAGAACACCCCTTTGATCCTGGTAATATTCTCCCCGGACAAGTGCAATAGTTTTATGGTATCTATAAGCGGCAATCCAGCACCGACATTGGTCTCATACAAATATTGTTTTTGGTTCTTAACCAGTTCCTCACGCAATAATTGGTAATAATCATACCCTAAGGTATTGGCTATCTTATTGGAGGAGACCACATCAAAACCATTCTCGACAAAGTCAAAATAATGGGCCACAAAATCCTGACTCGCCGTATTATCCACTACAATTAAATTTTCCAAATGATTGTTTTTGGCAAATTCAATAATATCCAAGATCTTATATGGCACTCCTTTGCTTTTGATATCGGTCTTCCATCTGCCGGTGACCCCTTTGGCATTTAACAATACCTGCCGAGAATTGGCAATGGCGAACACCCTTAAATCAACACCTTTTCTATCCTCAATATTTTTGGAAGATTTTAGGATCTGGTCTATCAATGTACCCCCTACATTACCATGGCCGAACACTGCCAAATTCACCTTTTTACTAATGCCAAATATTTGGCCATGCATTACATTGACCGCTTTGGTAAGATCAGACTTTTTCACCACCAGACTCACATTCTTGCCAGAAACGGTATTGTTGAAAAGCAAGGGTACGATCTGATTTTTTATCAATGCATTAAATGGCTTATGAAAGGTGCTTAAGTCTTGCCCTACCACAGAAATAACAGACACATCGGACACCACCTTGATCATATTGATATCCTGTGCTTGAAAATCGCTGGAAAACTCATTTTCCAAAGCACGTTTTGCCTTTTCTGCCTTGTCACGTTTTACCACCAGTCCAATACCCCTTTCGGAAGATCCCTGTGAAATGATACTTACACTAATATTGATGGCCTCCAAGGTCTTGAATATACGCGCATCTATCCCCACTTTTCCCAAAAGCCCACGACCTTCAAGGTTGATAAGCGCAACATCCTCAATGACGGAGATAGACCGGATGCCTTCCTTGCTTGACTTGGCACTGATCAATGTTCCTTCATTGTCATCATTGTACGTATTTAAGATACGTAGGGGAATATTCTTTTCTATAAGTGGGATTATGGTCTTGGCATGTAATATGGTTGCCCCAAAATTGGCCATCTCATTGGCCTCCGCATAACTTAAGTTGGATATGCGCTTGGCTTCTGCCACATAATCTGGGTTTGCCGTAAAAATGCCATCTACATGGGTATAGTTCTGCAATTCCTCGGCATCTAAAAAATTGGCCAAAAGTGCAGCGGAATAATTACTACCGTTCCTTCCCAAAGTGGTGGTCTCCCCTTCTTCTGTAGATGCAATAAACCCGGTAATGATAGGCACGGTATCCTGTGGCAATTCCGCAAAGGTGCGCAGCACGTTTTCCTTGGACAAATGCTCCAAGACCTTAGCATCGCCAAAAGTAGCATCGGTCTTTATCAATTTCCGGGAATCGAGCAATTTTGCACTTATACCCTTACCAATTAATAATTTGGTTACCAGCTTGGCTGAAATTAGCTCGCCATGCGCCAATACCTCATCCTTAATTTTAGCGCTATAATCCCCTAACAGGGATACGCCCTCAAATAGTTTTGCCAATGTTTGGAACTCCGCGGAAAGGTTTACATTGCCATAGGTGTGCTGTTGGTATTGCTCCAAGGCCTCAAAATCCTCGTTATAAGAGAAACCATTAGCGGCTTTGTCCAAAATAGCCTCTAGTTGGTCCGTAGCTTTTTCCCTTGCCGAAAGCACGACCGCTATATTTTCCCCAGCATTTACCTTAGACGTGATAACCTCCAAAACACGTTCCAGACCCTCGCCATTGCTCAAGGATTTACCCCCAAATTTGAGTACTTTCAACTTGCTGGATTTACCAGTGGTGTTGAAAATGGTGTTTAAGAGCTTTTCCATTTGCTCAAACTCTATCAAGAAAGCATCATGGCCATGTAGGGACTGTATTTCACCATAGGTGACGTTACTATTGGCTTGCGCCAACTGCTTAAAAGTATCTTTGTTTTCAGCTGCGGTAAAGAACAGATCAGAGTCGACCCCGATGATATGGATATTGGTATCGCTATTCTGCAGCCTGGTGAAATTATCTGGACCATTTCGGGTTACATCAATGGTTTTCAACAATTGGTTCATTAATTTGTACGCCGATAACTGAAAACGTTCCTGTAATTTCTCCCCATGGTGCATTAACCAACTCTCCACGTTAAAAACCTGTAGCTCTTCATTGGTACTACGTTTAAAGCGGTCTTTAAAAGATTCTGGCGTCCTATAGCATAGCATGGCATGCATACGGGCATCATGTACCGGTTGTTTTGAGTTGATAAGAAACTGCTCCTGGATTTGACAGTTTGCAATTAACCAATCCGTAGATTTCCAATCGGATGCCACCGGAATCAGATGTTCCGTTATTTTTGGATTATTTGCTGCCATTTCCCAAGCTATTCCCCCTCCCAAAGAACCTCCAATAATGGCAAAGAGTCTTGTAATGGCTAATTTTTCCAGACCTAATAGGAATATGTTTGCCATATCACCAGCAACAAAATCCTTGTAATTCTCAATCACAAATTTGTCATGACCATTACCGGGAATATTGAACGACAACACCGTATATTTTTGTGTATCGATACATTTTCCCTCGCCGATCAAGGCAGACCACCATCCGTCTTCTCCAGTTACATTGGAATTTCCCGTTAACGCGTGATTTACCAATACAATGGGGGCAGTATGTAATTTTGCCCCAAAAAGCTGATATGAAAGTTCTATATCTTGGGTAACACCACTAATGGTAGTATATTCTTTTATTAGTAATTGATGCAGCATATCCTTCTAAATGAAAACTGTATTATATCTAAGCGGAACCCGTTGTATACGTAACGAATTCCGCTATTTTATTTCTTTAAATACGACTTATTATATCGCGGCGAAGGCATTTTCCAAGTCCGCCTTTAAATCTTCGATATCCTCAAGACCAACAGACAACCTTATTAAATCTGCCCCAACACCGGCACTGGCCTGTTGCTCTTCTGTTAGCTGTTGATGTGTAGTACTTGCTGGGTGTATGATCAAGGACTTGGTATCCCCAATATTGGCCAACAAAGAAAATATCTTGGTAGCATCGGTCAATTTTTTGGCCGCTTCAAAACCACCTTTAACACCAAAAGTCACCAATCCACTTTGTCCGTTTGGCAAATATTCCTGTGCCAACCCATAATACGCATTGCCTTTAAGGCCTGGATAGTTTACCCATGCCACCTCATCCCTACCTTCTAACCAAGTAGCCAATTCCAAAGCATTGGCGCTATGTTGTTTTATACGTACCGGTAATGTTTCCAGACCTTGAATAATCTGAAAGGCATTGAACGGACTCAAGGCCCCGCCGAAGTCACGCAATCCTTCCAAGATCAATTTAAAGGTATATGCTGCCGCTCCCAATGCCTCACTATACACCAAACCGTGGTATCCGGCAGAGGGTTCCGTAAATTCTGGAAATTTTCCGTTGGTCCAATCAAAAGTTCCAGCATCAATGATAGCTCCACCCAAAGAAGTACCTTGTCCGCCAATATATTTGGTAAGGGAATGAATTACAATATTTGCACCGTGCTCAATGGGGTTCAACAATGCTGGCGTAGCCACTGTATTATCTACTATAAAAGGTACTTGTGCCGCTTTAGCCTCCTTGGATATTCCTTTTATATCCAATACGTCCAATTTTGGGTTCCCTAAGGATTCCACAAAAAAGGCCCTTGTATTGTCTTGTACGGCATCTTTAAAATTAGCTGGGTCCGATGCATCAACAAAAGTGGTTGTAATGCCCAATCTAGGTAGGGTAACATTTAAAAGATTGAAGGTTCCACCGTACAAACTACTGGAAGCCACAATATGGTCCCCTGCTTTTAATAAAGTTAGCAGTCCGGTTGAGATAGCCGACGTACCCGATGCAAAAACCACCGCTCCTATACCACCCTCAACGGCAGCCAAACGGTCTTGTAAAATTTGGTTGGTAGGATTATTTAATCGGGTATAGATAAACCCTAACTCCCCAAGTGAAAATAAATTGGCGGCATGGTCCGTGTCATTAAAGACATATGAAGACGTTTGATAAATGGGCACTGCCCTTGTTCCTGATGTCTGCGTGGTGTCATGACCCGCATGTAATGCATTTGTTGCTAATTTTTGATTACTCATGATTTTGTTTTTGTGCATTCATTTTTCTTTTAAGAATGCTGGTTTTTAAATGATTACTATCCGTTCATTTCGACTTACTTCGACTTCACTTCGACTGCGCTCAGTGACCATTGTCAGTACAAGACGTTCAATGAAAAACGGAAATTGAAAAAATACTATTTAAAAGCCAAACCCAAGCCAGCTGACCATGAGGCAAGGTAAAATCAAAAAGCTATAAGAAAGAGATCGAAAAATATCGATGACTGTTATCCTTCCCTTACGGGTAGAATGTAGCACCTTCTTTGTATAGAACAAAGGGTTGCTAAGGTTTCAAAGGGTCTAATCCCTCCACCTTTCTTGATAACTATTCAATACGTGTTTGAACTTATGGGTACAAATATAAGGTCTGAATAAATTAAAAACCTAACCTTTTATGTAAAATATATCCTAATTTAATAATATCCTTTGTATTTTTTGTACCCAACAGTTAAACTGCCCTATAACTTACCGCTTTTTTCATATAGCTCAATATATTTTTGATCCTGTTCAGGAGTGTCTTTATAATACTTTCGCAGTTCTATTAATTCCTTTTTTAATTTATTGACAGTGGCAGCATAATTTGGATCATGGTACACATTGTTCATTTCATTGGGGTCTTTTAACCTGTCATACAATTCCCATTCATCTACATCATAATAGAAATGCACTAATTTAAATTCTTTATTTACAAGACCGTAATGGCGTTTCACCATATGAACTGATGGGTATTCGTAATACTGATAATAGACCGCATCCCGTGTCCAATCCTTTTTATTGCCTGTTAATAACGGTAGTAAACTTTCACCCTGCATATCATTGGGAGGCTGTATACCCGCAGCTTCTAACATGGTCTGTGCAAAATCTAAATTTTGAACCATTTCATTTTCTACCGAACCTGGCTGCACCACTTCTGGCCATCGGACCAATAAAGGTGTTTTAAAAGACTCATCATAGATAAACCGTTTATCAAACCACCCATGCTCACCTAAGTAAAAACCTTGGTCTGAGGTATATATTACGATAGTATTTTCCGCTAATCCGCTTTCGTCCAAATAATCCAATAATCGACCCACATTATCATCAACGGAGGAAATGCTCCCAAGGTAATCTTGCATGTACCGTTGATACTTCCACTTCATTTTTTCGGTATCGGTCATTTTAGGCCAATTCTCATAGAAGAAATCATTGATGGAATCCAAAATAGGCTCGTATGCCGCCTTTTGTTCTGCTGTTGCGCGGTTATACGGACCATAAAATCCATTGGGGAATTCCTCAACTTCTGGAAAAACCTTACCTGCCATTTTAGCCAAAGTCTCTGGCCGTATCTTGCTATCATGGCTATACATCATATGTTGCAGCAAATTCATTTCGGCTGTTTTGGCCGCTGTACCCCTGTTCTTATAATCATCAAAAAGCGTAGCTGGCTCAGGGAATGTTTTCTTGGTAAATTCCTTGAACTTATCCGCACGGGGCCACCATGGCCTATGGGGCGCCTTATGCAAATACATCATCATAAAAGGTTCATCGGATGATCCTTCTTTCTTTAACCAATCCAAGGAAACGTCGGTAATTATATCGGTAACATATCCTTGCTTTCTTATGGTATCGCCATTGGTTATAATAAAATCAGGATTAATATAATTACCCTGTCCGGGTAGAATCATAAATTCATCGACCCCTTTTGGGTTATTTCCAAAATGAAGTTTCCCGAACATGGCCGTTTTATAACCATTCTCCTTAAAAATCTGTGGAAAGGTGACCTGTGTGGTGTCAAAAGGAAAATGGTTGTCTATTTTTCCATTGATATGTGTATGCTTCCCCGTTAAAATAGTAGCCCTAGAGGGTGCACATATAGAATTGGTAACGCTGGCGTTGGTAAATAACATGCCCTCTTTTGCCAAACGATCTATATTAGGGGTTTCAATTAGTGTATTGTTATATGCACTTATCGCTTGGTATGCATGATCATCTGACATTATAAAAATAATGTTAGGCCGTTTGGTTTTGTCTTTTTGCGCTTCGCCATTCAACGGAAAGAGAAGTAAAAATCCCGCTATTACTACAATTATTCTCATTAATACGTGGTATTTGGTGTGTTGCTATTCGTAAACAATTTATGCTATTTTTATAATCCTCACTAGATCATCGAGATATATAATATTTGGACACAGGAACCCAAATGAGTTATTTGCTTCTTTTGAATGCCTCCTGGTCTTACCCCGAGGATTAGTTATTCCAAAACTGAAAACTCGATACTAGAATCTGTAAAAACCGTATGCTCTTGGGTCTTAAAATCGGTCTCATCCGCATTGAAAATATTCTCCACATAGGTTTGTGGGTTTAAATCTATCAAAGGAAACCAAGTACTCTGTACCTGAATCTGTAATTTATGACCCTTTTTAATGGTATGGAAAACATCTTGTAACTTAATATGCACATCTGTTTTTTGATTGGGCACAAAGGGTTCCGGATTGGAAAAACTATTTCTAAACCTACCCCGTAGCACCTCGCTGCGCACCATTAAATGATAGTTGCTCATCTTTAAATGATCCTGCATTTCTTCGTTGGTCTCACCATCTGCAGGGTGTACATCTATAATTTTTACGATCCAATCTGCAGCCGTACCCGTTGTGGCTACCTTAAGATTGGCCATGATATCGCCTGCCAGGGTTAAATCCCCATCTAAAACATCGGTTTCAAAAACGAGCACATCTGATCGTCTAGCCGCAAATCGTTGGTCATCTGTCATGTACTTTCTAGGTGTGAATACCGATTTAATATCCTCAGAATACGGTACCGGTTTTTTTACATCACTTATAAAATTAACAGGTTCCACAGCTTTTTTATCTGCTGTTAATTCTTGGTCTGGCGACAGGAATAGTTCTTTTTTAACCGTGCCTTTAGGTGGCCAAGCATCGTATTGTTTCCATTCTTTTTTGCCCGAATCAAAAACATAGGCTTCTGGTAGACCACTATCATTACCACCTTCACCCTTTAAAAAGTGATTGAAGAATTTTGTCTCGATCTTTTCTTGAAAAAACTCGGAAATGGAATCCCCAAAGTAGTAATTGCCCACTAAGCTTCTACCGTTTCTTCTTGCCCAACGGCCATGATCCCATGGCCCAAAAACCATGGTGTTATAACCTGTAGTATGCTTTTCAATGTTTTTATAGGTTTCCAAGGGTCCATAGAGGTCTTCGGCATCAAACCAACCACCAACGATCATGGTGGCCACATGGGATTTAGATTTATCCAAATGCTGGATCAGCCCTCTACTTTGCCATAATTCATCATAATTTGGGTGTTCTTTTAATTCGTTCCAGAAAAAATCATCGGTCTTACCATCTACCGCCATTCTTGGCGAATCATCTGTTTCATATTCAAAGAAATAATCCAAGTTTTTCAAGGGTCCGGCATCCAAAAAGAACTGGTATTGATCCTCTGTTTTTAGATCTGGTAAAGTATACCATGCCGTATCTATGGGTTGATCACCATTGGGTCTAGGTGTACCAAATAAGGACGTTGCCCTAAAATAACTTAACAAATAGGCTCCGTTGTGATGAAAGTCATCAAAAAAGAAATCGCCTATGCAAGCTTGTGGTGACGATGCTTTTAAAGCTGGGTGGGCATCCAAAGTGGCATACGTAGCATAATAGCCTGGATAGGAAATCCCCCAGATACCCACATTGCCATTGTTATGTGCCACATTGTTCACCAACCAATCTATAGTATCATAGGTGTCAGTACTTTCATCTATATCCTTGTCCGACGTTTTATTAGGAATATAGGCCCTCATATTTTCATAATGCCCCTCACTAAGCCACCTCCCCCTTACATCTTGGTAAACCACAATATTGCCCTCTTTCATCAAATGAATATTTGGGCCAATAGTTTCCTTAAAATTTCCCTCCCCATAAGGCCTAGAACTGTAGGGTGTACGTTGCATTAGGATAGGGTATTTTTTAGAAGTGTCCTTTGGGGTGTAAATGGTGGTATGTAGTTGTATACCATCTCGCATTTCAATATCCACTTCCTGCTTGGTATAATTATCGGCTACATAGGTTTTGGAGATCTCTTCCTTTGCAACGTTTGTTGTTTTTCTACATGAAAATGTAAACAACACAAGTGCTGTTAAGACCACTGACACTCTAAAACTGATTTTTGGCATATCTTTAATTTATATGCTAAAGCTAAGAAAGTTCAGTTAGTCCTAAAAATAAAAAGAGGCCGTCTAAAAAACCCAAAATTTGCATTACGGTCATATCGAGCGCAGTCGAGATATATTAAAAATCTAAGACTTATAGTTCTCGACTGCGCTCGAACAGACAACGAAATAGGTTTTTTATACGGCCTCTGTTTATTATATCTATCTCTTCATTAAAGGTCAAAAGCGGCTTTTACTTCTTTGACCATATCCAATTTTTCCCAGGTAAACAGTTCTACCTCTTTTTCTATTCTTCCGCTATAGGGCGATTCAAAAACTTTAGTAACGGTTCTTGACTCCCGGCCCATGTGACCGTAAGCGGCTGTTTCCAAGTAAATTGGATTTCTAAGTTGCAGACGTTTTTCTATTGCAAAGGGCCTCATATCAAACAATTCACTTACAATTTGTGCAATCTGACCATCGTTCAAAGCTACTTTAGATGTACCATACGTATCTACAAAAATGGAGGTTGGCTCCACTACACCAATGGCGTAGCTCACCTGTACCAGAATTTCATCTGCTACACCAGCTGCAACCAAGTTTTTAGCGATGTGCCTTGCCGCATAAGCCGCGCTCCTATCTACCTTACTTGGGTCTTTGCCACTAAAGGCACCACCACCATGGGCACCTTTGCCCCCATAGGTATCCACAATAATCTTTCTACCGGTCAAACCACTATCCCCATGTGGGCCACCAATCACAAATTTCCCTGTAGGATTTATATGGTACTTGATCTGATCGTTAAAAAGTTTTTGGATCTTTTCTGGTAATTGGACTTTTACACGCGGAATCAAAATTGAAATGATATCCTCTTTTATTTTCTTCAACATTACCTCATCATCCGCATCAAAGGGATCATGCTGTGTAGAAACTACGATGGTATCTATGCGTTGTGGGATATTATCATCAGAATATTCAATAGTCACCTGCGCCTTGGCATCTGGCCTTAAATAAACAATGTCCTTGCATTCCCTTCTAATTTCAGCCAAAGTGTGTAATATTCTATGGGAAATATCCAATGCCAAAGGCATATAGTTTTCCGTCTCTTTTGTGGCATACCCAAACATCATACCCTGGTCTCCTGCACCTTGCAGTTCTTTGGCACCCCGATCAACTCCTTGGTTAATATCTTGTGATTGCTCGTGTATTAATGAAATAACACCACAGGAATCCCCACTAAACTGATATTCTCCTTTGGTATACCCAATTTTATTAATTACGTCCCTAGCTATATTTTGAACGTCTAAATAAGTATCACTTTTAACTTCTCCCGCTAAGACCACTTGACCAGTAGTTACCAATGTTTCACAAGCAACTTTACTCTCTGGATCAAAAGCCAAAAAATAATCCAATAATGCATCACTTATTTGATCTGCAACTTTATCTGGGTGTCCTTCACTAACGGATTCTGATGTAAATAAATACGCCATTACAATTTTTTTATTTTATTGAAGGATTCCTGAAAACTGAAAGGAGTTGCGTAATTCACTCGGAGAGCATTCGAACCTTAGCCCGACACAAACTGCTTTAGCATTTTTAACGAGGTTGCAATCAGTCAAATCCTTCCTCTACATTATCTGTACAAAAGTATAAAAATAGTTTGTTTTAAAAGCGATTACCCCGGTTTTTAACTAGAATGGCATCTTTATAATTCATCGATGAAATAATAACCTTATTTCATCTACTATTTTTCATAGAACTTAATATACTTTGTATATTGTGCATTACATTTTTTCAATTGCCTAACGATTAAATTATTACAAAAATGCACATTGCGGTAGCAGGAAATATTGGTGCTGGAAAAACAACACTGACAAAATTATTAGCTAAACATTATAATTGGGAAGCACATTTTGAAGACGTTGTAGACAATCCGTATTTGGACGATTTTTACAATCAGATGGAGCGTTGGAGCTTTAACTTACAGATTTACTTTTTAAATAGCAGATATCGCCAAATACTGAACATTAGGGAGAGTGGCAAAAATGTAATCCAAGACAGGACCATTTATGAGGATGCCCATATTTTCGCACCTAACCTACATGCCATGGGCTTGATGACCAACCGGGATTTTAAAAACTATTCTAGCTTATTCGATTTAATGGAAAGCCTGATAGAACCACCAGAAGTGCTAATTTACCTGAGAAGTTCTATACCCAATTTGGTTAAACAAATACACAAACGTGGCCGTGACTATGAAAATACAATTTCTATTGACTATTTGAGTAGACTTAACGAACGATATGAAGCTTGGGTTCACGGTTATGAAAAAGGAAATCTACTGGTCATTGATGTTGATGAATTAGATTTTGTTGATAACCCAGAGGATTTAGGTCGCATTATAAATAAAATTGACGCGGAAATCCACGGTCTTTTCTAAACCTTTATTTAAATAAATCCGTGCGTCTTTGCATGCGTAATGGCTTCAGCCGTTTTTCCTACAATTAAATAAGGAATATCATTAAAATCAGTAAAAAGGTCGGCAACCCTTTTCATGCGTTTTCTATCTGCAACACTTCTAAGATAAATGGCCTTAACACGGTTTGGAAACATTTTGGTTATCTCCAAATAAATATCAGCATCTTTCTCACCACTATCACCAATTAGAATAAATGAAAGGTGGGGATAAGTTTTTAGAATATTTGTGATTTCCTTTTGTTTTTGTGGCTGGTCATCTACATTTTTTCTGAGACGAAAACTTGACATACTCCGCAAAAGTATGGGACCTTTGGGAAACGCGTTCGTTTTAAGAAAAAGTTCCAAATATCGATACAGATTCCATGGACTATGGCTTACGTAGAATACCGGATTTGCCTCTGTACCTGTTTTACCTCGATGTAATTGATGATAAAAATCAGCAGTCCCTTCCAATGCCTTTCTACTAATGGCCCTTCTAAAAATAGTATTGATGACCACTTTCCATTTTAATGAAGAAACCACGCCCGTATGCAAAATGGTATCGTCTATATCACTGATAACACCAAATTTAGCAGAGTTCTTGGGAATGAGCATTTCACCAGGAAAAATATTTTTATTTAAAATTTCCCTTTTTAAGTCAGTAGTTGTAAAAGAAATCTCAAACTTTACCCAACCTTCCTCATTTGCAAATTGGTATACGTTTTCGAAATCTTCCTTGATAAGGTAATACCCCTCATGGTCTGTTGTACCATGAACAACCTTATTATCCCCAAAATTTATTTTAATAGGCGTATTCTTGACTTCATCGGTTTCAAAACGCTTCCACGTATTTAGTAAGAGGTTAAAAATACCTTTTTGTTCTAAATCTATATTTTCATCTTCCAAGGCCCTTCCCCTAGCATAAAATCTTACTCGGGTTCCGTAACTCTGAAATCCAATGATCTGTATTTTATCCATTGTAATTATCCCCATTAACTCAAAATTACAATCAAATTCATTCAAAATCTAATCCATAAAAAAATCAGGTCCTTTTTACTCACCCAAAGGCTTACTTGGCTCATTACCTCTTTCATACATAGAACTGTACACTTAGTTTTAATAAAGATTCGAAGAAATGTTTAACCTAGGCACACTCATGGTGAAGCCAATA
Source organism: Maribacter luteocoastalis (assembly GCF_048890225.1). Taxonomy (NCBI): domain Bacteria; kingdom Pseudomonadati; phylum Bacteroidota; class Flavobacteriia; order Flavobacteriales; family Flavobacteriaceae; genus Maribacter; species Maribacter luteocoastalis. The sequence goes on from NZ_JBMFZG010000005.1 coordinate 302,430, forward strand.
AATTAAAAAAAGATGGAACTAAAAAAGAATCCCAAAAAAGACCTCAACAAAAGAAGTGGTGTTTATTTTGTATTTGGCTTACTACTGGTATTACTATTGGCATTTGTAGCCTTGGAGTGGAAGACCTTTGATCCTGAAACAATTTATGAGACTTCAATGAATATTTTAGAAAGTGATATTGAAGAAGATCCTGTAGAAAAATTCAAAATTGAACAACCGAAAATAAAACAGGTATTACCACAAGAAATAAAAATAGAAGAAGATGATGTTGAAATTAAAGAAACAGAAATTCTCTCTACGGAAAGTGATCCTGAAACAGAGATTATAGAAATTGATGATGTTGAAGTTGATGAATTTATTGAAGAACCCGTTGTCAACTTTATGGTGATCGAGGATGTCCCAGTGTTTCCGGGCTGTGAAAATGAAAAGGATAAAAGAGCATGTTTTGGCAAAATGATGCAAAAGCATATCAGTAAAGTCTTCAGATATCCGGAACTGGAACAGGAAATGGGTATTCAGGGTAGGGTAAACGTAATGTTCGTGATACAAAAAGACGGCAGTATTGGAGATATTAGAATGCGGGGACCTAATGCCAATCTAGAAAAAGAGGCGAAAAGGATTATCTCCAAACTTCCAAAAATGACCCCAGGAAAGCAAAGGGGTACTGCTGTTAAAGTTCCATTTGCCATACCCATTACCTTTCAACTCCAATAAAAAAAAGCCCTTCATGCTATCATGAAGGGCATTACTATTTTAAATAGTACGGATTAATTCACCTCTTCTTTCTCTATTTCCTGTACTACTTTTCTAATCTCCACATTTACATCATTAGCAGATCCATTGAAAGACTCAATCTTTGCTTTTACTTCTGCTTCTGTACCTTCAAATACTTGTTCAGAAATAGATTCTTTACCGTTTTCGGTAACCGTAGTCGTTACAATCGCTTTAACCGACCCATCATCATTTTTGTCCATTTTAACCTCAACACGCTTTTCAATTTGCTTGGCAACAACTTCAGTGGCCACCTTTTGATTGTTATAAGCAGTCATCGCATCAGCATTTAAAGCAATACTAGGTGCAATTACCAAAGCTACAACTGACATTAATTTTAAAAGGATATTCAAAGAAGGACCAGAAGTATCCTTGAATGGATCACCAACCGTATCACCAACTACTGCCGCTTTGTGGGCATCTGTACCTTTACGCCCATCACTTTCAATTGTCTTTTTGGCATTATCCCAAGCACCACCAGCGTTTGACTGGAATATGGCCATTAAAACCCCACAGGTAGTAACACCTGCTAAAAGGCCCCCTAACATTTCGGCACCACCAATGAAACCAACGGCAACTGGAACAGCAATAGCCAATAATCCCGGCAATACCATTTCCTTGATGGAAGCCTGTGTAGAAATTGCCACACATTTATCATATTCCGCAACACCATCAGCAGCGTCAAAAATAGCACGTTGCTCAGGAGTAGCTTTACTCATATCAGAATCTACAGCTCTCATTACTTCCAAAGCGGCCTTTAAAGCAGGAATGTCCCTAAACTGACGACGAACCTCCTCTATCATTGCCATTGCAGCACGACCAACGGCGTTCATTGATAAAGCCGAGAATACAAAAGGTAGCATGCCTCCTACCAACAAACCAGCCATGACGGTTGGTTTAGACACGTCTATTGCCGTCACATTGGCTGTTTGCATGAAAGCTGCAAACAAAGCTAATGCCGTTAATGCAGCAGAGGCGATTGCAAATCCTTTACCTATGGCCGCAGTAGTGTTACCTACCGCATCCAATTTATCTGTACGCTCCCTAACTTCACTTGGCAATTCTGCCATTTCTGCAATACCTCCTGCGTTATCCGAAATAGGACCATAAGCATCTACAGCTAATTGGATTCCCGTATTTGCCAACATACCTACAGCAGCAATTGCAATACCATAAAGTCCAGCAAAGTGATGGGAAACCAAAATAGCGGCGGCAATTAAAAGAATTGGAAACATGGTAGACATCATTCCTACACCTAAACCAGCAATGATATTTGTAGCTGCACCGGTCTCCGATTGACGTACAATTGAGGTTACTGGCTTTGTACCAGTACCTGTATAATATTCTGTTACCTTACCTACTGCCAAACCAGCAACAAGACCAGCCAATACGGCAATAAAAACGCCTAGTGAACCGTACTCAACACCACCAAAAGTCCAGCTTTCAGGTAACATATTAGTAATAATAAAATAACATGCCACAAGCATTAACCCTGCAGAACCAAATTCACCGATATTCAACGCTGTTTGTGGGTTACCACCATCTTTAACCTTTACAAAGAAGGTACCTATAATAGACATGATGATACCTACCGCAGCCAATACCAAGGGAAGATATACAGCACCAAGACCATCAAATGAATCTTGAAAAGCAGGTATCTGCGTATATGCGGCACCCAATACCATAGTACCTATTATAGAACCAACGTAAGACTCAAAAAGGTCGGCACCCATACCTGCAACATCACCCACGTTATCACCTACGTTATCAGCAATAGTAGCTGGGTTTAATGGATGGTCTTCTGGAATACCAGCCTCCACCTTTCCTACCAAGTCAGCACCTACATCTGCAGCCTTGGTGTAGATACCACCACCAACTCTAGCGAAAAGCGCTATAGAAGAAGCACCCAAAGAAAAACCAGAAAGCACGTTTAGCACTTCCCCAAGAGCCCATCCTTGACCACTATAAATCATAAAAAGTCCACTTAACCCTAGAACACCAAGACCAACAACACCAAGACCCATTACAGCACCACCAGCAAAGGCTACTTCTAAAGCCTTACCTAATGAAGTCCTAGCAGCTTGCGTGGTTCTAACGTTTGCCTTTGTAGCCACCTTCATACCAATGAAACCAGCCAAAGCGGAACAAATGGCACCAACTATAAAAGATACGGCAACCATACCATTTGAACCTACCTCATTACTACCTTTTAAAAATAGCAATACTGCTACAGCAGCAACAAAAATGGCCAATATTTTATACTCGGCCTTTAAAAATGACATTGCCCCATCGGCAATATTCTTAGCAATTCTAGACATTTTAGCATCTCCTTCATCTTGCTTGCCCACCCATGCATTTTTTACAAATACAAAGATTAACGCCAAGACACCAAATGCCGGTAAATAATTTACGATTAATTCCATTTGTTAGTTATTTATTAATTTAAGCGCGACTAATGTAGTGAAATAGAATAGAATAAAAAAAGCCACCTTAATGGATTTAAAGGTGGCTTTCATTTAAAATTTTATTTTTTTAAATCATAAAAGTCCGTCTGTCTTTATGATCACTTTCTTCGTATCTTTTTACGCACTCATGATAAATTTGAATGGCTTCTTGAGAATTGCCCCAACCGCCTGTATCAACCTTCTTTTCTTCCAAATCTTTATAAACCTGAAAAAAATGTTCTATTTCCTTAAGTCTGTGAGGGTTAAGATCCGAAATATCATTCCTCTTGCTCCAAATTGGATCGGAAACAGGCACACAGATTATTTTTTCATCCGGGCCTTTTTCATCGGTCATATGAAAAACACCAATAGGTTTTACCTCCATTACCACCATGGGATAAGTAGGTTCTGTTCCCAAAACTAGTACATCTAATGGATCTTTATCCAAGGCCAAAGTTTCTGGCACAAAACCATAATCACCTGGATACATCATTGAAGAAAACAAAGTTCTATCAAACCTAATCTTGTTTAATGTAAAATCATATTCATATTTATTTCTACTTCCCTTGGGAATTTCAATCAAAACGTCAAATGTTACTCTTTTTTTACTTGCCATATTGTAATTTAATGGTTTTAAGAATTTACCAAACGGTATTATATGTTATTAAATTGCTCTCGTTTCCTATTGTTTTAGAAATTAAACCCAAATGTTCCTGTTACACCAAACGGTCTGGCATCAGGATTATCCAGGTAATTACCCCTAAAGTTAAAATCTATTCTAAAAATCTTAAATATATTCCCTACGCCAAATGAATATTCATAATAGATTTTTTCCGATGGCGCCCTTAAAGGCGTATTAACAGTTGCTGGTGCACTTAATGCGATATTGGCATCGGACAAATCTCCCCAAACACCACGTAAGCCAACGATTTCCCTTAAATTCAGTTTTCTTAAAAAAGGAATTCTGGAAAATAACCTGCCGTTAAAATTATGTTCCAAATGTACAGATGCATAGGTGTCTGTTACAAATTCATAGAAATCCAAATTGGGAAATGATCCATAATTAGAGAAAAATGTCTGGTTTCCTGGTACCACGCTCAACAATCCCAATGGCACTTCACCAAAAGTCTTCCCTAATTCAACGGTGCTCATTAATCTACCAAAACCACCTAATTGCCATGGCTGACTGTATGATAATTGTAATTTGCTGTATTTAAAATCACTATCTAATAATCCGTCTAACCCTTTTGTGTAGTTCAACAATAAAGTACTGTAAGTGTCATTTACATCCCTAAGCTCTACCCCATAACCAATAGTTTTCTTACCTGGCGTATATATTAACAGGGTATTAAAATCAAACTGCCTAATTTCCGATGAAATGCCAGTTTGCGATTCTACATCTATATAATCTAAACTAAAATCATTGGGCAATGCAGAACTCAAAGTTCTAAATGTACCCCCAAGTGATATCCTAAAATTGGTTATAGGTTCCATTTCAAAACGTAAGGCGCTAAGATTTATATTCGTCAACCTATTATTTGCACCAACGGTCAACAAAGAGGAAGAAGCTACACTCCTACCCAATACATCATTAGTTGCTGTTAGACTTACACCAAGTTGTTCAATATCCCTACGATTTCCTCCCGAAACAATTAATCTAGTCTTACGGTCCAATAGAAATTTACCGCTAATACCATGTTTAAATTTCCTATCTGTAAAACCGTATGCCGTATAACCCTCTATACGCCAAGGATCATTCTGTCCAAAATAAGTTCTGGCACCAATACGTGCCCTCGGTCCTTCAGCATCATTATACCCAAAAAAATCATAGATTGTACCTACGTCCAAATTCCACTTATCTATCTCAATATAACCTGAACCTAAAATACTTGCCAGGTTATAATATGATTTAAACTTAGGGACAGTTTTTAATGTGTCTAACAATTTATAGATGCCAGCCTCATCCTTGTTTAAAGATTCCAATCTATTTTTCTCCCAAAAATCATCGTCTTTTACTATCAGGTTTATATCTAATGGATTTAAATCTTTCCTATAAAAATCCTTTGGCTTTAGCTGATCAAATTTGTAATTATCATAAACTGTGGTTCTTTTACCATATACACCCCTAGATTCCTCTTTTTTCTGAAAACTGAAATCACTTAGCATATAATCCCTTTTCAAAAGAAATAAGGAATCATTTACCACATCAAAATCTTGCTCTATATATATTTCCTTTACCCAATTAATATTGGCGCTTTTTGTAACCTCTAGATTAATGTTCTTTATGGCCCAGGTAGAATCGTTGACCCAAAAATCACCTTTAAACGTTAATTCGTTTTTACGACGCGGATAGTAAACTATATTGTAACACCACTTGTTCTCTATAAAGGCGCTGTCTCTTAAGGCATAATTATAGGTGTCTATACCTGTACGAGACAAAGGACTGGTAAAACTCTTATCAAAAAATTTTAGATAGTTGTCATATATATCGTAGCTCTGGTATAAATCCTGTACAAAGGCAATTATCGCCTGATTGCTTTCAAAGCCAGAATTTTTATTCCCCAGGACCTCTTCCTTTTCCTCATTAAGTACATTATCCCCATATACTTTAGAAAAAGTTTCATTTAAGAAGATGGGCAGATAGGTTTTTCCTGTAATTCTGGAAGTATCCAAATCTTGAAAAACAAACTCAAGTCCCTTGAAAATCTTTCGTTTCATTAAGGCACTATCAATGGTGTTCAAATCGAACTCTACCTTTTCATACTTATCAAAAGCATATTGCTTAAACTTCCTAACACCGTTAACCCTTTTCTTGGCCCATATTTTTCGAAGAATATCTACCGCTGGATTATTTTTCTTGGATTGTTTACCAGAAACAAGCACCACTTCGTTTAATTGTTCGGCGGCTTCAACAAGGGTTATATCCATGTCATAATTAACCCTTGACCCCAAAGCTATTTCCAAATTTTCATACCCAATAAATGAAATGACCAAAAGCTCATGGTTATTGTCCGATTCTAAATAGAACCTACCATTATCATTGGTAATAGTCCCTTCGGTAGAATTTTTAAATAAAACATTGGCAAAAGCTACAGGCTCCCCACTTTCATCCAAGACAACACCACTAACTTTGGTCTGGGCGTTCACAAAAACTGTGAGGAAAAACAAAAAGAGAGGTAAAATTTGTTTCATGAAAGATTTTGTTCTCAAGAAGCTACAGTACAAATAACGTACCAATAAAAAAAGCTTCCACGACCTTGATCGAAGAAGCTAAGATAGTTCTATAAGAGTTAATTATAATTTATACAAAACTTTTTTAACCGCCCTTACAACATCATTATAATTAGGCAACCATTCCTCCAATAATACTGGGGAATATGGCGCCGGGGTATCGGCAGTATTTATTTTGGCAATTGGGGCATCTAAATAATCAAAGGCATGGGCCTGCACATGATAGGTTATCTCGGTAGCTACATTACCAAAAGGCCATGCTTCCTCCAATATCACCAAACGATTTGTTTTTTTTACTGAATTTAAAATAGCCTCATAATCCAGTGGCTTTACCGTACGCAAATCAATTATCTCACAGCTAATACCTTCCTTTTCCAATTCGTCGGCAGCTTTGTCTGCTTCTTTAATGATTTTTCCAAAAGACACAATGGTAACATCCTTACCTTCCCTTCTAATATCTGCAACGCCTAATGGAATGGTATACTCACCTTCTGGAACTTCACCTTTATCACCATACATCTGCTCAGACTCCATAAAAATTACAGGGTCATTATCACGTATTGCCGCTTTCAACAAACCTTTTGCATCTGCAGGATTTGATGGCACCACAACCTTTAACCCAGGGCAGTTGGCATACCAACTTTCAAAAGCCTGTGAGTGTGTAGCTGCCAACTGACCAGCAGAAGCTGTTGGTCCCCTAAAAACTATGGGACATGGAAACTGACCTCCGGACATTTGTCTAATTTTCGCCGCATTGTTGATAATTTGGTCTATTCCTACCAAGGCAAAATTAAAAGTCATAAACTCAACTATAGGCCTGTTACCCGTCATGGTTGAACCTACAGCTATACCAGCGAAACCTAATTCGGATATTGGGGTATCTATAACACGCTTTGCGCCAAATTCATCCAACATACCTTTAGAAGCTTTATATGCACCATTATATTCCGCTACTTCCTCTCCCATTAAGTAAATGGACTCGTCCCTTCTCATTTCTTCGGACATTGCTTCCGCAATAGCTTCTCTAAACTGTATTGTTTTCATTTGTATGGATAAATTTGTCTGTACGCTTCAATTGAAAGCAAGCAAAAATAGGAAATTATATCTCAAAATAAGGTTCGGTTGAATCAAAAAAAGTTATAAAATTTACTATGCATGCATAGTAAATTTAGAAATTAATGGTTATCTTCGTTCCGATTATTTTAAAAGCATTTCATAAATGAAAATACTAGTTTGTATAAGTAATGTTCCAGACACTACTTCTAAAATAAATTTTACGGAAGGTGATACAAAATTTGACACCAATGGTGTACAGTTCGTTATTAACCCAAATGATGAATTTGGATTAACCAGGGCCATGTGGTTCAAAGAAAAACAAGGTGCTGATGTGCATGTCGCAACAGTTGGTGGACCAACAGTGGAACCTACTATGAGAAAAGCGTTGGCAATTGGCGCAGATGAGGCCATACGGGTAAATGCAGAACCTACTGATGGTTTTTTTGTTGCGCAGCAATTGGCGGAAATAGTTAAAAATGGAGGTTATGATTTGGTTATAGGCGGAAGGGAATCAATTGATTATAATGGTGGCATGGTGCCAGGTATTCTCTCCTCTTTGCTCGATATGAATTTTGTGAACAATTGTATAAGTCTAGAAATTGATGGTAACAGTGCCACTGCCATTAGAGAAATTGATGGTGGTAAGGAAACCTTAAGCACCACCTTACCGTTAGTAATTGGCGGACAAAAAGGGTTGGTTGAGGAAAGCGACCTTAGAATACCAAACATGCGTGGTATTATGATGGCAAGAAAAAAGGCATTGAATGTGCTTGAACCAATTGATGCATTGAATGCCACTGCAGATATAAAATTCAGTAAGCCTGCACCAAAAGGCACTATTAAACTAGCAGAAAATGTTGATGAATTAGTAAATCTACTTCATAATGACGCTAAAGTTATTTGAGAAATTGCCATTAAGGTTTAAAAATTAAAATAAAAAAAATGTCAGTAATAGTATATACAGAGTCTGAAAACGGTACGTTTAAAAAGAATGCTTTCGAAGTAGCATCTTTTGCAGCCAAAGTAGCAGAAAATTTAGGAACAACTGCTATAGCAGTGTCCATAAACACTACTGAAAATAACACATTAGGTAATTACGGCATTACCAAAATATTGGACGTACAAGATGAAAAGCTAAAAACCTTTAACGCTAAGGCCTATGCCGCCGTTTTAGCGCAAGCCGCAAAAAGTAATGACGCCAAGGTTATAGTAGTAAGTTCTAGTGCAGACACCAAATATATGGCCCCTTTATTGGCTGCCGAATTAAAAGCAGGCTATGTGCCAAATGTGGTTGCCGCTCCAGAAAGTACAAATCCGTTTGTTGTTAAAAGAACAGCGTTTAGTAATAAAGGTTTTGCCCATACCGAAATTAATACCGATTTGAAAGTAATTGGTGTATCCAACAATGCTTATGGTATTCATGAGAACAAAAAAGACGTTGCCGTAGCGCAATTCGCTGCTGAAATAAGTGATGGCTTATTTGGAACACAATCAAAAGATATAGACAAAGTAGTCGGCAAAGCTACTATTGCAGATGCAGATATTGTAGTATCTGCCGGAAGAGGACTTAAAGGTCCAGAAAATTGGGGAATGATTGAAGAATTGGCCGAAGTTTTAGGTGCCGCAACGGCCTGTTCCAAGCCAGTTTCAGATTTAGGTTGGAGACCTCATGGAGAGCATGTTGGCCAAACCGGGAAACCCGTAGCGAGCAACTTATATATAGCTATTGGAATCTCAGGTGCCATTCAGCATTTAGCAGGTGTAAGTGCTTCGAAAACAAAAGTGGTCATAAACAATGACCCTGAAGCCCCATTTTTTAAGGCTGCTGATTATGGTATCGTGGGCGATGCTTTTGAAGTTGTGCCGGAATTGATAGAAAAATTAAAGGTTTTTAAAGCCCAAAACGGCTAAATTTTCGTTAATTTGTGCCCCTAAAGGGCTGTTCAGATATGTGGATCCCCAATACTTGAACAGCCTTTTTTTAGTTAATTAATGTTATGAGTCTAGTACGATTGAAAATAAAAGGGATTTCCTATAGCCAAACACAAAATGGCGCATACGCCCTAATATTGAACGAAGTAGAGGGAGACCGCAAACTACCTATTGTAATTGGGGCATTTGAGGCCCAGTCCATTGCCATTGCCTTAGAAAAAGAGATTAAACCCCCGAGACCCTTAACTCACGACCTTTTTAAGAATTTTTCTGACCGATTTGATATCGTTATAAAACAGGTCATCATCCATAAATTGGTAGATGGTGTATTTTATTCCAGTATTATTTGTGAAAGGGACGGTATTGAAGAAATTATAGATGCCAGAACAAGTGATGCCATTGCCTTGGCACTTAGGTTTAACGCACCAATTTTCACTTATAAGACTATTTTGGACAAAGCAGGGATCTTCCTCAAATTCTCCTCAAAAGAAACAGATAAAAAGGATGATGACAAGAGCATTATGGTGGATGAAATTTTACAAGAGGGTGAAACCGTTGAAATAGATTCCGGTGCTACAGATGGTTATACAGAATTAAGTATAGAGGAGCTTGAAAATGAACTAAAAAAAGCGGTTGCAGATGAAGATTATGAAAAGGCTGCTAAATTAAGGGATGAAATTTCCAAAAGAAATTAAAGGAAACCAACCCATACCCTATGAAAAAAAACATTTGGTTATTTTCACTGCTATTTTTTATAACTGCATTATTATTTCCCCAATCACCAGATTCTACCCAAGTTATTATTTCTACAGTTGATACTAGCATATTAAACGATATTGGCGAAGTTGCTGTAAATAGTGTTGTCCCAAATAATGGATTTTCTTTAGACAGTCTGTGGCGCGGTGTATTGGGAATGCTCGTATTACTACTAATTGCATTCTTGTTCAGTTCAAATAGGAAAGCAATTAATTGGAAAACCGTGGGCATTGGATTATCACTTCAGTTGATTATTGCTATAGGTGTTTTAAAAGTACCTTTTGTTCAATTGCTATTCGAAAAAATAGGAAAAATATTCGTGAGCATATTAGAATTTACTAAGGCCGGAAGTAAATTTCTTTTCGAGGGCTTGGTGGTAGATACAACTACTTTTGGCTATATTTTTGCTTTTCAAGTACTTCCAACTATTATATTTTTCTCCGCACTTACCTCTTTATTATTTTACCTTGGCGTAATCCAGAAAGTGGTAAAGGGATTAGCTTGGCTTTTGTCTAAAAGCTTGGGTATTTCTGGTGCCGAAAGTCTATCGGTTGCTGGCAATATTTTTTTAGGTCAAACCGAGGCCCCTCTGCTAATCAAGGCTTATTTGGAAAAAATGAATAAGTCCGAAATCCTTTTGGTCATGATTGGTGGAATGGCAACTGTAGCTGGAGCTGTCTTGGCCGCTTACATTGGTTTTCTAGGCGGGGAAGATGAAATGCTACAACTCCTTTTTGCAAAGCATCTCTTAGCTGCATCCGTAATGGCCGCACCAGGTGCCATTGTCATTTCAAAAATATTATACCCACAGACGGAAGCCGTGAACACCGATGTTCATGTTTCAACGGAAAAAATAGGTTCTAACATTTTAGACGCCATTGCCAATGGAACCACAGAGGGCCTAAAATTAGCGGTTAATGTTGGCGCAATGCTTTTGGTTTTTGTTGCCATAATTGCCATGGTCAACGGTATACTGGAATGGACAGGCGATATCACCAACCTAAATACTTGGATTGCTGATAACACCTCTTACCAAAAATTTTCATTAGAAGCTATCTTGGGAACCGTTTTTGCTCCTTTAATGTGGCTGATTGGCGTTGCCAAAGAAGATATTATGCTAATGGGCCAACTATTAGGAATTAAATTGGTGGCAAGTGAATTTGTAGGTTATATACAATTAGCAGAGTTAAAGGAATTTGCCTCACTACCCCATTTAAAATTTAACAAATCTATTATCATGGCCACCTATATGTTGTGTGGTTTCGCAAATTTCGCATCTATTGGTATCCAAATTGGCGGCATTGGCTCATTGGCCCCAGGCCAAAGGAAAACTCTTTCCGAGTTTGGAATGAAAGCGGTCCTTGGCGGTTCTTTAGCTTCGTTGCTATCAGCAACCATTGCCGGGATGATTTTAGGCTAATAGATTACTAGCTATCACAAGAGTTAAGGATTGCTCATAGAGCGATTAAAACCACTTTTCACCTTAGTTATTTTTCAGGGCAGTTGTTTATTTTTACTTTCACCTACTTCCCCATATCATATTTAAAGTTTAAATACCATGTGCAATCAGATTATTGATTGTCATAATTTACAATAGTATGAAGCTAAAATTTCTAATTCTGTTTTTCTTCTCTGTATTTGCCCATGCGCAAAATATTGGTGATTTTACTTCCGTAACACCTATTGGTCAAAACACTGATTTTATTTTTCCATCCAGTCATATATTTCAAAAAATTATTTATCGTGACGACCCACTTACACAAGGCGGAACATTACCCAGAACTACCGATTTCACTGGATATGTTCCCATAAACGGCAGCAATGAAAATGGGTATTTAAGTATCAATGCAGAAATTGTTCCTGGTGCCGTATCTATTTTGGACATCAACTTTAATCCAACCACAAAATTATGGTCAACAACACTTTCTGCCAGCGTAGATTTTAGTGGGGTAGCTGGAACCATAGCAAATTGCTCAGGTACCGTAACACCATGGAATACTATAATTAGTTGTGAAGAGTATACCTCTAAAGAAATAGCCAGCCAATATCCATTTCCAATTGATAGCAATGGTGATGGCTATGATGATTATGGTTGGGCCGTAGAAATAGACCCTGCTACTAAAACGGTTATCGATAAAAGATGGGCGCTTGGTAATTTCAAGCATGAAAACCTGGTAATCCATTCCAATCAAAGAACGGCATATCAAGGCGCAGATGCTACAGTAGGCTATTTATTTAAATTTGTTGCTAATAACCCACAAGATCTTAGTAGTGGGAACCTTTATGTATATCGAGGGGCGAAAAATGGATCTGGCGAATGGGTACTTTTAGACAATACTACTCCAGCAGAGCGAAATTCTACAAATACCCAAAGTGCAGCTATAGGAGCCACCGTATTTAATGGAATCGAAGATGTAGAAATTGGACCCGATGGTTTGATTTATTTTGCGGTTAAAAGTGAAGATCAAGTCTATCGATTTCAAGATTCAGACCCTATAAACGGCACCACGGTAATCAATATGGAAACCTATGTTGGTAATAGGTCATATACGATTACACATGAGTCAGGGACATCAGATGTAAATTGGGGTTATGGAAATGATAATTTAGCATTTGATGGTGATGGAAATCTATGGGTCATGAATGATGGTGAGAATAATTATATCTGGGTAGTAAAAAACGGTCATACACAGAATAACCCAAAAGTTGAAGTATTTGGAATTGCCCCTGCAGGCTCCGAACCCACCGGGATCACTTTTAGTCCAGATTTTCGATTTCTATTTATGTCAATTCAGCACCCGAGTTCAAGCAATTCGGCTACCACACAAACTGATGCAGCAGGAAACGAAGTGGCTTTTGACAAAGACACGGCTTTGGTAATAGCCTTAAAAGAAAATTTAGGGACCACGACTGAACCTGAATACGATTGGTACTTAGATGCAGATGGAGATGGTTATGCTGTATTACCCATAATTACAAATCCTACCAGTCCGGGAATAGGGTATACCCAAAACGTATTGCCCACAACAGACTGTGACGATACCGACCCGAACGTATTTGAAGTCACTACTTGGTACCTGGACGCCGACGGTGACGGATACGCGGTTGCACCAACAATAGATAGCTGCAGTTTACCTGGCACGGGATATACCCAAGAAGTATTACCGACAACAGACTGTGACGACAACGATTCTCTAATTAACCCAACAACCGTTTGGTATTTAGATGTAAATGAAGATGGTGTTGTAGATTCAGAAGAAACGATTATTAATTGTGAAAAACCAGGCGAAGGCTATACCTCTATTGAACCAATAACGTTATCAACAGATAAAAATATTATAGTATATCCAAACCCATCAATGGAAACTTTTGAAATTGATTTAGGCCAAATTCATTCAAAGGTAAACTTAACAATTATCAATTCTAATAAACAGTTAGTATTTGAAAAACAGTTTGAAAACAAAAGAATTATTGAAGTTGAACTACTTCAAATTTCATCTGGGATATATTTTATACACCTAAGCAACCAAGAGGGTTTAATTGGCACCAAGAAAATAATCAAGCTTTAGCAAAAGTCAATATTGATTTTAGTTAATAATTTTTCATAACCTAAGCACCACTTAAACATCAAAAATTAGACTTAAATGTTATTTTTGCTGTCACTCATTAATCTCTTACAGAAATGAGTGTGTTAGTATAAAGAAATGAAACAATACCACGACTTATTAAAGCATGTTCTAGAAAATGGAAATCAAAAAGGTGACCGAACTGGAACAGGAACCAAAAGTGTATTTGGCTATCAAATGCGCTTTGACCTTAGCGAAGGTTTTCCAATGGTCACCACTAAAAAATTACATCTTAAATCCATCATTTACGAACTATTATGGTTCCTAAAAGGTGACACGAATATTGAGTACCTCAAAGAAAATGGTGTTCGAATTTGGAACGAATGGGCTGATGAAAATGGAGATTTAGGCCCAGTTTACGGCCATCAGTGGCGGAATTGGAACAACGATGAAATAGACCAAATTAAAGAAGTAATAAGTGCGCTGAAATCAAATCCAAATAGCAGAAGGATGTTGGTTTCCGCTTGGAATCCAAGCGTTTTACCGGATACTTCAAAATCATTCTCGGAAAATGTTGCAAATGGTAAAGCCGCACTGCCTCCATGCCATGCGTTTTTTCAATTTTATGTAGCAGATGGCAAATTAAGCTGTCAACTTTATCAACGAAGTGCTGATATTTTTTTAGGAGTACCATTTAATATTGCTTCCTATGCCTTATTTACTATGATGATGGCTCAAGTATGTGGCTACGAAGCTGGTGATTTTATACACACCTTTGGAGATGCCCATATTTATAATAACCATATGGAACAAGTGGAATTGCAACTTAGCAGGGAACCCAGAGCATTACCCAAAATGGTTATCAACCCAGCTGTAAAAGATATTTTTAATTTTAAATTTGAGGATTTTACCCTAGTGGATTACAACCCACATTCACACATCAAAGGTGTTGTGGCCATTTAAAAATCTTTTATTGCAAAGAGGAATCGAACAAAAAAAGGCACGGAAAAATCCGTGCCTTTTTACTATAATAATAGTATTAGATTATAATTCCAATACAGCATTTTCTGAACCCGCATAATCGTTCCACTGATAACCATCAGCTTCTGCTTCGTTCACAAAAGCACCATCTACAATGTACTTAAATTCAAAAGTACTTTCCTTAGGAAGGTCAAAAGTACCCTTAAACGTTCCATTTTTTAATTTTTTCAAAGTGCTCCCTTTTGGACTCCAATTGTTGAAATCGCCAACTACCGCTACTTTTTTTGCATCTTCAGCAGGTACGGTAAAAGTAACCTTACATACTGGTTTTGTTTTTAAATATTGTTTTGCAATTGCCATGATCTTAGTTTTTATATTCATTGCAAAACTAATATATTAACATTCTCATTTCCAATGCTTAATGTCATTTTTATGAAATATTTAAAAAAAAGTTGACATTTAACAGCAGTTAGGAAATTAAAGGTGGGAAAAATCCGAAGTAGACAATTCTTACTTGGCTGTTTTTAAGAATCTTATAATATTATCTATATCCTCCATGGTATTATAAAAATGAAAACTTAATCTAATACCTTCCCCTCTTTGAGCACAATAAACATTATTATCCACTAAATGATGGAATAAATTTTCATTTGCTTTAATATTGAATATGGTGCTATGGGTATCTCTATCCATTATATTCTTATCCAATAATGATAGACTACCAAATTCTTCTTTTGCCTTTTGCGATAGTTTTTGATTTTGTTGAGCGATGTTTATCTTTCCTATTTTTTGCATAAACTCAATGGAATACTTTAAACTTCCAAAGTTTAAGCAAGACAAGTGCCCAGGTTCAAACTTCTTTGCAAAAATGATAGAATCCTTTTTATTAAAATCCCCATTGGCAGCATTAAAGCCTATGGTATCAAGTGTAAATTCTTCTTTAACTTGATCAGAAAACAACATAAATCCGCTTCCATATCCTGATAACATCCATTTATAGGCACTAGCCCCTAAAACATCTATACCCGAAGTATCAAAATCAAATACCTCAGAGCCACAAAACTGTGTCCCATCAGCTATTATTATGAGATTGGGGTTCGAATATTTTAATTCCTGAAGAAACTTCAAGTTTATCTTAAAACCATCTAACCATTGCACCAAACTTAGTGCCAACACATCTATATTCTCTTTTTTTATCTTATCAAGAATATCATTTTCCACGTCTTTGGTCATCCCGATTTTATGAATATGAAAATCCCTGTTTTCAAAAGACCAGTTTAATGAAGGATAATCATTTTCTAAAAGCAGAATTTTTTTCTTTGGATGCAAACCTTCCAATAAAAAGTTTAGCCCTGTGGAAAAATTATTCACTAAGGCCACATTTTCCCGTTTACAATTAAAAAAAGTACTTACAGCAGTTTTTGTATCGGACAATAATTTCAATGATCTTTCTCTCATTTCACTGCCATAGAGCAAAAAATCCAAATCATGCTCTTGGCGCCAGTCCAACAAAGAATCATACATAGGCCCATATACAGCTGTATTTGCATAAACGCCTTTGCGTAGTACCGGGAATTCCTTTCTAACCTTATCCATATAAGTGCCGTAAAAACATTACTAATTTCTAATTGATGTATCTTTAACTTCCGATAAATATAGCAACAATGCGTACGATTACAATGATAGCAGCTAGTGCTGAAAATAATGCCCTGGGAAAAGACAATGATTTACTATGGCACCTACCAGATGATTTTAAACGCTTTAAACGCTTAACTTCTGGGCACAAAATTATTATGGGAAGAAAGACCTTTGAAAGCTTCCCTAAACCTTTACCAAACAGGACACATATCATCATTACACGAGACAAAGGGTACCAAACCATATTTGAGGAATGTATTATTGTCCATTCTTTAGACGAAGCCTTGGGACTAATACATGATGAACATGCTTATATAATTGGAGGAGGTGAGATTTACAGACAAGGTGAAAGCCACTCAGACCGTATTGAATTGACACGGGTACATGCTTCTTTTGAAGCGGACACCTTTTTCCCTGAAATCAACAAAAAATATTGGACTTTGATTTCTGAAGAATATCATCCTAAAGACGAAAAACATAAAATTGATTTTACCTATTTAACCTACCATCGAAAAAATTAAGGAATTAATTATCTCTAAAAATCGAGATAAGAGATAGTTATATCAGCATCATCATGACCTACAAAATGCTGTAACATTGCTACATTGGTATTTATATAGAATTGATGTTTGCCCTTTTTCCCACTTAAGTTTTGAATCCCATTACCCAACAAAATTGCTTTTGTTTGCCTGGCAACAGCTTGCCCAGAATCTATTATCGTAATTTCATTTGGCAATAGCTCTTTGAGTAAGGGAACTAAATAAGGGTAATGCGTACATCCCAGCACCAAGTAATCTATACCTTTAGCTAACATGGGCTGCAATAATTTAGTCAGTAACAAGCGCGTCTCTGTACTCCCCTCTGCCCCCTTTTCAATCAATTCTACCAAACCCTTCCCCTGTTGTTCTATTATTTCTATACCCTCGGCGTGGTTTAGGGCGGTATTATAAAACAGACTACTGGTCAATGTTCCTTTAGTAGCCAATATGCCAACTTTCTTTGATTTTGAGTTTAGGGCCGCAGGTTTTATTGCTGGTTCTATGCCAATAAATGGAATGTTATAATTACTTCTTAAATAACCAATGGCATTAGTGGTGGCCGTATTACAAGCCACTACGATAAGCTTACAATTCTGGGCAATTAAGAATTCTGTATTCTTAATACTTAATTTTAGAATATCATCTGGGGATTTTTCCCCATAAGGTGCATTCTTACTATCTGACAAATAAATACAATCTTCATTGGGTAATAATTCTCGAATTTCCTTCCATATGGAAGTTCCCCCAATTCCAGAATCAAAAATACCAATAGGAAAATGACTCATATTTAAAATTTATCGTAGTACCTCAGCGATTGGTTTTCCAGAGGTACCACTCGGAAATGCGATTCCTAACAACGCAGCAATGGTAGGTGCTATATCTGGAATTTCGGTTCGTTCAACCGTACTCCCTTGCGGTATACCTTTACCATAAAACAACAATGGTGAATGTGTATCATAGATTTGTGGCGAACCATGTGTAGAACCTGTTTCGCCATAACTTATAGTACCAGGCTTTAAAACCAATAAAACATCACCTGAACGCTTTTGATTATATCCGTTCTGCAGCACATAGGGAATACCATTCGTATAGTTATTATTCCACATTTGAAAACCGGTATAAACCCTATCTACAAAATCGAAGTTCAAAAACTCCTTGGCTATGGTTTCCTGTACATCTTTTAATTCCAAATCTAAATTTTCTACTATTTTATGATCTAGAAATAGTTGCAAATTGGAAAAGTTTTTTACTATATCCTCAGTTCCATAAGTGTACTTTAAGAATTCACTTAACTTTGTATGGAAACTTTCAAAGTCTGCATACCCTGCCGGTATTTTTGAATCTTTCAAATAAGAAGGCACGTCAATTGCACCATGATCCGCGGTTAAAAAAACTGTGTATTCCCCTTCTCCCACCTCCTTGTCCAAGGCTTTAAACAATCTGGCCAATTCTATATCCAATCTTATATAGGTGTCTTCAATTTCTTTGGAATTAACACCATATTTATGTCCAACATAATCTGTACTTGAAAAACTTACAGCTAAAAAATCAGTGTCATCATCTTTGCCCAAGCGCTCCTCTTTTAAAGCCTCAATAGCAAAATCAGCGGTAAGACTATTCCCAAAGGGGGTGCTTTTAATAATATCAAATGATTTATTCTTTTCTAATAAACTAGGTGGACTGTGGGGAAAAGTTGGCTTAACCTCTCCATTGAATACTCCTTCATATGCATTATCATCAACACCACTCTCTATATAGCTGTTAATATCCCTTAAAGTAGTCCAAGGTTTTTTATAAGATTGTACTATCCCAGAACTGTTAAAATCCTTAACCCATTTTGGAAGATTATTCATATAATATGAACTAGTAATCCATTTACCCTCATCTTCCCCATGAAACCAATAGGCAGCATTTGCTGTATGACCTCCAGGCAATACCGCGCCCCTATCCTTTAAGGCTATGGCGATGGTTTTTCCCCTCATCTGTGTATGAAGCCTTAATTCATCCGTAATTGTAGTAACATTCATACGGTGTGGTGACATTTTACCAGCTGAGGAAGTCGTTCCAACGGAAACGTAATTTTCATCTGAAGCACAATATACCTCAGAATCACTATCCTTATCATACCAATTATTACCTATAACACCATGTGTGGCAGGAGTTGTACCGGCATATACAGAAGTATGCCCTGGACCTGTACTAGTAGGCGCATAGTTAAAATGATTGTTCTTACAATTAAAGCCTTGGCTAATCATTCGTTTAAAACCCTCCTCACCAAATTGGTCAAAGAACCTGGTCAAATAATCGTAGCGCATTTGATCAACAACAATTCCTACAACAAGTTTTGGTGATGTCCTTAAAAGGTTATCATTTTCAGATTTAGATTTTTTTTGTGCCACACCAAATGTGAAAAAAAATACCGCCAAAAAAAGAACTGAAAAAATTCTAAGTTTACTCCTGCACATGCCTATAAAATTAAGATGTAAAAGTAAATAAATTACATCTTATAACTTTAAAGAGAAGTTAAATCAATTCCTTTATTGTTATTTTTACGACAAGAAATCTATTTTTAAAGAATGAACTACTTAGCGTCAATTGGCAGCTATTGCATTATGATCCGTGAGGTTTTTAAGAAACCTACAAAATGGCGAATAATGAAATCACTGATTTTAAAAGAAATAGACGAATTAGTTTATGGTTCATTAGGGATTATTGTATTTATATCTTTTTTCATTGGGGCGGTGGTGGCCATACAAACCGCACTAAACCTTACCAACCCTATTATTCCAAGGAGTCTTATCGGTTTTGCCACAAGACAATCAGTAATTTTAGAGTTTGCCCCAACTTTTGTTTCCATCATCATGGCAGGGAAAGTTGGTTCCTATATCACTTCCAGTATTGGCACCATGCGTGTTACCGAACAGATTGATGCCTTAGAGGTTATGGGTGTCAATGCACTTAATTACTTGGTGTTCCCTAAAATAATCGCTATGCTTTTTTATCCTTTTGCGATTGCAATATCTATGTATGTAGGAATTTTTGGAGGTTGGTTAGCTGGGGTTTTTGGTGGGTTTTTAACCAGCGCGGATTTTGTTACGGGCTTACAAACAGATTTTGTTCCATTTCATATCGCCTATGCATTTATAAAAACATTGATTTTTGCATTTGTAATTGCCACTATACCCTCCTTTCATGGATTTTATATGAAAGGCGGTGCTTTAGAAGTGGGTAAGGCCAGTACAACTTCCTTTGTGTGGACCAGTGTGGTCATCATAATTCTAAACTATTTACTCACCCAAATGTTATTAGGCTAATGATTGAAGTTAACGACATACACAAATCATTTGGCGATTCACTTATTTTAAAAGGGATAACGACCACATTTGAAACTGGAAAAACAAATTTAATTATCGGTCAGAGTGGCTCTGGCAAAACTGTTTTTCTAAAATGTCTATTAGGTTTGTTTTCACCGGAAAAAGGCACCATAGTTTACGATGGTAAGATTTATTCTAATTTATCCGATGATGAAAAACGTAATTTAAGACAAGAAATGGGTATGGTTTTTCAAGGAAGTGCCCTTTTTGATAGCATGACAGTTGAAGGAAATGTTAGGTTTCCACTTGAAATGTTCACCAAACAATCCAAATCTGAAATGGATGATCGTGTAAACACAGTTTTAAAGCGCGTGAATTTAATTGATGCCCACCATAAATATCCTGCTGAGATTTCTGGGGGTATGCAAAAAAGGGTTGCTATTGCCCGTGCTATTGTAATGAATCCAAAATACTTATTCTGTGACGAACCAAATTCCGGTCTCGATCCCAAAACTGCTATTCTGATCGATGACCTAATTAAGGAAATCACAGAAGAGTATGATATTACAACAGTAATTAACACCCATGACATGAACTCTGTAATGCAAATTGGGGAGAAAATTCTTTTCCTTAAGGACGGACTTAAAGAATGGGAAGGTACTAAAAATGAAATTTTTAAAACAGATAATAAGGCTGTTACCAACTTTGTTTACTCATCGGACCTATTTAAAAAGGTACGCCAGATGTACATAGAGGAAAAAAATTAATCACCTATCACTTCTTTTATCTGAATAGCACTATTGTTTAGGCGTAACTTTAACCATTCTTGTAGTTTTTTTGCATCTTTCTCCGTTTGAAAACGCTTAGCTTCCTTTTTCCATGTAATTTCAAAAACTGGAATGGTATCCGTTTTTTCAAAATTCGTAGAAATTAAATAGGAATATCCTAGTCGGGACAAGTTTTCATAGTTTGTTTTCGCCTCTAAACTAATTTCTTTAAACGGTATTTGTCCGGCAGCATTTTTATTTAATCTTTCTAGCTCCGATTCGAGGAAACTTATTTTTTCTTCCTTACTTGATAATTGATTTTTTTGAGACTCGTACAACTCGTTAACATATTTCAGCTGATCTAGCTCATCATTCTTAGAACCTTGAATAATTTGAAGTTCACAATCCTTTAATCGTGGATTATCCAACATTTTAGACTTCCAAGTTGCTATTATATTATCAGGTATGGTTTCATTTCCCATAAAGACTACTTCTATTAAGGAATTCTCTCCCTGATTATATTCTAAATCCGTTAAATCCTCTAAAAATCTTCCTTGTCCAGAAAATTGATAAGGAGCAATATTTTCCGCTATAAATACATTTGCCTGTTTTCTAAAAAGTGATTCTTGTAGCGCATTCCAGAATGTAACACCTGCCGGAATCATAACTGCAATGGCGACAAGGGAAGCGAGACGTGCTATAAGCCTGCGTCTTTTAGAATTGACATAGCGAACCATTGGAAACCGAAGCAGCTTGATAACCAAAAATGTAGCCAATGCTATAAAAATCGTGTTTATGGCAAATAAGTACATGGCCCCACTTGCGTATTCCCAATTACCAATAGCCAAACCAAAACCTACGGTACAAAGCGGTGGCATTAAGGCAGTAGCAATAGCTACCCCAAAGATTACACTTGCTATGGTGCCTTTTTTTGCCCTGGCAATAACCAATGCCAAGCCACCAAAAAAGGCTATTAAAACATCTCTAATATCCGGCGCAGTCCGTGCTAAAAGCTCTGAGGATTCATCGCGTAAAGGAAAAAACTTGAAGAACAAAAAAGCGGTCAATACACTAAGTACCACCATCACTCCAAAATTCTTCAAAGACCTTTTTAAAGTGTCAATATCATTAATACCTACAGATAAGCCAATTCCTAAAATTGGTCCCATTAACGGAGATATTAACATAGCTCCGATAACTACAGCGGTTGAGTTCGCATTAAGACCTATGGATGCAATAAAAATAGAACAAATTAAAATCCAAGAGGTATGCCCTTTAAATGGAATATCTGCAATGATAGCTTCCTTAGTAGCATCCTGATCTGTATTGGTCCGAATATCCAAAAGTTCCGAAAGAAACTTTTTCATACTTCCCAATAAGCCTTGAAAATCTTTTTTTACCTCTTCCCCACTATCTTCGGAATGATCTACAGGGGCAATGTTCTCTTTATTAAATTTTTCTTGCATAATTAGGCGTACTTATCACCAAACTTATCCTTTACCTGATTTAAAACTTTTTTAATGTCTTGCTCTTTGGATTTTGGATATATCAAAAGTACATCTTCTTTATCAACAATGATATAATCCTTTAATCCATCTACAACAACTATTTTATCCTTTGGCGATCTTATCATATTTCCTGAAGCCTCATCTGATAACACCTTTGCATTTACCACAGCGTTACCCATATCATCTTTGTCTAACTTGTCAAATAAAGAACCCCAAGTTCCTAAATCGTTCCAATCGAAAGTTGCTGCATGAACGTAAATGGTCTTTGAATTTTCCAAAATGGCATAATCAATGGAGATATTTTCAGCTTTTGGATAGTTCTCAGCAATAAATTCTCTTTCATCCTCTGTATTATATAATGAAAACCCATCTTGAAACAATTGATATTGTTGTGGTTGATAATTTTTAAAGGCATTAACAATTGTTCTTACGCTCCACATAAAAATGCCTGCATTCCACAAAAAATTACCTTGGGCCAAAAATTCCTTAGCGGTAGCGTAATCTGGTTTTTCCCTGAACTGATCAACTTTTTTTATTTGGTTGGCATCAGACTTATCGAACTCAATATAGCCAAAACCCGTATTTGGAAATGTAGGTTTAATACCTAATGTACATAGTACTTCTTCCTTTTCGCATTTCTCAAAACAAGCCGTAACATCTTTTGCAAAAGCCGTTTCATCTTCAATCCAGTGGTCACTTGGAGCTACAATCATCACTCCATCAGGATTCATTTTCTGTATTTTAAGGGCAGCATACAGTATACAAGGTGCTGTATTTCGCATAGCTGGCTCCAATACTACTTGATCTTGTTTGACCATTGGCAATTGCTCCAATACCAAATCATTATACCGTTCATTGGTGAGAATAAGTATGTTTTCAGTAGGCACAAACTTGTTCAACCTTTGAAATGTCTTCTGAATCAAGGTGGTACCCGTGCCCAACATATCATGAAATTGCTTAGGATACTCTGTTGTACTTATAGGCCAAAATCTAGAACCTACGCCACCTGCCATTAAAACGGCATAATAATTTTTGTTCATATTAACTATTTATTAATTCGACCTCTGCGTTGGGTTGGAAAAGATACATTCTTCCCGTTTTTATTTCAACACATGCAAATCTCTTTATTCTCTTATTACCTTTTTTAAAGAGTTTTCCGTTATATATTCGGAATACACTTCCTATCGGTATTTCAAAAACGTAAGATTTTTCCGATTGTTGTTCGTCAAACATTTTTAAAGCTACAGACAATTGTGCATCAGTACTACTACTGGCTTTTGGGTTTCTAAAATGTTTCGCCAGAAGGGGCAAAAGTTTCGATGGGAAAACTTCTGGTCGAATGAATGGCAACATCAAATGTTGAAATGTTTTTTTCCATTCCAAGCCATGGGGCTTAATATGTTTACCATATTTTTCAAAAGCGACCAAATGTGCAATTTCATGAACTAAGGTAATAAGAAATCGATACCTATTTAATGTGGCGTTTACCGTTATTTGGTGCTGTCCATTAAAGAGTCTCCTATAATCACCATGCCTAGTAACCCGTTCATTAACTATTTTTAAATGAACACTATTCTCCATAATCAGTTCTAGACACATAACAACTGCCCTCTCTGGTACATATTTAACTAGAACCTTTTCCATTCACACAAAAATACCGGAAAAACTACAGAAAAAACAGATCTTACCCAATAACGATAGCTACATAACCTAGAAATATAACATTGGTGTTAGCCCTACTTATAAGTTCAAGGAGTTGAATTGGATACCTGTAACATTTTTCCGTTGTAAAACTGATTTCCGTTAAGTGAAAAATCCTTTATGTATGCTGCCATTTCCAATGCGGTAATAGGAGCATGATACCCTGGAAAAGCCTCTTCCAACATTTCGGTCTGTACAGCGCCAAGGGCCAGTACATTAAAAGAAGGGCCGGTTTCCTTAAACTCTTCTGCCCAAAGTTCTGTTAGTGTAATTACAGCACCTTTACTAGAACTATAAGCAGAAAGTCCTGGGAACTTCATGCTTCCTTGAACACCACCCATAGAGCTTATAGTCACCACATGGCCAGTTTTCTTCATAAATGGCAATACACACTTAGTAACTGCGGCGACTCCAAATACATTAACTTCGTAGACCGCCTTAAACTCTTCCATTGAGGTATCAAGAAAGGGTTTGTTCAATAATTTACCCGCATTATTTATCAAAATATCCACTGTATTCCTTTTCTCACCTAGGTAATTCACCAATTTATCCAAATCCGAAGCTTTTGACAAATCAAAAGGAAAAGCATGTATGTTCTTATGATTTAGACTCTTTATTGGAGCGTCATTTCTAGATAGTGCCAATACTTTGTGACCATCGTCTGCAAATAATTTGGCCAATTCAAAACCTATACCCCTACTAGCCCCGGTAATAATGATATTTGCCATTAATTATATTTTAACTCTTTTACCGATGCATTTGATACACCCTCTAAAACAGGTATCATTTTATTCACCACTTTGGCCATGTGCTTATAGTCCATTAGACCATTTTCGTCACCCACTTTATGGTAATGGTCGAAATTTGTAAAATCGAATGTACTATAAGTCTGCGAAGGCACATTGAACATCTCATGAAAAGGCAGGTTGTCCGACCTTTTAAATAAATTGAATTCTTTCGCCTTGGGTAAAAAACCTACTAATTTCTCATTCGCGTATTTATTGCTGATAGCGGCAAGATTGGACAATTCATAACCTGTTAAATACACCAGATGATCTTTACCCACCATTGGCACCCCAACCATTTCAAAATTCAACATAGCATATAAGTTCAGTCCGTTCGATTTAAGTTTTTGAGCCAAATGCCTTGAACCCAACAATCCCTTCTCTTCTGCACTAAAAAGGGCGAAAATAACACTGCGCTTGTTAGATTTATTGGCGCCAAAATATCTTGCCATTTCAAGAACGGTTGTCGTACCCGAAGCATTATCATTAGCTCCATTTGCAATTTCATCACCCTGCTCTGGGTTTAATATTCCAATATGGTCGTAATGGGCACCCAGAATTATAAATTCGTTTTTAAGAACTGGGTCATTCCCTTCCAAAAACCCGACTACATTATAAGCAACAGCATCAAAATTAGATAGGGTATCCTTAAACGTCCCAAAAAAGGGCGAAATACTATTTTTTGCAAAAACCCCTTCAATATAGTTAGCCGCTTCAGCTATGCCCTTACTACCTGAATCCCTCCCTTGTAGTTCATCGGAAGCTAAAAAATCCATAATTTTCTTGATATCCGCTGCTGATGAAAATCCATCATGTTCTGAATTAGAACTTTCTGTTTTAGAACTCTTATTTGAAGCCGGTTCCCCATTTGTCTCCAACACCTTTCCTTTTAGTCCATCTGGACCGCCAACAGGGTTTAAAACCGTTTCACTGGCTACCTTACCCGGACCACATGAAATAAGGAAAAACAAACAAAGTAAACCAAGAGTAATTTTCATTATGCCATTTTATTTTATTTCTAAAGATAAAAAAAGCATCCCTGAAAAGAGATGCTTCTTTATTCTAATTTGTTATCGTTGTTAAGCTAACATAGTAACTGGGTTCTCCACGTAATATCTCAGTGTTTGTAAGAACTGAGCCCCTACTGCCCCATCTACTGTCCTATGGTCACATGCCAAAGTAAGTTTCATTGTATTACCAACCACTATCTCACCATTTTTAACTACTGGTTTCTCTACAATAGCACCAACAGATAAAATTGCAGAATTAGGTTGATTGATTATAGAAGTAAACTCTAATATACCAAACATTCCTAGATTAGAAACCGTAAAGGTGCTGCCTTCCATTTCCGCGGGAGTAATCTTCTTATTTCTAGCTTTACCGGCCAGGTCCTTAACAGCACTACCAATTTGTGTTAGGCCCAAAAGATCAGCATGTTTAATAACCGGAACTACCAAACCTTCATCAACAGCTACGGCCACACCCATATGTATATGTTTGTGCTGTTTAGTAGTATCACCATTCCAAGAAGTATTTACTTGTGGATGCTTTCTCAATGCCATGGCACATGCTTTTAATACCATGTCATTGAAAGATACTTTGGTATCCGGCAAACTGTTTATTTGTTCACGCGAAGCTTTTGCATTATCCATATCTACCTCTATAGTCAAATAGAAGTGGGGAGCGTTAAATTTAGAATTACCCAATGCTTTAGCTATTGCCTTACGCATATTAGAATTCTTAATTTCTTCCGTACTTTCCTCTCCAGAAGGAATTGCCATAGAAACAACGGGAATATCCGTACTGGATTTTGCAACTTGTGCAGGAGCAACTTTAACTTCCGCACTTGGAGTGTAATTCTCAATGTCTTTCTTTATGATTCTACCATGGTCACCAGAACCTGATACCTTGGAAAGATCAATTCCCTTATCCTCGGCAATTTTCTTAGCTAAAGGAGAAACAAAAATACGTTGACCATCTGCAACAGCTTTTGCTGGTTCCTGCTTTTCAGATTTTGCTTGGGTAACTTTTTCCTCTTTTTTGTTATCAGCTTCTGTACTTTTAGGGGCACTACTTGGCTTACTACCCAAAACCGCATCTACATCTGTCCCTTCTGGCCCAATAACCGCTAAAACAGCATCAACGGGCGAAGACTCACCTTCTTGAATACCTATATATAAAAGTTTACCAGAATAGAAAGACTCAAACTCCATCGTGGCCTTATCAGTCTCTATTTCTGCCAAGATATCGCCTTCTTCCACATCATCACCCACATGCTTTAACCAAGCAGCTACCGTACCTTCCTCCATGGTGTCGCTTAGTCTTGGCATTTTCACGATTTCCACACCTTCAGGAATTTCCGCACTTACTTCTTCCTTGTTTTCCTCTTTAGAAGCCTGTGGTGCCTCCCCCTTATCCTGGTTAGATTCAACGATTGTTGCCGAACTTCCATTTATCAAACCTGAAATATCCTCACCTTCTTCCCCTATAATCGCCAAAAGCGTATCTACGGGCGCTCCATCACCTTCTTCGATTCCTATATGCAATAGTGTCCCTTCATGAAACGATTCAAACTCCATCGTTGCCTTATCCGTTTCAATCTCTGCTAAAATATCACCTTCCTCAACCTTATCCCCAACTTTTTTTAACCATTTGGCAACGGTACCCTCTTCCATGGTATCGCTTAATCTGGGCATGTTTATTACTTCAGCCATTTATTTAAATTTTATGTTCGACAAATGGAAAATCCTCTTGCTCGTAAACCATATCGTACAATTGGTTTATTGGTGGATAATCTGATTTCTCTGCAAATTCCTCACACTCCTTAACAAGGTCTTTTACCCTTTTATCAATTTTCTTGATTTCCTCATCAGTAGCATATTTCTTTTCCTTGATCACATCTAAAACTTGGGTTATAGGATCAATCTTTTTATATTCCTCAACTTCTTCCTTAGTTCTATAATGTTGTGCATCTGACATGGAGTGACCCCTATACCTGTATGTTTTCATCTCAAGAAAAGTTGGTCCCCCACCAGTTCTAGCCCTTTCAATGGCTTTGCTCATTTCTTGTGCTACGGTTACCGGGTTCATACCGTCAACAGGTCCACATGGCATTTCATATCCAAGACCCAATTTCCAAATATCTGTAGAATACGATGTCCTAGCAACAGAAGTTCCCATTGCGTAACCATTATTTTCACAAACAAAAACAACGGGTAACTGCCATAACATTGCCAAGTTAAATGTCTCATGCAACGATCCTTGTCTCACCGCACCATCTCCCATATAACATAAGGTTACCGCATTACTGCCGTGGTATTTATCACCAAAGGCCATACCAGCTCCTAACGGAATTTGACCTCCTACAATACCATGACCGCCATGAAACCTATGCTCCTTGGAAAAAATATGCATGGAACCACCCATACCCTTTGAGGTACCGGTTACTTTTCCATAAAGCTCAGCCATAACTTTTCTGGGATCGACTCCCATACCGATTGGCTGTACATGATTACGGTAAGCGGTTATCATCCTATCCTTTGTCAAATCCATTGCATGTAAAGCACCTGCCAAAACAGCTTCTTGACCATTATATAAATGAAGAAATCCTCTTACTTTTTGTTGAATATACACTGCAGCGAGTTTATCTTCAAACTTTCTCCAAAAAAGCATGTCCTCATACCATTTCAAATAAGTCTCTTTGGTGATTTTTTCCATTGGAATTATGAATTTATTACAAATTTATAGGATTATATAGTATGCCCTTAGCATATCACAAGGGAACAAAAATACACATATAAATCAATCGATAAAAAAAATAAAAGTAAAAGCGCGCAGAAATTACGGGGTTAACAAAAATGTGTTGCCCCGTGTTTTTATTACGCTTCTGATTTTCAGAACTATTTTAGGAAGGTATTGTTGAAGCCGAGAGGTAAAATATCCTCCAATGAATTGCATTGAACCACATTGCCTGACTCTCCCATAAGCAATATCCTTATTGGCAATCCCTGCTTGAACTCATATTCAAATATTGCCTGACGACAATTGCCACAGGGGGCCGCAGGAGTAGTTACTTCATATTTTTTTGATGTAGCAGTAATGGCAATCACACTAATGGTTACGTCTGGATATTTAGCCCCTGCATGAAAAATAGCAACTCTTTCTGCACACAGACCTGATGGATAGGAAGCATTTTCTTGGTTGCTTCCAATAACCACTTCACCATTTTCCAAAAGGACGGCAGCACCAACTTGAAATTTTGAATATGGGGCATATGCTTTTTGTCGTGCCTTTATAGCTATTTGCATTAACATTTGGTCAGCTTGACTCAATTCCTCAAAAGAATCGTATACTGTTATGTCAAAACTTATGTTTACCTGTTTGGCCATATTGCAATTTAAAATTTTAAGGCTCTCAACCCCAACTAAAACTTAGCTTTCCTATAAAACAACAAAAACCCACTAGAAGTAGGTTTTTGTTTATGTTTTCTATGTGTAATTAATCATTGTAAAATTCCTCACCTAAGCTAAAGGTAAGGGAAAAACGCAAGGTGTTTTCCAATGGGTTCCTAACTTGTGATGTTGAGAATAAATAAGAAAGATCTATTTGAGCAGCCTTAAATTTAAAACCTGCACCCAAAGTAAAAAACTTCCTAGAACCCTTTTCCTCACTTTCATTAAAATAACCTGTTCTTACCATAAAGGCATCCTGATAACTATATTCAGCGCCCAATGCCCATGTAAATTCTTTTAACTCCTCTCCAAATCCATCTGGAGCATCACCAAAAGAACCAAAAATACCACTAAAACCACTCTCGTTTTGGTAAATATCATTATCTGCAGAATCTATGTCGCCATCACCATCAAAATCCTGTGGTGTAGGGACCAACAATTTATTAAATTCCGATGTTATCCCAATTACATTATCTTGATCTAAGATAAAATCAAACCCCACCCCAAAACCCAAATTGCTAGGTAGGAAGTTTTCTTGACCACCTGCATCATATTGTATTTTACCGCCAATATTTGAGAGGTTGAAACCAGCCCTCCAACGACCATCAAAACTATTATAAGCTATTTCACGAGACCTATAATAACCAGCAACATCCACCGCAAATGAACTTGCAGCTTGAGAGTCTTCCGTTCCATTTTGCGGTAATTTTAAATTAGATCTGATAAACCTGCCGGCAACGGCCATTGAATAGGTTGGACTTAATTTTAATGAATATGATCCATCTAAAGCCAATTCATTTGGCTTGGCCAATGTTCCTGGATCATTGGCAAATTGTCTTAGTTCTATTTCGCCAAGTGTAAAATATCTTAAACTTACAGCAAAGGCACTTTGCTCGTTTAATTTATTAAAATAGCTAGCGTTCAATAAAGAAATATCAGTAATAATACTTTCTAAATAAGGCGTATAACTTACACCTATACCCATTTTACGCTCCGCAAAAGCAAATTTTGCAGGGTTCCATTGTTGTGAAAATGCATCTGTGGATGAGGCAACGCCTATATCACCCATACCAGCTGACCTAGCATCCGCTGCTATAGTCAAAAATGGTACCGCTGTTGTTATTACCCTTTGATCATCCTGTGCATTTAATTTCACAAGTACTAGCAAAAACAACAATATCGATATTTTTCTCATTTAATATTATTTGAAATTCTTAATCTAAATATAGTGTTACCAATTTGTTAAAGTGGCATTTTACATCAAAACGCTAATTTTTGAATTATCTTATATAGGTATACTACTATTTTTTTTGACTTCTGTTAAAATGGATAAAGAACGCGGCAAAATTCACATCCTACAATATTAACCAGTTAAAATGCAAAAAAAAGAGCTTAGTTACCTATACGATATTGACCTTTGCTACGTTAAGACTAGTGATAGGATACTTTATAATTTTGAATCCATACAAATGTTGAAAATTATTTTGATTGATAAAATATAATATAGAAAACATCGTTCTAATCAGCGAAAGCGACATAACAATAAATCAAAATCCAAATTAAATAAACCGTATTAGTAGTTTATTAAGATTGAACTCAAGTCCAAATTATGAAAAAACATTTTATAAAAGTTGTACTCTCATGCACCGTAATAGCGGGAGGTTTAACAGTTTCAAGCTGTTCAAAATCTTCATCTGGCTCTAAAAATACGTCAAGAGCAACGGGTTGGAAGATAAATGCAAAGGAAGGTGGTTTTCAATATAACACCGATTTTAAGGAACAAGAAACAGCTCCAGGCCTTGTATTTGTTGAAGGCGGCACGTTTACCAAGGGTAAAGTTCAAGATGATGTAATGCATGATTGGAACAACACACCAACCAGTCAGCATGTTCAGTCGTTTTATATGGACGAAACTGAGGTTACCAACGTAATGTATCTTGAATATTTAGATTACCTTAAAAGCGTTTACCCTCCAGAAAATCCTAAATATGCAAATATTTACAAAGGCGCATTGCCAGATACTTTAGTATGGAGAAACAGACTAGGGTTTAATGAAACCATGACAAACAACTATTTAAGGCACCCGGCGTATGCTGAATATCCTGTTGTTGGTGTGAATTGGATTCAGGCTACCCAATTTGCGGAATGGAGAACAGACCGTGTAAACGAGGTAATGTTAGAGCGTGAAGGTTATCTATCCAAAGATGCCAAGTACCAAGCCGCTACTGGAGAGGTTCAAGGCACCTTTAGTACAGAGGCTTATTTGAATAGACCCGAATCTGTCTATAATGGTCAAATTGACTCCCTTCAGGGAAAAATGAAAAAGGACAGTGTCTCTACTTTTGCCAAGCGAAGCAGTGGTGTGATTATGCCTGAATATAGACTTCCAACGGAAACGGAATGGGAATATGCCGCACAAGCACAAGTAGGCTCAAGAGAATATAATAATTACAGAGGTAGAAAAAAATATCCATGGGAAGGTGATTATACCAGAAATGGCCAGCGCGTTGGACGTGGAGATCAATTAGCAAACTTTAAGCAAGGAAAAGGCGATTATGGTGGTATTGCTGGTTGGTCTGATGATGGCGCCGATATTACCGCAGAAGTTATGTCTTATAAACCAAATGATTTAGGGCTATATGATATGGCAGGTAATGTTGCAGAATGGGTTGCAGATGTTTATAGACCAATTGTTGATGATGAAGTAAGTGACTTTAACTACTACAGGGGAAACATTTATATGAAAACAGCAATTGGTGAAGATGGCAAAGTGAATATCCTAAGAGATTCTATAGTTTATGACACATTACCTAATGGAAAAATGGTTGCGGTAAACTTGCCTGGCGAGATTAAAATGGTGCCAGTTGATGAAGAAGAAACGTATTTAAGAACCAACTTCTCTTCTAGTGACAATAGAGGATATAGAGATGGTGACCCAGGTTCATCAAGATTCTTCAACAGATTTAGTGACGAAGAAGATGCCGCTAACTCACCAAAAATGTATGATTCGCCCAAGCATAAGGTTGAAAGGGATTCTGCAGGAAATGTGGTAAGACAATATGACGAGTCCAATACCAGAACATCATTGATAAATGATGAAGTAAGGGTTTACAAAGGTGGCTCATGGAGAGATAGAGCTTATTGGTTAGACCCTGCGCAACGCAGATATTTACCACAATATATGGCCACTGATTATATTGGCTTTAGATGTGCAATGTCTAGAGTAGGTTCTAAATCAAAAACAAAGAACAAGACTGTTAGAGGAAAAAAAGCTAAATAATTTTCCATACGAAATAGATTAAAAAGCCCTTTTCATTAAGGGCTTTTTTTTATCTTCGATTTTATGACAATAGAAGAACTTCATGGTATTTTTCTCAAAAATCCCTACATCTGTACAGACACCAGAAAAATAAATAAAGGTGATATTTTTTTCGCCTTAAAAGGTGATCATTTCAATGGAAATGAATATGCACAAACAGCACTTTCAAAAGGAGCTTCATATGTAATAATAGATGATGAAAAATATGTTATCAATGAAAGAACCATTGTCGTCGACAATGCTTTAGAAACATTACAAAAGCTCTCTAACTATCATCGAAGGCATAGTAAGGTAAAAGTAATTGCCTTAACAGGCAGTAATGGCAAAACCACAACCAAAGAACTAATCAATGCTGTGCTTGCCAAAAAATATAATACCATTGCGACCATTGGTAATTTAAACAACCATATTGGTGTTCCATTAACCCTTCTATCTATAAAGGACGATACTGATATTGCCGTTGTGGAGATGGGCGCCAACCATCAAAAAGAAATTGAATTCCTAAGCAATCTAGCTGAGCCAGATTTTGGATACATTACGAATTTTGGCAAAGCTCACCTAGAAGGTTTTGGCGGCATAGAAGGTGTTATTAAAGGAAAGAGTGAATTGTACGATTATTTAATTGCGCATAACAAATTCATATTCTTAAATGCAGATGACCCGATACAAAAAGAAAAATTAGCAACATATATTAAAAAAATTGGATTTAGCGAACAAGACCATAATCATTTCAACATTAAATTTCTAGGCACAAACCCAACAATAGCACTAGAATTTGAGAAAAGTATTGTCCAAACGAACTTGATAGGCAAATACAATTTCACCAATTGCTGTGCGGCTATTGTAATGGGAAAATACTTTAATGTTGATAAAAATCAAATTATCATGGCAATTGAAGCGTATGTACCAGATAACAATAGGTCACAAATTATTGAAAAAAATGGTCACAAAATCATATTAGATGCTTACAACGCTAATCCTACGAGCACTAGAGAGGCCCTACTTAGTTTTAACCAACTAAAAGCCCATAACAAACTAGTTTTTTTGGGTGATATGTTTGAATTAGGGGAACACGCACAAAAAGAACACCAAGAAATAGCCAACCTAGTCCTTGAACTTGGCCTTACTACCTTTTTAGTTGGTGAAAATTACAGCAAAATAAATTGCCAATTAGAGACATTTAAATCCTTTAATGAATTAAAAGAATTTCTTTCGGATATAGAATTCCCCAATAGTACTATTTTGATAAAGGGTTCTAGAGGAATGGCAATGGAAAGACTACTTGATTGTTTGTAAGAAATAACTACTCTATTTTTTTGGTTACCGAGCCACATGTCATCATCTGGCTACCAAAATAGGGATTTCTAAT
The DNA here is from genome assembly GCF_048890225.1 of Maribacter luteocoastalis. Lineage (NCBI taxonomy): Bacteria > Pseudomonadati > Bacteroidota > Flavobacteriia > Flavobacteriales > Flavobacteriaceae > Maribacter > Maribacter luteocoastalis. The sequence continues at coordinate 336,558 of NZ_JBMFZG010000005.1, forward strand.
ATTTTCCTCTAAACTTAACCAATCCCCTCCTTTGTTATTATCAGCCATAGGGCAATGCTGGACATAAATGGGTTGATCTAACTTTTCCAATTTATTTACCAATGGAATTATAGTGTTGGAAAGACCTTTAAAATAAAACCTTTGCTCTTTAATATCATTGCTTGAAATTATTTCATTTATAGACTTCCTAAGAGCACTAAGCTTTAATTGTAATTCAGCATCAAAAAATTCTAATTTCATTTGCCCCAGAATTTCTTTAATTTTTTGCGCTTCTGATTTCGAATTTTCATAGTGGGTTGCCACCAATTGGTCCTTTAATTCCAAATAACCATAAATCAATTCCTGTATTTCCTGAGTAATACTTTCATCAAAGCTAATTTCACCACCATCCTTAATAGGAACTATATTTTGATTCCCATCGTTATACATCATAGATTTTTTTCCTTGTAATTGGGCCGCGGCATCAACCGTAAATGTTCCGTTCATCACTACCTCATCACCAGGATTTAAACCTTCCAATATCAAATAAAAATCGCCTAACCTATCCCCTAACCGCACATCTACCATCTCAAAAACTGGAGTATCTACATCTGGTTTTCTATAAACCACAGAACGTTCCCCAGTCCATAAAACTGCACTTTTAGGTATAACCAACCTATTTTTTTCCATGCTTACCTTTACCAAGCCCTGAACAAACATGCCAGGTTTCAAATTCCCTTTTTTATTAGTTAAAGTTACCCTCACAGAAACCGTTCTTTTATTGGCATCTAATATGGGCTCAATAAATGAAATCTTGGTATTAATATTTTCTTCTTTTAAAGCCTGAGAACTAATTTCAATTTCCTGTCCAACACGTAAGAATGGTAGTTGATTTTCATAGGCATCAAACACAGCCCAAACTGAGTATAAGTCACTTACCTTATACAAAGGATCACCCTGTTTATAGTAATTTCCTTCAGTTGCAATTATTTCTGTGACAGTACCTGAAACATCAGCATACAAAGGAAAATTCATCATTGGTTTTCCAGATGCAAGCACTTCTTCAATTTGTCTATCGGTCATCTTCCAAAGTCCCAATGTATTTCTTGCGGCAGCATATAATTTCTGGTGCGTATCCTTATAACTTGCAGAAGTAAGCAACTTATCCTGGGCTAAATAAAGTTCAGGCGAATATATAAGACCTATTTGGTCACCTTTCTTTACGTATTCTCCAATAGATTTTACTTCCAATTCATCTATTCTACCATCAAAAAGAGTAGTTTGTATAGCATTGGTCTTATCATTTGAAGTTATTTTTCCAGAAAGGGTTAAATTTTCACCAATAGTATCCGAATAACCTATGGTAAATGTTTCGATATTAGCTAAAGCAATAGCATTGGCACTCATTGAAAATTGATTGGCCTTAAGCTCCTTATTGTCTTTTTGAACTGCCACTAAATCCATTCCACATAATGGACAAGTTCCCATCCCATCATTCACGATTTGTGGATGCATGGAACAAGTGTACTGTAGCGAATATTGCTCTACTGTCGTATGATTATTAATGTCGTTATTTTTATCAGTCCCAAAAAAAATAAAACCCAGGAGGAAGCCAATTACTAAAACAACAACATAACCTCGATACTTCACCACTTTACTTAAAATCATTTTTATGTTACTCACTCTATTTTAATTTTAATTCTTGTTTTAAACTATATAGAACAGGAACTATAAACAATGACACCAATGCTACTAACATTCCTCCAAAACTCGGAATAGCCATGGGAATCATAATATCTTTTCCACGGCCTGTAGCTGTTAATATTGGCAGTAATGCCAATAAGGTAGTTGCTGTTGTCATTAAGCAAGGACGTAATCTTTTTTTCCCTGCCTCAAGTACAGAAGCCCTAATAGCTTGTATACTAGTTGGGGAATTACGTTCAAATGATTGCTTAAGATAAGTAGCCATAACCACTCCATCATCTGTTGCAATACCAAAAAGTGCAATGAAACCGACCCAGACTGCCACGCTGAGATTAATATTTTGCATATTGAATAGCTCCCTAATGTTTATATCGCCAATATTTATATTGAAAAACCAATCTTGTCCATAGCACCAAATTAATATAAAGCCACCAGCAAAAGCAACTGCAACCCCCGAGAAAACCATTAATGTCACTGCTGCCGATCTAAACTGAAGATATAAAACAAAAAAGATGGCCAATAATACCAACGGAATAATAAATGATAAGGTTTTTTCTGCATGTAGCTGGTTCTCATAATTACCAGAAAACCGATAACTAACCCCATTAGGAACTATCAATTGTTCATTGGCAATAAGATTTTTTAACATTTCACTTGTGTTTTCTATAACATTTACTTCTGCAAACCCCTCCTTTTTATCGAACAAAACATAACCTGTAAGAAAACTATCCTCACTTTTAATTACTTGAGGCCCTGTTTCATATTTTACATCAACCACATCTGTTAATGGTATTGAACTACCAGTGTCCAAAGGCACATATATGTTTGCCAGGTTGGGTGGGTCTGCCCGTAACTCTCTTGGATATCTAACACTAACCCCAAAGCGCTCCCTTCCTTCAATAGTCTCTGTCAACACCTTACCGGCTAAGGCTACTTCCAAAACTTCTTGTATAACCTCTACAGACAGACCGTAACGAGATGCTTTTATCCTATCGATATCTAAAATTAAGTAAGGTTTACTTATTATTCTATCGGCAAAAACCGAACTTGGTTCTATACCCTCTATATTTTTTAGTTCCTTTTCTACCTGAATACCAAACCGCTCAATAGTTTTTAAATCGGGCCCGAAAATTTTAATTCCCATAGGCGCCCTCATTCCGGTTTGCAGCATTACCAATCGCGTCTCTATAGGCTGTAATTTTGGTGCGGTAGTAACTCCTGGAAGTTTAGTTGCTTTTATAATTTCCTGCCATATGTCATTTTGATTTTTAATTTCTGGTCTCCAATTCCGATAAAATTCACCATTTTTATCTTTGATCAATTCTCCCACTTTGGCTCCTGACCCCGATTCAACCTTTTTCCCACTTTTGGTTTCAAACCTACCATCGAAAGCCTTAAACCTAATTGGTCTATTGTTTTCATCTAGAATATACTCAGGTTTATATAAAATAACATTTTCATACATGGATAATGGTGCGGGATCTAAAGCAGAGTTCACCCTACCAGCTTTACCTACCACCGTCTCTATCTCTGGAATAGTAACAACTGCCATATCCAACTGTTGTAAGACTTTTTTATTTTCGGCTATACCTGCATGTGGCATCGAGGTGGGCATTAATAGGTATGATCCCTCATCTAGGTTTGGCATAAATTCTTTACCTATATTTCTAAAGACCAAAAATCCTAATAGTAATAATACTATCGGGAGACCTAAAAACAACATTTTATTGGCTAATGCCCATTTTAGAATAGGCTCATAATACGTCTTAAACCATATTAACATTCCAAGAATAATGCAACTGCTAACCCCTATAAACACCAAGCTCGCCAAATAAGAATTACCAAACCCCAAGGGTCTCCAATAATAGGTTAAAACAATTAGAATAGAGGTAATAATCCAGTACAAATTATAGTCTTTACCCTTCTCTTGACCAATTTTGTTGTATAAAACCAAAAGTCTAATCACACCTATACCTACAACAATAAACCCAAGCCAGAATCCAAAAACCATTATTACAATTCCAGAAAAAACCAATAAAACAGAAAAAACTTTTAAATAAGAAAATTTAAATGATCTTGCCCTGTACCATTGTGCCAAAATAGGTGGAATTAAAAATAACGCTATAAACATAGCCGCAAACAAGGCTGCCGTTTTAGTAAATGCCAAAGGAGTAAACAATTTACCCTCTGCACCTGTTAAAGAAAAAACAGGAACAAAACTTATTAAAGTTGTAAAACCAGCAGTAATAATAGCACCTGAGACCTCTATAGTGGCTTCATAAACAATACTATCTACCTTTTCTCCATTATGATTATCATTTAAATGTCTTATAATATTTTCCGACAAAATAATACCAAGATCAACCATGGTCCCAATTGCAATCGCGATACCAGACAAAGCAACTATATTGGCTTCAACATTAAACAACTTCATCGCAATAAAAACCATTAACACTGCTAGAGGTAGTAACCCAGAGATGAGCACTGACACCCTCAAGTTAAAAAGCATTATAAGTACTACTAATATGGTAATCAATATTTCAAATGAGAGTGCATTTTTTAATGTACCTAAAGTATCTTGTATAAGTTCACTTCTATCATAAAATGGCACTATGGTAAGTTTAGATACACGGCCATCTCTCAAAGTTTTACTTGGCAATCCAATAGCTATTTCCCCTATTTTCCTTTTAATCGAGTTAATTACCTCCATAGGATTTGCACCATATCTAGACGCAACCACACCACCAACAACCTCAGCACCTTCCTTATCTAAAATTCCACGTCGCTCTTCAGGTCCCAAACCAACTTGGGCAACATCTTTAATTCGAATTGGGGTGAAATCATTGTTAATAACAGTAGTGTTTTCTATATCCGCTATATTCTTTATATATCCTAAACCTCTAACAAAGTATTCGGCATTGTTAATTTCCATTGTCCTAGCACCTACATCTTTGTTGTTTTCTTTTACGGCTTTCACCACATCGGAAATAGATACTCCGAATTGCCTCATTAACTCAGGATTCAAATCTATCTGATATTCCTGGACAAACCCTCCCACAGAGGCAACTTCTGAAACATCCTTTACTGAAGAAAGCGCATTCTTAATATAAAAATCTTGAACTTTTCGTAACTCATGTAAATCCCAACCTCCAACAACATTCCCATTACCATCGCGACCTTCTAGAGTATACCAAAAAATTTGACCCAGAGCAGTAGCATCGGGTCCTAAATTAGGCTTTACCCCAATTGGCAATACCTTATCTGGTAAACTATTAATCTTTTCCAGTATCCTGGTTCTAGACCAATAAAAATCAATATCATCCTCAAAAATGATGTAAATGCTCGAAAAACCGAACATTGAGTTACTTCTTATGGTTTTGACCCCCGGTATACCCAACAAGTTACTTGTTAAAGGATAGGTGATTTGATCCTCAATATCTTGCGGAGATTGACCTTTCCATTCTGTAAAAACAATTTGTTGATTCTCCCCAATATTTGGAATTGCGTCAACAGCAACAGGCTTACTTGGAAAAAAAGGTATACTTTTTAAAAAAGGCGTATGTATAAGTCCCCAAAATAAGAACCCCAACAACAGCACCAAAGCTATTACCTTATTCTCAATTAGGAATTTGATGCTTTTATTTAGCATAACTTTAAAACTTGATGACTTTTACAGTTAAAAAAAGTCCATATATATCAACGTATAAAATAGTTTTAGATTGTGGGGAACCATCAATAAAACCTAGTAAATCCAGTTTAAGAAATACTTTTACAACATTAAAAGTAATGGATTAGAAATGATAAAAACAAGTCATTCAAAGTACTATTGTGGGACATACTGGATTCGAACCAGTGACCTCTGCCCTGTCAAGGCAGCGCTCTAAACCAACTGAGCTAATATCCCGATAGTAATTGCTAAGGTAGAATATAATTTAGTATCTATAAAAAAAACTATTCTACACAAAAAAAGGCTTTCGTTAAACGAAAGCCTTTTTTAAAATCCTGTGGGCCCTACTGGATTCGAACCAGTGACCCCCTGCTTGTAAGGCAGGTGCTCTGAACCAACTGAGCTAAGAGCCCCAAAAGGAGTGCAAATATAGAATAGTTTTGCTTATACCAAAAGAAAAAATAAAAAAAATTAAACAACTTCTGCTACAATAAAATTACTTCCCCCAACAAATATCAAGTCGCGTTTTGTAGCATGTTGTTTTGCAGCTAAATAGGCTTCTGAAACACTTTTGTATGCATCCCCCATTAAATTATATTCTTTAGCATATTGCTTAAGATTTATTTCACTTAGACCTCTTTCAATAGCTGGTTTACAAAAATAATATGTCGCATTTTGCGGGAATAATGGCAATATCCCTTCTAAATTTTTATCCTTAACAAACCCTAATACAATATGTAAATCCTGGTATTTTTCATTTTCTAACTGATGTAAGACCAATTGCAGGCCTTCCGTATTATGGGCGGTATCACAGATAATTTTTGGTTCGACACCTAACTGTTGCCATCTGCCCATTAAACCAGTGTTTTCAACTACTTGCATCAAGCCTTTGGCTATATGGCTTTCAGTGATTATAAAATCATCCAGTTCATTAATTACAGCTAAAACACCATTTATATTTTTCTTTTGGTATTGACCTAGTAAAGAAGTCTTATACCTTGGATATTCGTTTTCACTGGCAACCAATAGTTTAGCATTTTTAGCTTCGGCAACTTCCTCAAATACCGCTATAACATCTTCCTGATATTCACTTATTACAACTGGGGTATGTTCTTTGATTATACCTGCTTTTTCAAAAGCAATTTTTACCAATGTATCACCTAACATATCCGTATGGTCCATCCCAATATTGGTAATCAATGAAACCTCTGGTGCAATAATATTTGTAGAATCCAGTCTTCCTCCCAACCCTACTTCTATCACTGCAATATCTACTTGCTCCTTAGCAAAATATGTAAAGGCCAAACCGACGGTCATTTCAAAAAAAGAAAACCTATTTTCTTCTAAAAATGCCTTATGCTCCCCAATAAAGTTAGTTACAAATTTCTCACTAACAGGTTTACCTTGAATTCGTATGCGTTCACGATAATCTTTAAGGTGTGGGGACGTATATAAACCAACTTTATACCCAGCTTCCTGGAGAATAGAAGCCAACATATGACTACTTGAACCCTTTCCATTAGTCCCTGCAACATGAATACTTTTGAATTTTTGTTGAGGATTTCCCAAACGTTGGGACAATAATTTAATACCGTTTAGTTTAGCATTAAATGCTTTTTTACCTAGTTGTTGATACATTGGAAGTTGGGCAAACATCCAATCCAGCGTTTGTTGATAGGTCACTCCCCTAATTTAAAATTCACAACTACAAAACCAACTTGTTGACTTGGAGCATTGGAATCTAAGTTCCACTTATGCATGAAAGCAGTTTTTCTAGCAGGTTCTAACAAACATGGATTATTGTTGGTTGTTCCTCGAACACCCGGCGTAGCACTAACAACCTTTCCATTGCGGTCTACCACTATTTTAACAACCACTCTACCAGATTCGTTACATTCTTGCGGAACTTTTCCCTTATTTACTAACGATCTGCCGTTAAGTCCATAACCTCCTGTTCCACTTCCTGATCCAGGGCTACCATAATAACTTGTGGCATAAGGATCCCCGTCAGGGCTACCTTTATCTCCAGATTTAGTATCATCACCTTCGCTACCAGAAGCAGTTCCATCAGATTTATTTAACCCCCCCATTAACTCATCTAGCCTCTTCTTTTTAGCCTCCTGCTCTAACCGAGCTTTTTCCTCGGCATCTCTTTTTTGCTGGGCTATACGCTCGGCCTCTGCCTTCGCTTTTTTCTCAGCATTCTCAGCTTGTCTTTTGGCTTCTGCCGCAGCATCTGATTCGCGTTTGGCTTCTTCTTTAGCCTTTTTAATCTTAATAGACTCTTCGTTATCTTGTGTCAGCACTTTTTCTGAAGGGGTATCTTTCGCAACAACTTCATCGGTAACTTCTTGCTTCACCTCTTCTGCCACTTCTTGCCTCGTTGGCTCAACCGGTGGAGTATCTAAAGGTTCAGACCTTATCTTTTCTTTGGGTTGTACCCTGCCACTACCAAAATCTGTCGTTCCAAAATTAACGGAAATCCCATTTTCTATTGGCGGGTCCATATATGTTAAACCAATATAGAATAACACCAACAACAAAACACTTAACAACAAAGTGGTAAGTGTAAATGATTTTTTCTTGTGCCTCGTATCTAAAAATGCCATTTAATTGGGCCGCACCGCCAAAATGACCTTATAATTATTCCTGTTGGCAATATCCATTACGTTTACCGCTTCCTTTATAGCGACATTTTCTTCCGCCCTAAGAATAATTGTTGGTTTGTCTTGACCCTCTAGTGCCTTTTTTAATTCAATTTCAATGTATTCTCCGTTTATTCTTTGGTTGTTCACATAGTACTGTAAGTTTTTATCAATACTAACAGAAACATTTTGTGTATTGGTAGACTTTCCTTTCGCCTTTGGCAGTAATAAATCCAATGCGTTTGGCGAGTTAGCCGTAAGCATGAAGAAAATCAATAACAAGAATACAATATCCGTCATTGATGACATACTAAAGTCTGGACTAACTTTATTCCTTCCTTTTAGTTTCATACTTTAAAATTAAAGAGGTTCGTTCAACAAATCCAAGAACTCTACGGCATTTGCCTCCATCTTATGAACAACTTTATCTGTTCTGTTCACCAAGTGATTATAGCCCATATAAGCGATAATACCCACTATTAAACCTGCCACTGTAGTTGTCATAGCTGTATAGATGCCTGATGCCAATGAACCCATCTCCGCTTGGCCACCACTGCTGGCCATTTCATGAAAAGCCAAAATCATGCCAATTACTGTACCTAAAAATCCAATCATTGGAGCGGCTCCTGCTACGGTCGCCAAAACACTAACATTTTTCTCTAGCTTGTAAACCTCTAGGGTCCCAGCATTTTCAATGGCAGTATTAATATCATCTAAGGGCTTGCCTATTCTAGAAATCCCTTTTTCGGTTAATCGTGCAACCGGTGAATCTGTTTGGGCACAAAGTAATTTTGCGGCCTCGAGTTTACCAGAAGTTACATGATCTCGAATCTGGTTCATGAAATTCTTATCTATTTTAGAAGCGGCATTTACAGCAAGTAATCGCTCAAAATAAATGTACAGTGCCACACCCAGCATTAAAAATAATACGGATATGATGATTACACTTCCAGTGCCCCCATTAAACACCAAGTCCATTACAGATAAGGTTTTCTCTTCTGAAAGAAGCTCATCTGTTACAGGATCTTGTGACAAATCTTGGAATAATAACATAGTGTTCTTAATTATCAAATTTGCCATTATAACGGTGTTTTTGATATAAAATTATCCGTGTAGTACAAAATCTCTTAATAAAATAAAAACAGCAGCACCACTCACAAAACCAATTAATGCCAACCAAGTAATTTTCTTTAAATACCAAAAGAAATCTATCTTTTCCATACCCATGGCAACCACTCCTGCAGCTGAGCCAATAATCAACATACTACCACCAGTACCAGCGGAGAAAGCTATAAAATGCCATAACGGGTTGTCTAATGGCTCACCAAACATACCCATGCTGGCAGCCACTAAAGGCACGTTATCAATAACAGCCGATCCCACCCCAAACAGCATTACAACAATATCTGTGTTTGGTATAGCAGTATTTAAACTTTCAGCATAATGGAACAACATACCCAAAGATTCCAAGGCAGCTACTGCAAGTAAAATACCTAAAAAGAAAAGAATACTGGGTAATTCAATCTTAGATAATGAATGGTGAACCGGACTATGGTGACCCGTATGGTCTGCCTCTTCACCATCAAGACTAGAAATACTGAACTTTTTATTACTATAGATTTCCGCAAAAGTAGCCACAACTGCCAATGACAACATCATACCTACATATGGCGGTAAATGTGTAATCGTCTTAAAGAAAGGCACAAAAACAATAGCGCCAAGGCCTAAATATAACATAATGGACCCGTGTTTCGATTTAGGCGCCTCTTCCTCAAAATCACCTTCGATTACACCTTTAAAGGCTTTATTATTCCCCGCTATTAAAGTTGGCACCACCATACAAACTATGGATGGTATCAAAACATGAATTACCAATTGACCAGCGGAAACCTTATCCGCAATCCACAACATGGTTGTAGTAACATCCCCGATAGGGGACCATGCACCACCAGCGTTTGCTGCAATGATTATCATACCAGCAAACCAAAGACGCGTATTTCGGTCAGCTATCACCTTCTGGAGAATGGTTATCAATACTATCGTTGCTGTAAGGTTATCGATTATAGCAGATAATATGAATGCCAATATTGAAAACAGCCATAAAAGTTTTTTCTTGCTTCGCGTTCGGATATACCCTTTAATGGTAGCAAAACCGTCAAAATAATCTATTATCTCTACAATCGTCATTGCGCCTAGCAAAAACACAAGAATCTCCGCTGTCTTTCCTAAATGATGCAATAATATTTCATCAATATGCGTAGGTTCCAACTCCCTAAGCTCTGCATTCACTTCAAATACCGACATATGGTTCAAAGCTATAATTGCCCATAAAATGGCCATCATAGCCAAAGCTGGAATTAATTTGTCAATTTTAAGGTTATGTTCTAAAGTTATAGCTAGGTATCCTGCTAAAAAAACGATAATAATTATGGTCTCCATTGTTAGTTGGTTTTATATAATCTATAATTGATTGTCAAATATAGATTATGAAATCTTAAAAAGAAATTTCTTAAAGATATTTAAAAATGACATTTCTTTAGGAAGAAGCCAAATATTAAAAGCAAGAATATTGAAAGTCAAACTATTATATTGAAAATTATCTATAATATCGTTTCAACCATTTGTCTATTTTTAACATCTAGGTAACTGGCACATCTTTGATATTCAACTATTAAAATGCCTTTTGCTAGCAATTAACAATCTACAAACACATTTAAAATAGTATACCGTTATATTTGTGTAGTAAAATTTACCTAAGTCATACGATATGGATTTTAATCTTACCGAAGAACAGCTATTAATAAAACAGGCCGCTAAAGACTTTGCCCAAAACGAGTTGTTACCTGGAGTAATAGAAAGGGACGAATTACAAAAATTCCCAAAGAATGAGGTTCAAAAAATGGGTGAACTAGGTTTTCTGGGCATGATGGTAGATCCTAAATATGGAGGAAGTGGCCTAGATACATTATCCTATGTCCTAGTTATGGAAGAGCTTTCCAAGATAGACGCTTCCGCATCTGTTATTGTATCCGTCAACAATTCTTTAGTTTGTTGGGGATTAGAGACCTATGGCAATGAAGAACAAAAAGAAAAATACCTAACCAAATTAGCCTCGGGTCAAATTATTGGCGCCTTTTGTCTTTCGGAGCCTGAAGCAGGTAGCGATGCAACATCCCAAAAGACCACAGCCATAGACCAAGGTGACCATTATCTATTAAATGGCACCAAAAACTGGATAACCAATGGTGGCACCGCCGATGTATATCTAGTAATTGCACAAACCGATAAAGAAAAAAAACATAGGGGAATCAATGTCCTCATCCTAGAAAAGGGCACAGATGGCTTTGAAATAGGTCCAAAAGAAAACAAACTTGGTATTAGAGGCAGTGACACCCACTCCCTTTTGTTCAATGATGTAATTGTTCCAAAAAAAAATAGGATTGGTGAAGACGGATTTGGATTTAAGTTTGCCATGAAGACGCTTGCCGGCGGCAGAATCGGAATCGCAGCGCAAGCATTAGGAATTGCAGCCGGAGCTTATGAACTAGCCCTAAAATATTCCAAGCAGCGTAAAGCTTTCGGCACAGAAATAAGTAACCACCAAGCTATTGCATTTAAACTAGCTGATATGCATACCCAAATAGAAGCAGCTAGATATTTAGTCTACAAAGCAGCTTGTGACAAAGATAAAGGGCATGATTACGATTTATCTGGCGCTATGGCCAAATTATACGCTTCCAAAGTAGCCATGGAAACTACCGTAGAAGCCGTTCAAGTACATGGAGGAAATGGATTTGTAAAGGAATACCATGTAGAAAGACTAATGAGAGATGCCAAAATTACCCAAATCTATGAGGGAACTTCAGAAATTCAAAAGATTGTTATATCAAGGAGCATATTAAAATAAACAACCAATAAAACCTCCCCATCATATTTAGGGGTTATGCTAATTTTTCCTCTTTTATTTTTGTTACACCTACTTATAACCACGGGCTATATTGTTACAATTAGTCATATGGATATATATACCCCTTGCACAAAGAACTCCCTTAATAAATTATATCCTAAATTTATCATTCTGATAAAATCAACTAGGCAATAATTCATTATTGTAGTTTTTTTAACCATTAATTAATTACGTTGAATATTTTATTTAATTGTATTTAATTCGTTGAATATAATTCAGATAAAATGATATTTTTGAACAAATACCATAAAGAATGAAGTTGAAGAAGCAAGGTTTATACCTACCGGAATTTGAACATGATAACTGCGGCGCAGGATTCATTTGCAGCCTTAAAGGAAAAAAATCCAATGATATTATTCACAAAGCATTGGAAATTCTAGAACGCCTAGAACATAGGGGAGCCGTTAGTTCTGACGGAAAAACGGGGGATGGAGCAGGTATCTTGGTAGATATACCCCATGACTTTTTCAAGGACGTATGTAATTTTGAACTACCTGAACAAGGTGAATATGCAGTTGGCAATGTTTTTTTCCCTCAAAAAGAAAATCAACGTAAATTTTGCATATCAGTTTTTGAAGAGAATATAAAAAAACAAGGACTACATCTTTTAGGTTGGCGAAAGGTCCCGGTAAACAAATCGGTTCCCGGGAGAATTGCAGCAGAGACAGAACCTTATGTAAAACAAGTATTTGTTGGCAAGGCTAACAAAGAACAGACTTATTTTGATTTTAACCTTAAACTGTACATAGCCCGTAAAACAACGGAACATGCCATTTTAAAATCTAAATTATCTGAAAGCAAATTCTTTTATCTTCCTAGTCTATCCACCAAAATAATAATATTCAAAGGACTATTGATGCCAATGGATATTAGCCTATACTATTCCGATTTAATGGATTCCCGAGTGGTTACTAGATTGGCACTGGTACACCAACGATTTTCAACCAACACATTCCCAACATGGGATTTGGCGCAGCCTTTTAGATATATGTGCCACAATGGGGAAATAAACACATTACGTGGAAACGTCTCAAGAATGTTCTCCAGGGAAGAATTGTTGAAGAGTGAACTATTTGGTGATGAGATAAAAAATATATTGCCAGTTATATTACCAGGCAAATCTGATTCTGCTACCATGGACATGGTTGTCGAGTTATTATTGATGACAGGACGTTCTTTACCTGAAGTGATGATGATCTTGGTTCCAGAAGCTTGGGAGAAAAATACTGAAATGTCCGAAGCCAAGAAGGCCTTTTACGAGTATCATTCTTGTATGATGGAACCTTGGGACGGACCTGCATCCATACCTTTTACAGACGGTAATTTTATTGGTGCTGTTTTAGATAGAAATGGCCTTAGACCTTCTAGATATTCTGTAACTAAAGATGATTATGTAGTAATGTCCTCAGAAACCGGTGTTGTTGAAATTGCACCTGAAAATGTGGAGTTTCATGGTCGTTTAGAGCCTGGTAAGATGTTCTTGGTTAACATGGAAGAAGGACGTATTATAAATGACGAGGAGATAAAAGAAAACATCGCTAAAAAACACCCTTACAAAAAATGGCTAGACGCCAACTTGGTTCATTTAAAAGACATACCTTATAATGACTGTCCTTTATTTTTAGGCGAAGCGCCGCTAGAAAAAAGAAAATCGGTTTTTGGTTATACTTTAGAGGATATCAATACGATAATACTTCCAATGGGTAAAACCGCCAAAGAACCAATTGGCTCAATGGGATCGGACACACCAATAGCAGTTCTCTCACAAAGGCCACAATTGATCTATAATTATTTTAAGCAGTTATTCGCACAGGTAACCAATCCACCTTTAGATGGTATTCGTGAAGAATTGATTACAGACATTAGCTTAACCTTGGGAAGTGACCATAATATTTTTGAATTTTCAGAACTTCATTGTAGAAAATTAAAAATTCAGAATCCAGTAATTTCAAAAGAGGATTTGGATAAAATCAAGAATTACGATGCTAGTCCAGATTATAAAGTGGTCTCCTTACCTATGTTGTATAAAGTACAAAAAGGAAACAACGGCTTGGAAGATGCTTTGGAATCTATTTTAAAACAGGCTTCTGATGAAGTTGATAATGGTGCTAATATAATTATTCTATCGGATAGAAATGTAGATGAAGAGAATGCACCAATTCCTGCATTATTAGCATGTTCCTACATAAACAATGGCCTGCAGAAATTAGGGAAAAGATCAAAGCTTAGTATTATAATAGAATCTGCGGAACCACGAGAAGTACATCATTTTGCGCTTCTGTTCGGTTTTGGTGCCAGTGCAATAAATCCATATTTGGTAAATGAAATCATTGGTGAGCAAATAGAAGAACACGATATCACAGATTTCACATTTGAAGAAGCAGTTAAAAATTACAACAAGGCCATTGGTAAAGGCATCTTGAAGGTAATGAACAAAATTGGTATCTCTACACTTAACTCCTATAGAGGCTCCCAACTATTTGAATGTATTGGTATCAATACCAAAGTAGTAGACAAATATTTCCCAAATACACCAACACGTATTCAAGGTATTGGATTATACGAAATTGAAAAAGAGGTAGCTAAGCGCCATGAAAAGGCATATAGCACTAAAGAAGTCGAGGCTAATCTTGATTTGGAAATAGGAGGTGAATACAGATGGAGACGAGATGGCGAAAAGCACATGTTTAATCCTTTGACTATTGCCAAACTACAAAAATCGGTTCGTAATAATGAACCTGAGACCTACAAGGAGTATTCTAAAATGGTGAATGAGCAGTCACAAAACTTGATGACTATCAGGGGCCTATTTGAATTTTCTAATTTTGACCCGATTCCTTTGGACGAAGTAGAACCTTGGACAGAAATTGTAAAAAGGTTCAAGACTGGAGCTATGTCTTATGGTTCCATAAGTAAAGAGGCACATGAAAACTTAGCCATTGCCATGAATAGGATTGGTGGTAAAAGCAATTCTGGCGAAGGTGGAGAGGACCAAGATAGATTTTATAAAAATGCCACTGGTGATTGGAGAAACAGCGCCATTAAACAAGTGGCATCAGGCAGATTTGGAGTAACGTCCAATTATCTTACCAATGCCAAGGAAATTCAAATAAAAATGGCCCAAGGAGCTAAACCTGGAGAGGGTGGACAATTGCCAGGGCCAAAAGTGAATCCAGAAATTGCTAAAACAAGAAACTCCACTCCCTACGTAGGGCTTATTTCTCCGCCACCACACCATGATATTTATTCCATTGAAGATTTATCACAACTTATTTATGATTTAAAATCAGCAAATAGAAAAGCACGTATTAATGTAAAATTAGTATCAGAAGTTGGTGTAGGTACAGTTGCTGCAGGTGTTGCCAAAGCAAAAGCTGATGTTGTACTTGTATCTGGATTTGATGGTGGAACTGGTGCATCCCCATTAACCTCTCTAAAACATGCAGGACTACCTTGGGAACTCGGTATTGCAGAGGCACAACAAACATTGGTTTTAAACGATTTAAGAAACCGTATCGTTTTAGAATGTGACGGACAATTAAAAACAGGGCGGGATGTTGCTATTGCCTGTCTCCTTGGAGCAGAGGAATTTGGTTTCGCCACTGCACCATTAGTAGCCTCTGGTTGTATAATGATGCGTGTTTGCCATTTAAATACTTGTCCTGTAGGTATTGCTACCCAAAACCCAGAACTACGTAAAAAGTTTAAGGGAAAACCGGAACATGTAGTAAACTATATGTACTTTGTCGCACAAGAATTGCGTGAAATCATGGCACAACTTGGTTTTAGAACCATAAATGAAATGGTAGGACAGGTTCAAAAACTAGATCGTAATAAAGCTATAAAACATTTTAAAGCTTCTGGCATAGATCTAACCCCAATTCTGCATCAAGTAGATGTTCCAAAAGGAACAAAATTATATAATACGGAAAAACAAAAGCATGATATTGAGCAGTCTATAGAGTTTGATATCATTGAAAAAGCCAATCCTTCCTTATTTAGAAAGGAAAAACTAAGCTTAGATTACCCAATTTGCAATACAGATCGTGCGGTAGGTGCTATAATAAGTAATGAAATATCCAAAACTTACGGTGCTGAAGGTTTACCTATTAACACGTTAAAGTTAAACTTCACCGGTTCCGCAGGACAAAGTTTTGGTGCCTTTGCTACAAGAGGTCTTACCATGATTGTTAATGGGAACACCAATGATTATTTAGGTAAGGGTTTATCAGGGGCCAAACTTGTAATTAAGGTTCCAGATGGCTGTACTATAGTTCCCGAAGAAAATGTTATTACCGGTAACGTAACCTTATATGGCGCCACTGCCGGTAGGGCATATATCAATGGTAAGGCAGGTGAAAGATTCTGTGTGAGGAATTCAGGAGCCAAAGCTGTTGTAGAAGGTATTGGAGATCATGGTTGTGAATATATGACCGGTGGTGTTGCAGTTATTCTTGGTGAAGTTGGAAGAAACTTCGGCGCGGGTATGAGTGGAGGTATCGCTTACGTACTTGATGAAAAGAAAACCTTTAAAAAGCGTTGTAGTGGAGAAGGTTTAAATTTACTGGATGTAACAGAGGACAATGACATTAAACAGCTAAAAGATTTGATAACTAGTCACTATAATTCTACTCATAGTCCATTAGCACAAAGAATTTTAGAAAACTGGGAAACTTATTTACCTCAATTTATTAAGGTTTTACCAGAAGAATATAAACAAGCACTTTTACGCTTGGAAAAAGAAAATTTACAAACTATATAAAATCGAGAGATGGGGAAGACAACAGGATTTTTGGAATTCGATAGAAAAGTAGAATCATATGCTCCTGTAAAGGACCGTGTTAAAAATTATAAAGAGTTCACGGTTCCTATGAAGGAAAAAGAACTTAAAGATCAAGGTGCCCGTTGTATGGACTGCGGCATTCCTTTTTGCCATAGTGGTTGCCCTCTAGGTAATTTAATTCCTGATTTTAATGACGCGGTTTATTTGGGCAAATGGGAAAAGGCAAGCAAAATTTTACACTCAACTAATAATTTTCCAGAATTTACGGGAAGATTGTGTCCTGCTCCTTGTGAGGAAGCATGTGTTTTAGGCATAAATGAAGACCCTGTCTCTATAGAAAATATAGAGAAAAATATCGTTGAGACAGCATTTAAAAAAGGATGGGTCAAAGCCAAACCACCTCTTAACCGTACGGGCAAAAAAGTTGCGGTTATAGGTTCTGGACCCGCAGGTCTTGCGACTGCACAACAACTAAACAGAGCCGGCCATTTAGTGACCGTTTTTGAACGCGATCAAAAACCTGGTGGTTTAATGAGATATGGTATTCCAGATTTTAAAATGGAAAAGAATGTCATAGACCGGAGATTGGACATTTTAAAGGAAGAGGGAATAGTTTTTGAGTGTGGTGTACATGTCGGAAATGATATTAAAGCTGATGAATTAAAAAATGATTTTGATGCTATTGTTCTAACAGGGGGTGCAACGGTTCGAAGAAATTTACCTATTGAGGGAGCCGATTTAAAAGGTGTTGTACAAGCAATGGACTTTCTAGGACAAAACAATAGACGCGTAGATGGTATTAAAGATTTAGGTGAAGAAATTTTAGCCACGAATAAAAATGTTGTTGTTATTGGTGGTGGAGACACTGGGTCAGATTGCATTGGCACATCAATTAGGCATGGCGCAAATTCTGTTTCCAATTTTGAAATTATGCCAATGGGCACATCGGAAAGACCCCAAAACCAACCTTGGCCTTTTTGGCCAATGAGGTTAAGGACTAGCTCATCTCACAAGGAGGGAGCCGAGCGTTTCTTTAGTATTTCAACAAAAAGGTTTATTGGTGATGAAAATGGAAACTTAAAAGGGTTGATTACTTCCGAAGTGGAATGGGTTACTACTCCAGGACAAAGACCACAATTAATGGAAGTTAAAGGAACGGAAAAAGAATGGAAGTGTGATTTAGCATTGTTAGCTTTAGGTTTTACCGGTTCCGAAACAACCATTGCAGAACAACTGGGATTAGAAATGGATGGAAGAACGAACATCAAAGCCACTGATAAGGATTATAAAACAAACATCCCTGGTGTATTTGCAGCTGGTGATCAGCGTAGAGGCCAATCGTTAATCGTATGGGCAATATCTGAAGGAAGACAAGCTGCACACCATGTAGATAAATACCTTATGGGAGAATCCGCGTTGCCATTAAAAGGAGAAGGGGATTTACCAAGGGTTTAGCAAAATTCTTAAACTAAAGAACTCCCCACAGTATATACTTTGGGGAATTTTTATTTCAATTTAGCTGTTATGTTTTGTATAGGTATCAGGTAATGTCAAAGTATCATTATAAGTTTTTTGCAAATCCATTAAATCAGAATACAAAGTTTTAACTTTTCCGTTAAATTCGGGGTAAATAGCCAAATCATGCATTTCATTTGGGTCCTTTTTCATATCAAAAAGTAATACTTTATTTATTTTAGGATAAACCAATAGTTTAAACCCGTCTTTACGAATCATTCGCTGCGCATCTTCATAGGCTCCATATATTCCGTTATAATAACTATTTTCTCGCTTTCCATTAATGATGTCCATAAAACTATGGAACTGCACATAATCTGGTTTTTCTACCTTGGCCAATTCTAAAGTTGTAGCCATAATGTCTTGCAAATAAACATCTTGGCTTAATCTTTTACCCTCAGGTATATCCGGGCCAACGACCATCATTGGAATACGCACACTATGATCGAACATGCTTTGTTTTCCAATTAAACCGTGGTGACCAACAGATAGTCCATGGTCCGCCCCAAAAAATATATACGTATTATCCATTTTTCCGCTTTCTTCCAACGCATCCAAAATCTTCCCTATTTGTTCATCCATATGACTTAAAAGAGCATAATACTCTTGCCGATGTACCTTTACGGCATATGCTGTCCTAGGATAGGGAGCCAAAGCCTCATCCCTTAAACTTGGTGGATTTCCAATACTATCCTTATATGGGTATTCAGGTAAAAAATTCTGAGGCAACTCAATATCCTCCAATGGGTACATATCCAAGAATCGTTGTGGGGCCTGGCGTGGATCATGTGTAGCATTAAAGGCTAAATACATAAAAAATGGATCTCCCTTGTCCTTGGCAGTATCAATAAATGATAGGGCATCATCACGTACCACTTCGCTCCAGTGCTTACCTCCATTCCAGAAACCTCCTTGCAAGGTATCGGTAGGTGACCATTCGGTATCCTCTGGACCAGTTGGGCGACCATAACCCAATGGCATATAATCATTCCAATCTTTCATATTACCAGATTCTTCCTTCCATTTGTTAATCGCAGATGTTAGTTCGCCTCTTTTGTCACTTGGCATCCCGGGACGTTCATGCTTTACATTTTGGAAAACAAAATCGGAAGGAGCCGCTACATGCCATTTGCCAGTCATATAAGTAGTATAGCCATTCCTTTCCAGTAATCTACCCCAAGTTTGATTTAATGCTGTTGAATCCCCTTTTGCCCATAACTTGGTCTTCTTTTGGGCATCCCAAATTGGCATTCCAGAAATAATCATAGCCCTAGAAGCAATACATATTGCACCATTCCATCCACCCATATTATAGGCATTGGTAAATGAGGTTCCAGAATTTACCAACCTGTCCAAATTAGGCGTATGCACCTCATTAAAACCAAGAGCACTAATACTTTCGTAGGTTTGATCGTCCGCGAACAAGAAAACAAAGTTGGGGTTTTCCTTAGGTTTTTGGTTTTCAATTTCCTTGTTCGATGGTTTACAGCCAACAATTAAAACAGCTACTAACAAATAAAATAAAATGTACCTTTTCATAAATAAATATAGAATGATTCATTGACTCAAAAAAAACACTTCGTTATGCAATTAAACTTTAAGCTGTTTAAAATCCAAAATATACTTAAAAAACTGTCGGGACATACTGATGATTGTTAAATTATAGATGTCAAAATAATACCACACTGTTTGGTTTTAATAGTTAAGTCTGATGTAAAACAAAACAGCTTAATCACTAGTAGTTTTACTGCTCCACCAATCATTATTAGGTTTAAAGTTTTTAGATAGTATCTCATTGCGCTGGGCTTCCAGCTCTGGCCATTTCCCAGTAATAATATCCTGATGTCTTTGTAGGGCAAGTACAGCATTGAACTTTTCGTCTTTTGTAGGCAATTGAACGCCAACTTTGTCGAGCCAATCCAACAGATCATTACTTAGTTTTTTTGCTATTAAAGGATTGGACTTTAAAACATTATTTTGTTCCCCGATGTCTTTCACTAGATCATAGAGCTCTTCCGTACCGTCTTCCCAATAATGTATCAACTTCCAGTTTTTTTCCCTTATTATTGACGAAGGATTTCCCCCTTGATTACCATAATGGGGATAGTGCCAATACAACGGTCTATTCACATTCAATACTTTACCCTCCAAAATAGGTTTTAAACTAATTCCATCAACATGTTGTTCCGGTCGGAGACCTAGTCCCGCCAAATCCAATATAGTTGGATAAAAATCGGTCCCTACCACTGGGAAATCACTTGTTGTACCAGCATTTCTTAACCATGGCACCTTGATAAAAAAGGGTTCTCGAATTCCTCCTTCCCATTGATACCCCTTACCACCTCGTAATGGTAAATTAGATGTAGAAAAGTTGTCGCCAGAAGCTACCCCACCATTATCCGATGTGAAAACTACAATAGTATTTTCCTCCAAACCATTATCAATAAGTGTTTTTAACACCTGCCCAACAGCATCGTCCATGGATTCTACCAAACCCGCATAGATAGGATTGTCCTGAACATGTCTTATCGGCAATACACGTTCCATTTTATATCCCGTTTCGTGTAAGCCCTTTTTCCTAATCTTCTCCCTATATTTAGACCATTTTTGCTCTGTTGTTTGTATAGGCCCATGCACAGCATAAAAAGACAGAAAGGCAAAAAACGTACTATCTTTATGTTGTTCAATAAAATTAGAGGTTTCTTTAGCCAACCTCATGGAAAGGTTTTCTCCTTTAATTGTATTTTTAAGTTTTGGATTTTTCCATGGTGAAAAATAACCACCCATAGGACTTCCTTTCTCCCAACCGCCAATATTGATGTCGAAACCATGATCTTCGGGATAAGAACCTAGGTTCCCTAAATGCCACTTACCTGCAAAAAAAGTTTTATACCCACTGCTCTTCATGGCTTCAGCTATACTAATATCTTCATGTGGTAAATTGTGAACGTATGTTGCTGGCAGTAATTTATCATGTCTTTGAAGTTTACGCCACTCCTTACCAGATTTGGCACCTATCCAATCTGTAATACCATGACGAGCAGTAAACTTACCAGTCATTATACTTGCCCTAGAAGGACTGCAAACCCTACTTGCTGCATACCCTTGTGTAAATATCATTCCCTGTTTTGCCAATCTATCAATATTTGGGGTTTCATAGAAACTGCTTCCAGTAACCCCCAAATCAAATAACCCAAGATCATCTACAAGAATAAAGAGTACGTTAGGCTTTTTATCAATAATCTGTTTTTGATCTTTGCAGGCAGTTAGACCAAGAATGTATAAACATGTAATGAATGCACTAAACTTTGTCAGCATACTACTGGTTTTTCCTAAATATACGAAAAAGGGTATTTGAAACTAGCACATAAAAAAAGGCCCCTTACATCACTGTAAGGGGCCTTCGAAAAAGGCGGCTACCTACTCTCCCACTTGGTATAGCAGTACCATCGGCGCAAACGGTCTTAACTTCCCTGTTCGGAATG